>CAKUJD010000001.1 GCA_934661195.1 uncultured Muribaculaceae bacterium
TGATAACCATTGATTGCCATCGGACGCGGCATGCCGAAAGCACAGAAAAAGTATGGCGCTTGTGTCGTTTTCCATAACACAGAAGGCGGCATTATCCCGTTAGGGATAAAATATGTGTAGGCAGGTATGCAGCACGGGCGTAGCGGCAGCGGGGACCGTGCTGCATAGCTCGCCCACACAAGGCATTCCGTAGGAATGCGACAACTGGCGGATTCTGCTGATATGCTTAGCATTGCGTTGTGACGCGTTGCGGGGTACAGTGGTCGCATTCCTCTGGAATGCGTGGCTCGGGTGGACGGTTAGCAGGCATTTCGCGTCGGCTGCGCCTCCGCTGCATACCTGCCTACACATATCCAATCCCTCCGGGATTGATACTTTTTCAGGGTTCAGTAGAAAAGCAGTGGGGAAAGGCGAAAAGATTGGCTATGCGGAATAGGAAAAACTTCTTGTCTGCCACGCCGCGCAGATTGGCTCTGAACAGTTTGATTTTGGCATTGAAGCACTCGGCCAGCGCGTTAGAGGAACGGTTGATGTAGAAATTCAGAATCTCGTCATAATGCTCGCGGAAGGTTGCGGCTATGACGTTGAAGGAATGGAATCCGGCGGCCTCAACCTTGTTGTACCACCGCGCCATTGACAGCCGCGCCACATCCTTGTCAAGAGGTTTGGAGAATATCATCCTCAGAGAGTGGCACAGGCCGTAGGCCACCCTGATGTCGGGATACGCCTCACAGGCCAGCTTTTGGAAGTGGAAAAAACGTGTGGCAATGAGCTGCAAATAATTGCTTTGGATTAGGAGGGTGCCGAAATTTTTATGATCTTTGTTAACCAGAAATAAAATGACACACAAAACTTGTCATACTATGAAATCGACAGAAAAATTCAGATTTGAAGCAAGCGAAGGAAAAGTCAGACCGACTATTTTGCTACGGCTACACGAGCGCGATGTGGTGATTTATCCTTTGTCGCTGTTTGAGTTGCTTTGGAATTGCAATGAAAAGCGCATTATTAGTCCAGCGGGCATAGAAGCAAGTTTTCAAATATTCGAAGGTGAAGTCATAGGCCGCTATTATGATCGAGCTTGTGGCTCATATAGCATTGAGTACAACCGTAACGACTTCATCAATTCTGCGATACAAGCCTTGAAGAGTTTTTGCCATCATGTGATCAAGTACAATGAGTCGCCGCTTTCATCGTTCACCAGCACGACTGCCGAGCATTTGCTGATAGGCTTGAATGATTTGGTGATACCAAAAAACTATATCCATATTCTTTCTGATGAGGTGAATATCGAGGAGTTTAGCTTCAGGTTTCTTGAACCTTATAGCTGCGACACCCATTATGAAATAAAAATTGGCGACAGAGCCTATGATTCATGGCTATCCGACTGGACAAACGATTTCAATCGAATGCGCAACGAGATGGAGACATTCGTATATTCCCTATGGGCGCAAGCCAATATCAACATCTGCTTTGAAGATTCGCCCACCACGTTAAAAATCGGTCAAAGGCGTTTGTTTATGGACAATGACGGTCTATCAGTTACTATCGTCCCCGACACATTCTCACATCGCCCCATTGTGTTTGGCTGGTGCAGACCGCGGCAGCTTATGCGCGCGCTATACTTGGGACTTTTGGAATTGTTTGTCGTAGAGACTGACTATTTTGAACATGATAGTTATGGCGATTGGGATCAATTCAGATTGCAGTCGTACAACCAGCTTCAGTCAAACGTGATTGAGGATTACATTATGGGGGGTGATCACGAAGCAACAGTTGCTCACCGCAACAGAGTAATACTCTCAGTGCCTCAAATGCTTGAAGATTACAGTACATTGAAACTCTCGCTATACAACTTGTCGCTGTGACCATAGCTTGTCATAACATCACGCATTTGCGGCAACAGCCACCCATGACAAGGTGTTATCTATATCTGATTTACAGCTACTTATAGTATGGATGTTGTATGCCGATACAGTGAAAAGTGACCATGTTTTTGTCGTTTGCCGCAACAAAACTGTGTGAATTGTGGCATTACTGCTACCATAGTTTTAAAAAATAGCCCATAACAATGTGATTAATTAGCTGATTTATAATGATTTTCATTGGGTGCGGCATGCCACGTCCCTACAGCAAATTGCTATTAAACAATTAATTGCATCAAGCTGTTTATGCCGGTTTACCAAATAACAAACCCGCTTGACGCGCGATTGCGTGTCAAGCGGGTTTTGTACCCAGAGTCGGGGTCGAACCGACACGGATGTTACTCCACTGGTGTTTGAGACCAGCGCGTCTACCGATTCCGCCATCTGGGCTTTTTGCGTCTGCAAAGATAAGGCATTTTTCGCTACTTGGCAAACCTATGCCTCAAATATGCCGCAATTTATGCTATTTCAGGTGCTCGAAGTAGTAGTGCAGCACATCGCCTGCGGCCACAAACGACGACTGCTGGCTTGAGAGCACCAGTTGCTCTTTCTCCTTGAGCATGGCGTCGATTTCGGGATTGTTATAGAAGTGGCTCTTCAACTTCTCGTTGATGGTCTCAAACATCCAGTACTTTTCCTGCTGGCGGCGCTTCTCGTGGAAGTAGCCGTTTTTCTTCACGAAGTCGAAGTAGCGGTCTATCATGTCCCACACCTTGTCGATGTTCAGGTTGTAGTAGCCCGAGTATGTGATTACTTCGGGCACGAAGCCGCTGGGCGGCAGCGGGAACAGGTGCAGGGCGTTGCGGAATTGGGCGGCGGCTAGGTTGGCACGGTCGATGTTGTCGCCGTCGGCCTTGTTGATGACGATGCCGTCGGCCATCTCCATGATGCCGCGCTTTATACCTTGAAGTTCGTCGCCGGTGCCGGCCAGCTGAATGAGCAGGAAGTAGTCGACCATTGAGTGTACTGCCGTCTCGCTCTGGCCCACGCCCACGGTTTCAACAAATATGGTGTCGTAGCCGGCGGCCTCGCACAGCATGATGGTTTCACGCGTCTTGCGTGCCACACCGCCAAGCGAACCGGCCGAGGGTGAAGGGCGGATGAAAGCCTTTGGGTGCACGGCCAGGCGCTCCATGCGCGTCTTGTCGCCCAAAATCGAGCCGTTGGAGCGCTCGCTGCTGGGGTCGATGGCAAGCACGGCGAGTTTGCCTCCTCGCTCAAGTACATGCATGCCAAACACGTCGATCGATGTGCTCTTGCCCGCGCCCGGCACGCCTGTGATGCCTATTCGCCGCGAGTGGCCGGCATATGGCAGGCACTTGGCAATCACTTCCTGGGCTATGGCCTGGTGCTGCGGGGCAAGGCTCTCGATGAGGGTCACGGCCTGCCCCAGCACAGTGGTGTTGCCCTTGAGTATGCCCTCCACATAGTCGTTCACGCTAAGCTGGCGGCGTTTGCGCCGCTTAAGGTAGGGGCTGACCATGGGCGGCTGGGCCACGCCCGAGTTCACTTGCAGCCCGGAATACTGGCTGTCGTTTTCGGGGTGATCGATGAGTGGATTTTCCTCGGTGTGCTTAATATCGTTGCTCATTTTTGTGTGTATCGTCGTTATAATTTATGTTGTCTGAAAAAGTGGTGTACGAAATTAGCAATAATAATCGACAAATCAAAACGCCCTAATCCGCGCTGCGTGGAGCTACTGCGACAGCAGCCCCACGGCGCGCACCGCCTGCACGGGGTTCAGCGGGTCGTTGGTGATCACGCTTATTGGGGCGTTGAGCGCCTTTTCGGCCGGATCAATCTTGTCGGGGCTGACGGTGACAATTATTTCGGTGCTGCGGCCGGGCTTTATTTTGCCTCCTTTCACGGCCACCGTCACGCTTGGCCACAAGCTGTAGGCGCGGCGCACCAGCAGCGGCTCGCGGCCAGTGTTGGTTATTGTGAGCTTGCGCTGCGCCGGCGCGCCCTGGCGGCTCATGGTGCCGAAGTCAAGCCTGTCGGCCTCGAGCATGGCCACTGGCGCGCCTGCGCGCTGCTTGGGCGTGAGGCGACTGAAGTCTTCCTTCACCATGGCCATCACGCTGGCCTCGGCGGCTCCGCCATCGCCACCGCCAACCGGCGTGGCTGTGATGCCAAATGAGTAGGTGTTGAGCCCCCACAGCGGGGCGTTGCCTGAATCGTAGAACACCGTCACCGTCATGGTGCTGCCCGGGGCCACCACCTGTGGCAGCGCCTGCGGGATGATGCCGGGAGTGACGGCGCTGAAAGTCACTTGCACAGAGTCGGTGCTTGTGTTGTAGCCGCTAAGGTAGGCCATGCGCGTCTTGCCGCGGGTGATGTCGCCAAGCGGGATGCTGGCGCGGTCGAGGCGCAGCGGTCCCACGGCCACGGGATACTGCTCGCTCACAGTGGCCACACTGCCTATCACCTTGCCTTTGATCGACACCACTGAGCGGCGCGGCTGCCCAGTGGTGTAGACATACACGTCTTTGCAAAACTCGCCAGGCCTCCCAATGGCGGTGTAGGTGAGCGTGACGGTGGCAGTGTCGCCAGGCTTCACCGGAGCGTGGCTGAAGTCGCCCGCCGTGCAGCCGCACGTTGGGCGCACGCGTGTTATCACCAGGGCCGAGTCGCCAGTGTTGACGAAGCGCATCACCCCCGTTACCTTGCCCACGCTCTCGCTAAACGTGCCAAAGTCGTGCACAGTCTCGATCCACGACACGCGGCCCTGTGCCACAGTAGCAAAGGCACAGCATGCCATGGAAGCCAGAGCCAATAAAACTCTTCTCATGTCCGCCGTCACCGTTTAGGAATCACTACGCCCTCGATTACCAGCGTTGTCACACGCTCGCGGCCGTTGGTCTTCACCTTTATTGTCTTGCGGAACGCGCCCGGCCGGCCTATGGGGCTGTAGGTGACCTTTATTTTGGCCTTCTTACCAGGCTTGATGGGCTTGGTAGGGTATTCGGGACGGGTGCAGCCACACGATGCAGTGGACTCGATCACGATGAGCGGCGCCGTGCCAGTATTGGTAAACTCGAATGTGTACGACACCGGGCCCTTGGCCTCCTTTATGTAGCCGAAGTCGTGCGATTTGGTGCTGAACGTGGCCTGCGCCACGCCTGCCGCCACTGCCACGCCTGCTGCCAGCACAGCAAGCAGCAGAGCTATGTGCCTGAAACTTACTATCTTCATAATTCTTAAGCCTTAACTATTCATATATGTGTATCACCGCAACAATGTGCAGCGGCGGCCACACGCCGCCCATTGCAAAATTACAACATTTTGTCCAACCGCACCCTCAACATAAGTTAAACGTTGGCTCGGCCACCATAAATCCACAAACGGCATAGTAAAACGCCGACAAATGGTGTAATAAAAAGTCCACAAACGGTATAATAAATTTCCATTAGACGGTATAATTTTCATTATATATCTTTGATTTTCAGGATTTATACTCAACAATAAGAGCGCTGCTAAAAATGGCGATGAAATGAGTGCGCAGTGTGGTGGCGAGGGGCAAAATCGGGTGATTGGGAGGCGGCATGACGGGGGTGTGGCGAAAATTTCGTAATTTTGCACCACGCCGGCGGCCAATGCCGCAGGCCGACAATGCAGATTGTCTATTCTCACAACTACAAAAAACGATAATTCAGTAAAAACAATGCAAAATCAGTTTTCACGCACACAGCTGCTCATGGGCCGGCCGGCCATCGATGTGCTGGCGGCAAGCCGTGTGGCGGTGTTTGGCGTGGGCGGCGTGGGCGGCTATGTGGTGGAGGCCATTGCCCGCAGCGGTGTGGGCGAAATCGACTTGATTGACGACGACCGCGTGTGCCTGACCAACGTAAACCGCCAGATAATAGCCCTGACCACTACCGTGGGCCGGCACAAGGTGGATGTGGAGCGCGAACGTGTGCTGCAAATAAATCCGCGCTGCATAGTGCACACCTACAAGCAGTTCTACCTGCCGTCGAACGCCGACAACATCGACCTCTCGAAAATGGACTATGTGGTGGACTGCATTGACACCGTGACGGCCAAGCTGGAGTTGATTAAGCGCTGCCACGCGCTGGGGGTGCCCATTATATCGTGCATGGGCGCGGCCAACAAACTCGACGCCACGGCATTCCGTGTGACCGACATCAACCAGACCAAGATGGATCCGCTGGCCAAGGTGATACGCAAAAAGCTGCGCAAGCTGGGCATCGGCCGGCTTAAGTGCGTCTACAGCGAGGAGGAGCCGCTCAGGCCCATCGACGACCCCGACATCAGCTGCCGGCTGCACTGCATATGCCCCAACAAGGACATGCGCAAATGCACCGAGCGGCGCGACATCCCGGCCAGCAACGCCTTTGTGCCCGCCGTGGCCGGCCTCATAGCCGGCGGAGAGGTGGTGAAAGACCTTGTGAATGCCGCTGGGCTGATGCGTCTCACCCCCGAGGAGGCGGCCGCCAGCCCCAAGGCCCAGGCCGCAGCCGAGCGCGCCGCCAAGTGGCGTGAGCGCAGCATGGCCGACCGGCGGGCGCGCCTTGAGGCCGCCAAGCAAAACCAGGCGAAAGTTTAAATAATTATAATAGCGCAATTATTAGGGAAAAAATTCCTTATTGTTGTCATTGTATCCAAATAATTCACTAATTTTGCATCGGTTTTCAGTAGATAAAGAGATAAAAGAATATAATAAGTTTATTACAAACACATTAAACACATTTCAAAATGGCAAAGTTTGATAAGTCAGTTTTGGCAAAGTATGGAATCACAGGCACTACTGAGGTTCTCTACAATCCTTCTTACGAGGTGTTGTTCAACGAAGAGACTAAAGCAGGTCTCGAGGGCTACGAGAAAGGTCAGGAGACCGAGCTCGGCGCTGTGAACGTGATGACTGGTATCTACACCGGCCGTTCGCCTAAGGATAAGTTCATCGTTGACGATGAGAACTCTCACGACACTGTGTGGTGGACATCGGACGAATACAAGAACGACAACCACCGTGCCTCTAAGGAAGCTTGGGCAGCCGTGAAAGAGATTGCAAAGAAGGAGCTTTCTAACAAGAAACTGTACGTGGTTGATGGCTTCTGCGGCACACACAAGGACACCCGCATGAAGGTTCGCTTCATCATGGAGGTGGCATGGCAGGCACACTTCGTGACCAACATGTTCATCCGTCCTCAGAACGAGGCTGAATTCGACCAGGAGCCCGACTTCATCGTTTACAACGCATCAAAGGCCAAAGTTGAGAACTACAAAGAGCTGGGTCTGAACTCAGAGACAGCTGTTGTGTTCAATGTGACTTCTAAGGAGCAAGTTATCATCAATACATGGTATGGCGGTGAAATGAAGAAAGGTATGTTCTCTATGATGAACTACTTCCTGCCCCTGAAGGGCATCGCTTCGATGCACTGCTCGGCCAACACAGATATGAACGGCGAGAACACCGCCATCTTCTTCGGCCTGTCGGGCACTGGCAAGACCACTCTGTCGACCGACCCGAAGCGCAAACTCATCGGCGACGACGAGCACGGATGGGATGACGAGGGCGTGTTCAACTTCGAGGGCGGCTGCTATGCCAAGGTTATCAACCTTGACAAGGAGTCTGAACCCGACATCTACGGCGCAATCACTCGCGACGCTCTGCTCGAGAACGTTACCGTTGACAAAGACGGCAAGATCGACTTCGCCGACAAGAGCGTGACAGAGAACACCCGCGTGTCTTATCCTATCTACCACATCAAGAACATCCAGCGTCCCTTCTCTCAGGGTCCCGCTGCAAAGCAGGTTATCTTCCTGAGCGCCGACGCATTCGGTGTGCTGCCCCCCGTGTCAATCCTGAACGCTGAGCAGACCAAGTACTACTTCCTCTCTGGCTTCACAGCCAAGCTGGCAGGTACTGAGCGCGGCATCACAGAGCCGACCCCCACATTCTCGGCTTGCTTCGGCCAGGCATTCCTTGAGCTGCACCCCACAAAGTATGCTGAGGAACTGGTTAAGAAGATGCAGAAGAGCGGTGCCAAGGCATACCTCGTGAACACTGGCTGGAACGGCACAGGCAAGCGCATCTCTATCCGCGACACCCGCGGCATCATCGACGCCATCCTCGACCACAGCATCGACAAGGCTCCCACAAAGACTATCCCCTACTTCAACTTTGTGGTTCCGACTCAGCTCGAGGGCGTAGACCCCAACATTCTCGATCCGCGCGACACCTACAAGGACGCTGCCGAGTGGGAGACAAAGGCTAAAGACCTGGCAGCACGCTTCATCAAGAACTTCGCCAAGTATGAGAACAACGAGGCTGGCAAGGCTCTCGTAGCCGCTGGTCCTCAGCTCTAATGCAATTAAACTTGAAGCAATAATAAAACAAGTTTAGATATATCCGTTAAGGCCGCCGCTCCCATTATGAGAGCGGCGGCTTTTTTTGCGCATTTTGCCGGCCTGCGTGGTGGTGGAAGTGCGCTTTATTTTCTATCTTTGCACTTGTGGCTCCGCGCCATTTTCACTATTCGCAGAAACGATAAAAAACGACATACACAGAAAAATAAAAATTTATGAAGCACTTTATCACCGCTATTGCCTGCCTTATGGCAGCCGCGGCCGCTGTGGCCGCCAGCACCACACACAGTCACGCCATTATGACCCAAGAAGAGGACTACGCCGCCGTGGCCGACTCAGTACTCGTTGACTCGCCATTTGTGGCCGAAGACAGCGCCGCAGTGGTGCCTGTGGTGGGCTGCTACGAGCTGCTCGACACCACCGCTTACACGGCTGTGTCGCAAGAAAGCGATGTGGTCGACGGCGACACCACAGTGCGCTACCGCGTGGACACCAACTTCAAAATAGCTGTGGCCGACAGCACCGCCGACGGCTACACGCTGCACCTGCTGGTGCAAAACTGCAAGGCCGCGCCCGAATGCTCCGACAACTTTAAGGCGCGCCTGCACGAGGCTGGCATCAACGCCCTTGCGGGCAGCAAAGTGGTGGTGGCCACCGACTTTGCCGGCAGTGTGACCGAAATCAAAAATTGGCAGGAGGTGGGACGACTGCAGCTGCGGGCCTTCGAGCACATGATCGACTCCGCCTTTGCCGCCAACCCCGAGATGAGCAAAGTGGTGAAGCGCGATGCCATAAAGAGCCTATACAGCAAGACACTGGCCACCGAAGAGGGCGTGCGCGACGGCCTTGCGGCGCTGCAAGTGATGTTTGCCAACCACGGCAACCAGTTTACGGCCGGCCAGGAGGAGAGCGACACCGTGGCCGCCACCGCCGACAGCCCCGCCTACACAATGACCCGCTATGCCGACTATGGTGTGATTGACTCCACCGACACCGAGACGGAGTTTGACGGCGACTACTTTGTGCTGGGCAAAGTGAGCACCTTGATCGACGGCAAAGACATAGCGCCGCTGCTGACAGGGGCCATAAGCGGACTGGTGAACCAGCAAAAGGGCCTCTCGGCCAAGAAAATCGAGGCTGAGATGAAAAAAGTGAAGCAAATTGAGGTGGAAAACGACAGCAAGAGCTTCTACTACTACAACGGCTGGCCCAAAATCACCATGCTGTCCACTACCACCACCATGGGCCCCTTGAAGCGCATCAAGGCGCAAATGGTGGCGAGCACGTCATTTTCATGGGGCAACCATTAGCCTGGGGCCGTTATGATCAACCATGAGCTATACAGCTACTCGCTGTGTGTGGCTCTGCCACTGATGCTGTTTTTCGGGTTTTACTTCATCTTTGCCCGAACGCCCGACAAAGCAATATTCTCCAACTACCTGCGCTCGCGCCGCACCATGGGCGCGGCTCTGCTGCTGCTTGCGGCCAACTACATGGTGCACTTCTTCGTGGGAGTGCGGTTTGTCAACGCCAACGCCGCCATTCTCATGAACCTCTCCACTTATTTCCTGAGCTACTGGCTGTTCAGCTCGGCTTTGGCCCGGCTGCTCGACAAGACATCGGTCAACAGTCGCATGATGATGGCCAACATTGTCCTGTGGCTGGTGTTCACAGCCCTGTCGGGCGCAACGTTGGCCCTGCCCACGGGCGGAGTGTGGCAGCTGGTGTGCATGGGGGCGCTGGCCACATGGCTGGTGGCCTACGGGCTCAGGCTCACGTGGTGGCTCATAAGGTCGTATCGCAGGGCTGTGCGTCTCTTCGACGACACACATTCCGACAACATCGGCGCCTACATCAAGTGGCTGTCGGTGTTCACCTATTGGGCTGTGATATTTGGCGTGGGCTGCGGCCTGCTCACATTTCTGCCCGACGACTGCGTGTATGTGTGGATACTGTCGTCGGTGCCGTTCTACATCTACCTGTTTTGCTGCTACTTGAACTACATGATGTTTTACGAGCAGGTGGAGATCGCCCTCAACGGCGAGCCGGCGGCCGGCTCCGGGCAACCGCCAACGCCAATTATGGCTGATGACGCGCCGGCCTATTACGCCGACATAGCCTCAAAAGTGGGCCAATGGGTGGCCAGTGAGGGCTACACACAGCCTCACATCACCATAAAAGAGCTTGCCGACGCGCTGCACACCAACCGCACCTATCTGTCGGCCTACATCAACGCTGAGATGAATGCCACCTACCGCGGCTGGATTACAGGCCTGCGCATCGACTATGCAAAGCGGCAAATGCTGCTGCACCCCGAGGCCAAACTCGCCGTGGTGTCGGAGCAGTCGGGATTCGCGTCGCAAAGCCACTTCATCAAGGCCTTCAAGGAAAGGGAAGGCTGCTCGCCTGCCAATTGGCGCAAGCGCCAATAGAGTCGCCCGCCCCCCCCAATAAGACACAAAACTGGCCGGACATCTGCAGTGTGGCAGAGGTGTCCGGCCAGTTTATGGTTTTGCCGTCAGCGTCTATATGCCGCGATTGCGGTTAGTGCTTAATCATCACAGTAAGAATTGCATGACCTGCCACCCGCCAACTCCAAATTTTCAACCTTCAATTTTTTTGGGGGGAGGTTGGGGTGTATAAAAAAGTAAATCCTAGACTCAACGTCCAGGATCGCTTAACTAATTAACCTTCTAATACCATTAACATAAACCTTAAACAAATGAATTTCAAAACCGTCATCCCGACGCCCGTGAATTTCATAACCTTAAAAACTAATACCATGAAAAACCGATGCAAAAGTAATACAAATATGTTATGCAACATAGTTTTTACGCCATTTTCTACCGTGTTTTAACTTTGTTTAGCTTGTTGAGACTTCATCTGTGAATATATGTTTCGATTCTGTCCGCAAAGCCGAGCTTCACTGGCCGCGAGAGTGCTATGATTTTGGTAATCTCGGCATTAAGTGCTAACTTTGTGGCACGCCAAGCGCAATAGCGCAGAACGACGACAAACAACATTTTAACAACACATTATATATTACACATTTCACACACCGATGAATTTTGTAGAAGAACTAAAGTGGAGAGGCATGATCAACAACATCATGCCAGGAACTGAGGAGCAACTAAATAAAGAAATGACATCGGCCTATGTGGGCATCGACCCCACCGCCGACTCGCTGCACATTGGCCACCTGGTGAGCATTATGATGCTCAAGCACTTCCAGCGCGCCGGCCACCGCCCCATTGCACTTGTGGGCGGCGCCACGGGCATGATTGGCGACCCGTCGATGAAGTCGCAGGAGCGAGTGCTCATAGACGAGGACACTCTGCGCCACAACCAGGAGTGCATCCGCCGCCAGCTGGCGCACTTCCTCGACTTCGACAGCGACGCGCCCAACCACGCCATTCTGGTGAACAACTACGACTGGATGAAGGACTTCTCGTTTCTTAACTTCATTCGCGACGTGGGCAAGCACATCACAGTGAACTACATGATGGCCAAGGACTCGGTGAAAAAGCGCCTTGCCGCCAACGCCGACCACGGCATGTCGTTCACCGAATTCTCCTACCAACTGCTGCAGGGCTACGACTTCCTGCACCTGTATCAGACCCAGGGATGCCGCCTGCAGATGGGCGGAAGCGACCAGTGGGGCAACATCACCACCGGCACCGAGCTGATTCGCCGCATGGCCGGCGGCGAGGCCTACGCCATCACCTGCCCGCTCATCACCAAGGCCGATGGCGGCAAGTTTGGCAAAACCGAAAGCGGCAACGTGTGGCTCGACCCCAAGCGCACATCGCCCTACAAGTTCTACCAGTTCTGGCTCAATGTGAGCGATGCCGACGCGGCAAAATACATCAAGATATTCACCGACCTGCCCGAGGACGAGATCAACGCCCTCATAGCCGAGCAGGAAAAGGATCCAGGCCTGCGTCCCGTGCAAAAGCGCCTGGCCAAGGAAATCACCACTATGGTGCACTCGGCACAAGACTATGAGACCGCCGTGGAGGCTTCGCAAATCCTCTTCTCCAACAAGGCTAAGGACATTCTGCACAAAATCGACGAAGACACACTGCTGTCGGTGTTCGAGGGCGTGCCCACATTCGAGGTGAGCAAAGATGCTGTGGCCGCCGGTGTGCCCCTCATAAGCCTGCTCACCGAGCATGCAGCCGTGTTTGCCTCCAAGGGCGAGATGCGCAAGCTCACCCAGGGCGGCGGCGTGAGCGTGAACAAGGAAAAGGTGGCCGACCCCAACATGACAGTCAACAGCGATTTCCTGCTCAACGGGAAGTATATTCTTGCCCAGCGCGGCAAAAAGAACTATTACCTGCTGATTGTGAAATAAGATTGTAAAAATTTGCAAGTTACGCAAAACGTGCGTAAATTTGCACCGCATTTGAGACGATGAGTCGCATTTGTCAAGATTGTCTTATGGTGTAATGGTAGCACTGCAGTTTTTGGTTCTGCCTGTTCTGGTTCGAATCCGGATAAGACAACCACGCAACGAGCGCAGTCCCGACCAGTCGGGATTGCGCTTTTTGTTTTTCCGCACCGCATGTGCGTTTATGTTGCAGAACATGCGTGAAAACTGTGTGGAATGGTGCGGATGTGCTAATTTTACTGATTAGGTGTAAACAAACTTAACAATGATGATAAAAATGATTCAGAAATGCGCGCTGGCCGCTATGATGGCTGTGACGGCTAATGTGTGCGGCTTTGCCCAGTCGGTTGACACTGCGACCGACTCCGTCTCCAGCACTTTTGCCGAGACCAAGCCAGTCAGGCCTAAGTTTCACGGCCCCGGCTTTAGGTGCTTCATTGGTGAAAAAAATGAAGTAGGAATTGATTCGTGGGACTTTTCCCACGGCACAATATTCGCGGTTGCCGGCAGCCAGGTGAGCCCTTATTTGTTTGTGGGAGCTGGTGCTGGGGTGTGCAGCTGGATTTTTCATGGCTTCGTAAGCGCTCCGCTGTTTGTGGATTTGCGCACCGAAGTGCATAAGGCCATACGCTGCCGCACGTCGCCATATGCCGAATTGCAGATAGGCTACAGCGTGGGCGATGTCAAGGGACTCTACGTGTCGCCGCAGCTGGGCTGCCATTTCAGCTTTGGGCGCCGTCCATTAGGCATCAGCGTGGCCCTGAGCTACAGTATGCAGCGTGCCGATGTGTGTGATTGGATTACCAAGCAGACCTCACGGGAAAATCTGGACGGTCTTGGATTGTCGGTCAGCTTCGATTTTTAAGAGGATAGCTGCTGCGCAACACCTGCCACTCCATAGTGGTGTGCAAAACGACCGCAGCGCCGCCTTAGCGCAATACCCGAATCGTAATAAACCACTAAAAAGCAATATTTATGTCAAAGTCAACTATAAAGAAGCTTCTGAAGTCGATGACCAAGGACGAAATCATAACTATGGTGCTTGAATTGTATTCAGCCCGGAAAGAAGCCAAGGACTACCTGGAGTTTTATGCAGAACCCGATGAGCAAGGCAAACTTGAAGAATACAAGGACATCATCCGCGAGGAGTTCTACCCCAAAAGAAATCGTGAGCCGCAGATGCGCTTTTCTGTTTGCAGAAAGGCTGTGTCTGATTTCAAAAAGCTGACGCCATTGCCGAGTTAATGATGTCGTATATGGAGTGGGCAATCCAGGCCACATATGACTATGGCGACCTATGGGAGCAGTATTACGATTCAGTGGAAGGCAACTTCAGCAAGACCATTGACTTTATCGTAGAAAATGATTTGTGGAAAAAGTACGACGACAGGCTTCAGCAGTGTGTGAAATTGTCGAGCCATTCCGGCTATGGCTTTGGGGACACCATTGATGACATCTATTTTAATGGCAGATTGAACTACATGGATTTGACTGGTGATGACTCAGATTTCATAGATGTTGAAGACGGTGAGCTGGAAAAATAAACGAGGGTAACACACAATAACGGCCCCGCATAGCCGTTTCGGTTATAGACAATTAAAATAGTATTATTATGATACCAGGCAACCCCAGAATCCTCATTTGCCCATTCTGCGGCAAAGAGAAAAAAATCATGTCGCTCGTTTCAGGAAACACTTATGGTGCTGAATTTTGGTCGGACAACAAGCAAATAGCCCCAATGCTGCCCGAGATTTCGTATGTTCAGAAATGTCCCAATTGCGGAAAGTATTACATTAAAGATAGGCAAGAAGAAAAGTATGCCAAAGGAACCCCTTCTTTCAATAAGGGCCTTCTGACCTATCCGGAAATGAAGGAAGCTTTCGCCCAGTTGTCGGAAGAGGGTTTCGCTGACAAGGATGAAGAAGCCCACGTGCGCCTAATGCTTCACCATGCGTACAATGACTATTATTACAGAAGCGGCGACAACAAGGAAATAGACGCCGCCGACAAGCAACTTTTCCACAAAAACGGCATTTGGCTGATTGACAACCTGATTGCCGATGATGTGCTGAAAGCTGAATTTTACCGCGAGATTGGTGAATTTGAAACCGCTCGTGGCATACTGGAAACCGCAAAAGTAGAAGATGAGTTGCTGAAACGCATCGTGTCGCTAATACAAGAGAGGTTGCAAAACAACGATTGCAGGGTTTTCAGAATACAATAGTTGGAACTATCGTTGGCGGTGGAGCAGGCGGGCGAGCTCGCCTATGAGCAGCACGGGCGATGTGCCCACCACTATTATCACCCAGTCGAGCGGCTTTAGCGGCTCAAGGTTGAACATCTTGCCGCCAAAGCTCACTATCAGTGTCTGGCCGAAGAATATGAGCAGCGCTATCAGCAAAAAGCCGCGGCAGCCCTTGAGGCGCAGCGCCGAGTGGCCTGTGGCAAAGGCACGGGCGTTGAACATGTTCCAGAACTGCATCATCACAAATGTGGTGAAGAATATGCTCGACTCGTAGGGCTTGATGCTGTGCCAGTTGCTGACGCCGTTATGCAACAGGCTCACAAAATACGATGAGTCTATGCTGTTCACGTCCATATCCTTAATGAGCCAGAACAGCGCCACAAGTAGCACCGAGAAGAGTCCGCCTACAGCCACTATGAATCGGCTCATGCTGCGGTTGATAATGAACTTGCGGCGGTCGCGCGGCGGCTGGCGCATCACATTGTGGTCGGGCGGCAGCGAGGCCAATGCCATGGCTGCAAACGTGTCCATTATAAGGTTGACCCACAGCATCTGCGTCACATTCAGCGGAGCATCGATGCCCATCACCGAGCCCGCCAGCACCACTATGCATGCGGCCACGTTCACCGTCATCTGAAACAGGATGAAGCGCTGAATGTTCTGGTATAGCGAGCGGCCCCACATCACGGCGCGGCCAATGCTTGAAAACGAGTTGTCGATGATGGTGATGTCGCTGGCCTCCTTGGCCACCGAGGTGCCGTCGCCCATCGACAGGCCCACATGGGCAGCCTTCAGGGCCGGAGCGTCGTTGGTGCCGTCGCCCGTCACTGCCACCACCTGCCCCTGGCGCTGCAGTGCCTCGACCAGGCGCTTTTTGTCCATGGGTCGCGCGCGGGCTATGATTTTGATGTCGGCCACGCGCTCGTCGAGCTGGGCATCGGTGAGAGCGGCAAACTCGGGGCCGGTGATGAGGTTGCGCCCGTCGGTGTCGGCACTCGTCCACAGCCCTATCTGGCGGCCTATTTCACGGGCTGTGCCAGGCGTGTCGCCTGTAACAATCTTCACTGCAATGCCAGCGTCGCGGCATTCGGCCACGGCTGCGGGCACCTCGGGCCGCACGGGGTCGCTGATGGCCACAATGCCCATGAAGGTGAGGTTGCGCGCCACAATGCGGCCGTCGGCTATGGGCTGCTCACCGTCGTCGAGCACACGGTAGGCAAAGCCCAGCGTGCGCATGGCCTGCCGCTGGTAGGCAAGCAGCTGCGCATCGGTGGCGCTGTGCTCCACATTGCCGCACACGCTGCCGCACAGCGGATGAATGATTTCGGTGGCGCCCTTCACATACAGCACGCGGCGGCCGTCGATGGCGCTGCGTACAATGGTGGCCATGTATTTGCGCTCGGTGTTGAACGGAATCTGTTCAAGCTCTACCGCGGCATCTTTCACATCGTGGTAGTTAATGCCGTTGGAGCTGAGCCACAGCAGAAGCGCGCCTTCGGTGGGGTTGCCTATCACCTGCGGCGCTTCGGGGTTGGAGAAGTCGAGTTGGGCTGTCGAGTTCACCGCTATTCCCTCGGCAATGTGGCGGCTCATGTCGTCGCTGCCCAGGCGCTGCCCTGTGTCAAGGCCATAGAAGTTGGTGTGGCTCACGCGCATTTGGTTTTGGGTGAGCGTGCCGGTCTTGTCGGTGCATATCACCGTGGTTGCGCCCATCGTCTCGCAGGCGTGCATGCGGCGCACGAGGTTGCTCGTTTTAAGCATGCGGCGCATGCTGTAGGCCAGGCTCAGCGTCACCGCCATGGGCAGGCCTTCGGGCACTGCCACCACAATCAGCGTGACGGCAATCATTATTGTCTGCAAGAAGAATGTCAGGAAATCAACCCACTGGAAGGGGCTTGCCTGGCCACTGAAGGCGAAGTAATACACCACGCGGCCAAGCACCACCAGCGCGGCCACAGCATAGCTGGCCCATGTGATGAAGCGGCTGAGGCCGTCGAGCTGCTCGTTGAGCGGAGTTTTCACGCTGTCGTCGATTTGCGCGGCCTCATACACCTTGCCGTTTTCGGTGGCATCGCCCACAGCAGTGACGCGGCACACACCGTGGCCCTCCATCACCTTGGTGCCGCGCATCACATGATTGGAGGGGAAAGTGGCGTCGCTGTCGAAATCGGCCTCAACGGTGGTCTTGGCGCACACCGGTTCGCCGGTAAGCGACGACTCGTCGACCTGCAGAGCCGTGGACTCCAGCAGCACGGCGTCGGCCGGGACCTCCTCGCCAGTGTTGAGAATCACCACGTCGCCAACCACCACGTCGCGCTTGGGCACGCGCTTCACGTTGCCGTCGCGCACCACCTCCACGGGCTCGTCGTCGTTCACCTTGTTGAGCACGGCAAACTCGCGGTCGGCCTTCCACTCAAACACAAATGCCATGCCAGTGGCCAGCAATATGGCTATGAAAATGCCCACCGGCTCGAAAAACACCGAGCCGCTTTCGCCAAGGCCGAAATATTCATAAAACGATATGCCCACCGACAGCACTCCAGCCACCAGCAGCACTATTATCAGTGGATCCTTGAACTTTTCAAGCAGTTTGATCCACCAAGGTGTCTTAATGGGCGGAGTGAGCACATTGGCGCCATGGCTGGCGCGGCTTTGGGCCACTTCGGCCTGGCTCAGGCCAGTGTATTTTCTGATTTTTGCCATATTCAAATTTGCTAACAGGTTTTGCAAAGTTACCACATAATTCACCAATACAATCACAAAAACCATGCCAATCATGCCAACAAACCGGGCCTTGCCAGCTAAAAGGCAAGGCCCGGTTCGATTATTTCAACAGCTCTGGTCAGGCGGCTAAACAATGAGCCGCGCCACCTGATAGAACACTGCCGACACTACCCAAGCCAGCGTTGTGGTGTAGAGAGCCGTGAAAATGGCCCACTTCCAGCTGCCGCTTTCGTTCTTGATGGCGGCAATGGTGGCCAGACACGGGAAGTAGAGCAGCACAAACAGCAGATAGCTGTAGGCCACCAGCGGTGTGACGCCGTCGGCTGTCATTTGGGTGCGCACTGCATCGTATTTGTGCCCGTCGTCGGGGGCTGAATCGTCGGCCACAGTCTCGTCGCCGCTGTAGAGCTCGCCCATGGTGGAGGCCACAATCTCCTTTGCCCCCACACCAGCCACAAGGCTAACATCGAGTTTCCAACTGAAGCCCTGCGGTGTGAACACGGGCGCTATGGCCTTGCCTATGCGGCCTATATAGCTCTGCTCCTGCTGCTGTTGCGGGGTGAGCTGGCTGTTGTGCGGAAAGTAGCCCAGCGCCCACACAATGATGCTGGCGGTGAGAATTATGCTACCCATCTTCTTCAAGTACTGCTTGCCCTTTTCCCAGGTGTGGCGCGCAATGGCCTTGCTGGTGGGGAAGCGGTAGGGCGGCAGCTCCATCACAAACGGGGTGTCTTCCTTGCCCACCACATAGCGGCTGAACACACGGCTCATGATCACCGCCATCACAATGCCCACCACATACAGCGATATCATCACCATTGAGCGGTATTTGAGGGCAAAGAAGGTGCCGGTTATCATTATGTAGATGGGCAGGCGTGCCGAGCAGCTCATGAACGGCAGTATGAGCATAGTCACAAGGCGGCTGTGGCGGCTCTCGATGGTGCGCGTGGCCATCACGGCGGGCACGTTGCAGCCAAAGCCCATGATGAGTGGGATGAACGACTTGCCGTGCAGTCCCATCTTGTGCATCAGCTTGTCCATTATAAAGGCAGCTCGGGCCATATAGCCGCTGTCTTCCATAAACGATATGAAGGCATACAGAATGAGGATTTGCGGCAGGAACACTATCACGGCTCCCACGCCGTCGATAATGCCGCCCGAAATCATGTCCTTAAGCGGACCGGCAGCCATATGGCTGTCGACCAAGCCGCCAATCCACGACACTGCCGAGTCGATCCAGTCCATTGGATACTGGCCAAGCACAAATGTGGTCTCAAACATCACAAACAGCAGCAGGAAGAATATGGGGAAGCCCAGAATGCGGTTGGTGAGAATCTTGTCGATGACGTGGGTCAGGCGGTAGGTGTCCTTCTTGTCGCCCTCCATATAGCCGGCTTCCTTGAGCGCGCCGTGTATGAAGCCGTATTTGGCGTCCATCACGGCCGTTTCGCTGTCTTCCTGCGTCTCGTCCTTGATTTCGGCCGCGGCCCTGTCGCGGGTGGACAGAATCTGCTCGCCGTCCGACAGGGTGCGCACCAGCTTCTCGGTCTCGCTGTCGTTTTCCAGCAGTTTTATCGACAGGTAGCGGGTGGAGTAGCGCGAGCGCAGCTCCTTGTGGTTTTTGAGCATGGGCTGCAGCATGGCTATGCCGTGCTCCACAGGCTCGCCCATGTTGATGTGCAGGTGGCGGAACACATTTTTGCGAGGCTTGTCGTCTTGGGTGGCAAAGTCCTCTTCGTGGTCGCCCATAGGCGCGCTGTAGTCCTTGTGCCACTCGCGTATGTCGCGTGCCACCTCGGGATTGATGCGTCCGTCGGCTTCGATGAAGTCGACACCCTCATACATGTTGATTACGATGTGGAAGAGCAAGTCGAGCCCCATGCCGGTCTTAAATGAGGTGGGCACCATGGGCACGCCCAGCAGCTGCGACAGGCGGTCGCGGTCGAGTTGGTCGCCGCGCTGCTCAAACTCATCGTACATGTTGAGGGCGCACACCATGCGCAGGTGCATGTCGATGAGTTGCGTGGTGAGGTACAGGTTGCGCTCGAGGTTGCTCGAATCTATCACATTGATAATCACATCGGGGGTTTTGTCCACAATCTGGCGGCGCACATACAGCTCCTCGGGGCTGTAGGCGCTCAGCGAATATGTGCCAGGCAGGTCCACGATGTTGAACTCATAGCCCTCGAATGTGGCGTGGCCCTCCTTGGCGTCGACGGTCACACCCGAGTAGTTGCCCACGCGCTCGTGGGCTCCGGAGGCAAAGTTGAAGAGCGACGTCTTGCCGCAGTTGGGGTTGCCCACAAGGGCCACATTTATGGTGCGGCGCTTCTTCATGGCCGCGTCGCGCAGCTGCTGCTCGGTGATTTCGGGCTCGTCGCTGGCAGTGAGCAGCTTCGATGAAGTCACATCGATGTTGGTCTTCTCGAGCTGCTTGGCCTCTTCAACCGAGATTATCTCTATCATATCGGCCTCGTCGTGCCTCAGCGACACCTCATAGCCCATCAGCTTGTATTTCACGGGGTCCTTCAAAGGGGCGTTGAGCAGCACCTCAACCGTTTTTCCTTTTATGAAACCCATCTCCACAATGCGCTTGCGGAATCCGCCGTGCCCGAGGACTTTGACGATTACGCCTTTTTCTCCTGTTTTTAATTCCGATAGTTTCATTTTATGTGCGAATTACTTTTTCTGTTGCAAAATTAATAAATCTTTGGTGCAACACAGTTGCATTGCGGCCATAATCGCTAATTTTGCATTCACTATGATTCAGACAACCACTATCGGTAGCAGCCGCGATGCACTATATGCGCCAGTAAGGCGGCTGTATGAAAGCAGTTTTCCGCTGCATGAGCAGCGCACGCCCGAGCAGCAAGACGCGGCTTTTGACAGCCGCGACTACCGCCGCCTGTGCCGCACTGTGATGCGCATGCCGTAGTACTCTGGCTGCCGCTTGCTCATTAGTGGCAAACTCACTATCTTTGTATGTATGCAAAACTGTGCAGAACATAAAACGCTGCAGATCGACGTCGACTCACTGCTGCGGCAGCGGCTGCCGCGCTTGTATGGCTGGCTGCCGCGCATGGCAGTGCGGTGGATTGAGCGCACCATTCACCAGGACGAACTCAACGAGCTGCTGCGCGCTGTGGGCAACCGCACCGGCGTGGCAGCCGCCGATGCGGCCCTGAGCCACATGGGCATAAAGCTCAATGTGAGCGGCCTTGAGCACCTGCCAAAAGGCAGGCGGCTGGCACTGGTCAGCAACCATCCGCTGGGCGGCCTCGACGGCCTTGCGCTGATTTCAATCATGGGCCACCAATTTGGCCCCGACGGCATACGCTTTATGGTCAACGACCTGCTTATGGTCGTGGAACCGCTGCGGTGCCTGTTTCTGCCCGTCAACAAGTATGGCCGCCAGTCGCGCACAGGGGCCGGCATGATCGAGAGAGAATGGGCAGGCGAGCGGCAGATGCTCACATTCCCTGCCGGACTGTGCTCGCGCATGAGGCCCGACGGATCGATTCACGACCTTCCATGGCGAAAGTCATTTGTGACGCATGCGGTGGCCAGCCGCCGCGATGTGGTGCCCATCTACTTCAACGCCCGCAACTCCGGCTTTTTCTACCGCCTGGCAAAATTCAGAGAGCGCATAGGGCTTAAATTCAACATAGAAATGATATATTTGCCCAGCGAAATGCTGAAGTTGCGCGGCGCCACGCTCAACATAAGCATAGGCGAGCCCATAGCGTGGAGCAGCCTCGACGCCGCCCATCCGGCCCAGGAGGCGCGGCGGCTGTGCGACATGGCATATGCGCTGGGCACTACAGTTTAACGAAACAGAACGACTACACTATCAAGCAATGGAACAAATCATCGACCCCATCGACCCAAGGCTCATCGAGCAGGAACTGACCCCCGAGCGGTTTCTGCGGCACACCAACAAAGCCGACAACGAGATTTATGTGACCGACGCCCACAGCGCCCCCAACACAATGCGCGAGATAGGGCGGCTGCGCGAAATCGCGTTCCGCTCATCGGGCGGCGGCACGGGCAAGAGCTGCGACATCGATGAGTTCGACCTGATGGATCCGCCATGCAAGCAGCTGTTTGTGTGGAACCCTGCCAAGCGCGAAATCATAGGAGCCTACCGCTACATATTGGGCAGCGATGTGAAGGTCGACCCTGCCACACTCTCGCCGCGCATTGCCACAGGCCACATGTTCAGGTTCTCCAAGCGGTTCATCACCGAGTGCCTGCCCGTGACCATTGAGCTCGGGCGCTCGTTTGTGCGGCCTGAGTACCAGTCGTCGCAAGCCGGAGCCAAAGGGCTGTTTGCGCTCGACAATCTGTGGGACGGGCTGGGCGCGCTCACGGTGATACACCCGCAGGTGCAATACCTGTTTGGCAAGATGACCATGTATCCCAGCTATCCGCGCGACTGCCGCAACCTGCTGCTGCTGTTTCTGCGGCTGCACTTTCCCGACCCCGACCGCCTGGTGGTGCCTATCGAACCGCTCGACACCAGCGGCAATGAGGCCGAGTTCAGCCACTTCTTCACCGGCACCGACTTTGCCGAAGACTACCGCCGGCTCAAGCACTTCATTCGCGACCATGGCTACAACATTCCACCGCTGGTGAACAGCTATATGAGCCTGTCGCCGCGCATGCACGTGTTTGGCACGGCTGTGAACCACGAGTTCGGCGAGGTGGAGGAAACGGGTATCTTCATAAAGATAAACGAGATTGCCGAGCAAAAGAAAAGCCGGCATATCGACACCTACCATTCCGACCGACAGCCGTGAGCGCGGCTTGCCACAAAAGCAATCACAGAATGAAAAACATTGATATAATGGAAAAAATAGTACTGCTCACAATGGCACTGTGCCTGCTGTGTGCCCGGCAGGCCGCGGCGCAGCAGCCTGCCGGCGAAATCACCTACAAGGCCGCCATCACCGCCAACACTGGCAACAGCGACATTGCGCCCTACTACATAACTTCGGGCCGCGGCGGCACCGTCACCCAGCGCCACTCGGCTCTGGCAAGCGCAGCCGTTGAGCAACGCACCGACACCACACGGCGGCTGTCGTGGGGATTTGGCGGCGAGGTGTGGGCAGGCTACAGCTCGAGTGCCGACTACAGCCGCTACAGTGCTGACGGCGGCCAGTTTATGCCCAATGCGCAGCACCCGGCACGGGTGTGGCTGCAGCAGCTGTATGCCGAGGGCAAATACCGAGGCGTGTTTGTCACCATAGGAGCCAAGCAGCACGCATCACCGCTGCTCAACGGTCGCCTCTCGAGCGGCGACATGGTGATGAGCGGCAATGCCCGGCCGGGTGCCGGCGCGGCAGCCGGATTTGTCAACTTCCAAAACATTCCCTTCACACGCGGATGGGTGCAGATATGCGGCGAAATCGGCTACTACCGCCTGAGCGACGGCGACTGGCTGAAAAACCATTATAACTACTACAACTACAAACTCACTACCGGCTACTGGCTCAACTACAAAAACACCTACTTCCGCACCAAGCCCTCCGAGCGCGTGGTGTTCACCATAGGCATGCAGGCCGCATGCCAGTTTGGCGGCTACTACAGCCTGTATGAGGGAGGCCAGCTGCAAAGCCACATGAAGATGAGCAGCAACGCCAAGGCGTTTTTCCACGCCTTGATTCCCGGGGCGGGAGGAGGCGGCAACAAGGGCGACGATGACTATTTTGAGGGCAACCACATTGGCTCGTGGGATGTGATGCTGGAATGCAAACTGCCGCACGGCCACCTGCTGCGCGGCTACTACCAGTCGCCGTGGGAAGACGGCTCTGGCATTGGCAAACTCAACGGCTTCGACGGCCTGTGGGGGCTGGAGTGGCGCAACGCCGATCCCATGGCGCCTGTGAGCGGTGTGGTGGTGGAGTATGTCGACCTCACCAACCAGAGCGGCCCCATCCACTATCGCCCCAGCGACTACACAGAGCCTGGCCATGAGGGAGGGCTGCTCACCCGCGGCCAGGCTACAGGCAGCGACGACTACTACAACAACTACGCCTACTGCGGCTATCAGTCGCACGGCATGTCGATAGGGTCGCCGTTTGTGAAGTCGCCCATCTACAACACCGACGGCTACATGGGATTCACCGACAACCTGCTGCGTGGCTTCCACCTGGGCATCAGCGGCCACATAGGCACCCAGTTTGGCTATCGCGCACTGGCCAGCTACAGGCGCTCGTGGGGTACGCCGTTTGTGCCGCGCACGCAGCCGGTCTCGGCCACCTCGGTAATGATAGAGGCCGCCTACAGCCCGCGGCGCGTGGCTGGATTGAGGCTCACAGCGCAGCTGGCCGTTGACCGCGGCAGCCTGTATGGCAACAATGCGGGCGCGCTGCTAAGCATCTCCTACAGCGGTATAATCCGCCACAACTCTAATCACTCTCACCGATGAAGACAAAGGCATCAATAATCATAGCGGTGCTGCTGGCAATTGTTGCAGTGGCCTGCACTCACAACAACGGCGACATTGGCCCGTGGTTCGGGGCTTGGAAGGTGGAGACCATCACGGTCGACGGCGAGCCTAAAGCCGACTATGGCGGCAACCTGTTTTTTGAGTTTCAGTCAACAGTGGTTAAAATGTGCCTTGTGGGCGACCACCACTCCACCGTCAACGTGATGGGCAACTGGGACGAAGACAGCGGCGGCGCGCTGCACCTCAACTTCCCCGACCCGCGCCACCAGCCCATTGCGGTCACCGGCCTGCCGGCAGACTGCCGCCTGAGCGTGAAGTGGAGCGGCAGCCGGCGCATGACCTTGGAGTGGAGCGACCCCGACACTGGCAAGACAACCGCTTTCAGCCTTAAAAAGTGGAATTGATTACACTAAAATCGCATCAATGAACAAGAAGAAACGCAATCGAACTATATTGTGGTGCATTGCGGCTGCCGTGGTGGCCGCATGCGCAGCCATTGCTGTGCAGCACCCTGGCTTGGTGCGCCGGGCCTACTGCAAGGTGGCCGACAATGGCGAGCCCAAGCAGCTGTTCACCCCATCGGCCAGCGACTCGATTCGCGGTCAGTATGAGTTTGGCAAGCCAGTGGAGAGCCTTGTGAATGAGGCAGGAGTCGACACCGACTCCACGCAGCAGGGCGCGCAAGGTGGCAAGGGAGGCGGCATGAGCCGGCAAAGCGTGAAGCAAAAGGTGCGCGCCGTGCGCTCCAAGTATCACACGCTGCAGGACGTGTATGCACGCTATCAGCAGTCGCCCTCGGCGCAACTGGCCGCACAGGGCAAAAAGCTAAAGGAAGAGGTTAACAGCGGCATCGACGAACTGATGCCCATAGCGCGGCAGTATGACTACCAAAAAGGCATCAACGAAGCCAACGACATGCGCCGCAACATGCAAAAAATGAATTTCGACTGACACACGATATGCAAGACGTTTTTACACAAGTGACCGCGCTGTTCGCACTGGTGGTGGTGGGCTTCATCGCCGCCAGGCTGCGCATCATCGGGCCTGAATTCAACCGGCAGATGTCGTCGTTTGTGATTCTGATTTCAAGCCCATGCCTCATTTTGGGCTCGGTGATGGGCGACAAAGTGCCCAGCAGCCAGCTAATAGGACCTCTGATGGTGGCCGGAATGCTCTCGTACGCAGCACTGACGGCTGTGGCTCTGCTGCTGTCGCGCCTGTTCACGCGCCACCGCGACGACCGCGGCATCTACGCCTTTATGCTCACTTTTGGCAACGTGGGCTTCATCGGCTACCCCGTGGTGGCGTCGCTGTTTGGGCCGCAAGCCATATTCTATGCGTGCATCATCAACTTTGCCTTCACGGTGTTTGCCTTCACACTGGGCATGCAAATGGTGAAGGGAGGCCACATGGGCTTCGACTGGCATGTGCTTGTGAGCCCCGCCATGGTGTGCTCTTATGCGGCCATTGTCCTCGTGGCGCTGGGCGTGCGCCGCTACCCGGCCGTGATATCCATCCCGGTGACTTTGGCTGGCAGCCTCACGGTGCCAGCCGCGCTGGTCATCATAGGCTCGTCGCTGGCGCAGATGCCGCTGCGCAAAGTGGCTGGCACGCCGCGGGTGTGGATAGCCGCCCTGTGCCGCCTCGCGGTGATGCCGCTGGTGGCGCTGGCCGTGACGCTGCCGCTGGGCTACGGCCACGACGTGACGGCCATCAGCCTTATTCTGGCGGCTATGCCGGTGGGGTCGTTTGGCACCATGTTTTGCCTGCAGTGCGGCCGCGACGAGAGGCTCATGGTGCAGGGCACCTTCATTTCCACACTGCTCTCGGTGGTCACCATTCCAGTGGTGGCGGCAATAGCCTTGAAGTTGCTTTAGCTTCTTTAATTGCAAACAACGGTTAATGTTGTGGCATGGAAAGCCTTTGCTCAGCTAATAAAAGTTAAAATATAACGAAATGTTGCGCCAATATTATGTTGTAAAACATATATGCACTACTTTTGCATCGGTTTTTCATGGTATTAGTTTTTAAGGTATGAAATTCACGGGCGTCGGGATGACGGTTTTGAAATTCATTGTTTAAGGTTTATGTTAATGGTATTAGAAGGTTAATTAGTTAAGCAATCCTGGACGCTGAGTCTAGGATTTACTTTTTTTATAAGGTTAAAGTTGAGTGTTGATGGGCGTGGAGCAGCGGTTCAGAGGTCGAGACCGATAGCCAATCCTAAAGCATCCACAGTTTCCCTACATCCCAGTGGTTCAAAGCCGCCACCCACCAAATGACAAAAGCTCCACAGCACAAACGGTTAGCGCATTATGATGCCGGTGAACACGCGGCCTGAGTCCACGCCAAGGCGGCGGGCCGAGAAGTATCGCTCGGGGTGGCAGCGGGTGCAGCGGTGGGTGTTGACTATTGTCTCGGCCGGCACTCCGGCTTCGGTGAGTGTGATGGCTGTGGCGGTGCGCAGGCTTATGTGTGCCTTGCCTGTGGCGGCATTGCGGCGCATTATGCGGGCAATGTTGAATCCATGACTGGCAAACGCCTCAACCACCTCGTCGCCCACCTCAAAGCAGTCTTGGCAAATCGAGGCGCCCATTGTGGCCAGCATGTGCTGCGGGTCGGCCCCAAGGGAGGCCATTTGCCGCACTGTGGCCGCCGCTATGCGCGCCGCCGTGCCTTTCCAGCCGCCGTGGGCCACACCGATGATATGCGCTTGCGGGTCGACGAGCACAAGGTTAACACAGTCGGCTGTGTTCACGCCTATGCACACGCCCGAGAGGCGCGTCACAAGCGCGTCGACACCCGAGAGCCGCTTGCGCTGCTCTTGCGGTGTGAGGCCAAGCAGCGCCTCATCGACCACCGCAGCGCAGGCCGAGTGGGTTTGCACGGGCGACACCAGGCGGCTTGCGCCTATGCCCAGCTGGCGGCATAAGGCCGAGCGGGTGGCTGCCACACGCTCGGGCGAGTCGTTGCGGTAGTCGCACAGGCTGTATTGCGAGTAGGGGTCGGCAGGGTCAACCGTGCCGCGCAGGGTGTTGAACGCCTCCACGCCTGCCACTTTACCGCAGGCCCATGGCAGCGGTTCGATGGGAATCATTGCTCGCCTCCGCCTTTTTCGCTGGCCTCAGCCGCCTCGCGAGCAGCCTTTTCGGCCTCTGCCTTGTCGTTGGCCGTTATGGCGTCATCGGGGTCGCTCACCACCTGGAAGTCGGCATTCTCATCGTTGAAGTCCTCAGCCCAGTATTCCTCCTTCCACTGGCGCTGGCGCAGCTGGTCGTCATCGTCAACCACCATTTTGCCGCCAGCGTCGGGAGCCTCTTCGGGCTCGGGTTCGGCTGCGAAAATGAAGTCGTCTTCCTCGCGCACCCTGTGGTGCTCGTCGAGGTCGTGCTCTACCATGCTTTCAGGGATGCGGTTGTTCTCGTCGTTGATGGTGCGCCACAACAGGTCTTTAAGTTCGGTGATGCCTTTTTGCGCCACCGACGAGATGTATACCGTTGGCACATCGTCGGGCAGCTCGTCGCGCATCTGCTCCAGCAGTTCGTCGTCGAGCATGTCGCACTTGGTGATGGCCAGCACACGCGGCTTGTTCACAAGGTCGGGATTGAAGTTGGCCAACTCGTGGCACAGGATGCCGTATTCCTTTTTAATGTCGTCGCTGTCGACGGGGATCATAAACAGCAGCACGGCGTTGCGCTCGATGTGGCGCAGGAAGCGCAGTCCCAGCCCGCGCCCCTCGCTCGCGCCCTCAATGATGCCGGGAATGTCGGCCATAACAAACGACTGCTGGCCGCGGTAGCTGACTATGCCCAGGTTGGGCTCGAGGGTGGTGAACGCATAGTTGGCAATCTTGGGTTTGGCGGCCGACACCACCGACAGCAGTGTCGACTTGCCCGCATTGGGGAAGCCCACGAGGCCTACATCGGCAAGCAGCTTAAGCTCGAGAATCACCGACTTCTCCACGCCGCTCTCGCCGGGCTGGGCATAGCGCGGAGTTTGGCGTGTGGCCGACTTGAAGTGGGTGTTGCCCAGGCCGCCGCGGCCGCCCTTAAGCAGGCGCACCACCTGGCCGTCGCGGGTCACGTCGCACAGGAATTTTCCCGTTTCGGCGTCATACACCGCCGTGCCGCACGGCACTTCTATGGTGCGGTCTTGGCCGTCCTTGCCGGTGCACTGGTTCTCATAGCCGGGAGCTCCGTCGGTGGCAAACACGTGGCGCTGATACTTGAGGTGAATCAGCGTCCACAAGTTGCGGTTGCCCTTCAGGTATATGTGGCCGCCTCGGCCGCCGTCGCCGCCGTCGGGGCCGCCCTTGGGCATATATTTGGCCCGGTGCAGGTGGGCCGAGCCGGCTCCGCCGCGTCCGCTGCGGCACATTATCTTCACATAGTCGATGAAATTGCTGTCTTCCATAAAAAAGCTAACTTTGGTGTCTATTAACTTGCAAAGTTACACTAATTTGGCCGCATTTGCGCATCAAGGCCCTGAATTTATGCAGCCGGCCAACCAAATGCCACTATTTATCATCAATTTCAACCACAGGCACGGTCTTTTCAATATTGTGTGCATTGGTGTATCGGTATGTGCCCACCTGCGTCAGGCACTCGGCCGACGATATGGTGATCTGCTGATTGTCGTAGTATGATTCGTTGTCAGGCGCAAGCAGCAGCACAACGGTTTCATATGAACGTAATCTGGTCATACTGGCATAGTCAAAATCATAGTCGTTTGACATGGCTAAGGCACTGCCATCGGGTAGCACTTGTATCACTTTGAAGTGCTTGGCAATGTTTAACGTCCTTGGCTGTTCGAGTTTGGTGAATTTGTCGGATGACGATGTGTGGTCCATAACTATGCCCATAAGCAGCAGGCCAGCTACGCCCACCACGACACCAGCGATGAAAGTGAGGATGTATTTGATGGTAGAATTCATAATGGATATGGTTATTTATTTCACAAAGATAAAAATTTTACCTTTGATTCAAAGCGCTTTATCCGATGTTTTTTAATCAAAGAAGTTTTGCATGGCGCTTTTGGTCTTTTCATCCGCATTCCCACGGCCCACCGAAACTGGCTGTAGTCCTGTGCCTGCATCATGCCCATCCAGGCAACAATGTCTTCCGCCTTGCTGAAGCGGGGCGACAGCAGTTGCTGGCAGCGAAGGCGCATAGCGATGGCTTCGTCTCTTCCGTTTTCCATAATGCAAAGGTATAAAACTTGGCGCTCAAAGTAAAACTACTGTTGTTGTGCTGCAGTAGGGGGCACATCTGCAAATCACCAGTCTAAGCATTAATCGGCTGTTGTAGCAGGGGGAATGGGTGCCGTTTTTAAGACCAAAAAAAGCGATATGGGAAATTCCCATACCGCCATATGCTCTATCTCTTTTCGAGATGTAGGGTTGCTTGTTGCGCCTGGCACGAGGCTCTAATACTCGTCTTCGTTGAAGAAGAAGTCTTCATCGTTGGTGGGGTAGTCGGGCCAGATGTCTTCAATCGACTCGTAGGTGTCGCCCTCGTCCTCTATCTCTTGCAGATTTTCTATCACCTCCATAGGAGCGCCGCTGCGCTGGGCGTAGTCGATCAGCTCATCTTTGGTTGCGGGCCATGGAGCGTCTTCAAGCTTGCTTGCTAACTCAAGTGTCCAATACATAATCGTTTATTCCTCCTTTGAATGAAACTTATTAGTGTCTGTGTGAAAAATTTGCGCAAAAGTATATACTATATTTCCTATTCGCAATTTTTCTGCCAATAATTTTCTTCAAACTGATTGTGTATGTTGTTAAATCTTGCAAAAACGAAGAAGAAGTCGCTGAGGCGGTTCACATATTTCAGCACCGACGAGCTCACTTTGTCGCGCTTCGACAGTGCCACTATGCGGCGCTCGGCTCGGCGCGTCACGGTGCGGGCAATGCCGCACAGCGACGACAGGCGGCTTCCGCCAGGCAGAATGAAGCCCTTGAGCGGCGGCAGTTCGTCGTCCATCTCATCGATTTTAGCCTCAAGCTCTTTGATGTCGGCCTCGGTAATCCACTTGATGGCCCCGTGCTTGGGGTCGGCCGGGTCGGTGGCGAGGTAAGAGCCTATGTTGAAAAGCTTGTTCTGGATTTTGCGCAGCATGGCGTGCATGCCAGGGTAGTCGAGTTTTGAGTTGTGCGCAATCAGGCCAACCCATGAGTTCACCTCGTCGATGGTGCCGTAGGCCTCAACGCGCAGGTCGTCTTTGCTAACTCGCTTGCCTCCAACCAGCGAAGTGGTTCCCTTGTCGCCGGTGAGTGTGTAAATCTTACTTTTCATAATTCTCCTGATATTTAGTTAAATATTCTATTAGTTGCTCGGTGTTGTTGGCCATGGCCGTCATGTCGATGTGCTTGCCGCGGGCAAATATCGATTTGCTCACTTGCACAAGCTCTTGCGCCTGTGCGTCATAGAGCCCGTGCATGTTCACAGCCACTATGCCGCGGCGGTCGTCCTCGCCGTTGACCATGATTTGCGACAGCGTGCTCAGCCACTCGTCGAGCGTGCCTATGCCGCCGGGCAGCACCACAAACAGGTCGGACATCTCTATCATCTTCATCTTGCGGTCGCTTAGGTCGCGGGTGGCTATCATCTCGTCGACCACGGCGTCGCCGCGGTGTGCGAAACGCTCTGGGATCACGCCCACCACGCGCCCGCCGGCATCGTGGGTGGCCTGCGCCACAGTGTGCATAAGGCCTGCGTTCACGCCGCCATACACCAGCGTGTGGCCGTTGCGGCCAATCCACTCGCCTGTGGCGCGCGCCACTGCCTCGTATTCCTCGGGCAGCCCGTCGCGCGACGAGCAGTAGACTGCTATTTTCAAGTTCTTCTTCATGTGCTTTTTCGTTGTCAATGTTTTTTTAGTGTGTGATAATTTGTGCCGCCTCACAGCACGCGGCTGTCGACCACATGGCTCACCTCCTTGAACGCGTAGGCGTGCTCCCGGTCCGTGTCGGCGTGTCGCAGCACCAGCATGCCGTCGGGCATAACACCGCTTATTGTGGCCTCAAAGCGCTCGCCGCCTGGCAGGGCAAACGGGTGGGGCTTGCCGTCGTTGCGATACAGCCGGCCGAGGTAGCGCCTGTGCAGTGCCTCCACGGCCTCCGTGCCTTGGGCGCACTGGGCGCACAGCTGCTCGATGCGGCTGCACACGTCGTGCAGCAGGGCGTCGAGGTCGGTGTCGCTGCCCGTGATTTGCTTAAGGCTCACGGGGTTGGGAGCATTGCTCACAAATTGCTCTTGGTTCACGTTCAGCCCCACGCCGGCCACCATATAGTCGATTTTGCTGCCCATCAGGCTCAGTTCCAGCAATATGCCGCATAACTTGCGGTCGTGCCAATAGATGTCGTTGGGCCACTTCACCGTCACATCGCGGCCAGAGGCAATGCGCGGCTCGATGGCGTCGACTATGGCCAGCGACACCGCTTCGCTGAGGCAAAACTGCCTTGCGGCGGGCACCCTCGGCTGCTTCAGCAGCATCGAGAATGTGAGATTTTTGCCCGGCTCGGCTTCCCAACTGTTGCCCCTCTGTCCGCGGCCGGCCGTCTGGCGGTGGGTGTAGACCACCGTGCCGCTTGGCAGCAGTGCGGCCATGCGCTTAAGGTAGGTGTTGGTCGAAGCCGTTTCGTGCAGCAGGATGTAGCGCGCCATGTGGGTCTTGTTTATTCGTCGGGAAAAGTCATGCGCAGCGTGCGGCTCTCATCGGGGTTCACGGTGAGATCGATGCGCACTGTGTCGTCGGGCAGCAGCCCCTCGATGCGCTCGGGCCATTCAATCAGGCACAGCGAGCCGCTGTCGAAGTAGTCTTCAGCCCCAAGATCTTCGGCTTCGCGCTCGTTTTCCAAGCGGTAGCAGTCGAAGTGGTAGATGAGTTCGGCCGTGGTGTCGCTGCGGTACTCGTTTATTATGGCAAACGACGGCGAGTTGGTTGAGTCACTCTCGACGCCCAATGCGCGGCACAGCGAGTTGATAAACGTGGTCTTGCCCGCGCCCATCTGGCCATAGAAGGCATACACGGTGTAGTCGCCCATTTGGGCCATAAACTTGTGGGCCGCCTCGTTGAGCGCCTCCAGATTTTTTATTTCAATGTCAACTGTCTTCATAAGTTCTTTTCAGAAAAGTAGTTTAGCCGTTCTGCGCGCAAACGGCGCGCAGTGGTTTGCAAATATAACACACCACCACCGCAATTGCAACCCCAAATGGAGAAAATGGTGCAAAAAAAATAGCAGCTGCATGCAAATCTCGCTTGGCGTGTGCGGCCAATTCGACCAACTATGCAACAAAAAATGTAAAAAATGCGCTGAAATGCTTGCGTGGTTTGCCAAAGTGTATTACCTTTGCAGTCGCAAACAAATCCTGAATGCCTAGGTGGCGGAATTGGTAGACGCGCTAGTTTCAGGTACTAGTGACTTCACGGTCGTGTCGGTTCGAGTCCGGTCCTGGGCACAATTAAGGTTGAAAACTTCACGGTTTTCGACCTTTTTTGCTATATTGGCGTGCCCACCAGTTTGCCGCATTTGCCGCATTGCCCGTGCTGCCGTGAAAAATAGTTGCGATTTTGCTTTTTAATTCAGCAAATTACCATTACTTTTGCAAGTCAAAAGGTTTAAGAACAATTAATATTTAGTTACTCATAACATATTATGGCTAAGAAAGAAATTCAAAGTGCCCGCACTTCGCTTGAAGAAGTTAACGACACCTTGTCGTCGTGGGAGCAGAAAGTAGAAGGCAACAAAAAAATCATCTACTATGCAGGCGGCGCCATTGTAGCGGTTGCCCTGATTGTGATGGCATACATCTATCTGTGGCGCATTCCTCAGAGCGATGCCGCAAAGGAGGATATCTCTAAGGCCGACATGGAGCTATTCCAAGGCCAGGATTCACTGGCACTCAAGGACTATGAGAAGGTGGCAAGCGACTATAGCAACAAGCCCGCCAACCGTGCCAACCTGAACGCCGCCATCCTGCTTTACCAAAAAGGCAAATATCAGGAGGCCGTGAAATATCTCAACGACTTCGACGCCGAGGGCGCCCTCGTTGGCCCCGCTTCGCAATCGCTGCTGGGCGACTGCTATGTGAACCTCAAGCAGTATGACGATGCAATCAAGGCCTTCGACAAGGCCATCAGCCTGGCCGGCGACAATGTGAACTACACTCCGCTCTTCCTGATGAAGAAGGCTACAGTGCTGCACGAGCTCAAGAAGTATGCCGACGAGGCTGCTGCCTACCAGACAATCAAGGACAAGTATCCGCAGTTTATGCAGACCTATGGCGTGAACGTGGACAAATACATTGAGCGCGCCAACGCGCTGGCCGGCAAGTAAGCCAGCAGTCCACCACTAAGCAAAAACGCATACATGCGGCGAGCAGTGCGCCAACGCGCACACGGCTTGCCGCATTTTTTTATGCCATTGTGATTGTGCAGTGGCAATTTTTTTGTAAATTAGCCGCACTTAAAAAAGAAAAAACTTTAACTAACAAAACATCCTATTTACTAACAATTTAATCTTCACAAAAGACTATGACACATCGTGCTTTACTTCTATTGGGATGCTTGGCGCTGTCGGCGCAGGCGTTCGCACAACTTCATTTTAGTGCTGCACTCAACAACAACCACCTGTGGCGCGGGTCGGAGGTGAGCGACGGCCTCGTGCTTGAGGCCGATGCTTCGGTAACCTTTGCCAAGGGGCACCTTAATGCCGGCCTGTGGGGCGGCACCAACACCTCGGGAAAATACAAGGAGTTTGACTACCACGTGTCGTTCATGCAGCAGGGATTCACCCTGGCCGTGTGGGATATATTCAACTTCTCGCCCGGCGCCGCCTACGACAATGAAGACTTCTTTAATTATGATGCGCACACCACAGGACGATTCCTTGATGTGACGGCAAGCTACAACTTTGCCGCCCTGTCGCCCAAGGTGCCGCTCACACTGTCGTGGTCTACGGTGGTGTTTGGACGCGACCGTGGACTCACCAACGACCACAACATCTACTCCACGTGGGTGTATGGCGAATACCGCGTGTGGCAAAACAGCGACTGGGCCGTTGACGCCGGACTGGGCGTGAACTTCGCCCTAAACAACGAGGACAACACCCACACAAATTTCTTTGGCGACCACTATGGCATAAACACCGTCAACCTTAAGGTGACGCGCCAGGTGCGCCTGGGCAAGTGGCACTTCCCAGTGTATGCCAACGCCCTGTTTAACCCGCAAGCGCGCAAGGGCTACTACCAGATAGGCGCTCAGCTACTGTCGTTCTAAGCAGTTTACAGCCAACAGCATCAAGTTTCCCGCCCCATAGCGATGCTATGCGGCGGGAAACTTTCTTACTGATTGCTCCCCGTCAATGTGTCCCTCATCTTTGAAAAAGTAGCAATTCAGTGCTCCCCGATATGCTGCGTCTATGCACAAAATGATTGTGCCTTAGGTGTTTATTGAATGAGTGCGGGGCGCAGAAGAAACGGCATTCCCGCCTGGCGCAGTTGCGCTGGGCGGGAATGCTCTGATTTCTTTTAGGGGTGTACTACTTGTTGCCAGCCATGAAAGCTTCCACGTCGGCGGGGTGGTAGGGGATGCGGTCCTTGCCCAGGAAGCGGCAGCCGTCGGCGGTGATAAGCACGTCGTCTTCGATGCGAATGCCGCCGAAGTCCTTGTAGGTGTCGAGCATGTCGAAGTTCAGGAACTCCTTGCAGTGGCCGCTGGCGCGCCAGTCGTCGATGAGGGCGGGAATGAAGTAGATGCCCGGCTCGTCGGTCACCACAAAGCCCTCTTGCAGGCGGCGGCCCAGGCGCAGGCAGTTGGTGCCAAACTGGGTGCTTGGCTGAATTTCGTCGTCAAAGCCCACATAGCGCTGGCCAAGGCCCTCCATGTCGTGCACGTCCATGCCCATCATGTGGCCGAGTCCGTGGGGCAGGAACATGGCGTGGGCTCCGGCGCGCACAGCCTCTTCGGTGTCGCCGCGCATAAGTCCCAGTTCCTTGAGGCGGTCGGTCATCAGGCGGCACACGGCCATATGCACGTCATACCACTTCACGCCCGGACGCGCCACTTGCAGCACGTAGTCGTGGCAGGCTTCCACAATGCTGTAGATTTCCAACTGGCGCTGGGTGAACTTGCCGCTCACGGGGTAGGTGCGGGTGTTGTCGCTGCAATAGTTGCTCATGGTCTCGGCTCCGGCGTCGCACAATGCAAGGCGGCCGGCCTCAAGCGGGGCCAGCGAGGGGTTGCCGTGCATGATTTCGCCGTGCTGCGAGAATATGGTGGCGAAGCTCACCTTCGAGCCGAGCGAGTGGGCCACGCCGTCCACTTGTCCGCCCACGTATTTCTCGGTGACGCCGGGGCGCGTGAGGCGCATGGCGGTGGTGTGCATCTGGTAGCCGATGGCGCATGCGCGCTCTATCTCCTCTATTTCCTGAGGCTCCTTCACCGAGCGCATCTTCACCACGGCCATTATCAGGTCCATCGAGGCCAGAGTGGTCTGCTGGCTGGGGTGTATGCCCAGCAGTTCCTGAATCTGGATTTTGTTGTCGAAGCGGTAGGGGGGCAGGAAATGCACGCGGCGGCAATGCTCCTTGGCCTCGCTGGCGATGGTGGCCAGCTGGGCCAGCGGCGCGCTGTGGGCCACGCCCACCTGGGCGGCCATGTCGGCCACACTGTCCACCGAGCCATACCACACGATATCGTCGATCGATATGTCGTCGCCCAGCAGCGTCTCGGTGTCGTTGTCAACGTCGATCACGCCCACCAGTCCGTCGCGGTTCTGGCCGAAGTAGTAGAGGAACGTGGAGTCCTGGCGGAATGGATAGTAGGCGTTCGACGGATAGTTGCAGGGCGACTCGTTGTTGCCAAACAGCAATATCACACCGCTCTTAACGAGCTTCTTAAGCTCGGCGCGGCGGCGCACGTAGGTTTCTTTGCTAAACATAGGCTATATTCGTTTAGATGATTGTTTTTTCGCTTTCAGCAGGTAAAATTAGCACACGCGGGCGGCAAATGCAAGCGTTTGACCGCATTTTGCGGCACTTCGCCACGTGAAAAGCACATGAAAAGCGAGGCGCCCGCCTCCCAGACTGTGCCGGAGGCGGGCGCCTTGCGTTTGTGCTCAGTGTGATAATCGCTGCGTCAGAAGGCGCGTTTTTCGGTGGTCACGCGGCCGCTGGTGTAGGTGGTGACCACGATGTTCATGCCGCTGAAGGCCTCGGCCGACGCCATGCCCTGCAGGTTGTAGTAGCGCACGCTTTGCACCTGCTCGCCGGTGCTGATGCTGTCGATGCCGGTGATAGTGCCCTGGTTGAACTGGACGGCAAATTTGCGCTCGGCCACGTAGTAGTTTGCGTTGTTGTCGCCCTTGCCGCGGCAGTAGAAGCGCACGCGGTAGTTCACCGTCTTCGTTTCGTTGCTCTTAAGCACGTTGTCGATAAAGAGGTCTTTCACCTCGAGCACGCCGGGAGCCGTCTCGGTGAACATGTAGTTGCCTTCTACATTGGGGTTGCCGTTGCCCTTATACAGGTCGGGGGTGAGCAGGGTCTCGGTGCCGTCGCTGTTCACTCGCCACACGCGGAAGGCCACAGGCTCCATAAGGATGCTGCTATACATGCCAGTGGCGTTGAACTCGGTGCTGAATCCCATCTTCCACGAGTGCGCGTCGTAGGCAAACGGGTTGGTCTTCAGCGTCTGTGCCGAGCTCAGCTGCACGCCCAGCAGGTCGAGTGTGGTCTTGTTGGCGCCATAGGTGTTGGTGGTGTTGTCGGGTGCCACGGCGCTGATAATGGGGTAGAACGTGCCCTCGTTGTACTTTGCCTGGCGCAGGTCGTCGTAGACGGTGGCTGTGCCGGCAGGCTGGTTGTCGGCGATGCACAGGTCAAGGTTGTCGTTCTCGGTGTTGCGCACCAGCCACGAGTAGGTGCCGTTTTTGGCGCGCTGGATGTCGGCAAACTTCACTGTGCCGCCATCGTCCTCGCGATACATGGCATAGCTGCGCACCTCCACGGCGTTTTCGGTGGTGGCGGTCACTGTCACGCTTTTGTCGAGGCTGAGGCTGTGGTCGGTGTCGGCCAGGTATTCGCTTTCGGTGTAATGTGTGAGCGCGGCTGTGTAGCTGGTCTTGTACACGTTGAAGCGCACCACGTTGCTGTACACGTCTTTCAGCTCCTCGCCGGCAATGGCCTTGGCGGGCTTGAACATCACTTTGTAGTCGTAGTAGGCCTTGTGGTCGTTTTTGGCGGTCGAGGCCGTGAATTCGTCGTCCACGCTGAAGTTGCCAAAGTCGAGCTCGCCCGTGCGCGAGGGGGCGGTGAACGTGCCGCTCACAGGCTCGGTGGCAGTGAGCTGGTTTTGGCGCGTTAGTGTGTAGGCAAAGTTCCAGCAGCTGTCGGTGGCCGTGGCGGTGCCAAACTTTATGGTGGCAATCGGCGTGCTTGCGTCATCGCTTATGCGATAGAGCACAAACTCGGTGGCGTTGTCTTCAATCAGGTTGCCAGTCACGTTGGTGCCCACAGTGTTGTTGAGGGTGATGTTGTTCTTATACTGGTTCTCCTCCTTGGCAACGCTGTAGGTGCTGCTGTACGAGCCGCCAATGTTCAGGCTCAGTCGTTCGTAGGGGTCCCAGCCGGGAATCACCACGCTGGCCTTGTTGCTCTCCACATGATTAAACTCCACTCCGGTGGGCTTGCCCGTCACAATGTAGGTGATGCCGTGTCCGCTTGGGTTCTGCGGCTCCACGTAGGTGTAGGTGTAGCCGTGCAGCGGCTCGGAGTTCATGGGCTTGGCTTCGGCCACGCCGTTCACCACGCGGTAGATGTAGAAGTCTTGCTCCACCTTGCTGTCCGACAGCTTGTCGAGGCCCGATGTCCAGCTGAGTGTCACATTATACTGGTGATCTTCGGCATCGCCCTTCTGCGAGGCCTGTGCGCTGAGCACAATCTGGTAGGCGTTGAACTGCGGACGGTAGAATGGATTGTAGCTCGCGTATGGGCCGTCGTTGTCACGGTTGTTCCACTTGATGAATCTGAAGTCGGGAATGAACACGTTGAGGTTCGACATCGTCTGGCCCGCATCGCTCGAGCCTGTGCCCATGGTCACCCAGTGCCAAGTGTTGATTGGCACCGATGTGCACTCGTGGTTCACTTGAAACAGCTCGCCGTTGTTCACCCTCTGGTAGAAATTGTTTGGAGTTGTGCCGGCCCCGTTAATGGCTGTGGGGCTGTATTCTTCAAACATTTGGTAGAATGGTGCTTGGCCTACGCCCATGCGTGTGCATGCGCCCTTGCCCATCACAAAGAAGCGGTTGTAGGTGCCGCTCACGTTATACACCACACCGGGGTTGTAGGTTGAGTCGGTGCTGTCATACTCCTTGCCGTCGCGCCTGATGCGGAATCCGTTGGTGATCACCTTCACCGACTTGATGTATTGGTACATCAGCTGGCTTGCTTGGTCGTTAGGATACTTTGTGGGTCCATCGTTAGGATAATTGTCTTTCACTTCCACCACCAGCATGGTCTGCTCCTCGTCGTCGTTGGTTGGCGGGGTGGTGTTGGTGAATCCCCAGCCGGGCACAGTACTGGCATAATTAACTGCGCCACGGTTGTAGATGTCGCCTATTACCGGCGAAGAGTACTTCTTGCCCGGAAAGTCGGGGTTGGTGTAGATGAGTGTGATCATGGCTTTGATTTGCTCGGGCTCGGTGGCGCGCTCGGTGAGATTGCTCACGTGCTCCGTGCCGGCCTTGTCGGTCCATGAGTAGTTGTATTTTTCAAAGAAAGCCTTGGTGCACTTCAAGGCTATGGGCTGCAGCGGGGCCGACCCGCTCTCGGCGGCCAGGGCAGCGGTGCAGCTGAGCCACACACAGGTTGCGGCTGCTAACGTCTTAAGTTTGTGTAACATAATGAGTTTTGTTGTACTATCTTTTCGTTATTATTAGTTGTTTTTTCTTTGCTGTGTTTGATTAATTAATACAATATGTTGAAAACAATAATACAACGGCAAAACGGAACAAAAATTGCTAAACAAATCAAAAAAAAAACATAATAGTTATTTTCCGCACAATATGCGAAAAATGGACCACCGCCGCCCAGCCCGTTCGTCAAAAATGTTACATGTAACACTTTTGACGAATGAGCTGGGCATGGTGGGCGGCTTGCACCGCAATGCAAAAAAAGCAGCGGGCCGCCCTCCGAATTGCTCGGGGGCGGCCCGCTGGAAATGCTTTATGTGTGCCGAAAAATCAGCGCTTCACAAACTTGACGGCGGCTGCGCCGCGGCTGCCGGTGACGCGCGCCACATAGGTGCCTGCGGCCCATGCCGAAGCGTCGATCACAATGTGCTGGGCACTGTCGGCCTCGGTCACCGGCACGCTGGCCACGCGGCGGCCCATCGCGCTATACACCTCCACGCGGCTTGTGCCGGCAGGGGCGAGCACGTTGAGGGCGCCAGCCACGGGCGACGGGCTGACGCTCACCTTGAGCGCGGCGGCATCGGTGGCAGTGATGCCTGAGTTGGCCGACTGCACCACGCGCAGGGTGATGGTGTCGATGCTGTCGGTGAAGGTGAGGGTGGCCACGCGGCGGTCAATGCCCTGCGGCAGGGCGTCGCACTGAATTTGCAGCGTGTCGAGTGTGAGGCCGTTGGGCTTGCTCACCACGCGGCACCAGTTGGAGTCGCTCACGGGCGTCTTGTAGCCGTAGTATGAGTATATGGCCTGCTTTGTGATGCCGGCCTCGCGGCCCACTTCAATCTCCTCGGTGCCCACGGGCATCATGGTTATCACCGAGTGGGCAATGAGGGGCATGATGTAGTATGACGTCTGGCTGCGCTCGCTGTCGAAGTAGCCGGTGAGCTCGCGCCAGCTGCCGTTGATTTTCATCAGGGCCGTGTTGTGGTGGTCGCGCAGGCGCGCGGTGGCAAACGACACGTTGCAGCTATCGTTGCTCTCGGGTATGCCGTCGACGGTGATGAAGAACTCGTCCTTCACCACCTGAGGCTTGGCAAACTCGAATGTGGTGGCGGTAAGGGTGGTGGCGCTGCCCGTTTCGAGCTCGAACACGCGCCACCAGCTTGAGTCAAGTTTCTTGCCCGGCAGCCCGCCCTCGGATGCGCGCAGGTGCACGCCCACATCGGCTATCTGGTCGGTGAGTGCTGTGGCCTTGGCCGTGGCGAAGAACACTGCCGCGCCATATACCATGATGGGGCGCGACGGCTTGGAGAAGCGTTCGGCATATTCAGTGATTTTCATGCGGTTGCTGCCTGGGAACACGCCCTTGTCCTCAAGGCTGTAGGTGACGGGGGTGTCGCCCTGGCGCACGTTGGTGGCATAGCCTTCATACTCCACGCTCACCTGTGCCGTGTCGGCCGACTCGCCGTGCTGGTTCTTCACCTTGAGCACCGCGCTTTGCTGGTGCAGGAAGTCGTATGACACCCACGGGCACTGCTCGCTGCTCTCGGCAGGAGTGGTGCCTGTGAAGCTCCACTGCCACTGTGTGGGGTAGCCCGTTGAGGCGTCGGCATACTGCACACGCGCCAGCGGCGCCACAAAGGGCAGTCCCGTCGGGCGGTAGAGGAACGAGGCCGGGGTGGCGATGTGCGCCACGGGTGCTTCGCCCGTAACCTTCACAAACGCCTTGCGCGTGACCGTGCTTGTGGCGCCCGAAGCGTCGGTCACGGTGAGGGTCACATCGTAGTCGCCGTCGGCGGTGTAGTACACCTCGGGTGAGGCTTCGGCCGACTCGGCGGGTGTGCCGCCGGGGAAACTCCACTGCCACTGCGAGGGCTTGCCTGCGCTGGTGTCGACAAAGCGCACGCGCTCGCCCGTGGCCACGCTTACGCTCTCCACCTGGCCAACGCCCGTCACGCTGAGGCCGTCGATGGCGAAGTCGCCCATGTAGCCGCCAGTGTTAAACGTGTCCTTCGAGCCGGGGCCGTAGGTGAACCGCAGCTGCACCTTCCGGCCTGCCCACTCGGCGAGGCTGGCCTCCACCTGATGCCACCGCCAGCTGCTCTCGCCCGTCTCGTTGAGGCTGCTCCACACGGTGGTGGAGGTGGCGAAGCCGTCGGTGCTGACGCTGATGGTGAGGCTGCACTCGTCGCTGAAGTTTTGCGAGAAGCCCACCCAGGCGTGCAGCATGCCGTTGGCAGGCACGTCGATTGCAGGGCTGGTGGCGTGGGCCGTGGCGCGCTGATACACGCGGTAGGGGCCGTCGACATACAGCGACTGCACATCGCTCGAATCAATTTCGCTGAACGCCTTGCCGGCGCCGGTGGTCTTCTTAAGGGCCCAATTCACGTTTTTGTCGGCGTCGGGCGCCAGAGTCCACCCTTGCGAGCCGGCATCGAAGTTTTCGCTCCACACGGCCTGCTGCGAGCCTTTGCCCTGCACGCTGAACGATGCTGCCAGCGCCTGTGCGGCGCGGGCCTTCATGGCCTGCTGCGGCAGGCGCAGCACCTGAGCCGCACTCACCGCCTCTGGGGCGGCCACCGCCGGCCTTTGGGCCACGGCACGCACTGCCTGCTGCTGCGCGCTTGCGCTGAGGGCCACAGTGGCGAGGGTGCCGAGTATTAAATGAATAAATCTCATAAGTCTTTAAACTGATTTAGATATGTGTGTATTTAACTGTTGCTGTTTATTTCACAAATTTCACGTGCTGGGCATTGCCGCTGGCGGTGGTGGCTGTGGCCACATACACGCCTGCGGGCAGGCTGGCCAGGCTCACCGAGCCGCTCACCGAGCCGCTATACACCAGGCTGCCGCTGGCGCTGTAGACGCGCACCTGCGACGGCTTGGCCACAACAAGAGTGGCCGACGGGGCGACGAACCGCACTGCCGCCGCGCCTGTCTCGACGCTGCTTACCCCAGTGGCTGTGACCAGTTCAATCTTGGTGTCTTTCACATAAAGGCCCCATGAGTCGGTGGACACATCGTGGAAACCGATGTAGTAGGTGCCGCTGGCTGGCACGTCGAAGCTGATCTCCTTGCTGTCGAACATCGACGATTGCAGCGAGTTGGCTGCAAACGACTTGACGGTGGTGAACTGCGCGCTGTCGGCAGGGTTGGCCGATGTGGTGAGCACCACGTCAAACTGGTCGCTGTAGCGGTAGTTGTAGCCGCGCACGCTCACCGTGAGGCGGTGCAGGCCGGCCACGGTCTTAAACGGCGGGGTGAAGAGGTAGTCGTCGGCCTTGCGCATCGAGGTGTACTCAAAGTCGCCGTTCTTGGCCGAATATGTCCAGGTCTTGCCGTCGCCGTTGGCGTCGGCCACACTCCAGATGGCGGCCTCATCGGCAGTGCCAAGGTCGGTGGAGTAGGGCAGTTCAAGGGCGTCGCCAAACACGAGTCCGTTGGTGGTGGCCGTTTCGCCCGTCAGTCCGCCTGCTACGGCCTGAATGCCGTAGGTGTAGTTGGCAAGGGGCAGGGAGGCCTCGTCGGTGAATGTGGTGTCGGCAATGCCTGCGGCCACCTCCACGCTGCCGGGGTTGCGCACGATGCGGTAGCGCACGGCGGCCGAGTCAACGTAGCCGCCGTTGACACCGGCTGAGCCCACGGGGGCGAATGTCACTTGCGGCTTTCCGTCGGCGCTGGCCAGTGTGGCGTTGGCCGGTGCAAGCGGAGTGTCGCAGCCCACCCACGCGCTCTTCACACTGGCGCTGGTGGTGCTCTGGCCGTCGGTGGTCACGGTCACCTTGTAGGTGTAGAATCCGGCCGAAGGCACGGTGTCGGTCACTGTAACCGCATCGCCGGGCTTGGCCCCAGTGCTTTGAGCCACCACTGTGGTGTCGGCGCGCAGCACGGTGTAGCTGCTGATTTTGCCCAGCTGGTTGCCTGCCTTGTCCTTGCTTGGCAGGGTGAATGTGACGTCGGCCCTGAGCGCGCCGGCAGCCTGAGGCTTCACGGCGAGGTCGGCCACCGCCTCAGGAATCACTTGGCTCTCCTCAATGGCGATGTTGTCGACAAAAATGGCGTTGTAGCTGGTGGCGCCGCTGCAGCGGAAGCCCACGTTGTAGTCGCCGCTGGCGGGCACGGTGAAGTAGGCCGTTTTGCCCTCCATAAGTGCCGACTGTATGTTTTCGTGATAAATCTGTGTGGTCTGGGCCTCGACGGTGGCTGCGTTGCCAACGCTCACATACAGGTCTTTGTAGTCGCGGGCGAGCGCGGCCTCAAGGCCTGTGTTGAATGTGAGCTTGTAGGTCTTGCCGGCCTCCATCTTGATGGCGGGTGTCAGCAGCCACTGGTCAACCGGAGCTGTGCCGCCCCAATATTGCGCGGCTTTCTTCGAGCTGTTGTAGGTCCAGGTGCGGCCAGAATTGTTGGGGTCGAGCGTGGTAAACAGGTCGAAGTCGTCTTTGGTGTCAAACGTCTCGCTGTAGGGCACGCTGAGGCTGCCGCCGGCCTTGATGCTGACGCTGGCCATGTTGCCCTTGTTGCCGTCGAAGGCGGGAGTCACCTCGTAGGTGTATTTGCCCAGGCCGGGCACGCTGCCGTCGGTGTAGGGCAGTATGCCGCTCCAAGCCTCCTCTATCACGGTGCCGTTGCGTGCAATGCGGTAGGTGACAGCTGCGGGGTCCACATAGCCGCCGTTGAGGCCCACACTGTCGCACGGGGTGAACGTGAGCAGCACCTTGTCGCCGCTGGCAGTGGCCTTGAGGCCGGTCACGGCTTTGGGGGTGTCGCGGCCCACCCAGTTGCTCTTCACGCTGGGTGCTGTGCCCTGGGCGTCGCCCGAGGCGCTGAACGCAGTCACCTGATAGGTGTACGAGCCCGCGCGCTCAATCGAGGCGTCGGTGTATTCAATCTCCTGCCCCGGGGTGCCGTCGAGGGTGGCCACAACTGTGCCGTTGCGGCTCACGCGCGCGCCGCTGAGTTGGCTCAGCGGGTTGCCATAGTTGTCCTTGCTGGGCATGGTCCACTTCACAGTGGCCTTGAGTTCGCCCTTTGGCCAGGCTGTGGCTGTGAGGCCGCTCACGTGGGCCGGATAGGTGGTGGCCTTCTCAATCACCACCTTTTGGCAGTATAGGTCGCCGTTATACGATGCGCTGTAGACGTGCACTGCAAAGTGGTAGCTGCCGCTGGCCGCGGGGGTGAAGGTACCCGTCTGCGCCGAATACAGTGAGCCGTTGTACGACTCGTTGGTGAGCAGCGTCGACGTCTGTGCCTCGACGGTGGCCGCCGTGCCGGCCGTGATGGCAAATTTCTGCTTGTCAAACCGCAGACCACCGTGCTTTAGGTAGGCGCTCACCTTGTAGGTGGCCCCAGCCTCCAGCTCCACGGCTGGAGTGATTAGCCAGTCGTCGGCTGCGTTTTTCTTGTCTTCGGTGTACTTTGCCGCCTGGTCGCTGTATGTCCAGGTATTGGGACTGGTGGCGGCGTTGGCGTCAACCACAGTCCATTGCGCGGCCAGGGTGGCCGAGTCGGGAATGGCAAGTGTGAGCGGGAATGCGGTGGTGGCCCACCCCGCCGTCGCGGCTGCCAAGGTCCCGAATGCGAGAAGTAATCGTTTGTTCATCTGTGCTGTATGCTTTTGTTGTTGATTATAATCGTTGTTGGGCAATCTCTTTGGTACTCGAAAGTGCGTTTTATGTCCACATACTCTATAATAGGTATGCAAAATTAGCGAAAAAGTTCCAAATTGTTGCAAATTAATGAAAATATCTTGATGTTTTTCTTTATGCAGATGCCTTTGCTTTGCGTTTTAACACTTATGCCTTGCAGGCTTGCGGAGGGGTGTGCAGCCATTGCTGGAATTTTGCGGAAAAATGCGTAAATTTGTGGAGCAATAGCTTATTAGTATGAATTTCAAGTGTCCACAGTGTGGGAAAACGTTAACCGTGACGCATGCCGAACTGGCACGCAACGGCTGCCGTGTGGTGTGCCCGCAATGCCTAACCGACTTTGAGCCCGAGGGCATCGACCGTCAGGCCATAGCCTGCATGGCCAAACCCGCCGCACCCAAGGCGCCGAAGCCCGCCACGCCGAAGCCCGCCTTTTGCCATGAGTGCGGAAGGGTGCTGCCCGCCCGCGACCTGCGCTACTGCCCCTACTGCGGCCACTCGCTGGCCATCGCCGAAGCCGCTCCGCAGCAGCCACCCGAGCCGCCCGTCGCGCCTCAGCCCGAGCAATCTGTGCCGCCCGAGGCCGGGCCGCGGCGGCCGCTATACATCCCCTTGCGCCCGGCTGGCGAGCCGCGGCCCTACATCGACGGCCCTGCCTCTGTGGCGTTTCGCATAGTGGCCAGCGTGCTCATAGTGGCGCTGGCGGCAGCCTTTGTGGCGCTTGTGTGGGCCTCGGCCATGACTTAGCCGCGAAATAATTGCGGTCTCTTTTTGCTGCAAGTTGCGCGGTTTTAGCTATCTTAGCAGTTGGAATTGAAAAGATACACAATTAAAAACCATACAAGACATGGAGATGAAAAATAACCGTTACTGCGTGATTATGTGCGGTGGGGTGGGAAGCCGCTTCTGGCCCTACAGCCGCTCGAGCAAGCCAAAACAGTTCATCGATTTTCTGGGCACCGGCCGCAGCCTGCTGCAAATGGCCGTCGACCGCCTGAAAGGCATCGTGCCCGACGAAAACATTATAATGCTCACCAACGAGCAGTATGCCAGCCTCATAATGGAGCAGCTGCCGCAACTCAAGAAGGACCAGATTCTGCTGGAGCCGGCGCGGCGCAACACCGCTCCCTGCAACGCCTGGGCCGCCTATCACATCAAGGCAAAGAACCCCGACGCAAAAATTATGGTGTGCCCCAGCGACCACCTGATTCTGAAGCAGGACGAGTTTCGCCGCTGCGCACTCAGCGCATTCGACTTTCTCGACCGTCACGATGCCCTGCTCACATTCGGCGTGAAGCCCAACCGCCCCGAGACGGGCTACGGCTACATTCAGCTTGGCGAGCATGCCGAGGGCGACTTTGCCAAGGTGAAGACGTTCACCGAGAAACCCAACGAGGAGCTGGCCAAGGTGTTTGTGGCCAGCGGTGAGTTCTTCTGGAACTCGGGAATGTTTTTCTGGGGCGTGGACACCATCATCAAGGCGTTCCACGACTTGGCCCCCGACATAGCGCAGCGCTTCGACAGCGCAGCGCAGGTGTGGGGCACCGCCGACGAGCAGGCCTACATCGACGACAACTATGCCTCGTGCCCCAACATTTCAATCGACTTCGCCATAATGGAAAAAGCTCCCAACGTGTATGTGCAGCAGGTGGACTTCGGCTGGAGCGACCTGGGCACTTGGGGATCGCTGTATGACAACTCACCAAAAAACCGCGACGGCAACGTGACGCAAAACTGCAAGGCGCTGCTGTTTAACAGCCACAACAATGTGATTGCCGTCAAGGGCGACAAACTGGTGGTGGCCAGCGGCCTTAACGACTACATAGTGGCCGACGTGGACGATGCGCTGCTGATAGTGCCCAAAAGCGACGAGCAGAAGCTGCGCACCTACGTCAACGAGGTGAAGTCGAACTTCGGCGACAAATACCTTTGATTAGAGGCACGCACAGCAGAAAAATAGCACAAGCGGCAGTCGCGCATGGCGGCTGCCGCTTGTGTGCTTTATGCATTGCCCCCCTGGGCGCGCAATCAGAACGAGAACATCATTCTGGCCTGCACTATGTGTATGTTTTTGTCGAGTGGGAAATTGCTGTTGTCAAGGTGGTTGTAGCTGTATTCCAGCATCACTTGGAAAAACTTGTTGAAGCCAATGGCTCCGCCCACTGTGGCCGAATGCATCTTGCCGCCCTCGGCGCCGCCGTCGTTAAGGTTGATGTAGCTGTAGCGGGCCGACACTTCAAGGCCGCGTCCGCCAAGGCCGCTCACCACCGACTCGGCGCGGTTGTACTTATAGCCTTGGCCAAAAATCATGTAGCCAGCTTCGGCATATCCGCCATGAAAAGTGTTGCCTGTCAGCCCCTTGCCGCTCTTTTTGCCTATGTGCTTCACCAGATATTCGCCTCGGGCAAAAAACTTCTTGGTGCGGTAGGCAGCCTCTACGCTGGCATACACCGAGTTGCGCGCCCACGGCAGGGTGCAGTTCAGAAACTGCTTGTTGCCGTCGGTGTATGTCTCAAGGGTCGACGCCAGCGTGTGCGTCGTCTTTATCTCGCCGTCGGCCTGGCGCTCGCCCGTGTTGGTGTAGGCATAGCGCGCCGCCAAGCCCACGTGCAGCGACTGCGCCTTGTCGTCAACCGGCACATACAGCCAGCGGCCGCCCACCGTGAAGCCCTGCGGCCCGTTGGCCTGGTCGTTATAGAGGTTTTCGGCAAACGCGCCCTGGTTGGCAAAAAAGTGGCGGTTGTAGAACTTGTACGATAGTCCCAGCTCGCGGCCCGGTGCAAGGGCGTTGACCGCCGCGGCGCGCGAAATGAAGTGCAGACTGCCGCGGCTGGTGTTGTTGGCCATGGTGGCGGGGTCGTTGTAATATCCGCCCTTGAATATGTGGTGGTTGTCGCCATTGGCGAGGCTCAGCTGCACAAATATGTTCTTCTGGCTGAACTTGCCTTTGGTGAAGTCGAAGTCGGCATAGAAGTACCATGAGTTGTACGTCATCGAGGTGCGGATGCGCGCGTCGGTCACGGCCATGCCCGACTTCAGTTCCGACTCGGCAGTGTGGTAGTAGGCCGCGTCGGTCATCAGGCGGGCCCCCACGGTGAAGTGCAGATTTTCCTTGTTGTTGTCGATTTTGGCGGTGGGGTTCACATCGAAGTCCTGCGCCGATGCGCCCAGTGCGGCCACGGCCGCCAATAGCAGCGTGAGCCGGTGCTTGCAATTGAAAATGCTCATAATAGAGGTGTTTTTTTGCGTGTGTTGTTGAATAGTCACTTTCCAAATGTAAAGTTAGCCATTATTTCCCGAAACCCCACCATAACTGCCGCCAAATGTGCCAGATCGCAGCACACATGAAACCAAATGGGCTGGATCCAGTGTGTGGAATCCAGCCCATTTGTGATGGAAGGATAGTGCGGTATGGCTTACTTGTCAATCATCTTTTGTGCCTTGACCGAGCCGTTGCTGTAGGTGCGCACCACTATGTAGGCTTGACCATCGTGGTTGGCCGGCTTGCCCACCTTGATGCCGCCCACAGTGTAGTATGCTTCGCTCACTATAGCTTTGTCGGAATTGATGCCGTCGGTGCCCGACGGCGTGTTGAGCTTCAGTGTCCACACACGGCTGAAATCGCCGCATGTGGCGGTGAGCATGGCATCGCCTGTGCTGTTGGCGGCCACTAAGGCGTTGTTGCCGTCGATTTTCACAGCTGCTGTGCTTGTGGTCCAAGTCACACCTTGCGGCGTGCCCAGGTGGAAGCTGCCAAGCACGTTGTCGTATGTGCTGCCGTCATCGGGCAGCACCACGGCGGCTGCATTGGCAAGTGCGCAGTCGTTGGCAGTGAATCCTGGAATCACAGGCAGCGTGTAGCTGTCGCCGCAGTCCCAGTCGCCTTCCATGCCGGTTGCCGCAGCAAGGGCGGCAATGGTCACAGGAGTCCCGCCAATGGTGTCTTGCGCATATGTGCCGTAGTCGGTGACATAGCTGGTGTTGCTCATGATGCTGCCCGAGGCCACATCCCAGCCAAAGTTGTCACCCACAAGGCTGCCGCACAGGGTGTCGGCCTTCTCAACGCGTCCGGCATTGTAGCAGTTGACAAGGGCTGCGCCCTGCCAAGTGGTGGTGCCGCGCGTGGGCGAGCCTATGAGGCCGCCTGCACTCTTGGGCGCTTTCACCGACCCCGTGTTGTAGCAGTTGAAGTACTGCACACGGCCTTGGCCGCCCAGCCCGCCGGCGTTTTCGGTCCCGGCCACCACGCTGCCGGTGTTGAAGCAGTTCTCCACACGTGAGTTGCCGCTACCGTATCCGCTGATGCCGCCGGCACCATTGCGCGAGGTGGTGATTTGGCCGGAATTCCAGCAGTTGCGCACTGTGCTTGCGTCGCCCAGCAGTCCGCCTATTATGCCGCCTGCTCCAAGTGTGGCCGAGATGTCGGCTGTGTTGTAGCAGCTGTCAACCACGGTGTGGTCGGGCATCTGCCCGGCAATGCCGCCGCCATAGTTTGCAGCCAAAATAGTGCCGCTGTTGTGGCAGTGTGCCACACGGGCGGGATTGTCGCTCTTGATGGCAAGCTCGCTGCCCCATATGCCGCCAGTGTATACGGCGTTTTCGGCAAATATGCTGCCGGTGTTGTAGCAGTCGGTCACTTCGCTGCCTGCCGACAGCATTGCCAGCAGGCCGGCGGTGCCGTGCGTCGACTTTGAAAGTGTGGTGTTCACGTCGCCGCTGTTGTGGCTGCGTGTCACTTTTAGCGGGGCCGTCGCCGCCACGTTGCCCACAAGTCCGGCTGCCACGTCGCCCGCGGTGATTGTGCCCTCGTTGCTGCATTCTTCCACCACCAAGGCATAGTTGCCGCGCACATAGCCTTGCAGGCCGGCGGTGGCAGTGCCTTTAGGGTTGCCGATGTCGGCTTTGTTGGCGCAGCGCACATATTCGGCGCCATATCCCGTGCCCACAAATCCGGCCACATTTGCTCCTGAGCCCGAGCTTGCCACAACTCCGAGGTTGGTGCAGTCGGTGAATTTGGCGCCTGCTGCGGCCACTTCGCCCACAAATCCGCCAATGGCAGCCGATGTGCTTGAAATCTCGCCATAGTTGGTGCAGTGGTCAAAGCTGACACCTCCGCCGGCCTTGGCGGCGAAGCCTCCTTGCGAACCCTTGCCCGACACATTCACACGGTTGATGCAGTTTACAAATGCGCCGTTGGCATAGCCGGCAAATGCTCCGGCGTAGGTCGAGGTTGACGTCAGTGTGCCCTCAAGTGTGAGGTCGCGCACGGTGGCGCTTGTGCCTATAGATCCAAACACGCCATAGTTGCGTGCCGTGGTGCTTATTTTCAGTCCCTTGAGCGAGTGTCCGTTGCCCATCAGCACTCCGCCAAATGGTGTGACGCCGTCGGCAGCAGCCGCCTGGAATTTTGTGGCTGAGCTGAAGTCGATGTCGTTCATCACCTTCACAAACTGGCCTGTGAGCGGGTTGGCTGTGGCTGTGATATAGGAGCCAAACGTGTTCCAGTCATCAATGGTGCTTATCTGGTAGGGGTCAGATTCTGTGCCCGAACCGTTAAGCGCCAGGGCATACACTGCCGAGATGGCTATGGGTTTCACGTAGCCGTTGAGTGTGGCTGTTATGGTGTCGCTTTTCACTGCAGTCAAATTGACCGGTACGGTCAGTGTGTTGCCGTCGATGCCAAACTCATTGCCCTTGGCCAGCTTCCATGTGGTGCCCTCGGCACTGCTGAGGGTTGCGTTGCCTGTGATGTGGCGGGCATCCTGGCCGTTGCCTATGCTCAGCACCACCTGTGCTGCGGCTTGAGCCAGCGGCTCGCTGGCAAACTGCTTGAGCACTGGGTAGCGTCCGGCCTCAAACTGCCACACCGCTGCGTCAAGTCCGTCGATGGCCTTGCCCGATGTGAGCTGTGCCGATGTGAGTGCCGACATGTCTCTGTTGGCGTCGTTGGCTTCGGCGTTGAGGCCGGTCACCTGGCTGTCGAAGTAGACGGCCTTTACTGGGCCTGCATTGCCGCTCTTGCCGCTTATGGCTCCTGTGCCTGCGAGTTTGGCGGCAAACACGGTGCCATAGCTCACGGCCCCGGTTATGGTGTTATTGGTAGCCACAGCAGCATTGCTGTTGTTTGCACCCACAATGCCTCCGGCGGCGTCGGCTCCTACGCTCACGGTGCCAGCGTTGACCACGTTGGTTATTGTAGCACCAAGTGCTTTGCCTGCAATGCCTCCGGCAGTGCGCAGACCCGACAGCGAAGTCTTGAATTTCGACAGCACGTACACCTCCACTGTGCCCACATTCTGGCAGTTGGCCACAGTGCCTTGCGCGTCGGCCACGATGCCGCCGGCAGTCTCCGAGCCGCAGCGCACGTGTCCGGCATTGAAGCAATTGGTCACCGAGCTGCCCTCAACCGATGCTCCGACTATGCCTCCGGCAGTGGTGCGGTAGTTGGTCACATCGGCATAGTTGCGGCAGTTGTCCACCGAGCCATAGCTGTAACCCACGAATGCTCCGGAATATCCTGCAAACTGCAGGCTGCAGTCGGCCGCAATGCGCAGGTTCTTAAGCGTGCCCATTGGGGCGAGCACTCCTATGAAGCCCTTGTAGATGTCGCCTTTGGCTTTTGAGTCGAGTGTGCCGAGGGTGGTGCCTGAAGGCTTCACGCTCCATTGCACAAAGTCGAGCTTCATGTTGTGGATTGTATGGTTGCCGCCGTCATAGTGCCCCTGGAACTTGTCGGTGAGGTCGGTGTTGCAGCAAATGCCGGCAAATGCGGTGTCGTTCTCAAGGTCGATGTCGGCTGTCTGCAAAAAGTATGTGTCTTTGTAGAACTGGCGCGCCTTTGATGTGATTTCGCTCAGTTTCACCAGGTCGGCCTTGTTTTGTATCAGGTATGGCTTCTCGGCCGAGCCAACTCCGTCGAATGCTTTCGGCGCCACCTTAATGGCGTAGATGCGCGGCTGTATGGCCGCATTCATGCTGCCGTCGGCATTGAGCATTATCACGGCTATGGTGTCGTTGCCAAACTTGCCGTTGAGCTTGTATGTGTTGTTGGCAATATCTCCCATGAGTCCTTTGACGCTCAGCTGCTGCTTGCCGTTGATGGTTTGCAGCGAGTAAGCGGCCACCTTGCCCAGAGCCTTTATGCTGAAGTCGTTGGCCACGCGCTCCACATTGTCGGGAAATTGAGGGTCGAATGCCAAAACCGATGCGCTGAGCTGGGCTTCAGGCGTGTCTTCGGTGCCTTTCACACGCGGGTAGTAGCCTTCGGCGAAAGTCCATTTGTCGGCCGAGAACCCCTTTGGCCCGCTGGCCGATGTGAGGTCGGCTGTGACGGCCGCAAGACGCTTGGACGAGAAGTTCACCATCTGCTTGTCGAAGCACACGTTGCTTATGGCAGGCGTGCATCCGGCGTCGATCGAGCCAAGAGCCTCGCGCACGCCGTTCTCTGTGTCGTATAGGTAGGTGTTGCACACATTGCGCCCGGCAAAGTAGCTGCACTTTATGGCGGGCTGCACTGTGTCGAGTGCCACAATGTAGGGTGCTACTCGCCCTGTGATGCCGCCCACATAGTTGCTGTTGTAGCACGACACCAGTCCGGTGAAGTAGCTGTCGGTGATGGTGCCCTTGTGCATGCCTGCCACGCCGCCCACTGCGGCATTGCTGTCATATCCATACACGTCGGCCGCTGCAAAACAGCCGTCGATGGTGCCGCCTGCGTTGTTGCCAACCACGCCGCCCACAAACAGGCCTTCGTGACGGCGTCCGTCCACTATGCCTGTGAAGTAGCTCTTTCGCACGGCGCTTTTGGGGCTATATAGGGTGCCCACCACGCCTCCGCCGGTGTAGCCGGTGGTGGGGGCTGAGACATACACGCCAGCCCGGGCGTGGCAGTTTTCGACCACAGCGCTCGACTGTCCGGCAATGCCGCCGCCCATGCCTCCAAGACCATAAATCATGCCGTTGAAGTAGCAGTCCTTGATGTTGAACGCATAGCCGCATATGCCTCCGGCGCACACGCCCTCGTTGGTGACTGTGCCGCTGGTGTTGCAGTTTTCAATGAGGCCGAAGCTGCAGCTGGCCACGATGCCGGCGTAGTAGTACTGGCCGCTTACGTTTGCGCCGGTCACATTCAGGTTCTTTATAACCGACACAGTGTCGGCCACGCCAAACAGGCCGGCAAAACCAGCTCCGCGGGTGTTTACTTCAAGTCCCTTTAGGGTGTGGCCCTTGCCGTCGAATGAGCCGCCAAAGCGCTGGGTGTAGTAGTTGCCTATTGGCTCAAACCGGTATCCGCTCATGTCTATGTCGTTTTCCAGGCTGAAGTGCTTGCCTCTGTAGGTGCTGGCATAGTAGGTGATGCTTGGATCGCCATAACTGTAGTCTTTGTCGGCATTTACCGATTCCGACAGGTGCACCAGGTCGGCAAGCGTCTTTATCTTATAGGGGTTGGCTTCTGTGCCGTCGCCCTCAAAACCGCTGGCTGCGGCCGCTGGATAGCTGAATGTGATGCCGTTGCCATGAATTTTTGCGCTTGCCAGTTTGCCGGTATAATATTTAGCTGTGCTATACATCACCCAGTTGCCCCACGACAGCTCGGTGTCGGTGCCGCTTCCTGTGATGCTGCTTGTAGTGGTCTTGCCTTGCGACCAGTCGGCGGCCAGTGTGTAGAAATTGCCCATTGTGCTGCCTCCAGTCCACACGAGTTGCGACTGAACTTTGACGCTCTTGTCGCTGCCGAGCAGCACTTCGGCTGTGCAGCCGTGGTTGCCGAAGTTTTTAACCGACACCACATTGCTGCCCGTTTGCTTCAATATCACGTTCCACGATTCAGATGCCTTTTCGCCATTGTAGTATGTGACATCCATTTTTGCGTTGGAACGCTCGATCAGGGTCTTTTCGTTGATGGTCACATAGCGGTCTTTTTTCGACCCGGAATTCAGAAAGAATCCCCAGTAGCCAGGAATGCTGATAGTGCCGTCGGCCGATATGGTGCCCGTTATCACTTCCGATCTCACAGGTTTGCCCACTATGGTCGACACGGCAATGTCGCATTCTCCATCGGTGGTGGCGGCGGCCAACTGCGACGGAATTTCAATTGTTCCGGCCGCGAGGTCAACCTTGGCTTTAATCACCACCCCAGCCGAATAGAAGTTGGTGATGGTCACGGAATCTGTGCCGAGTGGTGACACTTCCACCGACAGGCCGCCGTCAGTGGTGGCTGAGCTGATGGTCTTGTAGGTCATGACTCCGCTGCCTGTGATGCTGCTGAGGCTTATAGCCTTTGCAGGCGCCTTGTGCGCTGCCGCCACGGCCTTCGGCTGCAATCCTCCCAGCATTTTGCAACTGTCGCTGGCTGCATGCAACTCGGTGTGGCCCACCTGCTGCCCAAGTGGCTTGGCCGCCACAGCCTGTGCAGGAAATGCAGCAACATCGGTCTCATGCGCAATGCCGGCAAATGTGGTTGAGGCCATAAACGCCGTCAGCAGCATAAAAGTTGTAGCTTTTTTCATACGCTGATATGAATAATTGTGAAAACTTGTTTTGAGGGAGACTTAACTCTCTGTTTAGCCCATCACATTACGCCCTCCCTACCACAAAACGTATGCTGCTGGCTTTTTTGAATGTCGAATGCTGCTTATAATTGATGAAAATCATGCCCAGAATTCGAAATTCGTTACAAAATTACATAATATGACAACTATTACAAAATAAATGTTAATCAAACTCGCTGTAATTAAGATAAAATGTAACGAAAGCGGGCCGGTGGCGCTGTGTGCGCTGCCGGCCCGCTTTAAAGGTGCTTATTTGCTTGTGGCTGTTACTTGACCATCACTTTAAATCGCTTGTCGCCAACCACCACAATGTAGATGCCGGGCGATGGCACAGTGAATGCCTTTTGGTCGGCAACGGCTTCGCTGGCCACCACTCGGCCGGCAATGTCGGCTATAATCACAGGTGCTCCGTCGGCTTTGCGCACGCTTATTTCGCCGGCAGCCGTGCTGGTCACTACTGGCGAGGCCTTGGCGGCGGTGGCGTCGATTGCAGTGGGCAAAGTCACCACCACATAGTTGGTGGCAATGCGGTAGTCGTAGGTACCCTTGGTGTCGCTGAATGTCTTAAACCAGGGGAACTCGCTGTTGGTGACGAAGCAGGCCACGCTGTCTTCCTGCTCGCGCAGGAATGTGAACACGCCGCCGTCAACGGTGTAGTCGACGCCCGGCTGCAGCTCCTCGTCGAATTTCGACACCCACTTGTATTCAGATTTGACCACGGCAGTGGTGTCGTAGAGGCGTCCATACAGATATCCGCTGAGGTCCACTTTTTCGCCCACGTTGATCACCTTTGGCAATACGGGGTTCTTTTGCGGGGCATAGTAGTTGTAGGGGGTGGTGTAGGAGTTCGACGGCTTCATCTTGGGGCCGCGCGGCGGCAGGTTAACCAGGTTGAAGTTGTTGCCTGTCACATACAGGTTGGAGAGCGTGTTTTTAAGGGCCTCGTCCGACAGCTTTATTGACTCAAGCACGCCATTGCGCGCATACAGGGTTTTCACTTTGGGCAGTTTTGAGAAGTCGGCCGACTTAAGCGGCGTTTTCTCGCAGTAAAGCGTTGTGAGCCCTTCGAGGTCGAGGTTAAGGCTCTTGAACGGGTTTGAGTCGAGGCTTAAATATGTCAGTTTGGGCAGAGCGCTCAGTGTGAACGACTCCAGGTTGTTCGAGCCCAGATTGATGCGTCCCAGCACAGGGCAGTCCTCGATGGTGACAGCCGACAGCTCGTGGTTGCCGGTGAGGGCAAGTGTGGTGAGTGCTGTCAGCCCCTTGGCCTCAAAGTTCGTGAGCTTCGACGATGTGATGGTGATTGTCTTGAGCGTGGTGGGCGCATTGAATTTCACCGATTTCAGGGTGGAGTCGGAGGTGAGCATCACACTTTGCAGGGCGGGGCACTTGCTCAAGTCGATAGTCTCGATTCCATTGTTGTTGGAGAGGTCGAACTCATATATTTTCGCGCCTTCCATGGCAAACGTCTTCACTGCATTTTGTTTGCCAAGCTTCACGCGTTGGAGCGCATCGTTCTTGATGTTGATTGACGAGAGTTTATTGTTGTTGTTAAGCACAAGGTAGGTGAGGGCCTTCATCCCGTTCACAAAGTCGATGCTTGTGATGGGGTTGCTCTCGCAGCGGAACTCGGTGATGGTGTTGTTGCCGTCAGCACCGAGGGTCACATCGTAGGCATCGGTGTTGCCGAAGTTGATAAACGAGATCGTTTTGCCATAGATTTTGACATCCACTTCGGGCTTGGTCACGGCTATTTTCTTGTTGTAGAGTGTGGCTGCCTTCACCATGTCGTATTCGGTGGAGTCGCCGTCCACCACTACATAGAATTTGGCTCCGGCCTCCGATGATTTCAGGTACACTTGCACATAGCGGTCGGCCTCTTTGTCTCTGGTTCCGCGTGCCGACTTGAACGCTATGGCTGGCTCGCCGGCTGCGCTTTGCGCTGTCGCCTCTGTGGGCAAGGCCAATGCCGCCATCAGCAGCGCGGCCATGGTTGTAAACACTTTCTTCATATTCAATCCTTTCGTTTTTTGTGGTTGTTAATTCTTTACTATCACTCGCTTTATCACGGTGCGGCCGCTAATGGTGGCCTTGAGCAGATACACTCCGCTGGCCAGCTGCTCCACATTGAGCTCCCGTGTGCCGGTGGCCGCAGCGCACAATGCGCCGTCCACATTGTAGAGCTCCATCTTGTCGCAGTCCATGTTCACCTTAACCACAGTGCTGGCTGGGTTGGGCGCCACTATGAAGCGGCTTGCAAGCTGCACTGCCTCGATGCCCGACTCCTTGACGGTGACGTTGTCGCTATACAGGATTTCTGAGCACTTGCCGCCAGGGTACACGGCTGCCAGGGCATAGATGTAGTTGCCAGGCTTGAGCGATGCGACGTTGTCGCTCAGCTTGAGGTCGGATATGCCGTCGGCGGGGGTGAGCATAACCCATTTGGCTGAGTCGAGGAAGTCGTCTTCGGCCATGCGCCACGCCACATACTTGTAGTCGAAGCTCTGTGGGTTGGCACCAAGTTCGTCGCCGGTGGCGCGGATAAGGTGGTTGCGCTTCACAAACGAGGCGTCGGCGCAGTGCCACTTGTTGGTGGTGTAGTCTTGGGTCGAGTAGTTGGTGTATGGCACAAACGGATATTCGGGGTCGGTGCCGCTGTCGGTGGCAAGGCTGCACATTCCTTTCGAGTAGCTCACCCCAAGGAAGTAGCCGTTGGGGGCCTCAACGGGCTGCGGCAACTCGTAGGTGTTCCACACTTCATCGCCCTTGGTGGCAACGTGCATGGCGTTGAACAGCACCTTGTTGGTGGGCTTGAAGTCGTCGGTCACATCAAAAATCCACAAGTTCATTTCATCGTGCGGGCCTTGGTAGCTGGTGGTGACCCAACTGATGCTCTTAAGCACGGCAGGCGTGCGGAACACTGCCCCATACACCGAGTTGTCGTTGCCGCCCAGCCAGCCCAACTGGCTCTCGAAGGCTCCGTTGTCGTGGCGGAACACATCGCGCGGCAGATTCCATGTTATGCTTACAGCGCTGTCGGCTGCGGCCACCTTGAATTCCGATGGTGCCAGAATCTTTGGGCTGAGAGTGATGTTGACAGCAGTGTCGGCCGCCACCACAATGGTGTCGCTCACTCCGGCATATTTTATTTTGCTGAGGGTGAACTTGTAGCCGTGTTCGGCAATGCTGCTGAATGCAAACTTGCCGTCGGCTCCGGTTGTCGCTTCACGATCTTCGCCATAGCCAGTGAGTTTCACCTTGGCGTTGGCCACGCACTTGCCGTTCACATCCTTCACCTGTCCTGTCACAGAATAGGCGGGCAGTTTGGACAGGGTCACATTGTGTGTCGACTCCTTGTCGTTGACGAAGGCCACGGTGTCGGTAAGGTCGCGCAAATACAGTTTTGAGTACTTCACAGGATATGAGCCTGTGGGCACAAAGTCGAGCATGTAGTTGCCGCCGGTGTCGGTGGTGTCGCAGATGTTGCTGCCGGGAATGTTCACAGTCACACCCTCCACGGGATTGCCCGCCTCGTCGCGCACCTGGCCCTTGAGCCAACCGGTGTGCTTGGCCACAATGCAGAAGTTGTAGAGGCTCACGTTGCACGATGTGTAGTCCGACACGTCGCGAATGCCTACGTAATACTCGCCGTCTTCCGAGATGGGCAGCGCTATGCGCGCCTGCTCGGTGATTCGCGACGCGAATTTGTAGTCCTTGATCACCTTGTGGTCGCGGTAGTCGTTGCTCTTGCCCACGGTGACCTGTATGTGCTTGGGGTAATATTCACCCAGGCCCGAGCGGAACTCGAAGTACACGTAGTAGGTGCTGTCGGCCTTCATGTGCACAGGCGGCGAAATCATCCAGTCGTCGGCCTTGACACCTGCCGGCACGTGATACACATAGTGCTTGTAGGGGTAGCATGTCCAGCACTTGCCGTCGTTGTTGTTGTCGTAAAGTGTCCACAGCTTGAACACGGCGTCGGACTGGAACACGCATGAATAGGGCACTTCGTTGGCCGGGCCCAGCTGCACTTCGGGAGAGAAGGCTGTGCCGCCGTAGTCGGATGTGAGTGCCTGTATTGAGTATTTGTAGCTTGCCAGCGTGGTGATGGTAGAGTCAAGATAGGTGCGGTCTTTGCGGTAGGTTTTGGCCACAACGGTGGTGTCGCCAAACGCGTTGTAGCGCGTGATGCGGTATTTCAGCGATGAGGTCTTCACATAGCCGTTGTGCAGGCCTGCGCCGGCAGGAGCTTCCCATTTCAGGGTGGCAAGGTGTGGGGTGGTGCGCTCAAGGGTGATGCCTGTCACTGCCTGCGGCACATCGGGGCCTACCCAGCTCATTGCCTCGGCCGTTTCGCTTTTGCTCTCTCCGTTGTAGGTGACCACGGCCACGCGGTTGTAGTTGTTGGCAAGGCCGTCGAGCTGCACCGTCGATTTTGCCCCTGGGGTAACGGCCACTTCCTTATACAGGTTGCCGTTCAGATACACCTCGGCTTTGCTGATCGATTGCAGTGCCGAGCCGCCAACGGTGGCAGAGGGGCTTGTCCACTGCGCCTCGCCGCTTAGGGCTCCTGAGGCGCCAGGGGTGAATGTGAGGTCGGCCACCTTGGCAGGAGCCGTCTCGCCGGGCTGGTAGCGCTCCACGTTGAAGCCCACCAGCTCCTCTTCGCTGGTGCCGATGCGGCCTATCACCTTGCCGGCGCCGCTCGATGGGTCAATCTTGACCAGGTAGGAATATCCGTTGGAGTCGCACAGCGGCCAGTACAGCTGGTTGTCATCGCAGTCCATGTCCATGCCGCTTATGTAGTTGGCAGTCTTGTTGAGCACGCTGCTGCCCACCTTGGCCACATAGCCGGTGATTGGGTCAATTGTTGAAAGTTGCCCCGTTTTCTCCACCGCATACAGCAGCCCGGCGCGGTTGGCGGCCAGCGACATGAATTTCGACGACAGGTCTTTGCCCACCATGGTCATCTTGCCCGATGTGAGATCGATCGTATACAGGGCCTGCTTTGCCATCGTGATGCCACCCTCGCTCACATAGTGCGAGCCAAGGCAATACATGGTGCCGGAGCTTTCGCTGTAGGCCATGTCCTGCACGTTGGGGCCGTTGTAGTCGAGCGCGGCCACCCTGGTGTAGGTGCGTTTGCCCACATCGCTTTTCACAAGATATGTGGGATGCATCGAGCCGTTTTTGTCAATCGTGTATTCCACGAGATAAACATATTGGCCGGCCTTTGCACCCGCGCTAAAGTTGTAGCTGTAGTCAAACTCCACCGTGGTCTTCGACGGTGCGGACAACGACAGCGACACATATCCTTTAAGTCCAAAGCCATAGGCCTTGGTTGCCGTTGTGGTGGCGGCTTCGGCTTTGCCGTCGGCGGCTTTGCTGCTTGTGGCCGGCCCTTTGGGAATCAAGCCCAGCTGGCGCGCCTGGGCCAGGGTGTAGACCTCTGCGGGAGGATTGGGCTTAGGCGCTGTGTCGGGCGCCGCCTTTTGTGCGTTGGCCGCAAATGCGGCAAGCATCATAACAATAAAAAAGTAGATTTGCCTCATGAATAGTATTTTAAATAGTTTTATATGTCGGTAACAAAAAAATGCATATTGGTTGACTATGGCAAAGTTATAATATGTGTTAGATTTTGCCAAGAAAACGGTAGATTATTTTACGATTATCGCTTATTTTAGTAATAAATATTACTGATTGAAATTTTTTGTTCGTCTGTTTGTTTGTGCGTTACTGTTAATATAGCTAACTTTGTGAAAACAAATTTCACACCGATTATGAAAAAAATGTTACTACTGGCTTCTCTGCTGACGCTTACGGCTCATGCCGGCGGATTGGCACAGAGCAAAAAAGCCGCTGTTGGCGCTAAGTTTATCAGTTCCATTGCGGCGAGCGATGTCGTTGACAGAGCGTTGCTTGAGCGCGGCATCGCCAATATTCAAGACAAGCGCGGAATGGTCGACGTGGTGCTGTCGGCAACCGACGCCGAGCAGTGCGCCGAGCGCCTGCGCGGCATGGGTCTGAATGTGGGCACGGCCAATGCCGGAGGCGTGACTGTTGCTGTTCCGGCAGGCATGCTTGGGCGCTTGGCCGAAATTCCAGGCGTGAGCGAAATCCACATGTCAAGGCCGCTGTTTCCGCTGCTCGACGAGGCGCGGGCAGCCGGCTGTGTCGATATGGCACATGCAGGCACGGGGCTTGCCGCTCCGTTCAAAGGCGAAAACACAATAGTGGGCATAATCGACAGCGGATTCCAGTATGACCACAGTGCATTTGTCGACCCCGACACCAAGCAAAGCCGTATAAGCCGCATTTGGGAGCAGGACTGCGACACCTTGGAGAGCCTCCGCCCCGATGGGTTTGCGTATGGCTGCGAATATGCGCCTGGAAAAGCCACTCTCACTCGCAGCTACGACATCACCACAAGTTCCCACGGCACTCACGTGGCTGGCATAGCCGCCGGAGGCGACACCCGCTATAGCAACAAATACTACGGCGTGGCTCCAAAGTCGGAGATAGTGCTTGTGTCCACCAAGTCGACCGAAGCGTCGGTTATCGACGCGGCGAAATACATATTCGACTATGCCGATTCGCAGCACAAGCCATGCGTGATAAACATAAGCCTCGGCTCCAACATTGGCCCGCACGACGGCACAGGGTATGTCGACCGCATGCTCGACGCCATGCAGGGCGAGGGACACCTCATAGTGGGCGCGGCTGGCAACAGTTCGGGCGACAAGTGCCATGCCGGCAAAAGTTTCTCGGTGCGCGACCACTCGCTCAACACTGGCTTGCAGTTTACCTCCTACGGCAAAACGCAACTGGGCCTCGTTGACATCTGGGGCACACCGTCGAAGAAGTTTAAGACCACAATCTATGTCTACGACAAGGCGGCCAACAAGCGGCTGGCCACATTTGATGCTGTCGATGCCACTCAAAGCGACATCAGAAAGTTTGACTTCGATGGCCTGGAGTCGAGCAGCAGCGACAGCATTAGTATTAGTGTGCTGGTGCAGTCGGGAGTGGATTCCAACAACGGCAAGCCCAATGTGAGTGTCGTGGCCATGTGCACTGGCGTTAATAAGAAAAACGTGTTTCTCGGCATTGAGACCGAGGCGGTGTCGGGTACAGTGAATATGTGGAACGACGGTGTGTATTCCACTTTCAGCAATCTTGGAAACCCAGCCTACACCGACGGCGATTCGGAATGCAGCGTGAACGAGTTGGGCGGCACCGGCAAAAAAATAATATCAGTTGGCGCGTTTGCGTCCAAGAACAAATACACTATGCTCGACGGCAACACAGGCGGCTCGAGCTATGCCGTGGGCAGCATTTGCCCGTTCTCATCGGCAGGCCCCACTATCGACGGGCGCGTGAAGCCGGAAATCGCCGCACCGGGTTCGATATTGGTGTCGGCCTACAACCGCTATTACGGTGCGTTTAATGCCGCCAAGATGGTGAGCGCCTTGTCGGTTGACGGCAAGGCCTCCTACTATGGCACCATGCAGGGCACATCCATGGCCTCGCCGTTTGTGGCCGGTGTGATGGCCCTTTGGCTTCAGGCCGACCCGTCGCTGTCGCCCGAGAGGGCAAAGCAGATTTTGCAGGCATCGGCCATCAACGACTCTTTCACTGGCGATGTGAGGCAGGATGGATCGCCGCAATGGGGCTATGGCAAGGTGGATGCCTACAAGGGGCTGCAGATGTGCCTTGAAAGCGGTGTCGACATGGTGGCTGCCAATGGCGTGCGATGCTCATGCTCGGTGGCCGCTGGCACATTGCAGGTGATGCTTTCAGGCGACAGCAATGACGTGGAGGTGAATGTCTACAGCCCGTCGGGACGCCTTCTGGGCCGCAATGCGGCGCAAGAGCTGAGTGCGCTCACTCCCCTGTGCGTGTCTGGCATTCCAAGCGGAGTGGCGATTGTAAAAGTTAACACATCATCATCGAGCCACACCATTAAGGTGGTGGCCCGGTGAGCCAATGCAATAGTATTGAAAATGTGGCAAAGCCGCACTGGCCCTTTGGCCGGTGTGGCTTTGCCATGTTTTTATGTATATGCCGTTAGGACCCAATGGAGGATACGGTGCCGTCGGGGGCCATGTGGCAGAAGTGGGTCGTGACCTTTACACTGCTGGATATCTCGCCGGCGTCTTCCAGCTCGAACGACATGATTTGGTCTGAATCCCAACTGTTTTCTTTGCTGTAGTTGTAGAAAATCGCATTGGCCATCTCCTCGCTGACTGCCCAATGCTCTGACCCGTATTTCCACATTTTACCCTCGTAGCGGCCAAAGGTGCATGGGTGGGCGTGCATGTTCGGAATAGCGCTCTGCAGAATAAACATCCTTTCGGGATCGAATTCGCCTTCTACGTCGAGCCGTGCCATAAGCGCGCTGACTGAGGTCTCACACGACACGGCACAGTCGCCCAATGGCGGCTGCGATATTTTGTCCAAGCACATAGCGTAATCCAATTTATCGTCCATCTGCATCCACTGTTTGACTTTGTCTAAAAGACTGGCGCAGAAGTTGGTGCGTGATGTGACATTGGCTGGCTCGCCCCATATGCTTGATATTATGTGCTGGTCAACATTGCGCTGGCCGACCTCATACAGAGGCTTTTTGCTGTCGGGGCTGCTGAGCACGCTGATGCCGGCCGCGCAGCAGCCACCATATATATACCTCGATGGGCTTATGAGTTGAAATGAGCGTGGCCTGTCCACAAATCCCAAGCGGCCAAGTTCAGCGTTGGTGAGTCCTTTGCCGTCACGCTGCTCAAGGTTGAGATTTTGGAGCTTGAATGTGCTTTTGGCTACATTCACATCTATCCATGTGCTTCGCAGAAACAAATACACGTAATATCTGTTGATCATAACCGTGAGTATGATGCCCGAAAGGGCGTGCAAACAAAAAAGCACCATCCGCATAGTGATTGGGAATGGTGCAATATGCATGGTAGCCCATAGCAGAATCGAACTGCTCTTTCAAGAATGAAAATCTTGCGTCCTAACCGATAGACGAATGGGCCATCATCAGCAACTCTATCGCGCGTACTCCTGCATAAGGGGGTTGCGACACAAGTCGCTGTGTTATCATTTATATATTTATATGGCGTTTCAGAGAAACTCTGAAGTCAATATCTCTTGGGGCGGCCGATTAAGCCAGCTTGTTGACGTGCTTGGCCAGCTTCGACTTCAGGTTGGAAGCCTTGTTCTTGCTGATCACGTTCTTGCGGCCCAGCTTGTCGAGCATGGCCGAAACTTTCTTGTACTCCTCAGCGGCAGCGGCCTTGTCGGTCATCTTGCGGAGGTTGCGCACAGCGTTGCGCATAGTCTTTGCATAATAGCGGTTACGCAGATTTCTCGCCTGTGATTGGCGGATTCTCTTAATAGCTGATTTATGGTTTGCCATATTTTCTTTGTTATATTTTTAATAATTTTGGTAGCCCATAGCAGAATCGAACTGCTCTTTCAAGAATGAAAATCTTGCGTCCTAACCGATAGACGAATGGGCCTCGAAAAAAGTGCCGCTACAAAAGCGACTGCAAATATAGAAAGGATTTTTCATTCCGCAAAATTTAAGGCGGTGAAAACGTGATTTATAGCCACAAAAAGGCGTTTGCATTGGCTTTTTTCGGGAAAATAGTGCTAAATTAGCAGTTTCAATGAAAACAGTGACTCTCACACTATGCGCGACAAACTTCATGGAATAGTGCTTGGCACCGTGCGCTGCACCGACCGCACCAGCATTGTGCGCATCTACACCGACCGACGCGGCCTCATGGCGTTTGTGTCACCGCAGTCGGCCACGGCTGCCGCGCGCATGCGCCAGGCCATGCTCATGCCGCTGTCGCTTGTCGAGTTTGAGGCTACAGGGCGGCCAGGCAGCGACTTGTGCCGCTTTCATGACCTGCGCCGAGCCTACCCCGTGCACGACCTGTATTGCGACCCCGTGAAAAACGCCGTGGCCATGTTCATAACCGAGGTGCTGACGCACAGCATTCAGGAATATGAGGAAAACGCTGCGCTGTATGCCTACATAGCCACTTCGGTGCAGTTGCTGGAGTGCCTACGCCGAGGCGTGGCCAACTTCCACATCTGCTTCCTCTACGGCCTGGGGCGCCTCATGGGCATCGAGCCCGACACACGCGGCTACCGCGACGGATACTGGTTCGACATGGCCGGGGGCACCTTTGCCCCCTCGCCACGAGCCGGTGGGCGCTGGCTGCCTCCTGACGAGGCTCGTGTGGCCTACAGGCTGAGCCGCATGACGTTTGCCAACATGCACCGTTTCCGCTTTGGCCATGCCGACCGCGCCGCGGTGCTCGAACACATCATTGCCTACTACCGCATGCACAACGCCTCGCTGGGCACGCTCAAGTCGCTCGATGTGCTAAAGCAGGTGTTCGCACAATGACTGCGATGCCGGGCCGGTTGTGAAGGGGTGCCGCCTGCCTTTGCTCCACAATCGCGGCCCAAAAATTTGTGGCTGCGGCCTATTTGTAATATCTTTGTATATGCCTTAGGGCCTGGGCGGCTTGCCGCCCGTTGAAGTGATAAAATCAATTTGCTAAACATGATTGAAGCAAAAAACATAGTCAAGCGTTACGGCAGCCTTGAGGTGCTGCGCGATGTGAGCGTAAGCATCAGCGAGGGCGAGATTGTGAGCGTGGTTGGTCCCAGCGGAGCCGGCAAGACCACCCTGCTGCAGATCATAGGCACGCTCGACCGCCCGCAAAGCGGCAGCGTGCTCTATGACGGCACCGATGTGCTCCAGCTCAAGGGCCGCGCCCTGGCGCACTTCCGCAACCGCAACATAGGCTTCGTGTTTCAGTTCCACCAGCTGCTGCCCGAGTTTACAACGCTCGAGAATGTGGCCATCCCTGCCCTGATAGGCGGCGAAAGCCGCGACGAGGCCTATGGCCGCGCCCGCAAGCTGCTTGAGTTCATGAAGCTCGACAGCCGCCTCGACCACAAGCCGGCGCAGCTGTCGGGCGGCGAGAGGCAGCGCGTGGCGGTGGCCCGCGCGCTGGTCAACAAGCCGCGTGTGGTGCTTGCCGACGAGCCTTCGGGCAGCCTCGACACCGCCAACCGGCAGGAACTGCACCGCCTCTTCTTCCGCTTGCGCGATGAAATGGGACAGACGTTTGTGATTGTAACCCACGACGAGAGCCTGGCGCGCGACACCGACCGTGTGTTGCACATGCGCGATGGCCAAATTGTGGATGAAACCGGCGGCACCATATGAATGCAAAGTCATGGCATAGCACACTTTTGCGCATGGCCATGCGGCTGGCGGCGTTTGTGCTCGCATTGGGCATGGCCGGCTGCGGCGACGGCTACGACCCCTCGCTCGACACGCTGGGCGACTTCAGGCTCGATGTGGTAACCTGCAAGGGACTTGACGGCGGCACAGTGGCGTTTGAGTATCTGGGCCGTGGCGACTCGACAGCCGTGCAGCTGCAATCGTCGCTCACGGCACTGCCACAGGGCGTAAAGGTCGGCGACCGCGTGCTGCTGCGCTACAGCTTCAGGCAGCTGCAGGGCCAGGCTGGAGAGCCGCGCCCCATCAGCACCTACCGCTGCACACGCATTGTGACCGACACCGTGCGCCTTGCCACCGGCCCAGATGCCCAGAGGCACCGCAGCATTAAGCTGCGCAGCCTGTGGCGCACGGGGCCATACATCAACCTGCGCTGCGAGGTGGAGCACGCCAGCCTGCACCGGCTGTCCCTGCTTGCCGACCGCGCCACGCTTGGCGCCGACACCGTGGTGTGCCACCTGGTGCACGACTTGGCAGGCACCGACACCGCCTATTACTGGCGCGACTGCTATGGCTCGTTTTTTGCAAGTAATATCACTGGCCGCCCCTCGTGCCGTGTGCTTAGGGTGGCCGTAAACGACGAGGTGAAGCCCTCGGTGAAGTTCTATGACTTCAAAATAAAGTAGTTAACTGAATTATTAATTAAAAACTAAAAACTTTACAACAATGGCAAACGAAGAAAAAAACAATCAGGGACAACAGATACAAATTGAAGTGCCTCAGGAAGAAATGCAGGGCAAGTATGCCAATTTGGCCGTAATCACCCACGGACCCAACGACTTCTTCCTCGACATGATTCTGCTTGCCCCCAACACACCCAAGGCTCGTGTGCAGAGCCGTGTGATTATGACTCCCGAGAACGCCAAGCAGCTGCTGTATGCCCTCAAGCAAAACATCGACCAGTATGAGATGACATTCGGCGAAATCCAGCAGCGCACTCCCGGCAGCGGCAACGGCCCCATCAATTTCCCCACCCCCAAGGGTCAGGCCTAAAAACGCGATAAAGGCAAAAAAACGCCAGCGGCTCATCTGTATGCATGCCGCTGGCTTTTTGAACAACAACATACTTAGAGAGACAGTTTATGCAACATCCACTTTTCATCTACAACACGCTCACACGCAAGAAGGAGCAGTTCGTGCCGCTCAACGAGCCGTTTGTGGGCATGTATGTGTGCGGCCCCACGGTATATGGCGACCCGCACCTGGGTCACACGCGCCCGGCAATCACTTTCGACGTCCTGTTCCGCTACCTTAAGCATCTGGGCTATAAGGTGCGTTATGTGCGCAACATCACCGATGTTGGCCACCTTGAGCATGATGCCGATGAGGGTGACGACAAAATCGAGAAGAAGGCACGCCTTGAGCAGCTCGAGCCCATGGAGGTGGCGCAGTTCTACACCAACCGCTACCACGATGCCATGGCCGCACTCAACGTGCTGCCGCCCAGCATCGAGCCGCACGCCACGGGCCACATCATCGAGCAGGAGCAGCTGGTGAGCGAAATCCTGAAAAACGGATATGCCTATGTGAGCAACGGCAGCGTGTATTTCGACATCGAGAAGTATAACCGCGACCACCATTACGGCGTGCTATCGGGCCGCAACCTCGACGACGTGATCAACGCCAGCCGCAAACTCGACGGCGTGGGAGAGAAGCATAACCAGGCCGACTTCGCACTGTGGAAAAAGGCGCAGCCCGAGCACATAATGCGCTGGCCGTCGCCGTGGAGCGACGGCTTCCCTGGCTGGCACTGCGAGTGCACGGCCATGGGACGCAAATATCTGGGCAAGCACTTCGATATTCACGGCGGCGGCATGGACCTTGTGTTCCCCCACCACGAGTGCGAAATCGCGCAGGCTGTGGCCAGCCAGGGCGACCAGATGGTGCACTACTGGATGCACAACAACATGATCACCATCAACGGTCAGAAGATGGGCAAGTCGCTGGGCAACTTCATCACGCTCGAGCAGTTCTTCACGGGCAACCACCCGCTGCTCGACCAGCCGTATTCGGCCATGACCATACGCTTCTTCATCCTGCAGGCCCACTACCGCGGCACGGTTGACTTCAGCAACGAGGCTCTGAAAGCCGCCGAAAAGGCCTACGAGCGCATCATGGACGGCTGGCACCGCCTGCTCGACCTCAAGGCAGCCGACTCAACCACGGCCAAGCTCGAGAACTACCGCGAGCGCTGCGCCGAGGCGATGAACGACGACCTGAATACGCCCATTGTGATCGCCACGCTGTTTGACGCCTGCAAGGTGATCAACCAGGTGAACGACGGCCATGCCACTCTGTCGCAGGCCGACATCGACGAACTGAAGGATGTGTTCAAGACCTATCTGTTCGACATTCTTGGTGTTCGCGACGACTCGGCCGGCGGCGACAGCGTGAATCTGGAGCCTTACCAGAAGGCAGTGGACCTGCTGCTGAATTTGCGCAAAAACGCCAAGGCCAACAAGGACTGGGCCACAAGCGACCTGATTCGCAACGAGCTCGCCAGCTATGGCTTTGATGTGAAAGACACCAAAGACGGCTTTGAGTGGAAAGTGAAGTAACGCAGGGCTAACCCTTTGAGTCAAAATAAAAACGCAGGGGCGGTGAACCGTTAAGGTTTCACCGCCCCTGACTTTATTGTGTTTGCGCTTTGGGCAAATTTGCGTTATTTGTTTGCTTTGTCGGCTTCGGGTTTGGCCTCGGGCTTCTTGGCGGGCTCGGGTGTTTCGATGTCGAACACCAGAGTCTCGTTGGGGCCAATCACGCCTTGGCCGCCGCCACGCAGGCCGTAGGCCAGCTCGGCGGGAATGATGGCGCGCAGCTTGCAGCCGGGGTTCATGAGCATCAGGGCCTCTTTGAAGCCTGGCACAAAGTTGCTGATGCCCATTTCGGTGCCCTCGCCGTTTTCGTCAAATGTGCTGCCGTCGATGTGCGTGCCCTTGTACTTGATTTTCACCACATCGGTGGCCTTGAAGCTTTCGCCCTTGCCAGGAGTCACCACTTTATACACGAGTCCGCTTGCGGTGCGGCGGTAGGCCTTGTCGGTCTTCAGCGCGTTTTGCGCAAATTCGGCGCCGGCCTTCTTGTTGGCTGCTGCTTGCGGGTCGTTTTCGCGGGCCAGCTGCTCGGTGGCGTTCATCAGTTGGGTCACTTTTTCGTTGAGGCCCTTAAGTTCGGCTTCGCTCATCACCTTGGTGTCGGCCAGCGTGTTGCCCAGCTCGCGGGCAAACTCGGTGGTGTTGAGGTTGATTTTCTGCTTGCTCTTCATCTGTATTTGCGTGCGCAGCACCTCAAGGCCGAATGCCAGGCCGTCGAGGAAGTCGGTGTTGCTGGTGTCGTTTTTCATCACCACGGCAAAACCCTCTTTAAACTTGTCCTTCGATGTGGCGCCTTTGCGCTGCTCAAACATCTTGTTGATCGATGCGCCATAGATGCGTGCCAGCTGGCGGCTGAGCGAGTCTTCGGCCTCCTTCACGGTGATTTTGGGCTCTTCGGCCTTGATGGCGGTCACTACGGGCTTGTGGCTTGTCGCAGCCTTGGGCTTCTTGGCCTGTGCCGCGCTGCCGCCCAGCATGGCGGCAATCGCAAGTGCTAATACTGTCTTCTTGTTCATTTTATGTCGTTTGTTAATGTTTTGCTAATTAAAATCATTCTTTGTTATCGGAACATGGCTGCCACGCGCTTCACGGCTGCCGTGAAGCGCTGCACCTCGTCGAGAGTGTTGTAGACGGCAAATGAGGCGCGCACCATGCCTGTCACTCCAAAGCGGTCCATAAGCGGTTGCGCGCAGTGGTGGCCGGTGCGCACGGCTATGCCCAGCTTGTCGAGCAGCGTGCCCAGGTCGTAGCTGTTGATGTCGCCCACGTTGAACGACACCACCGCGCCCTTTTGCGGCGCTGTGCCGTAGATGCGCATCCCCTCCACCTCCATCAGGCCGCTGGTGGCAGCCTTTAGCAATTCTTGCTCATGGGCCTCGATGTTGCCTATGCCCAGCGAGTTGATGTAGTCGATGGCGGCGCCGAATGCCGCTATGCCCACGTAATCGGGCGTGCCTGCCTCGAACTTAAATGGCAGTTCGGCAAATGTGGTCTGCCTCCACGACACGTTGCCTATCATCTCGCCGCCACCCTGGTATGGGGCCATAGTGTTGAGCCAGTGTTTTTTGCCATACAGCACGCCCACACCCGTTGGGCCATACATCTTGTGGCTCGACAGGGCATAGAAGTCGCAGTCGAGGTCTCGCACGTCGACCTTCAGGTGCGGGGCAGCCTGGGCGCCGTCAACCAGCACGGGCACGCCGTGGCGGTGGGCGGTGGCTATCATCTGCTTTACGGGGTTGATGGTGCCCAGCACATTACTCACATGGGTTATGGCCACGAAGCGGGTGCTCTCGGTGAACATGTCTTCATAGGCGTTGAGGTCGAGCTCGCCGCTGTCGGTGACGGGCACCACGCGCAGGCGCACCCGCTTGCGGCGGCCTATCAGCTGCCAGGGCACGATGTTGCTGTGGTGCTCCATGCCGGTCACTATTATCTCGTCGCCGTTGCACAGCATGTCGCCAAACGACGACGCCACCAGGTTGATGCCCTCGGTGGTGCCGCGGGTGAACACCACCTCTTGCGTGGAGGCGGCGTTGATGAAGGCGCGCGCCTTCTCGCGTGAGGCTTCCACGCGGTCGGTGGCCTCCTGCGACAGTGTGTGCACGCCGCGGTGCACGTTGGCCCGGTGGCGCAGATACATGTCGGTGATGGCGTCGAGCACGCAGCGCGGTGCCTGCGATGTGGCGGCGTTGTCGAGATACACCAGCCGGTTGCCCTCGATGGTGCGGTCCAGAATGGGGTATTGCTCTCTTATTTCATCAAAGTTGAGTTGCATAATGTAGTTATAGTGTGTCTCCTTTTAAGTTACTTGTGGCGGTGGCAGCTGGCTGCGCAGTCGCCGCCTTGGCACGATGTGGCCAGCGAGCCGTCGAAGCGCTTCTCCACCAGGTGGCGCAGGCGGTCGCGCAGCGACTCGAGCCGCACGGCATCGACCACGTCGGCCACGAAGGCCTGCATCAGCAGCCTTCGCGCCTCGGGCTCACTCACGCCACGGGTGCGCATATAGAACATGGCTTCCTGGTCGAGTTGGCCCACGGTGGCGCCGTGCGAGCACTTAACATCGTCGGTGTAGATTTCGAGCTGCGGCTTGGTGTACATCTTGGCCTCGGGCGAGGCGCATATGTTGCGGTTGCCCTGATAGGCGTCGATGCGCGGGCAGCCGGGCTTCACCAGAATCTTGCCCGAGAATGCGCCCACAGCGTGGTCGTTGAGCACATACTTCAGCATCTCGTTGCTGCGGCAGCGAGGCGCGTTGTGGCTTATGTAGGTGTGGTTGTCCACATGCTGGCATCCGCCGGCTATGGTCATGCCCAGCAGGTGCGACTCGGCGTGCTCGCCGTTGACTTCAAAGCGGTAGTTGTTGCGCGTGTAGCCATTGAGCAGCGTAATGCCGTCCACCAGCACGTTGCTGCCTGCCGCCTGCGCCACAAACACCGACGACAGCCTTCTGGTGCGCTCCGAGCTTTCCTCCAGGTCGTAGTAGTCGAATGTGGCGCCCTCCATGGCCACAATCTCCACCACTTGCGAGCTGAGGTAGTCCATGTCAGGGTTGCTGGTGTGGTCGCACACCAGCATGCGTGCGCTGGCGTTGCGGCCCACCACCACCAGAATGCGGCGCACGGCCATCATCGGTGCCGAAGCATTGAATATGTTCACCAGCTGAATGGGCCGCTCCATGGCCACCCCGTCGGGCACATACACCACCATGCCGTCTTGCGCGAGCATGGTGTTGAGGGCTGTGCAGGGGTCGTCGAGCCGCGCCGCCGTGCCGTAGTGGCTCAGCAGCTGCGGGTGGCGTGTGGCGGCCTCGGCCATCGACTCCACCACCACGCCCTTTTCAAGGTTGTGGCTTGCAGTGGCGCTGCGGGCGAATGTGTCGTTGAAGAAATAATACATGCACGTGCTCATGTTGGGCACGTCGCAGTTGAATGCGTGGCTGGCGTCGGCTGTGAATGGCACGCGGTTCACGTTGATGCCATAGTTGGGCGCAAGCACCTGCTCAAGGTCGGTGGCCTCGTAGTCGTCCGAGCCCTTGCGGGGCAGCTCGGCGCCGTCCAGAGCCTGCCGAGCGCGGCTGCGCATGGCATTGAGCGCCTCGGGCGAGTGGCTGCGCAGGGCGCTCAGCTGCTGGTCGTGGAGGTCGGTGTATTGTTGTAATGCGTTGGTCATAGTGTGTGTCACTTCTTGTCTTCGTTGTCCACTTGCTCCTTAATCCAGTCATAGCCCTTCACTTCAAGCTCTTTGGCCAGCTCTGGGCCGCTCGACAGCACTATGCGGCCCTTGTACAGCACGTGCACGAAGTCGGGCTTGATGTAGTCGAGCAGACGCTCGTAGTGGGTGATGACGATGGTGGCGTTCTGGTCGGTCTTGAGCTTGTTCACGCCGCCGGCCACCACACGCAGGGCGTCGATGTCGAGGCCGCTGTCGGTCTCGTCGAGAATCGACAGCCGGGGCTCAAGCATGGCCATCTGGAAAATCTCGTTGCGCTTTTTCTCTCCGCCCGAGAAGCCCTCGTTCACGGCGCGCGACGCGAGCTTGTTGTCAAGTTCCACCACGGCGCGCTTTTCGCGCATCAGCTTCAGAAACTCGCTGGCGCTCAGTGGCTCTTGGCCGTGGTATTTGCGCTTTTCGTTGATGGCGGCGCGCATGAAGTTTACCATCGACACGCCTGGAATCTCCACAGGATACTGGAAACTCAGGAACAGCCCCTCGTGGGCGCGGTCTTCGGGAGTCATGGCCAGCAGGTCTTTGCCATAGAAAGTGGCAGAGCCGCCGGTTACGGTGTAGGCGGGGTTGCCGGTGAGCACTGCCGACAGGGTGCTTTTGCCCGAGCCGTTGGGGCCCATTATGGCATGCACCTCGCCGGGCTTCACGGTGAGGTTGACGCCCTTCAAAATCTCCTTGCCTTCGATAGAGGCGTGTAAGTCTTTAACTACTAACATATGTCGTGATTGTGTCTTTTTTTTGATTTTTGTTGCTAAATTATCTGTCTCCAGCCGGGAGGCTTTATCCCACACTGCCCTCAAGCGACACCGACAGCAGCTTTTGCGCCTCTACGGCAAACTCCATGGGCAGCTTGGCCATCACCTCTTTGGCATAGCCGTTCACAATCAGGCCCACGGCGTCTTCGGTGCTTATGCCGCGCTGGTTGCAGTAGAATATCTGGTCCTCATTGATCTTGCTGGTGGTGGCCTCGTGCTCCACCACACTCGAGTCGTTGCCCACCTCAATCACGGGGAAGGTGTGGGCACCGCTGGTGGGGGTCAGCAGCAGCGAGTCGCACTGAGTGTAGTTGCGGCAGCCGGTGGCTGCGGGGGCCACCTTCACCATGCCGCGGTAGCTGTTTTGGCTGTGTCCGGCCGATATGCCCTTCGACACTATGGTGCTGCGGCTGTTCTTGCCCAGGTGAATCATCTTGGTGCCGGTGTCGGCCTCCTGATAGTTGCGCGTTAGCGCCACCGAGTAGAACTCGCCCACCGAGTTGTTGCCCTTAAGGATGCAGCTTGGGTATTTCCAGGTGATGGCCGAGCCGGTCTCCACCTGTGTCCACGACAGCTTGGAGTAGTCGCCGCGGCACAGGCCGCGCTTGGTCACCAGATTGTAGATGCCGCCCTTGCCGTTTTTGTCGCCAGGATACCAGTTTTGCACGGTGCTGTATTTCACTTCGGCACGGTCTTCCACCACAATCTCCACTATGGCGGCGTGCAGCTGGTTTTCATCGCGCATGGGGGCTGTGCAGCCCTCCAGATACGACACATAGCTGTCGTCGTCGGCCACAATCAGAGTGCGTTCGAACTGCCCTGTCTGGGCGGCGTTGATGCGGAAGTAGCTCGACAGTTCCATGGGGCATCGCACGCCCTTGGGAATGTACACAAACGAGCCGTCGCTGAACACGGCCGAGTTCAGGGCCGCAAAGAAGTTGTCGGTGTAGGGCACCACCGAGCCCAGGTAGCGTTTCACCAGGTCGGGATAGTCCTTCACCGCCTCGCTTATCGAGCAGAAAATCACGCCCAGTTCGGCCAGCCGCTCGCGGTAGCTGGTGTGCACGCTCACGCTGTCCATGATGGCGTCCACGGCCATGCCGCTAAGGCGCAGCCGCTCCTCAAGCGGAATGCCCAGCTTGTCGAAAGTCTTCTTCAGTTCCGGGTCGATTTCCTTGCTGCCGCTTTCCTGCTTGCGCGGTGCGGCATAGTAGCTTATGGCCTGGAAGTCGATGGGAGGCAGGTGCACGTGCCCCCACGTGGGCATCTTCAGAGTGGTCCAGTGGCGGTAGGCCTTCAGGCGGAACTCGAGCAGCCACTCGGGCTCGCCCTTGAGGCGCGATATGGTGCGCACCACATCCTCGTTGAGCCCCTTGGGCAGAACGTGGGTGTCGATGCTGGTCACGAAGCCGTATTTATACTCTTCCGAGGCCGCATCGCTTATTATTCGCTTTTCCTCTTCTTCTTTTCGTTTGTTGTTTCCTTTGTTCTGACTCATGTCTGCTATGATTGGCCGGCCTGTGGCCGGCTGTGTTTCTTCTGCTTAATGCGCGCCCAGCGGCGCTGCGTGGCATCCGGTGAGTGCCGCGGCTGCATTCACGGCTATGCGGGCTGCCGGGTGCTGTGCCACGAATTTCTGCACTTGTGTGCTTGCGGCCGCCGCTATTGTCAGCAGCAGTGCCGCGGCCACTGCGCACTGCATGGCGGCAAGCGCCATTCCTGCGGTCTGCTCGAGGCCCTCCATGCGACGCTTAACCCTCCAGGCCGGGGCGTAGAAGCCGGCCACGCGCACTGTGAGCCACGTCATGGCTGCCACCACGGCCCGCACTGCTGCTTCGAGCAGCGGCCTTGGCAGGTTGCCAACCTCAGGCACAATGGCCGTAGCCGTGCTGCAAGCCATAGGGCCACACGCCCAGCACGCTGCCAGTGCCAGCAAGCACGCCGTGATGCCCGACAACTGCCCCCTGAGCCCAAGCCTCCATCCGGCAGCTGCGCACACGGCCACAGCCATGGCCGCACCAAGGGTCAATATTGTCGAAATCACGCTCACTTTATTTCCAATGTGCAAAATTAGTGCAAACCGAGCGCAATGGCAAAAAAAGAGCTTGCTCGTTTTTTAGACATTGCCGAGGTGCCGCCTGATTTATGAAAAATTAGTGCAAACCGAGCGCAATGGCAAAAAAAGAGCTTGCTCGTTTTTTAGACATTGCCGAGGTGCCGCCTGATTTATGAAAAATTAGTGCAAACCGAGCACAATGGCAAAAATTGAGCTTGCTCGTTTTTGCGAGTGTCACCGATTACCATGGCGCTTGGAGGAGCGGTGGCAGTAAATTTGCGCAAATTCCAATAAAACACACGCTAAAATGAAACATTTCACCATTCAAGAGCTCACTCGTTCGGCCACGGCCCAGCGGCTGGGCATAGCCAACGTGCCGCCCCCAGCGGCCGAGACTGCTCTGCGCAGGTTGGTGGAGCAGGTGCTCGACCCGCTGCGCGAAGCCTGGGGACGCCCCATCAAGGTCACCAGCGGCTACCGCTGCCCCGAGCTTAACAAGGCGGTGGGCGGAGTGCCGCAAAGCCAGCACATGGCCGGCGAGGCAGCCGATGTTACTGCTGGCTCGCCGCAGCTCAACGCACAGTTATGGAGCCTGCTGCAACAGCTCAACTTGCCCATTGACCAAGCCATCAACGAGCGTGGCTATGCATGGCTGCATCTGTCGTGCGGTCCGCGCGACCGCCGTCGCTATTTTGCCGCGCCCTAACCACTTTAACTCACTGCAACATGAAAGATTACTCCATTAACTCCAATTTGCGCCCCACCGACGCTGCCGTGCTCAATGCGGCCTACCGCACCTGGATGGCTTGCGGCAATCTGCGCTCGTCGCGGCAGCGGTGCAAGCGTTTTGCCTATGGCGACCAGTGGGGCGACCCCACCGTCGACGTGGCCGGCAATCGCATGACCGAGTGGGAACGCTACAGCCGCAACGGCGGTTCGCCCATCACCAACAATCTTATTCGCCAGCTGGTGCGCACCGTGGTGGGCCGATTCCGCTCGCAACTCAAGGACGAGGGCGAGCCCAAGAGCCGTGCTCTTAGGGTTACCAGCCGGCTCAACGCCACCGATGAGCTCGATAGCCGAGCTCTTGAGGAGTTCCTGATTTCGGGCTGCTGTGTGCAGCGCGTGGATGTGGAAAGCCGATTGTGCGACCGCCGTCCGCGCGTGAGCAACGTGAACCTTAACCGCTTCTTTGTGAATGCCTATACCGACCCTCTGGGCCGCGACTGCGAAATTTTAGGGCAACTGCACGACCTCAGCCTTGCCGAGCTAATGCGGCTCACTGCGGGCGGCGACCGGCGCAAGGCGGCTTGGCTGCGCGGCATATACACTGCTGAGGCCGAGCAGCGCACTGCCAGCTTCACCACCAGCATCGGCGCCGACTCGGCCACAGGCACCGACTTTTGGCGTGCGGCCGACAGCGGCAAGTGCCGCGCCATAGAGGTGTGGACGCTTGAAAGCCGCGAGGTGCTGGTGTGCCACGACCGCGCCACGGCGCAAGTGTCGCTGTGCGAGCCCTCGGCAGCCCGCCGCCTGCGAGCCAACCCCGACTTGAATGTGCGCTGGGACATTGCCGCCGTGTGGCACTGCCGCTGGTTTTCGCCCATGGGCGACTTGCTGGCCAGCTACGACTCGCCGTGGGCCCACGGCATGCACCCTTATGTGGTTAAGATGTATCCGCTCACCGATGGTGAGGTGCACTCGCTGGTGGAAGACGTCATCGACCAGCAGAAGCAGGTGAACCGCCTCGTGACGCTGGTCGACCAGGTGATGGCTGCCTCGGCCAAGGGCGTGCTGCTGTTTCCCGACACCGCCTTGCCCGAGGGCTTCTCGTGGAGCGACATACGCCTCATCTGGCGCAACTGCAACGGCATTCTGCCTTATTCGCCCAATGAGTGCAACGCCAAGCCTGAGCAGATAATATCGCACAGCACCGACATTGGCGCCCTGCAAATGGTGCAGCTGCAAATGCGCCTGCTAGAGGAGGTGAGTGGAGTGAGCGGCGCGCTGCAGGGCAAGACGGGCACGGCCGGCAACTCGGCCTCGCTCTACCAAAGCGAGGTGCAGAACTCCACTGCTGCTCTGGCCGATGTGTTCGACACGTTCAACGACTTCCGCCGCCGTCGCAACCGCAAAATAGAGCAGCTGTGACGTGAAAAAAGCAAGCAGAGGCGGCTCTAACTTGAGCCGCCTCTGCCATATGAGTTAATTTGTGTGTGCTTAATTACTTGCCTGCGCCCACTGCCTCGATGTCAAACACCAGAGTCTCGTTGGGGCCAATGGCCTGGTTGCCTTGCGGGCCATAGGCCAGCTCAGCGGGGATGATTACGTGCAGTTTTGTGCCCGGCTTCATCAGTTTGAGCGCCTCCACAAAGCCCTTGATGAGGCCGCCCTCGTCAATCTTCATGGGCACGGGGCTGCTCGACTGGTCGAACACTTTGCCGTCCACGTGCTTGCCCACATACTTCACGTTCACCGTCTCGCCGGCTTTGAAGTTTTCGCCGCTGCCAGGAGCCACCACCTTGTAGATGAGGCCGCTTGCGGTTTTCTGCAGGCTCTTGTCGGCCTGGAGCTGCTTTGCGGCATATGCCTGGCCAGCCTTCAGGTTTTCGACTGCCTTGGGGTCGTTGGCGCGCTTCTCGTTGGCAACGCGGGTGAGCAGGTTTTGCAGGTCCATGCCCTTCTGCTGCAGCTCTTCTTGCGTGAGCTTCTTGCTGCTCGAGAATGCTTTTTTGAACTCGGCCAGGAAGCGGCGGCGGTCAATCTTCACGCCAGCCTCCTGCTCAATCTGCTGGATTGAGCCGAGAATTTGGAAACCATACTGGATGCCGCCCAGATAGCTGTTGTCGGCATTTGTGGTGTCGCGGTTGATGATCGACTCAAGGCCCTTGAGGAATTCATCTTTCTCAAACTTGTCGGCGTTGGCACTGTCCTGGCTCACCATGTAGGCCAGATTTGCACCCATGCCGCTGCCAAACAGTGTGCTCACCGAGTCTTCGGTGGGGCTTGCCTTGGTGGCCTTCTTGTTGCAGCTCGCCAGCGAGCCAATCATGAGAGCCACCACGAGCAGTGAAAAAATCTTTTTCATAATTTGCTTATAAGTAAGTGTTGTTGTAATAATTTGTGTTGTCGATTGTTATTTGCCCACCTTTATGAGCTGCACGTCGAATATGAGCGTGCTGTTGGGCTGAATGGGGCCTGTGCCGTGCACGCCATAGGCCAGCTCGCTGGGTATGAACAGGCGCCATGCCGCGCCCTCGCTCATTAGCTGCAGGCCTTCAACCCAGCCGGGAATCACCTGGCCCACTGCAAATGTGGCAGGCTCGCCGCGCTCCACCGAGCTGTCGAACACGGTGCCGTCGATCAGGCGGCCGGTGTAGTGCACCGTCACCACATCGTTGGGGCCGGGCTTTTTGCCAGTGCCCTCTTTCACAATTTGATATTGCAGGCCCGATTTGGTCACGTGCACGCCCTCTTGCTTGGCGTTCTGCTCAAGGAATTCCTTGCCGGCCTTGGCGTTGTTTTCTTTGGCTTCCTGCTCAAGGCGGGTGAAGTACTCGGTCACCACCTGCTTGGCCTCATCGTAGCTCATCTTTTTCTCGCCGCTGGTGTAGACGGCGCGCAGAGCGTCGGCGAAGTCGTCAACGTTGAGGCTTTTGATGCCCGAGCCCATAAAATTCTGGCCCATGCTAAGGCCAAGTGCATAGCTTAATTTGTCCATAATAGTTTGTTGCTGCCCCGCCGCGGTGGCGGCTTTCAGGGGCTATGTTTTGTGTTAAATTCGTTACTGTAATATATATGTGTGGCGGTGTGGCTTAGTGGCAACCGCCGCTGCATCCCTCGCAGCCGCCCTCGCCGCAACTGCCGCCGCAGTTGCACGATGCGCCCTTGGGGTTCATTTCGTCGGGTGTGGCGTCGCGCACGGCAAGCACCTTGCCTGCATAGCGTACGCGCTCGCCGGCCAACTGGTGGTTGAAGTCGATGGTCACCTTGTCGGGGGTGATCTCTTTCACAAAGCCGTCGATGCGGAATCCGTCGGCCGTCTGCATGGGCACCACGGCGCCTTCATACACGCGGTCGGTGTCAAACTCGCCGTTGATGCAGAATATGCTCTTGTCAAGCACCTGCACCATGTCGGGGTTCTTCTCGCCGAAGGCGTCCTTGGGCTCAAGGGTGAAGTCGAAGCTGTCGCCCTCGGCCAGGCCGTTGATGGCGTTGGCAAAGCCGTCGATCATGCCTTTGTCAAGACCGTATACAAACGAGTCGGGGTGCTTGTCGGTGAACTTAAACACCGATGCGGCCTCTCCGCCGTCGTCAACGGTGAATATTTCGTAGGCCAAATCCACATGCTTTCCAAATTTTATCTTGTCCATAGCGTGATGTGTGTGTATGTCGTTCTCTTTTAATAGGTGAATAATAGTTTTGGGATACAAAGGTAGCAAAAAACTGCGAATAGCAGCGCAGTTGGCACATTTATAACGCTGTGCGCGGTGTGCTTTTACGCGTTTTTTCACTATTTTTGTGCCGAGTTATGGCCGCGGCATGGCGGCTGCAGCGCGAAATGCAAAATTAATCAACGAGTTAGCTATGACCATCAATCCGCTATTCATTAAGCAGATGGGCGGCCTTCTGCCGCCCGACGAGTGCAAGGCCCTTGCCGGAGCCATCACCGGCAGCCTGCCAGAGGTGTCGGTGCGCGTCAACGCCCGCCGCGGTGCCGCGGTGCCCGCAGGTGTGCAGCGTGTGCCGTGGTGCGCCGAAGGTTTTTATGTGCCGGGCGAGCGTCCGCAGTTCACATTCGACACCGACTTCCAGTCGGGCCTTTACTATGTGCAGGATGCGTCGTCGATGTTCATAGCCCACGTGCTGCGCTCGCTTTCGGGCGCTGAGCCGCTGCGCTACCTCGACCTGTGTGCAGCCCCTGGCGGCAAGACCACGGCCGCCCTTGGCGCGCTGCCCGAGGGGTCGCTGGAGGTGGCCAACGAGATAGTGCCGCTGCGCGCACGCGTGCTGCGCGACAATGTGGCCCGATGGGGCAGCGCCCACTGCATGGTGAGCTGCAACGCGCCGCAGGCTTTCACGGGGCTGACGCACTTTTTCGATGTGGTGGCCGCCGATGTGCCGTGCAGTGGCGAGGGCATGATGCGTAAAGACGCCACCGCGGCCGAGCAGTGGACTCCGCAGCTGGTGGAGCAGTGCGCGGCGCGCCAGCGCACAATAATCGATGATGTGTGGCCCTCGCTGCGGCCTGGCGGTCTGCTCATCTACAGCACCTGCACTTATAACCGCCAGGAAAACGAGCAAATGGTGGACTACATTGCCGACCGCTATGGTGCCGAGTCGGTGGCCGTGCCCGTAGAGCCGGAGTGGGGTATAAGGCAAGGCATCGACACCGGCCACCACTGCTACCGCTTCATGCCACACCTCACGCGCGGTGAGGGCCTGTTTATGTGCGTGCTGCGCAAGCCTGCCGACGAACCCGTCAGCCAACTCAAACCTCAAAAGCAGCGTGGAGGCAAGCAGCAGGCCAAACCAGCCGCCGTGCCGGCCGAGGCCCGGCAGTGGCTCGATGCGTCAGCCGACTTTGCCTTTGCCACCGCCCCCGACGGCACTGTGGTGGCTTCGCCTGCCGGCTGTCAGGCCGAGCTGGCCACTCTGCGCCAGCACCTCAACCTGATTCACAGCGGCACAGCGGTGGGCATTGTCAAGGGGCGTAAGTTCTCCCCGAGCCACGAGTTGGCCTTGTCGCAGCATTTGGCCAGCGGCGCGTTTCCCGTGGTGGAGGTCGACTACTCCACGGCCATTGCCTATCTGCGTGGCGAGTCGCTTGGCGCCATTGGTGACAGCCGGGGCTACTGCCTGCTCACTCACCGCGGCCAGCCGCTGGGCTTTGTCAACAACCTCGGTACGAGGGCCAACAATCTGTTGCCCAAGGCACTGCGCATCCTCAGTCACACCATGCCCGCCACCGAACCCGCTGTGCTCCGTCCCACCATGTAGCAAATGCTTTTTCGCCTGTCCAAAACGATAATTGTTTCGCGATGGAGGTGAATGTGCCAAACATCGACGAATATTGTTTGGCTCATTCACACAGGCCAACTCGCTGGAATTGCCGCTTTTTCTGTGGCTTTGGCATGCCGCGTTCTAACTGGGAAATTAATACTAATAAAATGCTCGTATAAAACACGTTTTTTATGTCGAAAACATGCGCGGGTCTGTACGAACTTCGGGCCACAAATCCAACCGCTGTCTGTCCCAGTGCCCCCCGCACACAAAAGGCGCCAACCCCACAAGGGGGCTGGCGCCTGTATACATTATATATATGTGCGCACACAGGCGCGCACAAGTGCTGTCGTTAAGAGTCGATGGTGGCGTAGGTGGCGTTGTCTTCAATAAACTTGCGGCGCAGGGCCACGTCCTCGCCCATCAGCATCGAGAACACGCGGTCGGCCTCGGCTGCGTCGCTAATGTTGACGCGCTTCAGCATGCGGCCCTCGGGGTCCATGGTGGTTTCCCACAGCTGCTCGGGGTTCATCTCGCCCAAACCTTTGAATCGCTGCACCTTCACCTTGTTTTCCTCGCCATCGGCATACTTGTCGATGAACTGGCGCACCTGCATGTCGGTCCAGCAGTATTCCTGCGTTTGGCCCTTGATGGCGCGGTAGAGCGGCGGCGTGGCAATGTAGAGGTAGCCGTTTTCAATAACCGGGCGCATGCGGCGGAAGAAGAATGTCATGAGCAGTGTGTCGATGTGCGCGCCATCGACATCGGCATCGGTCATGATGATGATGCGGTGGTAGCGCAGTTTGCTCAGATTGGCCTCCTTGGGGTCGTCTTCGGTGCCGATGGTCACGCCCAGGGCGCGGAATATGTTCACCACCGACTCGCTTTCAAACACCTTGTGGTCCATAGCCTTCTCCACATTGAGGATTTTGCCTCGCAGCGGCAATATGGCTTGGAACTCGCGGTTGCGGCCCTGCTTGGCCGAACCGCCTGCCGAGTCACCCTCCACCAGGAAGAGCTCGCTCCTTGCCGGATCCTTGCACGAGCAGTCGGCCAGCTTGCCGGGCAGGCCTCCGCCGCCCAGCGGGCTCTTGCGCTGCACCTTGAGGCGCGCCGTCTGCGCTGCGTGGCGTGCCTGAGCGGCAAGTATTATCTTGTTGACTATCGTCTTGGCTTCGTTGGGGTGCTCCTCCAGATAGTTGCCCAATGCCTCGCGCACGGCGGTTTCCACCGCGCCTATGGCCTCGGTGTTGCCCAGCTTGGTCTTGGTCTGGCCCTCAAACTGCGGCTCGAGCACCTTCACCGACACCACTGCCGTCAGGCCTTCGCGGAAGTCGTCCTTGGTGATGTCCACCTTCACCTTCTCAAGCATCTTGTTGTCGTCGGCATATTTCTTGAGCGTTGCGCCCAGGCCGCGGCGGAAGCCCGTGAGGTGCGTGCCGCCCTCCACGGTGTTGATGTTGTTCACAAAGGAGTATATGTTTTCGTTAAACGAGGTGTTGTAGGTCATTGCCACCTCCACGGGAATTCCGCCCTTGTTGCTGCTGATGTGAATCACATCCTTGATGAGCGGCTCCTTCGAGGCGTCGATGTAGCGCACAAACTCGTCGAGGCCTGTCTTGGAGAAGTACACCTCCTTGTGGGGCTCGCCTTTGTCGTCCTTGTCGCGCAGGTCGGTCAGGCTCAGGCGCACGCCTGCGTTGAGGTAGGCCAGGTCGCGCAGGCGGTTGGCCAGCAGTGCGTATTCATACACAGTTACGTCGAATATCGACGCGTCGGGGTGGAATGTGATGGTGGTGCCGTGCTCGTCGGTGTCGCCTATCACCTGCACCTCGCTGGTGGGCTTGCCGTAGGCATACTCTTGCATATACACCTTGCCGCCGCGGCGCACCTCGGCGCGCAGGTAGTCGCTGAGCGCGTTCACACACGACACACCCACACCGTGCAAGCCGCCCGACACCTTGTAGGAGCCTTTGTCAAACTTGCCGCCGGCGTGCAGCACCGTGAGCACCACCTCGAGGGCCGACTTGTGCAGCTTCTCGTGCATGTCCACCGGAATGCCGCGGCCGTTGTCCCTCACGGTTATCGAGTTGTCCTCGCCTATGGTGACTTCTATGTTGTCGCAGAATCCTGCCAGAGCCTCGTCGATGGAGTTGTCCACCACTTCGCTCACCAGGTGGTGCAGACCCTTGACGTGAGTGTCGCCGATATACATTGCAGGACGCTTGCGCACGGCTTCCAGGCCTTCAAGCACCTGAATGTTGTGCGCTGAGTACTTTTTCTCTTCTTGTTGTTCTATTAAATCCTCTGCCATAAAACTGACTTTTTCAATGCCGTGAAAAACCGCCCCTGTCACGCCCATTCGGGCCTTCTGAGCCGGTTTCCTCATGTCACGGGCTAATAACATACAAAAATACGGTTTTTCTTTCAAAAACCGAAATTTTCGCCCCTAAAAAGCGTCAAAAAATCTTGATGAAGCAGCAATGAAAGCAAGACCACTCTCGGTAGCACCTCGGGCAAACCCGTAGGCTGAGCCTCTTTCGTTGTATGCTGTGTGTTATACCTATATTAATATACGGAATTCCAATGATTTAAGGCTGGATAGCTTTTGTCATGCCAATGTGAGCGGTGTGCACATTGTTCACAAAGATGCTTGTGGCAGCGGTGCGGGGTTGCACAGGCCGGGCAAAAGCGTTAACTTTGTGTGGCCGCATGCGCGCGGGCGTGTGCGGCCGCTTTCTTTTCACATACTATATCTTAATAAATGAAATTTACAATGAGAAAATCACTGTTACTGGCCGCGCTGCTGCTTACCGCGGTGGGCGCCGCAGCCGGAATACGCGACGACATCAAGGCCAACGCACGCCTCAGTGCCAACAACTATTATGCCTACCCCGACAAGAATCTGCCAAAGCTCACTCCGGCTCCGGCTGGCTACGAGCCTTTCTTTATGAACCATTATGGCCGTCACGGCAGCCGCTGGCTCATAAGCAAGAGCCAGTATGGCTTCCCCATAAGCCAGCTCGAGAAGGCTGCGAGCCAGGGCAAGCTCACCAAGCGCGGACAGCAGGTGCTCGACACGCTGCGCATGGTGCGCAAGGCCTCTAACCTGCGCCTTGGTGAGCTCAGCGACATCGGAGCCGAGCAGCACCAGGGCATTGCCGCGCGCATGATGCGCAACTTCCCAGAGGTGTTTGCTGGCGACGCGCCAGTCGATGCCAAGTCGACCATCATCATTCGCTGCATACTGTCGATGCAGAATGAGACCGACCAGCTCAAGGCCCTGAACCCGAGTCTGCGCATCACCACCGACGCCAGCGAGCACGACATGTATTACATGAACTACACCGACACTGTGATAGCCGCCCTGCGCGACGCCGCCATGCCGCAGGTCGAGAAGTTTGGCGACAAGCACCTCGACCCCTCGCACATGCTAAAGGTGCTCTTCACCGACCAGAAGTGGGCCCGCGACAGCATCGATGGCCGCAAGCTGCTGACGCGCCTCTTCGACGTGGCCGGCAACATGCAGAGCCACCACCAGTTTGAGAATGTGAATTTCTACGACCTGTTTTCGGCCGACGACCGCTACAACGTGTGGGCCTACAACAATGCCCGCTGGTATGTGCTTTCGGGCGAGACTCCGCTCACACGCTGCCGCGTGGACTACAATCAGGCCAACCTGCTGCGCGACTTCATAAAGGCTGCCGACCGCGGCATAGCCTTGGGCCACAACAGCGCCACCCTGCGCTTTGGCCACGAGAGCGTGCTGCTGCCGCTGGCCTGCCTCATGGGCATAAATGGCGCCGACTACCGCACCACCGACCTTGAGACGCTGGCCGACCACTGGCAGAGTGGCAAAATATTCCCAATGGCTTGCAACATTCAGATGGTGTACTACCGCAAGAAGGGCAGCGACGATGTGCTGGTGAAGGTGCTGCTCAACGAGCACGAGGCCACGCTGCCCGTGAAGACAGATGTGGCCCCATACTACCACTGGAGCGATGTGCGTGCCTATTTTGAAAACAAGTTGGCTCAGCAGCCCAAACCATAATAAACCATGCATAGCAGAGTAAGTGATATGGCTAAACTAATGCAACGCTTTGCCATGGCGGCTTTTGCCGCCGCTGTGGCGCTGACTTCCGCTGCGGCCACTCCGCGCCAGCAGATTGCGGCTGTGCCGGGGCGCGCGGGTAGCAATCATTTCGCCTACCCATATCCCGAACTGGAACTGCCGCGTCTGTCGGCGGCTCCCAATGGCTACGAGCCTTTCTACATCGACCACTATGGCCGTCACGGCAGCCGCTGGCTCACAAGCAAAAAGAGCTATAACCGCCCAGTGGCCCAGCTCGAACTGGCCGCGCGCCACGGGGCTCTGACTCCGGCCGGCCGCGCCTTGCTCGACACGCTGCGCATAGTGGCCAAGGCCGCCCGCGGACGCATAGGCGACCTCACCGACGTTGGAGCCGAGCAGCACCAGGGCATCGCCGAGCGCATGGTGCGCAACTTTCCCGAAGTGTTTGCCGGCGAGGCGCGCATCGACGCGCGCTCGACCACGGTGATACGCTGCATCTTGTCGATGCAGAACGAGACCATGACCATGCGCGGCCTTAATCCGCGACTGCGCGTCACCACCGACGCCAGCCTGCACGACATGCACTACCTTGGCTGGGGACACGGCGAGGACACTTGCGCCAACGCGCTGCACAAGCGCATGCGCCGCCTCACCGACAGCGTGGAGCGCGCCATGCTGCATCCCGGACGCTTTGCCGCCTCGCTCATTGCCGACGGGCGGCTGCTGCGCGACAGCGTCGACCAGCTGCGGCTCATGGCCGACGTGTTCGACGTGGCCGGCTCGCTGCAGGGCCACAAGGCCTATCGCGGCATCGACCTCTACAAGCTGTTCACCGCCGATGAAATCTACGACCTGTGGCGCAACAAGAACATTTACTGGTATGTGCAGTGGGCCAATGCTCCGCAGACGGGCAACCGCATGCCATACATCGAGCGTGAGTTGCTGGCCAACATGCTGGCCAGTGCCGACAGCGCCCTGGCCACGGGCAGCCGCGGAGCATCGCTGCGTTTCGGCCACGAAACCTGCCTGTTGCCGCTGGCCTGCCTCATGGAGCTCGACAGCGTCAACTACTCTTGCCGCGATCTGAGCACTCTGGCCGACCACTGGCAGAACTACAACATCTTTCCTAAGGGCTGCAACATCCAAATGGTGTTTTACCACCGCACAGGAGCGCGCCCGCCCTACAAGGCGGCCGACGTGCTGGTGAAGGTGCTGCTCAACGAGCACGAGGCCACGCTGCCCGTGAAGGCTGCGAGCGGGCATTACTACCGCTGGAGCGATGTGCGGGCCTACTACCAGCGGAAATTGGCTAAGCGCATCGACTGGAGCGACTGACCGCATATCCACTCCATTCACAACAAATAGCCGATCACAGGCGCGGGGCGCACTCACCTTTTGGGGGAGTGCGCCCCGCGCTCGCTTGATGCCAAACTGCATTATGCCCTCCAATTGCCAGCAATATTTTTTTGCCAAAATGTGGTGAAAAAGCTTTATTGCAATCGTTTTTAGCGATAACTAAAAGGGGTTTCATGCCATAATTCCGCTTGCAAACCGTGATTTCATTCCCTTGATTTTGAAAAGCGGCATTTTATCATTAATTTTGTCTATAGCAAAGGCGACATTCAATCGCTGTTTTCATTCACCGCTATCGAAACAAACCATTACCAACGTTATGCTTCGGCCATGCAATGATAGTAATTTCGCAAGCGTAAAAAGGGAAACAACATATAAAAAGCGATTGAATTATGACAGATGTAAAGACTTTATGGATTTTGATTGTCGGGCTCACCGTGGTGGGCTTAATGCTGCGTGAAATTTATATTTTCGGACACAAACACGGCAACATGAAGGCGATTGAATACGACGACGAGACCGCTCTCTTCGTCGACGACGATGCCATCGAAAGCGATGACTAAGCCGCTGTAAAAGCCGCGCCTTTGCGTCTGCAAGCTGCCCGCGCTGCAATGGCGGGGCAGGGCAGTGACTGAAAACTGCAACAAAAAAGCAAGCATTATGGAACTACGGCAACTACGTTATTTCTTGAAAACGGCCGAGCTACTCAATTTCTCTGAGGCAGCCCGGTCGCTTTGTGTCACACAAAGCACACTGTCACAGCAAATCAAGCAGCTCGAAAACGAATTTGGCGTGCAGCTGTTCGACCGCAACAGCCATGAGGTGCGCCTCACCGAAAGCGGCCAGGAACTGCTGCCCTTTGCGGCCAAGACGCTGTCGGCCAGCGAGGCGTGCAGCCAGCACATGCTCGACCTGAAAAACATTGTGGCCGGCACGCTTAAGATAGGCGTCACCTACTCGTTCAGTCCCATGCTCAGCGAGACGCTGCTCACATTCATCAAGCAGTATCCCAGCATAAAGCTGCGCATATTCTACAACCCCATGGAGGAGCTGCTGCTGATGCTTGAAAAGCGCGAAATCGACTTCGTGCTGGCCTTCAAGCCTGCGCGCCACCACCCGCACATCGAGTCGCACGTGCTGTTTGAAAACCACCTGTCGGTGATTGTGGCCAAAAACCACCCGCTGGCCGCGCGCGACAAAATATCGCTCACCGAGCTGCAGAACTACGACTTGGTGCTGCCCAGCCGCGGCCTTCAGGCGCGCAACGCATTCGAGAAAATGATTCAGGGCAAGGAACTCGACTTTAAGACCAATATCGAACTCAATGAGGTGAACATACTGCTCAAGGTGATTCGCGAGGGGCGGCTTGCCACCATACTCAGCGAGGCCACCATAATGGGCGAGAGCGGTGTGGCTGCCGTGCGCCTGGATGTGCCCAGCGAGGAAAACACCATGGAGGGCTGCATACACGTGCTCAAAGACAGCTACATTAAGAACTCGGCGCGCGAATTCATGCGCATGCTGTGCGACAGCGACTCGATTCGCCTGCGCGCATATGAGTGGATCGACTAAGAAGTTACTATATATTTGCGATTTAACCATAAATCAAGCGGGTGAATGCCGACCGATGGCATTCACCCGCTTTTTGCTGTGTTGCAGTCATGGAGGCCGCCAGGCGCCGTCACCACGAGCCTCCAGCACCGCCGCCGCCAAAGCTGCCGCCGCCAAACCCGCCGAATCCTCCGAAGCCGCTCCCGCCCGACGACCACGATGAGCCGCCGTTGCCGTAAGGGCCTCCGTAGAATGTGGGGCCTATGGTGTAGCCGCCGTTGCCCCCTCGGCCCCGGCCTCCTCCGCCCGACTTGCGGCTAAAGGCCAAAAAGCCGCCCACCAGCAGGATAAGCAGAAACACGCCTATGCCTATCCAGAAGTCGGCCTCGTCGAAGTCGTCTTGAGCCTCCTCGAATGAATACTCGCCGGCGGCCACAGGCATGACTATGCGCAGTGCGTCCCAAATGCCGGCCGAGTAGTCGCCCAACTTAAACTGCGGAATCATCTGCCGGGTCACAATCTCGTGGCAGGCCGCGTCGGGCAGGGCGCCTTCAAGGCCGTAGCCGGTGGCAATGAACACCTCGCCTGTGCCCGACCCGTCGGCCGGCTTGGGCTTCACCAGAATCACAAGCCCGTTGCTGTATTCCTTTTGGCCCACGCCCCACCTTTCACCTATCTGCTGCGCCATCTCGGCTTTGTCAATACCGCCAAGGTCGGCCATGGTCACCACCACTATGTGGTTGCTTGTGCGGCGCGCGAAGGCCTCAAGGGTGTCTTCCATTGCCGCGGCGTCGCTGATGATGCCGGCATAGTCGTTCACCAGCCGCGGTGGGTTGGGCTTCTCGGGCACTTGCGCCGCGGCAGGCATGGCGGCGCATATGGCCAGCGCCGCCACTGCGAGCCACAGCCTAAGCCTCGTTGTCCTCACTGTTGTCGTCATAAGTGATTTGGTTACTCAGTTCGTTGTTGTCCACCTCGTCGGGTGGGAAATACTGCCTCAGGCTGCTGCCAATCTCGGCCACCACGCGGCACAGCCCGTCGGTTGCCCGCCCTTGCGACAGATATGCCGCAAGCGTGTCCTTCTCGCCCTCCCAGAAGTCGGCTGGCACGGCGTCGTTGATGCCGCAGTCGCCGATTATGGCAAATCGGCGCGACTCGTAGGCCACCAGCACCAGCACGGCGTTGCGCCGCAGGGTGCGGTACAGTCCCAGCCGGTTAAACACCCGCTCGGCTGCCTTCACGGGGTCGGCCTTGCAGCGGCGCGTCACATGCACGCAAATCTCGCCCGAGGTGTCGCGCTCGGCGGCCTCAATGGCCTGCTCGATGCGGTGCTGCTCGTCGGCGTTAAGAAAATCGGTTAGTGCCATATTGCAAGAGGGTGTTGTTAGTCAAAACTCACGGTCGGGGCTTTGTCGGCGCCCGCTTGAGCCTCGAAATAAGCCTTGCTCTCAAAGCCTAACGCGCCGGCAAGCATGCTGGCCGGGAAGCGCTTGATGGCCACATTATAGTCTTGCGCCACAGTGTTAAACTTGTTGCGCTCAACCGCTATGCGGTTTTCAGTGCCTTCAAGCTGTGCCTGAAGGGTTTGGAAGTTGGTGTTGGCCTTGAGGTCGGGATAGGCCTCGTGCACCGCCAGCAGGCGCGACAGCGCGTTGCCCAGCTGGCCTTGCGCCTGCTGGAATTGCTGTAGCGAAGCCTCGTCGAGTTTCGAGGGGTCGATGTGGATTTGGGTGGCCTTGGTGCGGGCCTCGGTCACGTCTTGCAGGGTTTGCTTCTCGTGCTTGGCATAGCCTTTCACGGTTGCCACCAGGTTTGGCACCAGGTCGGCCCGGCGCTGATACACGTTTTCCACTTGCGCCCATTGCGCTTCCACTGCCTGCTGCTTAGTCACAAGGCCGTTGTAGGTGCTCATCACCCATCCGGCCACAGCCAGCACCACCAGCACCACAGCGCCAATGGCCATAAGGCATCCTTTACTTTTCATAGCTGAAATCTGTTTGTTTTCTTGTGAATAATAAGTTGTTATTAATGTGTGCCGCACTTGTGTCGGGTGGCACATTTGTATGCTTTTTATCGGTGTGTGCTGCAACAATTGTGCCAATGCGCATGGCGGCGCGATTCTATTCAATTCCCAAAATTAGGCACAAAAAGCCTGATATGCAATTTTTAACAAATTATAAATGTGAAAAATGGTTATAATCTTCTCTTAGGGGCGGCAAAAGATACAAAAGTTAACCAAAATCGACAAAATCACCATTTTTTGCGCAGTTTAGGACACTGTGGGTGAAACATGTCATAACTTTGCACAAGCAACAAGCAGTAAAAACATATATATTTTTTATCCCACTTCGAAGATATGAAGAAAGCAACAATGATAGCAGCTGCCGCACTGTGCGGCCTTGCGGCCCATGCAGGCGGCATTCTCACCAACACCAATCAGAGCGCGGCCTTCCTGCGCATGGTGGCGCGTGGCGCCTCGCAGGAAATCGACGCCGTGTATTCCAACCCTGCCGGCACGGCATTCATGCCCGAAGGCTGGCAATTGTCGGCCACAATCCAGAGCGTGTATCAGACGCGCAACATCGAGTCGACTTTAGCCCTGTATCCTGAGGGCACGCGCACCTACGAGGGCAAAGCCTCGGTGCCTGCGCTGCCGTCGGTGTATGCCGCCTATAAGAAAGGCTCGTGGGGCATCAACGGATTCTTCGGCATCGTGGGTGGTGGCGGCAAGGCCTCGTTCGACGACGGACTGCCTATGTTCGACTCCAAGGTGATGGCCAGCCTATATGCTCAGAGCCACGGCACTATCACCCCCGACAAGTATGACATCAATTCAGCCGTGTCGGGCCGCCAATACATCTACGGCGCGCAGCTTGGCGCAAGCTACCGCATCAATAAGCATCTGGGCGTGTTTGCCGGCGGCCGCATGGCCTACTTCTCGGGCAACTACAGCGGCTATGTTGAAGCCCGCCTGAAGGCGGCCGACCAGACGCTGCTCAACCTTGAACTCGACTGCGACCAGAGCGGATGGGGCATCACCCCGATTCTGGGCATCAACTACAATGTGGCCGGCCTCACACTGGCTGCGAAATACGAGTTCAAGACCAGCCTCAACATTGCCAACAAAACTGAGAAGAACAGCGACCCCGAAGGTGCGCTGGCCGACTTCAAAGACGGCGTGAACACTCCAAGCGACATCCCGTCGATGCTGAGCGTGGCTGTGGGCTACAAATTCACCCCCCGCCTGCGCGCCACACTGGAATATCACTTCTATGACGACAAGCACGCCGGCATGGCGCACGTCGATGGTGGCACCGAGGGCAAGGAGAAAGCCCTGACACACGGAACAAGCGAGTTCCTGGCCGGAGCCGAGTTTGACATCAACAAGCTTATCACCGTCAGCGCCGGCGTGCAGCGCACCGACTACGGCCTGAGCGACGGATTCCAGACCAACACCGCCTTTTCATGCGACAGCTGGAGCGTGGGCCTGGGCGCTGCCCTGAACCTCAGCAGCAAGGTGAAGCTCAACGTGGGCTACTTCTGGACCATGTATGACGACTACACCAAGAGTGTGGCCGCTTCGGCCACCGGCGGCTACAACGGCACCACCATGGCTGGCAAGGACGTGTATTCGCGCACCAACAAGGTGTTTGGCGTGGGCGTTGACTACAAGTTCTAATGCATAGTCTGCCCCACCCCAAAAAAACAGCTACACACATATAATCATATATATTGACAAGTAATTAAGACAATACTTTTCGTTCACTCACACATCTATTAAGATCAACACACACATTGGCAGGGCCGGCGTTCCGTGAGGAGCGCCGGCCCTGCCGCTTATTGTGATAGGATGATGATCTTGTATATAGCGGCTGAAAGTGCTCAAATCCGACAAATAATTTGTGCTGAGGCACATCGGGTGCGCGCTTAATTGGCGCCGCAAGTGTCGGGCTGAGTGGCACAATTTGGAGACGGGTGCGGAAGTTTGCAATGATTGTAGTAATTTTGTGGTGATTTATCGAATCAGTGGAAAAATCAACAAAACAGACAACATAATGAAACAAATCATCACTCTGGCCTTGTGCCTGCTGTGCGCACTGCGCCTGGCGGCCGTTCCGGCCGACCCCACACCTGTTACGGTGACGCAACCCGACGGCTCGCAGCTGACCATTGAGTTGCACGGCGACGAGTTCTACCACTTCACCACCACGGCCGACGGCTACACTGTGGTGCGCAGCCAGGCAGGCGGCTACGCCTATGCCGCGCTCGATGGCTCGGGGCGCCTTGTGGCCACCGCTATGGCTGCCCACAATCCCGGGCAGCGCACCGCGGCCGAGCGCGCGCTGCTCGACAAAACGGGTAAATTCCTGAAATCTGCCGCCGCCGTGGCCGACTCGCGCGCGCGGCGTGCCCGCGTGCAAGGCGGCAGCCGCATCAAGCCCATCGACTACAATGCGTTTCGCGGACTGGTGGTTCTTGTCAACTTCAAGGGCAAGAAGTTCAAGCGCAGCGATGCCGCCGACTTCTACGACAAGATGCTCAATCAGCCCAACTACAAGGGCTACGTCAACGAAGACGGCACCGAAAACCCATATGGCAAATACACGGGCAGCGTGCGCGACTACTACCACGACAACTCAATGGGCAAGTTCACTCCACACTTCGACGTGGTGGGCCCCGTGGAAGTGGACCACGACAGCACCGACATGCACAGCTCGGGTGCTGATGCGCGCAGCATCTTGGCCGAGGCAGTGGGCAAACTTGGCTCAAGTGTCAATCTTGCCGACTACGACACCGATGGCGATGGCGTGGTCGATATGATCTACTTCATCGTGGCCGGCCATGGAGCCAACGTGAGCGGCAACGATGCCAACCTGCTGTGGCCGCACAAGTGGCAGTTTGTGAGTCAGCGCAAAAACCATGTGTGGCTCGGCCTATATGCCTGCTCCACCGAGATGCAGGGGGCGCAGTCCACTGAGATTCTCGATGGCATCGGCACCATTTGCCACGAGTTCAGCCACGTGCTTGGCCTGCCCGACCTGTATGACACCAACTATGAGGTGGATGGCCAAAGCAACGACCCCGGGCCATGGGACGTGATGGCCTCGGGCAGCTACCTTAACCGCAGCCGCACCCCTTGCGGCTACTCGGCTTGGGAGCGCTACACGCTGGGATTTATGAACCCAAAGCGCATCGACGCCGATCAAGCATACACGCTCAACCCCCTGAACACCGACAATGAGGCCTACATACTGCCCTCGCTCGACAGCCGCGAGTTCTTTATGCTCGAAAACCGCCAGCACCACGAGTGGGACGCCTATCTGCCCTGGCACGGAATGATAGTGGCGCGTGTCGACAGCACTGAGGAGTGGGGCAACCGCGTAAACACTGATCCCAGCCACAACCACTACGAACTGCTGCGCGCCGGCAACAGCTACCGTGGCACGCTGACCGACGATCCGTATCCAGGCACTCTTGGCGTTAGAACCATCACCAATTTCACCAAGCCCAGCCTGCGCCAGTGGAACGGTGCGCAAAATCCGCGCGCCATTACCGGCATTGCCGAAAACGATGGCGTCATCACATTCAGCACACAGCGCACTTCCGATATGACCACGTATGTGGAGACGTTTGAACAGATGGCCGTGGGGGCCACAGGCTCGGGAGTGAAGGGCACATTCGGCGACATCGATTTCACCCGCTGCCAGGTGGCCGCGCCCGATAGTGACATGTGCCGAGGCAAGCACGCCGTGAAGATGGCTGTGCCGTCGGCCCTGGCGTTTTTCACGCCTAAGGCTGCCAGTGCCTATATGGTGACTGCTTATGTGTTTAACCCATCGTCGAGCACTGCCAAATTCATGCTTGAATACATGGCCGAGGGCGACAGTGTGTGGACGCGCGATGCCAGCTCCGTTGAAGTCAACGCCCAAACCGACGGGCAGCTGAGTTGGAACTTGAGCCAGCAGGGCCAAATGAAGCTGCGCATAATGCAAGTGGCCGGAAGTCAGAAGGTGGGCACTTATCTCGACGACCTCACGGTATATGTCACCGTGCCGGCCGGAATCGAGACTATAAGTTCTTCCCCCGCACATAGCGGCCTTGCCGCATCGGCCAGTGGCCTTAATGTTGTGGTGGCAGGGGCGGCCTCAGGCAGCCGCATCGCCCTGTATGCCATAAGCGGAGCCGTGGTTGCCACCGCCACTGCCGATGACGGCGGCCGCGCCACCCTGCCAGCTCCTGCGCGCGGCTTCTATGTGGTGGCCAGCCAGGGCAAGGCCGCCAAAGTGCGCCTGTAAAATTACCCTGGCTGCACGCCCGATCGCGTGCTTAAAAGCACAGATGGCGGCAAATAATGGCCGCGTGGAGCGATGTATGTGACAAAAAAAACGTAACTTTGCAGCCGCTATAGGTGCGCGCCTCTTGTGGCGCAGCGGCGGCTTGCCCCCGTAGTTCAACGGATAGAACGTGGGTTTCCTAAACCTAAGATCAGAGTTCGATTCTCTGCGGGGGTACTTTTTTATAAGATAATCAACCAGCGTAGCTATAACATATAGGACAAATGCGAAAAGTGAGTGCAGGCATAGTGGCTTATCGCCTTAACGGGGACGGACACATCGAGGTGCTGCTCGGACATCCGGGAGGCCCTGTGTGGGCACATCGCGACCGCGGCTGCTGGTCGATTCCCAAGGGAGAGTTCGACCCTCTTGAGGAGACTCCGCTCGATGCTGCGCGACGCGAGTTTGCCGAGGAAACTGGCTACAGTGTGAATGGCAAGTTCATCGAGCTGGGATCGGCCCGGCTCAAAAGCGGGAAAGAGGTGTATGCCTTCGGGCTGGAATGTGGCGATCTTGACGCGAGTCAAGCCCACAGCAACATGTTTGAAATGGAGTGGCCTCCCCACTCGGGCCAGCGTGTCAGCTTCCCCGAACTCGACAAAATCGGCTGGTTTGGCTTGGCCGAGGCACGGATAAAGATCTTGCCCGGCCAGCAACAGTTCATAAGCGAGCTTAAGACTCGCCTTGAGGCCGCCGCCGATGGCGGCGAGGCCTAATGTGCCGAAGCCTGATGCGCGGAGGCAATGTGTCGGGAGGTGCGGCACACTACAATGTATATTCTAAGGTAATAACTCATAATCAAAAAATCACACGTTTTAAAACATGAACGAGATTCTCGACAGCATAGCCAACTGGCTCGTGGAGGCAAGCGACTTCGTTTGCGGCTATCCGGAGTTTTTTCTGCTCATAGGCGGCGGACTGTTTTTATTCATCTACTCTGGCGCCGTGTCGATCAGGCGCCTGCCATGGTCGCTGCGCGCCCTGCGTCAGAAGCAGGCCAAGCAAAGCGGCAAGGAAACGGGCCAGATAAGCTCGCTCCAGGCTCTGCTCAGCGCCATTGCGGCCACTGTGGGCATGGGCAACATCGCCGGTGTGGCCATCGCCCTCACAGTGGGTGGCCCGGGCGTGATATTCTGGATGTGGGTGAGTGCCATTGTGGGCATGTCCACTAAGTTTTTCGAAGGAACTCTGGCCATTCTCTACAAAGGCCGCGACGCCAACGGCGAGCCGCAGGGCGGCCCCATGTACATGATTACGCAGGGCCTCGGCCCCAAGTGGAAGCCCATGGCCTACGCCTTTGCCATATTCGGCCTTGTGGGCACGCTGTGCTTTATGCAGGCCAACCAGCTGGTGGAGTCGGTGACCACAGTGTTTACCACGCCGGCCGGCATCGACAACACTGTGGGCCTGCGCTTTTTTATGGGTGTGGCGATAGTGCTCATTGTGGGTTCGGTGATTTTGGGCGGCATCAGCCGCATTGCCAAGCTGGCAACGCGCATCGTGCCCCTGATGGTGGCCCTCTACATGCTGCTGGTGGTGGTGATTATGGTGCTCAACTACGACAAGCTGCCCGGCATTTTCTCCTCGATATTCCGTGAAGCCTTCAGCATGAAGGCTGGCTTCGGAGCCTTTGCCTTTGTGGCTCTCACCGGCGCCCGCCGTGCCGCCTACGTCAACGAGGCCGGTATCGGCACCGCATCGATGATGCATGGCGCCTCGCGCAACACCGACCCCATCAAAGAGGGCCTGATTGCCATGATCGCCCCGCTCATCGACTCTGGCGTGGTGTGCACCCTCACCGCCATTCCCATCCTAATTGCCGGCAACTATGCTGGGCTGGGCGGTGATGTAAAGGGCCTTTATGTGGCGCTCGGCTCGTTTGGCCAGCTGCTGCCCGGAGTGGGGCAGTATCTGCTCATGGCCATCGTGTTCTTCTTTGCGTTCTCCACCATGTTCTCCTACAGCTACTATGGCCAGAAGTGCTCCAACTTCCTTTTCGGGCCGAAATATGTGAAGTATTACAACTACTACTATCTGGTGATGATAATCGTGGCCGCCGTGATTCCGCTGAAGACGCTGGTGAGCGTCATGGACCTCTCGTTTGCCCTGATGGCACTCTGCACCATGACCACCCTGATTGCCCTAAGCCCCAAGGTGAAAGCCCTCATGGCCGACTACTTCAAGCAAAAATAAAGCATGCGCGTCAGCTGACGCACATGCTCCGTCGCTGCAAAAATATTAGCCGTGGCTGCTACAGCAGCTGCGGCTTTCTGTTTCGTTTTTTTGCAACGGGTTGTAATTTATTATAACTTTATTTTGTGTTTTGCAAAACAATTATTATATTTGCAGTGAAAAGAATTGTAACTCATAACATAATTAATTGGAACAAAAGTAAATTTTCTCATACTCTAAAAATGATTGCGGAGGCCGTTTTGTGAAAAACGGCCTCCGCTGCATATCGTGTGTGCTGTGTGGTCAAATGGCGGGGTGGGGTGGCATGGCAATCTCGTCGAGCCACGCACCGTCGCGGTAGTGGCACAGGTCCACGTAGGCGTCGATGCCGGGTATGATGCCCGACTGTGAAAACTGCCACACGGTGTAGTTGCCGTTCCAGTTGATTTCGGGCTCCTGGTCGTTGTAGCGGCCTATGTATAGCGGATAGCTGTTGAACGACGGGGCCAGCCAGCGGTTGTAGAAAGCCATGGTGCTGTAGATCATGGGCTGCACCCCATAGTGCTCCTTCACAAGGCGTGCAAATGCGGCCACGCTGTCCACCAGCTGGTTGCGGCTCCAGTTGCCGCGGTGCTCCACATCGATCATCGGAATCAGATCCTGGCTGCTGAGGGCGGCCAGATTGGTGAAGTTGCGAAACTGCGCGCTCACGCTCGATGTGGTGGTGAAGTAGTGGTAGCTGCCCACCAGCAGGCCGTGGCGGTGCGCCATGGTCACGTTGTAGCCGTAGTGGGGCGAGCTGTAGGTGGCTCCCTCGGTGGCCTTGATATACACAAAGCGTATCGACTTGTCGGCGGTCACTTTGCCCCAGTCTATGTCGCCCTGGTGGCTCGAGATGTCGATGCCGTCGTAGGGGGCGGTGGTGTCGCGCGGGGCAATGTGCACCGCCGCAGCGGTGGCGGGCTGGGTGCGGCGGCCGCATGATGCGGTCGCCATCACTGCCGCTGCGCATGCTGTCAGCGCTGCGCAGTGCAGTAGTGTGGTGTGACGGGACATGTGGTTCATTGCTGTGGCTGTGTGTGCCTTGCCTTGTGGTGGCCGGAGCCTGCTGTCAGCGCTTGCGCGTGGGCATATACAGGTCGTCGTCGTTGTCGGCCGAACTTTGGTTCCTCTTCTTTGTGCTGGTTTTGTTGGAGTTTTGCGCCGCCTTCAGTGCCGCCTGCTGTTGCTGGGCGCGCCGCTGCAGCTCGGCCTGGTGCTTTTGCTCCTTTTCGAGCCGCTTGCGCTCCTTCTCTTTGCGCTTGGCCTCCTCTTTGGCCTTTTTCTGGGCTTCCTTTTGCGCCCGTTCCCAGGCTTCGCGATCGAGTTTGGCTTTCTTTTCCAGCTCTTTCTGCTTTTCTTTCTCTTTTTTTTCCAGCTCCTTCTTCTGCTTCTCGGTGAGCGGCACGGGTTGGGCGGCTTGCACCCTGCGCTGCTTGGGCTCGGGTACCCGCGTGGGCGGAGCCACTGAGCGGCGCCGGCCGGCTGGAATTCCCTTCTTCATGAGTATGTCCTTCAGGCCGCAGCCGGTGTTGAAGCGGCACAGGTCCACATAGGCGTCGATGCCCTGGATGCGGCCTCGCTCGCTGAACTGCCACAGAATCCACTTGGCGCCGTGGGTCAGCTGCGGGCGGCTTTTGGAGTAGCGCGCTATAAACAGCGGATAGCTGGCAAAGTCGGGGGCCAGATATGAGTTGAAAAACGAACTGCTGGTGTATATCATCGGGCGGCAGCCGTAGTACTGCTCCAGCAGGTCGGCAAACAGCTTCACGCTGTCGCGCAGCTGCTGGTTGGTCCATCCGCGGCGGTACTCCACGTCGAGCAGCGGCACCAGGTCCTGCTCTTCCTTTTTGACCACGCTTATGAAGTTCTCAAACTGGCTGCGTATCGACGAGCCGGTGCGCAAAAAGTGGTAGCTGCCCACGCGCACCCCATAGCGGCGCGCATTCTCTATGTTCTGGCGGTAGTGCCGCGAGGTGAATGTGGCGCCTTCGGTGGCCTTGACATACACAAACTTTATGTTCTTGTCGGCGGCGGTGGTGCTCCAGTCGATGTCTTTCTGATAGCTCGACACGTCTATGCCGTCGTACACCAGAGTCTGGTCGTTGCGGTACAGCTGGTCGTCTTCAATGTCGATTTGCTTCGGGGACGCTGTTGCAACGGCTGCAACCGCAGCCACTGCCGCAATAGCCGCGAGCCTCACCTTATGTAGTAACGAAGTTTTCAAAACCCAATCGAAAAAATATGCTGTAATGGCCTGTGGCTGCGTGCTGATGCGCCGCCAAGGCACTCAATCACACAAAGATAGTAATTAATTCGCAAAAATGCGTTGGACGGGTGCATTTGTTGGCACTTTTTAGCATTTTGGCTGCGCCGGCCGGCTGGTGGCGGCGCACAAAAAAAGCGGCCGGACAAGGTTAGGCAATCCGACCGCAAATAACCAACAAACTTAATAATTATGATACGTCAATCAAAGGCCAATTAGCTGTAGTTAATTACTATCTGCAAATATACACCTAAATATGCAATGTGCACAATATGCAATCGACAAATCAGCCATTTTTGCCGACTAAACTGGCCAGTGGCGCATGCACCATAGCAGCGCTGGCCTTCCGGCATATGAAAGGGCTATGCCCAATTTGTTCTTAAACCTCACATTGCGGTCGGCAAGGCAGCCGAGCCGCAGCTCCTTTATCACACGCCAGCACCGGTCGGCCAGCGGCTTGTATTCGGGCTTCTCAACTGGGGCTATGCGCAGCATGTTGAAGTGCGCGCTCAGGCGCCGGCTCTGCACTGCGGCCACATATTGCGGCGCCTCGGCCCGCACTTGCTGCAGCAGCCGGTCGAGAATGTCGAGCACATCGGTGCGCCTTGGCGTGAAGTGGCCTGTGATGCTTGCCTCGCGCTGTGTGTAGCAGTAGGTGCATGCCTCGGTGTGCGTCACCTTGTGCACTTGCCGCAGCAGCGGGTAGATTATGGCCAGGTCTTCATACAGCAGCCCTTTGGGGAACCTAAGCCGCTCAAACAGCCGCTTTTTCAGCAGCCGTCCGCAGGCCGAGCACGACAGTGTGCGCTGATACAGCACATTGGTGATGGCCTCGCTTTGTGTGAAGTCGAGTGAGGGACTGATGCCACCTGTCGCCCCTTTAATGCTGCTGCCGTCATCGCCGTCGGCCACGCGCGCCTGCTTGCCCTCCACCACATCGGCTCCTGTGGCCAGCATCAGCGTGAGCAAGGTGGAAATGGCGTGCGGCGGCAGAAAGTCGTCGCTGTCGACAAATGTCACTATTGGGCCCGTGGATGCGTCGAGCCCTGCATTGCGAGCGTCCGAGAGTCCTCCGTTGGCCTTGTGAATCACCCTTATCCGGCCGTCGGCGGCGGCAATGGTGTCGCACAGCTTGCCAGTGCCGTCGGTGCTGCCGTCGTCCACCATTATAACCTCAAGGTTTACAGAGGCTTGGCTGGCGATGCTGTCGATGCACCGCCGCAGGTAGGGCTTCACGTTGTAGCACGGCACAATCACCGAAATCAGCGAGTCGGCGTTCAGGTGGTCGGGGTCGGTTGGAGAGTTCATTACATTTGGTTTATGTGCAAATATACGCCTTTTTGCCGTCATGGCCGCCTCCAAGCGGCCGAATGTGCCTTTTTTTTGATTGCCGTCAGGCTTGCACGGGCCGTGCGGTTTTGCTATCTTTGGCATGGTTGAGCGGCCGCTTGGTTGCTGCCGCGCCATTAAAATTAAGGAGGACTATGTTATGAAAAACTTAGTGGTGATTACCGGCGCAGGCATCAGCGCCGAGAGCGGCCTTTCCACGTTTCGCGACGCTGGCGGCCTGTGGGAGAACTATCCTGTGATGGAGGTGGCAAGCCACGATGGGTTTATGCGCAATCCGGCGCTTATCCACAACTTCTACAACGGCCTGCGCCACAAGCTGCTCAAGGCCAGCCCCAGCGGAGCCCACACCATGATTGCGGGGCTCGAGAAGCAATATAATGTGAGTGTGATTACGCAAAACGTCGACGACCTACACGAGCGCGCCGGCTCGACACGCGTGCTGCACCTGCATGGCGAACTGATGAAGGTGCGCTCGATGGCCAACGAAAGCCGCGTCTACACACTGCCTTGCGCCGACCTTAGCGACAAGGGACTCGACACCTCGGTCGACACCACCGATCCCTTTGGCGACCACGTGCGCCCGCACATAGTGTTTTTCGGCGAAAGTGTGCCTGAGTTCGACCCTGCGGTGGAAATAGTGCGCAAGGCCGACGTAGTGGTGGTGATAGGCACGTCGCTGGTGGTGTATCCGGCCGCGGCACTGCTCAACTATGCCAGCCCCGAGGCCGAACTGTATTACATCGACCCCCATCCGGCTGCTGTGCCCGCACGCGTGCATGTGATAGCCAAAACGGCCACCGCAGGTGTCTCCGACTTGCTGCCGCTGCTCGGATAGGGCATGACAGCGGTTAGCGGAACAGGCGGCCCACCACGGGCAGGCGGCGCAGTATGGCGCCCATGTGCTCGCGCTTGAACACCACCGCGCAGAACACCAGCAGCAGTGCGGTGCGCACAGCGGTGGGTGCCCAGCGGCCAGGCATGGGGGTCAGCGTCATGGCGGCAAACAGCACTGCTGCCAGGGCCACATACAGTCCTATGTCCTTAAGCGGATAGCTGATGGGGTAGTGGCGCTGGCCCACAAAGTAGCTCAGCACCATGGCCGTGCCATAGCCGGCAAAGCCGGCCCAGGCGCAGGCCATGTAGCCGTAGGTGGGCACAAACAGCACGTTGATTGCAATCAGCACCGCGCAGCCCACTCCCGAGAAGTAGGCGCCCCAAATGGTTTTGTCGATAAGCTTGTACCAGAACGACAGGTTGAAGTATATGCCCATCATTATTTCGGCCGCCATCACTATGGGCACCACCTTCAGGCCGCTCCAGTAGTCGGGGGCTATGATGTGCTTCAGCACGTCGATCCACGCCATCACGGCCAGGAAGGCCAGCAGGGTGAACACTATGAAGTATTTCATGGCTTCGGCATAGGTCTCGCGGTTGTCGCGGTCTTTGGCCTTGCCAAACACAAACGGCTCGTAGGCGTAGCGGAAGGCCTGCGTTATCATTGCCATAATCATGGCTATCTTGCTGGCGGCTCCGTATATGCCCAGCTGCTGCGTTTCGCCTCCGCGCTTGTATAGGAACGGGAACATGATTTTGTCGGCCGTCTGGTTGAGAATGCCGGCGATGCCCAGCACCAGTATTGGCCAGCTGTAGCCCAGCATGCGCCTCAGCAGCGGCCAGCTGAAGCTGCCGCGCGCCTCGGCCAGCTCGCGCCAGAAGAAAAATGTGATTACGCCCGTGCACACAAGGTTAAGGTAGAAGGCGTAGCCCACTCCCACCGTGGGGTCGTAGATGGCCCCCACCGCATCGGGGTGGGTCTTGTATAGAGCCGGCAGCACCAGGTAGTATAGCAGGTTGAGCGCGATGTTCAGGAATATGAACAGCAGCTTAAGCGCGGCAAACTTGATGGGGCGTTTCTTGTAGCGCAGGTAGGCAAACGGGATTGCCTGAAAAGCGTCGAGGGCCACCACAGCCGCCATCACGCCAATGTAGCTTGGGTGGTCGGCATAGCCCATGGCTCCGGCCACCCAGGGAAGGAAGCCCAGCACGGCGGCCACAAAGGCCAGCGAGGTGGTGCCCACGGCCACCAGTGTGGTGGTGTACACCGTGTGCGGGTCTTCGTCTGTTTTGTTGGCAAAGCGGAAAAATGTGGTCTCCATGCCGTAGGTGAGTATCACCAGCAGCAGGGCCGTGTAGGAATACACGTTGGTGATCACGCCATAGCCGCCCGAGGCGGCCGAGAGGCTTGCCGTGTAGAGCGGCACCAGCAGGTAGTTGAGAAAACGGCCCACTATGCTGCTCATGCCATATATTGCGGTGTCTTTAGCTAACGATTTTAAATTTGCAGCCATTGTAGTGATTTAGTCTTGAATTTTTGGATGAATAATCCAGTCAGGGCGCGGAAACTGCGGCAGTGTCAGAACAGCGACATCGTTTTGCCCTCACGCTGGCGCTTGAGGTGGGTGTAGGCCAGGTCGGTGACCTCGCGGCCGCGGGGGGTGCGGTTGATGAACCCCTCCTTTATGAGAAACGGCTCATACACCTCCTCTACCGTGCCGGGGTCTTCGCTCAGCGCGGTGGCTATGGTGGAGATGCCCACTGGGCCGCCGCCAAACTTGTCGATGATGGTGAGCAGAATCTTGTTGTCGATCTCGTCGAGTCCGTATTTGTCGATGTTGAGGGCCTCAAGGGCGTAGCGCGCGATGGCGGTGTCGATTTTGCCCGATCCCTTCACCTGCGCGAAGTCGCGCACGCGGCGCAGCAGCGAGTTGGCAATGCGGGGGGTGCCGCGGCTGCGCAGGGCTATTTCGAGCGCAGCCTCGTCGGTGATGGGCACCGACATCAGTCTGGCCGAGCGCTTAATGATGCTTTCAAGCACGTCGTGGCCGTAATACTCCAGGTGGCAGTTGATGCCGAAACGGGCGCGCAGGGGGCTGGTGAGCAGGCCGCTGCGCGTGGTGGCGCCAATTAGGGTGAACGGAGCCAGCGTGAGCTGCACCGAGCGCGCGCCGGGGCCTTTGTCGATCATTATGTCGATGCGGTAATCCTCCATGGCCGAATACAGATATTCCTCCACCACCGGACTCAGACGGTGAATCTCGTCGATAAACAGCACATCGTTCTCCTCAAGCGATGTGAGGATGCCGGCCAGGTCGCCAGGCTTGTCGAGCACCGGGCCCGACGTCACCTTGAATCCCACTCCAAGCTCGTTGGCAATGATGTTGCTCAGCGTGGTCTTTCCCAGGCCCGGAGGGCCGTGAAACAGGATGTGGTCGAGTGCCTCGCCGCGCATTTTTGCAGCCTGCACAAACACTTGCAGGTTGCCAATAATCTTCTCCTGTCCGGCGAAGTCCTCGAAGCGCACAGGGCGCAGTGCCTTTTCAAAGTCGCTGTCGCCCTTCACTCGCTCGTTGCGTATGTCGAATTCTTCCTCTTCCATCAAAAAAAATGTAGGTTTATTGCACGTCGGGGTTCGCTGCCTCGATGGGAATTTCGCGGTTGATGCTCTCGTCAAGCGAAATCAGTGTCTCGGTGGCGGTGACGCCGGGAATGTGCTGAATCTTGTCGTTGAGCAGCTCCATGAGGTGCTGGTTGTCGCGCGCATACAGCTTGAGCAGCAGTGTGTAGGGGCCGGTGGTGAAGTGGCACTCCACTATCTCGTCGATTTTCTCAAACTCGGGCACCACGTTGCGATACATTGAGCCTCGCTCCAGCTTCACTCCTATGTAGGTGCAGGTGGCAAAGCCCACCGATTTCGGGTCGACGTGATAGCCCGAGCCCGTGATCACGTGGGTGTCGATCATGCGTTGTATGCGCTGGTGAATCGCCGCACGCGACACTCCGCACTCCACAGCCACGTCTTTCGACGGTATGCGGGCGTTCTTCATCACTATCTTCAAAATCTTTTTGTCAAGACTGTCAATCTTTTCCATATCCTAAAACCGATGAATGTTTCCGTTATTTGCACTACTTTATGCAAATGTAGTCACTTTTTTCATAATAAACGACAAAACGACAAAAAACATACGTGCCAATGCGCCGATTAAGTGCCTTGCGCTTACACAAGCGCGCCATTTGGCCGCCTTGGCTGTCCTTTTGCCAACGATGAAAACAAAAGTGGCAGGGGCCGATGCACGGCCTCTGCCACAATAAATATGTAGCGATTGATTATGCTCTCGATGTCGATTAGAACACCACCTTCACTGCCTTGCCGCCTTGGCTCACAATGTAGAAGCCGTGGCCGCTGACGCTCAGCTGAGCCTGGCCGTCGACGGCGTTGACGCTCTGCACAAGCTGTCCGCCTGCGGTGTAGAGGTTCACTGCACCGTCGGCTGCGCCTGTCACAATAGCTGTGTTGCCGCTCTTGGTCACCTTCAGACCGTCATGGCCGCTCATTGCGGCGCTGTTCACGCCGCTATACTCGTTGGCGTAATAGATGGTGAAGTCGTCGATATACACCTTAGCCGTCTGGCTGCCGGCGCGCTGAGTGACGCGCAGCAGTGCGTTGGCGTTGTTAACCTTTATGTTCCACGACACGGTGGTGCCTTCGCTCTTGCCGGGCACTTCAGCCATGTCGGCGCCGGCCGATGTCTTCACCGGAGTCCAGGTATTGCCGAAGTCGGTGGAGTAGTCGAACACGAATTTGGCTGTGGTGCTGCTGGGGTTGTACACGTTAAATGTCACCTTTGTCACGTCTTTGCCTGTGCGGGTGGTGGTCTCCAGTTTGCCAGGCAGGGTCATAGCCACCGAGTGGGTGCCGTTGCACTTGCCGCTGCCCGGCGCTGTCACCTGGCAGCGTGTGAACGACCAGTTGCAGAAGTTGCCCTTCACGTTCTTCTCCGAGGTGCTTGCGCCCACGGGCATCGATTCGAAGTCTTCAATTATGCTCTTCACATCGTCGGCCTTGAGGGCGTTGAATGTGATCACGCCGTTGCTCTCGGCAATGTCGTTGAGCACAAATTCACCGGAGTTGCCGAGCGGTGTGTAGAAGCCGGGGGTGGTGTTGTTGGTGATGGTGGTCATGCCAGTGGTGCCCGGGAACGGGTCGCTGGCCAGAGCTCCGCTCTTGCTGCTGCCGGCGCGCAGCAGCTCATAGCAGTTGCGGCTGGCGTAGGCGTTCACCATGTTGCTCACCCAATACACGGCATTGGTCGAATCAACGCGGGCCACCATCATTCCGTGGCCTGGCAGATAGGCGTCCCAGCCTGTGAGCTGACGGTTCTCAATCAGGAAGAATTCCTTTGCCTTGTTGGTGTTCAGGCGGAAGGCCTCGTTCTGCTGGATGTCGTTGAGTGTGAAATTGCCCTGGGTCACCACCTTGGGTGTCATGAAGCCTGCGGCATAGCGGTCGTAGGCCGAGTAGGCGCACGGGGTGCGGCCGTAGTTCAGATAGCTGCCGCCCGACATCACATCCCAGTCGCCCGGATCGTGGCTCTGGCCGTTTGTTGAGTAGTCGGTGTCGTAGAGGTCGGGCAGGCCCAGCACGTGGGTGAACTCGTGGCAAATGGTGCCGATGCCATCGAATATGAGAGGCTGCTCATAATACAGCTCGGTGGAGCAGGCATAGCGTCCCATGGCGTAGCCGCCAATCGAGGTGCCGGTCATTGAGCTTGCGTGCGGCCACACGTGGCTCGACGAAGCGTTGGTGTTCGAACCAGTGCCGGCGAATATCACATAGAACATGTCCACCATGCGGTCGCCGTTGGCGTCATAGCGCGAGAAGTCGATGCTGTAGTTCTGGTAGGCCTTTTGCAGGGCTGCCTTGATTATGGTGCGGGCGTTTTGCGTCTGCTTGGGGTCGTCGACCGAATAGGGCACGCTTATGGGGCCGTACACGTCAAACTGCGGGTCGAACTTACCCATCGAGTTGTCGTAGAAGTAGTCGCGCACGCTGCCGGTGAATTTGCCGTAGGCATTTGGGGTGCCGTCTTCGTTGGTGAAGCCGGTGTAGCCGCGCTGGTTAATCATATTGTTGTAGAACGTGTTCAGGTCGCTGCGGCGGAATTTGCAGTCGTTGAACTCCACCAGCAGAATCAGGCCGCGGAACTTCGTGTAGTCGATGCTGGCCTTCTGCATCACCTCGTTGCGCGAAGCGCGTGCCTTGCGCGCGGTGCTCACCGAGGCGCGGTCGATGAGGTTCTTGCCAGTGGCCTGCAGCATTGCCGTTTCGGAGGCGGTGCGCTGCTGCGCGTCGCGCGCAATGGTGCTGCTGGCGGCCAGCTTGCCGTCCACCAGCTGGGCATAGGTGTAGTATCCCGCCTGGTTCTTCACAATGGTGTAGCCATCGGCGGTGGTGACGAAGTTGTAGTACTCGTCGCCGTTGTTCTTGATTGTGAGCTGTGAGCCGTCGGGCTGTGTCACTGTCACTGGGCGCGGGTCGGCTGGCACTGCCAGTGCCTGTAGTGCGGCCAGTGTGGCCAGTGTGAGAGAAAGAAGTAATTTTCTCATGTGATGTGTATTTATAATAAATGTGTTGAAATTCGCATGTCGCTTGCATCTCCCGCATGTGGGGCCGGCGCGCGGCATGCGCGTTACTTGTATGTCACTGATAGTTGATTGGCTACAATAAGCCACTTTAATATTATTGTGGCAAATATCCGAAAAAAATCACAATTCAGCAAAATTTGCGGGGCTAAAAGCAACTTTGTTAAACTTTATTGCATTTTGCGCGCCGGTTTGGCACTGTGCCCCTACGCCTTAGAAACCGATTTTTTGCGCCAAAAAAGTGCGGAATGCATTGCAGGTTAAAAAAATAGACTATCTTTGCATCCATAAAGGTTCTTACGGACTGAAACAACCGACCTCCAACGCAGCCTTTGGGCATTGCAATGCCCATCACCATTGATGTCAAGAATCTGAAAAAAACTGGCGTGAAAAAGCAATATTCACTCACACAGCGCTATTGCACATCTGCCATAGGCAGAGGGCATCAGTCGGCAGCTGTCCAATTTTCTCATTCGTTGGCCGCCTGGAGCAGGCTGGTGGTCGGAAATCCATAGGCAAAAAGGCTCCGCGAGGAGTAGTGTTAAAAAGTAATATTGTTAAAGGGTTATTGGACATTGAAGACGGCCGCTTAGCTGAATAGGGGCGGCCTGGTAAAAGATGTTTTAAGGTTTATAATTTCAAGCGGCTTGTGCGTGAGCATGAGCCGCCTTTGTGTTGCATTGCCGCATGCGTGCCGGCCATGGCCCGGCTTGTGTTCCACGGCGGGCCGTGAATGGTTCCACGGCCTTCCGGAGCGGCCTACATGGTTGAGGCACAATGTGGTGGGGAGACCGGCCGAAGTTATTAACAATTATGCCGACTTATCAACAATTCAGCCATTTTTAACTGAAAACTTGCCGCCGGTTCAAACTAAAATCAATTCCTTTGCACTGCGTAAAAGTTAAGAATCGCGATTTAATATTCGATTTTCATTCTGTGTATATGGGAAAGACAATTGCAATAGCAAACCAAAAGGGCGGTGTGGGCAAGACCACCACCGCAATCAACCTTGCAGCGTCGCTCGCTGCCAGCCACAAGAAAGTGCTTCTGCTCGATGCCGACCCGCAGGCCAACGCCACATCGGGTCTTGGTGTGGACCCGAGGAAGATGTCGTCGTCGATATATGAGTGCCTCGTCGACGACTATCCGCTGCGCGGCTCGCAGGTGGCCACGTGCGTGAAAAACCTCGACTTGGTGGGCTCGCGCATTGATCTGGTGGGCGCAGAGCTTGAGCTCATCAACAAGCCCGACCGCGAGAATGTGCTGCGCCGCGCCATTGCCGAGGTGAAAGCCGACTACGACTACGTGCTGATCGACTGCAGCCCGTCGCTGGGCTTGATCACCGTGAACGCACTCACCGCCGCCGACAGCGTCATAATACCTGTGCAAGCCGAGTATTTTGCCCTTGAAGGCATCAGCAAGCTGCTCAACACCATACGCATCATCAAGTCGAAACTTAATCCGTCGCTGAAAATCGAGGGGTTCCTGCTCACCATGTACGACGCGCGCCTGCGCCTGGCCAACCAGATTTATGAGGAGCTGAAAAGCCACTTCGGCGACATGGTGTTCAACACCGTGATTCCGCGCAACATACGCCTCAGCGAGGCCCCGAGCCACGGTCTGCCGGCACTGCTCTACGACCCCGCAAGCCGCGGCGCCACGAGCCACATTCAGCTGGCCAAGGAACTGATAAGCAAAAACCGCGTCGCGCGTCCCGCCGCCAGTGGCCAGGCTTCAAAAGGAATAGCATAGTTTGTTTTCACTTTACTCAATCAATCACCAATGACCAAATCACAGCACCGCAATGCATTGGGCCGAGGCCTTGACTCGCTCATCTCGATGGACGACATCCAGACGAGCGGCTCGTCGGCCATCAACGAAATACGCATCGACCAAATTTCACCCAACCCCGAACAGCCGCGCACCACGTTCGACGAAACAGCGCTCGAAGAACTCGCGTCATCGATTCGCGAGCTGGGCATAATTCAGCCGCTCACGCTGCGCAGCACAGGGCCAAGCAGCTATCAGATAATATCGGGCGAGCGTCGCTACCGCGCCGCAAAGCTTGCCGGCCTCGACACCGTGCCCGCCTATGTGCGCACTGCCAACGACAGCGAGCTCACCGAGATGGCTTTGATTGAAAACATTCAGCGCGAAGACCTCAACGCCATCGAAATTGCCCTGACGTTCCGCAAGCTCATCGACCAGTACAACCTCACGCAAGAGCGTCTGAGCGAGCGCATTGGCAAGAAGCGCGCCACCATTGCCAACTTCCTGCGGCTGCTGCGGCTGCCGGCCGAGGTGCAGCTCGGCCTGCGCGACAAGCGTGTGGACATGGGCCACGCGCGGGCCCTGCTCAGTGTCGACAAGGCTTCGCTACAGTTAAAATTATATAACGAGACACTTAAAAAAGGTTTATCGGTCCGCCAGGTTGAACAGCTTGCAAAACACTACCAAGAACTTGAGCAGCAGAAGCAAAATGGCGAGGACCCGAAGCCTAAACGGCTGAATAGCAGTGATTATGACGTACTGCGCAAGCACCTGTCATCGTCGTTTGGCGTGAAGGTGGGCTTCACTTGCGACCTTAAGGGTAAAGGAAAAATAACATTCCCATTTAAGGACGAAGATGAATTGGAGAGAATTATTACTATCTTTGACAAAATAAAGAGTGACGCAAAGTAGTGTTTGTGCCACACTTACTTTATTGATGCGCAATTTAGTGAAACGGCTCGACAGCATTAAAAATATGATGACTGCGGGCATGGCCATGCTGCTGTGCCTGCTGCTGGCATTGCCTGTGCCCGCCGTTGCGCAGGAGGTGGTGGCCACGCCGCCCTCAACCCGCGCCTCTAAGGCGGCAAAGCCCGCCAAAGCCAAGCGCCACAAGCGCACGCCTGTGGTGGTGCCGCAAGACCACAAGGGCGGCCTTAAGGCCGACTCGGTGGCGCGCCGCGGCACGGTGAAGGTGGTCGACATGGCCGGCGACACTATCCACTTCAGCTCCATCGATTCGCTGGCCGGTGTCGAGGGCGTGGAAATCATTGCTCCGCCCCACCAAGTGCCGCAGGCCGCCGGACTGGGAGCCGTCAAGGCGTTCAATCCCGACCCCACGCGAGCCTTGTGGATGTCGGTGCTTTGCCCCGGCTTGGGACAGATCTACAACCGCCGCTACTGGAAACTGCCCATTGTGGTGGGCGCATTTGTGGGCCTTGGCTACGGCATGGCGTGGAACAACCGCATGCTCAGCGACTACACCAAAGCCTACCGCGACGCCACCGACAATGACCCCAACACGCGCAGCTACATGAACTTCTATCCGCCCACCACCAACGAGAGCGACCTCGACATGGAGTGGCTGAAGAAGGCGCTGAAAAGCAAAAAAGACTACTACCGCCGCTACCGCGACATCTGCATATTCTCGATGGTGGGTGTGTATCTGCTGAGCATAGTCGATGCCTACGTCGACGCCTCGCTGGCACACTTCGACGTGTCGCCCGACCTGAGCATGCGGCTCAAGCCGGCCGTCATCGAGCCTGCCACCGCGTCGCGGCTGCCCTCGGTGGGGCTGCAGTGCGCCATCAGCTTCTGACGCGGCGCGCTGAACGGATGTTTGTTATTAAAAAAAGATAGAAACCAATAGGAGAGAATAAGATATGCTAATAAACAAAAAGACGCTGCTGACGATTGCGATGCTGATGACGGCCGCCGCCACCACCCTGGCCCGCCCCGTGCCCAAGCATTCAATCCTCTCAATCAAGGAGACCATCACCGACTCCGCTATTGTGTATCCCGCGAGTTTCGAGACCGACACGCGCGAGATGATGAACAACTGGTATTTGCAGAACTACGCCATACTCGACAAGGACGTGGAGAAGCGTTCGGCCGGCGAAGTGAGCGACGCCGAATATGTGCGCCGCCTCAAGGCCATCCCGTCGGTCATCGAGTTGCCTTTCAATCAAATCGTGCGCTCCTACATTGAACGCTACATTAAGCGCAACCGCACCCTCGTGGAGCAGATGCTGGGCATGAGTCTCTACTATATGCCCATCTTCGAGCAGGCGCTTGAAAAGGAGGGCTTGCCGCTTGAGCTGAAATATGTGCCCGTTATCGAGTCGGCCCTCAACCCCAACGCCGTGTCGCCCGTGGGCGCCAGCGGCCTGTGGCAGTTTATGATAGGCACTGCCAAGGGGGTGGGCCTGGAGGTGAACTCGCTTGTGGACGAGCGCCGCGACCCCTACCGCTCGTCGGAGAAGGCCGCTGTGTATTTCAAACAGCTGCACGACATCTATGGCGACTGGTCGCTGGCCATCGCAGCCTATAACTGCGGTCCGGCCAACGTCAACAAGGCCATACGCCGCGCCGGTGCCGAGAGCAACCCCGACTTCTGGACCATCTATAACTATCTGCCGCGCGAAACCCGCGGCTATGTGCCCGCCTTCATCGCGGCCAACTACATTATGACCTATTTCAAGGAGCACAACATCAGCCCCTCGCTGGCCAAGAAGCCCATCGTGGTCGACACCGTGAGTGTGAACCACCGCATCAACTTCAACCAGATTTCGAAGGTGCTCAACATTCCGCTTGAGGAGATACGCGTGCTCAATCCGCAATACCGCCACGACGTGATTCCGGGCGACGCGCGTCCCTACACGCTGGCGCTGCCCTCGCAGCAAATCTACAGTTTCATCCTCACCGAAGACAGCATTGCCAGCTACCGCCCCGACCTGTATGCGCAGCGCGAGGTGGTGGAGCCCGGCGGCGCAAGCCACAGTGTGGAAGCTGAGCCGGCACAGTCGGGCCAGCAGCAACAGACGGTGTATCACAAGGTGCAGCGCGGCGAGAGTCTGGCCGGCATAGCATTTTACTATGGCGTGTCGACCGATGAGATCCGTGCCCTTAACGGCATCAGCGGCACGCGCGTGCGTCGCGGCCAGGTGCTGAAAATTGTGAAGAAGAGCGCCGACGACTCATCGCTGCCTGGCGACGCGCTCACTGCTCAGGAGGCCGCTGCGCAGCCCGATGGCGATGCCACTGTGACTGTGGTTGAGCAGGAAAACAAGTCGGCCGCCGCTCCTAAGCCCGTGCCGGCCCGCACCACTGTGTCGAAGCCGGCCTACAAGGGCTCTTACAGCATCGACGACGAGATAGTGACCTCGTCGAGCAGCCGCCAGGTGCCTCAGCCGCGCCGCCAGCAGCCGCAGGCCCAGCCACAGGTGCCGCAGTCGAAGGCCAAGGCCGCTGCCGAACGCACCACTGCAGCCCAAACCCCTAAGGCCACAAAGGCCCAAAAAGCCAAAGCCGCTGCCGACGACGATGCCGCTGCCACCGCACGCTATGGCAAGGGCAAGACCCGCTATGGCAAGGCCGCAGCCTCGGCTGGCAAGTCGCAGGAGACCACCTATAAGACGGCGCGTAGCAGCCGCGATGCCAAGAGCCGCGGCAAGAAGCAGAAGAAGCAAGCCGCTGTGCAGCAGCCAGCCTCGCAGGACTACACTATTCAAAAGGGCGACAACCTGATAACCATCGCCAAGAAGACAGGTGTCAGCGTTGATGAGCTGCGCAAGGCCAACAAACTGAAGGGCGACAAGATTGACGCCGGCGACAAAATGACAATTCCCGGCAAGGCCAAGGCTGGCAAAGCAGCCAAAGGCGCCAAGGCAAAGCAGGCCAAAGCCGCCGACAAGAAACCGAGCGCCAAGTCGGCCAAGGGCGGTAAGAAAAAGCGCCGCTAACCCTGCCATCCCCCGATAGGGCCAATATAACACAAGCTCCACCGATGCCGCGCGCATAGGTGGGGCTTTTTTAATTGCCTGCCTGCCCCAAGTGTGGCGAAAAATCGCTAAGTTTGCATTATAAATAAAGCATAAGCAGAGATGGACATCCAGTTAACAGCGCCCAAGTGCATGGTGGGCGAAGTGAGCCTGCCGGCATCAAAGAGCATCAGCAACCGCGCCCTCATTATAGGTGCGCTGTGCAGCCCCTCGGGCAGTGTGAGCCACATAGCCGACTGCGACGACACGCGCGCTGTGCAGCAGGCCCTCGCCGGTAGTGGCAACAGCATAGACGTGGGCGCAGCCGGCACCGCGATGAGGTTTCTCACGGCATATTTTGCCGTGCAGCCTGGTCGTGTGGTAACGCTCGACGGCACGCAGCGCATGCGCCAGCGTCCCATAGGCGTGCTTGTGGAGGCGCTGAGGTCGCTCGGGGCAGGCATCGAGTGGCTCGGACACGAGGGCTATCCGCCGCTGCGTGTGGAGGGTAGGGCTCTGCGTGGCGGCAGGCTTCGCATCGACGGCAGCGTCAGTTCGCAATACATCAGCGCACTGCTCATGATAGCTCCGGCGCTGCGCGGAGGCCTTGACCTGTGCATCGACGGCACCCTCGCATCGCGCCCCTACGTGGAGATGACGCTCAGCCTCATGCGCCAGTGGGGTGCCGAGGCGCAGATGCAAGGCAGTCGCATAGTGGTGGCCGAGGGCAGCTACAAGCCACAGAGCATGGCCGTTGAGGCCGATTGGAGCGCCGCCAGCTACTGGTTTGCCATGCAGTCGCTGCTGCCCGAGTCGCGCATTTCGCTCAAGGGGCTGCAGCGGCCCAGCGTGCAGGGCGACAGCCGCATTGCCGACATCGCCTGGACGCTGGGCGTTGACTCATGCGCTTGCGGCGTGTGTACCGACCTGCACACCTCGTGCCGCCACACAGCCAGGGTGGATGAGGACCTTTCCTCCACCCCCGACATTGCCCAGACGCTGGCCGTGTGGCTCTGCCTGCTGGGCGTGCCCTACCGCCTTGAGGGTCTGCACACGCTGCGCATCAAGGAGACCGACCGCATTGCGGCACTGCAGAGCGAGCTGCTTAAGTTGGGTTATGTCGTGGAGGCCGGTGACGACTTCATGGCATGGAGTGGCCAGACCGCCGCAGTGGCAGCCGCTCCGCGCATAGCCACCTATCACGACCACCGCATGGCCATGGCGTTTGCTCCTGCCGCGGTCAAGTTCCCCGGTCTTGTGATAGAGAATGCCGGGGTGGTGAGCAAGTCGTATCCGCAGTTTTGGCAGCATCTTGCCCAGTGCGGATTCTCTGTGCGGCAGGTGTGAAAAAACGATGAGAATACAGTTACAGCTATGACAATATTTCTTACGATCAACATATTGGGCGGGTGGCTCGATGGCCACCACGGCATAGCGGCGGCACTGGTGCTGCTGGCCGCCCTGCTGCTGGTGGGCGCGGTGCTGTATGCCGCCGATCGCATTGGCCGCCGCAAGGGTGGCGATGCTCACGCCGATGAGGAGCAGTCAAGCCCCAAGACTGCGGAAACGGTCTGCACCGACGCCTGCTGCGGCGTGAATGAGGTGTGCCCGAGCCAAATGATTTTGGAGGGCGAGAGCGGGCGCTGCGAAGTGGTGTATTACGACGACGAGGAGCTCGACGCCTACCGTGGCCGAGGCGCGGCCGACTACACCCCGGCCGAGGTCGACCAGTTTCGCGATGTGCTCTACACGCTGCTGCCCGCCGACCTCATGGGTTGGCAGCGGTCGCTAAAGCGCCGCGGCATAGTCATGCCCCAGCCCATACACGACGAGTTCATCATGCTCTACAACGAGCGGCGCGCCACAGGCGGCCAAGCACAATAAAAGCCCACTTGCACACGTTATATATTATTGCCCGGAAAGGGCATCAGGTCACATCATTACCCCAAACTTAGCAGAGTGAAGAGATTACTATACAGACACATGCCTCTGGCATTGCTCATGATTGCCGCCATGGCAGTGATGCAGTCGTGCAGCGCCCGCAAAAACACTGCCGGATCGCGCTTCTGGCAGGCTTTCAACACGCGCTACAACGTGTATTACAATGGCATCACGCACTACAAGGAGCAAATCCGCGAACTCGAGGATAACTACGAGGACGACTATTCGCAGCAGCTGTTCATACATCCTGCCGAGGCCTACAGCAACCCCAAGGCGCCTCAGCCCTCCGCCAGCTTCGATCGCACAATCGAGAAGATGCAGAAGGCCATATCGCTGCACTCTATCAAAAAGAAGCCCAAGCGCAAAAGCGGCAAGGGCAACGACGAAAAATACAAGGAGTGGCTCAAGCGCGACGAGTATAACCCGTTTATCCATAACGCCTGGTTCACAATGGCCAAGGCGCAATACATGAAGGGCGACTTCACCAGTTCGGCCGCCACATTCCACTACATAGTGCGCCACTTCACATGGAAGCCCGACCTCGTGGCCGAGGCTGAGCTGTGGGAGGCCCTGAGCTATTGCGCCATGGGCTGGACCACCGAGGCCGACAATGTGCTGGCCCATGTGCACATCGACAAAATCGAGGACAAGCGCCTGCGCGCGCTCGCCAATCTGGCATTTGCCGACTACTACATAAAGTGCAAGCGCAACACCGAGGCCATTCCCTATCTGGCCGAGGCCGTGAAGGGGCAGAAGGGCGCACAGAGCGTGCGCCTCAACTTCCTGCTGGGCCAACTGTATGAAGACGCCGGACAAAACGACCTTGCCTATCAGGCCTTCCGCCGCGCAGGCAGCCACAGCGGCTCCACCTACCGCACCAAGTTTAATGCGCGCATCAAGCAGAGCGCGGTGTATCAGGGCAACAACATCAATGGTGAGATAAAGTCGCTGAAGTCGATGGCCCGTTACGACCGCAACAAGGAATACCTCGACCAGATATACTACGCCATTGGCAACATCTACCTATCGCGCCGCGACACGGCCAACGCCGTGGCCAGCTATGTGACTGCGGCCGAGAAGAGCACACGCAACGGCATCGACAAGGCCATAAGCCAAATCACGCTGGGAGGCATCTACTTCGCCCAGCGCAAATACGACCTTGCCCAGCCGTGCTATGCCGAGGCCATTCCGCAGCTCAGCGAGGAGTACCCCAACTACAAGGTGCTGAAGCGCCGCAGCGACGTGCTCGACGAACTGGCCGTGTATTCGCAAAACGTGACCCTGCAAGACTCGCTGCTGCGCCTGTCGAAGCTGTCGGTGGATGAGCAGAAGGCGGTGATAAAGAAGATTATCGACGCTCTGAAAAAGAAGGAGAAGGAAGAGGCCGAAAACGCTAAGCGCGAAGAATACTTGGCGCAGCAGTCGGCCAATGGCAGCACGCTGAAAAACAACAGCCAGCAGCCGGCGTCCTACACCATCAACACCGACAACTCGTGGTATTTCTACAACACAGCCACCAAAAACGCCGGCAAGACCGCTTTCCAGCAGCAGTGGGGCAACCGCAAACTCGAGGACGACTGGCGCCGCCGCAACAAGGCCACCTTCTCGCTCAACGCCGATGATGAGGACACAGCCGCTGCCGACACCACATCGGCAGCCGCCTCCGACTCGTCGAAGGTCGACAAAAAGGCCCTGAAGCGGGCCGAAGACCCCCATTATGAGGAATATTACCTGAAGCAGATTCCAAAGACCGCCGAGGAGGTGCAGACGGCCAACGATATAATTCAGGAGGGCCTCTACAACATGGGTGTGATTCTTAAGGACAAGCTTGAGGACTACGAGGCTGCGGCCTATGAGTTCAACGAACTGCTGCGCCGATACCCCGACAATGTGTACCGCCTCGACACCTACTACAACATGTATCTTATGTATATGCGCAACGGAGATGTGGCCAAGGCCGAGCAGTGCCGCCAGCGCATAGTCACCGATTTCGCCGACTCGAAATATGGCTTGGCTATGAAGGATCCGAACTATCTCGACAACCTTAAGAGCATGGACCGCGAGCAGGAGCGCATGTATGAGCAGGCCTATGCCGACTATCTGGCCAACAACAACCAGGGTGTGCACAGCGCCTATGCCGAGATGATGCGCAAATACCCGTTGTCGAAAATCATGCCCAAGTTCATGTTTATCGACGCCCTCAGCTATGTGACGCAAAAGGACTACGACAAGTTCAAGTCCACTCTCAAAGAGATGCTTGAGCGCTATCCCGAAACCGACATCACGCCCACCGCGTCGTCGATAATGAAGCAGCTTAACCGCGGTCGCAAGCTCAACGGCGGCTCCACCAACGCCCGCGGCATGCTGTGGGCCGTGCGCCTGAGCAACGACACCACGGCCACGGCCGCCGACAAGAAGTTCACACCGTTTAAGGACGACAAGACCAAGCCTCACTTGTTTGTGTATGCGTTCTCAACCGACTCGGTGTCGGCCAACCAGCTGCTCTATGAGGTGGCCAAGCACAATTTCACCTCGTTTGTGGTCAAGGACTTTGAACTTGAGCAGATGACGTTTGGCGAAATGGGTCTGCTCGTGGTCAAGGGCTTTGCCAACTATGCCGAGGCTGCGCACTACCGCACCGTGATGGATGCCGACAGGGCCAAGGTGATACCGCCGCAGGCACATCAGGTGATAATCAGTCAGGAAAACTTCGACCTGCTTATCAACGAAGGACGCTCGTTTGCCGACTACTTCCAGTATCTTGAGGAGCAGAACACCCGCAAGGTGGAGCGACAGATTCCGGCTCATGCCACCGACGATGCCTCTCGTGATGCCAAGGCGCCGCAGCCCAAGCGCACCAAGAGTGTGCGCCCCGCCAAGGCCGCCGCACCAGCCGCCCTGCCCGAGCCTGCGAAGCCGTCGGCCAAGCCACAGCCCGCACCCGTGCAGCCCGACACCGTGAAGCCCGCGGCCACTGTCGCTAACCCCGACACCGTGAAGCCCGCTCCTGCCGACACCGTGAAGCCGACTCCAGCACAGCAGCCTGTGGCCGCGCCCGCCGACACCGCTAACAAGGCCGATGTGAAGATGCCTGTGCGCACCGAAAAAGCCGAAAAGGCTGCCAAGACCGACAATGTGAAGCACCTCAAAAAGCAAAAAGACGAGGCGCAAAAGGAACTCGAGCGCCAGCAAAAGCAGCGCGAAAAGGAGGAGAAAGAGCGTGTTAAGCAGCAAAAGGAGGCCGAGAAGGCTCGCCTCAAGCAGCAGCAAGAGGCCGAGCAAGAGGCCAAGCGGCTGCAGCAACAGCGGCAAAAGGCCCACGACGACTCGGTGAAACTGGCCAAGAAGCAGCAGGCCGAGGCCCTGAAGGCCGAGCAGAAGCAAAAGGCCGATGAACTGAAACAGCAGCAACGCGCCAAGGACGAGGCCAAGAAGCAGCAGGAGGCCGACCGCAAGCTCAAGCAACAGCAGCTTGAGCAGGAGCGCAAGCAGCGCGTTGAGGCCCGCAAGCAGCGTGCCAAGGAGCGCGAGCAACTCAAAAAGGAGCAGCAGAAGCGCAAGGCCCAGGAGGCCAAGGAGCGCCAGGAGGCCTACAAGCAGAAGCAGAAAGAGCGGCAGCAGCAGGCCAAGCAGCGCGCCGAGGAGCGCAAACAGCAGCAGCGTTCGGCGCGCCAGCGCGGCAAGTGATGAAGGAATTTCAAGAAAAAAGAAAGGAGACAAAACGCTATATGAGCAAGGAAACCATACTTTGGGCCGACGACGAGATCGACCTGCTTAAGCCACACATACTGTTCTTGAAGAGCAAGGGCTTCGACGTGGCCACCGTGACCAATGGCCGCGACGCGCTCGACATGCTCCAAAACCAGAACTTCAGCCTCATAATTCTTGACGAGAACATGCCCGGCATAAGCGGCCTTGAGGCCCTGCAGCAAATCAAGATTTCGCAGCCCAACGTGCCGGTGATAATGATCACCAAGAGCGAGGAGGAAAACATAATGAATCAGGCCATAGGCAGCGAAATAGCCGACTATCTGATAAAGCCCGTCAACCCGATGCAGATATTGCTGTCGATAAAGAAGAACCTGCACAGCGACACCCTGGTGGCGCAGCAGGCCGCCGGCGGCTATCAGCAGCAGTTCATGGACATAAGCCAGCGCATCAATTCGGCTTCGACCATCGACGACTGGTATGACATCTACACCACGCTCGTGCGCTGGGAAATCACGCTGTCGAAAACGGGCACCAACATGGACGAGATGCTGCGAATGCAAAAGAATGAGGCCAACAGCGCCTTCGGCAAGTTTGTGAAGCGCAACTATGAGGACTGGATAACGGGCGCGTCGGCCCGCCCGCTCATGAGCCACGAGATATTCAAGACGCAGATATTTCCGCGCCTCGACAATGGCGAGAAGGTGTGCTTTGTGGTGATCGACAACTTCCGCCTCGATCAGTGGCGCACCATAAGCGCGCTGCTGGGCGAATACTTCAACGTGGAGAGCGAGCAGCTCTACACCACCATTCTGCCCACAGCCACGCAGTATGCCCGCAACGCCATCTTCTCGGGCCTGATGCCCATCGACATCGAGCGCATGTTTCCCGACCTGTGGGTCGACGAGGACGAGGATGAGGGTAAAAACCTCAACGAGGCGCCGCTAATCCAGACCATCATGGACCGCTACCGCAAGCGCTACCGCTTTTCATACAACAAGCTCAACGACTCGGCGGCTGGCGAGAAACTGATACAAAACTTCTCGGTGCTCGACAACTACGAGCTGAATGTTCTGGTGTTTAACTTCGTCGATATTCTGTCGCACGCGCGCACCGAGTCGAAGATGATACGCGAGTTGGCCTACACCGACAGCGCCTACCGCTCGCTCACCGAGTCGTGGTTTAAGAACTCGTATGCATTCGAGATATTCAAGCAAATAGCCCAGCGCGGCTGGAAGGTGGTGCTCACCACCGACCACGGCACCATCAAGGTGGACAACCCCATCAAGGTGATAGGCGACAAAAACACCAACACCAACCTGCGCTACAAGGTGGGCAAGAACCTGAACTACAACCCCAAGCAGGTGTATGAAATAAAGCAGCCCAAGCGCTACGGCCTGCCTGCCCCCAACGTGTCGTCGACCTACATATTCACCACCGGGCGCGACTTTTTCGCCTATCCAAACAACTACAACCACTACGTGCAGTATTATCACGACACCTTCCAGCACGGCGGCATATCGATGGAAGAGATGCTCGTTCCCCTTGTCTCCCTCACTGGCAAGTAATATCGCATAATAAACTGGGATTATTTCACCACAAACAGTAGGGACGCGGCATGCCGGGAGCACTGAAAAAGTAGTGATTTTGGCGAGTAGATGGGTGGTGAATGCGCCAAACAATGATGTTTAAAGTTTAAAGAAAGAATCGATAAAAAGTTGGTTTGCAGCTGTTTACTGTAGGGACGCGGCATGCCGCGTCCGACGGGCGTAGCCCCACTCAGCACGAAAGTAAAATCACATCAATGATGCCTCCATTGGTCGTAATTATTTATCCCAAATCGGTCATTAGAACCACTATTTTTGTGGTTGGCTTTGTAATGACTTGATTGTAAGTCTTTTGTAAACAAGGATTCCTAATGACCGCCATTAGAAAATTGGTTTTATAAATAGCTAATTTTCAATACATTACAGACCTAACCACAGATTAAGTCACTTCTAATGACCGATTTGGGTTTATGTGCAATCAATTGATTTGCAGTGATTTGCAGCGGACGTGGCATGCCACGTCCCTACAGCCATTGTCGCTGTATGAAGTTTGAAAAATGTGAACTGGGTGAAAACAAAAGCGGCTTTCCTGGCCACCGTTTTGTGGGTGAGGGCCTGGAAAGCCGCAACAGCAAAAGTATTATGGAAAAATTAAACGGTCAGGTGGTGCTATACACATATGCTGCGTTTGCGTGTAGCTGTTGATGCAATGTGTGGAGGGAAAAAACGGCCGGTCACTTTTTCAGTTTCAGCGCAAGCTTCTGCAGCATGTCGGCAGTCATTGCGTCGAGGTCGTACTCAGGCTTCCAGCCCCACTCCATGCGGGCGCACGTGTCGTCGAGCTTGTTGGGCCACGAGTCGGCAATGGCCTGGCGCAGCGAATCCACATCATAGTGCATTTTGAAGTCGGGCATTTGCCGCTTGATGCTGTTGTAGATTATTTCAGGGTCGAAGCTCATCGACGCTATGTTGAACGAGTTGCGGTGCACCAGCTTGCTGGGGTCGGCCTCCATTATCTCGATGGCGGCCCGCAGCGCGTCGGGCATATACATCATGTCCATGAATGTGCCTTTGGCTATGGGGCATGTGAATTCCTCGCCTCGCACGGCCGAGTAGTAGATGTCGACGGCATAGTCGGTGGTGCCGCCGCCGGGAGGCGTGACGTATGAAATCAGCCCTGGGAAGCGCACCGAGCGCGTGTCGACTCCGAATTTAGTGAAGTAGTAGTTGCTCAGCAACTCGCCGCTCACTTTGGTTATGCCATACATGGTGCGGGGCTGCTGCACGGTGTCTTGCGGGGTGCCGTCTTTGGGGGCGTTGGGGCCGAACGAACCTATCGAACTGGGGGTGAACACGGCGCACTTTTGCTCGCGGGCAACCTCAAGCACGTTCATCAGCCCGCCCACGCCTATCTTCCACGCCAGCAGCGGCTTGGTTTCGGCCACGGCCGAGAGCAGCGCGGCCAGGTTGTAGATGGTGTCGATGCGGTAGCGGCGCACGGCGTCGGCTATCTGGGCGGCATCGGTGATGTCGACCACTGCGCTCGGCCCCGTTTCGGCCAATTCTCCCTTGGGCTCGGCTCCGGGAATGTAGCCGGCCACAATGGTGCCTTGAGGATACTCTTTTCTCAACTTCATTGTCAGCTCTGAGCCAATCTGGCCCGTGGAGCCGATTATAAGCACGTTCTTCATTAATTCTTGTTGTTTTAAGATAGTCGTCTATGTTACACAGAGGGTTTCCTTATGAAAAGGGGGCCTCAACCCTGTTACAAAGATATAAACTGCGCACAAAGCCGGCAAAAAAATGTGGCGTTTTTTTCGTTAATGCCGATATTTTTTCAGACCTTTGCAAGGTAACCCCTAACATATAACCGCACAATATCTATGTATAGCAAATTCAAAGACCACCTGACTCAGGAACTCGCCGGCATCAAGGCTGCCGGACTCTACAAGGAGGAGAGAGTGATAACCACCGCCCAGCGCGCCGACATAAGCGTGAGCGAGGGTGGCGAAGTGCTCAACTTCTGCGCCAACAACTACCTAGGCCTCAGCGACAACTCCCGCCTCATCGAGGCTGCAAAGCGGGCCATGGACGAGCGCGGCTTTGGCATGTCGAGCGTGCGCTTCATTTGCGGCACGCAAGACCGCCACAAGCAGCTGGAGGCTGCCATAAGCGACTACTTCCACACCGACGACACCATTCTCTACGGCTCGTGCTTCGACGCCAACGGAGGCCTGTTTGAGGCCCTGCTCGGCCCTGAGGACGCAATAATAAGCGATGCGCTCAACCACGCTTCGATCATTGATGGTGTGCGCCTATGCAAGGCCAAGCGCTACCGCTATGCCAACGCCAACATGGACGAGCTTGAGGAGTGTCTGAAGCAGGCTCAGGAGCAGCGCTTCCGCATCATAGCCACCGACGGCGTGTTCTCGATGGACGGCAATGTGGCCCCGATGGACCGCATTTGTGAGCTGGCCGAGCGCTACGACGCCATGGTGATGGTCGACGAGTCGCACTCGGCCGGTGTGGTGGGTCCCACGGGCCACGGCGTGGCCGAGCAGTTTAACCTGTATGGCCGCATCGATGTGTTCACCGGCACTCTTGGCAAGGCCTTTGGCGGCGCAATGGGCGGCTTCGCCACCGGACGCAAGGAGATTATCGACATGCTGCGCCAGCGCTCGCGCCCCTACCTGTTCAGCAACAGCGTGGCGCCGGGCATAGTGGGCGCCAGCCTTGAGATGTTTAAAATGCTCAAGGAGAGCAGCGACCTGCACACCCGTCTGGCCGAAAACGTGGAATACTTCCGTACTCGCATGCTCGCCGCCGGCTTCGACATCAAGCCCACGCAGAGCGCAATTTGCGCCGTGATGCTCTACGATGCCAAACTGTCGCAGGACTTTGCGGCCGCCATGCAGCGCGAGGGCATATATGTCACCGGCTTCTACTATCCTGTGGTGCCAAAGGGCGAGGCGCGCATCCGCGTGCAGCTGTCGGCCGGGCACCGGCGTGAGCACCTCGACAAGGCCATTGCCGCCTTCGTCAAGGTGGGCAAGGAGCTTGGCGTAATCAAGTAGACAAGCAATAACAACTTAAGATAAAGCAGTAAAAGAATCAGGGCCTATGCCGCAGTGATTGCGCCATAAGCCCGTTTTTTTTGAGGGTAGACGCTCTCTGTTGGTTTCGCTTGCTTGGGGTGGGGCGGCCGCTCTACACGGTGGCTGTGATTAGGGTGGCGGCGCCTGTCAGGTGCAGGCTGCGCACCACTGCGGGCACCAGCACCGTCTCGCCGCGGCGCAGAGTGGCCGAGGTGCCGTTGTCGCACTCAATGGTGGCGGCCCCAGCTATGCACATCACAGCCAGAAAAGCGTCGTGGGGCATGCGCAGGTCGAATTCCGACTCCACTATCACGCGGTCCACATTGAAGAAGATGCTGTTGATGAGCGATGTCACGCCCTTGCTGCGCACGTAGTTGCGCTTGCAGTCGGTGGCAATGGTGTAGTCGATGGCGTCGGCGGCGAGGTCGGTGTGCAGCTGGCGCGGCTTGCCGTCTTTGTCGAGGCGGTTGAAGTCATACACGCGGTAGGTGATGTCGCTCGACTGCTGAATTTCGGCCAGCAGGTTGCCAGCCCCTATGGCGTGGATGCGCCCCGCCGGCAGAAAGAATATGTCGCCCGGGTGTGTCTCGTGGCTCTGCACGGCATCGAGAATTGTGCTGTCGGCCACCATGCGCTTGTACACTTCGGGCGTTATGGTCTTGCGCATGCCGGCATACAGCTTGGCGCCCTTGTCGCTGTCGATTATATACCACATTTCGGTCTTGCCGCTGCACCCGTGCCTCTCCTGCGCCAGGTCGTCGCCCGGATGCACCTGCACCGACAGGTCGAGCTTGGCGTCGATGATTTTAATGAGCAGCGGGAACTCCTCGCCGTGCTTGCGGTACACGCGCCGGCCCACAAGGTCGCCTTTGTATTTGCGGATGAGCTCGCGCAGAGTCAGCCCCTTGTCGGGGCCTTCGCTCACCACCGACTCATGGCCCTTGAGGCCCGACACCTCCCAGCTTTCGCCCACGTTGCCCTCATCGATGCGCACGCCCTTGAAGGCGCCGATCTTGTCGCCGCCCCACAGCACCTGTTTCAGGTTCAATCCAAACTTAATGGGTCCAAGCATATTGCCGATAGTCATAATTTAAACTGTGCAAAGATAGTGCAAATCGAGCGCAAAGCATCAAGCTTGCTTGAATGTTTTGCCGCGATGCCGCCTATTTTCTGTAAAGATAGTGCAAATTAATTGATGCCCGTGAGTGCGCGGCCATAAAAATACAGGCTGGCAAAATGGGTGACGGCTTTTTTTACTAACTTTGCACATTCACACGATATATATTGACATACAACATCGAAATGCTACAACACTGCATATCACTCAGCCGCCTCGCGGCCTGGACTCTGGCCGCAGCCATGATGCTTGTGGCGGCCGCATGCGCCAACATAGGCACGCCCGAGGGCGGCCCGCGCGACTACACCCCGCCGCGCGTGGTGAAGACGTCGCCGGCCAACGGCGCCGTGAACTTCAAGGGCAGCAAGGTGGAAATCACCTTCGACGAGATAGTGCAGATAAAGGATCAGCAGAGCAAGGTGGTGGTGTCGCCCGCGCAAAAGGAGATGCCCGTGATAAGGAACAATGGGCGCAAAGTCACCGTTGAGTTCCGCGACACGCTGAAGCCCAACACCACCTATGTGGTCGACTTCACCAACGCAATAGAGGACAACAACGAGGGCAACGTGCTCGACGGATACAGTTTTGCTTTCTCCACGGGCGAGACCATCGACTCGCTGCAGGTGTCGGGCATGGCTTTGCGCGCCAGCGACCTCGAGCCCATGCAGCACATTCTGGTGGGCCTGCACAGCAATCTCAGCGACACTGCATTTGCCACAACACCGCTGGAGCGCATCAGCCGCACCAACGACCGCGGCCAGTTCACGCTGCGCAACCTCAAGCCCGGCCGCTACCACATATTCGCGCTCAACGACGTTGACGGCGACTACCGCATGGCACGCACCGAGGACATGGCCTTCTGCGACAGCGTGGTAGTGCCGGGCGTAACCAGCGTGACCACGCGCGACACCGTGTTCACCTTCGACCACCGCGTCGACACCGTGGTCACCGCCACCCACACGCAGTATGTGCCCAACAATGTGCTGCTTAACGTGTTTAATGAAGGCTACCGGCAGCAATACATAAAGTCGTACCGCCGCCTGGGCCGCAACCGCCTGCTGCTGCAGATGGGTGCGCCGCAGACGCGCATGCCGCAGGTGCGCCTGCTCAGCCCGCAGCCGTCGGCCCGCAGCTGGTGCCGCCTTGAGCGCAGCGAGCGCGGCGACTCGCTGGTCTACTGGCTGTCGGACTCGAGCCTTATAAAGAGCGACAGCCTTAGCCTTGAGGTGCACTACATGCGCACCCCACCCAGCGGTGCCGACACGCTGGTCGAGGCCACCGACACCCTGGCGTTTGCCGCTGTGCGCAGCGGCTATGAACTGAAGCAGCAGGAGCAGGCGCGCAAAGAGCGCGAGAAGCGCCAAAAGGAGATAAGCCAACTGGTGGAAAAGCGCGACAAGGCCGCCGCCGAGGGCAAAGACGTCACCGAATATGAGCTCAACCTTGCCGCCCTGCGCCGCCAGGACGAGGCCGAGGTGCCTTCGCTAAAGGCCACGCTCGAAAAGGCCGAGCTGGGCGTGACCGACTCGATAGCATTTAAGTTCGACACCCCAATCGACACCATCTACAACCGCCGTCTGCACCTCACACAAATGCAGCCCGACAGCACTTGGCAGGCGGTGCCACTGCCGCCCATGGTCCGGGCCAGCGAGTGCAGCGAGCTGCGCTATGTGCTGCCCATGCGCCTGCAGCCTGGCGGCCAATACAAGCTGCAAGTCGACTCTGCCGCCTTCTACTCGATCTACAACCTCACCTGCAAGGGCATCGACCAGGACATAAGCGTGAAGAAACTGGAAGACTACGCCAACCTCTACATGCGCATTCAGGGCCTTGCCGGACGCCGGGCAGTGGTGCAGCTGCTCAACAGCGGCGACAAGCCTGTGATGACAGCCGCCGTCGACAGTGCCGGCACCGAGGCTGCATTTGAAAATGTGGAGCCGGGCACCTACTATGCGCGCCTGTTTATCGACGACAACGGCAACGGGGTGTGGGACACCGGCAACTATGCCCGACACCAGCAGCCCGAGGAGGTGTATTACTTCCCAAAGCCGCTGAAGCTGCGCCGTAATTGGGACGTGGACCAGACCTGGAACATATATGCCGCTCCGCTCGACCTGCAGAAGCCCGAGAGCATACGCAAAAACCGCCCCGAAAACCGCACTAATCTGCTCGACTCCAAGCGTCAGAAGTCCAGCAAGGCCAATGGCGACACCGAGGATGACGACACCGACGGCTTCAGCAACCCGGCTTTCGGACGCAACTCCTACAGCGGCAACAAATACGAAGACTATCGCAACAATCAGCGTTGACGGCGAGCCTTGCTGCATAAAAATGCACTTTGTGCCGTTTTAATAGCCGCAGTATGCTTTTTTGTTATTAACTTTGCAGTCGGATTGTGGATAAATGAGTCGCTATCCAATCATTTTTAGCTAATATACGGCGGAATGGGACGCCGGTGGCTTACATTTTCTCATTTTCCGCGACATACATATTATAGACTTAGCAAAGTGAAGAATAAGAAGAACAGATTGCAACTGATAGTGGAGCTGGTGAAAAGCAAGTGCATAGGCAGCCAAAGCGAACTTTCGGACCTGCTTAAGCAGCACGGCATGAATGTAACTCAGGCCACGCTGTCGCGCGACCTTAAGAGCCTGCGCATCACCAAGGTGGCCAACGACAGCGGCAACTACATGTACATAATCCCCGCTGGCAACGACCTGCAGGATTCCTTGCTGCGCAGCGGTCAAAACTCCGTTACTGCCAACCAGAAGGTTGGCTTCGTGTCGATTGCCTTTTCGGGCAACATTGCAATAATCAAGACCCGCAACGGCTATGCGGCCGGTGTGGCCTATGACATCGACATGAGCCGAGTGCCCGAGGTGGCCGGGACCATAGCCGGAGCCGACACCGTGTTTGCCGTGCTGCGCGAGGGCGTCACGCGTCGGCGCGCGCTCGAAGTGTTTTCGCGCTTCATCCCCATCGACGACCTGCTTACCCGCGAGGGTGAAGCCGACGGGGAGTGACGCGCTCCCACACCCCTATAAACACTGCTTTATTTAGTAATACAATATATATAACGCTGTCGGGATTAAGCCGAATGCGCAACGACAGAAACTCTAAAACATCGGATTTTTAGAAAAAGAAATGATTAACGTCAACGAAATTGAAATCGTGGTGGCCGGAGAAAACGAGGTGAAATACATCGACGAGATTCTCAAGACCATGAGCGACGCCGCCAAAGTGCGCGGCACAGGTATCGCTAAGCGCACCCATGCCTACGTTGAGCAGGTGATGCGCGCCCACAAGGCCGTGTTGGCCCTTTACCATGGGCGCTTTGCCGGATTCAGCTACATCGAAAGCTGGGATCACAAGTTGTTTGTAACCAATTCAGGACTTATTGTCCACCCCGACTTCAGGGGTATTGGCGTGGCTTCACGCATCAAGCGACGAGTGTTTGCCTTGGCTCGCGAGCGATACCCGCAGGCCAAGGTGTTCAGCCTCACCACGGGCGCAGCTGTGCTCAACATGAACAACAAGCTGGGCTTCAAGCCGGTGACCTTCGGCGCGTTGACGGCCGACAAGGACTTTTGGAAGGGATGCGAAAGTTGCGTCAACTACGACATTTTGCAGCGCAACGGCGGTGAGAAGTGTCTGTGCACAGCTCTGCTCTACGACCCCAGCGAGCACCCCGACGACGAAATAAAAATCAAGGAAATCATGGACGATAACAACCAGAAAAAGCGTGAGAAAGTGGTGCTTGCCTTCAGTGGCGGCCTTGACACCTCATTTTGTGTGAAATATTTGAGCGAGGATTGCGGCTACGATGTGTACACCGCCATCGCCAACACCGGCGGCTTCGGCCCCGAGGAGCTGGAGCAAATCCGCAAGCGCGCCCTTGAGCTGGGTGCCGTGGAGCATGCCTCTATCGACATCACTCAGGAGTATTACGACAAGAGCATAAAATACATGGTGATGGGCAACGTGCTGCGCAATGGCTGCTATCCCATCTCGGTGAGTTCCGAGCGCATGTTCCAGGCCATAGCCATCATCAACTATGCCAAGAAGATTGGCGCCAAGTATGTGGCACACGGCAGCACCGGCGCCGGCAACGACCAGATACGCTTCGACCTCACCTTCCAGGTGCTCGCCCCCGAAATTAAGATTATAACCCCCACACGCGACCTTGCCCTCACCCGCGACTATGAGATCAACTATCTCAAGAACCACGGTTTTGAGGCCGACTTCACCAAGATGGCCTACAGCTACAACAAGGGTCTGTGGGGCACCAGCATATGCGGCAAGGAGACCCTTGTGAGCAACGAGACCCTGCCCGACGACGCATATCCCACCAAGATGACCGCCACCGCCGACCGCCGCATAACGCTCGACTTCGTTAAGGGCGAGATTTCGGCCGTCGACGGCCGCGAGTTCACTGACAAGGTGGCCGCCATCCAGTATTTGGAGCAAATCACCGGCCCCTATGCGATAGGCCGCGACATCAACCTTGGCGACACCATCATCGGCATCAAGGGCCGCGTGGGCTTTGAGGCCGGCGCGCCGCTGCTCATCATCGCCGCCCACAAGCAGCTCGAGAAGTTCACCCTCACCAAGTGGCAGCAGTACTGGAAGGAGCAGCTGGGCCAGTGGTATGGCATGTTCTTCCACGAGAGCTACTATCTGGAGCCTGTGATGCGCGACATCGAGGCCTACCTCACCGAGAGCCAGCGCAACGTCACTGGCCGCGTGATAGTCGACCTCAAGCCCTACCGCTACGAGATGGTGGGCGTGGAGAGCGACTACGACTTGAGCAAGACCAACTTTGGCGAATATGGCGAGATGAACAAGGCTTGGACGGCCGACGACGTGAAAGGCTTCACCAAGATCTACGCCAACCCGCTCAAGGTGTACTACTACAACCAAGTTAAGAACGGCAAGGAATTCAAGTTATGATAAAGGCAGGAATCATAGGCGGCGCGGGTTACACCGCAGGCGAGCTGATTAGGCTGCTCGTTAACCACCCCGACGTGGAGCTGAGTTGGGTCAACAGCTCGAGCAACGCGGGCAACCGCATCGACAGCGTGCACCAGGGCCTGATTGGCGACACCGACCTTAGGTTTACCGACGGGCTGCCGTTTGAGGGCACCGATGTGCTGTTTCTCTGCACTCCTCACGGCTTTTCGCGCCCATTCATCGAGGAGCACAAGGCCGAGATGCCCAGCGAGATGCGCATCATCGACCTCTCGCAGGACTTCCGTCTGGCCGACGGCACCCACGACTTTGTGTATGGCCTGCCCGAGCTCAACCGCCGCAGCATAGTGCACGGCTGCAAGCACGTGGCCAACCCCGGCTGCTTTGCCACTGCCATCCAGCTGGCCCTGCTGCCGCTGGCCAAAAACCTGCTGCTCAACGCCGATGTGCATGTCAACGCCATCACGGGCAGCACGGGGGCTGGCGTCAAGCCCAAGCCCACTGCCCACTACTCGTGGCGCAACGACAATGTGTCGATCTACAAGCCCTTCCGCCACCAGCACTTGGCCGAAATCAGGCAGTCGCTCACTCAGCTGCAGCAGAGTTTCGATGCCGAAATCGACTTTATCCCGGTGCGCGGCCCGTTTTCGCGCGGCATATTCGCCTCGCTATATCTCGACTGCCCCGTTGAGCTTGATGTGGTGCGCGGCCTCTATGACGACTACTACAGCGACCACAGCTTCACCTCGGTCACCGACAAGGAGGTTGACCTGAAGGATGTGGTCAACACCAACAAGTGCCTCATCCACCTCGACAAAATTGACGGCAAGCTGCTCATAACCTCGGTTATCGACAATCTGCTGAAGGGTGCCAGCGGTACTGCGGTGCACAACATGAACCTGCTTTTCGGCCTGCACGAGAAGGTGGGGCTCATGCTCAAGCCGTCGGCGTTCTAAAAACTTTAATGCACAGAACAGAAATCAGAAATGAAATTATTCGACGTATATCCATTATATGACATCGAGATAGTGAAGGGCCGTGGCTGCTACACCTACGACACCAATGGCACCGAATATCTCGACCTCTATGGCGGCCATGCCGTGATTTCGGTGGGCCACAGCCACCCCCACTACGTGGAGGCCATAATCAACCAGGCACAGAAACTGGTGTTCTACAGCAACTCGGTGATAAATTCACTCCAGCAGCGCCTGGCCGACAAGCTGGGCCAAGCCTCGGGCTATGACGACTATCAGCTGTTTCTCGTCAACTCGGGTGCCGAGGCCAACGAGAATGCGCTCAAGCTCGCCTCGTTTCACACGGGCAAAAAACGTATATTGGCGTTTAGCAAGGCTTTCCACGGCCGCACGTCGCTTGCCGTTGAGGCCACCGACAACCCTAAGATCAAGGCTCCGGCCAATGTGAGCGGCAACGTCACTTTTGTGCCTTTTAACAGCATCGAGGCCGTGAATGCCGAGATTGCCAAGGGCGATGTGGCAGCCGTAATCATCGAGGGTATTCAGGGCGTGGGCGGAATCCAGATTCCCGACGACGACTTCCTGCGCCAGTTGCGTCAAGTCACAGCCCAGAGCGGCGTGGTGCTGATTCTCGACGAGATTCAAAGCGGCTATGGCCGCACGGGCAAGTTTTTTGCTCATCAGTATGCAGGCATCCGCCCCGACATCATCACTGTGGCCAAGGGCATTGCCAACGGCTATCCCATGGCGGGACTGCTCATCAGCCCTATGTTCAAGCCTGTGTATGGCGAGCTTGGCACCACATTCGGCGGCAATCACCTGGGCTGCGCCGCAGCCTGCGCCGTGCTCGACATTTTCGAGAGCGAGCATCTGGTGGACAACGCGCGCCGTGTGGGCGAGCACCTCATGGCCGAGCTTAAGAAGATTCCGCAAATCAAGGAGGTGCGCGGCCGCGGCCTGATGATAGGTATGGAGTTTGACTTCCCGGTTAAGGAATTGCGCTCACGCCTCATCCACGAGCAGCATGTGTTCACCGGCGCCAGCGGCACAAATGTGCTGCGCCTGCTGCCGCCGCTTGTGCTCACCATCGAGCAGGCCGACGAGTTTGTGGCGCGCCTTAAGCGGCTTTTATAGCGGTTATTGAAAATTTTAACTATATTTGTGGGGCAATTGCGCAGTGTGCGCGATTGCCCCGCGTTATTTTAACAAATACTACAAAAAATATGAAGATAGGAATCATAGGAGCCGGCAACATGGGCGGAGCCATTGCCCGTGGCCTGGCCGCCGGCAGCAAGGTGGCCGCCGCCGATATTGTGGTGTGCTCGCCCAACCGCCGCGGCGAGCTCGACGCCCTCAAGGCCGAGTATCCCGACATTAATGTGAGTGTTGACAATGAGGCCGCTGTGAGCGGCACCGACATGATAATACTGGCCGTGAAGCCGTGGATGCTCGATGTGGTGATGAACCCGCTGAAGATGAAGATTGACTTCGACCGCCAGATGCTGGTGTCGATAGTGGCCGGTGCCACGCTCGACGAGTTGGCCAACTATGCGTTTGCCGGCAAGGCTGCTGTGTTTCAACTTATTCCCAATACCGCCATCAGCGTGCACCAGAGCATGACGTTCATCGCTGCCCGCGGCGCCAGTCCAAAGAAGATTGCCGCCGTTGAGGACATATTTGGCGAGCTTGGCCAGACCATGGTGGTGGATGAGCGCCAGATGCCCGCATGCATGGCGCTGGCCTCGTGTGGCATAGCCTATGTGATGCGCTACATTCGCGCGGCCAGCGAGGGTGGCGTGGAACTGGGCCTGCCCGCCGACACGGCCAAGCAGATAGTGATGCAGACCATGACCGGTGCCGTGGAGCTGTTGCGCGCCACTGGCAGCCACCCCGAGGCTGAGATCGACAAGGTGACCACCCCCGGCGGACTCACCATCAGGGGTCTTAACGCCATGGAGGCAGGCGGCTTCACCGCCAGTGTGATAGCCGGGCTTAAGGCCTCGCGCTGAAGAAAAACGAATGTTTTGTGACACTATAAAATATCGACTCGTGTTATGTCAGTCAACAAAGTGATATTGCTGGGCAACGTGGGCCTCGACCCCGAAATCAGTTATCCGCAAAAGGGCCAGACTCTGGCCCGTGTGCGCCTTGCCACCAGCGAGCGCGCCTACGTCACCCAAAGCGGTGTGCAGGTGCCAGAGCGCACCGAGTGGCACACCATAGTGGTGTGGGGCAAGCTGGCCGAGACTGTGGAGCGCTATGTGCGCAAGGGCTCAAAGCTGTATGTGGAGGGCAAGATGCGCACCCGCGCCTATGAGGATCGCAACCAAATAAAGCGCTATGTCACCGAGGTGTATGCCGACGTCATCGAGCTTTTGGGCTCGCCGCGTGCCACCGCGCCTCAGCAGTAATGAAAAAACCGCTCCGGCTCTACACAAAAAATGTTAAGCCGCGGCCCATTGTTGAATGATTTCACTACCTTTACACAAAATAGCCGCATGCGGCATGAGAAATCTAAGATATAATTATAACGGATTGCAATAATCTTAACGACTTTTATTGTTATGAAAAAGAATTTGATTTTCACCTGCGCCGCAGCCGGAGTGCTCGCGCTCACGGGCTGCAGCAAGAAGATGGGAGAGTTCAAGGCCGAAAATTTCTCGGTCAACCCAACACCGCTAACCGTGGTGGGCGAGAAAGTGCCCGCCACCGTCACTGCCAATATTCCGCAGAAGTTTTTTGTGAAAAACGCCGAGCTAACCATCACACCCACGCTGGTGTATGGCGACAAGGAGGCTACTTCTACACCCTATGTGGTGCAGGGCGAGAAGGTGCGCGGCAACTATCAGGTGGTGCCCTATGAAACCGGCGGCACACTCACCATTCCCGCAAGCTACACCTACACCCCCGACATGATGAACAGCGACCTGTGGCTCGACTTCAAGGTGCAGCAGGGCAAAAAGACTTATGCGCTGCCGCGCGTGAAGGTGGCCAACGGCGTAGTGGCCACTTCCACCATGGCCGACGCCGCCACGGTGACTCCCGCCATTGCCCCCGACAAGTTCCAGAAGGTGATTAACGAGAAGTACACCGCCGACATCAAGTTCCTCATTAACCAGACCAACGTGCGCGCCAGCGAGCTGCGCCAGCAGGCGCTTAAGGACCTGCACAAGACTGTGAAGGAAGCACAGACCGACGACAAAAAGCAGGTGGAGGGCATCAACATCTCGTCGTATGCCTCTCCTGAAGGCGGTGTGAAACTCAACACCCGCATTGCATCGGGCCGCGAGGACAACACCAAGAAGTACCTCAACAGCCAGCTCAAGAAAAACGGCATCAAGGAGACAGGCGACCTTACCGCCGACTTCACCGCCCAAGACTGGGACGGATTCCAGAAACTGGTGTCGGAAAGCAACATTCAGGACAAGGACCTCATTCTGAGTGTACTCTCAATGTATAAGGACCCGGAGACACGCGAGCGTGAAATCCGCAACCTCTCGTCGGTGTTCGACCAGCTGGCCAAGGAAGTGCTGCCGCAGCTGCGCTACTCGCGCCTCACAGCCTCGATCAACACCATTGGCAAGACCGAGGAGGAGATGAAGGCCGCATACGAGAGCGATCCCTCATCGCTCACCGCCGAAGAGCTTCTTTACTACGCCAACACGCTTAAGAGCAACGCCGACCGCCAGGCTGCCTACAAAAAGTGCGCCGAACTGTATCCCAACGACTACCGCGCCTACAACAACCTGGGCCTCACCGAATATGAGGCAAAGAACTACTCTGCCGCCAAAGACGACTTTGCCAAGGCTCTGCAGCTGAATCCGCAAAGCAGCGAGGCCAAGATGAACCTGGGCCTCTGCTCGCTGCTCGACGGCAACTATGCCGACGCCAACCAGAAGCTGGGCAGCGCCGCAGGCGTTAAGGAACTTGGCGACGCTCTGGGTGTTTACTACCTGAAGACGGGCGACTACAATGCCGCTGTGCGCGCCTTCGGTGACTCTAAGACCAACAATGCCGCTCTGGCTCAAATCCTCACCAAGGACTACAGCTCGGCAAGCAGCACGCTGGCCTCTGTTGCCAATCCCGACGCCACCACCTACTATCTGATGGCAGTGCTCGGTGCCCGCACCAACAATGAGCAGATGACGCTCAGCAACCTCAAGCAGGCCGTGCGCCTCGACAGCTCGTTGGCTGCCAAGGCTGCCAAAGACCTCGAATTTGCCAAATACAACCTGTCGGGCATCAACTAAGCCGCCCCACAGCACAATCCAGCATAAAGCAGGCCGCGCAACCCACCTCGGTTGCGCGGCCTGCTGCGTTCTTTTAGGGAAAGGGCTAATGCCGTCCTGCTACTTGGCGGTGAAGAAGTGGAACACGGCGTTGCCAAGGCCAGGATATCCGGCTTTGGTCTTGAACACCCAGCCGGGGATCACAAAGCCGTATTCGCGTCCCGGCTCAGTCTTGACAAACACCGACACTATGCGGCGCTCCTTGTCCATTTTCACGCCAGCAAGGTCGGGCATAATGTCTTCGTTGCCTTTGTAGTGGTTCATTCCGAACCCGCCACGTTCGTCTGGACGGTCGAGATACACCTTCACCTCAAACCGGTCGGATGCGGGCACGTCGCGTGCGTCCTTGGGCAGCGATGTGCCGATAATGGTGATTTGGTTGCGCTTTAGGTCAAGGTAGTCCTGTTTGACGTCGGCATTGTTCACCGTCTCCACTATCTTGGGCGCGAACTGCGCCAGTGTGGCATAGTGGCTGCGGTTTTGTCTGTAGCTCGACAGCGCGTTGGTCAGCTCGCGGAAAAACAGGAATCCGCTTGCCACTTGGCCGCTGATCGAGGCTTCAACCGCGAGGCTGTCGTCGGCCGTGGTGGCGTGGGCCAGCGCATATTGCGTCTCCACTCCGCGCACCATCGACTCACGCAGCACCGTGCCTCCGCCGGCATACGCACGCGCTTGCAGCTCTTCCTTCATCAGCTCGGCCGTGAGCTGCGCGTTTCCGTTGAACTGCTGCAGGTACTGGTCAATTATGGGGTTGCAGGTGGGGTGCGAGAATTCATGCACTATAAGGCTCTCGAGGTTGTGAAACACTGGCACTCCGGATTCGTCCAGGTTGCTGCAGCCAATTATCACCACCGACTCCTCGGGCTGCCCGGCGCAGTGGAGCGTGGTGCCGTAGTTGCCATAGTTGAGCAGGCTCACTGCGATGTGTCCGCGAATGGGGCCGCCAAAGAAGTCCTCGAGCCACTTCAGGTCAACATTCGAAATCATCGATTTGGCATTGGCCACCACCTTGCTGTAGAACGGCTGTTGCGACACATAAAAGTCGTGGAAGCCGCTGCGGCGGTACACGTCGTCCATCAGCCGGGCCATCTCGGCGTCCTGCCCGGTGTGCCAGCGGCTCTCGTATTTGGCCACGTCCGCCCCCGGCCGCAGCGTGAAGTGGCCGTCGCTGATGGCGGTGTGCGTGGCAAACGTGGCCACAGCATCATAGCTCAGTCCTTGCGCCCCGCGCAGCTCGTTGAGCCTTGCCACCGCCTTGTGGCTCTTGAAGGGGGCCATCATCGAGTCGATGGCCGCCACATACTTTTTGTTGAGGTTATACACATATTCCTCAAAGCCTGCGAGGCGGCACATGGCGCTCACAAACTCCACATTCTCGTCCACCGTGACTTCGATGGCCGATGCGTGCAAGCCCATAATAAGGCAAATTGCAAGAATTAATTTTCTCATTCAGTTCTGTTAGTTATGTTACGATAATAAAAGCTATCAGTATTAATACGCACGGCAGCGGCAAAAATAAACAAAAAAACGCCGTCCGGCAATAAAAAATGCCGGCGGCGGTGATGCGTCATGCCTAATCCCTGCGGCTACAGCAGCGAAATCAGCTCGTCGATCTGCTCATCGGTGGTGGCCCAGGTGGTGGCGAAGCGAATCACGTGGTGGCTGTTGCCCACGCCCTCAATCACGTTGAAGCCCACGCGCTTGGCCAGCTCCTCCATTTTGTGGTCTTCCACCACCACAAACAGTTGGTTGGTGGGCGACTCCACATATATCGGGTAGTCCTTCATCTCCAGAGCCTCGCGCAGGCGCATTGCCTTGTCGACGGCGTTGCGCGAAATGCGCATATACAGGTCGTCGGTAAACAGTGTGTCGAACTGCAGCCCCAGCAGCCAGCCCTTGGCCAGCAGTGCGCCGCGGTTTTTCATGTAGCCCAGAGTGAGCTTTATGGCGGGGTTGGTGATGACCACCGCCTCGCCAAACAGTGCGCCCACCTTGGTGCCGCCAATGTAGAAGGCATCGCACAGCCGCGCTATGTCGGGCAGCCACAGATCGTTGTGCCTGGCTGCCAGGCCATAGCCCATGCGCGCGCCGTCCATATACAGCATCAGGCCGTAGCGGTCGCACACCTCGCGTATGTCTTGCAGCTCGTTGAGGGTATACACGGTGCCGTATTCCGTGGGGTTGGAAATATACACCGCCTTGGGCACCACAATGTGCTCATAGCCGAAACCGCTTCCAAAAAAGTCCTTGAGATACTGAGCCAGCGTGAGCGATGATATTTTGCCGTCTTGCTGCTCGAGGGTGAGGATTTTGTGACCGCAAGCCTCGATGGCGCCCGCCTCGTGCTGGTTGATGTGGCCAGTTTCGCAAGCCAGCACGCCCTCGTTGTGCGACAGAATGGCGTCGATCACAATGGCGTTGGTCTGCGTGCCGCCCACCAGAAACTGCACATTGGCGTCTGGGCACTGGCAAGCCTGGCGAATCTTCTCGCGTGCGCTGCTGCAAAAGTCGTCGAGGCCGTAGCCGTCTATTTTAGTGAGGTTAGTTTCGCTGAGTCGCTTTAGAATTGCGGGGTGCGCCCCCTCCATGTAGTCGCTGTTGAACCTTATCATCATTAGTCTGTAAAAAGAGTGGATTTGAGAATGTCTCTATTGATTGTATTGCAAAATTAGTGCTATTTGAACTAATTTTGCGCCGTGATTGGAGAAAAATCACAGAATAACTATAAATGACATGTTGATTATGAAAAAAACGATTACTCTTGGCTGGGTGGCGGCTGTGGCCATGCTCGCTCCGGCTTTTGCTGGAGCAACTGTGAAGACAGTTGAGGTGAAAACGGCCGGAACGCTGAGCACGCTCATTCCGGCAAGTGAGAAAAACAATGTGACAGGCCTCACCGTGAGCGGCAAGCTCAATGGCGATGATGTGCTCTACATCCGCGAAATGGCTGGCCAGGACGTGAAGGGCAACGCCACACAAGGCAAGCTCACCGACCTTAACCTGAGCGGAGTGGAGCTGGCCGATGGCGGTGGAGCCTACTATCAGGACTCGTGGAGCAGCTACTACACCTCCACAAGCTATGATGTGAGTGAGGACGAAGATGAGTATTACTGCACCGACCTGTCGTATGCCTTCAGCGGCACCAACCTGAAGTCGGTGGTGTGGCCGGCCACGATGTGGGAAGTGGGCGAGGACGCGCTGTCGTATTGCACTGGCCTCACTTCGTTCACGCTTGGCAGCGAGACCAACGAGATTAAGTCGCGCGCCTTTTATGGCTGCTCGTCGCTGGCCGGCATCGCGCTCACCGACGAGATCCTGTATGTCGACGACTACGCCTTTGCCGGCTGCACAAGCTTGAAGTCGATAGTGCTGCCCGATGCGTTGGAGACCATCTACCGCAACACCTTTGCTGACTGCAAGGCCCTTGAAAGTGTGACCATAGGCGGCGCGGTGAGCGACATACGCGAGCATGCGTTTGATGGCTGCTCGTCGCTGAAGAGCATCGAACTTCCGGAGGCTCTCACCAAAATTGGCAATTCCGCCTTCGACGGTTGCTCGAGCCTTAAGGCGATTGTCCTGCCCAAGAAGCTGCGCACACTGGGCGAGGGCGTGTTTGAAGGCTGCACCGGACTCGGCGCTATTGATGTGGCCGCCGGCAACGCCAACTTCGCCTCAAGCAATGGCGTGCTCTACGACAAGGCAATGACCAACCTCATTGTGTGCCCAGTGGGCAAGACCGGCAGCTATGCCGTGCCCGACGGCGTTGAAAAAATCTCGGCATCGGCCTTCAGCCGCTGCACTGGCCTGACGGCCATCACGCTGCCCGAGTCGCTCACCACCATTGGCGACGAAGCCTTCTACCGCTGCACCTCGCTTGCCACACTCACACTGCCCAACAGCGTGACATCGGTGGGCGAGAACGCGTTCTGCCGCTGCGGAAGCCTCAGGAGTGTGACTCTTGGCAATGGCATGACTGCCATTGGCCCATCGATGTTCTACTATTGCAACGGCCTTGAGAGCATAGTGGTGCCAGAGGGCTACACCAGCGTTGGCTATGAGGCTTTTGCCGGCTGCGCTGCACTTAGGCAGGTGGAACTGCCGTCGACCATCACCTCCATTGGCTCCGAGGCCTTCAGTGGCTGTTCGGCCCTGTACAAGGCCACTGTAAAGGTTGAGACACCTGTTGCCATCACAGCCGATGTGTTCACTGGCGTTAACCTCAACACCTGCCGTCTGTTTGTGCCACAGGCCGGCATCGAGGCCTACAAGGCCGATGCCCAGTGGGGCAAGTTCCAGCTTATTGAGCCCATTGTGGTCTCGGGCGTGCAAGGCGTTGAGACTGCTGCCGCTGGTGTGAGCGTGAGCGGCGGCGTGCTCACTGTTGCCGGTGACCACAGCTTCACTGTCTACACTGCCACAGGCCGCCTGCTGTGCAGCGGTGCCACTGGCAGCGTCACGCTGCCTGGCCATGGCTGCTATGTGGTGGTGGCCGGCGGCAAAGCCGTGAAGGTGATGTACTAAAAATTGTGAACCCCACATTATATTCCCACGGCGGGGCTGACTTCCGGTCAGTTCCGCCGTGCTGATTGCAAGCCAGCTTGCATGTGCAAAAAAAAACATTCATGCAAACTTGATGCTTTTGCTCTCGATTTGCACTATCTTTAGATAAGACAGGCAGCATCTCGACAAAGGTGAAAAAATAAGTGAACTCATTTTTTACGACGCTTTGTGCCCGATTTGCACTATCTTTGCACTTGCAAGGAAACCATTTGTATTGAGCATGAAAAAGTCAACTCTCAAAATCATAAAGGACGACCCGTGGCTCGCCCCGTTTGAGCCTGCCATTGCAGGCCGCCACGCCGATGCGCTGCACAAGATTGATGAGCTCACTGGCGGCAAAATGAGTCTGAGCGACTGGGCCAACGCCTACAACTATTATGGCCTGCACCGCACGGCCGACGGCGGCTGGGTGATGCGCGAGTGGGCGCCCAACGCCACGCGCATTGTGCTGGTGGGCGACTTCTGCGACTGGAAGGAATGCGTGCACTACGAGATGCACCGCCAGCCGGGCGCCGAGGGCAACTGGGAACTCAAGCTGCCCGGGCGAGCTATGCACCATGGCCAGCTGTTTAAGCTGCATGTGTACTGGGACGGCGGCATGGGTGAGCGCATACCTGCCTATGCCACGCGCGTGGTGCAAGACGAGAAGACGGGCATATTCTCGGCGCAAGTGTGGAGTCCCGACGAACCCTATCGGCCCAAGCACACGGGCTTCAAGCCCAACACGGCGCCGCTGCTCATATATGAGTGCCACATAGGCATGGCCGAGGACAAGGAGGGGGTGGGCACCTACGACGAGTTCCGCACCAAGGTGCTGCCTCGCATCGCTGCCGACGGCTACAACGCCATTCAAATCATGGCCATTCAAGAGCATCCATACTATGGCTCGTTTGGCTACCACGTGTCGAGCTTCTATGCGGCTTCGAGCCGTTTCGGCACCCCCGACGACCTGCGCCACCTCATCGACGACGCCCATAGCCGCGGCATTGCCGTGATTATGGACATAGTGCACTCGCATGCGGTGAAAAACGAGGTGGAGGGCCTTGGCCGCTTCGACGGCAGCTACAACCAATACTTCTACGGCGACGACCGCCGCGAGCACCCGGCATGGGACTCGCTGTGTTTCGACTATGGCAAAAACGAGGTTATCAACTTCCTGCTGAGCAACTGCAAGTTCTGGCTCGAAGAGTATGGGTTCGACGGTTTCCGCTTCGACGGCGTCACTTCGATGCTCTACTACAACCATGGCCTCGGCCAGGCCTTCGGCAGCTATGACGACTACTACAACGGCGGTCAGGACACCAATGCCATCACATATTTGACTCTGGCCAATGTGCTGATTCACGAAGTGAACAAGCACGCCATCACCATAGCCGAGGAAATGAGTGGCATGCCGGGGCTGGCACGCAAGTTCAAGGACGGCGGCATAGGCTTTGACTACCGCATGGCTATGGGCATTCCCGACTACTGGATCAAGACCATAAAGGAGCGCCGCGACGAAGACTGGAAGCCCACATCCATATTTTGGGAGCTGACCAACCGCCGCGCCGACGAGAAGACTATAAGCTATGCCGAGAGCCACGATCAGGCTTTGGTTGGCGACAAGACCATAATTTTCCGCCTCATCGACAAGGACATGTATTGGCACATGATGGTGGGCGACAACAACGGCGCTGTGGACCGCGGCATGGCTCTGCACAAAATGATAAGGCTGGTGACGGCCGCCACCATCAATGGAGGCTACCTAAACTTCATGGGCAACGAATGGGGCCACCCCGAGTGGATCGACTTTCCGCGCGAGGGCAACGGCTGGAGCTACAAGTATGCCCGCCGGCAGTGGAGCCTGGTCGACCGACCCGACCTGAAGTATCAGTTCCTCAACAACTGGGACAACGACATGATTCACCTCATTGGCTCGGTGCATAACTTCCAGAAACTGCCGGTGCAAAAGCTGTGGGACAAAGACGACGACCAGGTGCTGGCATTCAAGCGCGGACGTCTGGTGTTTGTGTTCAACTTCAACCCTGTGAAGTCGTTCGATGACTACGGTTTGCTGGCTCCTGCCGGCGAATACGATGGCGTGGTCGACACCGACAACAGCCGCTATGGCGGCTATGGCAACATCGACGAGGCCGTGAAGCACTTCACGCAGCCCGATCCGCTCTACGACAGCGCCGGCCTCGGGTGGCTCAAGCTCTACCTGCCTGCCCGTTCGGCCCAGGTGCTGCGCATGGCTTCGCCCAAGCGCCGCCAGTCGCCGCGCAAGCGCCACAAGTAGTTGGCGCAGCACGTAACTACTTGCAATGAGGGCTTTTATACTCGATTTTGGTTAAAAAACATTAACCTGTGCCGAATTTGTGCTTTTGTTTTGGCAGTGGCCGCTACAAGGCATATATTTGCAACGGTTTTTCATGGTATTAGATTTTAAGTTTTTTGGACTGTTGTCGTGAGACAACGGTCCTTTTTGCATGTGGCCGCCGCCAATCACATTCAGTTGGCTTTAAGCGCAAAAACGCATTGCAAATATTTTTCACCTTAAAGAAATTGTAGTATATTTGCAAACTGTAAATTATATTTGCGCGAAAACAAATAAAAATAATTAATAAACTCTAACAAATGCAAACCAAAGGTTTTATCAGAGTCATCACCGTTCTGCTGATTCTAATATGTGCATTCTACCTCTCGTTCTCGTTTGTGACCTATCACTACGACAGCATCGCAGAGCAGAAGGCCCTTGCCGCAGCCGGCATCAAGAGTGCCGACACATCTAACGACAAGTACAGAACCGCTTACAACGAGTACATTGACTCCATCGCTAAGCAAAAGGTGTACCTTGGATACACCTTCCAGGAAGTCCGCGAAAAGGAACTCGGCCTCGGCCTTGACCTGAAGGGCGGTATGAACGTAACTCTTCAGATTTCGGTCCCCGACATCTTGCGCGCGCTCTCCAACGAGAACCCCGACAAGAAGTTTAACCAGGCTATCGCCAACGTTGAGCACAACCGCAGTGCCCAAGACGACTTTGTGGCTTCGTTCTGCGCCGAATATAAGAAGCTGGCTCCCGAAGGCAGCCTCGCCCAGATATTCCGCAACGTGGAGCAAGTGAAGGCCAAGCCGGGCGCAAGCGATGCCGAGGTTGAAAAGATACTGTCTAAAGAGGTCGACGACATGGTGGAGAACTCCTACAAGGTGCTCCGCACCCGTATCGACCGCTTTGGCGTGGTGTCCCCCAACATCCAGAAGCTGCAAAGCACAGGCCGCATTCTGCTTGAGCTCCCGGGCATCAAGGAGCCGCAGCGTGTGCGCAAGCTCCTCCAGGGTACCGCCAATCTGGAATTCTACCAGACCTATAAGCTGAGCGACATCACCGCCGACATCAACAACCTGAGCGTGGCCACCGCCAATGGCGTGAACGCAGCTCCGGCGGCTGCCGAGGCCGACAGCGCCAAGACCACAGCCGAGGCTAAGCCCGACAGCGCCAAGAAGGCCGCCGCACAGCCCGCCAAGGCTGCCAAGAAGGGCCAGCGCACTTTGGCCGACATGCTGAATGTGGCCAGCGGCCAGCTCAACCCGTCGTCGCCCGTTGTGGGCCTTGTCGATGTGAAAGACACCGCAGCCGTCAACACCATCATCCACTCGGCCGTGGCCCAGCAGTATCTGCCCACCGACCTGAAGCTGTGCTGGACTGTGAAGGCGTTTGACGAGGGCGGACGCATGTTCCAGCTCGTGGCACTGCGCACAGTGCAGGGCAAGCCGGTGCTCACCGGCGATGTGGTGACCGACGCCACCAGCGAGTTTGACAACCTGCAGGGTCAGGTGGTGTCGATGACAATGAATGAGGAAGGCGCACGCCAGTGGTCGCGCATCACAGGCCAGAACATTGGCCGCGCAATTGCCATCGTGCTCGACGACCAAGTATATTCGTTCCCCAATGTGAACGCCCAAATCGACGGAGGCCGCTCGCAGATTACCGGCAACTTCACTCCCGAAGAGGCCAACGACCTTGCCAACGTGCTTGAGTCGGGTAAGATGGTGGCTCGCGTCAACATCGCCAGCGAGAGCGTGATTGGCCCGTCGCTGGGGCAGGAGGCCATCAACAAGGGTCTCGTGTCGTTTGCAGTGGCACTGGTGCTGCTGGTGCTCTTCATCCTCGGCGTGTATGGCGTCAAGGCAGGCAGCATAGCAGTGCTTGGCTTGATTCTCAACCTGTTCTTCTCATTCGGTATTCTGGCTTCGTTCCAGTCGGTGCTCACGCTGCCTGGTATCGCAGGTATCGTGCTTGCGCTGGGTATGGCCGTTGATGCCAACGTGCTCATCTTCGAGCGCTGCAAAGAGGAGCTGCGCCAGGGCAAGGGCATGAAGCAGGCTGTGGCCGACGGTTACAGCAATGCCTTCTCGGCAATCTTCGACTCCAACCTCACTTCGGTGCTCACCGCAATAATCCTGGCATACCTTGGCACAGGCCCGATCCGCGGCTTCGCCATCACCACCCTCATCGGCATCTGCTGCTCGTTCTTCACAGCAGTGTTTGCCACACGCCTTGTGCTTGAGCACTTCGTGAACAAGGGCTCGTTTGCCAACGTCACCTTCACCACTTCAATGAGCAAGAACCTCATGACCAATGTGAAGTTCGACTTCATGGGCAAGGCCAAGACCATCCGCTATGTGGTGGTTGCACTCATCGTGCTGATTGTGGCAATGTTTGTGATTCCGGGCCGTGGCCTCAGCCGTGGCATCGACTTCTCGGGTGGCCGCAACTATGTGATCCAATTCACTCATCCCGTGTCGACCGAGCAGCTGCAGAGCGAGCTGCAGAAGCAGTTTGAGGGCGCCAACGTGTCGGTTATCACCATCGACAACGACACCAAGGTGCGCGTGTCCACCAACTATATGATCGACAACGTTGACACCAAGGTTGACGTCGACGACATCATCATGCACAAGCTGTATGACGGCCTCAAGAGCGAAATCGGCAACATGAACTACAACGACTTCAGCGTGTCGAACGAGACGGTTGGTGTGGTTTCGTCCGACCAGGTGGGCCCGAGCATTGCAAGCGACATGACACGCGGCGCAATTCTGGCCGTGTTCTTCTCGCTCATTGCAATGGCTCTCTACATTCTGCTGCGCTTCCGCGACATCGCATTCTCTGTGGGTGCCCTTGCAGCTGTGGCATTCACCTCGTTCCTGGTGATTGGTTGCTACACTCTGCACGGTCTGTTCCCCTTCTCGATGGAGATCGACCAGACGTTTATCGCCGCCATCCTTACCGTGATCGGCTATCAGGTGAACGACACCGTGGTGGTGTTCGACCGTGTGCGTGAATACCGCAACCTCTACAACAAGCGCAAAGACGAGTACGAGACGTTCAACACTGCCCTGTGCAGCACCCTGTCGCGTACCACAATCACATCGTTCACCACATTCCTGGTGCTGCTCGTCATCTTCATTCTTGGCGGCGAAAGCATCCGCAGCTTCATCTTCGCTATGATGCTGGGTGTGGTGTTCGGTACTCTTGCATCGCTCTTCGTGGCATCGCCTGTGGCTTACGCAATTTCTAAGCGCAACGCCGGCAAGGCTGAGGCCAAGACTGTGGCTGCCGGCAAAAAGAAATAATTGCCGCACCGCAGCTTTGCAAAAACGCAAGTAATAATAAAACATAAATATCCGTGGCGATGCCTGCTCTCCTTGTGTGTGAGCGGGCATCGCTTTTTTTGCGCACGTGTGCGCCGGCGAGTGTTGCGCATAAGGTGTGTTTGCTGTAATTTTGCACTGGTATAAAAAGCACAGATATTATGAACGAGATTATAGAAAACATGATTACGCGGCGCAGCATACGCGGCTTCAAGCCCGCCATGCCGCCGCAAGAGCTTATCGACGAAATCATCAAGGCCGGCACCTATGCCCCCACCGGCCACGGCAGCCAGTCGCCAGTGATAGTGTGCGTCACGCGCAAGGACGTGCGCGACCGCCTTTCGGCCTTCAACGCCAAAATCCTTGGCACCGACATCGATCCCTTCTATGGTGGCCCCGTGGTGCTGGTGGTGCTTGCCGACCGCAGCATGCCCACCCACGTCTACGATGGCTCGCTGGTGATGGGCAACATGCTCAACGCTGCCCACGCCGTGGGCCTCGGCGGCATTTGGATACACCGCGCCAAGGAGGAGTTTGACTCGCCCGAGGGCAAGGCTCTGCTCAAGGAGTGGGGCATAGAGGGCGACTATGAGGGCATAGGGCACTGTGTGGTGGGCTACCCCCTGCACAGCGCACCCAAGCCTGCACCCCGCAAGCCCGGCTATGTGCATTATGTGAAGTAAGCAGGCATAGCCAAAGCAATGGCCGTTATAATGCAGGGCTGGATTCCAAGCGAGGAGTCCAGCCCTGCATTTGCAGTGACGGAAGCAGTAGAGGCGTGGCATGTCGAGAACCCTGAAAAAGTTTATTCCTAAGCGAGACAAGGATTAAAGTTGAGTGCTTAAAGTTAAAAGAAATAACCGCTAAAAAGCTGGTTTACAGTTGTTTGCTGTAGGGACGCGGCATGCCGCGTTCGATGGATTTAGCCCCCCAGCACGAGAGCAAAATCACATCAAATATACCTCCACTGACTGTGATTTACACATATAATCAATTGATTTGTAGTGATTTGCGTTGGACGTGGCATGCCACGTCCCTACAGCATTTGTCGCTGTGTGGTGCACTCGCCCACTCGCCTGAATTGCTGTTTTTTCATCACCCTCGGCATGCCGCACGGCAAGGAATAGAGGCCCCCGCGTACAGCTGGTGTGCGCGGGGGCCTCTTGATTGCTTGGTTTTAAAAAGTGTGTCTGCAACCACAGCGCTGCTGCGGTGCTACATGGCATTAATTCAGTTTCTTGTCTTTACTGTGGTGCGGCTGCCGTCGGTGTAGGTGGTCACTTTCACATACACGCCTCCTGCCACGGGTTGCGGCACCACGGCGCCGGCAGCGTTGAAGTAGGTCACGCTCTTCACCTCCTTGGCTGCCTCCACATTGTCAACGCCCGTCATGGTGGTGAGCACGTCCACTGTGCACAGGCAGTGCAGGGTGGGGGTGAGGCCGGTGGCCGGGTCGTAGTTGGCGCGCACCATCATGGTGTAGCTTGGCAGCGTGCCAAAGTCATCGACGAAGTGCGAAGCCACGGTGGCGTTCACTGTGTATTGGCCATCGTCGTTTTTTGCTATGCCGCTTGCCACGGTTATTGCCTTGTCGAGCTGCACGTCGGCGGCCTCAATTGGGTTGCCCTCAACCATCAGCAGGTCGTAGCTGTCCACCAGCCACTCGTTGGCCAATGCCTTCCACGATGCCTCCACGCTTATCTGGCTGCTGCCAATGGGGGTGTGCCCCACGGCGTCGGTGAATTTGATTCCGAGGGTCACATCGTGCTCGGGCACTGTGATGCGAGTGCCGGTCACCACTGGCTGGCTGCCTGTGCTGCCCAGCTCGTCGCAGTAGGCACTCCAGGGGTTGAATTCCAGCTGTGCGGTTTCCAGCGTGCGGCAGTCGCCTCCGTCGGTCACCCAGGCCGATGTGCCGGTGTGGTGCTGGCCGCTGAAGCGCACTGTGCCTTCCACCCGCTGCCGTGCCGAGCCCGAAGTGGTGTCGATGCCGCACAGGCGGTAGACGTCCACCGTTCCGTAGTCGGCCATCGGGCTGAGGTCGCTGGCCAGCTGCTGGCTGTCCATCCATGCCTTGCCGCTGGCTCGGTCGAACGCGCCCGTCAACTTGTTGAGCCGGCTGCACAGAGTGCTGTCGGCCATGTAGTTTTCTATACCGTAGCCCTTGGCTCCGAAGTTCACCATCGAGAACTTGCCTGAGTTGCCTTCAAATGCGATTTTGGCTCCGTAAGCGCGGCTTTGGCCTGCCGTCTTGTTGTAGTCGGCAACGTTGGCGTTGGGTTTGAACACTTCTATAGTGTAGCGGTTTTTCCATGCCCTCATTTCTTCAAAATAGCGTCCGTTGCTGCCGTTGAAGCATTCAATCTTCACAGGCATGTTGAAAGTGATGGTGTATTCGCCGCCGTCACCCTTTATCTCGTCGGAGCTGTAGCGCAGCCCGTCGATGTCGTAATATGAGTCGTCTTCGGCCAGTTGCGGGGTGAGCGCCACCACGGCATATTTTGCCGACGTGAGCCGCAGCACGTTGGTGGTGTTGTAGGGCAGGTCGGTGCGTTCCATCACCAGTCTGTCGTTCTTTAAAATGAAGGGCACATCGCAAATTCCGAGGAAGTTTTTCAGCACCACGGTGCTGTCGTTCAGTTTCTCAATGGTCACCAGTCCATTCACATTGTCGTGCAGCGACTGCTGCTGGTGGTTGCCGCAGATGATTTCAATGGTGTTGCCGCCATGCTGCAAAAGGTCGTCGACTGTCACGGCCTGGGCCGCGCCTGCTGCCAGAGTGCAGGCTGCCATTACTGCGTAAATTCTTCTTTTCATATTTGTGAATTTTATTATGTTTATGTTCCGCTTTCCTTCACACAGTGAAGTGGGGCAGATGTAGATGTGTCAGCGTCTCAGTTAATGCACCATTGTGGAGCCTTGGCTGATACTACTTTTTGGAGAATGGTTTTACGCAAGTAACAGAAAAATAGACTTAAGCTCAAAAAGTAATTCAAACTGTCTTTTTATCAGAACGTGGGTAGAGGTCCACAATACAAAAAATAACCGTTGATCTGTATTAACATCTTCAACAGCAGCAAAGGTAATCGTATAATTTTACAAAAGCAAAGCAAAAAGCATGAAAATGCGGCAATGTGTTGCACAACATATTTTCCGCAAAGCAATTTGACTGCCAGCGGTGCGCAGGGTAGTTAAAGAAACACAAATCGGCGTGGGTGCCGTTTAACCTTTCACCCTGTTTGCAGTCAAAAGTGGCAAAACAGATTACTAACCGTTAATAGTGAAGGAGACCAGATTATGAGAACGAAATTGTTAGCCTCCCAAGCAGGGCGCATTGCAGCGCTTGCAGCCATCATGTCGCTGGCTTGCGGCACAGCCGCAGCCGGTGGTCCACACCACGGCCACCATCACCACGGCGGCCCTCCGCCTCCACCCATGGAGCGCCCGTTGCCGCCTCCGCCGCCACCCGAACCGCCGCACTATCACGGCCACGACGGTGGCAACAGCACGGTGTTCTCGCTCTCTTTGGGCTCAGGAGCCAGCAGCAGGCTCAACCTGGCCATATCGTTCATACGCCGCCACGGCCGCGAGATGAGCGTTGACGACTATTGCCGCCTCACGGGCCTGCGCCGCAAAGCAGCCCGTGCCGAGCTCAACCGCTTTTGCAAGCACCGCCGCCTGGCTCACGGTCGCGGCGGACACTACCGCCTGCGCCGCCACTGACATTCACGGCGCACACCCATCGCACAGCCGGTGACCCGCGCGGCGCAGCCGTTTGCGGGCATCGGCTTTTTTGTGTAATTTTGCGTGCAAAGATGAAATGACTGATTAAACGCTTTATATAATGAATAAGAGAATATCACTCATGGCTGTTGCCGCAATGTGCGCGGCATCGCTGCTGGCCGGCAGCGCAATCAAGGCTCCGGCTTTTCTGAAGCCTGGCGACAAGATTGCAATTATCACCCCGGCCAGTGCCATCGACACGGCGCAGGTCGACACGGGCTACAACGTGCTCAAGCGCTGGGGCTTCAATCCCGTGAAGGGCAAATATGCCCTTGAGCGGCTCAGCACAGGCTTTGCCGGCACCATTGAGCAGCGCAAGGCCGACTTGCTGTGGGCGCTGCGCGACCCCTCGGTGAAGGCCATTCTGTGCTCGCGCGGCGGCTATGGCTCGGTGCACTTGCTGTGCGAGATTCCGCTTGAGGAGTTCGCAAAGCACCCCAAGTGGATAATAGGCTACAGCGACATCACCGCCCTGCACAGTGCGCAGGTGCGCGCCGGCAACATGAGCATCCACGCCAACATGGCAGGCCCGCTTGGCTACGGCGGCGGCAACGACACCACCTGCCGCGCCCTGCACAATTTGCTGCTGGGCAAGATGCCAAGCTACCGCATTCCAGCCCACAAGTACAACCACACGGGCACGGCTCGCGGCATTCTGGTGGGAGGCAACATGAGTGTGTATGGCGGTCTGGCCGAGAGCGACTACGACTTCCTGACGCGCGACTTCCTCAAGGCGCACGATGTGGTGCTCTTTATCGAAGACGTGGGTGAGCGCTACGACAGCGTGGACCGCATGCTGCACCTGCTCAAAATACGCGGCGTGCTTGGCCGCATCAAGGGCCTGATAGTGGGCAAGTTCACCGAATATAGTGCGGTGAAGGGCTACGACGACATGTATGACATGATTCACCGCTATATCGCCGACCTCGACATACCGGTGTGCTACGACTTTCCCGCCGGCCACATAGGCCACCAGAACTTTCCTATGGTTGAGGGCTGCCCAGTGACCCTCAACGTGGCTGCCGACGGAGTGACGCTCGATTTCGACATCAGCGGCAAGCAGAAGTAGCCTGGCGTGGAGTGTGGCGCTCAGAGAGTGTTAAAAATGCAATTGTGTAATGCAGTGTTTGTGTAACAGGCGCGTTTAGTTGATGAGCAACGTGGGTTTCCGCAAAATGACTGAGAAAGAAATGTATGAGGGGTGTCTGGCGGCCGACGGCAAGTGCCAGCGCGCACTTTACGAAGCTTACAGCCCCGGCGTGTATGCGCTCATATCACGATATGTTGTCCAGGAGGATGCCGCAGCCGACGTTCTTCAGGACACATTTATACGTGTGTTCGACTCCATTGGGCGGTTTGCCTGGCGCGGCAACGGGTCGCTGCGGGCGTGGATGAGCCGCATCGCGGTCAACATGGCCCTCGACCACCTGCGCGGCAACGGACGCCTGGCGGTGTCGTCGCAGCCGGTCGACACGGTGGGCGATGATGTGCCCGACGAGCCCGACGCCTCGATGGTCGACATGATTGACGCCAACACGCTCAACGGCTTCATTGCCGAGCTGCCCGATGGCTACCGCACGGTGTTTAACCTGTTTTGCATCGAGGGCCTCTCGCACAGGCAGATATCCGAGCGGCTTGGAATTAACGAAAAAAGTTCGTCGTCGCAGCTCGCCAGGGCCAAGGCCCTGCTGGCAAAGCGCATAAAACAATATTTAAATGAGCAGTATGACTGATGACAATAGCAATAACGACTGGCTGGAAGTGGTGAGACGCAAAGCCGCCACCGCAAGCAAGCAGCCGCCTGCTGGCAGCTGGGAGGCTCTGTCGGCCCGAATGGCCGCCGCTCAGCCGCAGCAGCCGGTGGCCAGTGAGGCCACGCCGCGCCGCCGTGGCGGTGTGCGCTGGCTGTGGGTGGCGTCGGCCGCCGCTGTTGCGGCCATAGTGGCCACGGTTTGCGTTGGGCTGCTGCAGTCGCCAGGAGTGTCGACCCTGCCGGCCGCAGTGCCAGTGCCAAGCATGGCCGCCGCTGCCACGCCCAAGGCACAGCCCGCCGAGGCGCTGCTGGCACAGCAGTCGCGCGCTGAGGGCCGCCGTGTGGCACGCCGCCATCACCGCCGCCACTCTGCAGTGGCCGACACTGCCGAGAGTTTGGCCGACTCGGTGAACATGGGTGCGCTCTACGCCTCGTCGGCCGATGGCCCGGGCCGCCCCAACCGGCCCATGGGACAGGCCGACGGAGAGGAAGCCCCGTCATCGTCGCTCAACCCGTGGCAAAACTACAGCGATCACGAGTATGACGCCTACAAGCAGATTGAGGAGAACGCCCGACTCCTCAGTGATTCGGGCACGCTGCCTGGCCAGTTGCAGCGCCGAGGCGAGCGGCTGTGGTCGGTGGATGTGAATGTGGCCGGGCTCAGTGTGGCTCAGCGCCACACAACTGCCGCAGGCGTGGCCTACAGCCACAAGATGCCGCTGCGGGTGGGCGTTGGCGTTGGCCGCGACTTGCTGGCTGGCCGGCTCACTGTGAGTGCCGGCGTGGCCTACACGCTGCTGCGCACCGAGGCCGATGGCGCCAAGTGCCGCATGCAGCTGCTGTCGGTGCCCGTAGGGGTTCGCTGGAACGCCTACCGCCGCGGCCGCCTGAAGCTGTATGCCGGCGCCGAAGCGGCGGCCTTGCTGCCGCTCGATGCCAAGCGTGATGGCGCAAGCGCCGACAAAGGCAAGGTGGAGTGGAGCGCAAGTGCGCTGGGCGGTGTGCAGTGCCAGCTGGCTCCGGCGGTAGGTGTCTATGCCGAGCCGCGGCTGGTGTGGAACATCAAGGGCACGCCTATGCCCACGGTGCGCACGGCCGCCGACGTTGACTTCGACCTGCAGCTGGGTGTGCGCATAGGCTTCTGACAGGAGTCCCACTCAGGAAAAAAGATAAAAAATCGCCGCCCGCCGTGCAATAATCACAGCGGGCGGTGTTTATATTATGTGCGGGCGACAATTTGCCCCCCCCCACACTCATGCCAACAATTGGATTATTAACAACAAAAAACGCATAACGCACAGTAATTATGAAGAAGACTACCCTTTTGCTGATGTCGATGGCCTTTGCGCTGCTGCTCACGGCCTTCGCCTCGTGCAACGACGATGACGACAAGAAAGTGAGCTATTACGCCTACGTGACACTGCACGCCGACGACCCGGCCAACTTTTGGTTTGAGGGCGACAGCGGCATGGCTCTGCTGCCCAACCACAACAAAGACTTCAATTCGTTTAAGGTGAGCGCCGAGGACGACAGCCTGCGCACCATAGTGTATTTCAGCAACCTTGCTGCCGGCCCAAGCGCCAATTCGCGCACCATCGACCTGCAGGGCATGCGCACCATGGTCACAAAGAAACCGTTCGTTGCCCACGCTTATGCCGAGCTCGACAGCCTTGGCGATGATGAACTGTATGCCAGGATGCTGCACCTGAGCACCGACGGTGTGTACCTCGACACCCGCCTTGAGACGCCGAACTACAACACAGGCGACAAGAGCGAGACTGAATATGTGGTGTCGCTCGTAGAAAACACCCTTGTGAATCATGCGCCCGACTACGTCAACCTTGAATTGCGGCTGAAGCGCAAAAATGCCAGCGGCGAGCCGCACGGAGTGCAGACGGGCTATGTGGCCTTCCGCCTGCCCGACACCCTCAACCCCGTGAAGCGCGGATTGAAAGGCTTGTATGTGCGCGTCAGGGGCGAAGAGCAAATCAAATACATCAAGGTCACACCCAAGGGAGTGACTGTGGACCGCACAGAAGATGTGAAGAAATAGCTATTATAAGCACGCACTTTTATAGGGATATAAAAACCGTTTTTTTTGAACAGGCTGCCAAGAAATTGCTGCAGTGTGGCCGCCATAATAATAAGTAGACAAGCGGCATTGGGTCAACCTGATTAGAGTCAAGTGATACGCACGTAGATGTTGCGCGGCCGCAGTGCGCAAGCAGCTGAGCATTTTTTTGTGTACGAAGTTCCAGAGCCAGGTCATGGCACTGGAACTTTTTTTGTCGGGCTCTGGTAAAAAAATAAGGCCGCTCAATTCCTTGAGCGGCCTTGCGGTGTGTACGGGACTCGAACCCGTGACCCCATGCGTGACAGGCATGTATTCTAACCAGCTGAACTAACACACCGTTTAGTGGTGGGGTGCAATCTGGATTTCTCCCCGATTGCGAGTGCAAAGGTAAGCATATTTCTGCAATGTGCAAAACTTTTTCGGCTGATATTGGCAAAAATAATCGCATTGTGCCTTTATATAATAATGTGTGGAGCTAAAGTGACCGCGTGATTACACAAAACCGCACGAAGTGTGCCGATTGTGAAATATATGTGGTAACTTTGCAACCAGCACCAAAACAGCTTTGAATGTTATGATGAAAGAAAACACCATAAAGATTTTTGAGCAGAGTTTCATCAACAATTGGGAACTCCCTGCCCTTAGTGACTACAACACCAAAAAGACGCAGACCTATGGCGACTTTGCGCGCAACACCGCTCGACTGCATCTGCTGTTCAAGAAAATCGGCATCATGCCGGGCGACCGCATTGCGCTGATTGGCAAAAACACGCCGTCGTGGGTGAATGTGTTTATCGCCACCATCACCTATGGCGCGGTGATTGTGCCCATTCTGCAGGAGTTCAACCCGCACGACGCGCAGCACATCATCAACCACAGCGAGTCGAAAATGCTGTTTGTGAGCAACAGCATTTGGGAAAACCTCGATTTCGACGGGATGAAAAACATCGAGTCGGTGATTTCGCTCGACAGCCACGAGCTTCTGGCCCAAAAGGACGGCAAGGAGGTGGACAAGGCTTTGGCCGAAATCGACGCTGACATGCAGCAGGCCTATCCCGACGGGTTCGGCCCCGGCGACGTGCGCTATCCCGAAGTGCCCAACGACAGGCTGATGGTGATTAACTACACATCGGGCACCACCGGCTACAGCAAGGGGGTGATGATTAGTGGCAACAACCTGAGCGGCAACATTGTGTATGGCATCAACTCGCAGCTGCACCGCCGCGGCACCCGCTGCGTGTCGTTCCTGCCGCTGGCCCACGCCTACGGCTGCGCCTTCGACATGCTTGCCCCGCTGGCCGTGGGCGCCCACATCACGCTGCTGGGCCGCATACCCTCGCCCAAGATTCTGGTGAAGGCCATGAACGAGGTGAAGCCCAACTTGGTGATATGCGTGCCGCTGGTGCTTGAAAAAATCTACAGCAAGATGATAGTGCCCATGATTAGCAAGGGCATGCTGCGCTGGGCGCTGGCGGTGCCTGGCCTCGACAAGAAGATATACGAGCAGATACGCAAGAAGCTGGTGGAGGCCTTCGGCGGCGAGTTTGAGGAGGTGATAGTGGGCGGAGCGCCCTTCAACGCCGAGGTCGAGGAGTTCCTGTATAAGATAAAGTTCCCCTTCACTGTGGGCTATGGCATGACCGAGTGCGCCCCGCTGGTGAGCCACACGCCGTGGCGCGAGTTTGTGCTGCACAGCGCCGGCCGCGTGCTGCCGGGCATCATGGAGTGCAAAATCCTGAGCGACGACCCCGAGAATGTGCCTGGCGAGATATGCGTCAAGGGCGAGAACGTGATGATGGGCTACTTCCACAACACCGAGGCCACCGACAAGGTGCTGGCCGACGACGGATGGCTGCACACCGGCGACATGGGCACGCTCAGTGCCGACGGCACGGTGTTTATCCGCGGCCGCCTCAAGACCATGCTGCTCAGCGCCAACGGCCAGAACATCTACCCCGAGGAGATTGAGGCCAAGCTCAACAACATGCTGTATGTGAACGAAAGCCTGGTGGTGGACCGCGGCGGCAAGCTTGTGGCCCTGGTATATCCCGACTACGACGCCATGGACCAGGCCGGCGTGACGCGCGACCAGCTGCCCGCCCACATGGAGACGGTGCGGGCCGAGCTCAACAAGCTGGTGGCCCCCTACGAGCGCATTGCCAAGGTTGAGATAATGGCCAACGAGTTCGAGAAGACCCCTAAGCGCAGCATAAAACGCTTCATGTATAAGTGAAACTAATGAGGGTTTAATTTGGTAACATTAATTAACACTTGCCGATTAAACCAAAAAATCAGTATTTATATCTCTGGTTTATAAGATGTTACTAAAAAAATGATTGCAAATTTTGCTTAAAAAACGATTATTTAAGGTCAAAAGCGGCAAAAAAAAAGGCGAAAATAGTTTGCGTGTGAGTTTTTTGTTATAAATTTGCATCGATTTTGAAAAAGAAAATTATTGTTTTATTATTTAAAAAAATTACAGAAATGAAAAAGTTAGTTTTATTACTTGCTGTTGTATTTAGTGTATCACTTTTCTCTTGCGGCAACGCCGACAAGAACGCTCAGGCTGCTGACTCTACAGCTGACACTACTCATGTAGACAGCGCTGCTACTGATAGCGCAGCTACTGACAGCGCCGCTGCTCCTGCTGACAGCGCTGCTGCTCCTGCCGACAGCGCAGCTGCTCAGAAATAATCTGAACACTGACTGCACAATAGCACAGTAAAACAAAAGTTTGAGGCTGCTTCTCTGCCCACACAGGCGGAAAGCAGCTTTTTTTGTGCCCTGTAGGCCTCAAAACAAGGCTGCCGAGGCACTCCGGCGGTTTTTTTAACCGCCTGATATTTTGAAATAAAGCCAAGTTGCACTAACTTTGCTAAACGGCGCAGATGCGCCACAGCCGCAGGCCGGGCAAGCCGTGCGGTGCGGCACATCATATAGCCCACGCTACAAAAGAAGGAAGACAACGAAGTAAATCACCCACGGTTATTATCACAATTCACACGGCTTATGAGAACCGATTTAAGCTCGCTCATCAAACTCGGCCAAGTGTCGCAGCACTACTATCACCCCAAGACCGAAATGGAACTGGCCTCGCTCACACGATGCGAGAAGATAAGCACCACCATCGACTCGTCGCCCGAAGAGGGCGCTGCCGATGCCGCACGCTGCGTGGCCGCCGAGATTGAGCGGTGTGTGCGCGAGCGTGGCCGCTGCGTGATAGGCCTTGGCGCCGGCCGCTGCGCGCTCGACGTGTACGATGAGCTGGTGAAGCTGTATTTTGCCGACAAGGTGAGCTTTGCCCACGTGGTGGTGTTTAACATCAGCGAGCTGTGGGTGGGCAACGGCATTGCCCTCGACTCGGAGCAGAGCACCATGCGGCGCCTCAACGAGCGGCTGCTGAGCAAAATCGACATTGCGCCCGACAACGTGCGCACATTCAGCCCCAAGGCCACCGACGAGAACGTGTATGCCGTGTGCCGCGACTATGAGACTGAAATCGACGAGTATGGCGGCCTCGACATAGTGGTGTGCGAGTTCACCAAAAGCGGCAGCGTGGCGTTTAACGACCCAGGGTCGGCCATCAGCACCAACTGCCGCCTGATATCGCTCAGCAACGACGCCCGCACGCGCATAGCCGAGAGCTACCAGTGCGATGTGGCGCCGCTCACTGCCGTCACTCTGGGCATCAGCAACTTTCTGAACGCGCGCAGCATGGTGTGCGTGGCGTGGGGCGTCGACAGCGCCGCCGCCGTGCGCAGCGCGGTGGAAGGCCCGGTCACCGACCAGGTGCCGGCTTCATTCCTGCAGATGCACAGCAGTGCCCACCTGATTGTGGACATCGACGCCGCCTCGTGCCTGACGCGCCTCAACTACCCCTGGCGCGTGGCCCCGTGCGTGTGGGACAAGCAGCTGGTGCGCCGCGCCATAGTGTGGCTGTGCATGCAGACGCGCAAGCCCATACTCAAACTCACCAACAAGGACTATCACGACAACGGCTTGGGCGAGCTGGTGGTGATTTACGGCTCGGCCTACAACGTGAACCTGCAGGTGTTCAACGACCTGCAGAACACCATCACCGGCTGGCCAGGCGGCAAGCCCGACAACGACGACACCTACCGCCCCGAGCGGGCCACGCCCTATCCCAAGCGCGTGCTGGTGTTCAGCCCGCACCCCGACGACGCTGTGGTGTCGATGGGCGGCACGCTGCGCCGCCTGGTGATGCAGGGCCACGACGTGCATGTGGCGTTTCAGACGAGCGGCGATGTTGCCGTGAGCGATGAGGACCTCAGGCGCACCGTGATGCTCATCAGACGCATCAGCAGCCACTACGGCTTGAGCTCGGAGATGCAGCACAACCTTGGCAACGAGATTCTGGACAGCATCAACGACAAGGCCCCCGGCGACGACGATGACGCCAACATGCGTTATGTGAAGGGCGAGATATTCACATGCGAGGGCATGATGTCGTGCGAATATGTGGGCGTGGCGCCCGACCACGTGCACGAGTTGCATCTGCCCTTCTACACCGACGCCCCGTTTGGCCAGGGCCGCGTGGGCGAAGCCGATGTGGCGGCGGTGAGGGCGCTGATTGAGCAGGTCAGGCCGCACCAGATATTCTTTGCCGGCGACCTCAACGACCCATACGGCACTCACGCGCGCGCCGTCGACACCGTGCTTGGCGCCATCGAGCAGCTGCAGGGCGACGACATCATGGCGCATTGCCGCGTGTGGATGTACCGCGGACAGTGGTCGTCGTGGAATCTCGACAATGTGGACATGTCGGTGCCCATGAGCCCCGAGGAGTTCCAATACAAGCGCGACGCCATACTCAAGCACCAGTCGCAGGTGCACGACGCCCCCTTCCGCGACGCCGACACCGACAAGCTGTCGTGGCAGCGGTCCATCGACCGCAACCGCCACATGGCCGACACCTACTGCAAGTTGGGCCTGGCCTCGTATGAGGCCATCGAGACGTTTGCCCTGTTTAAGCCGCACAAGCGATGACGCAAGAGATAAGAGAGAACAACAGAACAATAAATAAAGATAAAAAAACAGCACTTACCTATGGCAAGTAAAGACAACTTCAAATCTTTGAAAATGGAGCGACGTGAGTTCCACGACAAAGTGATTAACTTCTATAACACCGAGGAAAACATACCTTACAACTACCGTCAGGTGGCCGACAAAGTGGGTGCCACCACAGCCAAGCAGCGCGCGCTCATAGTAGAGATACTGGAGCAGCTCACTGTGGACGGGTTCCTGTGCGAGACCGACCCCGGCCGCTTCAAGGCGGCGCAGCGCACCGCTGTGGCCGAGGGCGTGTTCATTCGCCGCAGCAACGGCAAAAACAGCGTGGACATCTCCACCGGCCCCGACGACGACCAGAAGCCCATATTCGTGGCCGAGCGCAACTCGCTGCACGCCCTCAACGGCGACCGCGTGCTGGTGCACATCAGCGCGGCGCGCCCCGGACTTGAGCCCGAGGCCGAGGTGCTGAAAATAATCGAGGCCAAAGACCAGGTGTTCATCGGCACGCTGCAGGTGAAGAAGTATTTCGCCCACCTTGCCACCGACAGCAAATTCCTTGCCACCGACATCTTCATCCCGCTCAACAAGCTCAAGGGCGGCAAGACGGGCGACAAGGCCGTGGCCCGCATCGTGGAGTGGCCGCAGGACGCCAACAGCCCCGTGGGAGAGATAATCGACGTGCTGGGCGTGGCCGGCGAGAACAACGCCGAGATCCATGCCATTCTTGCCGAGTTCGGCCTGCCCTACAAGTATCCCGAGAAGGTTGAGAAAGCCGCCGAGGAAATCGACCCGGCCATAAGTGAGGAAGAGATAGCCCGCCGCCGCGACATGCGCAGCGTGCCCACATTCACCATCGACCCCAAAGACGCCAAAGACTTCGACGACGCCATATCGATGCGCCGCCTCGACAACGGCAACTGGGAGGTGGGCGTGCACATTGCCGACGTGACGCACTATGTGACTCCCGGCTCGGTGATCGACAAGGAGGCCTACGAGCGCGCCACTTCGGTGTATCTGGTTGACCGCACCATCCCCATGCTGCCCGAGCGGCTGTGCAACTTCATATGCTCGCTGCGCCCCAACGAAGAGAAACTGGCATTCTCGGTGGTGTTTGAAATCACCGACGACGCCAAGCTGGTGAACTACGACATTTGCCACACCGTGATATGCAGCGACCGCCGATTTGCCTACGAAGAGGCCCAGGAGGTGATTGAAACCGGCAAGGGCGACTATGCCGAAGAAATTCTGAAGCTCAACGAGCTGGCGCAGCGCCTGCGCAAGCAGCGCTTTGCTGAGGGCTCGGTAGCCTTCAACCGCGAGGAGATTGAGTTTGACATCGACGAGACGGGCAAGCCCATTGGCGTGCACCTGCATGTGTCGAAGGAGGCCAACAAACTAATCGAGGAATTCATGCTGCTGGCCAACCGCAAGGTGGCCGAGCACATTGGCAAGGTGGGCAAGGGCAAGAAGGCCAAGGCATTCGTTTACCGCATACACGACGAACCCAACAAGGACAAGCTGGCCAATTTTGCCGACATTGCCGCACATTTCGGCTACAAGGTGAAGACCTCGGGCACCGCCCGCGAGGTGAACCGCTCGATCAACAAGCTGCTCGAGGCCATCAAGGGCAAGCCCGAAGAAGAGCTGCTGTCGATTCTGGCAATCCGCTCAATGTCGAAGGCCGTGTATTCCACCACCAACGTGGGCCACTACGGCCTGGCGTTTGACTACTACACCCACTTCACTTCGCCCATCCGCCGCTATCCCGACATGATGGTGCACCGCCTGCTCGACCGTTATGCCGAGAAGGGCAGCCGCAGCGTCAATGAGGAGAAGCTGGAGGAGGACTGCCAGCACACCAGCGCGCAAGAGCAGCTGGCCGCCAACGCCGAGCGCGCCTCAATAAAATACAAGGCCGTGGAGTTCATGGGCTACCGCCTGGGCGGTGTGTTTGAAGGCCACGTGTCGGGCGTCACCGAGTGGGGCATATATGTGGAGGTCGACGAGACGCACTGCGAGGGCATGATTCCTGTGCGCGACCTCGATGACGACTTCTATGAGTTCGACGAGAAGAACTACTGCCTGCGCGGCCGCCGCACCCACCGCACCTATCAGCTGGGCGACAAAATCAAGATTCAGGTGGCCCGCGCCGACCTCATCAAGAAGCAGCTCGACTATGTGCTGGTGGACAAGAACAATCCAGCCGGCACACACCACATCGACAAGGCGCCCATCACTCAGGCCAACCGCTTCAATAGCACCGACAGCGCAGGCGACCGCCGCCGCTCGAGCCGCGAGGGCGGACGCGCGTCCAACCGTCAGCGCCGTGGCAGCCGCGGCAACAGCACACGCCGCGAGGTGCGCGAGGGCAGCCGCCGCCGTGGTCAGGGCAACGGAGGCTCAAACAAGCGCCGCCGCTAACGGCCCGCGCCGCCAAAGCGCCGCAACAATCCCAACAACAAAATCGGCTCGGTCACGCTGCGTGACCGAGCCGATTTCGCTATATCATGAAAGCCCTTAAACTTTCAACTTTACTCCCCGTAGCGGTTGTCGCGGCGGTAGTTGTTGGGCGAGGCGCCAAGGTGCTTTTTTACAAACTTGCCGAAAAACGACAGGTTGTCAAATCCCATATAGGCGGCAATCTCCTTAATGGTGCGGTCGCTGTAAAGCAGCTGCTGGCGCACGCGGCTCACGGTGTTGCTGGTGATTATCTCGCTGGCTGTGCGCCCGGTGAGGTTGCGGCACACGCTGGTGAGGTATTTCGGGGTGACGCACAGCTTGGCGGCAAACGACTTCACGGTGCGCTCCTGGTTGTGCACATTGCTGAGCAGCAGCAGGAATCGGCGGAATATTTTGTCGCCCTGGCGCAGAATGCGCGTGCCGCTCTCATCGGTGAGGTGGCGGTTCACGCTGTCGATGATGTCGAGCACATAGGCCCGCAGCAGGCACTGCATCGTCTCGCGCCCGTAGCTCAGGTTGGGGTGCGTCATTTTGTAGTTGGCCAGTTCGTAGTATTTGCTGAACATTAACATCTCGTCGGGCGTGAAGCGCAGGAGCGGGTTTTCGCACATGTTAAGGAACGTGTCGATGATGCTGCGGTGTATGAATGTGTATTCCACCTCATTGCTTATGCCCAATATTTTGCACTGGAAGTCTTCGCCTATGCAGATGTCGCTAATCACGTTGTGTGAGTTCACCAGCAGAGCCTCGTTGGGCGTCACGTGATAGCGCGTGCCGCCAACACTGATGTCGAGCTCGCCCGCTATGCAAAACACCAGCATGTTGAAGTTCACCTTGTAAGCCTTCACCAGTATGGGCAGGCTCACCACGTCGTCGGCAAAGGCAAGCTCGCCGTCGTAGTAGCTCACGCCCTTAATCGAAGGAACGTCGTTGAAGTTTATCTCTTTAAGCTGTGCCGCTTTGCTATTGTTGTCATTGTTTGGCATATACTTTACTTAATGGCTTGTCAAAATGCAAAAATATGAAGAAGCTATCATTTTGAGGTGTTCTTTTTAAGCCTAAAAGTGTTCTATAAGACCAGCCGGGGTACGCAGCCATTTGGCTGCGTACCCCGGCTGGGATGCGTTTATGCTTGCTGCACAGCAGGTTATAGATGCTTTGGCCCAAACACGGTGCTATAGATAAAGTCGGTGGCTCCTGTGTGCGACTTTATGTAGTTGCCGGCAATGGTGCCGCTGTGGCTCAGCTCTTCGCGGCAGCCTATCATGCGGTCCATCACGGCGGCAAAGCCCTTGGCGTCGCTGATGCTGAATCCGCCGCCGCAGGCAATCAGGTCGGCCGCTTCGCGGAATTTGCCGTATTTCGGGCCAAACACCACGGGAATGCCATACACGGCCGCCTCGTTCACATTGTGTATGCCGGCGCCGAAGCCGCCGCCCACATAAGCCATCTGCCCGTAGGCATACAGCGACGACAGTATTCCGAAGCAGTCGATAATGAGGCAGTCGAGCCCTGCCGCGCTTTGCGGCGTGGCCTTGGAATACAGCTCCACGGGGCGCGTGATGCGGCTTTTCAGGGCCTCAAGCCTCTCGGTGTCGAATTCGTGCGGGGCTATTATCAGCTTCATCTCGGGGTGTGAGTTGAAGTAGGGTATCACTATGTCTTCATCGGGCTGCCACGAGCTGCCCATAACCAGGGTGAACGGCTGTCCGGCCGTCATTTGGCCTATGACGTCAAACTTTTTTGCTGCGTTTCTAATGTCGACCACACGGTCGAAGCGCGTGTCGCCCGACACCTCCACATTGCGCACGCCTATCTGCTTCAGCAGCAGGCGCGACTCCTCGTTTTGCACAAATATGGTGGTGAAGCAGTGCAGCATGTCGCGAAACATGCCTCCCCAGGGCTTGAAAAACACCTGTTGCGGCCTGAAGATGGCCGAGATCAAGTAGGTGGGCACCTGGCGGCGGTGCAGCTCGTGCAGATAGTTGCCCCAGAACTCATATTTCACGAATATGGCCATCGAGGGGCGCACGGCGTCGAGAAAGCTGCTCACAGCCTCGGGCTGGTCGAAGGGCAGGTAGCACACGGCGTCGGCCAGCGGGTAGGATTTGCGCACCTCATAGCCCGATGGCGAGAAGAAGCTGAGCACAATGCGGGCCTTGGGATTGCGCGCCTTGATTTTTTCTATTAGCGGACGGCCCTGCTCAAACTCGCCAAGCGACGAGGCGTGGATCCAGATGCTGCTTTCGCCGGCGGGCAGCTTCTCGCGCAGCGTGGGCAGCGTGCGGCTGTGCCCGTCGAGCATGAGCCGTGCCTTCTTGTTGCGCATGGCGGCCAGCCGCACGGCCAGCTTGTAGGCGCTGATGCCAAGGTTGTATATCGGGTTCATCGTTTTTTTTCTCTATCTCTAAATGTAGGTGTTAAGTCTATTTCGTTTCGTTGCAAAAAAAGTAGCGGTGGTCAGTATATGTTGCCCAGCTTGTGCCTCTGCAGCCACTTGGCATTGCGGCGGTGGCTCCACACGGCGTTGTCGATGTAGAAGCGCACGGCCACCTGCTGCCAGAAGCCGAAGGTGCCGTCGCCCGTGGCGTGGAAACTGAGCGTGGTGCGCACGTCGGCAAAGCGGGTGCCCACTATGCGCGCCCATATGTCGGTGCGGCTGTAGAACTTGTGGCGGTAGTATGGGTCGCCCATGTTCAGCTCGCTGCCAAAGCGCTCGTATAGCGGATACAGGTCTTTGCCTGCCTTCACCTGCTCGGTGATGCCCAGCCAGCGCCACTGCGCAGTGGCGCTGGCCACAAAGGCGCATGGCGTGTGCCACTTGCCCTCCGAGCGGGCGCGCTGCATCTGCACCACGGCGCCTGCGCTGAAGGCGAGGCTGTCGAGTGCTGTGTGGCGGCTGAGGTCGATGCCCACAAGGGGGTTCACGGTCACGTCGTCGTTAACGCCCTCGTCGGCCGGCGCGTCTTTGCGCTTGGCCAGGTGGTTGTATTGCAAATATCCTCCCAGCCATGCCGCGCGGCGCCCGGGATGCCAGCGCCCGCTGAATATGGCGTTGAAGGCCTCGCGGCGCGTGGCGCTCTGCATCTGCCTCCAGTCGAGGGCCATCTGCCAGTAGCTTGGCCCCAGTGAGTATTGCACCAGCGCGCCGCGCACGTTAGGCTGGCGGTAGGCCATGGAGTCGCTCCACAAGTACAGCGGCAGCCGCTCGCGCAGCAGTGTGCGCGGCATGGCGCCTGCGGCCATGCGCCAGTGGCGGCGCGTGTAGGTGTAGTATAGGGTGGGGTGCAGCTTGTATCCGTCCCAGTCGTCGTTGATGGGCTGGTACCAGCTCACGCCTCCCTTCAGCTGGTGGCGTCCGTTCATCAGGCTCACGCCTATTTCGGGCGAGATGCGGGCGAAGAAAAACGTCTGGTCGGGCGTTTCGCCATCGCCGCCCTCGCGGTTGTTGAGCACGGTGGAGTAGTCAACGCTCCACAGCAGCTCCTGCCCAGCGGCGGCGGTAGCCATGAGCAGGGCGGCCGCCACGGCCATTAGAAGCCTATGCATTTTCGGGCGCTTTAATGTTGTCGATGCCGCGCTGTATGCGGGCTATGGTCTCGTCGCGGCCCAGCAGCTCGGTGATTTCAAACATGTGCGGGCCTTTGCACTCGCCCACCACTGTGAGGCGGAAGGCGTTCATCACATTGCCCAGGTGGTAGCCGTGCTCCTTGATCCAGTCCAGCACCACGGGCTCGGCGGCTGCCGCGCTGAAGTCGGGCAGGGCCTTGAGCACCTCTATGAGCTGCTGCATGATTTGCGGCATGCCCTCCTTCCAGCGCTTGCGCACATCCTTCTCGGCATAGGTGTCGGGGGCTTTGAAATAGAAGTGGGCGTTGTTCCAAATGTCTTTGATGAATGAAATGCGGTTTTTGATTGTGCCCACGGCGCGCGCAATGTAGTCGTCGGCAAACTGCGAGGCGTCGACGTGCTGCGCCAGCAGCGGCTTGAAGTCGGCCGCCAGTGTGGCGTCGTCGAGGTTCATCAGATACTCGTGGTTGAACCACTTTGCCTTCTCGAAGTCAAACTTGGCGCCGCTCTTCGAGCAGTGGTCAAACGAGAAGTCGCGCACCAGCGTGTCGATGTCCATTATCTCGCGGTCGTCGCCGGGGTTCCAGCCCAGCAGGGCCAGGAAGTTGACCACGGCCTCGGGCAGATAGCCGCTTTCGCGGTAGCCTGTGCTCACGTCGCCCGTCTTGGGGTCGTGCCATTCAAGTGGGAACACCGGGAAGCCAAGGCGGTCGCCGTCGCGCTTGCTCAGCTTGCCTTTGCCGTCGGGCTTGAGCAGCAGCGGCAGGTGCACGAATTCGGGCATGGTGTCGGCCCAGCCGAAAGCCTCGTACAGCAGCACGTGCAGCGGCGCCGACGGCAACCACTCCTCGCCGCGAATCACGTGGCTCACCTCCATCAGGTGGTCGTCCACAATGTTGGCCAGGTGGTAGGTGGGCAGGTCGTCGGCGCTCTTGTAGAGCACCTTGTCGTCGAGTATGCGCGAGTTAATTTTCACGTCGCCGCGAATCAGGTCGTGCACCACGATGTCGCGGTCGGGCTCCACCTTGAAGCGCACCACATATTTCTCGCCACCGTCGATCAGGGCCTTCACCTCGCTCTCTGGCAGGCTCAGCGAGTTGCGCATGCCAAGGCGCGTGGTGGCGTCATATTGGAAATTCTTCACCTCGGCGCGCTTGGCCTCAAGCTCCTGCGGGGTGTCGAAGGCAATGTAGGCCTTGCCGGCGTCCAGCAGCTGGCGCACGTATTTGCGGTATATGTCGCGGCGCTCGCTCTGCTTGTAGGGGCCGTAGTTGCCGCCTTCGCGCACGCCCTCGTCGATGCCAATGCCGAGCCATGCCAGGGCCTCGTTGATGTAGTCCTCGGCACCAGGCACAAAGCGGTTTGAGTCGGTGTCCTCGATGCGCAGAATCATTGTGCCGTGGTTCTGGCGGGCAAACAAATAGTTGTACAGTGCCGTGCGCACTCCGCCTATGTGAAGCGGGCCCGTGGGCGACGGGGCAAAGCGCACTCTAACTTTTCTTTCCATAATTGCAGTGTTATGTGTATAAAAAATGTAGAGTTCTTGTTACGTTCTAAAAGTCTTCAAAAACCGTCATTCGCTACGAATAACTTGCAAAGTTACTAAATCCGCCCCACATATCACCCCTTGCCCGCCACTTTATGCCACTTTGTGCTGCGGCAAAGTGCGAATGAGCGGCCCGATGGGCCGGAATAAGGGCAAAAAGTTGTAAATTTGTGGCCGGATAAGCTCTTGAGCCTGCCTTTGCAGGCACTGATCAAGCGTTTATGAATTTATATAACGATATGACTCAACGCAACACTGATAACAGCAATGGCGGAGGCATCCGCCTTGTGGCGCAGCAATATGTGCTGCCGTTCATACTCATCACGTCGCTCTTCTGCCTGTGGGGCGGGGCGCGTGCCATTCTCGACGTGCTCAACAAGCACTACCAGCTCATACTGCACGTGAGCAAGACGCAGTCGGCCCTGATACAGGCCGTGGTCTATATGGCCTACTTCCTCGGCGCCGTGCCTGCGGGGATGCTCATCAGGCGCATGGGCACGCGCGTGGGTGTCATCACGGGCCTGGTGCTGTTTGCCGTGGGCTCGTTCATGTTTATGCCCGCAGTTAGCTTCTCGGTGTTTGAATACATTCTGGCGCCGCTGTTTGTGATAGGCTGCGGACTGGTGCTGCTCGAGACGGCTGCCAACCCCTACGTGACCCTGCTGGGCGACCCCCGCACATCGGCTGGCCGGCTCAACATAGCGCAGTCGTTCAACGGCCTAGGCTGCGTGGCCGGTGCGCTGCTGGGCGGCCTCTTCTTCTTTGGCGGCGACGGCGGCGGCCAGGAGGCGGCGGCCAGCATAGCCGTGCCCTACACCGTGCTGGCGGTGATGATGCTGGTGGTGGCCGCATGCTTTGCCTTCATCAAACTGCCCGAGGTGATACTCGATGACCCGCATCACCGCGACGACACGGCAGACGGCGGCCAACGCCACACTCTGGGCTTTGCCTTTTTCTTCGGCTTTGCGGCTCTGATTTGTTATGAAATCTCCGAAATATCGATCAACACGTTTTTCATCAACTTCATGACCGATGACGGCTTCATGACCCCCACGCAAGCCACCGTGGCTCTGTCGATGGGCGGCTTGCTGCTGTTCATGGCCGGCCGTGTGGTGGGAGGCCTGCTGATGAGCCGCATCAGCACCGAGCGCATATTCCTGGTCTGTGCCGTAGGCACCGTGCTGATGGTGCTGCTTGCAATGCTGCCGCTTGGAGTGCTGTCGAAGATGGCGCTCATAGTGTGCTATGTGTTTGAGAGCATCATGTTTCCCACAATATTCGCCCTGTCGATTCGCGGCCTTGGCGGGCGCGACACCGAGACGGCATCGTCCATCCTGATGATGAGTGTGGTGGGCGGAGCCATTGGCCCGCTGGCCATGGGCTGGGTGGGCGACAACTGCGGCATGCGCGCCGCGCTGGGCGTGCCGCTGGCCACGTTTGCCGTGGTGCTGGCCTACGCCATCTTTGTCCGCTTCAGGCGGCCTAAAGTCTAAAGTTGAAAAATTACGGTTTAAGGATTAAAGATTAAAGATTAAAGTCGAACCATCAACCCTAAACCATCAACTTTAATCCTTCAACCCTCAACTTTAGACTTTCAACCTTAAACTTTAAACATTAAAGGCATATGATTCTAATTACCGATGTCGATAACTGCTTTGTGTCGTGCGAGCGGCGGCGTAATCCCGAACTTGAGGGCAAGCCGGTGATTGTGCTCAGTGCTGGCGAGGCTGCCGTGATTGCGCGTAGCAACGAGGCCAAGCAGCTGGGCATAGCCATGGGCGAGCCCTACTTTAAAATGAAGGGACGCTTCAGTCCAGACCAGTATATTGCGCTGCCGGCCGACCACCACTACTACAAGCAGGTGAGCGATGAGCTGATGTCCATGCTGCGCGAAGAGTGCCCCGACCTGCACCAGTATTCAATCGATGAAGCCTTTGCCGACATGGCCGGCGTCACCGTCGACCTCAAGAAATGGGGCGAGCAGCTGCACCTGAAAATACGCGAGCGCGTGGGGCTGCCAGTGAGCATAGGAATCGCCCCAAGCAAGACATTGGCCAAAATCGCCAGCCACTTTGCCAAGCGCTATCCCGCCTACCGCCACAGCTGCATAATCGACACCGACGAGCGGCGCCTAAAGGCACTTGCCCTCACGCCCATCGACGAGGTGTGGGGCGTGGGGCGCAAATACCGCGAGCGGCTGCGCCGCCAGGGCATAGCCACCGCCCTCGACCTTGCTCAAAAACCGCTGCAGTGGGTGGCCGACCGATTCCCGCAGCCCATCGTCAACACCTACCGCGAGCTCAACGGCATCGACTGCATTGCCATGCGCTCGGAGGGCCCGTCGAAAAGTGTGAGCAACACCCGCACATTTCCCAAAATGATTGAACGCTTCGAGCAGCTGGAGGCCGAAGTCAGCAATTTTGCCGCCGACTGCTCGGCCACCATGCGGCAGCAGCACACACGCGGCAAGGCCATGCTGGTGTTTGTGGAGACCAACCACTACCGCACCGACTTGCCGCAATACAACAACCAGGCCGTGTGCCGCATCGAGCCGCCCACCAACGTCTCGGCCGAACTCGTTGACTATGCCGTGAGGCTGCTGCGCGGCATCTACCGCCCTGGTTTCCGCTACAAGCGCGCGGGTGTGAGCATCACCAGCGTGGTCTGTGAGTGCGACATGCAGCGCAGCCTGTGGGAAGACGGGGCTGAGCGCCGCCTGCGGCAGCAGCGCCTCGATGCGGTGGCCGACAGCCTAAACAGCCAAGTGGGCCGCGGCACGGTGGTGCTGGGAGCACAGCTGCGCCAGCAGTCCAACGGCGGCAAATAGTAGCTGCAGCCAGCCTTCAACCCCAAAGCGCATGCGCTTTATCAAATTTCAAGGCTGCTTGAATTATGCCACTCATTCACAGCACTATCACTTTCAATTGGAGGTGTTCATTTTCTCCTGTCTTGGTGGTAAATTTGACAACTACCCAAAAATATAGTTTTGGTCTGAATTGACCACAAAAATGCGCTAAATATTTGGAAATAACCTAATTGTCGTGTTACATTTGTAATATATTTATTGTATAATTGTTTAAGTTTTTTACTCATGGCAACCAACAAAATGGATTTAACAGAACGAGAGAAGGAGGTTTTGAAGCACCTGGTGAAGGGGCTTAACAGCCGCGAAATCTCTGAAAAACTGTTTATCTCAATCAACACAGTGCAGTATCACCGCAAGCAGCTGCTTCGCAAGACGCTGTCGCGCAATGTTGCCGAGCTAATAGGCAAGGCCTACCAGCTGAACCTGCTCGAAGACTAAGATTGACCGAAGCTTGTGAAAATGCTTCACAGTTTTTCAAGACAAAAAGAGATGGGCAAGCCACTGAGTGCAGTGATGTGCGATGCCGGCCTGCCGCCTGATTTGCTGAAAACCGCATGCCTGCAAGGCAGTGACGCTATCGTGTGATTAGGACAACTGCGTGCCTGATACCACATTTTGCTTCCAAAACCCAAAACCAACGACCGGATACTGAAATCAAGAGAGAGAGAAACAATGGCGCAGCCAAAAAAGCGCCGCGGCTTTTACGAGAAAAGCCGGCCGATGAGCTATGCCACTGTGGCACGGCAGCATTGCTGTGCCACAATGGCATAGCGCGTCTATGCCGTAGAGGTTAGTTGGCGCTCGTCCTGCCACGAGTACTGAAAAATTTTATTCCTCAGTGAAATAAGGTTTAACGTTGAGGTTTTTAAACTTAAAGAAACAACCACTAAAAAACTGGTCTACAGCTGTTTAGTGTAGGGACGCGGCATGCCGCGTCCGACGGGCGTAACCCCTCAGCACAAAAGCAAAATCACATCAAATACACCTCCATTGACTGCAATTGTTTGTGTGTAATCAGTTGGTTCACAGTAAATTGCTGTATGGGGCACCAGCCAACTCGCTGGATTGTTACTTTTTCAGTGCTTTCGGCATACCCCTTACTCGGAAAATGAGAATGAAAAAAAAGAAGCGCGGCAATCATCGATTGCTGCGCTTCTGTGAGTGACCCCGGAGGGGCTCGAACCCTCGACCCACTGATTAAGAGTCAGTTGCTCTACCAACTGAGCCACGGAGTCATTACCGTTTGTTTCGGTTTTGCGATTGCAAAGGTACAACAATTTTTTAAACCGGCAATGATTTTGCCCAAAAAAATGCCCAAAACCGCGAAAAAAATCAAAAATCACTGAAAAAGTCAGGTTTTATGAGCAGACCAATGCGCAAACGCGAGTGGTATTTGTTGTAGTCAAGCAGATTCTCGCCATAGCCGTTGTAGTACTGCACAAACAGGAACTGGTTGTCCTTTTTGCGTATGCGGAAGCCCAACTCCACAATCGAGTTGGCATTCAGGTTCCACCCCTTGCGCTTAACAAAAGTCGCGCTCAGCACCCAGCGGCGGTTGGTGCTCAGCGCCTGAATGCCCGTTTGGTAGATGCCGCTGTAGCGCAGAATGTCGCGGTTGTTGCCGCCGTCCACAATCGGAATCCAGAACTTGCCGTGCACCATCAGGTTAGGATCAAGATAAATGTTGCCGCAAAACGAAATCTTGTTCCAGCTGCGCGAAGCCAGACGGTCGCGCCCGTTGCTTTCATGCTCGATGAGCAGCGTGAGCTTGCCCACAAGGCGGTTTTTTGAAATCAGCAACTTCGATACGCCTATGCCTGGGTTGAAGTTGAGATCGCGCATGGGCATCGAGTTCTCAAACACATTCCACATGCACTTTTGCGAATACATCAGAAACAGGTAGCTGTGCCAGGGCAGCACACTCTTGGTGAGCCGCTGCGAAATGCTCACCTGAAACTTCACATCGCTGTTTGAGGCCGTGGGTTTGCTGCCCACCGTGGTGCCAATCGTGAAGTAATTGTCCTTGTAGAGGCCGAAAAACGGGCGGCTGTCGAAATCGCGCCTAATGCTGTCGGCGTTAAACTCCTCAAGGTGTTTCGGCACCACAATCTGCCCCCTGGCCGCCGGCGCGGCCAGCACCAGCGCCGCCGTGGTGCACAAGGCAGTGCGGAGTAAGCTATTAATCTTCATATATGGTCAGAGTTCGTCGTATATTTTTGCAGTGAATGGAAGCGGCGCATCAGCGGCCGTGCTGCAAAATTACGGCAAAACCCGCTCAATGGCAACACCCGCGCCCATTCCGCCCTTATTTTGCCGCCTTTTGGGCCACTAACGGCAGCGCCACCGCGGCCTGTGGGGCGCGGTGGCGCTGTGGTTGGTGGGGCGCCGTCTGTGGAGGGCGTCACTGGGCCGACTGGCGGATGGCGGCTATGATGTCGCTCACCAGGGCGCGGAACTTGTCCTTGCCGGTGCAGTCGTGCAGCATGTCGTCGCCCTGTGGGCCGCGGAGGGCCATGGCACAGTCGTCGCCGTTGTAGTGGGGAATCAGCACCACGAAGTCCTTGCCGCCTTCGGTCATCAGATACAGGTAGTCCTGCTCACCGTCGTACTCGTATGAGCTTATAACGTAGCTGTACTTCTTGCCGAATGGGCCTGAGATTTTCACTTCCACCTTGTGGTGCTCAGTGTCGATGGTGGCCACCACCATGTCAATAGGTATGCCATTGAGGTGGTCGTTGAAGACGAATGACTGTTCCTTGGGCAAGTTGGCTCCTGCGGTGGTGCGGTAGCCGCTTTGCTTGCCATAGCCGCCGGCCATCAGCGCATCGTAGTCATTCGGGCCGTAGCCGTATTCCTCCACTTTGTTCTTGGCCTGGCCGTCGCCGCCTTTGGCCAGCCGCGCCATTATGGCGAGGCCTTTGCTGAGGTCTTGCGGCGCGCCCAGGTCGCCCTCCAGATAGCAGTTGGCTATGTCGAGCTGGCAGTCGAAGCCTTGGCTTTGCGCCTTCTGATACCACTCAAAGCTCTTGCTCTTGTCGCTGAAGCCGTAGCTGCCATAGCGGTAGCCCGAGGCAATGGAATGGGTGGCGCGGGCGTAACCCTTGGCCGATGCCTTCAGCAGGCAGTCTTGCACCTTGCTGTAGGGGTAGTTCTGGTCGGAGTAGAACATGGCCAGCTCGTACATTTGCTCGCCTCCGCCTTTGTCGGCGGCCATCCGATACCAGTATTCGGCCTGGACAAGCATCTCCGGGTCGGGGCGCTCGCTGTCGCGGTAGGCGGCCTGGAAGTCGAAGGCGATGTCGGCCATGGCTTTCAAGTCGCCTTGCCTTGCGGCGCGAGTCTGCGCGGCGGTGATGCCCGCGGCTTTATACAGGGCCGTATTTGACTGTTCTTGTGCCGTGGCGGCAGTGGCGGCGGCCAGCAGCAGTGTGGCGGCGGCCAGCATGCGGCGCAGGCGTGTGGTGATTGGCATGGTCATAGTGCGTGTAGGTGAGGGTTATTTGCGTGTGAGGCGCATCACCACTGTGCCGCTTGCGTCGGCCACAGTGGCTGTGCTACCGCTGATGCTTACTGAGGCTGCTGTGTCGAGTGCCTTTGTCACGGCGCGCTCCACATCCATGCTTTGGCCCATCATGCGGGTCATGCCTATGCCGCTCAGTTGCAGCTTCTGCCCGTTGAGGGTGTAGCTGCCGAAGAATGTGTTGACACTGGCGTTGCCGTTCACTTTGCCGCCGTCGGCAAATGTGATTTCGGCCTGGCTGTCGCCCTTGGCTGTGCTCATGCCGCAGGCTTCGGTGATTTTCCAGCTGCCTTTGATGTCGGCCGCGGTGCTGGCGCCTTTGCGCTTGAGGTGCATCACCACTGTGCCGCGCGCGTCGGCCACGGTGGCCGTGTTGCCGCTCACGCTGATGGCCGAGGCCGAGTTGAGGGCCTGTGTCACTGCGCTCTCAATTTCCATGTGCTGGCCCATCATGCTGGTCATGCCCACGTTGGTGAGTTGCAGCTTCTGCCCGCTGAGGGTGTAGTTGCCGAAGAATGTGTTGACACTGGCGTTGCCGTTCACCTTGCCGCCGTCGGCAAATGTGATTTCTGCTTGCTTCTCGCCTTGGGCTGTGCTTATGCCGCAGGCTTCGGTTATGTCCCAACTTCCTTTTATTGAATTGGCCGTGGCGGCGCTTTTGCTTGCTGTGCAGCTGCTTGTGGCCGTCATGAGCGCGGCTGCGGCTGCCATGAGTGTGATTTTGAAGATGTTCATAATTTTCATATATCGTTTAATGTTGTTCCTTTTTTTTGACCCCTGGCGGGGAAAATGGTTTAATGTGTTTTTTGGGGGGAGGGCCTGTCAGCGCTGTTCAAGCAGTGTGGCGGTATCCGTCATGGCCTCGCGGCAGGTTTGGTCGGCGCGGCACGGGGTGACGCTCACCCAGCCGCGGTCAAGCCAGTAGAGGTCGCTGCTGTCGTCGTGGGGGTCGTCGCGCTCAAAGGTGCCCGTCATCCAGTAGTAGGGCTGCCCGTAGGGGTCGGTGCGGCGCTCATACTCGCTCACCCAGCGGCCAGCGGCCGCGGTGGTCACCTTCAGTCCCTTAGGGCCGCCGCTGCACCGCGGAATGTTCACGTTGAGGCACACGCCCTGCGGCAGTTCACGCTCAAGCGCGCGGCCCATAACCTGGCGCACCCACGGCAGGCAGCTGGTGAAGTCGGCCTCGGGCGTATAGTCGTCGTAGCTGAACCCGATGCCCGGCACACCGTGAAACAGCCCCTCGAACACCGCGCCCATGGTGCCGCTGTAGATGGCGCTGTTGCCGGCGTTGTAGCCGTGGTTGATGCCCGACACCAGCAGGTCGGGCCGGCGGCCGCCCAGCAGCTCGTTGAAAGCCAACTTGGCGCAGTCGGCCGGAGTGCCGCTCACGGCATACACCTCAAGCCCGTCTTCGGCCTGCACCTGGCGCGCACGCAGCGGCGAGCCTACCGTTATGGCCGACGACATGCCGCTTTGCGGTTGTTGCGGGGCGGCCACCACCACGCGGCCCATTTCGCGGGCTATGGCGGTGAGAGCCTTTATGCCGCCGGCCTGATAGCCGTCGTCGTTGCAAATGAGTATGAGGGGAGTGCTGCTGCTGTTCATAATTTGATGTGTTATATGTGCTAATGCGGCTACAAAGATAAGGAATAAACCCGACAGCCCAACGGTTGCCAGCCGTAATAGAGGTTAAATTGCGCTCCAACCGTGGCTGCGCACAGCCATTTTTTGCCAAATGTGCCAATGTGATTGAGGCTTTTGCATTATCTTTGCAAATGGTCAATACAGCTTATTTATCAATAATATATATATACAACGACAAAAGATGAAGAGAATAGCTTTACTTGCACTGGCCACTGTGCTGGTGTGCGCCGCCTCGGGCGCGCAAAAGCGCCCCACTCCGCGCAAAAAGGCTGTGGCCAAGACCGCAGCCGTAGCCGCCTCCCCCAAGCTGAGCAATGCTGAGTGGGGCAAGAAGTGGTTCACCGAAGAACGTTACGAAAAGGCGCTGCCCTATCTGCTGAAGGCCGTTGACGAGGGCGACCTCGACAGCAAGGTGCGCCTGGCCTACATGATATTCACCGCACAGGTGCCCGAATACAGCATCGACCAGCAGCAGGCCATGACCATGCTTGACGAATGCATCGACTCTGGCTCGGTGTATGCGCTCGAGCGCAAGGGCTTCTGCATCATTGCCATGTCGCCCGACACCAAGGCCGACAAGCTCAAGGGCATCGACTTGCTGAAGCAGGCCAGCGACAAGGGCAGCGGCGATGCCTCGGCCGAGCTGTTCAACGCCTACCGCGATGGTCTTAAGTCGTATGCAAGCGGTGAATATTACATCGAGCCCAACGACTCCACTGCCACCGCCTATGCCCTTATGGCCGCCCAGCAGGGCAATCAGGAGGGAATGGCCTATGTGGGCCTGTATACCTACACGGGCACCCACGGACTGGAGCGCGACACCGTCCAGGGCGTGAAGTATCTTGAGGATGCGCTTGGCATGAGCGAGCGCTTCTTCACCACCAACTGCCTTGAGCCGGCCAAGACTCTGGCGAACTATTACAGCGAAAACGGCAACGCAGCCAAGGGCGCACGCCTGATGGCGCTGCTCAAAAAGTATCATCCCACAGAACTTTAGCGCATGAAATACTATATGGCAAAAAACGGGCAGCAATTTGGCCCGATGGAGGAAAGCGAACTGCAGCTCAACGGCCTCACCCCCGACACCCTTGTGTGGCACGAGGGCATGGCACAGTGGCTGCCGGCGGCGCAGCTGCCCGAACTGGCCCACCTGCTGCAGCCCGAGCCGCCGCGCATGGCCTTCGGCGAAGCCCAGCCGCCGCAGCCGCCCATGCAGCAGGGCGCATGGCAGCAGCCGCCATTGCAGGGACAGCCCCAGCCGCAGTATGCACCCCAGCCGCAGGCTGGTGGCAACTTTAGCTCGGCTCCGGCAATTGTGCTGATAGTGCTCAGCGTGCTGTGCTGCACTTGGATTCCGATTGTGTTTGGCATTTTGTCGCTGTCCAGCTCCAGCAATGCCAACAAACTGTGGGCAGCAGGCGACTTCAGCGCCGCTCAGGCCAAGGCCGCCGAGGCCAAGAAGTGGAACATGGTGGGCTACATAGTGTTTGCCGTGCTCTTCGTGCTGTCGGTGATAGTGGGCCTGGCATGCAGCATCCCCCTTGCCGAGATGGCGTCGACCGACTATTGAATGACGAGCCGATAATATGTTGATTTATAATAAAATTGCGATGGACGCGTCATGCCGAAAGCATTGGAAAAGTAGCAATCCCGTAGGGATTGGATATGTGTAGGCAGGTATGCAGCGGAGGCGTAGCCGACGCGAAATGCCTGCTAATCACCCACCCGAGCCACGCATTCCTCCGGAATGCCTTTTGTGGGCGAGCCATGCAGCAGGCATTTCGCACGGCCTCCGCTGCCGCTGCGCCCGCACTGCATACCTGCCTACACATATCTTATCCCTAATGGGATAATGCCATCTACTATTTTGCTATATGTGTCTCAAATAACGTTACTTTTTCAGAACTCTCGGCATTCCACGTCCCTACTGCATTCGCCGCTGTTTGGCGCAAAAAATTGTCTTCTGTTGTCTCTATTGTCGTTGAAATATGCCGCAAGCGGCCAAAACGCATAAACTGTGAGCGGCCCGACTGCCTGTGCAGCAGTGTGCACATGGGCAATCGGGCCGCTCTTTCCGTCTTTTTAGCCACCGTCAGCGCACAGCCACCTTTTGGCACGTGCGGCCTGTGGGCGAGGTCACCACTGCGGCATACACGCCTTGGGCAAGGCCTGCGGTGCTCACGCTTGCACTGCCGCCAGCTTCAATGTGCCGCTTAGCCACCACGGCGCCGCTCATGGCCACCACCTGCAGTGTGGCCGCCGTGTTGCCTGCCTTGGCCACGATGTTGCCGCCGTCCACGGCAATGGCGCAGCTGCCATCGGCACGCACGGTTGCTATTGCTGTGTGATGCTTGTCATACAGCCGCGATTTATACACTATTTCGCCGTTTTCCTTGGCTATGTAGTTAAGCCCCATCGAGAAGTCGTGCATCCCGCCCGTGAATGACGAGCGATATGGGAACAGGAAGTTTCCACTGCTCTCGATTGCTCCGTAGCCCTCGGCAATTTTAAACGCTGTGTTGTACTCCCCACGATAGGTTACGCGTTTGTAGCCGTCAATCACCACATCGCTGTCGCTTCTCACCACCGTTTCGGTTGGCAAGGCGGTCTTCTTGTAGAAGCCAGGCATGTCGTTGAAGTCGTTCAGCATAATCTCGCCAGTGGTTTCGTAGTCGTCGGCATATACAATAGGACGGCCGTCACTGGTTGTAACAATGTCGGTTTTGTTGTATGGATGCATCTTGTTGATCACAGCATACACCCGCTTGTCGCTCTCACGCACCCAGGCCAGCGGCCATGCGCTGCTTTCCATCTCGGGCGCGTCGATAAACGTCATATACATCTTCTTGTAGCTGCGCCCGCCATTCATCACAGTGTCGCCCTTGAAGTAGATTTCATATTCATAATACGACTTATACTTATCGAAATCCTCGGGCTCAGTCAGAGCCTTGTAGTAGCCATACACCCACTTAACGCCCTCGCGTGGCAGTGGCTCATACTTGTAGTCCTGCGCTTGCAGCCCCACCGCTCCCAGCAGCATGGCCGCCATAATTAGCAATGTCCTTCTCATAACCGATTAGTTTTTAGAATTTATGTTAGCGATGATAAGAATGCTTATCGGTGGCAAAAATATATTATTTGCTACTTAAATCAAAAAAAAACTATAATTTTTTGAAAAATAAGTGATTTTATTGTTTGGCGTGAAAAAAACAGCGGTGCGGAGTCCCGTCTTGGGGAGTCCGCACCGCTGTGTATGCTAAGTGCTGTGTGTTGCTGTTGTAAGGGTTATTTCACCACCTTCACTGTTGAGCCGTTGGTGAAGCGCAGCAGGTAGATGCCGTGTGCGAGGTCTTGTGCGGGCACCACGCAGTTGCCGCTCACGGCGGCTGTCTTCACCAGCTGGCCTGCCACTGTGAACACGCTCACGCCGCTGACGCCGGCAGGTGCGCTCACTGCAAAGTCGCCGCCCACGCTGGTGGCCTTCACGCCAAGCTGCGAAGCCACGTTGGCGATGCCGCTGCCGTTGCTCTGCACAATGTAGAACTCTTTGTAGCCGGCGGGAGTGCCAATCACCACCGAGGTGGCGCGCTCGTCGACGCCTGCGGGCAGGTTGGCTGCGCTGAAGGTGATCTTGCCGCGGCCGTCAATCACGTCGTCGGCAGCCTTGGCGTCGGCCAGTGTGGCGGTGATCCACTCGGGTGCTGTGCCGTTGTCGGTGTCAAACTGGTATTGCCACTTGGCAGAGGCTTCCGAAGCCAGCACGTCGAATGTGGCGGTGGCGTTGGCGGCGGGCAGGTTGACGATCACTGTGCCTTCTTCGTCGTAAGTCACGTTTTTGTCATCGAGCTCAAACCAGCCGTAGTCGGCATTTAGGTTGAACAGGAACGAGCTGTAGCAGGGTCCTGCGCTGGTGCTGAGCGCGCTCAGCGGATAGAGGGCCTCAGTGGTCTCGCCATCGCTGGTGGTGCGCAGCAGGAAGTAGCCGTTGGTCTCACCGCTGGGGTCTGCGCCGCTCTGGAATGCACCGAAAGTCTTGGTCTTGCTGTTATCGAAGCCTTCAAGCACCACAAAAATGGGAGAGTCTACCGATATTGCCTCTTTCAGCGTGAACGGTATTGTGGCATATTTGGTTCCGTTCACAGAATTCACGGTGGTTTGGATCACGTCGGCGCCTTTGCACTCGGCTGTGGCCAGAGTGTCGCCAAGGTTGCCGTCTTCATCGAGCTCAATCACGTTGAGTTTGAGCAATGCGTCGCTTGCAAATTCGCCCTTGCCCATCACCGACACCTTCGACAGCGAGTAGGGGTGAAGCGGCTCTTCGAAGTAGTTGGCTATGCCATAGAGGTGGGCCTGCGTGCCAAAAATTTGCGTCCACACCTTGTCGATGCCGTCGAAGTAGCCATACAGCGGCTGGTTGTCGTCGGCCTGGATCTGATAGAACTGGTTGTTGATGTCGTAGTTGCCCACACCATATTGGGTTGTGGTGTTGTCGGTGTTGGCGAACTGGGCGTGGCCGCCTGCCTGGAATCCGAGACCACTCCACTTGTATTTGGAGTCGGTGGCACCCTCGGCACTTGCGGTGAGGGTGGGGATGTTAAACCAGTTGTATGTGGTCTTGTAGTTGGCAGGATAGTTCACAGTGAGGTTTTCGTTGGTGCTTGTGCCGGTCTTGTCGTCGGGCGTGTCATACTGCCACGAGAACGACTCGCTCTCACTGTTGCTGTTGTTCTGCCAGGTGATGTCGGTGTATGCCGGCGTCAGCATCAGGCCGTTGCCATCTTTGTCGCTCAGGAACTTGTAGTCGTCGCTGAAGCCGAAGAAGAACGCGCCCTGCGGACGCAGGTAGGCTGCCTGTGGCTGCGGAACGCCGATTTTCACAGCATCGATGCCCACCACGTTGCCGTCGGCGCCCACATAGCGGAACGCCACCTGCACCTTTTTGCCCACATAGTCGGCCAGGGGCAGTATGTAGCTGTAGTTGTCCACATCGCTGTAGTCGTCGAACAGCGTTTCGAAGTCCATGTCCTTGTAGAGGTCATACACGTCGAGCAGCTGCTTCCACTCGCCGCCCGCCTCGCGCACCAGCACCTTGATGGTGGCCGACACTTCGCGCTTCGAGAATTTCATGTTGGTCCAGTCGACGCCTGTGGTGGTGTTGAACAGGAACAGCGGCGAGTAGCCTGCCGTGAACATCAGTTTCTCGTTGGCCTTCACGGTCACTTCGGGGCTTATGAGCCACTCGTCTTGCGGATAGGTGATGGCGTTGAAGTTGTCGTCATACTGGATGGCGGCGTTGCAGGTGGCCTGATAGTTGCCGTCGGCCGGCTGCGGCCCAAACGACACTGCGCTCGACACGTGCCATGTGCAGTTGCCGTTGAAGTTCTTGAGCGTGTCGGCAGTCACGATGCGGCTCCAGTTGCTCGGAACCCAGTCTTCGTCCTGGCCGTCCCAACCCTCAAAACTCTCGTAGAGCGACGCCTCGCTCTCGGCCTTGGCCGGAGCCAGATGCCTTTTCGATGCCTTTACGGCGCTTTGGCCTGCCACTGGCTTCACCAGTTGCTTAAGCAGTGCGCCGCTTGCGGTGCGCGTCACGCGCAGTTTGAGTCCGCCGGGAAGTTTTTTGACTGCCACAGTGGGGGCGGCGTTGGGGTTGAGCACTGTGGCCTGACCCTTGTTGAAACTCACGGCCTGCGCGCTGCTGTGCTGCACAAGGGCAGTTTGTGCCTGCAGCGCAGAGGCTGCGGTGAGCGCCATTGCTGACGTTAGAAGTAGAAATTTGTTCATTGGCTGAATATGTTTCTTTTGTGATTGATGCTTTTATAGTTTGTTATGTTTTGCAAAGGTATTGTTTTATTTTTTAACTTGCAATGAATAATTGCAATAATTATGCAATGTAGCGGTAAATTATGTTGTAAACTTCTCCCCCAGGGAAAAAACTGCGCGGCCACGGCAATGCCCATTGTGTGGTGGGATGCCGTGGCCGCGCTATGCTATATGCGCCGGCTCTCTATGTTAGAGCAGCGACTTGGGGTCGAGGTTCTTGCTCTCGATGTCCTTGAAGTAGCGGTAGGTCGACACCTTCAGGTCCATCGTGGCGTCTTCGTCGCAGATGATCACAGCCTTGCGGTGCATCTGCAGCGCGCTGAGTGTGCACATTTGCGACACAGCGCCCTCCACTGCGGCCTGCAGCGCGGGAGCCTTCTTGTAGCCGTTGACGATGATCATCACGCTCTTGGCGGCCATCACAGTGCCTACGCCCACGGTGAGCGCGGTTTTGGGCACCTTGTTCACGTCGTTGTCAAAGAAGCGGCTGTTGGCGATGATGGTGTCCTGCGTGAGGGTCTTTTGGCGGGTGAGCGAGGTGAGCGACGAGCCCGGCTCGTTGAAAGCGATGTGGCCGTCGGGGCCAACGCCGCCCATAAACAGGTCGATGCCGCCTGCCTTGGCGATGCGTGCCTCATAGTCGGCGCATTCCTTCTCCAGATCCTCGGCGTTGCCGTTGAGAATGTTCACATTCTCCTTTTTGATGTCGATGTGGCTGAAGAAGTTGTTCCACATAAACGAGTGGTAGCTTTCGGGGTGCTCCTCGGGCAGGCCCACATACTCGTCCATGTTGAATGTCACCACATTCTGGAACGACACCTTGCCGGCCTTGTTAAGCTCGATAAGCTTCTTGTACATGCCCAGAGGCGAGCTGCCGGTGGGGCAACCCAGCACAAAGGGTTTCTCGGCTGTGGGTTTGGCGGCGTTGATGCGTGATGCCACGTAGTTGGCTGCCCACTCTGATACTTTCTCGTAATCGGGTTCGATAATCAGTCTCATAGTTTGTTTTTAAATTTTATTAATGAGTTTTCAATATTTTATCTTCTGCTTGCAAAGTTACTGAAAAATAATGGAATTACACTCGGCCTCAGCAAGGCTGAGTGTGCCATATAACATTTTTTACACCATTGCCGTTGGCGCACACACGCAAGGCGGGCGGCCTCACCGATGTGGGCCGCCCGCCAATTAGTGTATGCGTTTTCGTTATGCTGGGGCACAGAGCCCGAGCCTGCCGATTATTTCATCGTGAATTTTGAGTAGTCGGTCTTGCTCATGTCGCCCTCGGCCATGAGTGTGCGGTGGAACGACAGGGCCAGGTCGAGGTTTTGCACGATGTGGCCGCCCTTCGACAGCTTCAGGTATTCGCGCAGCAGCGGACGGTACATGGGGTGCGCTGCCTTTTCGATGATTTCCTCGGCTGCCTGGATGGGATCCTTGAAGCGCAGGTCGGCCACGCCCTGGTCGGTGACGATGATGTCCACCGAGTGGATTGTGTGGTCCACGTGCGTCACCATGGGCACGATGGTGCTGATGGCGCCGTCCTTCTTAATCGACGGGCACATGAATATCGACACGTAGGCGTTGCGGGTGAAGTCGCCCGAGCCGCCGATGCCGTTCATCAGGCGCGTGCCGCTCACGTGCGATGAGTTGATGTTGCCGAAGATGTCGCACTCGATGGCTGTGTTCATCGAAATCACGCCTATGCGGCGAATCACCTCGGGGTTGTTGCTGATTTCGCTCGGACGCATCAGCAGCTTGTCGTGCAGCTGGTCCACGTTGGCAAAGAAGTCCATCATGGCCTCGTGCGAGAATGTCATCGAGCAGGTGCTGGCAAACTTGCAGCGTCCGCTCAGCAGCAGCTTCACCACGCTGTCTTGCACCACTTCGGTGTACATCTCAAACGGTGGAATCTCGGTGCTGGTGTCGAGCGAGTCGAGCACGGCGTTGGCAATGTTGCCCACACCCGACTGGATGGGAAGGAACGTCTTGGGCATGCGGCCCTGCTTCATCTCGTTGATGAGGAAGTCGCACACGTTGCGGCCAATGCTGCGCGTGGTGTCGTCAACCGGGGTGAACGCACTGCTCTTGCCCAGAGGCTTCGAGCTGTAGACCACGCCAAGCACCTTCTTGGGATCGACGTGGGCAGTGGGCTTTCCGGCGCGGTCGCTGGCCTTGTAGATGGGAATCTCGCGGCGGTAGGGCGGGTCGAGCGGCACATATATGTCGTGCAGGCCGCGAATCGACTCGGGTATCTGGTCGTTGATCTCAATAATCACCTTGTCGGCCACTTGCAGCCATGTGGGCGAGTTGCCCACTGCGGTGCCAAGCACCATGTCGCCGTTGTCGTCGATGCTCTGCACCTCGATGATGGCGAGGTCCATCTTGCCGTAGAAGCCATAGCGGAACTCCTGGGCCATCTCGCTCAGGTGGCGGTCGTTGTAGTGCAGCTCGTGGGCGTTGATGCGGTTGCGCAGCTCAGGCAGCGACTGGTAGGGGGCGCGGAAGTTGATGGCGTGCGCGCGCGAAAGCTCGCCGTCGGTGAAGTCGTTCGACGACGCGCCCGAGAAAATGTTTACCTTAAACTCGCGGCCTGCCTCATGCTCGCGGCGTGCTTTGGCTGCTATTGCCGGGGGCACCACCTTGGGGTTGCCCGGCACTGTGAATCCTGAAATGCCTATCGAGAAGCCGTTCTGAACGTATTCGGCGGCCTCTTCGGGCGTAAGTACTGGATAGATCATGTTGTAAATTTATTTCAGAAAATATGTTGACAATATAGATATAGTAATCTGCTATTCGCTTTGCGGCCTCAAAAATAGGCATTTTGGGCGAAACCGCAAAACAACTGTGGCACATTTTGCCACCCGATGTGCAGTGGCGGCCACAATTAGGGCAAAAGCGACCAATGCACGCTATCGCGGCGCTCCGGTGTCGAGGTGCATGATGCGGTCGCGCTCCACTGCCGTCACCCCGTGGATGCGGGCAAAGGCGCGCCGCTCGGCCTCGATGTCGGCCCCCGGTGCAATCTTCACTGCTATGGCGCTGATTATGCGGTAGGAATATATGACCGTGGCCTTGCGGCGGCGCGCCTCGGCCTCAAGCTGGCTGCGGCCAATGGCGGTGCTGTCGTAGCTCACTATGAGCGTGGTCGTGCTCACGTCGGCGGGCTCGGCATCGGCTACGGGCCGCCCTCCGTTGGCGGGCAGCGTGGTGATGCTGTGGCAGCTTGTGGCCGCAACAATCATTGCAGCCGCGATTGCGGCCGCAGAGGTAATACGATTCATGCCGGTGTGCCGCTTAGCGAATGGGCTTACCGCCATATTGGTTTGTGCCTTGGTCTCCCTCAAGCACCCACCAGTAGATGAGAATAAGCCCCACAATGGGAATGAAGCCCAGCAGCTGAAGCCAGCCGCTGCGGCCGGTGTCGTGCAGGCGGCGCGCACCCACGGCATACTGCGGAATGATAAACACGAGGCCTGCCACGCCGCAGGTGACGATTGTCACGAGAAAGGTGAACAGGTAGAACCACCAGTATTCGGCGCGCGAGGCGCGGCCACTGAAGTCGGCATACTTGTTGAAGCACACTTTAATGGCTTCTCCAAACCCCATGGTGTCGTTGGCGCTGTAGGGCTGCTGATAAGGTTGCTGGTAGGACTGTTGCTGCTGATATTGCGGCTGGTACTGTTGCGGCTGCTGATACTGTTGCTGAGGCTGATACTGCTGCGGCTGCTGGTACTGCGGCTGTGGCTGCTGCTGTTGTGGCATGAGCAGTTGCGCCACTTCGGGCACGCTGGTGGCTGGCTGCCAGTTGGCCATGCCGTCGCACCACACCATTGAGTTAGGGGTCAGGCCGTTGGCTACGAGGTCTTGAAGTTCAAACGGGCCCGATTGCTGGCCGTTGTTGGCAATGAAATACTTCATAAGCGAGAAAAATGTTTTTGGTCGTTATCTTTTTTTGATGCTGTTATGATGCTGGATATGGCCAGCACCGTGGTTGCATTAGTTTTTTCACAAAGTTAATGAAAATCGGCAGTTTGCCTTAGAATTGCACAAAAAAAGCGATGAAAAACTGCCAAAAACAGCATTTCATCGCCTGTGTGAGTTTATGCGTGCGCGCGTCAGTCCACTATTAGCATGGCGTCGCCATACACGCCGAAGCGGTATTTCTCGTCGACGGCCACGTCGTAGGCGTGCATCACGTTGTCATATCCGCCGAATGCGGCTGTGAGCATCAGCATCACCGACTGCGGCATGTGGAAGTTGGTGACCAGCGCGTCGGTGGTCGAGAACTCGTAGGGTGGGAATATGAACTTGTTGGTCCAGCCCGAGTAGGGCTTAATGTGGCCGTTCATGCTCACTGTGCTCTCCATGGCGCGCAGCGTGCTGGTGCCAATGGCGCAGATGCGGTGGCCGGCGTCGCGGGTGGCGTTGACGCGCTCCGAGAGGCCCTCGCTCACTTCCATGGGCTCGCTGTCCATGCGGTGCTTTGTGAGGTCTTCAACATCGATGCTGCGGTAGCATCCGAGGCCTATGTGCAGTGTCAGGAAGTCGGCCTCCACGCCTTTGATTTCCATGCGCTTCATAAGCTCGCGGCTGAAGTGAAGGCCGGCTGCGGGAGCCACCACGGCACCCTCGTTGCGGGCGAATATGGTCTGGTAACGCTCCACGTCGTCGGGCTCGGGCTCGCGGGTTATGTAGTAGGGGAGCGGCGTCTTGCCAAGGGCAAACAGGTTTTTCTTGAACTCATCGTGCGGCCCGTCGTAGAGGAAGCGCAGCGTGCGGCCGCGCGAGGTGGTGTTGTCGATCACCTCGGCCACCATCGAGTCGTCGAGGCCGAAATACAGCTTGTTGCCGATGCGTATTTTTCGCGCGGGCTCCACCAGCACGTCCCACAGCTTGTGCTCCTCATCGAGCTCGCGCAGCAGAAACACCTCAATGTTGGCGCCGGTCTTCTCTTTGTTGCCCATCAGTTTGGCGGGAAACACCATTGTGTCGTTGAACACAAATCGGTCGTGCTCGTCGAAAAAGTTGAGGATGTCCTTAAACATCAGGTGCTCAATGTCGCCGTTGCTGCGGTGCAGCACCATCAGTCGCGACTCGTCGCGGTTTGCCGCAGGGTGTGAGGCAATCAGGTCGGGAGTCATGCGAGTGTTGAATTCAGATAGTTTCATTATAATATGGTGTGTATGTGATTTTTTGTTTGTTGAATGTCATTTTCTTGTCTGAGCCGTGGGCTGGCAATGACGCTATTGCATCTGCTCAAGGGCCTTGCGTGCCTTTTGGCGCGCCTTAAGCTCGCGCGCCCTGGCGCGGTTGGCCTCGCGCTCGGCGTCGAGGCGCATCTGCTCGGCCATGTCGGGCATCACATATTCGGCGCTGTCGAGCTCTTGCACCAGCTGCTCCACCGTGAGGCACTTGTCCACCGTCACGTCGCCCACGCGGGTGCGCCGCAGCGATGTGAGGTGCGCTCCGCTGCCCAGCGCCTCGCCTATGTCGCGCGCCAGGGCGCGGATGTAGGTGCCCTTGCTGCACACTATGCGCAGCGTCAGCGTGGGCTCTTGCGGCAGTCCGCACTCCAGCACCTCTATCTCGTCGATCACCAGTGCCTTGGGCTTGATGGCCACGTCTTCGCCCTGCCGCGCCAGCTTGTAGGCCGGCTTGCCGTCGACCTTGCAGGCCGAGAACGATGGCGGCACCTGCTCGATGCGGCCCGTGAACTGCGACTGCAGCGTGCGCTCCACCTGCTCGCGTGTGATGTGCTGCCACGGATAGGTGGCGTCGACTTCGGTTTCGCGGTCGAACGACGGGGTGGTGGCGCCGAGCCTCACCCCCGCCACATATTCCTTCACCTTGGCCTGCATCTGGTCGATGTCCTTGGTCTTGCGCCCGGTGCACACTATCAGCACGCCGGTGGCCAGAGGGTCGAGCGTGCCCGCATGGCCCACCTTAAGGTTTTTCACGCCCAAGTGGCGGCGCAGGCGCGCGCGGATTTTTTTCACGGCCTCAAACGAAGTCCAGTGCAGCGGCTTGTCGATGCAAAACACTTCTCCTTCTATCGGATTGAGCATATGGATGATGCGTTTGTTGTTAAAAAAAAGATACGGAATGGGGTGTGGCTTAGTCCACCATCGACAGGTCGACGCCGCACAGCAGCAGCGCCAGCAGCAGTGCCCCCACCACTATGCGATACCAGCCAAAGGCGCGGAAGCCATATTTAGTGAGGAAACCCACAAACCACTTGATGGCACCCAGGGCCACCACAAAGGCCACTACAAAGCCCACAGCCAGCACCGTCATGTGGCTGGCCAGCATGCTGGCGTCGCCCTTCATAAACAGCTTCAGCAGCTCGTAGCAGCTGGCGGCAAGCATGGTGGGCACTGCCAGGAAAAATGAGAACTCGGCGGCCGTCTTGCGCGTCAGTCCCTGCTGCATGCCGCCGGCAATGGTGGCAAACGAGCGCGATGTGCCCGGTATCATGGCTATGCACTGATACAGGCCTATCTTGAACGCGCGCTTCTCGGTGAGAGGCTTGTCGGTGTCGCGGGCAAACCACTTGTCCACAAACAGCAGCAGCACGCCCACGCCAAGCAGCATCACAGCCACCACCACCACGCTGCCCAGCAGCTTGTCGATAAGCGGGCTCAGCAGCAGTCCTATCACTGCGGCAGGAATGAAGGCCACCAGCAGCTTCCAGTAGAAGTTGTAGCGCGCCAGCAGGCGCTTGACGCCTGTCACGCCTTCGGGCACCTCATTGATGTGGAAAAAACGCTTCCAGTATAGGCACACCACCGACAGGATGGCGCCAAACTGGATTATCACCGTGAACGCGTTCACAAACGGGTCGTTGAGGTCAACGCCCAGCAGGTTCTCGGTGATGATCATGTGGCCGGTCGACGACACGGGCAGAAACTCGGTGAGCCCCTCGACCACCGCAATTATTATCGCTTGAACTATGTCCATCGGCTACAGGTCCTCCTCGCTGTTGTCTTTCTTTTTGGGCTTAATAATAATGGCGAATGCCAGCAGCACAAATCCGGCAAAGGTGATCAGCGGAGCCACCACGGTGCGGCGAGCGTTGAAGATGTCGGCGTTAAATGTGCTGCCAGTGTTGGCGCTGCCAGTCATCAGCACAAAGCCAATCACTATCAGCAGCACGCACACGGCCATTAAAATGAAGTTGGTCTTGCCCAGGGGCAGCTGCGGCCTCTTGGCGCTGTCGGCCTTTGAAGCCGGCATGGTTTCTTTCTGAGTTGTCATGTAACCTAAGAATATGTGTAACTGTAATTTTTTTCTTTTTTCTTGTCTCAACCGATGTGCATGTTCCGCCTTGCGGCGCAACATGCCATTCAAACTGCAAAATTACTACATCGGGCCGCGCTTGTCAACCTTTTTGTGATTAATTAACCGCACATGGCAGGCCTGAGCCGCCGCGGCAGGCAGATTTTTTTGCTCGTTGGGCGGTTTTGCACTAACTTTGCAGTGCAAAAGTGGCTGAATGGCCGTATTTTATTGGTAAATAACGAATAAGTAACAAGATATATTAGCATGGCACTTCAATGTGGTATTGTGGGACTGCCCAACGTGGGCAAGTCAACACTTTTCAACTGTCTGTCGAACGCTAAGGCGCAGTCGGCAAACTTTCCGTTTTGTACAATCGAGCCCAACGTGGGCGTCATCACCGTGCCCGACGAGAGGCTCAACAAACTCGCCGAGCTGGTGCACCCCGAGCGCATAGTGCCCACCACGGTGGAGATAGTCGACATCGCCGGCCTTGTGAAGGGCGCGTCGAAGGGTGAGGGCCTGGGCAACAAGTTCTTGGCCAACATCCGTGAGACCGACGCCATAATTCACGTGCTGCGCTGCTTTGACGACGACAACATCACCCACGTCGACGGTTCGGTTGACCCCGTGCGCGACAAGGAGGTGATCGACACCGAGCTGCAGCTGCGCGACCTCGACACCGTTGAGAGCCGCATCAGCCGCGTCTACAAGCAGGCCCAGACGGGCGGCGACCGCGAGGCCAAGCAGCAATACGAGGTGCTCAAGCGCTATCAGGAGGCCCTGTCGCAGGGCAAGTCGGCACGCTCGGTTGAACTCAACAGCAAGGAGGAGGAGCGCATAGCACACGACCTGTTCCTACTCACCAACAAGCCTGTGCTGTATGTGTGCAACGTGGACGATGCCAGCGCAGCCACTGGCAACAAATATGTCGACGCCGTGCGCGAGGCCGTGAAGGACGAGAATGCACAGATTCTGGTGGTGGCCGCGCAGACCGAGAGCGAGATTGCCGAGCTTGACACCTATGAGGAGCGCCAGATGTTCCTTAAGGAAATCGGCCTCGAGGAGTCGGGCGTTAACCGCCTCATCAAGAGTGCCTACTCGCTGCTCAACCTCGAGACGTTCCTCACCGCCGGCCCCAAGGAGGTGCGCGCATGGACCTACGTCAAGGGCAGCAAGGCGCCGCAGTGCGCCGGCGTGATCCATACCGACTTTGAGCGCGGCTTCATCCGCGCCGAAATCATCAAGTATGACGACTACATCCACTACGGCAGTGAGGCAGCCGTGAAGGAGGCCGGCAAAATGCACATCGAGGGCAAGGACTATGTGATGCAGGACGGCGACATAGTGGTGTTCCGCTTCAACGTGTAGCCCGCCAGCCAGCAAGGCAAAACAGCATAAATCCCTCAATGAGTGACAAAATTCGCCGAAATTGTCACTCATTGAGGGATTTTTTCCGCTTGTTTGCAAGCCAGCTAATAGTTCATGCCAAAGCACCAGAGTGGCACAACTATGCCGTGGCCCGACTCAATGTCGTCTCTCACAATGCGGCCGTTGTCTATGCCCTCTATTTGCTGGCGTCCTTTTTTTTTGCCCCCTATTTCAAAGGTGTATCCGCCTGCCACAAAGTCGGAAACCTTTGAGGCGCATACGCATTGGTTCACACGCATTTGATTGTAGAAAAAAGTTTCCCTTATGTTGCCAATGTTTGGCGCTGATGTCAATGCGTTTATTAAACTTGGGTTGTCGATATACACCTTTTCAACTTTGCCCAGATTGCGCATGCCCGAAGTGTCGTCTCTGAGCAGACCTATCATGCCCGCCCGCTCAAGATACACCAGATAGTCGGGAACGTTGTTCTTGCTTACGCCTATCTCGGTGGCCAGGTTGTCGATGCTTGGTTTGAAGGGGGCAAGTTCGGCCAGAATGCCAAGCATGCGCTTTAGTTTGCGGGCTGTCACCGCTTTCATGTCGGCATATTGTGGAATGTCTACCTCCACTGTCTGGTCCACGACTTGCGCCATTCTCTGTGCGAAGCCTCCCTCCAAAGCAAATGGATAGTAGCCGTGCAGCAGGTAGTCTCTGAAAAGCGGCAGCGGATGTTCTACTTCGGGTATGATGACTTTGTGGTCAAGTATCTCGTCGAGAGAGTATGCCCTGCTGTCGATGTTGTGAAACAGTTTTAGGTATTCGCGGAACGAAAGTCCCTGCATTTCATACATCAGTGCCCTGCGGCTAAGGTCGGCTTCACCGCGTTTGATGTCGAGCACCGACGAGCCGGTGAACACCACGTTGAGCTGCGGATGGGTGTCGTATATCTGCTTCAGCTCCCTGCTCCAACCGCTGTATTTGTGAATCTCGTCAATATACAGGTGTGAGCCTCCCTCCTTTATCAAATCGTCGGCAAGGTCGGTCAGGGAGTGGTTGGCGAAATAGATGTTGTCGGCCGACACATAGAGGCTCGTTTTGTCGCTGGAAATGCGCTTGATGCGTTGTAGCACCATCGTTGATTTTCCCACACCGCGCGGGCCGGTGATGCCCACCAGGCGGCTGCCCCAGTCAATGTCATGGTATTTATAACGCGTGAATGCAGTGGGCGTGTGCCTGAGCAGCGCCTGCATATATTCATATAATTTATTGTCAATCATGTAATTTTTTTGTTAGTCGCTGTAAAGGTACAATAAAAATCCCTCAATGAGTGATAATTCCGGTGAATTTTGTCACTCATTGAGGGATTTTTCCCGTTGGCGGTGTGTTGTCAGTCGGTAGTGGTGCGGTGCAGCGCTGGCACAGCAAATGCCAGTGCGAGCACTGCCGCTGTCACAAATGTGATGGCGGTGCTGTGCATTATGCTGCCCATGCCCACCAGCGGCGACACCAAGCCTCCGGCCACGAAGCCCATTGCCCCAAACAGCGCCGAGGCCGTTCCTGCCTCCTCGCGTGCGCAGTCGAGGGCGAGGGTGGTCGACGCCGTGAGGGTGAATCCCACCGACACAAGCATCATGTCGAGCAGCACCTCATACACCGCCAGGCCTGCATCGGCCACCAAAGCCATGCTCACAAGCAGGCTGCACGTGAGCATTCCAGCGCAGCTCACCTTCACGCAAGTGGTGGCGCGGCGAAACTTCATGCTGCTTATGGCCCCTACGGCCAGACAGGCGCCGTTGACCCCGAACACTATGCTGTAGCCCAGCGGGCTGAGGCCGTAGTGCTCTTGCACAATGAACGGCGAGGAAGCGATGTTGCCAAACAGGATGGCCAGCGCAGCTGCCTGGTGCAGCACATAGAGCATATAGGTGCGGTTGCGCACCACCACGCCAAACAGCTTGAACGTGGCTGGCAGGCTGCGGGTGGTGCGGCGCTCCAAAGGCAGCGACTCGCGTATGAACCAGCTGCCCGACATCAGCACTATTCCCACCATGAGCAGCAGCATGAATATCACGCGCCAGCCGCCGTGGTCCACCAGAGCCCCGCCGGCCACGGGGGCCATGATGGGCGCAATGCCGTTGATGGCGCCCGTGATGCCCAAAATCTTCATCAGCTCGCGGCCGCTATACATGTCGGTGGCCACCGAGCGTGAAATCACAATGCCGCCCGCTCCGGCGAAGCCCTGCACAAAGCGCAGCGCAACAAACACCTGTATGGTGGGCGAGAACAGAATGGCCGTGCTTGAGGCCACAAACAGCACCAGCGAGGCCATAAGCGGCCGGTGGCGCCCATACTTGTCGCTAAGCGGCCCAAACAGCAGCTGTCCGGCGGCCAGGCCGAGCATGCTTGCCATGAGTCCGGCCTGCACCAGTGTGATGGTGGTGTGGAAATACGTCACCATTGACGGCAGGCTGGGCACATACATGTCGGTCACAAACGGCCCGAATGCGGTGAGCATTCCGAGCATAATTAGTAGGAAAATCTTGTATCTCATATTTGTGTCACCTGTTGAATTAGGGCTGCAAAGTTACCAACATTGCCGCAGCGATGCAAAAAACGCATTGCCATGCATCGACAAAATCAGCCATTTTATCTACAAAATCCATTTTCGGCGGAGTGAAAAGCGGCATCCATGCCCGCAACTGTCGCCCCACTTTCCCTTAAACGTGTCCTAAAGAAGCGTTTGCAGCCAGTTGCTGGGAGTCACCACCGTTGACTCTTTCACATCATATGTGGTGAGGAATGTGTTTGGAAACTTTGTGTTGGCCTTTTGGGGGTTCCATTTCATTTCAAACAGCGAGAATTGTCCGTCGCACTCCTCCAAATAGTCGATTTCTTGCTGCTGGGTTGTGCGCCAAAAGTAACTGTTCGCATATCTTCCAGCATATTGGTTGGCCTTGATGCGCTCGCTTATCACGAAGTTTTCCCACAACGCGCCCACGTCTTGCCTAAGGGCAAGAGGAGCGAAATTCTGAATAATGGCGTTGCGGATGCCGTTGTCGTAGAAGTAGTACTTCTTCGACTTCCTTAATTCTGTGCGAAGGTTGCGGCTGAATCCGTTTAGCTTGAATATGATATAGCATTTTTCAAGCAGGTCAAGATATTTTTCCACTGTCTTGTTGTCGGTGCCTATGGTGCGTGCCAGTTCGCTATACGACACCTCGCTTGTCACCTGCAATGCAATGGCTGTCAAAAGTTTGCTTAGCAGGGCGGGGCGGCGAATGCTGTCGAGCGACAGCAGGTCTTTGTAGAGGTAGCTGCTCGACAAGTTAAACAGAATCTCCTTTGCGTCGCTATTGTGGCTCACCACATCGGGATACGAGCCGAAGATCAGCCTGCTTTCAAGGGTTTGTTTTGCTGCAACCAGCCCCTGCGCATCGTAGATTTCCTTTGTAGAGACAGGAAACAGGTGATATTCGAATTTGCGGCCTGTGAGGGGCTCGTTCAATTTGTTTTGCAACTCAAACGACGACGAGCCTGTGACGAGCAGTTGCACATTGGGGAAATTGTCGGTGATTCGTTTTAGCGTCATGCCTATTCCCTCTACTCTTTGCGCCTCATCTATAACCACAATTTTATTGTCGGCAATAAGCATTTTCAGGTCTTGTGTATTGATGTTGGTCAGCAGCTCTTTTACTTCTGGCTCATCGCAGTTGAGTAGTAGCGTTGGCTCACTATGCTGTTCGAGTACCATTTTAAAAAGGGTGCTTTTACCCACTTGCCGGGCGCCAATCACAATTAGTGCTTTGCCTGCAAACATCTTTGATTCGATTCGCTTTTGTAGCTGACGCTTTATCATAGTGTATGGAATTTTTGTTATTTGTGTTGGTGCAAAGATAGTGCTTTTGTGAAGCTAATCCCAAAAAAACATATAAATTTGGGATTACGATCCCAAAAATAGGCATTAATTTGGGATTAGGGCACTTTTCGCGTTGCTTAGAATTGGGGGGGGGTGGGACTGGCTACTTTACTATGCGGCGCTCCACGTTGTAGCGCGGGCGGTGCTTCACTTCGATATAGATTTTGCCTATATACTCGCCCACAATGCCAAGGCCCAGCAGAATGCAGCCTCCCACAAACCAAATCGACAGTATGAGCGACGACCAGCCCCATGCGGTGTGGCCGGTGAAGTGGTTGTAGAGCACGTAGATGAGTATTATCAGGGCTATGGCCATAAACACGAGGCCAAGCGAGAACACCATGCGCACGGGCTTGATGCTGAACGAGGTGATGCCGTCGATGGCAAAGTTCACCATCTTGGCCAGCGGATATTTGCTGACGCCGGCCGTGCGCTCGGCGCGGTCGTAGTAGACGCAGGTCGAGCGGTAGCCTATGAGTGGCACAATGCCGCGCAAAAACAAGTTGCGCTCCCTGTACTCGCACAGTTGCTGCACTGCGCGAGCGCTCATCAGGCGGAAGTCGGCGTGGTTGTACACCGATTTCACGCCAAGCCGGCGCATAAGGTGGTAGAATGCCTGGGCCGACTTGCGCTTGAACCACGTGTCGGTGCTGCGGTCGCGGCGCACGCCGTACACCACATCGCAGCGGTCGTCGGCATAGTGGCGCACCATGTCGGGAATCACGTGAATGTCGTCCTGCAGATCGGCGTCGATGCTCACAATGGCGTCGCCCATTGCGGCCGCCGTCTCAAGTCCGGCCATGAGTGCGTTCTGGTGGCCGCTGTTGGCCGCCAGCTTAAGGGCACACACGTGCTGCCCGCCGTCGGCCAGCCGCTCCATAAGGGGCCAGGTGCCGTCGCGTGAGCCGTCGTCAACATACAGCAGCCGGCTGCGGCTGCCGTCAATCAGCCCGTCGGCGGCCATCTGCTTCATGAGCTCCGACAGCCGTTGGTGGGTGGTGGGCAGCGCCTCCTCTTCGTTGTAGCAGGGGACCACTATTATCAATGCCGTTGTTGCCATTGCGCTTATATCGGGGTTAAGGGTTTATCACTGAGCAAATATAACACAAATTCGCGTATCTGCACAGGTCGTGGGGTCAGAATTTTTTGCGGCCGCGCAGGTAGTAGTCCACAATTATGTTGCACTGGCAGTGCGGCATGGTGTGCAGCAGGTTGTCGGCCGGGAAGTCGGTGTAGTGGCCGGCCATGCGGCGGTAGTCGCGGTGTGCCTTGAGAATGGCCTTTGCGTCGCCAAAGTGGCCTTTGAGCACGGCCATGGCCAGCGCGGCGGTGTCATACACCAGCCGGCGCACGAATATCAGCCTGCGGCCTTCGCGCTCGGGCAGGTTTTTGCGCAGCAGCAGCAGATTGTTGCGGAAGTTGAGGTAGGTCTTGCGCGGGTTGCCCTGCGGCAGGCTGCCGCCTCCCAGGTGGTAGACGCGGCTTTGCGGCACCACGCTGATGTCGTAGCCCGCGCGGTGTATGCGCCAGCACAGGTCGATCTCTTCCATGTGGGCAAAGAAGCGCTTGTCGAGGCCGCCCACCTGCATGTAGAGCTGGCTGCGCACCATCAGGCATGCGCCCGTGGCCCAAAATATGCTCTCCGGCTCTCCGTCATACTGCCCGTGGTCGTCTTCAATGGAGTCGAATATGCGGCCGCGGCAAAATGGGAAACCGTGCTTGTCGATGAATCCGCCGGCCGCTCCGGCATATTCAAACACCTGCCTGCCGTCCTGGCGGTCTTGCAGCAGCTTGGGCTGCACCGCGCCCACCTGTGGGTGGGCTTCCATGTAGGCCAGCAGCGGCTCGAGCCACCCATCGGGGGTGCGCACGTCGCTGTTGAGCAGCACGGTGTAGGGGTAGCGCGTGAGCTCGATGCAGCGGTTGTAGCCCTCGGCAAAGCCGTAGTTCTGGTCAAACTTCAGGGTCTTCACTCCCGCAAACTCCTTTGCCATCACCTCAAGGCTGTTGTCGGTGCTGCCGTTGTCGGCCACTATCACATCGGCCACTTTGGCATTGGTGTTGGCCACCACGCTGGGCAGGTAGCGCCGCAGCAGCTCGGCGCCGTTCCAGTTGAGAATGATTACTGCTACTTTTTTGCTATTGTTGTTCATTGCTTTTGCTGTTGTCCTTTTTCATCTGCGTTGCCGGCCGGATAATGCACCTTGCGCTTCCAGCGGTTGTGGGTCCACAGCCAGTAGGGGGGCTCGGCCACAATGCGCCCTTCAAGCAGGCGCGCGTAGCGGTCGGTGATTTCACCCTGCGGCAGCGAGGCTGGGTCGTCGCATATTGGCACCACCGTGCATTCGTAGTGGCCGCGCCTCAGCTTGCGCACGTCGAAATACATCACGCTCAGCCCCAGCCGGCGGGCTATCACCTCGCTGCCCGAGATCATGGCCGTGGGGTGGTTAAGAAACTTTATCACATGGCCCTCGTCGGTGTGCAGCGGGTGCTGGTCGCTGATGAAGCCCACCACCATTTGCTTGCCGCGCTTGATTTGGCGCAGCATGTCGAGATAGATGAGCCGCTTGGGGTAGCACACCGAGCCGAAGCGGCCGCGCAGGTGCAGGAAGAAGCGGTTGAACCACTCGTTTTCCAGTGGCTGATACACTTGGCCGAAGATAACATCACCGGGCTTGTGGCGTGTCCACAGCGTGACCGACATCAGCCACTCCCAGTTGCCATAGTGGGCGGCATACATCATTATGCTGCGGCCCTGGTCAAAGGCGCGGTCGATGTTGTCCACGCCGTGAAACACAAAGCGGCGCTTAATGTCGTCGTCGGTGATGTGCAGCATCTTTATGGTCTCCACAAAGTAGTCGGAGAACTGGTGGTAGCTCTCGCGCTCTATGGCCTTGATTTCACCCTCGCTCTTGTCGGGAAATGAGTCGCGCAGATTTTGCCGCACTATTTTGCGGCGGTAGCGCAGCAGGTGGTAGGCCACAAAATACAGTATGTCGGCCTGGGCATAGAGCGCCCACCACGGCAGGCGAGCCAAGGCGTGCAGGGCCATGCCGAGTGGGGCGTAGAGTATGTTTTGAAGTTTCTGTGTCATTGCTATGCTTCTGTTAGAGGGTGGTGGCGGGCTCGGCGTTGACGGTGAGGTCGTCGTTCACGCTCAGCAGCCGCACGGGCGCTATGGTGTTGACCGCCGACTCAAGCGGCGGCACAGTGACGCGTATGTAGTTGTCGGTGAAGCCGTGCATGGGGTGGCCGGGCTGCGGCTGCTCCATGAGCACCGGGCGCACGGTGCCTATGTAGCGGCCAATGAACTCGCGCTGCTTGGCGTTGCTGAGGGCTATCATGCGGGCCACGCGCTCGCTCTTCTCGGCCTGCGTCACCACGTGGGGTATGCGCAGGGCCATGGTTCCCGGACGCTCGCTGTAGGGGAACACGTGCAGGTGCTGCACGTCGAGGCCGCTGATGAAGTCATACGATTCGGCAAAGCACTCTGCCGTCTCGCCGCGTGAGCCCACCATCACGTCGACGCCTATGAAGGCGTCGGGCATGAGGCTGCGCACGCGCTCCACCTTGGCTGCAAACAGCGCGCTGCCATAGTGGCGGCGCATAAGCTTGAGCACGGCGTCGCTGCCGCACTGCAGCGGAATGTGGAAGTGTGGCATGAATGCGCGCGACTGGGCGCAGAATTCTATTATCTCATCGGTCAGCAGGTCGGGTTCGATCGACGAGATGCGGTAGCGCTCAATGCCCTCCACCTCGTCGAGGCGGCGCAGCAGGTCAATGAGGTGCTCGCCCGTGTTTTTGCCGAAGTCGCCAATGTTGACGCCTGTTATCACTATTTCGCGCCCGCCTTCGGCCGCCACCTCGCGGGCCTGCGCCACAAGGCTTGCTATGGTGCCGCTGCGGCTGCGGCCGCGGGCATAGGGAATTGTGCAGTAGCTGCAGTAGTAGTCGCAGCCGTCTTGCACCTTAAGGAAGTAGCGGGTGCGGCTGCCGCACTCGCACGAGGGGCTGAAGCGTCTTATCTGCGGCGTGGGCGTCACCTCCACCACATTCTGGGGGTCGTTAAACCACCGCTCGATGTGCTGCATCACATCGGCCTTTTGCTCGCTGCCCAGCACCATGCCCACGCCGGGAATGGCTGCAATCTCCTTGCTCTTGAGCTGCGCGTAGCAGCCGGTGACTATCACCAGCGCGCCCGGATATTTGCTCACCAGCGAGCGTATGTGTTGGCGGCACTTCTTGTCGGCGAGTTCGGTTACACTGCATGTGTTCACCACGCATATGTCGGGCGTCTCGCCCTCCTTGGCGGCGGGTATGCCGTGGCGGGCAAGCGTGGCGCCAAGGGTCGCCGTCTCCGAAAAGTTGAGCTTGCAGCCCAGGGTCACAAATTTCACGCGGTGCGCGCCATTGATGGGTGTTTCGGCCATTTCGTAATTATTGTTGTGTTGCTGTATAGTTCTGGGGGCGCTGGGCTTAAATTCCTTTCCCTCCCCACGAAATCGGTTGCAAAGTTAGTCACTTGCCGGCTAATTACAAAACCGTTACCCGCATTGGGCGGCCACAGCTTCACGGCGCTTTTGTCCAAAATGAAAGCTGCCTTATCCGATTTTCGCTTTTGGAACACAAAAACAGTTAAAAAGTCGCATTAGTAATATCCATATTGGAAATTATCGCTACTTTTGCACCATTCGCCACACCTGTTGGCGTAATTTCACACTTAATATTGACTACAGCACTATGCAGCATAATTCACACAACGGCACTGAGCAGTGCGATTTCAACCACTTCGGATACTTCGACATCGGCCCCGACGACATTCCCAGCGGTCCGGTTGACTCTAAATACTGCCTTGTGATGTTGTGCACCAGCGGCGAGGGTGACTTTGAGGTGAACATGACCAACGTGCATCTTGAGGCCGGCACACGGTTTATGCTGGGCCACGTGCTGTATATTAAAAACGTGAAGCTCAGCCCCGACTTCAAGGCAATGCTGATGATAATCACCAACCCCTTCTCGTTCGACATGCTCACGGGCATACCCACCGAAAAACTCAGCCTCATTGCCGAAAAGCCGGCGGTGAAGGTAGAGAATCCCGACGAGTGGCAGATGCTGGTGAACCTGATGGACAACGTGCGCATGTATGCGCGCCATTCCGACCACAGCGCGGTGCGCGAAATGGTGGGCGGATGCTTCAGAATGATGATATGCACTATTGCCGAATATGAGCTGGGTGCCAATGCGCGAGAGGCGGGCAGGGCCAGCTACACCATGGCCGATGTGTATTTCAAAAAATTCATGGACTTGCTTGAGGAGCACATCAAGACGGAGCACGAGGTGGCCTTCTATGCAATGAAGCTCAACATCACCCCGAAATACCTTAGCGAAATCACCAAGCAGAAGACCAACCACAAGGCCAAGGAGGTGATTTCACACATTCTGTCGATTAAGCTCAAGCGCGAAATGCTGTACAGCGGCAAGTCGATGAAGGTGATTGCCTACGACTACAACTTTGCCGACCAGTCGAGCCTGGGCAAGTTTTTCCGCAAAATGAACGGCATCTCGCCCAGCACGTTCAAGAAGCAGCAGGGAGCCGCTTCGCTTGGCTAAAGCGTGTGTCACCACTTAGAAGGGCGTGTGCTAACCGGGCGCACGGTGGATGTGCGCAGCACCACGTCGGTAAGCGGTGAGGCGTTTTTCCAGGCCATCTCGTTGGCATAGAAGTCGCTGAGAAACTCCTTCGTTTCCTCATCGACGCGAAATTCCTTTATCACATAGTGGCTCTCGCCCGTGGTCACATATTTTGCCACGCTGAGGGTGAGAAATGAGTCGTCGGGGTTGCTGGTGGGGGCATACACCACGAGCGACTCCACCGTATTGGTGTAGCGGTAGTCGTCGTCGGCCTCAAATGCCGCCTCCATAATGCCTATCTGTCCGTCTTCCTTCATGCCCTGGCGCATCACCACAATGGCGGGCTTGCCTTGAAATTTGAACTCACGCACCATGCGCCAGTTGTCGGTGGCGTCGTTAAGCGCCGATATGCCTTTTTGCTGGCGCCAAGTGTGCTTCAGGTCGTAGACCGACACCTCAACGGGGCTGTTGCAGTTGTCAAAATACATCACTTTGCACGACTTTTCTTTGGCTTCGCTGGCCTCGGGGTCCGACAGCAGTCCAAACAGCTGGGCGTTGGCGCTGAGGCTCACGGCCATCAGCATCACTGCAATGATGAGAAATCGCTTTGCGGTAGTCATAGGTGGAAAAAATCGTTGAAACAGTATTATAGTTCTTCAGGCCACAAATTTACGCTTAACTTTCGCACATCAAGCCCGGCTGGCAATAAAAATGCCGCAAAAAGCGGCAAAAACACCACAAATGGTAGTCGGCTGCCGATGCAACGTCGCAATTTATTTGAATAACACGTTAAGTTACATTAACTTTGCATACGTTGCACTGAATGCATCGCAACTCGATAATAATAATAACACCTATTTATACACTTATGAGCAAAAAAATGATACTCACCTGCGCGCTCACCGCGGCATCGGCCTTGGCCTCGATGGCCACCACGCCGCTGTGGATGCGCTATGCGCAAATCTCACCCGACGGCACAGAGATTGTGTTCTCCTACAAGGGCGACATCTACAAGGTGCCGGCCAAGGGCGGACAGGCCGTGCAGCTCACCTCGCAGCCGTCATACGAGTGCAACCCCGTGTGGTCGCCCGACGGCAAGCTGATAGCATTTGCCAGCGACCGCAAGGGCAACTTCGACGTGTTTGTGATCCCGGCCGACGGCGGACAGCCTAAGCAGCTCACCTTTAACTCGGCCAGCGAGGTGCCCACCACCTTCACCGCTGACGGCAAGAGCGTGGTGTATGGCGCCGCCATTCAGGACCCTGCCTCGAGCATGTCGTTCCCCACATCGCGCCAGCCCGAGCTCTACAGCGTGCCCGTGGATGGCGGCCGCGCCAAGCAGCTGCTGGCCACCCCGGCCGAGGACGTGAAGTTCAGCCCCAAGGGCGACTTCATGCTATTTCACGACCAAAAGGGCTTTGAAGACGCCCTGCGCAAGCACCACACATCGTCGGTGACGCGCGACATTTGGCGATACGACGTGGCCACTGGCCGCTACACCAACCTCACCAACCGCGCCGGTGAAGACCGCTCGCCAGTGCTGTCGCCCGACGGCAGCACGGTGTATTTCCTCAGCGAGCGCAATGGCGGCTCGTTTAATGTGTGGAAGTTCCCGCTCAGCGATCCGCAAAACGCCACTCAGGTGAGCAACTTCACCTCCAACCCCGTGCGATTCCTGTCGATCGCCAACGACGGCACGCTGTGCTACACGCAAAACGGCGAGCTCTACACCCAAGTGCCGGGCCAGCAGCCCAGCAAGGTGCAGGTGTCGCTGTTTCACGACGACAGCGACCAGATTGCCAACCTGACCATGACCAGCGGAGCCACCGAGGCTGTACCCTCGCCCGACGGCAAGCAGGTGGCGCTGGTGGTGCGCGGCGACGTGTTTGTGACATCGGTGGAATACGGCACCACCAAGCAGATAACCAACACCCCGCAGGCCGAGCGCGACGTGTGCTGGGGCGCTGATGGCCGCACCCTGGTGTATGCCAGCGAGCGCGACGGCAACTGGCAACTGGTGAAGGCCACCATAGGCCGCAAAGACGATCTCAACTTCCCCAACGCCACCACCATCAAGGAGGAAGTGCTGCTGCCGTCGCAGTCGGTGGAGCGCTACCAGCCCAAATATTCGCCCGACGGCAAAGAACTGGCCTATGTGGAAGACCGCAGCAAGCTCAAGGTGCTCAATGTGGCTTCGGGCGCTGTGCGCGAGGTCACCGACGGCTCGATGTGGTTTGGTTCCACCAGCCGGTTTGACTACAATTGGTCGCCCGACGGCAAGTGGTTTGCCCTGCAAATCATAGGCAACGGCCGCGACCCATATAGCGACATTGGCATTGTCAGCGCCCAGGGCGGCAAAATCACCAACATCACCGGCAGCGCCTACATCAGCGAGCAGCCCAAGTGGGCGCTCGACGGCAACGCCATCACTTGGGTTAGCAACCGCTACGGCCTGCGCAGCCAGGCATCGTGGGGCTCGCAGAGCGATGTGCTCATGGCGTTTGTCAACGAGGACGCATTCGACAAATACCGCCTGAGCAAGGAGGACTATGAGCTGCGCAAGGAGCTTGACAAGAAGGACGCTCCAAAGCCCGCCGCAGCCGACAAGAAAAAAGGCAAAAAAGCCGACGACAAGAAGGCCGATGAGAAAAAGACCAAGCCCGTGGAGGTGGATCTGGACGGCATCAGCGACCGCGTGGTGCGTGTCACCCCCTATTCGAGCGACATCGCCTCGGCTGCCTTCTCGGCCGACGGCGAGAGCCTCTACTACCTCTCGGCGTTTGACGGCGGATACGACCTGTGGAAGATGGACCTGCGCGAGCGCAGCACCAAGCTGGTGAACAAGCTCAACTCGAAGTGGGCAGGCCTTGAACTCGACAAAGACGGCAAAAACCTGTTTGTGCTGGGCGGTTCAAAGATGGGCAAGCTGACTGTGGCCAGCGACAAGTACACCCCCATCAGCTACCGCGCCCAGATGAAGCTGAACCTGGCCGATGAGCGCGCCTACGAGCTCGAGCACGTGCACCGCGAAGTGGCCAAGAAGTTCTACAACCTGAACATGCACGGCTGCGACTGGGACGCTGTGGTGGCCAACTACAAGCAGTTTATGCCGCACATCAACAACAACTACGACTTCGCCAACCTGCTGAGCGAGGCCCTGGGCGAGCTCAACGCCTCGCACACCGGCGGACGCTACTATCCCAACGGCCGCGGCGAGTCTACCGCCAACCTGGGCCTGCTGTTCGACCTCAACTACACAGGCAAGGGCCTGAAGGTGGACGAGGTGGTGGAATACGGCCCCTTCGACCGCGCCAAGTCGCAAGTGCGCAAGGGCACCGTGGTTGAGAAAATCAACGGCACCGAAATCACCCCCGAAAACGACTACACCGCCCTGCTCAACGGCACCACCGGCAAGAAGACACTGGTGAGCCTTTACAGCCCCGCCACTGGCAAGCGCTGGGACGAGGTGGTGCTGCCCGTGTCGGCCAGCGAGTGGAACTCGATGCTGTATAAGCGCTGGACCAAGCGCTGCGCCCACATTGTGGACAGCGTGTCGGGCGGACGCCTGGGCTATGTGCACCTGCAGCAGATGAACGACAAGAGCTACCGCGAGGTCTACAGCCAGGTGCTTGGCAAGTACAACAAGCGCGAGGGCATCGTGATCGACACCCGCTGGAATGGCGGCGGCCGACTGCACGAGGACATCGAAATCCTGTTCAGTGGCCAGAAGTATTTCACTCAGGTGATTCGCGGCCGCGAGGCTTGCGACATGCCCAGCCGCCGCTGGAACAAGCCCAGCATCATGGTGCAGTGCGAGGCCAACTACAGCAACGCTCACGGCACCCCGTGGGTCTACAAGCATCAGAACATAGGCAAGCTGGTGGGCATGCCTGTGCCCGGAACCATGACCAGCGTGTCGTGGGAAGACCTGCAAGACCCCACCATGATATTCGGCATACCCATTATTGGCTATGAGCTGCCCGACGGCCGCTATCTCGAGAACACCCAGCTCGAGCCCGACATCAAGGTGGCCAACGACCCCCACAGCCTTGTGCTCGGCACCGACCAGCAGCTGGTGACAGCAGTCAAGGAACTTCTGCGCGAAATCGACGCCAAGAAGAAATAATAGCCGTCTCACCAATAGGCAATAATCACAGCAGGCGCGCCACCCAATGCGGCGCGCCTGCTTTTTTGTGGCTTGCGGTGGCGGTTTTGAGCAAAAATCGCTAACTTTGTGTGCTGGCAGCGCTACGCCGGCACAATTGTTTCACCTCTTGACCCTAACGCAATATGACCGACATCATCACCGACAGCTGGAGCAACATAATAGGCACACTGGCCTCAATCTCGCTGGTGTTTGGCTACCTGCCCCAGACCATCCGCACCATTCGCACCCGTTCTACCGACGACATCGCCACCGGCACTTTTCTGCTGATGGGGCTCGGAGGCTTCCTCTTTGCAGTGCAAGGCGCGCTCACGGGCAACCTGCCACTGCTGTGCACCAACCTGCTGACCACCGTGATGAGCAGTATCATATTCAGCATTAAGATGTATAACGACCACTTCAAAGGCAAGCGGCGCAACAAGAATAGGGAAGGACAGTAGCATTATGGGAAAGAAAACAGGACTTGCAATAGGCACCGAAACCACCATCAAGACCAAACCGTGGCTCACGGCGGTGCAGCGCGAACTCGGGCCGGCGCTCGAGAGCAACAACAATGAGTTTGACGATAAAGTTAAGCAGGAACTCGACGACAATCCCGCCCTTGAAAAGGTGGAGAACGACAATAACGACATCAACACCAAGGACGAAGACGGACGCGACTTCACCGACGACATCCGCCCCAACAGCGATGACGACGACGATGCCGCCTACCGCAGCCGGCAGCGCAATGCGCGCAACGACAGTCCTGACGATGACGATGACTCGCCGCACCACGAGGTGGTGGCCGAGAAGTCGCTGGCCGACGACCTGATGGAGCAGATGGGTGAGCAGCGGCTCACCGACCGCCAGCGCGTGATAGCGCAATATGTGATTGGTTCGCTCACCGACGACGGCTACCTGAAGACTTCAAGCATGGACATAGCCGACGACATCACGTTCAACTCCGGGCTCGACATTGAGGTCGACGACGATGAGGTGGAGGCGGTGGCGCAGATGCTGAGGCGGCTCGACCCCCCTGGCATAGGGGCACACGACCTGCGCGACTGCCTGCTGCTGCAGCTGCGGCGGCTGCCGCGGCAGTCTGCTGTGGGCTTTGCCACCGAAATTTTAGAAAATATGTGCGACGGGCAGTGCAGCCTGCTGGCCAAGCCCGACCGCGTGAGCCGCATAGCCAAAATCACTGGCCGAAGCGCAGCCGATGTGGAGCGGGCCATGGGCATAATCACCAAGCTAAATCCCAAGCCCGGCAACGCCTATGGCGGCTCGGCAAGCGAGGCCCGGCAGCAGCAAATATCTCCCGACTTCATAGTGGAGGTCAACGACCACGACAAAGTGACCATCACTCTCACCAACAGCATTCCAGAACTGCAGGTGAGCGAGAGCTATCAGAGCAGCGCCGACTACTTTAAGGACCACAAGCCGCGCTCTGCGCAAGAGGCCGACGAGGCCAAGCTGGTGAAGCAGCAAAGCATGAGGGCAATGACATTTATCGAGGTGGTAAAGCGCCGGCAGCACACGCTGTTCAATGTGATGAAGTCGATAGCCAGCCGGCAGCACGGCTACATTCTGAGCGGCGATTATGCCGACTTGCGCCCAATGACGCTGAAGGACGTTGCCGCCGACACCGGGCTCGACATGTCGGTGGTGTCGCGTGCGTGCAACAACAAATATGCGTCTATGCCGTGGGGCATAAAGTCGCTTAAGTCGTTCTTCTCCGAGGGTATCAAGACCAGCGACGGGGGCACAGTGTCGGCCCGCGAGGTGCAGAGTGCGCTGCAGCAAATAGTTGACAGCGAGGACAAGAGTGCGCCCATGAGCGACGAGGAGCTCAGCCGGAAGCTTAAGGAGCGCGGCTACAGCATAGCGCGCCGCACGGTGAGCAAATACCGCGAGCTGCTGAAGATTCCCTCGGCCAACATGCGCCGCAAGGCATAATCAAGCTGAAGAAACTGAGAAACTACAGATTTATTATTACATAGATATATGCGACGATTCACATTCGACAAACTCATAACTGCGCTGGCCCGCTTTCTGTCGTCGGCGCTAAGCCCGCTGCTCATGTCGGCCTACGGCGTGTTTCTCACGCTGTGGGTGTCGTTCCTGTGCAGTCTTGCCCCCGGTGTGCGCTGGGCGGTGGTGATGGTGGTGTTTGGCATCACATGCATAATGCCAGTGATTTTGATTGCCATACTGCACAACTTCAAGATAATCACCGACAAGCGTCTCGACAGCCGCCGCGAGCGCCTAATTCCCTACATTGGCGGCATTGCGTGCAGCATTGCAGCCGCATTCTATCTTGGCCACATCCACTCACCGGCGTGGTTTGTGATGTTTCAGGCCGGCGCCGCCCTCACGGCTATGGTGCTGATGCTGGTGAACCTTAAGTGGAAAATCAGCGCCCATCTGGCAGGCATCGGCGGCGTGGTGGCGCTGCTCTATCAAATTCATGTGCAGGGCTTGGAGGCGTTCAACCTGTTTTGGGTGATATGCGCAGCCATTCTCTTGGCTGGCATGCTTGGCACATCGCGCATCATTCTTGGCCGCCACACTTTTGCGCAGGTGGCCGCAGGATTTGTGGTGGGGTATGCTTCGGTTTCGCTTATGATCAGCTGCTTTGGTTAAATGGTGCTTTTCTGGCGGCCGGCCAGGCGCTTGAGGACGCGGTTGGCCACTATGAAGAATCGGCGCGCTGAGTTGCTGCGCAGCAGCTGCTGGCACACGCGCGTCTTCGGCGGGTAGCCTGCTGTGTTGAGCCTAATTAGCGAGCGCACCCACGGGTCGTGCCTGTCCACGCTGCGCATGTGGAAGCACAGGTTGTGGATTTTGCGCACGTTAAGCGCGCGCTGCGTGGCTGGGGTGTCGGCACCGTTGAGGCGGCGCTCAAGCTCGTCATAGAATCGCTGCCACAGCCTCACCGTCTGGTATGGGCTGGCAAGCGACAGCGATCCGGCCACCATGTAGTAGTTATACACGGCATGGTTGTATAGGCCCACCTTGCGCGTCAGGTGATTAGAAAGTAGAATGATGGTGTATACATCTTCCGACGGCAGCTTCAGCCCTGCCGGCGGAAACACATCACCGCGCCATATTTCGCGGCGGCTCACGCACCCCCATTGTCCGCAAATGCATGCGGGCGACAGCACATAGCTGCGGAATGCCTCGGGCGTGTACTCGCCTTCGTGCTCAAACCGCGATTCAAAGTCGCCTCCGCCCTTACCCTCAATCATCCGTATGTTCGACCCGTAGGCAATGTCGAGGTCAAGCGTCAGGGCTTTGTTCATAAGGAACGCCACCGCTCCGGAGTCGTGCAGCTCGTCGTCGCTGTCGACAAACATTATCCACTCGCCCCTGGAGGCTTCAACCCCGCGGCGGCGCGCTTCGGCCGAGCCCGCGTTGCCATAGTGCAGCGCCCTCACGCAGCTGTGGCTCTTGGCAAAGCCATCGGCTATGGCCGCAGTGCCGTCGGTGCTGCCGTCGTCCACCACCACCACCTCGAGGCGCGGATACGACTGGGCCACCACACTGCCTATGCAGCGGGCCAAAAAGCGTTCGGCGTTCCACGCCGGTATGATGACAGAAACCAGTGGTTGCTCCATACTCCAAAAAAAGAAATCATTTGTTGCCTGCGGGCGGGTCTCGAAGCTGCGGCTGCGGCCAAGTGCCGCCCTTACCGCTTGTAAAGGTAATTTTTTTTCACTAAATTTGCAAGCATACTTTGTGTTTTAATCAGAATTGAAGCAATGAACGTAGTGTTATTAAACTTGATACTCACCACTGCCGAAAATGGCGTGATAAAGCGTAGGAAGACCATAAAGGACACCATGATAAGCAACTGCGCCATGGGGTTCGTCAAGGCCGGACACAGTGTCACCATTCTGGCAAGCGAGGAGTTCAAGCCCACCGAAGAGGAAACCTACGACTACAACATCATATATTTCAAGTCAGGACTCAAGCGCCTGTTCAAGCCCTACCTAATTCCCTATCCAGTGGGAATGTATGCCTACCTGAAGCGCCACCGCGATGAAATCGACTTGATTGTGAGCAGCGAGGCGTTTTCCATAGGCACGCTCATTGCTGCCATGGCATGCCGCCCGAAGCTGGAGATTTGGCAGGAAATGGCCTACCACCAGCGCAAGTGGCACAAGCTGCCGTCGCGCCTGTGGCACAATCTGGTGGTGCGCACCGTGCTGCGCAATGTGCTGGTGGTGCCCCGCAGCGAGCCTGCGGGCCGATTCATAGCCCGTTACAGCGCTAATGTGAGCAGCACCATAGTCGACCATGGCGCCAACGGAGATGTGCTGCGCCCAGCCGCCGACGGGCCAACCGACACGTTCATTGTAGTGTCGCAGCTGGTGGAACGCAAAAATGTGGCCCACATCATCAGGGCCTTTGCGCGCCTTGTGGCCATGCCCGATTACAGCCGCTACAGGCTGCACATAATTGGCGACGGCGACCAGGCCGGGGCTTTGCGCCAGCTGGCAGGCCAGCTGGGCGTTGACGGCAGTGTGGAATTCCACGGCTTTATGCTTCATAGCCAAATGGCCGAGCTGCTGCGCCACGCGCGCGCCATGCTCATAGCCACCAGGCGCGACCTTAACATGGTGTCGATTCCCGAGTCGATAGTGAGCGGCACCCCAATTGTGACCAACACCTGCCCCACGTCGGCATCGTTCATCGCCCGCCACGGCTTGGGGGTGGTGCGCGACGACTGGGATGAGACCGACCTGATTAAAGCCATCGACCACTATCCTGAATTCCACGAGGCATGCCTGCGCGAGCGCGACGGGCTCACGCGCGAGGGCTGCGCGCATAAACTGGTGGAACTGTACGCCGACAATTGCCAAAAGCATGTCCGCGGCACAAAATAAACGCGCCCGCGGCACGTTTATACATTACAACCAATTCATGTGGCTAAAGAAATGGCAAAACGCATACTCTTAGTAAACAAATTCTACTACTCACGCGGCGGCGCCGAAATCGTGGTCATTAATTTGCGCGACATGCTCACAAGCCTCGGCTATGAGGTGGGCATATTCACGATGGACTACGGCGGCAACCTGCATGAGCCCGGCATATTCACCGCCCCCGAAGTGTCGTTCAAGGGCTCTTGGGGACAAAAGCTGCGCTTCGCCAGCCGCACATTGGGCGGAGCGGGGCTTAAGGCCTCGTTTATGCAGGCCTTCAACCGGTTTGCGCCCGATGTGGTGCATCTGCACAACGTGCATTCCTATCTGTCGCCTGCCATGGCGCAGTGGGCGCACGAGCGCGGCGCACGGGTGGTGTGGACGCTGCACGACTATAAGCTGCTGTGCCCGGCCTACAGTTGCCTCAACCACGGCCGCCCGTGCGAGAAGTGCTACACGGCCAAGTGGCATGTGCTGGCCGAGCGGTGCTTCAAGCAGAGCGCGGCGGCAAGCGCGCTTGCATGGGTCGAGGCTCACAGGTGGAACCGCGGCTGGATTGAGCGCAACGTCGACGCCTTTGTGTGCCCCAGCCGGTTTATGCGCGGCCAAATGCTGAAGGGCGGCTTCAGCGAAGGCAAGCTGCATGTGGTGTGCAACTTCATCGATCCCGTGAAGGCCGCCGAACTTGAGAAAAACAGCCAGGTGGAGAAGGAGGACTATTATTCCTACATTGGCCGCCTGTCGGAGGAAAAAGGTGTGGCCACGCTTCTGAAGGCGGCCGCCACGCTGCCCTACAGGCTTAAGGTGGCGGGCGACGGGCCTTTGATGGCACAATTCCGCCAGCAGTATGGCTCGAATCCTAACATTGAGTTTCTGGGGCAGCTGAGCGCAGTGCAGGTGAGCGGCCTTCAGCGCAAGGCGCGCTTTGTGGTGCAGCCATCGGAGTGTTACGAAAACAATCCGCTCAGCGTCATCGAGTCGCTGTGTGCTGGCACGCCGGTGATAGGCGCGCGCATAGGCGGCATTCCCGAGCTGATAACGCCCAGCTGCGGACTCACCTATGCCATGGGCAATGCAGCTGAGCTGGCCGGCTGCATCACCGAGATGATGGAGCACGGCAGCCGCTACGACAACCAAGCCATAGCAGCCGAGGCCTCCGAACGCTTTTCGGCCAAGGCACATTTCGCAAAACTAAAGCCACTATATTTCCCCGAATGAGCAGCATTGACAAAAATCATAGGCCAGTGATTGCCGTGATAGGCACGCGCGGCTTCCCTGGCGTGCAGGGTGGAGTGGAGATGCATTGCCAAAACATCTACACCCGGCTGGCTGGAGGCGGCATGGCCGCTGTGCGCATCTACAGGCGCAAACCCTACCTGTGCACCGACTCAATGAAGCCACTGCCAGGCATCGAATACGTCGACCTGCCCTCGACGCGCATCAAGGGTCTTGAAGCCGTGCTGCACACGCTGCTGTGTGTGCTCCACATAGCGCTGCACCGCCCCGATGTGGTGCATGTGCACAACATCGGCCCGGGCATGTTTGCCCCTCTGCTCAAGCTCATGGGCCTGCGAGTTGTCATGACCTATCACAGCCCCAACTACGAGCACGACAAGTGGAACACTGCCGCAAAGCGGCTGCTCAAGTGGTGTGAGGGGGTGTCGCTGCGCTGGTGCGACCGGGTGATATTTGTCAACAAATTCCAAATGCATAAATTCAGCCCGTCGGTGCAGGCCAAAAGCGTGTATCTGCCCAACGGCATCAATGCTGCCGCCACGCGCAGTGCAGCCACCGGTTTCCTGCAAAAGCACGGCATTGAGCCGGGCGGCTATCTGCTGGGCGTGGGACGCCTGACCCCCGAAAAAGGCTTTGAGCATCTTGTGGCCGCGGCACAACTGCTGCCCGAGGTGAGCCAGGTGGTGATAGCCGGAGCCAGCGACCACGGCAGCGACTATGCCCAAAGGCTGCGCGCGCTCGACGCGCAGCACAAGGTGGTGTTCACAGGCTTCACCTCGGGCGAGGACTTGCGTCAGCTCTACAGCCATGCGCGGCTGTTTGTGCTGTCGTCGGTCAACGAAGGGTTCCCGCTCGTGCTGCTCGAGGCCATGACCTATAGCCTGCCCGTGGCTGTTAGCGACATCCCAGCGTCGCACCTCATCAAGCTTTCTGCCGACCGCTACTTCAAGCCTGCGTCACCACAGTCGATGGCAGCCGTCATCGCCCACTGCCTCAGCGCAGACCCAACCACCGAAAGCTACAACCTCACTGACTACGATTGGGACTCCATTGCCCGCCGCACACTCGCCGTCCTAATCAATAATGACTAAACCATTATAACATGGTTGTTTGCTATAGGAATACGGCATATTCCGCGTCTATGCTGTGATTTGCCGTAAATCAGCCTTTTATATAAGCAAAGCCGGCCCGCATCTAACAGATGCGGGCCGGCTTTCTTTATAGGGTGCTGCCGTCCTTATTGCGGACGGAGGAGTGTGCTGATTAGTCGGTGAGCTTTGCGCACAGGAACTCGCGGTTGAGTCGTGCAATGTTGCTCAGCTTGATATTCTTCGGGCACTCAGCGGCGCAAGCGCCGGTGTTGGTGCAGTTGCCGAATCCCAGTTCGTCCATCTTGGCCACCATGGCCTTTGCGCGGCGCTTTGCCTCTGCCTTGCCTTGCGGCAGCAGTGCAAACTGGCTGACCTTGGCCGAAACGAAGAGCATTGCCGAACCGTTTTTGCAGGCTGCCACGCAGGCGCCGCAGCCAATGCACGATGCCGAGTCCATAGCCTCGTCGGCTGCAACCTTCGAGATAGGCAGTGCGTTGGCGTCTTGTGCGCCGCCAGTCTGGAACGACACGTAGCCGCCGGCCTGCTGAATCTTGTCGAATGCGTTGCGGTCAACCATGAGGTCTTTGATCACCGGGAATGCTGCCGAGCGCCAAGGCTCCACTGTGATGGTTTCGCCATCGTGGAAGCGGCGCATATACAGCTGGCAAGTGGTTGCGCCAGTTGCGGGGCCGTGGGGGTGACCGTTGACGTAGAGCGAGCACATGCCGCAGATGCCCTCGCGGCAGTCGTGGTCGAACACCACAGGTTCTTCGCCCTGCTCGATGAGCTGCTCGTTAAGGATGTCGAGCATCTCAAGGAAAGAGGTGTCAGTCGGGATGTCCTGCATCTGGTATTTCTCAAAGTGACCCTGTTCCTTAGGACCTGCCTGACGCCAAATTTTAAGTGTGAAACTTATATTTTTCTCCATCTTTGTTCTGAGTTAAAAATTAGATTATGACTTATAGTTACGGGTTTGAACCTTGATGGCCTCGTAGTGGAGCGGCTCTTTGAGCAGAGTGGGCTCTTTCTCGTCGCTGCCCTCGTATTTCCAGCACGACACGTAGAAGTAGTCCTTGTCGTCGCGCTTGGCTTCGCCTTCCTCGGTCTGGTATTCTTCGCGGAAGTGGCCGCCGCAGCTCTCGTTGCGGGTAAGGGCGTCGTGGGCAATCAGCTCGCCCATGGTGATGAAGTCTTGCAGGCGGAATGCCTTGTCGAGCTCCACATTCATGCCCTCTTCGCTGCCGGGGATGAAGAGGTTGGTTTCAAACTCGTGGCGCAGTTCTTTGAGCTTCTTGAGTGCTGTTTCCAGGCCTTCCTTGGTGCGGCCCATGCCCACGTATTCCCACATGATGTGGCCGAGTTCCTTGTGGATAGAGTCAACAGAGCGCTTGCCCTTGATGCTCATCAGGTGGTCGAGGTTGGCTTGCACCTTCTTCTCGGCCTCGTCAAACTCGGGGGTGTCGGTGGTGAAGTGGGGCACTGTGATTTGGTCGCTCAGGTAGTTCTGGATGGTGTAGGGCAGCACGAAGTAGCCGTCGGCCAGACCCTGCATCAGTGCCGATGCGCCCAGACGGTTGGCGCCGTGGTCGCTGAAGTTGCACTCGCCAATTGCAAACAGGCCCTTGATTGAAGTCTGCAGCTCATAGTCAACCCAGATGCCACCCATTGTGTAGTGGATGGCGGGATATATCATCATAGGCTCGTAGTAGTCAACGCCGTTGATGTTGTTGGCCTTCAAGCCGGGATTCACGTCGGTGATTTCCTCATACATGTCAAAGAGGTTGCCATAGCGGCCGCGCACCACATCGATGCCCAGGCGGTTGATGGCCTCGCTGAAGTCGAGGAACACAGCCTTGCCGGTGTTGTTCACGCCATAGCCCTTGTCGCAGCGCTCCTTGGCGGCGCGCGATGCCACGTCGCGGGGCACCAGGTTGCCGAATGCGGGATAGCGGCGCTCCAGGTAGTAGTCGCGATCCTCTTCGGGCACGTCGCTGCCCTTGATTTCACCGCTTTGCAGCTTCTTGGCAGTCTCCAGGTCCTTGGGCACCCAGATGCGGCCGTCGTTGCGCAGCGACTCAGACATCAGTGTCAGCTTCGACTGCTTGTCGCCGTGCACGGGGATGCAGGTGGGGTGGATCTGCACATATGCGGGGTTGGCAAAGTATGCGCCCTTGCGGTAGCATGCTATTGCAGCCGAGCAGTTGCAGGCCATTGCGTTGGTCGAAAGGAAGTAGGTGTTGCCGTAGCCGCCGGTGGCGATGACCACTGCATGGGCTGCGAAACGCTCGAGCTTGCCTGTGATGAGGTTGCGGGCGATGATGCCGCGCGCACGGCCGTCGATAATCACCACGTCGTGCATCTCATAGCGGTTGTAGCTCTTCACCTTGCCCATCTGAATCATGCGGTTGAGCGACGAGTATGCGCCCAGCAGCAGCTGTTGGCCGGTCTGGCCCTTGGCATAGAATGTGCGGCTCACCTGGGCACCGCCAAACGAGCGGTTGGCCAGCAGGCCGCCATATTCGCGGGCAAAGGGCACGCCCTGTGCCACGCACTGGTCGATGATGTCGTTAGACACTTCGGCCAGACGGTAGACGTTGGCCTCGCGCGAGCGGTAGTCGCCGCCCTTCACGGTGTCGTAGAACAGGCGGTACACCGAGTCGCCGTCGTTCTGGTAGTTTTTGGCTGCATTGATGCCGCCCTGCGCTGCAATTGAGTGTGCGCGGCGGGGAGAGTCTTGAATGCAGAAGTTGAGCACGTTGAAGCCCATCTCGCCAAGGGTTGCGGCTGCCGATGCGCCGGCAAGGCCGGTGCCCACCACGATGATGTCGAGGCGGCGCTTGTTGGCGGGGTTCACGAGTTTCTGGTGTGCCTTATAGTTAGTCCACTTCTCAGCAATGGGGCCTTCGGGAATCTTAGAGTCGATTGCGGGCTGAGCAGTTTTGATATCTTTTTCTTCCATTTTGTCAGTGTAGTTATAGTGTTATTACTCAGCTAAAATTTTAACATGCGAAAAACCATGTGAGGTAGCATGCCTCTACTGCAAAGAGCACGGCCACGATGGTTGCCCACCACCAGCCGATGCATTTCCAGCGGCAAATCCACTTGTCGTTGGTGGTGCCCAGTGTCTGGAATGCGCTCCAGAATCCGTGGGTCAGGTGGAACCACAGAGCTGCGAAGCCAATGAGGTAGAGCGGGAGCAGCCACACCTGGCTGAAGGCGGCCTCAAGGGCCTCAGTGCCGCTCAGGGCTGGCTGGCCTATCACCTCGGGCAGCTGCATCTTGGCCCAGAAGTTCACAAGGTGAAGAATGAGGAACACCAGCACGATGATGCCCAGCACCAGCATGTTCTGAGATGCCCATTCCACCGAAGCGGGCTTGCTGCTCACCTCATAGCGGTCGTTGCCGCGCGCCTTGCGGTTCTGGAGGGTGAGCCAGAGAGCGTAGATGATGTGAATAACGAAGCCGGCGGCGATGATTGCGGTGCCGACCAGTGCATACCAGTTAGCGCCGAGGAATTCGCACACTGCCTCATAAGCGTCAAGCGAAATGATGGCAACGGCATTCATCAGCACATGAAAGGTTAAGAATAGGATCAGAAAAAGTCCGGTGAGCGACATCACCACTTTTCGTCCTACCGAAGAAGTTGTTAACCACATAGTAGTTCTGAATTTAGTTATTAATTTAGTTGTTTAGTAATTGACAATATGTTTCTATCTTGCAAATTTACCGCTAATAAATTGCACTTGCAAAACTATTGATGAAAAAATTCACCAATCGAAACCGGCAGCACAGCACGCTCAGGCGCGGTGCAGCCGCGATGTGATTTTCGAGGCTATGTCGGCCAGCACGGCGCGGGGCATGGCGGCTATGCTTGCTGCCGCCCCTGCCACTGCCAGCAGCGCCGACTGCCACCACGGCATTTCGACCACAAACGGCACGTAGCACACAGCCATGGCCAGAAGTGGAATGGCGGTGGAGGGGTAGATGGTGAGCTTGAAGTAGCGGCGCATGTCGGCCATGCGTATGGCCAGCAGCACCACGTTGGTCATGATGCTGGTCACCAGCACTCCGCTGATGCCTATGCGGCCTATGAGGGTGAAGTTGAGCACCACGTTGACCAGCGCGGCCGCGGTGATGGCCGGCAGGGTGCGTGCTGTGTCTTTGGCGCACTGGTAACCCATGTCGAAGAATGCCGCCGCGGCGAAAAACACCGCGCTCACACCCAGCGGGTACAGAAAATCGAGGCTGGCCTGGTATTTGCTCTCCACCAGCCAGAAGTAGTTGAACTTCACCACAAAGGTGTAGCCTATCAGTATCACGGCCAGCACCGATATGTAGGCGTTGAACATGCGCGAGAAGAAGCGGTCGCGGTCGCTGCTGCCATATTGCAGAATGGCTGTCTCCTGCCAGGCCTGGTAGAATATCACGGCCAGGGTCTGGATGATGCCTGTGAACTTGGTGGCCACGGCATACACGCCGTTCACGTCAAGGCCCAGATAGTGCATTATGAACCAGCGGTCGCTGCTCTGCATCAGCCACCAGCACAGTGAGCCCGGCAGCAGTGGCAGCGTGTAGCGCACCAGGCCGCGCCCCACGGCGTGCCAGTCGGCGCGGCGGCTGAAGTAGCGGGCGAATATGTGCATCTTCACCTCAAGGTAGGCCACGGCCATGATGCGCGCCAGTATGTTGGCCAGAAACACGCCCTCTATGCCCATGCCCATGAAGGCCAGAAACACTATGCTGAGCGCGCTTATGCCGAACGACGAGATGAGACCGGCCGTGACAAATGCCTTGTTGTTGCCCAGTCCGCGCGCCACCTGCGTAATCACGTCGTAGGCCGACATGGCCACCAGCAGGGCGAATGTGGCCCACAGGTAGTCGAGCCGCGTGAGAGCGGCCAGCAGCATTGTCACAAGGGTTGACACGCCCACCATGAAGCCCAGTGTGCGGTAGACGAAGGTGATGATGCGCTGCCGCTGCCGCTCGTCGTCGGTGTCGAGCAGAAAGCGGAACGCGCCGTCGCGCATCTGCAGCGTCTCGAAGGGCAGCAGCAGGAACACGGCCGTCAGGCACACGTCGTAGTAGCCATAGTCGTTGGGGTTGTGGATGAAGTAGGTGTAGAGTGGCATCATCAGGAATGTGATGAGCTTCGAGCCCAGGTTCCCAATGGCATACACCAGCAGGTCTTTTATAAACTTCGACCCGCGCTGCTTGCTTTTGCCAGTGTCTTGTGCCTGATTCATCTTTTATCGGAAAAGTGCTTTATTCGTTTCGGGGTGCAAAGTTACTCATTTTGCCACACATTTGCCAACCGGCGCCGTCGCGGCCGCGTCGGCTCGCAGCAGCGGAGCCATAGTGGAGCTGAATTTCACCGCTCCGGTGTGGTTCATGTGGCCGCGGTCTTTGTAGTACCGGTCGGCCCATAGGCCGGGCAGCTCGGTGAAGTCGCTTAGCGCCACGCCGCTGCGCCTGGCTTCGGCGGCCAGCCAGCGGCGCATGCCGTTGTCAATCTCGTGGTTGGGCGACAGCACTATGCGCAGCGCTATGCCGTGCCGGCGGCACAGTGTGGCCACGGTGCGCAGCTGCTCCACCTCCACAGGGCTTGGGCTGAACGGACCGTAGGTGGTGACGCCGGGCTTCATGTTGCTGCCCTGCAGCGGACTGTAGCCGTCGGAGGGCTCGGGCAGCGGACCCTTCAGGTAGGCCTTGGCCAGCCACACCTCGCTGCCGTTGAGGCGGTAGAGGCTGCTGTGCAGCTTCAGCCGCAGCCGCCAGTCGCTGCTTGAGTCTATATATCCGGTCACGGCGCGGTTGGCGCCATAGTGGCACTTCACGTCGCCAATGCTGTTGGCCACCCAGTCGCCGTTGACCATCGAGTTGCATATGTCGAGCACCACCACGCGGGGGCGGCAGCGTGTGAGCCACGACTGCAGCACCATGCGCGCGTAGGCCACGTCGTGGCCGTCGGCGCCGGCGTTGTACACGCTCATTTGCAGGCTGTCGGCCAGCACCTGCGGCACGTAGTGGTGCTTGGCCTTGCTTGAGCCGAGTATCAGCACATCGGCGCGCTTGTGGTTGAGGGCCTGGTTGAGGTCGGACTCAAAGGTGCCCGAGTCGGGCATGCGCCACATAAGCGCGTTGCCGGCCGCGCCCACTGCCAGGTCGGCCGCAATCACAATCGCCGCAACGGCCGCTATGCTTAATATCCACTTTTTCATATTGCCATGCCGCTTTTAAAACTGGAAATAGATGAAACTCACGCCGTCCACTTCGCCCGTGAGCGCGATGTAAACAATCAGCGCTGCGGCGCTTGCTGTGCGCACCCACCGCCTGCGCGAGTGCATGAAGTGGCCCGGGGCAGGGCCGATATGCTCATCGCGCCACTCCTTGTAGAGCAATATGCACACCGACAGTGCACCCACGGTGAACAGCTGTGTCGACGCCGTGGTGAACAGCGGCCCGAAGTTGCCCCACATGCCGCGTGTGATGGTGCCGATGTCGGCCAGCGAGTTGGCGCGGAACATCATGGCTCCGTAGGCGCACAGCAGGAAGGTGAGCAGCTGCCGCGCCATGCGGTAGGCTTGCCTGGGAGCAAGGCCAAACCTGGCCTCAAGCCGCTTGCGCGGGCCGCTTGCGGCCTTGTCGATGGCCACCCACAGGCCGTGCCATGTGCCAAACATTATGTAGGTCCAGTTGGCGCCGTGCCAAATGCCGCACACCACAAAGGTGATCAGCAGGTTGGCATAGGTGCGCCACTTGCCGCGGCGGTTGCCGCCGAGGGCTATGTAGATGTAGTCGCGCAGCCACGACGACAGCGACATGTGCCACCGCCGCCAGAAGTCGGCCACGTTTTGCGCAAAAAACGGGCGCGCGAAGTTTTCGGTCACATTTATGCCAAGCAGCCGGCCCACGCCTATGGCCATGCATGAGTAGCCGGCAAAGTCGGTGTACATCTGCATCAGGTAGAGCAGCGAGGCCGCAATCAGTGTGGTGGAGTTGTGGCTGCCGCAGTTGTTAAACACCGCGTCGGTGTAGGGGCTGATGCGGTCGGCGATGCACATTTTCATGAAGAAGCCCCACAATATTGTCAGCCCGCCCGCACTGGCGTTGGCGGTGCTGAAGCGGCGCGGCCGTTGCAGCTGCCCCAGGAATGGGGCTGGGCGGTCGATAGGGCCCGACATGATGGTGGGGAAGAAGGCCACATAGGTGGCAAAGTCGGTGAGGCTGCCGCAGGCGTCCATGTTGCCCTTGCGCACCTCTATCACATAGCTCATCAGCTTGAAGGTGAAAAAACTGATGCCGATTGGCATCACCACCTTCATTGTGGCCACATTGGCGTTGACTCCAATGGCGCGAAGCAGGGCTGTGAACTCTTGGATGCTGAAGTTGAGATATTTGAAATACCACAGCACGCCCACACCGGCCACTATGCCCGCTGCCGTGAGGCGGCTGGCTGCTGTGGGCGAGCTGGCGCGTCGGCTGGCAATGGCTTTGCCAAGGCCGAAAAACACCACCGTAGCAGCTGCCAGCAGCGGCAGCATGCGCCAGTCGGCGTAGCCGTAGAAGGCATAGCTCGCCACCAGCAGCCATGCGTTTTGCCTGGCCGCGGTGCCGCGAGCCACTGTGTAGTAGGCCACCAGCACAATGGCGAAGAATATTGCGAAGTCTATCGAGTTGATCAGCATTGTTTTAGTCGTGCGTGTTGTGTGTTGGTGGCGCCGTCGGCGCTTTGCGCCCCGTCGTCGTCAGCGGTTAGCTGCTTGGGCTTCTCCCACATGGTGAATGTGATGGTGTAGAACATCATGCCGAACACCAGCATTCGCGGCAGGTCGGCATACAGCAGCAGCATTATCACCGACAGCAGCGAGTAGAGCATGGTGCCGGGGTCGCGGCGCGGGTATAGCTTGGGCCTGATGCAATACAAGCCTATGTAGAACGCTATGAGCCACAGGGTGCCGAGGATGCCAAGTTGCAGGAATATGTGCAGCAGGTAGGGGTTGGTGCCAAACACCAGCCACTGGTAGCGCTGTGCAAAGTCGGTGGCTTGCATGTGCTCCGAGCCGTTGAACAGGCCCATGCCGAATCCCAGCCACTCGTGGCCTGGGTTTTCTTCGAGCACGTTGGGCGTGAGCACGATTTTGGTGGCGCGCGGAATGTCGGGCAGCGCGCTGTCGTCATATTCCAGCATCCACGTCACGCCGCCCACGGCCTCCTCAATGTCGAGGTCTTCGTCGAAGAGGTAGCTGTTGAGCAGATAGTTGATGTCGGTGAAGTCGCTGTCTTCATCGGGCAGCACGGCGGCATACACATAGAATCCCAGCACGGCGGCCACAATGGCTGCCGGGGTCATCAGCAGCAGGCGCTTCACCATGGTGCGGTTGAACGGAATCAGCAGCACGAAGTAGAGCAGCAGCAGAATGAAGCTGATTTTTGTCTCGTTGAGAAATGTGGGCAGCAGCAATATCACGAGCCATTTGTTGGCCAGTATGCTGCGAAACAGGTTGTTGGGATCGTAGCGGCGGCGCATCAGGTAGAAGGAGAAGAAGTAGATGCTCCACGACACGGTGCCCGAAAACATGTTGCCTATCGAGCCGCCCCCGTGGTCGCACGCGCCATAGCGTATGAACTGCCACGGCAGGCATATGGCTTGCAGGCACAGGAATATGAATGCCTGCTTGTCGAGCGACTTAAGAAATGTGTCGTGGCGCTCCTCGCTGTCCCACATGTAGCGCAGCGCCGGCACCAGAAACAGCACACTCACAAACACGCGCGTGCCGTTGGCCCATGTGATGAGCGGCACATGGTTGAACCAGCACGTGCTGGCCAGGCTTATCACCACATAACTCACAAGAATGGCGATGTCGAACTTGTGGCGCAGTGTCCACAGGCCGGCCGCCACCACAATGGCGTCGGCCGCAATCATCACCGGTGTGCGCAGCGGCTCGATGAATGGCACTATCTCCTCGGCAATGAAGCCGAAAGTGGCCAGCATCCAGAATGCCGTGAACAGCATGCGCTGCACCAGTATGTTTTTTTGCATCTTCATTCAGTTGTCCTCGTCGCGTTATGCAGTCGGCTCCGCCAATAGGTGAAACGGTGGGCCGGATAATCACTTCTTGTCGTCGTCGCTGTTGTCGCCATAGCCGTAGCCATAGCCGTAGCCCTGGGTGGCCGTGCTGCTGTCGTTGAGCACCATGGCCACGTTTTTCAGCTGGCCGCGGCGCACCACTGTGTTGAAGTACTTGATGAGGCTGCGCTTGGTGTAGTTGGCGCGGGTCACATACACTACCGCGTCGGCATGGCGCGACAGCGAGAAGGTGTCGCTCACCATGGCTATCGGGGCTGAGTCGACCACGATTATGTCGTAGCTGCGGCGCAGCTGCTCAAACATCTTGTCGACGCGCTCGGTGAGCAGCAGTTCGCTTGGGTTGGGCGGCACGGGGCCGCCCACCAGCACGTCGAGGCCGTCAACGTCGGGCGAGTGCTGCGGAAGGCTCTCGAAGTCGGTGCTTTCGCTGGCCAGGTAGCTGGTCACGCCAGGGGCGCTGCTGAGGTGAAGCATGTCGGCCAGCTTGGGGCTGCGTATGTCCATGCCCACCAGTGCCACGCGCTTGCCAAGCAGGGCAAACGCCGCGGCGATGTTGGCGCTCACAAACGACTTGCCCTCGCCGCTCACCGACGATGTCACAAGCAGCACTTTCTGCTCGGGCGACGTGAGCAGGAACTGAATGTTGTTGCGAATCAGGCGGAACAGCTCCACTATCGACGACGTCTTGCCGGGCTTCACCACCAGAGGGCTGCGGTGGCGGTTGTGGCACACCTCGCCAATCACGGGCACTTGCACGAGCTCTTGAAGCTCCTCGGTGGAGGCAAACTTGGTGTTGAACAGGCGCTTGAGGTAGAATCCGAACAGTGGCAGCAGCACTCCCGCCACAAGGGCGGCAAACACTACCATCATGGGCTTGGGCGCTATGGGCTCGCTTTGAGCAAAGGCGTGGTCCACAATCTTGCCCTTGGGCGTGGTGGCTGCAAGCAGCAGCGCGTTTTCCTCGCGCTTTTGCAGCAGGAAGGTGTAGAGGGTGTTCTGTATGCCTTGCTGGCGGTAGAGGTTGCGTGCCTCGCGCTCCTGCGTGGGCATCTGGCTCATTTCGCCCAGCGACTTGCTGTCGGCGCTGCTGGCCTGCTGGTGCTGGATGTTGATGGCGCGTAGCGTGTTGTCGATGCCGCGCTGCACATTCACGCGCATGGCGGCTATCTGTTCATCGATGTCGCGCAGAGCCAGGTTGCCGGGCTTGGCGCTGGCCTCAAGGCGCGCCCGCTCCAGAATCAGGCGGTTGTAGGCGGCGATGGGGGCTGCAGCTGCGGTCGAGTCAACCGAGAATGGAATGTAGCTGTCGCGGTTCTTGGGGTCGCGTATGAAGTCCTTGATCATCTGCGCCAGGCGGTATTTTGTCTCAAGTTCCATGGCGGCGCGCTCGGCCAGGGTCTGTTTGCCAAACAGGGTCTTTGTCTGCGTCTCCACGTCATATATGCCGTTGGCCTTCTTGTAGGCCTCAATGTCGGCCTCGCTCTTGGTGAGCTCGGTGTAGATGAGGCCCAGGCGCTCGTTGATGAACTTGCCTGTGTTCACAGCCATCTCGTTTTTCTCCTCCTGCCCGCGCTCGTTGTAGAGTTCCATCAGTGTGTTCAGCACGTCCTTGCCGCGCTTGGTGTTGGTCTCGCTGATGTCCATGTATATGGCGTTGCTCTTCTTGGTGAGAATCTTCACCGTCATGTCCTTCTCTAAGGCCTCGGCTTTTAGCACGTTGCCGGTGACCGACGCTGTGATCTTAGTCTCCTTGCCGGGCTTGAAATATTGCGTGCGGGCCACTTGGAAGATGCCGTAGGGCGTCTTCACCATCACGGGCAGCGTGGCGCCGGTGACTTCGGCCAGAGTCTTGAAGCGGCCCTTTTTCACCTTGATGTCGGCCTTGCCGGCCTTGTCGATGTTGATTTTGAACTGCATCGAGGTGCTCAGTGTGTCAAACAACTCGTCGGGGGCGTTGATTTCCACGGGCGAGTCGCCATAGTGGTCGGTGTGCTTCATAAAGCCGTCCTTCTCAACATAGCTGCGGTTGATTTTCAGCTTGTTGATCATCTTGTTCTTGAGCTCTTGCGAGCCCATCACCACCACCTCGTCGTCCACCTTCGAGCCGCCAAGGTCGCCCAGGCTGAGGCTCTTAAGCAGCGATGCTCCGGCGCTCGAGCCGTTGTCGTCCTGCGCCACGAGTATGGTAGATGTCACAAGATAGGTGGGCGACTTCACTTTAAGGTAGAGCACTGCCAGCCCGAGGCACACCACCACCGATGCGGCAAACACCCACCAGTAGCGCTTGTATTTATTTAATATTGCGCCGAAGTCAATCATCGGCTCGCTTTGCTGTGCGTTGTTAGAACTTTGATTTTGGCTCATAAACGAGAATATGTGAGTTCTTTAGTTTTGTTGTGTTGGGTCTGTATTCTTATTTCACTGTGAGTGCTATCACCAGCGACGCTATCACCGAGGCCATGCTCACCACGGTGGAGATGGTCGACAGCTTGTAGGCGTTGTTTTGGTTGTATTTTGAGTTGTCGATCTTGATCTTGTTGGGCTCCACATACACCACATCGTTTTGCTGCAGATAGAAGCAGGGCGACGAGAACACGCTGTCCGACGCCAGGTTGATGCGCGTGAATGTCTTGTTGCCGTCCACTTCGCGTATCACCATCACGTTGTCGCGGCGGCCAAACTCGGTGAGGTCGCCGGCGTCGCTCAGGGCGTCGAGCACGGTGTAGCGCTGCTGCTGCACATATATTTTGTGCGGGCTCTTCACTTCGCCCATCACATCCACGTTGAAGCCAAGCAGCTCGACGCGCACAAACGGGTCTTTCACGTCGCGGCTCACCATGGTCTTGATGGTTTGTGCTATTTCGCTTGTGGTTTTGCCCTTTACGTAAATCTCGCCCAGGTTGGGGATGGCAATGTTGCCCTTGCTGTCCACAATGTAGGTTTGCACGCGGTTGTTGCCCTGCGTGGTCAGCTCGCCGCGGCGCGCGGCGTTGGTCATGGGCTGGTTGTAGGCCACTGTGGCATCGGGCACGGCCGACGAGATGGTTATCACCAGCTCGTTGTCGGGCTGGATGCGTATTTCTGGCACTGCGCTCTGCGGCAGCGCACCCTGCTTGTAGGCGGCCAGGTTTCTGAAATAGCCCAGGTTGTTCTCGCTGGAGCCGCATGACGTGAGCATGAGTACTGCGGCAACTATGAGTAGTAAAGCTTTTTTCATTACAATATTACTATGAGTGTGTGATGCGATGTTTTATAATTATAATATATGTATTAACGCACACCAAGGCCGCAATATTTTGCCGTGACGCAAAAATAATGCCGCTTCCATTGTAGTGCGATGGGCGGCGTGCGGCGCGTTGCGCACTGCAAAGTTAGCACAAATCGGCCACAGCGCCAAATGCCCGCTGCGGCTGCCCCAAAGTGCCGCAATGCCTGAAAAATGTGCCACGCCATTACGCGTGACTAACGAAATAGCAGTAACTTTGTGCTGCGAATAATGTTTAGACTACACAAAAATGCATATTTCATTCATAATATCTCCGGTTGTGATTGCTTTGCTCTCCACGGGCTTTGTGGCTTTGGCCGCGGTGGTGTGGTGGCACTGGTCGCGCGCCACGAGGCTGCGCCGCTTTGCCTCGCGCTATGAGCAGGAGCGTGAATACGCCTCCCAGCTGCCGCCTGTGAGCGTGGTGGTGAGCGCGCACAACGACGCCGACTGCCTGCAGCGCTTTTTGCCGTCGCTGCTCGAGCAGGACTACCCCGCCGACTTCGAGGTGGTGGTGGTCGATGACGGCTCGTGCGACACCAGCGCCGATGCGCTGAGCGCGCTCGTGGCCCAGTATGGCAATCTGCGTGTCACGTTCATCCCCGACGACACCCGCGCCCTGTCGCGCAAAAAGCTGTCGATAATGGTGGGCATCAAGGCCGCCAAGCACGACATTGTGCTCACCACCTGCGCCAACTGCCGCCCCGACAGCCCGCAATGGCTGCGGCTGATGATGCGCAACTTCACCCCCGGCACCGATGTGGTGCTTGGCTACTCGCACATTGAGGCCGATGCCGACCGCGGCATTGGCCGCCGCTACCGTGCCTTCGACGCCGCCTCGTGTGGCTGCCAGTGGCTCAATGCTGCCATCAAGGGTAACCCCTACCGCGGTGACGGCAACAACCTGGCCTATCGCAAGCGCTGCTTCTTTGAGCGCAACGGTTTTGCCAGTTCGCTCGACTTGCGGTGGGGTGAGGACGACGTGTTTGTGAGCGAGATAGCCACAGGGGCCAATACCCGTGTCGAGATCGATCCCGACGCCATGGTCACCGTTGAGCACGACGATGCTGTGCTGGCACACCGCCGCCTTAAGCTGCGCCGCGACTTCACGGCGCGCCGCCTGCCGCGTCTGCCGTTTGCCGTGCAGGGCCTTATGAGCGTGCTGGCCTATGCCGGCGTGGCCTGCACTGCCGCCGCTGTGGCCCTCGACTGGGCCAATGTGGTGACCGATGCCGTGGCGGCTGTGGTGATATTGGCCGCGGCAGTGGCTGTGATGCCGGCTGTGGGCCGCTGCTGCCGCTTGCTGGGGCTGCGCCGCCTGCGCCTCATGGCGCCGGTGATGGTGCTGTGGCGCCCGCTGGTCGACATCGTCTACATGCTGCGCGCAACCCGCGACCATGACAATAACTACACGTCTATTATCGACTGAAAAATGGGCTCTTGACGCCCGCAAAAATCTGAAAAAAAATCGCAATGTACCACCATCATGGCACACAGAAGCACAGCTTCGGGGCGTTCACGGCATGGCGCGCACTTGCCGCGCTGAGCATTGTGCTGTTTCACTATGAGGTGGCCGGATTCAGCCGCCCCACATGGTTTGGTGTGTCGATGTTTTTCGCCATGAGCGGCTTCCTGCTCGCTTGGCACCACGCGCCGCAAATGGCGGAGTGCAGTCTTAGGCGCGCCTTTGTGCTGACCCATGTGCCAAGGCTGTATTTCATCAACTGGCTCGCGCTGCTGCTGTTGTTTCCGCTGGGGGCGCTTGCCCATGGGCGGTGGCTGCTGCCCGACGCGCTGCTGCTGCAGGCGTGGCTGCCGTGGCACGATGCGGTGTTCTCGGGCAACTCCGTGGCTTGGTTTCTGAGCGCGCTTGTGCTGTGCTATTGTGCCTTTCCGCTGCTGGCGCGTGCCGTGGCCGCCGCCCCGTGGCGGCTGTGCCTGCTCGCGGTGGCGGCAATGGCGGCCTTACAGTGTGCGCTGGTGCAGTGGGTGGGCGGCGATGCCGCTTACACGTTTCCGCTGAGCCGTATTCAGGACTTTGCGCTGGGCGTGGTGCTGTGCCGCCTTGCCCGCAGCCGTCACACGGCGGGAAAGGCCACGTCATGGCAGTTGCTGGCTGTGGCCATTGTGGCTGTGGCTATGGCTGTGAGCTGGCTGTGGCCCGAGAGGCTTGCCGGCTACGACTCGGTGGTGCTGTGGTGGCTGCCCGTGGCTGCCGTGCTCATGGCTTTCTCGCTCGACGGCGGTTGGCCTGCCAAGCTGATGGCTCACTGCGCACCGCTGCAGTGGGTGGGCGCGATGTCGATGGAGGTGTATGCGCTGCAATGCGTTGCACCCCAAGTGTGGAACCGCGTGCTTGCCCCCGTGGCGGCCCACTTTGGCTGGGCCGGAGCCTACCGGCACTATGCGCTGCCCAGCGTGGCGCTGCTGCTGGTGCTGGCATGGGCGGCGCGCAAGTATGTCACCGCGCCCCTGTGGCGCAAACTCGGCATGCGCCATGATTAAGTCGCTCAATGCATTGAGGGCCGTGGCCGCCGTGGTGATAATCATGTATCACACGTGGAGCGGCACGCTTGCCACCGAGGCTTGCATGGCCATGATAATGATGATGGCCCTGAGTGGCATGGTCAACGCCATGCACCAGCCCTCTTCCATTGGCTATGGCCGCTGGATTGCGGCAAGACTGAGGCGCATACTGCCGCTGCACTGGCTCACGCTGGCCGTGCTGGTGGCGGGCGGAGCCGGGATAGGGTGGAAGCTGCTGCCCAACGCTCTGCTGCTGCACGCCTGGGTGCCGCGCCTCGACGTGTGCTATGGCTACAACACCATGTCGTGGTTTCTGAGTGCGCTGCTGCCGTGCTATCTGCTGCTGCCGTGGCTGTGCCGCACACTTGGCCGTGTGCCGGTAAAGGTTCAGGTGGCAGGGCTTGCTGCCCTGCTTGTGGCTGAGGGGGCTTGGCTGCTCTCGCTGCAGCCTGGCGAGTTTGCCACTTGGGCAGCCTATGTGGCCCCGCCAGTGCAGTTTGTCAACTTTGCTGCGGGAGTGGTGGCGTGCAACGTGTGGCGCGCTCTGCCGCCCGTCAAGGTGTCGGCGCGGCAGGCCTCGGCCATCGAGGTGGCTGTCGTTGCATTGATAGCCGCCTTGGCGTGGATTACCCACACTGGCCCGCTTCCCGCCCGCCTTGGAGCGCCATACTGCCTGTGGGCGCTGCTCTTGGCCATGGTGGCGCTAGCAGCGCTGTCGCGCAGTGGCGGAGTGGTGACGCGTCTCCTGTTGAGCCGCCCCATGCAGTGGCTGGGCGGCATCAGTTTCGAGATGTTTATGCTGCACGGCATGGTGTGCGCGGCTGTGCTGGCCGCTGTGCCGCGCCTGGCCTCGCTGCCGTGGGGCATGCAGGCTGCGGTGTGCCTGCCGGTGGTGGCCGCCGTGTCGTGGGTAGTTAATAAGGATTTGAATTCACTCATATACAGAAAGGGATGAAAGCAATGTCTAATAGGCACATCCTTTTGTCCATTGTGTTGCTCATAGTGGCTGCGGCGGCAAATCTGCGGCTGGCCACACAATAAACGGCCTTGCGGCTGCGTTATAGTAGTTAGATGTCATACACAGCAAAGCGAAACATAGTAATCATAACGCTGCTAATTAGCTTTTTGGCGGCGTTTGCACAGGACAACGACAAAATCCTGAACCGCCCTTATGCCGATATGAAAAAAGTGCATTTCGGCTTTTCGGTGGGCATGAATTTTCAGGATTTAAACATCACCAACAACGGCCTCGTCACTGACGACGGCCAGTCGTGGTTTGCCGACATCCCCAGCCACTCGCCCGGATTCTGTGTCAACGTGCTGGCCGACCTCAGGCTGTCGCGCTACTTCAACCTGCGTTTCACGCCAGGCATGTATTTCGGCAACAAGGTGGTGAAATACGTCAACGCCAATGCGCCTGCCGATGCGGCCGAGCCTGAGTTGAGGCTGCAGAGCCAGAACATCAAGGCCACCTATGTGGTGCTGCCAGTCGACCTGAAGTATTCTGCCCTGCGCTACCACAATCTGCGCCCCTACTTCACGGCGGGCGTGATGGGCGTGTATGACGTGGGCAAGGAGCGCAGCGAGCAGCTGCGGCTTAAGAATTTCAACACAATGCTCACTGTGGGCATGGGGTGCGACATATATCTGCCGTTTTTCAAGTTCTGCCCCGAGCTGAAGTTCTGCTTCGGCTTGCGCAACCTGCTTGAGAAAAACCGTCCCGACCTGCAGGACAACCCCGAAATGATGAAGTTCACCAACAGCGTGAGCAAGGTGCTCGACAACATGGTGGTGCTCACATTTTATTTTGAATAAAGCAAATAAGCAACAGGCGTGATTACACTGAGCAAACTAAGAATATTGGTTGCAGCGGCGGCGGCTTCGCTTGCCGCCTTAGGTGCGCTGGCGCAGACCGATGCCCAGTACACCCAGTATTGGCACGCCCCTGCCTACTACAACCCCTCGGCCATAGGCCTCACCGACTTCATCCATATCACGGCCGGCAGCCGCATGCAGTGGGTGGGCGTTGACCATGCCCCGGTGAGTTTCCTGGGCATGGCCGACATGCCTTTCAAGCTGCTGGGCAAGCGCTGGGGCACGGGCGTGGTGGTGCAGCAGGAGAGCATGGGCCTGTACAGCTCGCTCAACGCCGGCGCGCAGATTGCCTTCAAAAAGCAGAAGCTGCTGGGCGGCACGCTCAGTGTGGGCGTTCAGGTGGGCATGCTCAACGAGACCTTCAAGGGCTCGAAGGTGGTGATACCCGAGGGCGACGACGCCCACAACAGCAACGACGACGCCATCCCCACCACCGACGTCACCGGCACGGCATTCGACGTGAGCGCGGGCATCCACTACACCCACAAGTGGTTTTGGCTGGGCATATCGGCCACCCACCTCACGCAGCCAAGCGTCACCCTGAAGGCCGACGGCACCGACGACAAGCAATATGAGTTTAACGCCGGCCGCACCTACTATTTAATGGCCGGCAGCAATATTCCAATAAAAAACACGTTATTTGAATTGCAGCCGTCGTTTCTGGTGAAGACCGACACACGGTTTTTCCAGGGCGAGGTCACAGCCCGCGTGCGCTACAACAAGTTCCTGTCGGGCGGCGTGGCCTACCGCTATGGCGACGCCGTGTCGGCCATGGTGGGAGTGGAGCTTAAAAACTTCTTCGTGGGCTACAGCTACGACTACCCCATAAGCAAAATGTCGGTGGGCACCACCGGCAGCCACGAGGTGATGGTGAGCTATAACGTGAAACTTGATTTGAGCGAGAAAAACAAGAATAAGCATAAGAGCATTCGCATAATGTAGAATATGAAAAAGTTACTGATTTATATGGCGGCAGCCTTTATGGTTGCATCGTGCAGCTCGGTGCGCAAGACGCAGAGCGTGGGCGGCGAGGTGACAGGCGTGGGTGCACCCACGTTTTCCGAGCCCACCCCCTATGGCATGGTGTATATTGACTGCGGCTCGATGAAGGAAGGTCCGGCCGAGCGCGACTCGCTGTGGGGCATCGACTCCACCGCCCGCGGCGTGAGCGTGGACGGCTTTTGGATGGACGAGACCGAAATCTCCAACTCAAAGTATAAGCAGTTTGTGTTCTGGGTGCGCGACTCCATCATCCGCGAGCGCCTGGCCGACCCCGCCTACGGTGGCAACGAGGAGTTTAAAATCGAGGAAGACAAGGAGGGCAACCCCGTGACTCCGCACCTCAACTGGGCCAAGCCAATCCCATGGCGCAACCCCAGCGAGGATGAGGAGCGCGCCATCGAGAGCGTGTACCGCCGCAACCCCATCACCGGCGTCAAGGAGCTCGACCCCACGCAGATGAACTACCGCTATGAGGTGTATAACCTCACCGAGGCCGCTAAGCGCAAAAACCGCTTCGACCCCACCCGCCGCGACTACAACACCGACCACGCAGTGCCCGAAATCAACCCCACCATAAGCAAGGACACCGCCTATGTCGACGACGACGGCCGCATCGTGCGCCAAACCATCACGCGCCCGCTGCAAAGCGACTACGACTTCCTTAACACCTACATAGTGAACATCTACCCCGACACAACGTGCTGGGTCAACGACTTCGAGAACTCCTACAACGAGCCCTACGTGCGCATGTATTTTGCCAACGGCAACTACAACAACTATCCGGTGGTGGGCGTCAGCTGGGAGCAGGCCAACGCCTTCTGCGCCTGGCGCACCGAGTTCCTGAAGAAGTCGCTTGGGCGCGATGGCATATATGTGGAGCCCTACCGCCTGCCCACCGAGGCCGAGTGGGAATACGCAGCCCGCGCCGGCGTGGACAAAAATAAATATCCCTGGGAGGGCGACCTGCCGCTCACCGAGCAAGACGGCTGCTTCTATGCCAACTTCAAGCCCATGGAGGGCAACTATGTGAAGGACGGAAGCATTATCACCGCCCCGGTGGGCACCTACCAGCCCAACGACTTCGGCCTCTACGACATGGCCGGCAACGTGAGCGAGTGGACCTCGACGGCCTACACCGAGAGCATCGACAAGATGACCAGCGACCTCAACCCCGAGTTCCGCTACAATGTGGCCAAGGAAGACCCCTACAAGATGTCGCGCAAAATAGTGCGCGGCGGCTCGTGGAAGGATGTGGCACACAACATTCGCAGCGACATCCGCATGTGGGAGTACCAGAACGAGCAGCGCAGCTACATAGGCTTCCGCTGCGTGCGCTCGAAGGCCGGCATGGTGAAAGTGAGAAGAAAACAGTAAGCGATATAGTAATTCGCATCATACGTATCAAAGCAAGAAATCATGGGTAAGATTAAGAAATATAAAAACGTGGTAGAGCGTTTCCTCTCGGGCGAGAAGGGTCAGCGCTTCTTCAACTTTGCCTACAGTATAGGCGCCGCAGTGGTCATCTGGGGTGCCCTGTTTAAAATCCTGCACCTGCCGGGCGGCAGCACGCTGCTGTGCATAGGCATGGGCACCGAGGTGCTGATGTTTGTGCTCACCGCATTCGACCGCCCCGAGACGCAATATCACTGGGAAGACGTGTTCCCAGTGCTGGGCACGCACGATCCCGAAGACCGGCCCGACTTTGCTGGCGGCAACGGCATCGTGGTGGCTGGTGGCCAGGCAGCCGCAGCGCAGCCGGCCGTGGCGCCTGCCCAGGCCGCAGCAGCCGTGGGGCTGCCGCAGAGTGTGACCCTTACGCCCGACGATGCGCAGTCGCTTAGCGACAGCATAGCCCGCATGGCTGCCGCCAGCGAGCAGCTGTCGAAGATGGCCGAGCTCACCGACGCCACCCAGCAGTATCTGAGCCAGATGAATGCCATCAGCGGCCAAATGGAGCAGCTGAGCCACACCACCGAGGCTCTCAACCGCGTGAGCAACTCACTGCTCAAGAGCTACGAGAGCATTGTGGGCAGCGGCGATGAAATAAATGGCAAGTCCACCGGCTACGTCGACCAGATGGAGGCCCTCAACCGCAACATCAGCGGCCTTAACACCATCTACGAGATTCAGCTCAAGAGCATCTCGTCGCAGCTCGACAGCATCGACCGCGTGAACCGCGGCCTCAAGGACATTCGCGACATGTATGAGAAGTCGGCGGCTCAAAGCGCCACCTACTGCGACGAGACCGAGAAGATGGCCCGCTACATGAAGCAGCTCAACAGCGTGTATGAGAAAATGATCAAGGCAATGACCGTGAACATGTACCGCCCCATGGGCGGCATGCCCGGACTCGGAGCCGACGACGACAAAAACGACGATAACTACGACACTAAAGGATAACGCTTAATGGCAAGTGCTAAAAATCAAACGGTGGGCAGGATGTCGCCCCGCCAAAAGATGATAAACCTCATGTATATCGTCTTGACGGCTATGCTTGCCCTTAATGTGTCGAGCGACGTGCTCAACGGCTTCAGCCAGGTGGAAGACGGACTGCTGCGGTCTAACCGCACCATCACGGCCCGCAACCGCTTCCTGCTGTCGGAGCTGCAGGCGTTCAACAACAAGAACCCGCAAAAGGGCAAGCGCTGGCTCGACATTGCCACGCAGGTGACACAGACCACCGACAGCCTATATGACTACATCGACCTGCTGAAGAAGCAAATTGTGCAGGCCGCCGACGGGCCGCAAGGCGACCCGCAGAACATTGAAAACAAGGACAACCTCGATGCCGCCTCGCAAGTGATGCTTGCGCCTGTGGGCGGCAAGGGCAAGCTGTTGCGCATGCGCATCGACAGCTACCGGGGCTTCATATTGCAATTCATCACCGACCCCACCAAGAAGGCCAACCTCGAAGAGGCTCTCTCGACCAAAGTGCCAAAGGTGAAGGGGCAACTCACCACCAAAAACTGGGAGGAAACGATGTTTGAAGACATGCCCACAATTGCAGCCGTGACGCTGCTCACCAAACTCCAGAACGACATCCGCTATGCCGAGGGCGAGGTGCTGAGCGAACTGCTGCAGAGTGTGGACATGGGCGACATCCGCGTCAACCTGATCAATGCCTTTGTGGTGCCGCAGTCGCGCATAGTGATGCGCGGCACAAAGTATTCGGCCAACATTGTGCTGGCCGCCGTCGACACCACCCAGCGCCCCGTGGTCTACGTCAACGGGCAGCGGCTCAACAACAACCGCGGCCTCTATGAGGTGGGCACCGGCAAGGCAGGCACCTACGACTACTCTGGCTGGATCGAGGTGATGGGACGCGACGGCACGGTCACCCGCCGCGACTTCAAGTCGAGCTACACCGTGATCGACCCTGTGGCCACAATTTCGGCCACCATGATGAATGTGCTCTATGCAGGCATCAACAACCCCATAAGCATAGGCGTGCCGGGTGTGCCCGAAGGCTCAATCTCGGCCACCATGACCAATGGCTCGCTGGTGAAGAACGGCAACGGCTGGGTGGCCCACCCCACCAAGGTGGGTGCCGAGTGTGTGATTTCGGTCACCGCCGAGATGGACGGCCAGCGCATGAACGTGGGTTCCACCACATTCCGCGTGCGCAAGCTGCCCGATCCGCTGCCATTCATCGCCTACCGCGACGCCAAGGGCAACGTTAACCGCTACAAGGGCGGACGCGGCTTCAGCAAGGGCCTTCTGCTTGCCGCCAGCGGTGTCGACGCCGCCATCGACGACGACATCCTCAACATCGACTACCGCGTGGTAAGCTTCGAGACGGTGTTCTTCGACTCAATGGGCAACGCCATGCCCGAAGTGTCGGCAGGGTCGCAGTTCAGCGAGCGCCAGCGCCAGGCCATACGGCGCCTGCAGCGCGGCAAGCGCTTCTACATAACCCGTGTGAAGGCCGCCGGCCCCGATGGCATCACCCGCGACATTGCCCCCATGGAGGTGATAGTGAACTGATTTTCAACTTACGTATATTACACAGTCAATAAAGATTTAACTACAGATATGAAAATGATTAAACTGATGGCGGCCACCATGGCCCTTGCGCTCAGCGCGCAAGTGGCGCAGGCACAGGTGGTGAAGCGCACCCCCGGCGGCGACTCGCGCAGGCAGCAGGCCAGCGGCGGCCTCACCGTCACAGGACGCCAGCAATCGTTCTACGAGGTGAGTGAGCCCAGCGATGCCGACCTGCAATGGATGAAGGTGGTGTATCGCTCGCTCGACCTCACCAAAGGCAAAAATCCGGCTCTGTACTATCCCGATGAGCCCAACGAGGACGGCCAGGACCTGTTTTTCATAATCATGCGCCAGCTGGCCGACGGCAACATTCCTGCCTATGAGTATCTCGACGGCCGCGAAATGTTCACCGACCAATACCGCATCAAGGTGCGCGACATGCTCGACCGCTTCCATGTGCTTTATGCCGAGGCCAAGGGCAGCACAGCCAAGAACCCTAAGTTTAAGATTGAGGATGCCGACATCCCTGCCAACGAGGTGCTGAGCTACTACATAATTGAAAAGTGGGAGTTCGACACGCGCAGCAACCAGATGAAGTCGCGCGTTGAGGCCGTGTGCCCCGTGCTGCACCGCACCGACGACTATGGCGGCGAGCCGCTCAAGTACCCCATGTTCTGGGTCAAGCTCAACGACATTCGCCCCTATATGGCGCAGCAATATGTATTCACCGATGATGACAACAACCTGTCGCGCTATAACCTCGACGACTTCTTTAAGTTGAAGATGTACACTGGCGACATCTACAAGGTGAAAAACCTGCGCAACCTCTCGCTGGCTCAGCAGTTCCCCGATCCCGAGAAGCTGAAGCAGGCTCAGGACAGCATTGAGCAGCGCCTGCGCTCGTTCGACAAGAATCTGTGGGTGCCCTCGCGCGAGGAGCTGCAGGCCCGCGCCGAGGCCAAAGCCAAGCTCGAGGCCGAGCGCAACGCCGAAATCACCGATGCCGACGACGACAGTGCGGCCGACGCCCCCAAGGCCACCAAGAGTGTGAGCAAGCGCGCCAAGACCAAGCGCGGCGCAGCCAAGGCCAAGACCGAAACCAAGAAGACTGCCATCAAGACGCGCAAGCCCAAGACGGTGAAGCCCTCGGGCAGCAGTGCAGGCTCGGTACGCTCGGTGCGCAACCGCAAGCGCTGAGGCTCCAAAGCATAACGGACATACAAAATAAGCCGGCCATCAACATCGTGATGGCCGGCTTATTTAATCTCTCTTGGAGCGTAGAAAATTCTATTCAGTCACGGGGCGCACGCTCAGCCCGAAGCATCGCACCGAGGCCTCGAGCTGCGGCTTGGCGTCGCCGCTGCGCATCACCAGGCTCCAGGCGGCGCATCGCGTGTTGCCGTCAATTTTCCACTCCTTCTGCTCGGCGCGGCTTGCGCAGTTGCCGCTCCAGTAGTATAGGGCGCTGCCCGCCAGCTCTTTGCTGCCCGCATAGGGGCTGTAGCCAGCCATGGGCAGCACTATGCTGTTGCCGTTGCGGCCGGTCACCTTCACGCAGGCCTGTCCGCCCACCACGGTTTCCTGCCACTGGCAGTTGTCAATCAGCTCCTGCACCTCTTGGCGGCTGGGCAGACGCCACTTGCCGCCCCATTGCAGGCGTGCAATGTCGCTGTCGCTGGCACAGATGTTTTGCGGCGGGTTAATGCCGCCGTAATACACGCTGTTCCACTGCACCAGAGTGCTGTCGGTGGTAAACCTCACCTCAATGTTGTCTTGTGAGTGGCGCGCACCTGTGTAGTCGCTCCAGCCATACAGGCCGCCAACGGCCTCAGGCTCAAGAGCCCCCACATTGTGCGACGCCCACTTCACACTCAGGCCCAAGTCCACGGGTTGGCCCACCACGTTGTCCTTGCGGCCGTTAGTGGGGTCGTCGTCACCGCAGCTGGCCAGCGTCATCGCCGCCATGGCCGCAATCGCGAGCGGCGTCAGCATAAGAGTTCTCTTCATGTCCAATTATAGTGTGTAGAGTTGTTTTATATAATAAAACAGCGGCATAGCCCGATTATTGCATAGTCCAGCCGCCATTCCATACTTTTTAAGAAGGCCGAAAGCCCTTAATGTCTCAACTTTCAACCTTATCACGCATCCACCCAGTCGCCATTGGCCTTAATCAGGGCCACAAGGCGCGGAATTGCCTCAGCCTCGGGAATGTTCTTCTCGATGCATTGCTTGCCCTTGTATAGGCTTATGCGGCCCGCCGCGGCGCCCACATAGCCATAGTCGGCGTCGGCCATCTCGCCGGGGCCGTTCACCACGCAGCCCATCACGCCTATTTTCAGGTGGGTGAGGTGCGACGTGGCTGCTTTCACTTTGGCCACGGTGGTCATCAGGTCAAACATGGTGCGGCCGCAACTGGGGCACGAAATGAATTCCGTCTTGCTCATGCGCAGGCGCGCGCTTTGCAATATGGCAAACTCAATGCCTGCCACCGCATCGGGGTTGGCATAGTTGGGAGCCTCAAGCCAGATGCCGTCGGCAAACCCGTTGAGCAGCGCCGATCCAAAGTCGGCACCGGCCTTCACCTGCAGCCACTCGGTGTCGGTGTCGGCATATGAGGCGCGCATAACGGCGGGACAGTCGATGCCGGCATCGGTCAGCGCGTGCAGCATGGCTTGCCAGCTGCCGGGCACATTCACATTGGCGGGGTCAACCACCAGAGCCACATCGGTGCGGCCCTTAAGCCAGCCGAGCTTCTCCACAGGCGTGTCGGCCTTCACGGCCAGCCACTTCAGCGGGGCAGTGCACGATGCGTCCCAATTGTCGAGAGTGAACAGCGGATAGGTGCCCTCGGCGCCACTGTAGACCTCGGCAGGCACAATGTAGCGGTGCTGGCCGCCATCACCGTGTCCGTCGGAGCTAAAGTAGAAGTCGGGCTTTGCCGCCTGCTCCACATCGGCAGGCGCACAGCTGGCCACCACCACCGGCTGCTTGCGGCCGCCCACCAGGCCGCCTGCCACCGCTGTGGCGCGGCGGGTGGGGCAAATGGGGTCGTAGCCACGGCTAAACTTTCCGGCAATGGGTGCGTGTCTTTCGCGCGAGGTGATGTAGTCCACCAGTTTGCGCGCCACTGGCACTTCGGCCTCGGGGGCCTCGCTCAGCGACACGCGAATGGTGTCGCCAAGGCCCTCGCTCATCAGCGCTCCTATGCCCACGGCCGACTTCACGCGGCCGTCGTCGCCAAATCCGGCCTCGGTCACGCCAAGGTGCAGCGGGAAGTGCATGTCCTCGGCGTCCATTGCGTCCACCAGGCGGCGCACGGCCTCAACCATCACCACCACGTTCGACGCCTTCATCGAAATCACCACATTCATGAAGTGCTGCTCCACAAACACGCGCAGAAACTCCATCACGCTCTCCACCATGCCCGCCGCCGTGTTGCCATAGCGGCTCATGATGCGGTCGCTCAGCGAGCCGTGGTTCACACCCAGGCGCACGGCGGTGCCGTGCTGGCGGCAAATCTCGATGAACGGTACCAGTGCGTCGTGTATGCGCTGCAACTCTTGGGCATACTCCTCGTCGGTGTAGGTCAGACTCTTGAACTGTCGGGCGGGGTCAACAAAGTTGCCCGGGTTGATGCGCACCTTGTCGGTCACCTGAGCAGCGGCAAATGCGGCGCGCGGATTAAAGTGAATGTCGGCCACCAGCGGCACCGTGCATCCCTCGCTGCGCAGCAGGCTGCGGATGCGGCCTATGGCCTCGGCCTCGCGCACGCCCTGTGCCGTGAGCCTCACATATTCGGCACCGGCCTTGGCCAGACTCAGGCATTGCTCGGTGCTGGCCTTCACATCATCGGTCGAGGTGTTGGTCATCGACTGCACCCTTATGGGGTAGTCGCTGCCCATGGGCGTGCCGCCCACATTCACGCTCACCGTGTGGCGGCGCTTGTAGTTGAACGTTGACATAGTGCAGCTCTGTTTTTTAGTTGGTCTTAAACTTGTAGTGCACCTCCTTGAGGTCGGCGTTGGCCTTCACAATTTTCTGCGCGAGGCAGGCCTTGTAGGCTGCAAATTTCTGAGCTATGCCGTCGTCGGTGAGTGCCAGCATCTCTGTGGCAAGAATGGCCGCGTTCTGGGCCGCGTTGAGGCCTACAGTGGCCACGGGGATGCCCGGAGGCATTTGTATGATGGCAAGCATGGCGTCGAGGCCCTCGAAAGTGGCCTTGATGGGTATGCCAATCACGGGCAGAGTGGTCATTGCCGCAATCACGCCTGGCAGGTGCGCCGCCATGCCTGCGGCAGCGATAATCACCTTAATGCCGCGACCCTTGGCTCCGCGCGCAAATTCTTCCACCTGGTCGGGGGTGCGGTGTGCCGAGAGGGCGTTCATTTCAAACGGGATTTCCATTTCATCAAGAAATTTTGCGGCCTTTTCCACCACGGGCAGGTCGCTGGTGCTGCCCATAATAATGCTTACTAACGGTTTCATTTTGCTGTAGTGTGAATTTTTGTGAATTGTTATGTCAGTGCGGTGCAGCTGCTTGCGCGTCCGCGCCGCACTGCAAAATTACACCAAAATCCCCGCCCGCACAAACTTATAAGATTCATTGAACGCTGTGAAAAACGTGCTTAGGCTGCGCATGATTTCACCATTAGGCCGATAATTAGCCACAATATGCCCACCACAATGTAGGCTTTTGACTTGTTCCACGCTCCATGTGCGGCTATTTGTGAGTTGCGTTTCAGCTCTTCAAAGAATTTGTCGACAAGGGCTTGGGCGTAGGCGCGCGCATCGGCCAAGTCATTGTCAAGCTGCTCGTCACCAGTGTTGTAGTTGTGGTAATAATTGCTGCTGTGTGTCCCGCCCACAGCATTACCATTGCTCATCTCTGCTTTGAAATGCCTGTAGGCTGCATCATACCGCTTCCGCTTCCCAGGGTCTTTGAGAATGGCGTAGGCTTCGTTGATGTCGCGCATTCTGTCGGTGACGTCCTCATGAGGGTGCTTGTCGGGGTGCCACAACAATGCTTGTTTCCTGTAAGCCTTCTTGATTTCATCCGCAGAAGCCTTGGACGTAGTCTCAAGAATTTTATAATAGTCGATAAACACTATTTTTGAAGTATAGAGTTGTTGTCGTCCTTTTTGTTGTTGTCATCTTTTTTGTCTTTCTTCCAGATTGCAGTAAGTGCTCCAATGAAGACCATCATCAGAATTATGGCAGGAAATCCGGGTGTCGATCTGCCTGCGGCTTCATTGACTGCGGTAAGCAGGCCGTTAAGCAGCATCCATACAATTACTATAACAATTGTGACAATGATTTTTGCTGACTTTTCCATCTTGTTCCATTAATTAAATTGTGAATAAATTGAGCGATTGGGTTTGTTGCGGCAAATGTACTGGTGGGCATGACTCGGAATGTGATACATGTTGCGGAAAAATGCGGCTTTGTGCGAAAAAAAGGCTGGCAGGGTAGGGCCGCTGGAAATGTGCGGGCGTGGAAAGTGGCTAAAGCGCGGTGGTTTAGATAAAATAGTGTAACTTTGCATGGTGCATTCTGCGGATGCTATGACAGCAGCCGCCAAACTCTACTTTATTACTGAATGGAGCAACAACCGTTTTTTTCAATAATCACAGTCACCTATAATGTGGTGCCCGTAATAGGCCCCACGGTGCGCAGCATCAGGGAGCAGTCGTTCACCGACTTCGAGTGGCTGGTGCAGGACGGTGCGTCGGCCGACGGCACGCCAGCCCTTGCGCGCGATGCCGGCATTGTCCGCACCCGCGTGTGGAGTGAGCCCGACGGCGGCCTGTATGACGCTATGAACAAGGCCGTGGCCAAGGCGCGAGGCCGCTATGTGGTGTTTCTCAACGCGGGCGACTGCTTTGCCGGCCCCGATGCGCTGCAGCGCATGCACGACTGCGCTGAGGGGCTTGACCCAGGTGTGATTTATGGCCAGACGCAGTTGGTCGACGCTGAGGGCCGCGTGGTGGGCATGCGCCACCTCACGGCGCCGCACCGCCTCACGTGGCGCAGCTTCAGCCGCGGCATGCTGGTGTGCCACCAGGCATTTGCCGCAAGGCGCGACCTCATTGAGCCCTACAATCTGGCCTACCGCTTCAGCGCCGACTACGACTGGTGCATAAGGGTGCTTAAAAAGTCGCGGGCCAACGCCTATGCGGGCGACGCGCCCATCATAAGCTTCCTTAGCGACGGCGGCCTCACCGACCGCAACCACAAGGCCTCGCTGCGCGAGCGCTACCGCATAATGTGCCACTACTATGGCACTCTGCCCACCATAGCGCGCCACATCTCGTTTGTGCCGCGATATGTGCTGGCCAAACTCAAGCGCAAGCTGCGCGGCTGAGCGGTGATGCGCAGCAGCGATTTATAGAACACACAATAAGGATATATAACTCGACAACACATGGATTTGAACCTATCATACAAGCCCCAGGGCGAATTTTCGAAAAAACTGTTTCTTGAGACGTATGGCTGCCAGATGAACGTGGCCGACAGCGAGGTGGTGGCCTCGGTGATGAAGATGGCCGGCTATGGCACCACCGACAGCCTCGACGACGCCGACGCCATATTCATCAACACATGCTCGGTGCGCGACAATGCCGAGCAAAAAATATTCTCGCGGCTCAACCAGCTCAACGCGCTGCGCCACCACCGCCAGCGTCGCCTGATTATAGGCGTGATTGGCTGCATGGCCGAGCGCATGAAGGATGTGCTCATCAAGGAGCACGATGTGGATGTGGTAGCCGGCCCCGACAGCTATCTCGACCTGCCCAACCTGATAGGCACCGCAGAGGCCGGCGAGAAGGCCATCGACACGCAGCTGTCGACCACCGAGACCTACCGCGACGTGATTCCCACACGCCTTGGCGGCAACAAGGTGGGCGGCTTCATAAGCATTATGCGCGGCTGCAACAACTTTTGCACCTACTGCATTGTGCCCTACACACGCGGCCGTGAGCGCAGCCGCGAGCCGCAGAGCATCCTCAACGAGCTGGCCGACCTGCAGGGCCGCGGCTACAAGGAGGTGACGCTGCTGGGCCAGAACGTGAACTCATATTGCTATAAGCCAGCCGACGGCGGCACCGCGGTTGGCTTTGCCTCGCTGCTTGCCATGGTGGCCGAGGCCGCTCCGCAAATGCGCGTGCGCTTCACCACCAGCAACCCCGAGGACCTTACCGACGACATAATCGATGCAATGGCCTCGCATGCCAACATTTGCAATCACATTCACCTGCCAGTGCAGAGTGGCAGCAATAAGGTGCTGAAGCTGATGAACCGCAAATACACCCGCGAGTGGTATCTCGACCGCATCAAGGCCATCAAGCAGCGCATTCCCGACTGCGGCATCTCCACCGACATGTTCACGGGATTTCACGACGAGGACGAGGACGACTTCCAGCAGACGTTGAGCCTGATGCGCGAGGTGGGCTTCGACTCGGCATTCATGTTCAAGTATTCGGAGCGCCCCGGCACGTTTGCCAGCAAGCATCTGCCCGACAATGTGCCCGAGGATGTGAAAATCGCCCGCCTGAACCGCATGATCGACCTGCAAAACCAACTGTCGCGCCACAGCAACCGCAAGGATGTGGGCAAAACGTTTGAAGTGCTGGTGGAGGGCTACAGCAAGCGCTCGAAGGCCGACATGTTTGGCCGCACGCCGCAAAACAAGGTGGTGGTGTTTGCCGCCGGCGACACCAAGGTGGGCGACCGCGTGATGTGCAAAATCGACGACTCCACTTCGGCCACTCTGCTCGGCCACCGCGTCGACCTGTAAAAGCTGTGGACACCGATGGGCAATGATTCCGAACGGCTGTGGAACAGCAACTTTGTGAAGGCCAATGTGGCCAACTTCATGCTGTTTTTCGCCTTCTATCTGCTGATGCCGCTGATGCCGCTCTACATGAGCGACGTGTTTCACTCCACGAAAGACGTGATAGGCATGGTGCTGTCGGGCTACACCGTGGCGGCCTTGGCCGCGCGCCCCGTGAGCGGCTTTCTTGTCGACAGCTATCCGCGCAAGCGTGTGCTGCTCGTTTGCTATTTCGCATTTTTTATATTTTTTGCCGGCTATCTTGCCGCCGGCACGCTGCTGCTGTTTGCGCTGGTGCGCACGCTGCACGGGGCCCCGTTTGGCGCGCTCACCGTGGCCAACAGCACCGTGGCCATCGACGTGCTGCCCGCAAGCCGCCGCAGTGAGGGCATTGGCTACTATGGCCTTAGCAACAATCTGGCTATGGCCACAGGCCCATCGGTGGCCATTTGGCTCTACAATGGTGTGCACGACTTTAGCGTGCTCTTTTGGCTGTCGCTGATAGTGGCCGGAGCAGGTCTGCTGGTCGACAGCACCATCCGCATGCCATCCAGTCATGATAAGCCTTCTGTGCGGCGGCCAATGGGGCTCAGCCGCTTTTTTCTCACCTCTGGCACGCGCCTGTTTTTCACAATGATAGCCTTCGGCTATGCCTACGGCGTGCTCAGCACCTATTTGGCCATCTATGGCAAGGAGCGCTTGGGCATCACCAGCGGCACGGGCACATTTTTCATGCTGCTGGCAGTGGGGCTCATGGTGTCGCGCTTCGAAGGGGCCCGCACTCTGCGCAAGGGGCGCATCACTTTCAACGCCTCGGTGGGCATGCTGGTGTCGGTGGTGGGCTACACGCTGTTTGTCGCCGCAGGCAATCTTTGGGGCTACTATGGCGCGGCGCTGCTCATAGGCCTTGGCAACGGCCACTTGTGGCCTGCCTACCTCAACATGTTCATCAATCTGGCCACGCGCGAGCAGCGCGGCACGGCCAATTCCACCCTGCTTGTGTCGTGGGACGTGGGCATAGGACTGGGGGTGCTGATGGGCGGCGTCATGGCCGAGCATTTCGGCTATGGCGGTGCCTTCTGGAGCGCGGTGGCCGTCAACCTGGCGGGCATAGCGGGCTACTTTGCCTCGGCGCGCCGCCACTATCTGGCCCACCGCCTGCAATAGCGCAACCTTAATTCTGTGGCTTGTCTCCCGGCAGCTTGCGGGCCTGGCTGGGTGTGATGCCGAATGTGCGCTTAAACACCTTTGAGAAATATGCGCTGTCGTCGAATCCGCAGTCCATGGCCACCTCGGCAATGCTCTGCTCAGGGTGTTGTGCCATAATGCGGCGTGCGCGGGCCATGCGCAGGCGCATCACATAGGCGGCTGTGGAGTCGCCGGTGATTTGCGACACCTTGCGGTTGAGCTGCCTCGAGCTGAGGCACATGCGCGAGGCCACGCTCTCGATATCAAACTTGCCGGCATCGATTTGCTGGCCCACCACCTCCACCAGCTTGTTTAGGAAGTCGCGCTCCACCTTGCTCAGCACTTGCTCGCTGTCGGCATTGCCGCCGGCCACAGCCTGGCGGTACTTTTCGCGCAGCAGTCTGCGCTGTTCCAGCAGGTTGCCCACGCGCACGTTCAACTCCTGCGGGTTGAATGGCTTGTAGAGATAGGCGTCGGCTCCGGCTTCAAGGCCCTTTATGCGGTCGGCCTCGGTGCTGCGTGCTGTTATCATAATCACGGGAATGTGGTTGAGGGCCTGCGAGGCGCGAATGTCGGCGCACAGCTCAAGTCCGTCTTTGCCGGGCATCATCAGGTCGGTGATGATGATGTCGGGCAGCAGTTCCTTGGCTTTCTCAAGCCCCTCAATGCCATTGCTGGCATAGTGTAGGCGGTAGGCCTGACGCAACTCGCTGCCTATGTAGCTGGCAATGTCGGCATTGTCTTCCACTATCAGCACCACGGGCGCGCTTGCCTTGTCGGTTCCCTCTTGTGCCTGTGCGCTTGTCGCGGCAGGCTCGGCCAGCAGCTGAATGCTGTCGCTGCCGTCGAGTTCCGACGGGTCGAATCTGCGCCACGTGCCGCTGCCGTATCGTGCGGGCAGCGTTACTGTGAATGTTGAGCCTTTGCCTTCCTCGCTCTGCACAGCCACATCGCCGCCCATGGCCTCGGCCACCTGCTTCACAAGTGCCAGGCCCACGCCGCTCGACAGCGTGCCGCCAGTCTTGGCGCTGCGGCCCTGGTAGAACATGTCGAATATGTGCGGCAGGTCGGCGGCGGCAATGCCATGACCTGTGTCGGCCACTTCAATTGTCACCTTGCCGGCCTCCAGGCGCACGCTCACGGCCACTGTGCCGCCGCCGTCGGTGTGTTTCAGCGCATTGCTCAGCAGGTTGGCCATGATTTTGCTCATGTAGTCGGGGGCGAAGTCCATATCGATTACGCCTGGCTGCGCGCTGAAACTGAGCTGGATGTGGCGGGCGCGCGCATAGGCGTGGTGGCTCTCGGTGAGCATCTTCAGGTAGGCGGCCACGTCGCCTGTGCGGTAGTCGGGGCGGCCCACTGCCGAGCGCACGCGGGCAATGTCCAGCATCTGGTTGATGAGTCTCAGCAGGCTTTTGCCCTGGCGCACTATGGTGCCGCCGGCCTCGCGGGCTGCCTTGGCCTCGTCGGCCTCCAGCCGCCCGTCGGCCAGCTGCTGCCCCAAGCCTATTATCAGGGTGAGCGGCGTGCGGAACTCGTGGGTGACATTGGTGAAAAACGAGGTGCGCATCTCATCGAGCTTCTGCAAGGTGCGCTGGTGGCGCTTGCGCATCACCAGAGCGTAGTAGAGCAGCGCAATGGCGGCCAGCGCCGCCACGGCCACAAGGCCCGATGCCACAAGTACCACTTCCTTCATGCGCTTTTCACTTTGGTAGCTTTGCCGCGCCGCGTCGAGTTCGGCCTTGCTGCGCTCGCCCTCATACTTAACGCGCACGTTTTGAATATGGTTCATGTTCTTCTCGTTGTTGAGGCTGTCGGAGAAGTCGCGGCTTTTGATGTAGCTTTGCAGGGCCATATTGCTGTTGCCGGTGCTTTGGTAATACAGGTAATACAGGCGGTAGGCCTCGGCCTCGTGCTCAAGGCTGGGCAGCCTGGCAGCCTCGCTGGCGGCGCGGTCGATATAGGTCTTGGCCTCGGCCATGTTGCCTTGGTCGAGATACACCCTTGCCAGCGACATGCACGGCTCCAGCCAGTGCCAGCGGTCGCTGTTGCCCTCCATCAGCGCATAGGCCTCGCGGTATTCCCTGATGGCGTCGGCATATCGCTTGTCCTGCTCATACAGGCGTCCGAAGCTGTTGTGGCACAGCGAAATGCCAAGCGTGCTGCCCGCCTCCTTGTTGAGCTCAAGCGACTTGTGGTAGTACACCCATGCCGAGTCGGTGTGGCCGTTGTCTTCAAATATCGATCCTAAGTTGGCATAGTTGATGGCCTGCCCCAGCGCGCTGCCCAGCTGGCGCTCGCCCTCAAGGGCCAGGCGAAACACGCTGTCGGCCGTCTCCTGATTGCCGGTGGTGAGGCAAATGTTGCCAATGCCGTTGAGCGACACCACGCGGCACTTGCGCGCGTCGTGGCTGTCCTTGTCGCTGAAGCGGTTGCACAGCCCCAAAGCCTCGTAGTGGTAGGTGGCGGCCTCATCGAGCACACCCATGCGGCGCATGGCGGTGCCAATGTTGTTGAGCGCCTTTATCATCTCCAGCGTGTCGGCCGTCTGCTCGGCGGCCTTGAGCCCGCGGCGGTGTGTGGCTATTGCTTCGGCAAAACGGTTGTTTTCACGGTGCATTTTGCCCAATTGGCGGCACACCACGGCCTCGCCTGTCAGGTCGCCCCGGCTGGCGTAGCCGTTGAGCATGGCCTTAAGCTTGGTGGTGTCGGTGACGGCAGTGACTGCGCTGTCGATTTTTGCTTTCTCCTCGGCTGTGTGGCCTGTGTGCGGGCTGTGGCCGCACGATGCCACGGCCAGAACACACGTGGCCGCCGCAATGGCCTTGTGCAATGCTGTGAATGCTGTTTTCATTTGTTCGCGGTTTTCTTCGGGTTTATATCAGTGCCTCGCTGGCGTGTTGGTAGCGGTTTTTGTTCAGTAAAATTACAAAAAAAACTGGTTTTTCACAACGAATGGGCAAAACATATCAATTGCCCGCTGAAAAGCCCATGGGACTGAATTTGTAATTACAATGCATTGATTTTTAGATGTATATAAATTAAAAATGTCCAAATTTTCACTGCCGCGCCCAGTGCATTTGCGTGGATTTTACTGTTTTTTGTCCGGATTTTCACGGCCCGTCAGCTGGCGGGACAGGTAATTTTGCATCGTCGGTTGGGGGTGGGCAACACCAGCCAGCCGCGCGAAAACTATCAAAACAACAAAACCAATAAAAACAAACCGAATTATGAAACTTAAGACATTAGTCCGCACACTCGCCGCCGCAGTGGTGGTATGCGCCACCGCAATGCCGGCACAGGCGCAGTTCAGCGTGAAAGGCATCGTGAAGCAAGCAAAGCATGACGCACAGAAAAAGGTGAGCCGCACCATCGAAGACAAGGCCCGCGAAAGCATCAACTCGGCCGTCGACGATGCCGAGCGCCGCGCCACCAACGCCGTGACCGGCCTTAAGCAAGACGAGTATGACCACCCCGACTATGTGGAGGTGAAGACCAAGGACCAGCCCTATGACAAATACACCATCTACCGCTCGAAGAAGCTCATCAGTTCCACTGACTACAGCCAGATTGCAGCCAACTATCTATATTACATGTTGCGCACCAAGCAGGCCGCTGCCAAGGGCAAGGCAGATGAAATGTGCACCGACTACTATGAGATGATTAAGCTAAACAAAATGCTCACCGAATGCGCAAAAACGTATGGCGACGACCTGAATCTACTGTCTGGCGACATGCAAAGCGAGAATGTGGCCGTGATTAAGATGGTGTATAAGGCCATGTATGCCGACAAGGGATTTCCCAGCGACGCCAACGGCAAGACCACCGACGGCCTCTACAAGAAGCTTAATTGGGTGGTGGGCATGGCGCTGAAGTCGAAGTCGCAGAGCGTGCGCCGCTTTTACTATGACTTTGCCTACCCCAACTATGTGATGGCATGCGGACAGCTGATTAACGATGGCGACAAGAAGGTGAAGAAGCTGCTTGATGGGCTCACCAAGATGTATGAAACCACTGCCGACTACCGCACCGCTGACGACTACGAGCCGCTGATGCCCAGCGGCGAGGTGGCCCGCAACGAGAAAATTAAGGCCGAGCTCGAGGCCAAGGCCGCTGCCGAGAAGAAGGCGCAGGAAGAGCGTGCCGCAGCCGAGCGCGAGGCCAACTCGCGGCCTATGCCCAAGCCAGGTATGAAAAACGCCGCCCTTGCCGCCCAGTGCCTCAAACTGGCCAAGGCCGACTATGCCGACTGGAACCCCACGCAGGCCATAATCAAGAGCACCAATTGGCAAATCGACCGCCAGTATGGCTCAATAGTGCGCCGCCGCATCACCGTATACCTCATTTGCAACGAAGGTGGCCATAAGGTGGCCCGCGCCGTGAGCTATCAGCAGCCCTACATGGGCGGCGGCCGCTATGGTTCGCTTCAGTACTTTGGCGTGGGCACCGAGTCGTTCTACATCAAGTAGGGCATGACAGCACCAGCCATTATAGACACGCACGTTATGATTTTTTGTATAGAAAAAGCTATAGCCCGGAGGAAAAAATGACTCACATAATACACACGCGCTGCGCTCTGTTTTTATTCCACCCGATGCCATGACAAAGATTGCACAGCTACGGCCGTGAGAGAAAAGCGCCACTGGGCCACCCTTCAAAGCATAATTGGTTTTGTGCTTTGGAGTTGTGGCCCAGATGGCTATTTCTGCTTCTTTTCATCTCATGGCGCGCGCTCACGAGATTGGGAACACGAGAAACACCGCCACGTCCCACAGGCAGTGCGAAATCATCACCGCGGTGAGGTTGCGCCGCCATGCGTAGATGAGCGCCCAAAATCCGCCACACACTGCCGCTGCGCCTATCAGCATCAGGTTGAGCGACCACACGTGCACCAGCGCATACACGGCCGATGCAGCAAAGAATCCGGCCACCGGCCCCCACTTGGCGCTGAGCAAGCGCTGCACTGTGCCGCGCCAAAACAGCTCTTCGGCCGGCCCGATGATGCACATCAGCAGCGCACCCACCACCCATGGGTTATGCCCTGCGCGCAGCGAGTAGATGGCCCCCACCTGCGTCCCGGCAAAGCTGAACACGAGGCGCGACAGCCAGTTGCACACCCAAAACACGCCCCACAGCACTGCCGCGCTGGCTATGCCCAGCAGCACATCGGCCAGTTTTGGGCTGAACTGCCTCACTCCCTTGCCCATGAGGCAGGCAATGGCTATCAGCACCAGGGCCGATACCGTCATCATGGCCCAGAAGTCAACTTTTGGGGCGGTGAGGGGCGAGAACATGATGCCCCACAGCAGAGCCGCCACGGCAATTGCACCGGTCAGACGGCGCATATCGATGGTTGTCATATCGCTATGTGTGTGATTTAAACGAAGTTATGCGAAGAAATAAGTGGCGGTGAGTATGGCTGCCTGTAGCACACCGCACATCAGCACCAGTTGGGCGCAAGCGCCGTCGAGCCCGCGCAGGGCCTTGAGCCCGTCGCCGCTGGTGGCGCGCATCATCCACTTCACGTCTTTCACCGCCAGCGGAGCGGTGGCCAGCATCACCAGGCTGGGCCATGGCAGCCACCCGATGGCCACGCACAGTGCCAGAATGCCGTAGGACGAGCAGGCCAGCGCGGCAAACAGCCTCTGCGACCACCGCAGTCCTATGCGCATGGCCAGCGTGCTGATGCCGGCGCGAGAGTCATACACGGCATCGCGCGTGTTGTTGGCGTGTAGAATGTTTACAATCATGAATCCTATGGGCGTGGTCACCAGCACCAGTCGCCAGTCGATGGCTCCGCCCGCCGCGCAGTAGTAGGTGCCCAGCGGAATCAGCTGCCCGTAGATGAGGAAGATAAGCGCGTCGCCCAGCGCGCGGTATTTAAGCGCATAGTAGAAGTATGTGCCCAGTGCGCCGGCTGCTCCAATGCCCAGCAGGGCCCATCCGCTGCGCGCCGCCAGCCACAGGCCCAGCATGCAGCCCAGCGCCAGCCACGCCATGCCATATAGCCAAATGGCGCGCGGCTTGAACACCCCGTCTACAATCATGCGGCTCGACCCGAAGGTGTCCTTGTTGTCCACTCCGCTACGGTAGTCGAAGTAGTCGCTTATCAGATTGCCCGATATTTGGAAAATGAAGGCACCGGCCACAGCGGCCAGGCCGGCTGCCACATCGGTGTTGCCGTTAAGACTCCACTGCGCAAATGCCAGTGCGATAATAGCCGGCATGGTGGATGCCGGAAACGACCACGGACGCGTGGCCTCGATCCATCTGTTCATAAATGTGTGTAACTGCTTGTCTGTTGATAATTGTGCTGCAAAGATAGCGTTTTTTGCGCTAATGCGGCTCATTTGCCCACGCCATACACGCGCTGGTGTATTAGCCTGACGGCATGCTTCAGTGTGTCTTCGGTCATAGGTCCGTGACTCATGAGCATAAGCGGCAGGCTGCTGCGGCCGGACGAGTAGGGCGGCTGCACATAGGCCACGTCGGGCCACGGCCTGAATCCTGCGCGCTCGTAGAAGGCTATGCGGCGGCGCGTCAGCGGGTCGGCGTCTGGCTCCACCTCTATCACCATGGGTAGGCCCACCTCGGCCAGCACGTGCTCCAGCACCTGCCGGCCAATGCCGCCGCACCGTGCTTCAGGCATTATGGCAAAGTGCTCGCCATAGGCCAGCTGGTGGTCGTTCCACCTCCAGTGTGTGAAAAATCCTAAAAAAGTATCACCGTCGAAAGCCCCTGTTATGTGAAAGTCGTTGCAATGCTCTATAATGCGTGTCAAGTCAGTTGTTTCCCTTCGCTCATCGGCGGGAAATGACTGCTCATACAGGTTGATGTAATCACTTAAATTTGGGGAATTGAGAGAAATGTTGTGATAATTTATTACCATATGAGTTTTTTTTCTTACATTTGCAACCGATTATACGTTTGTATCAATATATTAACGCAAATCAAACGAAATTATTACATTATTTAAATATTTGGCACTAAAAGAGATGGCTAATACTAAATTAGATGCATTGGATTACAAAATTCTGAAGATGCTTTCGGCAAATGCCCGCAAGCCCTACCTTGAGATTGCACGTGCGTGCAATGTGTCGGGCGCGGCCATTCACCAGCGCATCCAGAAGCTCTATTCCATGGGAGTTATAAACGGTTCGATCACGCTGATCAACCCGTCGGCCGTGGGCTACGACACCTGCGCCTACGTTGGAGTGTTTCTTAATGACTCTTCGAAATTCGACGAGGTGGTGAAGCACCTCAAAGAGATACCCGAGGTGGTGGAGTGCTACTTCACCACAGGCAAGTATGACTTGTTTGTGAAGCTGTATGCGCGCAACAACGACCACCTGCTCAGCCTCATTCATGACAAATTCCTGCAACTGGGCCTGGGCCGCACCGAAACCCTCATCACATTCAAGGAGGTGTTTAAGCATCAGATTCCTGTGGCCGAAGACGAGGATTAAGACTGCGCGAAAGACTAATTTAAATTTAAGAAAAGAAAAAACGGGCGTCAGCTCTTGCAGCTAAGCGCAAGCCGGCCGCCATCGGGCGGATGAGGCGGTGCACGGGCGGCAGGAGTTGGCGCTTGTCATAAGACAACAACTGGATTAAGGAGTAAACTATTATGGAAAATGACGCATCTGCCAATTGCTACGTCACGCTGCTGATGCATGCCATCGACTTTGCCCGCGAGGCAGGCAAGGTGCAGCTGAAGTACTTCCGCTCGGCTTCGCTGGGCGTTGAGGAGAAGCAAAACGACTTTGATGTGGTCACCACGGCCGACAAAGCATCGGAATTTGTGGTGAAGCAGGCCATTAAGGAGCGTTTCCCCAGTCATGCCATACTCAGCGAGGAGTCGGGCCTTGAGGGCGGAAGCGACAGTGAGTGGGAGTGGGTGATTGACCCGCTCGACGGCACCACCAACTTCAGCTCGGGACTGCCGTTTTTCAACGTGAGCATAGGCGTGCGCCACCGCGGTGAGACGGTGGTGGGCGTGGTGTATGCCCCGCGCCTGTGCGAGCTGTTCACAGCCGTGAAGGGCGACGGTGCCTGCCTTAACGGCGAGCCCATAGCCACGCCGCAGGGCCCGCAACCGCTGAGCCACGCTGTGGTCACAACGGGATTCCCCTATGACAAGGCCGTGAACCCCGACAACAACCTCGACAACGTGGAGCGCGTGATGCCGCTTGTGCGCGGCCTGCGCCGCTTCGGCTCGGCAGCCCTCGAGCTGTGCTATGTGGCGGCCGGATTTCTCGATGCGCACTGGGAACTAAACCTGCATGAGTGGGACGTGTGCGCCGGTGCGCTCATCGCCCGCGAGGCGGGGGCCGAGGTGGTGCGCTACCGCCCCGACCGGGGTGTGTCGGTGATAGTGTCGCGCCCGGCCCTGATGCCGCAGCTGAGGCCGCTCATCAAGCCGTAGAAAAACAAGAATAAAAGTTTAGAAAAAAATCGCATAAAGAAAAAGAAAGACATGGGTTCAAAACTTTGGGAAAAGACGGTGCAGCTCGACCACGACGTGGAACGTTACACGGTGGGCCGCGACCGCGAAATGGACATGTATCTTGCGCGCTATGATGTGCTGGGCTCGCTGGCCCACATCACCATGCTCGAAACTATAGGACTGCTCACGGCGGCCGAGCTGAAGACGCTCACCGCCGAGCTGCGCCACATCTACGCCGAGATTGAGGCCGGCCGATTTGAGATTGAAGACGGCATTGAAGACGTGCACTCGCAGGTGGAGCTGATGCTCACCCGCCGCCTTGGCGACGTAGGCAAGAAAATCCACTCTGGCCGCTCGCGCAACGACCAGGTGCTGGTCGACCTGCGCCTATTCATACGTAGCGAGCTCGAGGAGGTGGTGCACCACATCACCGCGCTGTTTAAGACGCTGGTGGCCCAGAGCGAGCGCTACAAGCATGTGCTCATGCCTGGCTACACCCACTTGCAGGTGGCCATGCCGTCGTCGTTCGGCCTGTGGTTCGGATCCTATGCCGAGTCGCTTGCCGACGATCTGGTGGTGCTGCGCGCCGCCTATGAGGTGAACGACCGCAACCCGCTGGGGTCGGCCGCCGGCTACGGCTCGTCGTTCCCCCTCGACCGCGAACTCACCACGCGTCTGCTGGGCTTTGCATCGGTCGACTACAATGTGGTGTATGCGCAGATGGGGCGCGGCAAGACCGAGCGCATAGTGTCGCAGGCCATTGCCAATGTGGCCGCCACGCTGTCGAAGTTGGCTTTCGACGCCTGCATGTTCAATTCGCAGAACTTCGGCTTCATCAAGCTGCCCGATGAGTTCACCACCGGGTCGTCGATTATGCCGCACAAGAAGAATCCCGACGTGTTCGAGCTGACCCGCGCCCGCTGCAACCGCCTGCAGGCGCTGCCCTACCAGATAACGATGATCACCAGCAATCTGCCCGTGGGCTACTTCCGCGACCTGCAGCTCATAAAGGAGGAGTTCCTGCCCGAGTTCGATGAGATCAAGGCCATCGTGTCGATGGTCAATGCCATGGTGGGGCAGATAAAGGTGAATGAGCACATACTCGACGACCCGCGCTACGACTTGATGTTCTCGGTGGAGGAGGTGAACCGCCTCACGCGCGGTGGCATGCCGTTCCGCGACGCCTACAAAAAGGTGGGGCTCGACATAGAGGCAGGGCGCTTCAAGCCTGTGAAGGAGGTTCACCACACCCACGAGGGCTCGATAGGCAACTTGTGCAACGACCGCATCACTGCCCTGTACCAGCACACCCTCGAAGGTTTTGACTTCGACACCTATCACCGCGCTTTCGCCCATTTGCTGGGCAGGGAGGATGCCCAATGAGGGGCGTGCTGAGCGCGGCCGCCGTGCTGCTGGCGGCGCTGCTTGCCCTGGCCGGCTGCGACAAAATCGACAACAGGGCGCTGCCGGGCTACACCGTGCGCCTCAACCTGGGCGACATAGCCCGCTGGAACACCTATGGCGTGAGCGGCGTGGGCGAGTACCGCGTGTTTAACCGTTCGAAGCGGCTGCCGGCAAACTTCCCCTACGACGTGAACACCTACACCGGCTTTGGCGGCGTGCTGCTCATAATGGGCCTGGACATAAGCAGCTCCACCTATGCCCCTGTGGCATTCGATGCCGCATGCCCGGTGGAGAAGAATGCCGATGTGACCGTGGGCGTCGATGCCGACAACTTCGATGCCGTGTGTCCAAAGTGCGGCTCGCACTTTGATGTGCTCACTGGTGCCGGCGGTCCAAAAAGTGGCCAGGCGCTGACGCGCAAGCTGGGCCTCACGGCCTACAAGGTGCGCGCCACCACCAACGGCGGCTATGTGATCACCAGCTACTGACTGTGGCGCTCAGCTGTGGCACTCAACCCACTGGTGGCATAAATTTTTGCGCGACGTTTGCGCAGAATATCGGAAATTGCTATCTTTGCACCAGTTAATTGAAAGGAGGTCAGTTTACTTACTGGCATAGAAATAGGATAAGAGACACATATCATCAACCATAATGTGCTGATCACCAGCACTGCACGATGGCTTTGAGCGGCCACCGCGTGAAGCATGGCAGCAAGGGTGGCCGTTGAGGTTGCTCGAGCGCAACCAATGCGGTTCACAAAACAAATAGCAGCCCAATCACATAAATCCCATCATTCAGCCCCAAAAGAATGTCCTGCCAAGGGGTGGGTATGCCGCACATTGCGCCGGCCGCTTCATGACAACAATGGCTAAAATGCCGTGGCACTCTGGGGGCGATGGGTGGCATTTCCAAGAGAAATAAAGATAGAATAATTTATAAACAATTAAAAAACAAACAACAAAAAATGATTATCGTTCAAGTAAAAGAAGGCGAGAACATCGAAAGAGCCCTGAAGAAATTCAAAAGAAAGTATGAGAGAACCGGCATTGTGAAGGAACTGCGCGCACGTCAGCAGTTCGACAAGCCTTCGGTGGTTAACCGCAAGAAAATGATGAAGGCTATCTACGTTCAGAAGCTCCATCAGAACGACGATTAGTATATATTGTCGCAGCCAGCTGGACGCCATTGCGGCAGGCCAGTTGGCAACTCGATAAAAAGTCCAGAGTCTGGAGTCATCCTTGCTACGAGAGGATGCTCCAGACTTTTTTGTCGGCTCCGCTATGTGCCCAGGCGCAAGGCCGCACATAATAAACTGCCCTACGGCTGCGTTAATAATGTTATGATGAGAAAACTTCAATATTGGATTTTTGCGGTGCTCACCGCCCTGTCGGTGGCGAGTACCGGCTGCATAAGCGACGACTTCACCACCAGCAGCAGCGATGTGCTCGCATTCTCGACCGACACCGTTGCCTTCGACACCGTGATCACTGCCCAAAGCACGCCCACCAAGCAGTTCATGGTGTATAACCGCAGCAAAAAGATGATCAACATATCGTCGATAAAAGTTGCGGGCAACGAGCGCGGCCGCTTCTACATAAATGTCGACGGCATGAAGGGCAGCGAGTTTCACGATGTGGAGGTTCGCGGCCAGGACAGCATATATGTGATGGTGGAGAGCAACATCGACGTCACCGGAGCCGACGAGCCCATTGAGACCACCGACCGCATCGACTTTGTGACCAACGGCGTGACGCAGAGCGTGACCCTCACCGCATGGGGGCAGGATGTGGACATCATCAAGGGCGACACCATTAAGACCGACACGCAGCTCAGGGCCGGCAAGCCCTATCTGGTGTACGACACTCTGGTGGTGGCCCAGGGAGCAACGCTCACGCTCGACCCCGGGGTGACCATGCTGTTTCATGCCAAGGCCGGCATGAAGGTGGAGGGCCGCCTTGACGCGCGCGGCACGCAAGAGCGGCCCATTGCCCTGCGGGGCGACCGCCTCGACCATGTGGTGGGCCAAATCAACTTCGACATCATGAGTGGCCAGTGGGGCGGCGTGCAGTTTGGCCCTCACAGCTATGGCAATGAGATGGCCTATGTGGAGATGCGCGGCTCGGCCATAGGCGTTGAGGTGAAGCCTGAAAGCGCCGACCGCATGGCCCTGCATCTGCTCAACTGCGTACTGCACAACTCCAGCAGCAGCGTGCTCAGCGCCACTGGCGCGTGGGTTGAGGCCGAGGGCACCGAGCTGAGCGATGCGGCCGGCAGTGTGGCCAGCTTTGAGGGCGGCAAGGTGAGGCTGGCTCAGTGCACGCTGGCCAACTACTACCTGTTCGACGCCATCAGCGGCCCCATCCTCAATCTTGACTACGACAACGACTCGCTGCCGGCGCTCGACGCACGTGTGGACAACTGCATAATCTATGGCAACGCCAGCGAGCTCAGCAGCGGCGACTACTCGGGCACCAACGTGCTGCTGCGCAACTGCCTGCTTAAGTCGAAGGGCACCGACGACGCCAACTTCATCAGTTGTGTGTGGGGCGGTGACCCCAAGTTCTACACCGTGAGGGAGGAATATGTGTTCGACTATCGCCTGAAAAACGAGAGCGACGCCATTGCCGCAGGCGACCGTTCGCTGTGCCCCGCCAGTGCGCGGTATGACCGCTACGGCCAAGACCGCTGGCAGCGCGAAGGCATCGACCTGGGCGCATATGTGTGGGTCCAGGCCGCCGACGACGATAAAGCCCAAGCCGCGCCGAGGCGGCGGCAGCGATGACTGCCGGATGTGGCACAATAGCGCTGCGCCGCATGCGCTTTCAGGCCCACCACGGCGTGGGGGCGCAGGAGCGTGTTGTGGGCAACCGCTTTGAGGTGACGCTGAGCGTGACCTGTCCGATGCGGCAGGCAATGGAGCATGACTGCCTCGACGGCACGGTGAACTATGCCGGCCTGTATGCCGTGGTCGAGCGCGAGATGCGCCAGCCGTCGCAGCTGCTCGAGCATGTGGCGTGGCGCATAGCGCAGGCTGTGAGGCGGCAGTTTCCGCAGGTGCAGGGAGGCACTGTAACGGTCACCAAGGTCACGCCCCCGTTTAAGTGCGACCTCGATGGCGTGGACGTAACCATAAATTTTTAGCGCCGTGGCTGCTGTGAACGAGAAGCGCCGGTGCGACCGCCAAATTCTGGCCATAGCCCTGCCGGCCATTGTGGCCAACGTCACCATCCCTTTGCTGGGACTGCTTGATGTGGGCATAGCCGGCCACCTTGGCGTGGCCAAATTCATCGGTGCCGTGGCTGTGGGCTCGATGATGTTCAATCTCATTTACTGGAACTTCGGGTTTCTGCGCATGGGCACCTCGGGCATGACCGCCCAGGCCTATGGGCGGGCCGACCGGGCCGCTCAGTCCTCGGTGCTGCAGCGCGCCGCTGTGCTTGGCGCGCTCATCGGCCTTGCGGTGATAGCGTTGCAGGTGCCGCTGCGATGGCTTGCCCTGCTTGCCATAGGCCCGTCGGATGATGTGCGCCAGCTTGCCACCCTATATTTTTCGATAGGCGTGTGGGGCGCGCCCGCCCTGCTGGTGATGATGGCCATAAAGGGGTGGCTGCTGGGCATGCAGGACTCCCGCGGCCCAATGGCCATATCGATAGGCGTCAACGTGGTCAACATAGCTGTGAGCCTTGTGGCGGTGTTTGTGCTGCACATGGGCTTCAAGGGTATAGCCGTGGGCACGCTCACCGCCGAGTGGTGCGGTCTGGCCTATGCCATGGTCTTGCTGCGCCGCAAGCACCCTTGGCTCGCCGCGCACCTCAGCTTTAGGGCGGCGGTGCGTCTGCGCGGAGCGGGCAGTTTTTTCAGGGTGAATGCCGACATATTTGTGCGCAGCTTTCTGCTGATGCTCGTCACACTGTTTTTCATGGCAGTGGGCGCGCGCAGCGGCGATGTGATTCTGGCTGTGAATGCGCTGATAATGCAGCTGTTCACCCTGTTCTCCTACTTCATGGACGGCATAGCCTTTGCCGGCGAGGCCTTGGTGGGCAAGTGCGTGGGGCGCCGCGACGAGGCCGCCCTGCGGCTGTGTGTGCGCCGCTTGCTGCTGTGGGGCAGCGTGCTGGCCCTGCTGTTTGCCGTGGCCTACATGGTATTCCCGCAATTCATATTCGGCCTGCTCACCACCGATGGCACCGTGCTTGCCACCGCCCTCAGCTACCGCTGGTGGTGCGTGGCCATTCCGCTCACGGGCATGGCCGCCTTTGTGGGCGATGGCGTGTTCATCGGCCTCACGCGCACGCGCGGCATGCTGGCCGCCGTGGCGGTGGCCAGCGCTGCCTACTTTGCTCTCTACTTTGCCCTGCCGCCCGACATGGGCAATTGCCGCCTGTGGCTGGCGTTCGTCACCTACTTGCTGCTGCGGGGCGTGGTGCTGGCCGCCGTCTATGCCGCGGGACGCTGCTGGCGCCTGGCCGGTGGTAACCGATGAAAATATTGCTGCAAATTCCTTTTGTGTTTATTTTCAAATGATTATTTTTGCAAATGCCCATCAACAATAAGTTAGGCAATGGACTTATGCAGCAGTATTGGATAAATCAGGGTGGGGTGCAGGCAGGGCCTGTGACCATCGACGAACTGGAGAAAATGAAGGTAGGCCCCGATGCCTACGTGTGGCGCAGCGGACTCGACGACTGGGTGAAAATCACCGAGTTACCCGAGTTGGCGGCAGCCATTGCTTCCGCTCCCGAACCGCCAGCCATTGAGCCTCAAGAGGCGGCTCCCGAGCCTGAGCCCGATGATGAGGCTGCCCCCGAGTCGGCGCTTGAACCCGACTCTGTGCCTGAGCCGGCAGAGACTCCTGAACCGGCAGGCCAGCCGTTGCCGCCGCCACTGCCGCAACCGGCTGAGCCGTGTGCCGCACGGCCGGCACCCAAGTGCCCGCCCACAAACGTGGGTTGGGGCATAGTGGCCGTGCTGCTTTGCCAGCCGCTTGGCATACTGGCCATTGTACTCGGTGTGATGGTCAAATCAAAGTACGATGCTGGCGAATACGATCGCGCCGTCAGCCTCAGCGAGTGGAGCGCATGGAGTTGCATTGCCGCCATCACCCTGGGCGTTGGCTTCGGCTGGATTGGCGCGCTGGTGTCGCTGCTGGTATGATGGCGCGACGCTTGTGGCGCCGCATGTGCGCCTTGGTGGTGACGGTGGCTGCGGCTGCGCTTGCCGCAGCCTATGCCTGGCTCGATCCTGCCACCTTCCCTCTGTTTCCAAAATGCATATTTAAGTCGCTCACCGGCCTCAGCTGTCCTGGCTGCGGCTTGCAGCGCGCCCTTCACGCCGCCCTTCACGGCCGCCTGGCCGAGGCGTGGAGCTACAATGCCATGCTGCCCGTGCTTGCCGCGGTGCTTGTGGTCTATGCCACATCGGGCCTGTGGCGCGGGCGCTGGCCGCGGCTGTGGGCCGCCCTCAATTCCGCTTGGGCCGCCATGGCCGTTCTGGCCATGATAGTGCTGTGGTGGGTGCTGCGCAACCTCCTTGGTATTTAAATCATTACTTGAACCCATTCCAAAAAATGTCATTTGTGTCACTTTTTTGGAATGGACTGGTCCAAAATCCCTGTGGCTGTGTTGCTGCTGGTCAAAAAGTGCCTAAAACTCACCCCTATTGCCATGCGGCTTTGCCCCAATGCGATAAAATGCCTAACTTTACACTGCCAAATGCGCGCATGCCGCCAGTGGCATCCGCGCGGCAGCATTGTTGAAGAGTAACTTACACTATTTGAATATCGCTTAAAACTATGAAGATAGGGAATATAGACCTCGGACCGCGTCCGGTGATGCTTGCCCCCATGGAGGACGTCACCGACCAGTCGTTCCGCCAGATATGCCGCGAGCAGGGCGCCGACATGGTGTACACCGAGTTTGTGTCGGCCGACGCGCTGGTGCGCAGCATCAGCGCCACCATGCGCAAGTTGCACATTGCCCCAGCCGAGCGTCCTGCGGCCATCCAGATATATGGCAAGGAAGTCGACCCCATGGTGGAGGCCGCAAAAATAGCGCAGGAGGCCCACCCCGATGTGATTGACCTGAACTTTGGCTGCCCAGTGAAGAAGGTGGCCTCGAAGGGCGCCGGCGCCGGCTTGCTGCGCAATGTGCCGCTAATGCTGCAAATAACGCGCGCTGTGGTGCAGGCCGTCGACGTGCCCGTAACCGCCAAGACGCGCCTGGGTTGGGACTGCGACAGCAAGATTATTGTGGAGCTGGCCGAACAGCTGCAAGACTGCGGCATTCAGGCCCTCACCATTCATGGTCGCACGCGTTCGCAGCTATACACCGGTGAGGCCGACTGGACACTGATAGGCGAGGTGAAGCGCAACCCGCGCATGCACATCCCCATCATAGGCAACGGCGACATCACCACGCCTCAAAAACTGGCCGAGTATTACGACCGCTATGGCGTTGACGGCATCATGGTGGGCCGCGCCGCTATAGGCGCACCGTGGATATTCCGCGAAATGAAGCAGTATTTGCTCGACGGCACTCTGCCCAGCATCAGCAACCACGAGAAAATGCAGCTGCTGCGCCGCCAAATCAGCGAGAGCATCGACCGCATCGATGAGCACCGCGGCATCCTTCACATTCGCCGCCACTTGGCCGCCACACCGCTGTTTAAGGGCATTCCCAACTTTCGCCAGACCCGCATAGCCATGCTGCAGGCCGACACCGCCGCCGACCTCAACGCAATTCTCGACGATGTGGAGCGCAAATATCTGAGTGATTAACGTGATTAAGAAACAACAGAGCATAAGAAGCAAATAAGATGAAACGCATATTATCAGCATTCACACTCCTGCTGGCAGTGGCCACAACTTGCCTGAGCGCTGCCGAGCGCCACGAAGTGAAGGTGGGCGAATTCACCAAACTCAACGTTACCGACAACATAAATGTGGACTACGTGTGCAGCCCCGACTCGTCGGGCATGGCCGTGTTCACTGCCGACGCAAAGGTGGTGAGCGGACTGCTGTTTGTGAACAACGGCAAAGGCAAACTCACCGTCCAGGTGGCCCCCGATGTGCTGGCAGCCGGCCATCTGCCCACGGTCACGGTCTACTCCTCGTCGCTGCAAGAGGCCAAAAACCAGGGCGACAGCACCGTGCGCCTCGTGTGCCTGGCCAAGACGCCAGTGCTTAAGTGCGTGATCACCGACAACGGCCGGCTGATAGCCCACGGCATCGACGCCGCCACAGTGCAGCTCAACATCTCCACAGGCCGCGGCAAAATTGTGGCCGACGGCCAATGCACCAACCTACGCGCCAAAAACGTGGGCAAAGGTGAGATTCAGGCCGACCAGCTGCCCGCCAAGTCGGCCCACTGCACCATTATAGGCACCGGGTCGATAGGCTGCACCGTGCAGGGTGGCGAGCTTAAGGTCACCGGCTCGGGCACTGGCAAAGTCTACTACAAGGGCAAGCCCTCGTCGGTCACCGTCCACAAGCTCGGCTCCATCAAGGCCATCCCCCTGCAGTAGCGCCTCCCTGCCTACACATATTTTATCCCTGACGGGATAATGCCGTCCACTATTTTGCGACACGTGCCGGGGATGTCCACACAAAAAATACTTAAATCATCGCACACGTGCAACCTCAATGCCCCATTATCCCCGCTGATGCCGTTGCTTTTTTGGCGGTTAGCGCATTTAGCCTTAACTTTTCGCACAATGTGGTGTGATTATACATTTAATTGAGATGAAGAAAATCAACAAACTGCGCATATGCAACGCTTTCTTGGCAGTGATGGCTGCATTGATGCTGCTGTCGGGCTTGCAGCTTGAGGCATGCGGCGGCCGCGACCTTATGGGAATTGGCTTCAATGCAATGGTGTGGGCGCATAGCATTGCCGGAGCGGCTATGATGGCCGCTGTGGCGTGGCATCTGTATCTGCATTTTGGCCGCGGCGGTTGGCTCAAGAAAATGCGGAGGCTAAAGAACCGCCCCACACGCGCAATGTGCGTGCTGTGGGGCGTGATGGCCGTGCTCAGCATTGCGGCTTTGGCGCATTTCGTGCTTCAGCCGCAGCATTCACCGCTTGGGGCGGTGCACGGCAAGGCGGGGTTCTTGTTTTTGCTGTTTTGCATAGGCCACACGGCCAAGCGGTGGCGCTGGCTCAAGGCACACGTGCTGCGTGGGCTTTAAAATCGGTGAAATGGTGAAAAATTATTGAAAAAAAATAGGTGTGGAGTTTGCATTTGTCGTATAAAGTGATGTTAAGGCATAAGACCACTGCACGCATGGAGTATGGCGAGTATGCTGCACGGACGGAGCGGGAGAGAAGCTCACGCGAAATGCTTGTTCACACGTTTGCCTCCACAAATACATTTCTGAGAAATGCGGCCACGGCAAACCGAAAGTGAATTATTAATCCACTGCACTATGATCCAGGACTTTTTTAGTGACATTAGGAGAAATCTAATGTAAGTGCTACATGGTCAGCTGTTTTGATAAACGCTCCGTCTAATACTAATCGAAAGTTTATTTATGCTAAAGCATTTATTTGTTCATATTTAGATACAAACATGAAGGACCATACGAAGTGATTAATAAAAGATTGCAAAATGTGTACATCGGCAATTTGGAGTGCTCTACGGGCCGAGTTGCCATAGCTATTAATCTGAATTTGCCCAATTAAAACCATATAGTTTTTTGTAGTGAGCTGAATGTTAATTAGCTAATTGCTATACTGTAATAGTGCGTGTTGGCGTGTGAAATAGTTCTTGTATACTAATAGGGCTTAAATAGCATAAAGTTAAGAGGAAAAAAGAACAAACTACGTATGCAGTATTTTAGGAAATAAAAACAGAAACAGTATCTTTGCCAGTGTAAAATTTCTTTAAAATGAAAGACGCAATAGTAAAGGAAATTTGGGACATCTTTAGAGGCGTATCGCCAGATTCCCGTGCAAAAACGCAAAATAAATTTCTAAAGTTAAAGAATTTTGGAACAGAGTATTGTAGCAATGCAATGCGTTGTGGTAAGTATGGCATACCATTGCTTAATTCATATTATGGGCCGCTTCCAAAATATTATGTGAGCATATCAAGTCCAACGTGTGTTGATCCCGCACATACATGTATTACGAGCTTTGACTATGATTACATTTTGGAGCGAATGTGGTATAATCCAGAACGATATGAGAGTTTGTTGCAAAAGTATCAGTGTTTTGGCTCATTGGATTTTTCTATGAAAGTAGATGATCCATTGGCAGCTCAAATTGCAAATAAATACCGCAATCATGCGTTGTCGTTTTATTACCAAGAGCGTGGTGTTCGTTTACTGCCTGTGGTCGGATGGAGTTCTCGTCCGTCTTTTGAATTTTGTTTTCAAGGCTTTTCTAAGGGTGGAACTGTTATGGTCTCTACATTAGGTGTGCTAAGGGATGAACGTTCACAATTTTATTTCAAAATTGGGTTTCTTGAAATGATTAAGCAAATTGACCCTGAATTGGTGGTAGTATATGGTGATGGTAGCAGGGAACGCTTTCCATGGATGCCCGATAAGCTTGAAGTCGAGTTTGTTATGTCAAATAGGTTAATAAGGATGAGAACATATGGGAGATAGAGGATCTTATTCAGCGAGTTATGGCAAATCTGGTGGTATACCACCAGAATGCCGAAAATATTCTGAAGTGGGGAAAATAGGGAATATAAAGGTGATACAAAGTGATGGAACCTCAAATAATCATACTCCCACATATTCCAATACAAGAAATACCACTTACTTTGCGTATTCAAAAGAGCGAGACAGAATCGAAAGCATTTACTATTATCGTGATCATCGGCTTGTTCGAAGTGTTGATTTTGGTAAAGAAGGAGAGGTGCCGCACGTTCATCATTGGAGCTCTTCGGGTATGGTAGGTCGCAAGCGCCACGACAAACGTAACGTGTTTGAGCTATCTGCCCGTGATAGGCGGCTAATGAATTTGGCAAGAGGCTTTCATTCAAATAAAAATTAAATATGGGTAGAAGATTGTTAGTTAAAAACTTTTGGCGCATAGGCAACAAAGGCGACCGCGATTTATATGAAGATGATTTGGGTTGGTCGGAAAGTTCTCGAAATGCAGCAAGGTCAAATTCTTCTGAATACATTTTCCGCTACTGGGTCGAGGACGTGGGCCTAAATGTTCTGTTTTATTGGACTGTAGATAAAAATTTTTATGCTATAAAAACAGAAAAAGACCCAGTTGAGTTTGTCCGTATAAGCCCTAATCCAAACTGGGATGGCAAATGCGAATTGACCAAAGCTGGCTCAGATTATGGTCCTACAACGGCTTCTGATGGAATGGTGCTTCAAACATTTGAAGACCCCTCTTCTATCTGGAGCACGTTGTCGATAAACGGCGTACACCTTGAAAAAATATTGGAGCGCTCAGTCATAATTGAGATGGACTGAAAAATGAATTTTGAGCCGGGCCGTTAGTGAAACTTCATTAACGGCCCGACTGTTGTGTTTTTCTTGCTGCACCAAGTTGTAAGCAAGATGCAGCGAATCAGATCACAATGGAAAAGTCGTTGCAACTGTTTAGCTTCTGGGCTTTGGCTGAGGTGGTGGCGTGGGCTTTAAAATCGGTGAAATGGTGAAAAATTATTGAAAAAAGGCGGCTGTGGGTTTGCATTTGTCGCATAAAGTGGCTAATTTCGTAACTGATGAGGCACACAAGGCGCCATGGCGCAAGCGAGCGCAGCGGCCTGTGTGACCCGTGGCGGCGGTGCTGGTCACCGCACGACCATAATTGACAGAGAATTAATTGAAATGTGACACACACAGCTATATGGACACGCGTGAACGGTTTTTGCAGCACATAAGGCTTGAACTCAACCAGTCGGCCCTCACCGCCAAGGCCTATGGCCGCGATCTGGAGCAGCTGGAAGACTTCTTGAGCGGGCACGGACGCCGCACGGTGGAGTGGGGCAGTGTGGAGCCGGCCGACATAAGGGCCTGGCTCGTGGCGCTTAGCCGCCAGGGCGACGGGCCGCGCACGCTGCGCCGCAAGGTGCAGTCGGCCAGGGCACTCTACAAGTGGCTGATGTGGCAGGGCGAGGCGGTGGCCAATCCGGCTGCCGACGTCGAGCTGGCCAAGCTGCCGCGGCAGCTGCCGCACACCGTGAGGCAAAGCAGCCTTAACGAGCTGCTCGACTCGCCGGTGGACATGACCGATGCCGATGCCGTGCGCAACCGCCTGATGGTGATGATGCTGTATGAGACGGGTATGCGCCGGGCCGAGCTGATAGGGCTGAAAGACGCGTGCGTCGACACCCAAAAGTGCGAGCTGAAGGTGCACGGCAAGCGCGACAAAGACCGCATCATCCCGTTTGGCCGCGAGCTGCAGCGCTGGATTGAGGCCTACCGCCGCCTGCGCACCGAGGCCTACGGCCGCTGCCAGCCATTCTTTGTGCGCCGCGAGGGCAAGCCGCTATATCCGTCGCTCGTCTACAATGTGGTGCACAGCGCACTGGCGGGCGTGGGAGGCGGCAGCAAACTGAGCCCGCACGTGTTGCGGCACACGTTCGCAAGCGCCATGCTCAACGACGGAGCTGACCTCGACAGCGTGAAGGAACTGCTGGGCCACGAGTCGCTGGCCGCCACGCAAGTCTATACGCATGTCACATTCAGCCAACTAAAAGACAGTTACAAACACGCCCACCCAAGGGCATTAAAAAAAGGAGGGTAATATGGAAATCAACGTAAAAGCCATTCACTTCGACGCAACAGTGAAACTGCAGCAGTTCATCAACAAAAAAGTGGAGAAACTTGCAAAGTACAGCGAGGACATTGCTTCGGCCGATGTCAACCTCAAAGTCGTGAAGCCCGAAACCTCACTCAACAAAGAAGCGGCCATCAAGCTCAATGTGCCGCAGCACGACGATGTGTTTGCATCGAAAGTGGCCGACACCTTCGAAGAAGCCATCGACCTGTGCTGTGAGGCTCTGAAGCGCCAGCTCGAAAAGCTGAAAGACGCCAAGTAGGATTTCTCACACATATTAAATATAGGCGAGGCGGCACCAGTGTGCCGCTAAACATAACAAAGAACAAACGAAACACGGCGGGGCCCCGCGCATCACAGCGCGCAGCCCCGCCTTTTTGTGCGCGCTATGGTTGGCTGCGACTATAATAATCGCTACCTTTGCACAAGCAAACAACTGAAAACAGTAGCATAAACTCCATTTTTGCGCTATGAATAAATCAATAATAGCCATTGCCGCCACAGCCGCGGCTGCCTGTGGCTGGCATTTGCCAGCCCGCACTCCCCAACTGGGACACGACCCCATAAGTGTTGTAATCGATTCGATGACACTCGACGAAAAGCTTGACGTGGTGATAGGTTCGCGCGGACGCGTGAAGAGCAGTGCCACTGCCGCAGTCGGCGCACAGTCAACACTGGTTCCTGGTGCCGCGGGCCAGACGGTGGCTGTGCCGCGCCTTGGCGTGCCCCCCACGGTGCTTGCCGACGGTCCCGCCGGGCTGCGCATCGACCCGCGCCGCAAGGGCGATAAGCACTCCACCTACTATTGCACCCACTTTCCCGTGGCCACCGCGCTCAGCGCCACGTGGGACACCACCCTTGTGGCGCGTGTGGGCGCGGCCATGGGCAGCGAGGTGTACCACTATGGCGTAGATGTGCTGCTGTCCCCTGCCACCAACATACAGCGCAATCCATTGTGTGGACGCAACTTTGAGTACTACAGCGAAGACCCCTTGCTTTCGGGCCTCGTGTGCGCCGCCATGGTTAACGGCATTCAAAGTGCTGGCGTGGGCACATCGCTCAAGCACTTTGCCCTCAATAATCAGGAGACCAACCGCGTGCGCAACAACGTGGTGGGCACGCCGCGCACCTTCCGCGAAATCTACCTCAAACCCTTTGAAATAGTGGTGAAAAAGGCTCACCCGCTCACGGTGATGACGTCATACAATAAAATCAACGGCACCATGGCCAGCGAGCGCGCCGACCTCATCGACGGCATCCTGCGCGGCGAGTGGGGCTACCGCGGCATGGTGATGAGCGACTGGCACGGCGGCATCAGCGCCACGGCCCAACTGCTGGCCGGCAACGACCTGCTTATGCCGGGCAACCTGCTGCAGCGCGAACAGCTGCAGCGCGCCGTGGCCAGCGGCGAACTGCCCATGGAAGCCCTTGACCGCAACGTGGAGCACGTGCTGCAATATGTGGAGCGCACTCCGCGCTTTGCCGGCTATGTGGCCGACAACGCCCCCGACCTCAAGGCCGACGCCCAGGTTGCCCGCCACGCTGCCACTGAGGGCATGGTGCTGCTGAAAAACGAGCGCGCCACGCTGCCTCTGGCCAGCGGTGTGAAGCGTCTTGCCGCCTTCGGCTGCGCCAGCTACGACTTCACGGCCGGAGGCACCGGCGCCGGCAATGTGAACCACGCCTATGTGGTCGACCTTGCCCAGGGGCTTACCGACGCCGGCTTTGCGCTCGACGCCGGCCTGCGTTCGGCCTACGAGGCCTATATCCCGCAGGCCAAGGCCCAGATGCCAGTGTACAAAGGAAAATACTCGAAAGCCATACCCCCGCGCCGCATAGCCGAGATGCCGCTTGAGGGCCCGGCCCTGAAGCGCGTCGCCCGCGACTGCGACGCCGCCGTGGTGACCATTGGCCGCATCAGCGGCGAGTTTGCCGACCGTGACATCAACGGCAACTTCTGCCTCACCGCCGCCGAGCGGCAGATGCTGCAATCGGTGTCGAGCGCCTTCCACAAGGCCGGCAAGCGCATGGTGGTGGTGCTCAACGTGTGTGGCGTGGTGGAGACCGCCAGTTGGATGGACCTTGCCGACGCCGTGCTCGTCTCGTGGCTGCCCGGGCAGGAGGGGGGCAACTCGGTGGCCGACCTGCTCGCTGGGCGCGAGTGCCCGTCGGGCCGACTGCCCATGACGTGGCCGGTGAGCTATTCCGACGACCCCACAGCTGCCAACTTCCCCGTGCCCGATAGTCTTGACGATCCGCACATATTGCAGCTGCTGCGCCTAAAGCCCGAACAGCGGGTCGACCTGGGCCGCCGCAACTTTGACTACACCCGCTACGACGAGGGCGTGTATGTGGGCTACCGCTACTACACCACGCGCGGCGTGAAGGTGGCCTTCCCGTTTGGCTACGGACTTAGCTACACCACATTTGCCTACGGCAAGCCCACTGTGCAGGCCGACACAGCCGGCAACCTGACCGTGACCGTAGACGTGCGCAACACAGGCCGAGTTGCGGGCAAAGAAGTGGTGCAGGTGTACGTGGCCGCCCCTGGCCGCGACATGGACAAGCCCGCCCGCGAGCTGCGCGCCTTTGCCAAGACCCGCCAGCTTGAGCCGGGACAGAGTCAGAGCGTGATGCTGCGCGTGCCTTATGCCGACTTGGCCTCGTTCAACGAGCAGGGCAGCTGCTGGCAGGTGGAGCCTGGTCGCTACACCGTGATGGTGGCGCGCAACGCCGCCGATGCCAGTCCCGCCAGCGTAGGCGTCACGCTGCCCGGCAGGGTGACCGAAGTGGTGGGCCGCCGCCTGCTGCCCGCCTCGGCCAACTGATGGCTGTGCCCGTTTTTTGCCCTTGCACTGGGCCGGTGAGGGCAAAAAACGACTTTTTTCGAAAAAAAATAGTGCGAATGTTTGCCGAATAGAAAATAATGCGTAACTTTGCACTCGCTTGAAACAAGCAAGCGGCGCTGCCGCAAGCGGCAACGCAAGGCCTGATGCCTCTTTAGCTCAGTTGGCCAGAGCACGTGATTTGTAATCTCGGGGTCGTTGGTTCGAATCCGACAAGAGGCTCGAAAACAAAACATTTTGGGTAGATTCCAGAGTGGCCAAATGGGGCAGACTGTAAATCTGCTGTCTCTCGACTTCGGTGGTTCGAATCCATCTCTACCCACAACAAAATCAACTGGCGCTTGCGCCACGGTTGTGCAATGCGGAAGTAGCTCAGTTGATAGAGCATCAGCCTTCCAAGCTGAGGGTCGCGAGTTTGAGCCTCGTCTTCCGCTCTAAAAAAAAGAAATATTGCCTATGTAGCTCAGGGGTAGAGCACTTCCTTGGTAAGGAAGAGGTCGCGGGTTCAAATCCCGCCATCGGCTCAACTAATCAAATGCAGGCTTCGCCTCTCAAGAACAAATTTATTGGCCTTGGTGGGCGGAGTATATGCGTGATTACAACTTGAAGAGTTAATCATTTAATCAAAAATAACTAAGTTATGGCAAAAGAGAAATTCGTAAGATCAAAGCCGCATGTTAACATCGGTACTATTGGTCACGTTGACCACGGTAAAACTACCCTGACTGCCGCTATCACTAAGGTGCTTGCCGAGCAGGGTTTCTCGTCTGAGGGCGTGCGTTCGTTCGACTCTATCGACAACGCTCCCGAGGAGAAAGAGCGTGGTATCACAATCAATACATCACACGTTGAGTATGAGACTGCTAACCGCCACTATGCTCACGTTGACTGCCCTGGACACGCCGACTATGTGAAGAACATGGTGACTGGTGCTGCTCAGATGGACGGTGCAATCGTGGTTATCGCAGCAACCGACGGCGTTATGCCCCAGACTCGCGAGCACATCCTTCTCGCCCGTCAGGTGAACGTTCCCCGTCTGGTTGTGTTCCTGAACAAGTGCGACTCTCCTGATGTTGACGATGAGATGATCGAGCTCGTTGAGATGGACGTTCGCGACCTCCTCTCTGAGTACGACTACGATGGCGAGAACACTCCTATCATCAAGGGCTCTGCACTGGGTGCCCTCAATGGCGAGCCCAAGTGGGTGGAGAGCGTTCTTGAGCTGATGAAGGCTGTTGACGAATGGATTCCTCTGCCTCCGCGCGATATCGACAAACCGTTCCTGATGCCTATTGAGGACGTGTTCTCAATCACTGGCCGTGGTACTGTTGCCACTGGTCGTATCGAGACTGGTAAGGTTAAGGTGGGCGATGAGGTTCAAATCATGGGTCTCGGTGCCGACATGAAGTCGGTGGTTACCGGCGTTGAGATGTTCCGTAAGATTCTTGACGAGGGTGAAGCTGGCGACAACGTAGGTCTGCTGCTCCGCGGTATCGACTACAAGGCTATCAAGCGCGGTATGGTTATCTGCCACCCGGGTCTTGTTAAGACTCACGATGAGTTCACAGCCTCTGTCTACATTCTGAAGAAAGAGGAAGGTGGCCGTCACACTCCGTTCCACAATCACTATCGTCCTCAGTTCTACATCCGCACACTCGATGTGACTGGTGAGATCACTCTGCCCGAAGGCGTAGAGATGGTGATGCCTGGTGACCACGTTGAGATCGGTGTGAAGCTGATTACTCCGGTTGCTTGCAGCGAAGGTCTGCGCTTCGCAATCCGTGAGGGTGGCCGCACAGTTGGTTCTGGCCAAATCACTAAGATTGTTGAGTAATACACAATCATAAAAGATCAAAGCACACGGCTGCGGCGGCAGCCACGGCCAGTGTGCTTTTCAATACGGGAATAGTTCAGTTGGTAGAACGTCGGTCTCCAAAACCGAAAGTCGTGAGTTCGAGTCTTACTTCCCGTGCTAATTAAGAAGAGAAATGAAAAAATATAAAATACTTACGGATCTCGAGGAATCTTATTACGAGCTCGTCAATAAGGTTTCTTGGCCAACCAAGAAAGAGCTGGCCAATAGCTCGGTCGTGGTAATGGTAGCTTCCATCGTTGCCGCTTTGGTAATCTGGGCTGTTGATGCTGTCATCAACGAGGGAATGCACCTGATTTACAGTATCCCTTCTCAATTTTGATACTGTGGCGGGTGAATGAAAGTCCGCGTTGGCGACTGCGCACCGTCAAGAATTCACATTAGTATTTTTCAACCAAGTTTAAGAGAAAACCGATGTCAGAAGGAAAATTCCAATGGTACGCCTTGCGCGCTATCTCAGGCAAGGAGGCAAAAGTAAAGGAAACACTTGATGCAACTTGCAAAAACACCAGTTTAGGAGATTTTGTGCAGGAGGTGCTTATTCCTACTGAGAAGGCATACGTGACGCGTGCCGGCAAGAAAGTTCTCAAAGAGAGAAACAAACTGCCCGGCTACGTGTTTGTTTTGCTTAATCTCACAGGCGAGGTTGAGGAGACTCTCCGCAACACCACCAACATCATCGACTTTGTTCGCACCCACGACAAGAACCGTCGTCCCGAGCCCATTCGCGAGAGCGACATGGCCCGCATGATGGGAGCCGTGGAAACCGAGCAGGAAGCCGCTGACAGTGGCGTGAACGACTATGAAGTGGGCGATAAGGTCAAGGTAATCGACGGCCCGTTCACCAACTTTGTGGGCAATGTGGAGGAAGTGAACCGCGAGAAGCGCAAGCTCAAGGTAGAGGTGTCGGTGTTTGGCCGGCCCACTCCCGTGGAGTTGGACAATTCGCAAGTAGAGCGCCAGTGACGCGCCCGCGGGTGGTTACGACCCGAGAGGCTCACGCTAAAGAGCGCCCGATTTTTATTTATTATTAAAAATCACTAAACAATTAATTGAACAATGGCAAAAGAAATTGCTGGACAGATCAAATTGCAGATTAAAGGTGGAGCTGCAAACCCTTCACCGCCAGTAGGTCCCGCTCTGGGTTCTAAGGGTATCAACATCATGGAGTTTTGCAAGCAATTCAACGCCCGCACACAGGCAAAGGCCGGCAAGGTTCTTCCCGTGGTAATCTCTTACTACACCGACAAGAGCTTTGACTTCGTAGTAAAGACCTCGCCCGTGGCAGTGCAGCTGAAGGACGCCGCAAAGCTTAAGAGCGGTTCTGGCGAGCCCAACCGTCGCAAGGTGGCTTCGGTCACTTGGGAACAGGTGCAGGCAATCGCAGAGGACAAGCTCCCTGATTTGAACTGTTTCACACTGGCCTCGGCTATGAAGCAGGTGGCAGGCACAGCAAGAAGTATGGGTATCACTGTTAAGGGTACATTTCCCGAAAACGTTTAAAACTTCAATTGACAATGAGTAAACTTACAAAAAATCAAAAGTTAGCAAAAGAGAAGATTGAAGCTGGGAAGAGTTATACCCTCGCTGAGGCAGCGGCTCTGCTGAAGGAGATCACCTTCACAAAGTTTGACTCGTCAGCTGATATCGATGTGCGTCTTGGTGTTGACCCCCGCAAGGCCGATCAGAATGTGCGCGGCGTGGTGTCGCTGCCTCACGGCACCGGCAAGCAGGTGCGCGTGCTGGTGCTCTGCGGCCCCGAAGCAGAAGCCGCCGCAAAGGAAGCCGGTGCTGACTACGTTGGTCTGGACGAATATATCGAGAAAATCAAGGGTGGTTGGACTGACGTTGATGTAATCATCACCCAGCCCCAGACCATGGGCAAGGTTGGCCCTCTGGGTCGTGTGCTCGGCCCCCGCGGCCTTATGCCTAACCCCAAGAGCGGTACTGTGACTCCCGATGTTGCCAAGGCAGTGAAAGAGGTTAAGCAAGGTAAGATCGACTTCAAGGTCGACAAGAAGGGCATTGTGCACACTTCTATCGGCAAGATGTCGTTCGCTCCCGAGCAGATCAAGGAGAATGCCCAGGCATTCATCAACACCCTTATCAAGCTCAAGCCCAACACAGCCAAAGGCACATATATCAAGAGCATTTATCTTTCAAGTACTATGAGTCCTGGTATCAAGATTGACACCAAATCAGTCGATGCTTAATTTTTAAAAATTGCAGAAGAAAAATGAGAAAGGAAGATAAAGCGATATTAATCGAGAACATCAAGGCAACTCTTGCCAACTACAGTGCGGTATATCTCACCGAGACCACTACTCTCAACGCCGAGAAGACCACCGCCCTGCGCCGCGCAGCCTTCAAGGCCGACGTGAAGCTGATGGTTGTCAAGAACAGCCTGCTGCATAAGGCTATGGAAGAGTCTGACGTTGACTATTCTGGCCTTTATGGCGCCCTGGCCGGCTCCACCACGCTGATGCTCAGCAACACTGGTAACGCCCCGGCTAAACTCATCAAGAGTTTCCGTCAGAAGAAAGAAACCATTCCTGCACTGAAGGCAGCCTTTGTCGAGGAGACCGTCTATATGGGCGAAGATCAACTCGAAGTGCTGGCCAACATCAAGAGCAAGAACGAACTCATCGCCGATGTTGTGGCTCTGCTGCAGTCTCCGGCCAAGAACGTTGTGAGCGCTCTGCAGAGTGGCGGCAGCAAACTGCACGGAATTCTGGAAACATTATCAAACAAAGAAGAGTAATTAAATTTAAAAATCAAACAATTAAATCATACAAAAATGGCAGATTTAAAAGCTTTTGCAGAACAACTTGTTAATCTTTCAGTTAAGGAAGTAAACGAACTTGCTCAAATCCTCAAAGACGAATATGGTATCGAACCCGCCGCTGCTGCTGTAGCAGTTGCTGCTCCTGCCGCTGGTGGCGCTGCTGCCGCTGAAGAGGAGAAGTCTTCATTCGACGTTGTCCTCAAGGCTGCTGGCAACGAGAAGCTCAAAGTGATCAAGCTGGTTAAGGAACTCACTGGCGCTGGCCTGAAGGACGCTAAGGACCTCGTTGACAAGGCCCCCAGCACTCTGAAGGAAGGTCTGGCTAAGGCCGACGCTGAAGGCATGAAGAAACAACTCGAAGAGCTCGGAGCTGAGGTTGAACTTAAATAATATAACCTGAATATCAGGTTCTTAGGTTAAGAATCCCAATTTATTGTCGATTCTTAACCTTTTTGTGTCATAATTAATATTTGAGTTCACTTATAACATTTTTTTCAATGTCAGTTACCAAACAACCACGCATTAATTTTGCACGCGTCAAGAATCCGTTCCCTTATCCCGACTTTCTTGAGGTGCAATTACAATCGTTCAGAGATTTTCTGCAATTAGATACCCCAACTGAGAAGCGAAAAAACGAGGGACTCTACAAAGTGTTTTCTGAAAATTTCCCCATCACCGACACCAGAAACAACTTTGTGCTCGAATTCCTTGACTATTTCATCGATCCGCCACGCTACACTATCGAGGAATGTCTTGACCGCGGACTCACTTACAGTGTGCCTCTCAAGGCCAAATTAAAACTCTACTGCACCGACCCCGATCACGAAGACTTCGCGACCGAGGTTCAAGACGTATATTTAGGCGCCATCCCCTACATGACCGACAAGGGCACGTTTGTGATCAACGGTGCCGAGCGCGTCATTGTGTCGCAGCTGCACCGCTCGCCGGGCGTGTTCTTCGGCCAGAGCGTGCACGCCAACGGCACAAAGCTGTATTCGGCCCGCATCATTCCGTTCCGCGGTTCGTGGATCGAGTTTGCCACCGACATCAACAAGGTGATGTATGCCTACATCGACCGTAAGAAGAAGCTGCCCGTGACCACGCTGCTGCGCGCCATAGGTCTGGAGACCGACAACGACATCATCAATGTGTTTGGACTGGCTGATGAACTCAAAGTAACTAAGTCGAACCTTAAGAAAGCCATAGGCCGCAAACTTGCGGCACGCGTGGTGAAATCCTGGACCGAGGACTTCGTTGACGAGGACTCGGGCGAGGTGTCGTCGATTGAGCGCAACGAGGAAATCCTCGACCGCGACACTGAGATCACCGAGGATAACATCCAAAAGATCATCGACAGCGGCGCAAAGACCATTCTGCTGCACCGCGAAGGCGTGAACACCAGCGACTATGAAATCATCTTCAACACCCTCAGCAAGGACGGGTGCAAGAGCGAGAAGGAAGCCATCAACTACATCTACAGGCAGCTGCGCAACGCCGAGCCACCGGATGACGCAAGTGCGCGCGAGGTGATTCTGAACCTCTTTTTCAGCGAAAAGCGTTATGACCTGGGCGATGTGGGCCGCTTCCGCATCAACAAAAAACTTGGCCTGAACACACCCGACGACGTGCGTGTGCTCACCAAAGAAGATATTATCGAGATCATCAAGTACCTCATCGGCCTCATCAACAGCAAGACCGATGTGGATGACATCGACCACTTGAGCAACCGCCGCGTGCGCACCGTGGGCGAGCAGCTCTACAACCAGTTTGGCGTGGGCCTGGCGCGTATGGCCCGCACCATCCGCGAGCGCATGAACGTGCGCGACAACGAAGTGTTCACACCCATCGACCTGATCAACGCCAAGACCATCTCGTCGGTGATTAACACTTTCTTCGGCACCAACGCCCTGTCGCAGTTCATGGACCAGACCAACCCTCTGGCCGAAATCACCCACAAGCGCCGTATGTCGGCACTCGGCCCCGGCGGCCTGTCGCGTGAGCGCGCAGGCTTCGAGGTGCGCGACGTGCACTACACTCACTACGGCCGCCTTTGCCCGATTGAGACCCCTGAAGGCCCCAATATCGGTCTGATTTCGTCGCTCTGCATCTATGCTAAAATCAACAAGCTGGGCTTCATCGAAACCCCCTACCGCAAGGTGGAGAACGCCAAGGTTGACCTTGACAACAGCCATGTGGTGTATATGACCGCCGAAAGCGAGGAAAACAAGATTGTGGCCCAGGGCAACGCGCCGCTTAACGACGACGGCACCTTTGTGCGCGACAAGGTGAAGTCGCGCCTTGAGGCCGACTTCCCTGTGGTGCCGCCCGAAGACGTTAACCTCATGGACGTGTCACCGCAACAGATTGCGTCGGTGGCAGCTGCCATGATCCCCTTCCTGGAGCACGACGACGCCAACCGCGCCCTGATGGGCGCCAACATGATGCGCCAGGCCGTGCCGCTGCTGCGCAGCGAGGCCCCGATTGTGGGCACCGGCATCGAGCAGCGCCTGGCCTACGACAGCCGCACCCAGATTCAGGCCGAAGGCGCCGGCGTGGTGGAATATGTGGACGCAGCCAAGATCCGCATCCGCTACGACCAGACCGAGGAAGAGGCTTTCGTAAGCTTTGAGGAGCCGGTGAAGGAATACCACCTGCCCAAGTTCCGCAAGACCAACCAAAGCACCACCATCGACCTGCGACCCATCTGCAACCGCGGACAGCGTGTAGAGAAGGGCGACATCCTCACTGAGGGCTACTCGACCGAAGACGGCGAGCTGGCACTCGGCCGCAACCTGAAGGTGGCCTACATGCCCTGGAAGGGCTATAACTATGAGGACGCCATCGTGCTCAACGAGCGCATGGTGCGCGAGGACATTCTCACTTCGGTGCACGTCGATGAGTACACTCTGGAAGTGCGCGAAACCAAGCGCGGCATGGAGGAACTCACCAACGACATCCCCAACGTGAGCGAGGACGCCACCAAGGACCTCGACGAGCGCGGCATCGTGCGTGTGGGTGCCCACATCAAGCCGGGCGACATACTTATAGGTAAAATCACTCCTAAGGGCGAGAGCGATCCCACCCCCGAGGAGAAGCTGCTGCGCGCCATATTCGGCGACAAGGCCGGCGATGTGAAAGACGCCTCGCTCAAGGCCAACCCGTCGCTCAAGGGTGTGATCATAGGCACCCGCCTGTTCCAGCGTGCAGCCAAGAAGCGCAAGACCCGCGGCGGCGACCCCGAGCAAATCAAGCTCGATGAGGAATACGAAGCACGCCAGAAGGAGCTGCGCGGCATCCTCATCAACAAGATGCTCAAGCTCACCGAGGGCCATGAGTCGGCCGGTGTGACCGACTTCATCGACACCGAGGTGGTGCCCGAAGGAGCGCAGTTCACAGCCGCCGTGCTCGACTCCATCGACTACGAGGGCGTGAACCTGAGCCACTGGACCAACGACGACCACACCAACGCCCTGGTGCGCGCCTGCATCATGAACTATCTGCGCAAGAGCAAGGCCATCGACGCCGAGCTGCGCCGCAAGAAGTTTGACCTGCAGATAGGCGACGAGCTGCCCGCAGGCATCATGCAGATGGCCAAGGTGTATGTGGCCAAGAAGCGTAAAATAGGCGTGGGCGACAAGATGGCCGGCCGCCACGGCAACAAGGGTATCGTGTCGCGCGTGGTGCGTCAGGAAGACATGCCGTTCCTTGCCGACGGCACCCCCGTCGACATCGTGCTCAACCCGCTGGGTGTGCCTTCGCGTATGAACCTCGGCCAGATTTTCGAAGCCGTTCTCGGCTGGGCCGGACGCGAGCTCAACGTTAAGTTTGCCACTCCCATCTTCGACGGCGCAAGCCTCGACGACCTCAACGAGTGGACCGACAAGGCCGGCCTGCCCCGCTATGGCAAGTGCTACCTCTACGACGGCGGCACTGGCGAGCGCTTCGACCAGCCGGCCACAGTGGGTGTGACCTACATGCTTAAGCTGGGCCACATGGTGGAAGACAAGATGCACGCGCGCTCCATTGGCCCGTATTCGCTCATCACCCAGCAGCCCCTTGGCGGTAAGGCCCAGTTTGGCGGCCAGCGCTTTGGTGAGATGGAGGTTTGGGCAATCGAGGCATTCGGCGCATCGCACGTGCTTCAGGAGATCCTCACCATCAAGAGCGACGATGTCACGGGCCGCAGCAAGGCCTACGAGGCCATTGTCAAGGGCGACGCAATGCCCACTCCGGGCATTCCCGAGTCGCTCAACGTGCTCCTGCACGAGCTGCGCGGCCTCTGCCTGAGTGTGAAACTTGATTAAAACAAACGTCTTTATAGCAATTCCAGAATGGCTTACAAAAATAACAAGATAAAGAACAACTTCACAAAAATCTCGATCAGCCTTGCCTCACCCGATGAGATCCTCGAAAATTCATACGGCGAGGTGCTGAAGCCCGAGACCATAAACTACCGCACCTACAAGCCCGAGCGCGACGGCTTGTTCTGCGAGCGCATCTTCGGCCCCGTAAAAGACTACGAGTGCCACTGCGGCAAGTACAAGCGCATCCGCTACAAGGGCATCGTGTGCGACCGTTGCGGTGTGGAGGTGACAGAGAAAAAGGTGCGCCGCGAGCGCAGCGGCCACATCCAGCTGGTGGTGCCCGTGGCACACATCTGGTATTTCCGCTCGCTGCCCAACAAGATCGGTTATCTGCTGGGTCTGCCCACCAAGAAGCTCGATGCTGTGATATATTATGAGCGCTACATCGTGATCAAGCCCGGTGCAGCAGCGCTCACTGTGAAGACCGGTGATGGAAAGAGTGCCCCGCAGGAAGTGCCTGTGGAGCGTCTCGACCTCCTTTCGGAGGACGAGTACCTGTCGATTCTCGACAAGCTGCCTGGCAACAGCATGCTCGATGACAGCGACCCCAACAAGTTCATTGCCAAGATGGGCGCCGAGGCCATCTACGACCTGCTGGCCGACCTCAATCTCGACGACCTGTCGTATGAGCTGCGCGACCGCGCCTCGCACGAGACGTCGCAGCAGCGCAAGACCGAGGCTCTCAAGCGCCTTCAGGTGGTGGAGAGCTTCCGCGCGTCGAAAAACATCAACCGCCCCGAATGGATGATTCTCAAGGTGGTGCCCGTCATTCCGCCCGATCTGCGCCCTCTGGTGCCTCTGGACGGCGGCCGCTTTGCCACAAGCGACCTCAATGACCTCTACCGCCGTGTGATTATACGTAACAACCGCCTTAAGCGACTCATCGAAATCAAGGCTCCTGAAGTGATTCTTCGCAACGAGAAGCGCATGCTGCAGGAGGCCGTTGACTCGCTGCTCGACAACAGCCGCAAGTCGACCGCCGTGCGCAGCGACGCCAACCGCTCGCTGAAGTCGCTCAGCGACAGCCTCAAGGGCAAGCAGGGACGCTTCCGCCAGAATCTGCTGGGTAAGCGTGTCGACTACTCGGCCCGCTCGGTGATCGTCGTAGGCCCTGAACTCAAGATGGGCGAGTGCGGTATTCCTAAGGACATGGCCGCCGAGCTCTACAAGCCGTTCGTGATACGCAAGCTCATTGAGCGCGGCATTGTGAAGACGGTGAAGAGCGCCAAAAAGATTGTGGACCGCAAGGAGCCCGTGGTGTGGGACATCCTTGAAAACGTGATGAAGGGCCACCCCGTGATGCTCAACCGTGCCCCTACACTGCACCGACTCGGCATCCAGGCATTCCAACCCCGCCTCATCGAGGGCAAAGCCATCCAGCTGCACCCGCTGGCCTGCACACCGTTCAACGCCGACTTCGATGGCGACCAGATGGCTGTGCACCTCCCCCTAGGCAACGAGGCCGTGGTCGAGGCCCAGCTGCTCATGCTCATGCCCCACAACATCCTCAACCCTGCCAATGGTGAGCCTATCACCGTGCCTTCGCAGGATATGGTGCTTGGCCTTTACTACATCACCAAGCTGCGCCAGGGCGCCAAGGGCGAGGGCCTGGTGTTCTATGGCCCCGAAGAGGCTCAAATCGCCCTCAACGAGGGCAAGGTGTCGATGAACGCCATCATCTCGGTGGTGGTCGACGATATCGACGAGAACGGCAAGCCCGTGAAGGTGCTCATGCATGACACTTCGGTGGGCCGCATCCTCTTCAACAACTTTGTGCCCAATGAGTTGGGCTACGTCAACGAGCTGATTTCTAAGAAGTCGCTCAAAAAGATTATCACCAAGGTAATCCGCACCTGCGGTGTGCCCCGCTCGGCCAAGTTCCTCGACGACATCAAGAACATGGGCTACTACATGGCATTCAAGGGCGGCCTTTCGTTCAACTTGGGCGACGTGCTCGTTCCGCCTGAAAAGGAGGAATACATCAAGGAGGGCGACGCTCAGGTAGAAGAAGTGATGAACAACTACGCCATGGGTCTCATCACCGACAACGAGCGCTACAATCAGGTGATTGATATATGGACACACGTCAACAGCCGACTCACCGACACGCTGATGAAGCAGATCTCGGCCGACCAGCAGGGATTCAACTCAGTGTATATGATGCTTGACTCCGGCGCCCGTGGTTCGAAGGACCAGATCCGCCAGCTCTCGGGTATGCGTGGCCTTATGGCCAAGCCACAGAAGTCGGGCGTTGAGGGTGGCCACCAGATTATCGAGAACCCTATCCTTGCAAACTTCAAGGAGGGCCTGTCGGTGCTGGAATACTTCATCTCAACCCACGGTGCCCGCAAGGGTCTTGCCGACACTGCACTTAAGACTGCCGACGCCGGCTACCTCACCCGCCGCCTCGTGGATGTGGCACACGATGTGATCATCACCGAGGAGGACTGCGGCACACTGCGCGGCCTCGTATGCCGCGAGGTGAAGAACAACGACGATGTGGTGGCCACACTTGGCGAGCGCATTGTGGGCCGCGTGTCGGTGCACGATGTGATCGACCCCACCACCGGCGAGGTGATAGTGGAGAGCGGCGAGGAAATCACCGACGCAGCTGCCGAGCGCATCAACAATTCGCCCATCGAGTCGGTTGAAATCCGCTCGGTGCTCACCTGCGAGGCAAAGCACGGCGTGTGCGCCAAGTGCTATGGCCGCAACCTGGCCAACCACCGCATGGTGCAGATTGGCGAGGCCGTGGGCGTGATTGCCGCTCAGTCGATCGGCGAGCCCGGTACTCAGCTTACTCTGCGCACATTCCACGTGGGTGGTGTGGCAAGCAACATCGCCGCCGTGAGCAACATGAAGTCGAAATACGATGGCGTGCTCGAAATCGACGAGCTCCGCACCGTTAAGAATAAGGATGGCGTGGATGTGGTCATCGGCCGCATGGGCGAAATCCAAATCAAGGACCCCAACACCAACATGGTGCTCACCACAGCAGCCCTCAACTATGGCTCGCGCCTGTTCTTCAAGCCTGGCGACACCGTGAAGAAGGGCGACGTGATTTGCGAGTGGGACCCCTTCAACAACGTAATTATCAGTGAGGTTTCGGGCACGCTGAAGTTCAACAACCTCATCGAGGGCTCCACTTACCGCAACGAGACCGATGAGACTTCGGGCAACAGCGAGAAAATCATCATTGAGTCTAAGGACCACAATGTGGTTCCCGAGGCCCAGCTCTACGACTCCACCGGCCAGCTGGTGAAGACCTACAACCTGCCTGTGGGCGCCCACCTTATGAAGAACGACGGCGAGGAAATCACAGCAGGTGCAGTGCTCATCAAGATTCCGCGTGCCACTTCGGGCGGCGCCGGCGACATCACCGGTGGTCTGCCGCGTGTCACCGAGCTGTTTGAGGCCCGCAACCCGTCGAATCCCGCAATCGTGAGCGAAATCGACGGCGTGGTGTCGTTTGGCAAGCTCAAGCGAGGCAACCTTGAGGTGACTGTCACCAGCAAACTTGGCGATAAGAAGAGCTATCTCGTGCCGCTGTCCAAGCAGCTGCTTGTGCAGGCCGATGACTACGTGCGTGCCGGCACTCAGCTCTCCGATGGCGCCGTGACTCCTGCCGACATCCTTCGCATCAAGGGCCCAACAGCCGTTCAAGACTACATCGTCAACGAGGTGCAGAACGTGTACCGCCTGCAGGGTGTGAAGATCAACGACAAGCACTTTGAGGTGATTGTGCGCCAGATGATGCGCAAAGTCACCATCATCGATCCGGGTGACACCCGCTTCCTTGCCCAGCAGAATGTGGACAAGCGCGACTTCATGGACGAGAACGACCGCATATGGGGCAAGAAGGTGGTGACCGACGCTGGCGACAGCCCCGACGTGAAGAAGGGCCAGATTATAACAGCCCGTAAGCTTCGCGACATCAACTCGGCACTCAAGCGCCGCGACCTGAAGATTGTGACTGTGCGCGATGCCGAGCCCGCCACCAGCGAGCAGATTCTGCAAGGCATCACCCGCGCCGCACTGCAAACCAAGAGCTTCATGTCGGCCGCGTCGTTCCAGGAAACCACCAAGGTGCTCAACGAGGCCGCCATCAACGGCAAGGTCGACAACCTTGAGGGCATGAAGGAGAACGTGATTTGCGGCCACCTGATTCCGGCCGGCACCGGCATGCGCCAGTTCCAGTCGATAGTGGTTGGCAACAAGGAGGAAATGGCCCGCGCCGCTGCCAAGAAGGAGGCCGAGGCTGCCGCCGACGAGCTCCCCACCGAGGAAGAGTTCATGAAGCATCACCAGTAACAGTGTGGTGCTGGCCGGCTGGCTTCCGCGCGTGGCGGAGCCGGGTGGCTGCACACAACCATGACATGCTTTTCCATGGCCGGCGCAGGAGGCGCAGGCTCACTGCCGCAGGGGAAAGCGGCACGAGCCACAGGCGCGCAAGCGCGGCTTGGAAAACAAAAATAAATGTTTAAGTGACACTTGAGTCAGGCTTTCGCCCGTTTGGGGGCGAAGGCCTGACTCTTTTTGTTGGCCTTGGCTGCCGCTACAGTGCGAAAAAATGGCTAAATTTGCACATCGATAAGCCGCCGTGCGGCAGCATGCATTATGTGGATAGCGTTTGCAGTGATATCATCGCTCAGCCTCGGCTTCTACGACGTGTTCAAGAAGCGGGCCCTGGAGGGGAACAACGTGTTTATGGTGTTGTTTCTCAACACGCTCTTCTGCACCCTTTTCATGTCGCCGGTGCTGGCTTCGATGCTCACTGGCGGCACAGCCTATGGCCGTCTCGACTTGGCCGAGCATCCGCTCATCATGCTCAAGTCGGTCATCGTCACCGCCTCGTGGCTGCTTGGCTACTGGGTGATTAAGAAGCTGCCTCTCACCATCACAGGGTCGGTCAATGCGCTGCGCCCAGTGCTGGTGCTTGCCGGAGCGCTGGTGCTGTTTGGCGAGACGCCCAATGCCCTGCAGTGGGCCGGCATTGCCCTTGGCTTCGTGTCGCTCGTGTGGGTGGGTTTCATAGGCACGCGCGAGCGCCTGCCGCGCTCGCGGCGCAAGTGGCTGCTCTACGGACTGCTGTCGGTGGTGCTGTGGGCCGTGAGCGGACTCTACGACAAGTTTCTGCTCGAGCGCTTCACGCCGCTTGCTGTCGAGGCCTGGTATTCGTTCTATCAGCTGGTGATAATGGGCGTCACGGTGCTGTTGCTGCTCACGCGCAGCCGCCGCGCCGACCGCGACACCTTCAAGTGGCGCTGGTCGGTGCCGCTCATTTCGGTGTTCATCGCCCTGGCCGACATCAGCTACTTCATGGCACTGTCGATTCCCGGCTCGCTGGTGGGAGTGGTGTCGATGACGCGGCGCGGCAGCGCCATAGTGTCGTTTTTCTACGGCATATTCATATTGCGCGAGCGCAACATGAAACTGAAAATAGTGGATCTGCTCATCCTTGCCGCCGGTGTGGCCTGCCTGATAGCCGGCAGTCTGGCGTGAGCGGCCAATAGTGTTGACAACCCAACATAACTACAAAAACATATGAGCATACTGAAATCGGGCGTGCCCGTTGCCCTGTGCAGCGACCACGCAGGCTTTGCCACCAAGCAAGCCATCATTGAGTATCTGAAGCAAAACGGCATCGCCTATAAGGACTTCGGCACCTATAGCGAAGAGAGCTGCGACTATCCCGACTTTGCCCACCCCTGCGCCCAGGCTGTGGAGAGCGGCGAGTGCTATCCTGGCATAGGCGTGTGTGGCAGCGGCGAGGGCATGAACATGACCCTCAACAAGCATCAGGGCATACGCTCGGCCCTGTGCTGGATTCCCGAGATTGCCAGCCTTGCGCGCCAGCACAACGACGCCAACGTGATTGTGCTTCCCGGCCGCTTTGTGACCAACGACGAGGCCATAGCCATGGTCAAGACCTTCCTCAACACCGACTTTGAGGGAGGCCGCCATCAGCGCCGCATCGACAAAATCCCCGTAAAGCAGTAACCCTGTTTAGCGAAACCAAAACCAAACGAGGCACGGCAGTGTGCAGCCCGCACACCCCGTGCCCCGTTTGCTTTATTACCGACTGTCCGTGTGCCCAATCGCAGTCAACCAAAATCAGGGATAAGCGACAGTCAGCATGAATTGCTGCATTGCTGATTGCATGGCTTGAAAGCATAGTGTTGTGCTAAAGTGCATAAAATCAACTGTTTGTTATAAGAGAGTGGCATGCTGAGAGCACTGAAAAAGTATCAATCCCAGAGGGATTGGATATGTGTAGACAGGTGTGCAGAGGAGGCACAGCCGATGCGAAATGCCTGCTAACCGTCCACCCGAGCCACGCATTCCAGCGGAATGCGACAACGGACTGATGATACGTAATTGGTGTGTATTGCCCCCCCGCGATACCACATTTATAGGAAAAATGTGTTTTTTGAGGGCTGAAAACGTAGGAAAAGTGTATTTTTTAGGTGTTAAAATCGCAGGAAAAGTGTATTTTTGCAGTGCTGAAATCATAGGAAAAGTGTGATTATGCTGCATAGGAAGATAGAAAAATATATCGAGAACCACTTGCTGTCGGGCAATGACAAGATTCTTGTGGTAGAAGGTGCGCGACAAATTGGCAAGTCGTACACCATTAGGGAACTTGGAAAAAGATTGTTTCCCAACTACATTGAGCTGAACATGGAGGTTGACAAGGTTAGCAGCAGAACGTTTGCCGAGGCTAAAACCGTCGATGACTTCTATTTGGCTTTAAGCATTGTGGCTGGCGACAAGATGAAAGAGAAAGACAACACATTGGTGTTTATCGATGAGATTCAAGCCTACGACCATTTGCTCACTCTACTCAAATTTTTGCGCGAGGACAACCGGTTCACTTACATTGCAAGCGGATCGCTGCTTGGCGTGACGCTGAAGTCCACTTCATCGGTGCCTGTAGGAAGCATAGAAATTAAGCGCATGTATCCCATGGATTTCGAGGAGTTCTTGGTTGCAAACGGAGTTGGCGACTTGGTGCTGCAAACTATGCACCGCAATTTTGAACGATTGGCACCGATGCCTGATGCCATCCACCGCAAGTTGCTTGACTTGTTCAGAAAGTATTTGCTGGTTGGCGGGCTGCCCGATGCTGTGAATGAATTTGTGAACACTAAAAATATAGTGGAAATCCGAAACATACAGAACAACATTCATCGCATGTATGGTATTGATGCGGCAAGGTATGAAGCGGAGAACAACCGCTTGAAGATTAGGCGGATTTATGATATGATTCCGTCGAATTTGGAAAACAAAAAGAAGCGCATAGTGGCCAAGAACATAGAGAACAAGCAGGGCAAGCGCATGAGCGATTACGTTGAGGAGTTCGACTATCTGGTGTCGTCGGGCATTGCGCTTGAAGTTAAGGCCATAAGCAAGCCGAGTTTTCCTCTGATTGCCAATAGTGGGAAAAATCTGCTTAAGTTGTATATGAACGATGTGGGACTGCTCACAGCCAAGTTCTTTGGCACAAGCATAAAGGCTGTGATTGAAGATGTGCCCAGCGTGAATTTGGGTTCGGTATATGAGACTGTGGTTGCCCAGGAGTTGAAGGCGCATGGATTTGACCTGTATTACTACGACAACAAGAAAAATGGTGAGGTTGACTATCTGATCGATGATGTGCCTAATTTGTCGGTTTGCCCAATCGAGGTTAAGTCGGGAAAGGACTATAAGGTACATAGTGCGCTTAACAAATTTTTGCAGATAAAGGAATATGGTGTGAAGAGGGCCTTTGTTCTCTCGAATGCGCAGAATGTGGAGGTGAAAGACGGTGTCACGTATTTCCCGATATATTATGTGGCTTGCATCATGCCTGATGCCGGCGATAGTGTCACGCTTTAATCTTTGGATGATTTCGGTAGTGGATTGGGGTGTGCCGCAAAATGGGCAGGCCCAATTTTTGGCGGTGCGCCTGGTTTGCACTAATTTTACACTGTGAAACTAACAATGTAGAAATATATGGACAAACTTCCGCAAGACCCGTTTATGCTTATGAGCTTCGTCAACACCAAGCTGCGCGACGACTACCGCTCGCTCGATGAACTGTGCAAGTCGCTCGACATCGACCGCGCTGAACTTGAGGCCAGGCTGCGCACAGCCGGCTTTGAATATAACGAGGCTCAAAACAAATTCTGGTGATTAACTTAATTATAGAGGACTATGACCGATATTAAATCGCAACAGTTGCAGCTGCGCCGCCGCGCGCTGCTGCTCGACATTGTGTGCCTGGCCCTGTGCGGCGTGCTGCTGTGGTCGGGTTCCAACCTTGATGTGCCGCAATGGTTGCTCATAGCCGGCGCAGTGGTGGCAGTGGTGCTGATAGTGGCCGCCATTGTGTGCAGCGCCAAGGCGCGCAAGCTGGATGTTGAGCAGTTTACGGCCCGCAACAGCGACGACAGTAAAATCAATGACAATTAAAACGCGACCTATGCTTAAATTCATTTCATGGAATGTGAACGGCCTGCGCGCATGCGTGGGCAAGGGGTTTGCCGAGGCGTTTAAGGCGCTCGACGCCGACTTCTTCTGCCTGCAGGAAACCAAGATGCAGCATGGGCAGCTCGACCTGGAGTTTGACGGATACAAAAGCTATTGGAACTATGCCGACAAAAAGGGCTACTCGGGCACTGCTGTGTACACGCGCCACACGCCGCTGGCCGTGACGCTGGGCATGGGCATCGACGAGCACGACCACGAGGGCCGCATCGTTACGCTGGAGATGGAGCAGTTCTACCTGGTGTGCGTGTATGTGCCCAACAGCCAGGACGGCCTGCGCCGCCTTGATTACCGCATGAGGTGGGAAGACGACTTCCGCGCCTATCTGCTGAATCTGAACAAGAGCAAGCCTGTGATAGTGTGCGGCGACCTTAATGTGGCCCACGAGGAGATCGACCTGAAGAATCCCAAGACCAACCGCAAGAATGCCGGATTCACCGACGAGGAGCGGCAGAAGATGACCACGCTGCTTGGCAGCGGCTTCACCGACAGCTTCCGCCACTTTTATCCCGACAAGGAGGGCATATACTCGTGGTGGAGCTACCGCTTTCGTGCGCGTGAGAAGAATGCGGGCTGGCGCATCGACTACTTTCTGGTGAGCAACGACATTGCTCCGCGCATGGTCGATGCCAAAATCCACACCGAGGTGTTCGGCTCCGACCACTGCCCCGTGGAACTCGATTTGGATGTGTGATGTGACGCGCGGCGTCGTTCTAAAGGAATACCCGCTCGAAGGCAATGCGTTCGCCGTCGCTCTGCATCACGGTGCCGCACTGGGTGAACCCGCACTGCGGCAGCAGGCGCAGCATCTGCACGTTGTCGTGGTTGGTGTCGATGCGCATGCTGCGGCAGCCCCGACGGTGAGCTTCGTCCATGAGCAGGCGCATCCATCTTGTGGCCAGATGCCGGCCAGCCATGTCGGGCGCTATGGCTATGCGGTGCACCACGGCATAGCGGGTGCCTTCGGGGGTGAGCCACTGTCCGCCCCTGATGTGGGCGTAAGCGGGGTCGTCGCCCGAGGTCACCAGAGCGCAGTATCCCACCACTTGGCCGCCGTGCAGCAGCACGCGCGCCACACCATTGGCTATGTCGGCCTCCACATCGCTTATGGCTGGGTATGAGCCTTGCCACTGCGAGCGTCCGGCCAGGCGCATGGCCTCCTTGGCCTTGGCCAGCACGGCCCAGGCCGCTGCGGCGTGGCTGCTTGTGGCGGCAATGCTTGTTATTTCGGTGTTGTCTGTCATATTGCGTCGATGTTTTTAAGCGTCAGGAAGCAGGCGGCCATGGCCACGAGAATCACCACGGCCACCGTTATCCACAGCTTGCCTTTGGCGGTGGCGGCGTCAATTTCACCCTTGTCCACCCTTTTGCCTATCTCATACTCTTTTATCACCGCCGCGGCCTTTTGCAGGTCGGCGCGGCGCACCACCACCTGCACGGTGGCCATCCGGTAGGGCTGGCCGCTGCCCGAGCCCATCACTTGAGCCTCGATGCCGTTGGTGGCCAGAATGTCGCGCACCATGGCGGCATTGAACTCAGTGTATTCGCCTAGTCGCACCAGGTCGTTGCTGCTGTCGCTTGCCATAGCCGGAAGTGTTACTTAATGCCGCGCTTGTTGAGCGCGTCCTGATATTTTTTGGCAAAAGCCCTGTGCTGCTCGTAGGTGGCGGCAAAGTTGTGGTAGCCCGAGAAGTCCTCCTTGGCGCACATATACATGTAGTTGTGCGGCTCGCTGGTGAGGATGTCGTCGATGGTCTTCTTTTCGGGCAGGCGTATCGGACCCGGCGGCAGACCCTGGTTGCGGTAGGTGTTGTAGGGCGACTTGCACTGCGTCATGGCCACTGTGATGCGGCGAATCGAGAAGTCGCCTATGGCAAATTTCACAGTGGGGTCGGCCTGCAGGCGCATGCCGTCGTGCAGGCGGTTGATGTAGAGGCGGCCTATCTTGCCGCGCTCGTCGGGCTTTGCGCTCTCTTCTTCGGCAATAGAGGCCACAGTCACCACCTCTTCGGGCTTCAGCCCGAGGTCGGCGGCCTCGCGCCGGCGGCGGTCGGTCCAGAAGTCGTTGTAGTAGTCGTGCATGCGGTCAAGCAGCTGGCGGGCGGTTATGTCCCAATAGAAGTCGTAGGTGTCGGGCAGCATCAGGCACACCACGTTGTCGGTGTTGAGGCCATACTTGGCGCACAGTTGCGGGTCGTTGAGGGCCTGCCAAATGGAGTCGCTCCCCATCATGTAGAGGCTGCCGATGCGGTCGGCCAGCTCGCGCTTGGTGCGGATGTTGTTGAGCGTCAGAGTGATGCTGCTGGGCGCTCCGCCGCGCAGGTGGCGTGCCAGGCGCAGTGCGCTCTCACCCTTGGTCACCTTGAACGCGCCCTGGCGCTTGGCCATGTCGGCGCGCGTGAGCCTGAGCAGACTCATCACCTTACCGGCATACTCCGCGCCCAGATGCTTGGTGAGCGAGTCGGTGAGCTGCTTGTTGGTGATGCCGCGGCGAATGTAGATGGTGGTGTCGGCCTTGGCCGAGGTGAACATATAGCTGCCAAACGCGGCCACAAAAGCGGCGCACAGCAGCACCACCACTGATGCTGTTACCTTTATTGCCCGCGACGGCGATGATTTGCGTTTCGTATTTTTCTTTTTAGCCATGATTATATAAAGCTGTTTTTTCCGTTCGTTTTTGCAAAATTACTGCAAGTTGGCGCAACGGCAAAGCGCGGCGGGGCAAAAATCCGCCGTGGCGCACCGCCTATATGCCGCTCTTGCGGAACTGCTTCGGCCCCACACCCGTCTGCGCCTTGAAGTATTTGCCGAAAAACGACTGGGTGGGGAAGTTGAGGCTCATTGCCACTTCCTTGATGCTCATCGAGCTGTAGCGCAACTTCTGCTTGGCGTCGGCCGTCACCATGCCGCTTATCCACTGCAGCGCCGAGAGGCCTGTGCGCTCCTTCAGTATGCCCGACATGTAGTTGGGCGTCAGGTGCAGCTGGCTGGCATAGAAGGCCACATTGCGCTCTTGGCGGTAGTGTGCGTGCAGCATGGCCATGAACTGCGTCACAATGTCGTCGCCGCGCGAGGCCGCATTTGACGGCAGCGGCTCGCTGGCCACAAAGGCGTCGATTATGCGGTAGGCCGTCTCAAGCCCTGTGGCCACTATAATCTCTTGCGTGATGCGGCTGCGCAGCGGGTTGCTGGCGCGCTGCTGGCGGTAGCGCTCGGTGAGCTCCTCGATGGTGGCTATGCGCGCCATCAGTTCGCCATACTGCTTTGGGGTGAGCTTCAGGCACGGCTCGCCTATGATGCGCACCTGCACGGGCACGGGCATCACGCTGTTGAGCGCCGACATGGCAAACTCGTAGTCGACGTTCACTGCCACTCCGCTGAAGTCCATCGACACATGCGCCACTGCCAGCTGCTGCATGGGCGTGATTATGAACATGTCGCCCTTGGTCAGATGGTAGTCGCTCCCCTTTATGTTGGCGTCGATCGAGCCGCTGTTGCACAAGAACAGGCCCACCACCCCCGACACGGGCACAAGCGTGTTGAGCCGGTGCAGCAGCGGGTTGCTGCGGTCGATGCGCATCACGCTGTATTGCATGGGGGCGGGAGTTGGGCTGTTTTCTATTTTCATTGCTCGTGGTGGATTGTTGCTGATGCGAAAATATGCAATATTTTCCAAAAATCACGATAAATCCGTTAAATAGAACACTCATTTGGAGAAATTGACCTTGCAGCGGCTTGCCCCTATTTCTACTTTTGCCCCAAAAAAGTAAGGGTGAACATACATATTTATAATGCAACGAGTATTATGAGAAAATTCAGACTATGGCTTGCAGTGGCGGCAGCGGTGGCGCTGGCTGCCTGCAGCCACACCAAGACGGGCCGCGTGCCGGCGGCAGTGAATGTGAAGGTGGCCCGCGTCGAGGCCGGCAACGAGGCCGGAATGCGCACATATGTGGGCACGGTGGCCGAGAGCTACGGCTCCGACCTTAGCTTTGCCTCGGCAGGCACTGTGAAGAGCGTGCTCGTGGACGAGGGCCAGGCCGTGAAGCAGGGACAGACGCTGGCCGTGCTCGACGGCACGCAGGCGCAAAATTCGCTCGACATGGCTTTGAGCAACCTGCGCCAGGCCGAGGACGCCTACCGCCGCCTGTCGCAGCTGCACAGCAAGGGCAGCCTGCCCGACATCAAGCTGGTGGAGATTGAAACCAAGCTGGCCGAGGCGCGCACCAGCGTGAGCATGGCGCGCAAGGGGGTGGGCGACTGTGTGCTGCGCGCCCCATTCAGCGGCTACATTTCACGCCGCAGCGTGGATATGGGCAACAATGTGATGCCCGGCGTGAGCTGCTTCAAGCTGGTGAAGCTCGACCGCGTGGAGGTGAACATCTCGGTGCCTGAAAACGAAGTGGCGTCGATTGCCCGGGGGCAGCGCATAGGCTTCACCGTGGCTGCGCTGGGCGGTGAGTGCTTCACCGGCACCGTGACGCGCAAGGGCGTGCAGGCCGATGCCGTGAGCCACACCTACCAGGTGACGCTCAGTCTCGCCAATCCCGGCCACCGCCTGCTGCCAGGCATGGTGTGCAGCGCTTCGGCTCCCGTGGCCGGGGCCAAGGCCGAGCTGCTGGTGCCCCAGGAGGCCATTGCCATCAACGGCAGCGACGACATAGTGTGGGTGGTGGCCGGAGGCAAGGCCACAATGCGCCGCGTCACCGTGGGCGATGTGTGCAACCGTGGCGTGGCCGTCACGTCGGGGCTCAATGGCGGCGAGCAAGTGATAGTCGAAGGCCAGGACCGCGTGAGCGAAGGCCAGGCAGTGAAGGTGTTAAAGTAGGCGCGTTATGGGCATTAAGCACAATAAACTTAACATGATAGAGACCTCGATGCACTACAAGGGCATTATGATGCTGCTTGTGGGCCTGCTGGTGTGCTTCGGGGTGTTCTCGCTGATCAACATATCCAAAAACGAGTTTCCCGACTTCACCATAAGGCAGGGCCTTGTGGTGGCTGTTTACCCCGGTGCCACCTCGCAGCAGGTGGAGGAGCAGGTGGCAAAGCCGCTGGAGTCGTTTTTGTGGGGCTTCAAGGAAATAAAGAAGGCCAAGACCTATTCGGAGTCGAAAGACGGCGCCTGCTACGTGTTTGTGGAACTTAACGACGACGTTACCGACAAGGATGAGTTCTGGAGCAAGTTTAAAATCAAGCTGCAGCAGTTCAAAAGCTCGCTGCCGCAAGGCGTGCTGGCCCTGATAGCCAACGACGACTTCGGCAACACTTCGGCCATGCTGATAACGCTGGAGAGCAATGTGCGCTCCTACCGCGAGCTGCACAACTACATGACCGACCTCGAAGACCGCCTGCGCACCATTCCCGAGCTGGCCAACCTCAGCGTCACTGGCGAGCAGAAGGAGCAGATAGGCGTGTACATCGACCGCGACCGCCTGAGCGAATACGGCATCAGCAGCGCCTCGCTGCTGGCCTCGCTGCAGTCGCAGGGCATGACCGTGATGAGCGGCAGCGTCGACGACCAGAGCACTGTGCGCCCCGTGCACCTTGTGAGCCGCATCAACACCGAGGCCGATGTGGCCAACCAAGTGATATACAGCGACCCCACGGGCAAGGCCGTGCGCCTGCGCGACGTGGCCACGGTGCGCCGCGAATATCCCGACGCCGACCAGTATGTGAGCAACAACGGCCGCAAGTGCATAGTGCTGTCGATTGAGATGCGCTCGGGCAACAACATAGTGCAGTTTGGCCGCGATGTGAAGGCTAAAATCAATGACTTTAAGCAGACTCTGCCGTCCGACGTCACCATATATCCCATCACCGACCAGAGCAATGTGGTCAACAGCTCTATTATGGACTTCCTGCAAGAGCTGCTGATAGCCGTGATTTCGGTGATAGTGGTGATAATGCTGCTGCGGCCGCTGAGGGTGGCCAGCGTGTCGGCGGCCACAATCCCCATCACCATATTCATCACGCTTGGCATTTTCTATGCCTTTGGCGTGGAGCTCAACACCGTCACCCTGGCCGCGCTCATAGTGGCTCTGGGCATGATAGTCGACGACTCCATTGTGATCATCGACTGCTACATCGAGAACATCGACAAGGGCATGAGCCGCTGGCACGCCTCGGCCTCGGCTGCCGGCGAGTTCTTCAAGTCGATCATCACCGCCACGCTGTGCATCTCGGTCACCTTCTTTCCGCTGCTGTTCACCCTTAAAGGCATGTTTTTCGACTTCGTCAAGTGGTTCCCGCTGGGCGTGTCGATAGTGCTGTTCACCTCGCTGTTTGTGGCTGTGCTGGTGGTGCCCTATGTGCAATACGTGTTCATACGCAAGGGGGTGAAGCCCGACCCGTCGAAGCCGCACCGCCGCTCGCTGCTCGACATAATTCAGGGTGTGTACAACCGTGTGATAACCGTGTGTTTCGCCCACCCGTTCATCACCTTGGGCATTGGCATCGGTTCGGTGGCGCTGGGCGCGTTTCTCTTCACCGTGGTGCCGCAGAAGTTGATGCCGCGCGCCGCGCGCAACCAGTTTGCCGTCGAGGTGTATCTGCCCGAGGGCTCTGCCATCGAGCGCACCCGCGTGGTGGCCGACAGCCTGCGCAACATGATGCGCCGCGACAGCCGCGTGGCCAACGTCACCACCTTCTACGGCTGCAGTTCGCCGCGATTCCAGACGGCCTACGCGCCGCAGCTGGGCGGCACCAACTTTGCCCAGTTCATAGTCAACACCACGGGCAATGAGGCCACCGAGCAGCTTGTGGCCGAGTTCACGCCGCGCTTCACGGGCTACTTCAGCGACGCCATGGTGCGCGTCAAGCAACTCGACTACAGCGACGCCGTGTCGCCCATCGAGGTCCGCTTCACCGGCGACAACCTCGACTCGCTGCACGCCGTCAGCGAGCGCGCCATGGCCATAATGCGCGCCGACAGCAATCTGGTGCTGGTGCGCAGCAACTTTAACGGCTCGCTGCCAGGCCTCAAGGTGGCGCTCGACGCCGACGAGTCGAGCCGTCTGGGCCTGTCGAAGTCGGCCGTGGCTGCCAATCTGGCCATGCGCTTCGGCAGCGGAGTGCCGCTCACCACGGTGTGGGAGGGCGATTACCCGGTGGGCGTGGTGCTCAAGGACAGCCATGCCGGCCTCCAGACCCCCGATGACTTGGCCAACTCCACCGTGAGTGGCCTGTATCCAGGCGTGAGCGTGCCGCTGCGCCAGGTGTCGGCCATCTCTCCCGACTGGAATCTGGGCATGATAGTGCGCCGCAACGGCGTGCGCACGGTGTCGGTGTTTGCCGAGCCGCAGCACGGGCTTAACCTCAACGAGGTGACCGACGCCACCCTGGCCGAACTCAAGAGCCGCATGCACCTGCCCGCAGGCGTGCAGATGGTGGTGGGCGGCCAGCGCGAGCGCGACCTCGAGACCGAGCCGCAAATATATAGCGGACTGGTGATATCGATATTCGTGATATTCATTATCATGCTGTTCCACCTGCGCGACATCCGCATGTCGCTGCTCATCATATGCTCGCTCACGTTCTCGCTGCTTGGCGCCGCCCTCGGCCTCATCATCATGGGGCAGGACATGAGCATGACGGGCATTCTGGGCATCATTTCGCTTATGGGCATCATTGCGCGCAACGGCATCATCATGGTTGACTATGCCGAGGAACTGCGCGTGAAGTTCCGCCTCAGCGCCAAGCATGCCGCCTTCCAGGCCGCGCAGCGGCGCATGCGCCCCATATTCCTCACCTGTGCCGCCGCCTCGATGGGCGTGGTGCCCATGGTCATCGAGAACTCTCCAATGTGGGGCCCGATGGGCGTGGTGGTGTGCTTTGGCACGGTGGTGTCGATGCTGTTCATCGTCACCATGATTCCTGTGGGCTACTGGCTCATCTACCGCCTCGAGGACCACAAGCGCATTCTCAAAAACGAGAAGGCCCGCTCGCAGCAAATGCTGCAAAAGGTGCAGCAGCACCGCTAATGACATAATGAAACAAACGCAACAATGAAACAGTTAAGCATATTCATCACCATAGCAGCCGTGGCCGTAATGCTCGGCACAGGCTTCACGGCCGCCGCCCAGAAGGCCACATACACCCTGCAGCAGTGCCGCCAGCTGGCGCTGCAAAACAATGCCAGCCTCAAGCGGGCCAACATCGACATCAGCGACGCCCAGCTGCAGCGCGAGGCTGCGCGCATGAGCTATCTGCCCACCGTCAGCGCCGGAGTGTCGTATTTCCACGCCAGCGACGACATGGTGAAACAGCGCTACGACCTCACCGCCGACGACCAGCAGAAGCTGGCCGCCATGGTGCAGCAGCTGGGACTCAACCCGGCCGCTCTCGCATCGCTGCCCACCAGCTACGAGTTCAAGGCGTTCAGCCACGGCATGATGGCCAACATCACCGTGCTCGAGCCCGTATACACTGGCGGACGCCGACCCACAGCCGTCAAGCTGGCCGACCTGCAAGGCCAGGTGAAGCAGCTGATGCTGCAGCAGACGCGCGACGATGTGGTGAAAACCACCGAGGTGTACTACAACCGCCTGCTGTCGCTCTACGAGAAGTTGGCCACGCTCGACGCCGTCGACCGCCAGCTGGCGTCGATACACGCCGATGCCAAGAATGCCATCGATGCCGGAGTGGGGCTGCGCAACGACCTGCTGAAGGTGGAGCTGAAGCAAAACGAGATGGCCGCCGACCGCCTCACGGTGGAAAACGGCATCAAACTGAGCAAACTGGTGCTTGCCCAGTATATGGGCGTGATGGACAAGGGCGACTTCGACATCGACCGCACCCCAGTGGCCACCGTGCCCGACCCCGTGGAATACCGCACCGACCACCACGCCGCGCTCGACAGCCTCACCGAGGCCCGGCTGCTCGACAAGAGCGTGGAGGCCGCCAAGCTGCAGACGCGCCTCAAGCGCGGCGCGCTGCTGCCCACGCTGTCGGTGGGTGCCATGGGCATGTATGGCACGCTCACCAACGAGGGCCGATTCAAGGTGGCAGGCCTGGCCACGCTGTCGGTGCCCATCAGCGACTGGTGGAGCGACCGCAGCGTGAAGCGCCAGATTGCGGCCGAGCGCAAGGCCGAGGTCGACCGTGAGGACAACCGCCAGATGCTGCTCATCAACATGCAAAACCAGTGGGACAACCTCGACAACGCCTATAAGCAGGTGCAGCTGGCCCGCAAGAGCATTGAGCAGAGCGATGAAAATCTGCGCCTCAACGAGGACTACTACAAGGCCGGCACATCCACAATGAGCGACGTGCTCGACGCGCAGACGCTGAGCCGCCAGGCCCGCGACCGCTACAGCGACGCCGTGGCTTCCTACCTCGACTGCCGCACCGCCTATCTGCAGGCCACCGGCCGCCCCGCCCAGTAAATGGGCATGCCCAGAGCGCTGTAGTGATAAGGTTTAACGTAGAGGGTTTAAAATTTAAAAAATGACCATTAAAAATCTGATTTACAGTTAAATACTGTAGGGACGCGGCATGCCGCGTCCGACGGGCGTAGCCCCACTCAGTACGAAGGCAAAATCACACCAAATACGCCACCTTTGACTGCAATTATTGCATGTAATTAGTTGAGTAATAGTAAATTGCGTTGGACGCGGCATGCCGCGTCCCTACAGCAACGATAGCCGCCAACTCGCCTGAATTACGGCTTTTTCAGCGTGTGCCCCCCACCATGGAGCGCATGCTTGCCGAAGTGATAATCTGTGACATCTGTGGGCGACTAACCAAAAAAATCAGTGGGGAAATAAAACGGGCGGAGGCTGATAATTCGATCGAATTATCAGCCTCCGCCGCGTTAGTACTCGGAGTGGGACTTGAACCCACACAGCCGCAATGGCCAAGGGATTTTAAGTCCCTCGTGTCTACCGATTCCACCATCCGAGCAGCCTCGTGCCGATTGCCTTCGGTGCGCAATCAGCGGTGCAAAGTTAACGTGATTATTTGGCTTTTGCAAGTGTTTGCCGCTGCCAATGCCCCAAAAAAATCTAAAGACTTGCAGCATCAGCCGATTTTTGCTATTTTTGACCAATGTTTATATGCCAATTATGATTGATGCAGGAAAGTTGAGAACTGGTGTTGCGGCGGTTGCGGCCGCCATGGCGCTGACGGCGGCTGCGGTGCAGCCGTTGCCCGACGTGCCGCGCTTCGGCCTGGGCCAGCCGCTGCCGCACTACCGCCTGCAGTGGCCGGGCTATGCGGGGCTGGTGAGTCCCGGCCTGGTGGCCCCCACCATCAGCAACTACCGCCTGCCACAGCCGCTGAGGCTGCACGACGGCCTTATGGGCAGCTTGGCCGACAGCCTTGCGGCCATGCCGGCCACCATGCACATCTCCACCCAGGCGCAACCTTCTGTGCAGCAGGGCGGCTATGACTTCGACCGCAACCCCTACAGCCACGACTGGCAGGCAAGCGGGGTGATAGCGCACCTGGGCGACGGCCAGCTGGGCGGCTCGGGCAGCCGCGCGTCGTTTCCCGCACTGGGCAATGTGGCCACCGGCAGCCTGTGGGTGACGCAGACGGTGGACGAGCGCCTCACGCTCACCGCCGGCCTCACTGGCTCGAAATATCACTTTGGGCGCGAAGCGTGGAACGACTACGGCGTGTGGGGCCGCGCCTCCTATCGGCTCAACGGCACCCTCAGCCTAAATGCATTCGGACAATACAACTTCAACCCGCACTACCACTCGATGGGCGCAATGGGAATAACGCAAAACTCCAACTACGGCGCCACGCTCGGCGTGAAGGTGAGCGACAGCTTCAGCGTCGACGTGGGCGCGCAGCGCTACTACGACGTGTATTCCCACTGCTGGCGCACCATTCCCATTCTCGCCCCCACGGTGATGGTCATGGGCCAGCCGCTGTCGGTGGACGTGGGCGGCATCCTGTATGGCTTGCTTAAGTCGCTTGCCGGCGGCCACGGCGGCGGTTACCGCCTTGAGCCGTCGGGCGGAGGTGGCGGCATGGCTGTGCCGAAGGCGCCGTTCAATGCATCGGGATGCGGACTGGCGCGCGACAATGTGCCTCACCGACACTGAAACTGATTGATTAACATAAAATTTAGACTGAAAATGAGATTTTTGAACATTGTTGCCAAAATGGCATTTGCGCTGCTTGCGGCTGTGACCCTGGCAGCTTGCGGCAGCGACGAACCCGCGCCGCAGGGCGCGCCGCGCCTGACGTCGATCAGCGAGCAGCTGTTCGGCGACTGCACATGGACGTTTGCCTACGATGTGGGCGGCAGCCTCACCAAGATTAGCAAGACCACCGACCGCCGCACGCAGGCGCCAATGGCCGAGACTTTCGGCCAAGGCGTGGTCAAGGCCGAGTATGGCGGCCAGCTTGATGCCACCATGCATGCAATCAACGTGACCGCCACCAATGCGCGCGGCTATGTGACTGCGGCCGAGTCGAAGGTGTATTCCATCTTCACCCTCACCGAGCTGCGGCGCATTGACTACGCCTTTGCCTACGACGACAGTTCGCGCCTGGTGTCGGTAAAGGCCAGCACGTGGAAGCAGGCGCCCCTTAAGCAGTACACCGACGAGGTGGTGACCACATTTGCCTACAACGCCGCCGGCCAGCTTGAAAGCTGCCTGGCCAGCGATGCGAGCGTGGCCGTCACCTGCACCTATGGCAACCGCGCGGTGGCCAACGGCTTCGGGCTGCCGGGCCTGGCCGTGCGCCTTGCGCTCGACGACCACTTGCTGGGCCTGTGCTATGCCGGGCTGCTGGGGCGCGGCAGCGCCAGCCTGCCCGACGTCGTGAGGGTGGCCCAGGCTCCGGGCTTCTCAGCCCCGTGTGTGATTGATGTGGCCTATGGCACCAACAGCCTTGGCCTTGTGAGCGACGAGCGGCTGAATGCCGGCGCCGGCACATGGGTCAACACCTATCGCTACACGCGCTCCAAATAGCGCGCGGCGGGCTTTGAATTGCGTGGGCAAAGCGTTAACTTTGTAGTGCGACAACAAAAAAACTACATACACTTGAAATATGAGCAAACAGACACTACCGCACCTCGAGGCCATGCGCATGGCCATGCGTGCAAAAAACGTTGATGCCGTGATTGTGCCCGGCACCGACCCTCACCAGAGCGAATATGTGAGCCCGCACTGGAAGTTCCGCGACTGGCTCACCGGCTTCACCGGCAGCAACGGCACCGCCGTGGTCACACTCGACAAGGCCGGCCTTTGGACCGACTCGCGCTATTTTCTGCAGGCAGCCGAGCAGCTCGAGGACAGCGGATTTGAAATGCATAAGGAGAACATAGCCGGCGAAGCCACCATCACCGAGTGGCTGGCGTCGGAACTCGACGAGGACAGCATCGTGGCCGTCGACGGCCGCCTGTTTTCGGTGATGGCGGCCAACCGCCTCGAAAACTTCTGCGCCGAAAACGGCTTTATGCTTGCCACCAACTTCTATCCGGCCGACGAGATTTGGCCCGACCGCCCCGACCGGCCGCGCGCCGAGGCCTATGTGCACAGCGAGGACTTGGCCGGCGAGACGGTGGACAGCAAAATCGACCGCACCATGCAGGCTGTGGAGCAGGCCGGCGCCACCAGCACCTTTGTGGCCTCGCTCGACGAGATTGCGTGGCTCTTTAACTTGCGCGGCACCGATGTGGCCTACACTCCTGTGGTGATAGCCTTCGCCTATGTGTCGCGGCACGAGCGCGTGCTCTTCATCGACGACTGCAAACTCACGCCCGACGTGCGCGCCCACCTCAAGGGCTATGACGTGCGCGTGCGCCCCTACGGCGATGTGGAGCGCTTCCTTGAGAAGCGCGCCGAGAGCGAGGCGGTGCTCATCGACCCCGACCGCGTGAGCGACACGCTGGCCCAGGCCATAATGTGCGGCAAGGTGTATGCCGCCTCGCCCATAGTGGCGCTGAAAGCCATTAAAAACGAGGTGCAGATAGCCGGCACGCGCCGTGCCATGGAGCGCGACGGCGCCGCGCTGACGCGCATGATGATGTGGCTCGAGAGCAGCGTGGCCGCCGGCGAGGCGGTGACCGAGCTTGATGTGGACAACCGCCTGCAAAGCGAGCGTGCAAAATATGACGAATACCGCGGCGACAGCTTTGGCATGATAGCCGGCTACAAGGAGCACGGCGCCATAGTGCACTATCAGGCCACGGGCGAGAGCGCATCGCGCCTGCAGCCCAGTGGGCTGCTGCTTATCGACACCGGCGGCCAGTACCTTGACGGCACCACCGACATCACCCGCACCATCACCCTGGGCGAGCCCACGGCGCAAGAGTGCCACGACTTCACGCTGGTACTTAAGGGCCATCTGGCGCTGGCCCGCGCCAAATTCCCGGTGGGCACCACGGGCGTGCAGCTCGACGTGCTGGCCCGCATGCCGCTGTGGCAGGAGGGCATGACCTACTGGCACGGCACCGGCCACGGAGTGGGCCACTTTCTGGGCTGCCACGAGGGGCCGCAGAGCATACGCATGGAGATTAACCCCACCGCCCTCAAGCCCGGCATGATCACCAGCAACGAGCCGGGCCTGTACAAGACTGGCCATTATGGCATACGCACCGAGTGCCTGCTGCTCACGGTGGAGGGCGCAAAGACCGAAGACTTTGGCAACTACCTGCAGTTTGAGACGCTCACGCTGTTTCCCTACGACGCGCGCCTCATCGACGTGGGCATGCTCACCGCCGATGAGGTGGAGCAAATCAACGCCTACCACCGCATGGTGGCCGAGCGCCTGCGCCCCATGCTCGCCCCCGACGAGCAGCAGTGGCTCGACGCCAAATGCGCCCCAATCCAACACTGAACTTTTCAATATTAAATGTTATAGCATAAAATGGCAATAATAAAATCTGTAAGGGGATTCACCCCTAAAATGGGCGAGGGCTGCTTCCTCGCCGACAATGCCGCCATAATTGGCGATGTGACAATGGGCAGCGAGTGCAGCATATGGTTTGGCACGGTGCTGCGCGGCGATGTGAACACCATCACCATTGGCAACCGCACCAACATTCAGGACGGCTCGGTGCTGCACACGCTGTATCAGAAGTCAACCATTGAAATCGGCAACGATGTGTCGGTGGGCCACAATGTGACCATCCACGGCGCTAAAATCCACGACATGGCCCTCATAGGCATGGGCAGCGTGATTCTGGACAACGCCGAGATAGGCGAGGGCGCCATAATAGCAGCCGGCAGTGTGGTGCTGGGCGGCACCAAAGTGGGCGCGCACGAGCTGTGGGCCGGCTCACCCGCAAAGTTCAAGAAGATGGTCGACCCGGCCCAGGCCAAGGAGATAAATGTAAAGATAGCTAAAAACTATTTGATGTATAGCACATGGTATGAAGACGACAAAACTGAAAAGTAGCAGTCGGCAAAAGTCTTGATAATAAAGCATTAGCAGCGCGCCTCCTGGCATTGGCCAGGGGGCGCGCTGTGTGTGGCGGGCGGCAGTGCGGAGTGAAAACAAACGTTAAAATCACCGGGCCTCGTGCAGTAAATGGCCAACGGCTGCATTTATTGTGTGAAGTTGAAAGCAACGGAGCTCGTAAATCCGCCAACTGTAACTTCAAAGGGAATTTAGATTAAATGGTTTAATTATTCACAAAGTAAAAAGGCCATACGGAAATCAGCTCGATAACGGGCAATTGGTGTTGTGAAATGTTTTCCGCATGCCTCACACAAAACAATCAACAACTTCAGTTACTAACATTAAAATTTAGACTATTATGAACAAGACAATCAAGATCCAGAGAATCGTTATCGCAGCTATGGTAATGGGCGCGCTTGGCGCAGCCACAATCAACGCAGGCAACAGTTCAAACATCGGCAAGTGCGCCGCCAGCGACACAATAGTGGCCGACACTTCGGCGGTCGACACATCAAAGAAGGCCCAGCTGCCTGCCGACTTCCTCCTGTCGATGACCGACACCGTGGCCGAGCCCGACACTGTGGCTAAGCCCGAACCTGCCCAGCCCGCTCCGGCACCAGAATTTCTGGTGGCAATGCGCGACACCGTGGCCGAGCCCGACACCGTGGCACAGCCCGAGCCAGCCCAGCCCGAGCCAGCCTCACCGGCTCCTGCATCGTGCATAGGCTGACGTTCACACACAGCACAATGTGCGCTTAAATAATAAAAGTTCTACGATTAAAAAAATGAACAAAAAAGCGCGCTGCCCACACTCTCATGGGCGGCGCGCTTTTATTTTTTTCCCGTGGTGGCTGTCACAGCTTCACATCGATCACTGCTCCTGTGGGGCTCTCGGTGTTGCAGCGGTTGAGGGTGGTCACCACAAAGCGGTGCCGGCCCTTCACCCCCTTCTGCTTGGGAATGGCAAACGAGGTTTCGCCCGTTATGCCCACCACGGCGTCGGAGCGGGTGAGGTCGACCGGCTCCTTGCCTCCAAAGCGGTAGACCACGTAGAACCGTGCCTGCTGCATCGGGTCGCCGGCCTTTGGGGCTTTCCACTGCAGCACTTTGCCATCGCCGTGCTTCGACGCGCGCAGCGCAGTGGGGGGCTCAGGTGTCTTGCCGCCGTCAATCCACCCGTAGGCGGGCGGCAGGGCCACGTTGCGCTGCTCGCTGGTGATGAGCGAGTCGGCAAAGCCCTTGTAGTTGCCGCTGATGTCGTAGCAAGGCCACCACACCACTCCCTGCACGTTGCCGAGGCTGCGCATCATGCGCATCTTCTGCGCCAGCTGTGTGGGTGAGCGCGAGCCGTCGAGAGCGGCATAGTCCATAGTGTTGCGAATGGCCAGGCCATACACCATGTGGCGGCCGTTGGCGTGCGAGTTCCACCAGCCGAACAGCACCGAGTCGCTGGCGGCCTTGTGCTCGAGCTGCCAGTAGAGCTGCGGCACCAGATAGTCGACCCATCCCATGCCGGTCCACTTTGGGCAGTCTGCATACAGGGCGTCGTAGCACTGCAGCCCGTGGGTGTCGCTGCCGTTGGCGTCGGTGGCCTTGTTGCGCCAAATGCCGAAGGGGCTTATGCCCAGGCGCACCCATGGCTTCTCGCTCACAATGGTGCGGTGCATGCCCTCAATCAGCAGGTCCACATTGTGGCGGCGCCAGTCACCGCGCTCCCAACCCAGCCCAAACCGGTTGTATGAGGCCGTGTCGGGAAACTCCAGCCCGTCCTTGGGGTAGGGGTAGAAGAAGTCGTCCATGTGAATGGCGTCGATGTCATACCGGGCCACAATGTCGCGCACCACGCCATTTATGTGGTCGCGGCACTCGGGATAGGCGGGGTCGAAGTAGGTCTGGCCCGCATACTCCAGAAACCACTCGGGGTGCCGGCGGCACAGGCTGCTGTCGGCTATCTGCCTGGGGTAGCCCACGCGGTAGGGGTTGATCCAGGCGTGCAGCTCCATGCCGCGCTTGTGGCTCTCCTCCACCATGAATTGCATCGGGTCCCAGGCGGGGTCGGGGCCTACGCCCGGTGTGCCGCTTATCCACACGCTCCACGGCTCCAACCGCGAGGGGTAGAAGGCGTCGGCCTGCGGGCGGCAGTGGAATATCACCACGTTGCAGCCAGTGGCCTTGATGCTGTCGAGCATGTTCAGCAGGTAGGCTTTGTTTTGCTCGGTAGTGTGGGTGGCGTAGTAGCGGTCGCCCACAGTTGGAATCCATGCCCCGCGGAACTCGCGCTTGGGCAGCGGCTGCGCTGCTGCGGCCGTCAAGGCCATTACGGCGGCCATTGCGGCCAGCGTTAAGTGCTTGAATGTCATGATGATGCTTGTTTGTTGTTATTTTACTGCCACTTGGGTGCCGTGCGCACTCTCGTTGTTGCAGCGGTCGAGCACGGTCACCACATAGGTGTGCCGGCCGCGCGGAGCGTTGACGGCGGTGTAGGCGGTGGCGTTGGTGATGTCGACTATGGCCTTGGCGTTGCCCAGGTCAACGGGCTCGCCTGCCTTGAAGCGGTAGACCACAAAGAAGTGTGCCTGCTGCATGGGGTCGGAGGTGACGGGGGCCTTCCAGCTGAGGCGCACGTTCTTGCCCGCACGCTTTGCTGTGAGGGCGGTGACCTCGGCCGGTGCTATGCTGTCGAGCCACGTGTAGGCCGGCACAATGGCCTTGGCGGTCATTATTTTGCTCACAAGCGAGTCTTTCGCACCCTTGTAGTTGCGCACCACATCGTAGCCGGGCCACCACACCACACCGTGCACATTGGGCAGCTCGCGGCTCATGGCCACCTTGCGCTCAAGTTGCGAGGCAATGGCTGGATTCTGAGTGTCGGCGTAGTCCATGCAGTTGCGCACTGCATAGCCGTAGTACATGTGTCGGCCGTTGGCCTGCGTGTTCCACCAGTTGATCAGCACCGAGTCGCTGGCGGCTTTGTGCTCAAGCTGCCAGTAGAGCTGCGGCACCATGTAGTCGACCCATCCGGCGCGCGTCCATGCCGGGCAGTCGGCATACAGGGCGTCGTAGCACTGCAGGCCGCGAGTGTCGCTGCCGTTCACATCGCTCGCCTTGTTGCGCCAAATGCCGAATGGGCTTATGCCCAGGCGCACCCACGGCTTGGTGCTTTGCATCACATTGTGCAGCTGGTCGATGAGCATGTCCACATTGTGGCGGCGCCAGTCGCCCTTGCTGGTCCATCCGGCGCCATACTTCTTCCACGACGCCGTGTCGGGAAACTCCTTGCCGGTCACGGGGTAGGGATAGAAGTAGTCGTCCATGTGAATGGCGTCGATGTCGTAGCGCGTCATCATGTCCTTCACCACTTTGCAAATGAAGTCGCGGCTTTCGGGCAGTGCGGGGTCGAAATATATCTTGCCGTCGGCGTATTTCAGAAACCACTCGGGGTGCTGGTAATACACGTGCCCCTTGGCTGGCACGTCGTCCTTGCCCGAGGTCACGCGGTAGGGGTTGATCCAGGCGTGCAGCTCCATGCCGCGCTTGTGGCTCTCGTCAATCATGAATTGCAGCGGGTCCCACACGGGGCTGGGGGCCACGCCGGCCTTGCCGCTAATCCAGCGGCTCCAGGGCTCGAGCTGGCTCACATAGGCGGCGTCGGCCTGCGGGCGCACCTGCCATATTATGGCGTTGACTCCCGTCTGTTTAAGTTCGTCGAGTTGCTTTGTGAGGTAGGTGCGGGTCTCGGCCGGAGTCATTTTGGCAAACTGGCTTTGGCCGATTATGTGCAGCCATGCGCCGCGGAATTCATGCTTCGGTGTGGCCGTGGCCTGGGTTTGCGCGCCGGCGGCAATGCCGCAGCCCAGCATGGCGGCCAGCGCAAGGGTCTTTAATAATTTCATTATCAGTAGTTGTTGTTTAAAAGTTATTATTTCTGGTAGGATGCGGCATGGCGCGGGCCGTTGCCGCCTATGCAAATATACGGCTTTTTGTCTTATTTTCTGGCCGTCATGGTTGCCGATTTGGGAAAAGTCAGTAACTTTAAGCACCCGTTTGCCTGCCATGGTGGGCAAGTTGATTAACGAAAAGCAATAGCAAAGCATGAATATCAAGTCAGCAATATCAATGCTCAGGAGCGGCGCAGCCGCCCTGATTGCGGCCGCCGCACTGGTGGCTGCCACCGCATCGTGCTCGGGCCCGACGCGGGTCGACATCGATGGCATCACCTACTCAATCGACACCGATTCCACTGCCACTGTCCTCGGCCCCGTCAGTGGCCGGTCCGCTGCGGCCGACGGCCGCGTGGCCATTCGACAGAAAGTGAGCGCTCGCAAGCTCACATGCACCGTCACTGCCATAGCCACCGAGGCCTTCAAGGACTGCTCGTGGCTCAAGAGCATCACCATCCCGTCGAGCGTGGAGCACATAGGCAAGGCAGCCTTCGACGGCTGCGCAGCCCTTGCCGAGATCCATTGCCAGGTGGTGGCTCCGCCCGAGGTTGAGCCAACGGTGTTCAACGGCGTCGACGCTTCGCGCTGCCGCCTGTTTGTGCCGCTCTCGTCATCTCCAAGCTATCAGGTGGCGCCGGTGTGGGCACAGTTTGCCGCCAGCGAGGAAGGCAGCATAGTGCTCCCGTGAAAAAAGCTCAAGCCATACCAGCCTCAACACTTGCCAATAATCGCGGAATGGTGCGAAATTGCACAATCAATAATCGCGGAATGGTGCAGAAAAATCCAAATTCCGCACCGATAATCGCGGAATGGTGCGAAATTGTACAAACAATAATCGCGGAATGGTGCAAAAAACGCCAAATTCAGCGCTAATAATCGCGGAAATGTGTAAATTTGCGCAAATAATAATCACGGATAGGTGCAATAGACTATGAAAAGAAAGGTATACAGCAAGCTACTGGAATGGAAAAATGAGCGGCACGGCGAAAGTGCCATTCTCATAAATGGTGCTCGTAGGGTAGGAAAAAGCTATATAGTAAAGGAGTTTGCCAAAAAAGAGTATAAAAGCTATATACTGCTTGATTTTAATATGGTTGGCAGTGATATCAAGGATCTGTTTGACAATTATCTTGCCGACCTTGACACATTCTTTATGTACCTTGGTAGTTACACAAACACCAAGCTATATCCGAGAAATTCGGTGATTATATTTGATGAGGTGCAGCTGTATCCCAGAGCGCGTGCTGCCATAAAATATCTGGTGGAAGATGGCCGCTATGATTACATCGAGACCGGATCGCTTGTCTCCATCAAAAAAAACGTGGAAAATATAATGATCCCATCTGAGGAGGAGGAAGTACCTATGTATCCGATGGATTTCGAGGAGTTCCTTTGGGCCATAGGCAACGACACAATGATGCCCCTCATACGCCACAATTTTGAAAAATTGCATGAAATGGGGCAGGCCATGCACCGAAAGTGTATGGATCTCTTCAGACAATATCTCATAGTGGGCGGAATGCCGCAGGCAGTGGCAAAATATGTTGAGGTTAAGGACTTCAGCAAGGTTGACCATATTAAGCGGCAAATAATAAGGCTGTACCGCAACGACATACAGAAATATGCGGCCGACTACGCACCCAAGGTTACTCGAATTTTCGACACTATTCCTTCGCAGTTGCAGCGGCATGAAAAAAAATTCATGCTAAGAGCCTTGGCCGAGGGGGCAAGAATGAGAGATTATGAAACCTCATTCTTCTGGCTGGCAGATGCCATGATAGTGAATATTGCGTACAATACCACTGAACCGAGCATCGGCCTTGGGCTCAATGCCGACGATGCCACGCTGAAATGCTACATGGCCGACACTGGGCTGCTCATTAGTCAGGCATTTAATGAGAATGACATCGCCGCAGAGAACTTATACGGCAAACTTTTGTCAGGCAAACTTGAGTTTAATGGCGGTATGGTCATTGAAAACGTTGTGGCGCAAATGTTACGCGCTGCAGGACACAAGTTGTATTTTTTCTCAAAATATAGTAAGAGCGAGGCCGAAGAGAGAATGGAATTGGATTTCCTTATTTCCAAGAGTTCAGTGACAACCCGGCACAACATCTCACCCATAGAAGTTAAGTCAACGAGCCGCTACACACTGTCGTCGCTTAGAAAAAGCATAGCAAAATATGGCAATTATCTTGCCACTCCTTATGTGCTTCACACAGCCGATCTGTTGGTTGATGGCGGAATCACCTATCTGCCACTATACATGACTGGACTGCTGTAGAATGTGTTCCGCAGCGCATCACTGCGAAAAAATATCGGAGCGACTGTTGGCTGCGGGCCGATTTATCGCTACATTTGCGTTCCGCGTCCGCACATGCGTTGCGGCTAAGTCGTGAATGTATGGAGGTGGCGGCGCTGATTGATTCGTTTTGAAATTAGAAAAAAAACAGCATAGAGAGCATTATGAACAACAATGTGGACACACGCAAGCGGTATGACTTCGACCGCGTTACACGAATGGTGATAGCCATAGTGTGCATTTTCGGCGCCATTTATGTGGTGAACTACCTTAGCCCGGTGCTGCTGCCCTTCTTGGTGGGCTGCGTGCTGGCCTACATGCTCAACCCCATGGTGGAGCGCATGCAGCGGCTGCTGCACTGCAAAAGCCGCACTGTGCCCGCTGTGGCCACGGTGGTGATAGCCTTCGGCGCTTTGGCCGCGGTGCTGTGGCTGCTCATCCCCTACATGGCCAATGAGGTGAGCGAGATGACCGACACCCTCACGGCCTATGCCAAGGCGCAGTTCCAGGTGCCGCACCTGCCTGCCGCAGTGCGCGACTTTCTGCACCGCAGCTTCGACCCACAGAAGCTGTCGGGCATGCTCTCGCACGACCAGTGGGACAAACTGGCCAACAAGCTGCTCACTGGCACGTGGACTGTGGTGGGCGGCACCATGAGCGCAATCATCAACGTGGTGTCGTGGCTAATTGCGCTGCTCTACATGTTTTTCGTACTCATCGACTACGACAAAATCAGCCGCGGCTTCAAGGGCGCCATCCCGCGCCAGTATCGTAAAATATCGCTCAAGGTGCTGCGCGATGTGGAGGTGACCATGAACCGCTACTTCCGCGGCCAGGCGCTGGTGTCGCTGTGCGTGGGCGTGATATTCGCCATCGAGTTCTCAATCATAGGCCTGCCCATGGCCATTGCGTTCGGCCTGCTTATAGGCGTGCTCAACATGGTGCCCTACCTGCAGCTCATCAGCATGCCCGTGGCGGCATTTTTGTGCCTGGTGGAGGCTGTGGCCACTGGCGGCAGCTTTTGGAGCATGCTGGGCTGGACCTTTGGCGCCTACTGCCTGTGCCAGCTGATTCAGGACATGGTGCTCACGCCCCACATCATGCGGCAGCAAATGGGCCTGCGCCCCGCCATCATATTCCTCTCGCTCTCGATTTGGGGCTACGTGCTGGGCTTCATAGGCCTCATAATAGCCTTGCCCCTCACCACCCTCATATTCTCCTACTATAAGGAATATGTGCTCCACCAGCCCGCCTCGCGACCCACGCCTCCCCCCTACAAAGCCCCCGCCACTCCAGAGGATTACGCCCGCAATGGCAAAATAAATCAATAATAAGACGTGAAAAACGCAGCATGAACCTATCGCGTCACTACATATTGCTTGATGGCAAGCCAAGAACACTGCAAATAGATTCAATCGAAAGGAATGGCACAAATGGCTACCGTGTGCGGTTTAAGAACAGTGCCAAGGTCTATAACTATGGCTATGCTAAGGTGAAGTGGCTCAGCAATCCGCAATGGATCGACCCACTGCATTGCAAGGTGTTTATTGGCCATTTGCTGCAGAAAAACGTTAAGGGCATCTGGAGATTTGCCTGTGGCTTTAATAGCTATTGGCGGCTTGTGTATGCCAACGGCTATGTGCAAGAGGTGGATGGCAGCAGCGTCACCATTGCCAATTCTTGCCTCGATGAAGAAGTGAGCAGCGGCACACTTGCATATCTTAAAGATGTAGCAGCAATCAATCCTCTTGGCAGTGGTGAGGGCTGCGATGGCATACTGTCGGACATGTATGGGCAATTGGATTTTGTTGACACGGATTCTGTCGCGGCATGCTACCTTAATCCAGTCAAGCACAGGCCCAAAACCATGAATCCGCCAGATTTGATTTTCCCATTTGGGTGCAATGCAAGCCAGAAAATGGCCGTCGCTGCGGCCTTTGAGCATCAAATGAGTGTGATACAAGGGCCTCCCGGAACAGGGAAGACCCAAACCATCCTGAACATAATTGCCAATATTGTGTGCCAAGGAAAAACGGTGCTGGTGGTGTCGAACAACAACTCGGCAACGGCCAATGTGCAGGAAAAGTTGGAAAAGTATGGCACTGGGTTTATTGTGGCCCCGCTTGGCAGCAAAGCCAACAAAGAGGCCTTCATTGCCAACCAGCCATTGCCCCCGTCGGTGCTGAAGGAGTGGTGGTTGCCGGCTTCCGATTTTTCGGACAAAAGGCAAAGGCTTAGTGCCACATTGCAGCAAATCGACAAAGTGCATGCGCTGCAGCGCAAACGCGCTGAATTGCAGCAAGAGCACCAAGCCATAGCGCTGGAGTGGAAGCACTTCTGCATTGACAACAGCTTGGATGAAAACATGAAAGCGCAGAGCCGCATGGATTCTAAGCGCATAATATCGCTGTGGCTGGAATATCAGGCAAGGGGAAACGGAGAAAAGCCTGAGCCAACCAACTGGCTATTGAAGTGGGCGGAGAAAGTCAGATTGTGGTGGATGAAGTGGGTGTGCAGGCACAGGCTGCACATTGAAAGCCCGTTTGACAAGGACAACATAACTCTGCTTATCAGAGAACTGCAAACGCAATATTACCTGAATCGCATTGAAGAGATTGGCCAGCAAATTAGCTCGGTGGATAAAAGTTTGGGCTCTTACGATGCAAATAGGCTTACAGCGACATTGGCCGAATTGTCGATGTCGCTGTTCAAGGCTGCATTGCACAATCGTTACTCAAAAATCAAGCGCACCACTTTTGCCGACACCAAGGACATGAGAATGCATGCCAGCGAGCTGATGCAGCAATATCCGGTGGTCCTAAGCACCACTTTCTCGGCCCGGTCATGCATGTTTGCCGACAGGCCATACGACTATGTCATCATCGATGAGGCTTCGCAGGTGTCGGTCGACACAGGATTTCTGGCATTGACTTGCGCCTATAATTCCGTGATTGTGGGTGACACGCTTCAGCTTCCCAATGTCGTCACCAATGATGACAGGGTGAGACTCAATGCAATTATAGAGCAGCATCAAATGCCCGAGGGGTACGACTGTGCCAGCAACAGTTTCTTGCAATCGGTGTTGTCTGTTTTGAAAGATGCGCCCATGACGTTGCTACGCGAACATTATCGCTGCCATCCACGCATCATTAATTTCTGCAACCAGAAATTTTATGGCGGGAGTTTGCTTATAATGACTGAAGACCGGGGTGAGAAAAATGTGTTGGAAGCCGTCAGAACCGTTAAGGGCAACCATGCCATCAACCACTTTAACCAAAGAGAAATAGATGTTGTCAAAACAGAGGTGTTGCCATCAATGAAGGAATGTGGCAGCATAGGCATAGTCACTCCATATAACCAGCAGGTGGATGCGTTCAACCGACAACTTGACGTGGCGAAGGCTGGCACCGTACACAAATATCAGGGGCGTGAAGAAGATGCCATCATAATGAGCGTAGTCGACAACCAAATTTCGGATTTTGCCGACGATGCCAATCTGCTGAATGTGGCCGTGTCGAGAGCAAAAAAGAAATTCTGCCTGGTAATGACCGGCAACGACCAGGAAAAGAATGGCAACATTATGGATTTGCTCAACTACATCGCCTACAACAACTGCTCGGTGACCGAAAGTAAGTTGGCCTCGATATTCGACTACCTTTATGAGCAATACACCGAGCAGCGCATGGCATTTATTGGGGCAAACCCCCAGATTTCGGAGTACGCTTCAGAAAATCTGACATACGCAATGCTTACCGGTACCATCGCATCGGCCTCCCAGTTTAGCATGCTCAAAGTGCTGTGCCACGTGCCGCTGCGGCAGGTGGTGAAGGACACCTCAAAAATGAGTGATAATGAATTGAAATACGCATCCAACTACAACACCCACGTTGACTTCCTTATTATAAACAAAGTGAGCAAACTGCCAGTGCTTGCCATTGAAACTGATGGTTATACATTCCACAACGAAGAGACCGACCAACATCAACGCGACCTCATGAAGAATCACATACTTGCGTCATATGGTCTGCCTTTGTTAAGGCTGTCGACCAAAGGCAGCGGAGAGAAGGAAAGAGTCGTTGCTGAGCTGAAGAAATTGGTGTAGGCACTTTGCTCCTGTTTTTATTCGCTGCATCACGGTAAAATTAGCCGTGTAGTAAAAAAGCGAAAATTAAGTGGCATGTTGTTAATTGATTGAAAAAACGTTAACTTTGCACTGTGCAACTTTTCTCTTGCATGGTGGCTCGCGCTGCGATTAATTGGGAATGCCGTGCAATCCGGCAACAGTACCCGCTGCTGTGAGACGCCTGAGAAGCTGCGCCGCAACGCCGATGCCCCCACGTGGGGCGTCGGGTCAAGTTGCCACTGGCCGCGCACACCGCGGGGCCGGGAAGGCTGGCGCAGTGGAGGTGCCGAGTCAGAACACCTGCCACCATTTGCAAAGAGACGCACTAGAAAACCGCCGTGTGTGGCCTAATGGCACACGCGCAGTGAGCGAGCCAATTGCTGTTTCCGGGATTAGAGGCAGGAATGGGGCGACACTTGCATCTTTATTCAGGGCATGGGCCATGGACCGATATGCCTGCATTTGCCGCCACTTTGCGAACTATCCGCCTTGAAAACCGCCCTTGCCCACACTGGAAGCAATAGCAGAATTGCCGTTCAATGCCGCCGTGCGCACCGCCGCCACACATTGGGAGGTGATGCAACTGTTTGAATTTGAAACGATAAAGAAACCAAGTGATTAATTAACAATTTTGTTTAACTTCCAAAACTTCCACTAACTATGTTTAGAAACAAGTTGGCCACGTTTTGCCGAGCCATGCTGCTGATGCTGCTGTGGTGCGCTTTGCCCGCCTATGCGCAGGCCGAGAACACGCTCAACATGCCTCAGTTTGGCAAGCAGACCGTGACCGTGAGCGACGAGCTCACATTCTATGACATGAAAGGTACTGGAAAAATCAGTTCATCGACTAGCAACAACTCGATGGCGACTGTGGTGTTCAAACCCGCCGACGCGGGCAAGGCAATACAGATCGTGTTTGAGAGCATCGACGTGCAGAACGACGGCGCAAGCTGGCCGGGTTACGTCAATGTCTACTCCGGTGAGTTTGATGCCGACAACACCTTCAGCTATCCCACAAATACGGGAGGTGTGCAGGGCACAAAGGGCTTTCCTGACAATGAGAACCTGCTTGCTTCGCTCGACGGCAAGTATTCCAACTTGGAATACACCTCGACCGACGCCAGCGGCGCTCTGTCGGTTTGCTTCCAGTACAAGTATGCCAAAGCCTGCGACGGTTGGGTGGCCAAGGTGCGCCAAGTTGAGGTGAGCGACATGAAGCTTACCAGCGCCGCCACCACCTATGCAGGCGTGCCAGCCTCGGTGTATGCCGGCAAGACGGGCGTGACTCTGGGCGCGCTCAACATTGTCACCGACGGCATCATGCACCCCGACACGCTGACTTCAATCAGCTTCAGCCTGCCCAAGAACGGCGGCGTGGTTGATGCCAGCAAACTGCGTGTGATGCACGGCGACTATGCCGTCAACGCCACTGTGGCCGATGCCGGCAACGGCTCCTACACAATGGCGCTCAGCAACAAGATTGGCACCGGCGAGAACACCTACTCCATAGTGGGTGATGTGCTTGAGTCGGCTCCGTTCAACAGCGAGGTGAGCCTCGACATCACAGGTTTTGCCACCAAGGCATATCCTGCGGGCTACACCGGCCTTGTGAAGGGCGAAACTGCCGTGAGCAAGGTTGCTCCCATGGTGCGCATGAGCACCACTCCCGCCACCTACACAGTGGGCGACCAGCCGTTGTCGTTCTACGACGATGGCGGCCCCGAAGGCAATATTTCGCAAAACTTCTCGGGTCAGGTCACTTTCAAGCCCGCCACTGCTGGCAAGAAGGTGATGATCGACTTCTCGATGATTGACCTGTTCAACACTTCATCGATTGGCAAAAACGACATTCTCAACGTCTACTACGGCTCAAGCGCCAATCCCGACAGCCTGGCCGTTACCTATCTTAAGGAAAAATCGGGCGTGATCCGCTCGATGGCAGCCGACGGTGCGCTCACTGTGACTCTCACCAGCACCACCGGCACAGGCTTTAAGAATGGCTTTGAGGCCACCGTGTCGCAGTTCACTCCGCAGGCCATGACGCTGAGTGGCGTCACTGCCGACCAGCCCACCACTACCACTGTGGCCGCCGGCGATGCCGACCAGCCCATTATGCGCCTCAAGCTCTCCACTGCCAACACCGAGCCGGCGCTGCGCGCGCAGAAGATGACATTCACCACCGCTGGCACAAATGCCAACGTGGCTGGTGCAAGCGTATTTTTCACTGGCAGAAGCGCTGACTTCAGCACTGCCAAAAAGGTGGGCACGGCCACTGTGAGCGCCGACGACTTCGTGGTGCCCTTCACAGCCGACGTGGCCCTCACCGAGGGTGACAACTACTTCTGGCTGGCCTACGATGTGAAGAACAACGCCCTGAGCGGCGGTGCCATCGACGCCACTGTGAAGAGTGTGACCCTCTCGGGCAGCGAGCAGACTGTGGCCGAGGGCAATCCCGCAGGCGAGCGCAAAATCGATAATGTGGTGATGTCGGCCATCGGCACCACCCACAAGACCATATTTGGCGAATGGACCTACAAGAGCACCCCCAACAGCAGCTACAGCGAGACTGGCTATGCCAGCACAGCCGGCGACCAGACGGTGGTGTTCACTCCCGGCACCGAAGGCCACAAGATTGAGATTGAGTTCAGCAAGTTCTCCATCTCTTATCCGTACTATTCAAGCAGTGCCACGCCCTACTTCCGCATCTACAGCGGTTCGGAGGCCAATGAAGCCAATCTGCTTTGGGAATGCACTAAGGACACTAAGGACGTTGGTCCTGAGGGCAAGCTGCGCTCCACCGACCCCAACGGTGTGATGACCGTGGTGTTCAACGCCAACGGCGTGAGCAGCTACAGCGGCGGTTGGAAGGCTGCCGTGCGCGAATACATGTCGCAGCCTATGGCTGTCGACAGCGTGATTGTGACCCAGGCCTCGACTTCGGTGATCCCCACCAGCCCTGCCGGCCACAACCTGGCCATTATTGGCTTCAACATCGCCACTAAGGGCGACATCAACGCCAAGGAACTTTCGAAAATCACCATCAACCTCAAGGGCTGCCAGGACAAGGTGGCCAAGGTGATGCTCTACAATCCCGAGTCGGCCGACACGCTTGGCGTGGCCGTGCCCGACGCCTCGAAGCAGAGCCTCGACGTGACCCTGAAGGCTCCCGTAACCCTCGTTGAGGGCGACAATAACTTCATTGTGGCCTACGACATGCTCGAAGGCGTGGCGGCAGGTCAAAGCATCGACGCAGCCCTAACCTCAATCACCCTGAGCGGCAGCGACATGGCTGTGGCCAACGGTGACCCGGCCGGCGAGCGCGTCACCAAGAACATCTACCTCATGGAGGCCGGCACAGGCCACGAGGTGACAGTTGGCCCCGAAGGCCTGATGTTCTACGACGATGGCGGCGCCACCGACAAGACCTCGAAAGGTCTGAAGGGTACCGTCACATTCGTTCCGCGCGATCCTGGCAAGGTGGTCCGCATGGTCATCAAGGAGTGGAGCGTGGGCGCCAACGACAACTTCAACCTGTCGTTTGGCGGCGATAACAAAGCCACTCCCGACGTTAAGTGGAGCAACACCAAGGCTGGCGTGGGCACCGACCTGCGCTCGCTCAGCGACGACGGCAAACTCACATTCAATGTGTCGGCAGGCTCCTACTATCAGGGCGACGGCTGGGCCATCGAGGTGAGTGAATACGAACTGCAATCGCTCAGCATCGACTCTGTGGCTGTGGCTCCAGTGTGCGCAGCCCGCACCATGGCAGGCGCCACCGAGGTGATGCAGCGCATCGACGTGAATGTGGGCGGCGACAAGGGCAACCTCAACGTAAGTTCGCTCAAGCTAAAGGTCGACGCCATGCAGCTGGCCGATGTGGCAGCCGTGCGCGTAGTGGCCACCGACACCGCAAGCGTCTACACTGCCGATAAGGTGCTGGCCGAACTCAAGCCAGTGAGCAGCGCCGACAATGAGATAGCACTCGACTATGGCATCACACTTCCCGGCGTATACAAACTGTGGGTGGTGTACGACATAGCCTCGTCGGCCCTGCCGCAGAACACCATCAAGGCTGCTCTGCAGGGCATCACCATTTCGGGCAACACCACCGACCTCAGCGCTGCCACAGTGGCCATGACCACAGTTGCCAGCGGCATGCACGGCACATTCACCGTGGGCGCCTCGCGCAAAGCCGACTTCCCGACCATCAAGGCAGCTGTCGATGCCATGGCCAAGGGCATCGACGGCCCAGTGGTGCTCAATCTTGAAAGCGGCAGCTACAACGAGGTTGTCACCATCAAGGACATCAAGGGCGCTTCGGCCACCAACACCATCACCCTGCGCTCGCAGTCGGGCAAATACCAGGATGTGGTGATTTATGACAACAAATACAACGAGCCTGGCTACAGCGACGACAAGCTGGACAAGGAGTTTGGCGTGTTCACTGTGTATGGCACCCCCTACGTCACCGTTGAGGGCGTCACAGTGAGCACCACCGACACCAGCTACCCCTCGGTGATGCGTCTGCAAAACGGCAGCACCCACTTCACTCTGCGCAACTCCAAGCTGCTCGCTCCCGAAACGGAGTCGTACAGCGCCAACGTCGACCTGTTTGAAGTGCATGTGGCTTCCGACCGGCCCCAGCATGTGAGCCACTTCGTCACCATCGACAACAACGTGCTCGATGGCGCCTACAACGCCCTCTCGATGGGCGCGCAGTGGATCACCAACCCCTATGAGACTGGCGATGTGATCACCAACAACGTGTTCCGCAACCAGGGCGCAAAGGGCATCTATCTGATGGACGCCGACAATGTGACCATCAAGGGCAATGTGTTTGAAAACAATGTGACCGGCAAGAGCGACTATGATGCAATCGACATCACAGCCACTGGCCGCAACCTGATTGAGGGCAACACCTTCAACCTGGCCACCAAGAACTACTGCACCGCAATATATGTGCGCAGCATGCTCTCCGACGAGGCCCAGCCCAGCGTGATTGCCAACAACGCCATCCGCCTGGCTCCCGAAAGCACCAGCGCAAGCTATGCCATACGCTTCTCGTCGGCGTCGAGCAACGTGAATGTGGCCTACAACACCGTGCGCGTTGTGGGCAGCGGCTCTTCGTCGGCCGCAGTGATGCTTGGCGATGTGGTGAAGGGCACGTTTGTCAACAACCTGCTCCAGAACGAGGGCACTGGCTATGTGTGGCGCGCCAACAAGGCCGATTACATTGCCGATGCCGAGTTCAAGCACAATGTGATGCACACCGCCGGCACCAGCATAGCCTATGTGGCAGGAGCCATATCGGGCCGTGAAGACTGGGCCGAGACCACTGGCGACACCACCAGCATCGATGCCTCCAAGGCATTTGTGAGCGACATCGAGCTGATGCCCGCGAGCGCCGACAACCTAAACATTGCCGAGCCTCTGAGCTACGTCACCACCGACATCACCGGCGCCACCCGCGCCGCGGTTCCCACCGTGGGCGCATATGAGTTCAGCAGCCAGTTCCCGATTCCGGCCTACGCCGAGGGCTACCCGCAGTTTGCCGGCATAGCCAACACATCGGCCACAATGGTTGTCAAGACCACAGCAAGCGGCATGGCCGCAGTGCTTGTGAAGAAGGCCAGCGAGGCCGCACCCACAAGCGAGGATGTTGAGGGCAGCGACAACATTGTGGAGGTGCGCCGCGACGTTGAGACCGAGATTGCACTCAGCGGCCTTGAGAAGTCTACCGACTACAAGGCCTACTCGGTGCTCTACAACGTCAAGGGTGAGAAGAGCGGCGTGATTGTGAGCGATGTGTTCACCACCGCCACCGATCCCACTCAGGTGTCCACATTCGAGAATGTGACCACCACCGCCACCGGCTTCACCGATGGCACCGCAGCCTTCAAGGGCTTTGAGGTGGTGACCGTGGCCGACGCCGTGGTTGATGGCAGCAAGGCGGCTCAGGTGGCTGCCGGCGCAACTGGCGAAATCACCATCACCAACTCGGAGAAGGGACTTGTGCTCAACGGATTCTTCCTGAAGTCCACATCGACTGTGGCAGCCGCCACGGCCGACACCACATTCACCCTGCCCTCTACCGGCGGCAAGTGGATGTTTATAAACCTGCGCGACAAGGGCCTGATTGCAACCCTCAAGCTCACTGCGGGCGACAGCCTGTTCCAGATCGATAACTTCAGCGGCGAGCCGCTCGACCTTATTGTTCTGCTCAGCGACGTCACAGTGAACCAGGGTGAGCAGTTCACCCTTGCTCCCAGCATCAACGCCTCGCGCGGTGTGGCTCCATACACCTACAAGTGGACCAGCCTCTATGGCGCAGACCTGGGCAATGCCAGCAGCCTCAGCATGACTGCCAGCAGCCTGGGCATCTACAAGGTGACTGTGACCGACGCTTGGGGCAACACCAGCGACGCCAGCGCACAGGTTAGTGTGATTGGCAAAGCAGTGCCCGGCACGTTCGAGGAGAAGACTCTCGATAGCGAGACCTACTGGAACGGCGAGAACGCTGGCAACAGCGTTAGCGGCACTCTCAGCTACTGGTACACCGGTTCTTATCTGCTGGCAGTCCAGAATCACACCGCCACATGGTGGGGCGGCTTCGGCCTGTCGAATGAGACCAGCACCGAGTTCACTTCGCTCACCCACCAGTTCCGTTCGTCAACCGGTGGCGGCCACAACTCGAGCAACTATGGCGTGTACTACCCGCTGAGCAGCGCCGACCTGCGCGTCACCAACAGCGCCGACGGCGACAGCATCAACGGCTTCTACATCACCAACAATGCTTATGCGCTCTCTTCGATGCTCAATGGCGACGGCATGGCCAAGCCGTTCAAGAAGGGCGACTACTTTAAGGTGACCATCAAGGGCTACAACGGCACCACTCAGGCCACCGGCTCGGTCGACTTCTATCTGGGCGACTACCGCGCTGCCAACAGCGCCGACCACTACCTGCTTGACACATGGCAGTGGGTTGACCTGCGCCCGCTGGGCAAGGTGAAGACCCTCACATTCAGCTTCGATGGCACCAAGGAGAACGATATGGGCCTGACCACGCCCACCTACTTCTGTATCGACGACCTGAACGGCGAGCGCGACATCACCGTGGCCGATCAGGTGACGGTGCCCGTGGGCAGCAAGAATGTGCATCTGGCCGGCCTGTTCACCCTTGAGGGCAACGGCGCCACAGTGACCTACGCATTCCCCGACGGCATCGACTCAACCGACATTGAGGCAGCTATCGACGACAACGGCATGCTCACGCTCACCGGCAAGACCGAGGGCGCTGAAACAAGCGTGCTGCTGAGCGCCACTGAAGCCGGCAAGACGCAGTTTGTGCGCCTGCCAGTCAAGGTGGAGCGTGGCACTGGCATCGACCAGACAGAAGTTGCCACCGACGTGGCCATCTATCCTGTGCCCGTCACCACCATGCTCAACATAGCCACTTCGCTCACCGACTACACCGTGAGCGTGTTCAACACAGCCGGTGCGGCAGTCTACTCTAAGGCAGGTCTCAGCGGCAACGTGACCATTGAGCGCGGCAACTGGGCCGCAGGTGTGTATGTGGTTAAGATCGCAGCAGCCGACGGCACCAATGTGGTTCGCCGCATCACAGTGAAATAATCCCAAAAATGGCCGCATAGCCATTTAACCAGTAAAAACGACGCAGGGCCGGACTTCCGCAAGGAAATCCGGCCCTGTTTCGTTTCACCCAACCCGCGTAGTGTATTATCGCATAAGTAATCGATTCAATGTGCGTTATATGTAGGGACGTGGCATGTTATATCTACTGCAATTCATTGCAAATCAATTGATTGCGCATAAATAATTGCAGTTCATGGAGGCGTATTGATGTGATTTTGCTTTCGTGCTGAGTGGGGCTACGCCCGTTGGACGCGGCATGCCGAGAGCACTGAAAAGGTAGCAATTCGAGCGAGTTGGAGGGCGCGCTCTACAGCAACAAATGCTGTATGGACGTGGCATGCCACGTCCATACACAAATTGCTGCAAATTAATTGATTATGTATGAATAATTACAGCCAATGGAGGCGTATTGATGTAATTTTGCTTTCGTGCTGAGTGGGGCTACGCCCGTTGGACGCGGCATGCCGAGAGCACTGAAAAAGTAGCAATCCAACGAGTTGTGGGCGCACCATACAGCTACGAATGCTGTAGGGACGTGGCATGCCACGTCCAACGCAAATCACTGCAAATCAATTGATTATGTATAAATAATTACAGCCAATGGAGGCGTATTGATGTAATTTTGCTTTCGTGCTGGGGGCTACGCCCGTCGGACGCGGCATGCCGAGAGCACTGAAAAAGTAGCAATCCAACGAGTTGTGGGCGCACCATACAGCTACGAATGCTGTAGGGACGTGGCATGCCACGTCCAACGCAAATCACTGCAAATCAATTGATTATGTATAAATAATTACAGCCAATGGAGGCGTATTGATGTAATTTTGCTTTCGTGCTGGGGGCTACGCCCGTCGGACGCGGCATGCCGAGAGCACTGAAAAAGTAGCAATCCAACGAGTTGTGGGCGCACCATACAGCTACGAATGCTGTAGGGACGTGGCATGCCACGTCCAACGCAAATCACTGCAAATCAATTGATTGTGCAAAAAAACAATCACAGCCAATGGAGGTGTATTTGATGTGATTTTGCTTTCGTGCTGGGGGCTACGCCCGTCGGACGCGGCATGCCGCGTCCCTACAGCAAGCGTCTGTAAACCAGATTTTTAGCGGTTGTTTTTAAACTTCAACCCTCAACTTTAAGCCTTATTTCGCTTAGAGTGAAATTTTTCAGTGCTCTCTGTGTGTTTTTTAGAATGGGGCAGGGGTGCTGACGGTGACGCGGCGGCCGGTGACGGGATGGGTGAAGGTGATGCTTTGGGCGTGCAGCATAAGGCGCGGGGCCGCTTGGCCACCATACAGTGTGTCGCCCACAATGGGTGCGTTCAGCCCCGACGGGTGGGCGCAGTGCACGCGCAGCTGGTGGGTGCGGCCCGTGAGGGGGTGCAGTTCGAGTCTAACAGTGCCGTTGGCGTTGCGGTGGGTAACGCGCCAGGCGGTGACTGCCGGTTTGCCGTGCTCACTGTCCACCACCTGACGCGGACGGTCGTCGGGATCGGGGCGCAGCGGCAGCCTCACATATCCGCTGTCGGCCTCCACCGTGCCGCTCACCACAGCCACGTAGGTCTTGGCCACGCGCCGTGTGGCAAACTGCTCTTGCAACGCTTTGTGCACCTCCTTGCTTTTGGCTGCAAGCAGCAGGCCGCTGGTGGCCATGTCGAGCCTGTGCACCACCAGCGGACCGCTGGCCTCGGGCAGCACGGCCCGCAGTGCACTTTGCACCGAGTGGCCGTGCAGCTTGCCTGGCACACTCAGCACCCCGGCAGGCTTGTTGACCACCACTATCCACTCGTCGTCATACACCACTTGCAGTCGCTTTTGGTCTTCATTTGGCTCAGCGGCCAGCGGATTGGGCTCAACGTCGAGCCCCTGCAGCATAAAGCCCAAGATGGGCTTGCACTTGCTGTGGCAGGCAGGGTAGAAGTGGCCGTGCCTCCTTATGGTGGAAGAGGGCGACTTGCCCCACCAGAATTCGGCCATGCACTGCGGCTGCATGCCGTGGGTGTATGCGTAGTTGAGCAGCTTTGGCGCGGCGCATTCGCCCGCTCCCGCAGGCGGAACACCTCCCGTTGAGGCTGCGAAGATGGCGTTGAGGTCGCTTGTGCGCCCCATGGCGTTGCGCACCACAAACAGACTGAATATGCGCCGTTGCAGGGCTTCGCTCATGGCTTTGCGTCTCGACTTGAGTTCGCTGATGCGCCCGGTGAAGTCTTGCAGTGCGGCCTCGGCCTTGGCGCATTGTGCCTCGCCTTGGCGCCTGATGCGCTTCAGCTCGGCCTTTTGCCACTGGCTCTCGGCCACCAGCCGCTGCGCTGTGGCCTCGTCAAGGCCGCCTGCGCTGCGCAGGGCGTTGCGCCGCTGGCGCGCCGAGGCCATCATGGCCTTGAATTTGCCGCTGCGGCTTTCGGCCTCGTCCATTGCTGCTTTGACTGAGGTCCGCAACTGTGCCAGTGTGCTACTTTGCTCCATTTGGCCGATTTGGCGGTTGATGGCCGAGATGGCCTCTTCGCCTTGGCGGAATTCGCCATCGGGCTGCAGCAGGTCGTAGACGGGCGGCACAAAGTAGCTGTGCACGTTGCTGCCCGCAAGGTTGCCCGAGAAAGCGGCCAGAAACCCCATCGTGTCCTCGCCGTCGCGCACTACCAGCACTCCAAACATCTTGCCTTCGGCCAGTTCGGCGGCCCAGTCGGCGCGTGAGGCAATGTAGCGCTTCACCTGCGCCGCAGCCTTGAGGCACAGTGGGTGAGGGGTGTAGTGAAACGGGTAGGTGAACTGCCGTGGAGGCTCGGCGCACGGCTCTATCGGATGCAGCTTGGGGTCGGTCATCGAAGTTTAGTTCTGTTGTGGGGTTGACGTTACAGCGGCGTAGGCTGCGTCAAAGGCCTGGCGCAGCGCTTGCTCGTTGTCGATGAGCTGGCGCAGCTGCTCAAGGCGTGCGGCGTTGGAGCTCTCGGGAATCCACAGCTGCAGATATCCGCTGCGGCCATACTTCTCTGTCATGTGGCTGCGCATGCGCTCGTATTGCTGCTGGCGTGTCAGCTCGGGGTAGTGGTCAAGGCCGTAGAGCACTGTGCGGCGCACCACGGTGTCGGCATCGATCAGGCGGTCGGCCTCGGCCACCAGCCGGCCATACAGGGTGCGCGGCTCGTGGCCGAGTGAGGCCCTGTGGTCTTCGGCCGCGTCGGCTATCAGTTCGATCTCGTCGGGCGAGAACCAGCGGCGCAGCCGGCTGTCGGTGCGCACGATGTGAGCGCTTTCGGTGTGGTGCGTCTTGCGCCCGGCGCGCAGCCCTGTGTCGTGATAGGCTGCGGCTGTCAGTGCCACAGCCTTGTCGGCCTCTGGATAGAAGCTGGCCAACTCCATGCACTGGCTCATCACGCTGTGCGCGTGGTCGCGGCGGTGGCCGGCATCGAAGTGGTCGTATAGTGGCACTATCTCGTTTTCAAGAAAGCGCTCAATCTCGTGAAATTCGCTCTCGCTATGCTTTGTTGTATTCATTCAAGTAGTTTGTTATGCCTGTGGCGGTGTTGTCGGTGCAGTCGGCTGTGCCCAGGCGCTTGGCCATGCGGGCATATCCGTCGAGCATCTGCCGGCGCTGCGGGCTGTCGGCCAGCAGCGGTGCCAGGTGGCTGTCGATGGTGTCGGCGTTGCACAGGTGCAGCAGCAGTTCGGGAATCACCGGCTCGTCGGCAATCAGGTTGGGCAGGGTCACATATTTGCCGTGAATCAGGTGTGAGTAGAAGCGGTACACCAGCTTGCTGCCGTTCATGCGGTAGCAGGCCACCTGCGGCGTGCCCAGAATGGCCGTCTCGAGTGTGGCGGTGCCCGATGTGACCAGTGCCGCGCGGGCGTGCGCCACCAGTTCAAACGACTGGCCGTGCACCACAGGCACGCCGCCGGGGCCCATCACGCTGGCATACAGCTCAGCGTCGAGGCCCGGTGCTCCGGCTATCACGGCTTGATATTCGGGGTGGCGGGCGCAGGCGTCGAGCATCGACGGCAGGTTGTCGCGCACCTCCTTCACTCTCGACCCCGGCACAATTGCTATGATGGGCTTGTGTGGATCAAGACCGTTGCGCGCGGCAAACTCGCCAGCGGAGACAAACGTGCCGCGAGCCTGGGCAATCTCCTTCACCGTGGGGTTGCCCACATACTGCACCTCATAGCCGTGGCGCGCGAAAAACTCGGTTTCAAACGGCAGAATCGAGTACACACGGTCCACACACTCCTTAATCTGCTTCACACGCCACTCTTTCCATGCCCACACTTTGGGTGAAATGAAGTAGAACACGGGCAGACCGCGCAGGTGGGCGAAACGCGCCATCTTAAGGTTGAACGACGGGTAGTCGATGAGTATCAGCGCATCGGGCTTGAACGCCTCGATGCCCTCTTGAGCCCGCCTCATGAAGCCCATGATGCTGTGCAGGTGCTTAATCACCTCGATGAAGCCCATGAAGGCCATGTCGCGGTAGTGAATCATTGGCTGGGATCCAGCCGCCCGGGCCATCATGTCGCCTCCAAGGAACTGAAATTCAGCCTCGGCGTCATGCTTCCTTAGTGAACTTATCAGTTGCGAGCCGTGAATGTCGCCCGACGCCTCGCCGGCTATCATAAAATATTTCATACAGGTTGCAGAGTGTGTGTTATTTTAATATTGAGTTATACGTCTTGTCGCTCAGCCCAGGCAAAATGTGGTGCAGCAGTCCCAGCAGCCGTTGCCGCGACTCCTCGGGAGTGCGCTGCGGCCGGCACATGTCGTGCCCCAGCAGGCTCTCGGGCGTGGTGAGCAGCGACCACCCCCAGCCATATTCCCTGCCGTGGCGGTCGCGCGGATACACAAAGTCCTCAGTCACCACGCGGCAGCCCATTTCAAGGCGCGTCACATAGGCGTCGAAGCGGCTGCGCATCTTCGGCCCCGTGAAGCCGCACGCGCGGCGCAGGTCGCGCGTGATGAGGTTGCCGCGCTCGCGCAGGGTGAGCAATATCATCTCCTCCACCGAGCCCTCTTCAAGCGGCATGGCGTGGCGGCGGTGGTTGCACAAGTCGGGCCACCACTCGCGGCTCACAAAGGCGGCCTTGCCTCCCACCAGCTTGCCGTAGGCACAGCCCGAGTCCTGAATAATGGCGCCCTTCCACTCCCACAGCGGCCATTCCCAGCCGCCGTCGGGCAGCTGTGTGTAGTGGCAGTCGTCGTCGGTGGCGCTGTCGGCCGACCATTCAGGCAGCCCGGCCGTGGGCAGCAGCGGCAGTATGCCAATTCGGTTGATGTAGTCGATGAGTTCGGCGCAAGAGCGTATCTTTTGCATAGCCATATCCGTTTTTTTTTGTAAATATAGTGCAAATCGCGCAATCCAACCCCACCCATCCCCGAAAAAATCGCCCTGGCCAACCGCCATCCCGCCCTTTTGCGATAACAATCATTTAGCCGCCCATTTGTGGATGCGACAAAAAAATGCTATTTTTGTCGCATAATTTGCGACGATATTAGCGGCAAACGCCGCATGAATTGGTTGATACGTTATGTATATACACGAAAGAAGCAATTGGACGGCATTCAAATGGGATGCGTCAGCACTTACGGCAATCATTGAAAATGTTGGCCGCAAGCAAGGTTTATTGTATGGCAGGCTTGCCTCGCTTGGCTTTGACAGCAAACTGAAAGCAATGGCCGAAAATCTGACGTATGACGTGGTGTATTCTTCAGAAATAGAGGGCGTTAGCCTGAATGTGGACGAGGTGCGCTCGTCTATAGCCCGAAAACTTGGCATTGAAAATGTAAGGCTTTCGGCTCCGTCGCATTATGTGGACTCTGTTGTTGCAGTAATGCTCGACGCTGTGGGCAACTACGACAAACCGCTGACCAAAGAAAAGCTATGCGCTTGGCAGGCAGCATTCTTCCCCACGGGGTTCAGTGAGGGCGCCCAGATCGAAGTCGGGAAATACCGCACCAATGAGGAGCAAATAATCTCCGGTATGTTTGGCCGGGAAAAAGTGCACTACATAGCTCCTGCTCCAGAACGGGTGGAAGAAGAGATGGCAAGATTTATCGACTGGTTCAACAAGGATGAGGGCACAAACTCTGTTATCCGTTCAGCCATAGCCCACTTGTGGTTTGTGAGTATCCACCCGTTTGAGGACGGCAACGGGCGGCTGGCGCGCATCCTTTCGGATATGCTGCTGGCCCGTGGCGACCGGAGTGAGTTGCGCTTCTACAACATCTCTTCGCAGATCAATAAGGATAAGAGCCATTACTACGACATTCTGGAAATGACGCAGCATGGCAGCGGCGACATCACGGAATGGATATTGTGGTATGCCAAGACGTTGTCAACAGCTCTTGACGACGCTTGGAATGTGGTGAGCACCATATTGAATAAGAGCCTGTTTTGGCAGAATGCTTCGTCTGTGTCGTTAAGCCAGCGGCAAACCGACATCCTCAACCTGTTTCTTGACGGTTACGAGGCAAAAATCACATCTAAGACGTGGGCCTCGCTTGGCAAGTGCTCAAAGGATACAGCCATCCGCGACATTCAAGACCTTGTGGCGAAAGGCATTCTTCGTGAGGACATACCTGGAGCCAAGCGCCCAAGCTATTCAATCAGGTACAACCCTGAAGACATCACTGAATTCTTTTCAGACGTCAATGTGGAGCAGGACAATGGCACTTGCTATCTGACGGCGATATACAAGGGCAAAACACCAGTGCGCGAGCGAATGCTTGCATTGGATGCCGAATGCTTCAAGAAAGGCGATTTGTCGGCAGGCAATCTGCTTGCCAAGTATTGTTCCTACATCAAAGCCAATTCGTAATCTCCCAATGCTGCTATGAACGCAAAGCAGAAGGCCTTGCGCCCTTCAGGGTGCAAGGCCTTCTGTGAACATTAGCCAGTGTCAGCCAATCTTTTCGCAATTGAAAAATGCCTGGTTCATGTGGATTGGCTCTACCCCAATGCCATATTTGCTCATAAACAACTGTGGCTAGTACGGGCTGCTCGTGAGGCATACTGATAGGTGGTATTGCCGACGGGGTGCTTAAGTGTTATAGACTATTGTTAGCACAGTAAAGGCCAGTCTGGGGTGTGCCAATTATGGACATAACTTTCAAAAAACGGACGAATTGAAAATCGCTCATTAATTCATTGCAATTGTCTACAAGTCGTCCATTATCTGCTGACGTAGCTTTTCTTGGTTTGCATTGTCGAAATAGCTCAGCATTACATAGCATGACGAAACACCATTGTGGGATATTTCAAGTTGAACATCTCCCTGCTCGCATGAGAAAATGGAATAATACTTGTATTTGTCGAATTGCACTCCATACATTTTAGAAGAAGCGTCTCGGTCATAACTGCTATTGAAATACTCCTCGCATAGTACGGGATCCCCATATTTCTCAGTCAGCATAGACTTGTAATTTGAATAGCAATTATCCAAATCTCCCCACTTATCCATACTTGGGAAGACAACGGTCACTTTGCAAATCATGCCACTTTTATCGGCAACAGCTGCAATAGTGCAGTTTTTATAGCCTGCAAATTCACCCTTTAGCATGGCAACACCATCCTGAGTGCCTATTGGAGTAAAGCCTTTAGCCCTTAACTTGACTGTAAATGTCTGGAGAGAGCCTTCCATGGGAATGCCCTTGAATTTCATATGCTCGGTCTGCGCTGAGCAGACGCCAATGCCGACAAATAGCGTTAGCAGTAATGTTAATAACAGATGCTTCATAAATGTTGATTTTAGATGTACAAAACAGGGTATAGTCAATATAGCCCTAAATGTTTCTCAACCAAATGAAAATGGATGTGAACAACTCTTTCTCTTTCTATGGCAAATATAACGCTTTTCGCTCAAGCAATCGGCAAATTGCCGAAATAAAAAATCAGAAAAAGCAATCCGCGGGCGCGAGTTTCATCGGATGGTGGGGGGAAGACTTTTCAGCGTTTGCCTTCCTTATGCATCTTTAGCTTCAGTTCAGAAGGAGAACAGCCCGTCTGGTTCTTTACAAAACGTGTGAAGTGAGCCGGATTGTAGAAGTTCATCTGGTTGGATATCTCTGCAATGGAGAGGTCGGGACTTTTCAACAAAGAGAGGATTTCCTGCATGGCGTAGCCGTTTATCCAATATGAAGCAGGATGGCCGCTACTCTTCTTCACCACCTCAGAGAGGTATTTGGCAGAGACGCACAGTTTGTCGGCATAGAAATTCACCTCGCGCTCTGTCTTGGAGTGGGCGGGGAGCATGTTCATGAAGCGTGTGAATAGCAAGGCGGTGCTGTTGTCGACCTGATGGATGTTGTCGATGGCCTGATGGTATATCTCCCAAAGGTCGAGCAAGAAAACCTGAAGCTGCTTGCCGATAATTTCCCTTTGAAACAAGTGGGGCTCCGCTGCTCTGCGCTTGAATTGGATGAAATTGTATTCAATCATGGCCTTGCTCCTTTCATCAAGTCGAAACACAGGATTCTTCTTGATGAACACAAACGCCTTCGAGGCCCACGCCTTCTCAGGGTTGTATTCAAGGAGGAAATCCTTGTCCACCAAGAGGAAGTCGGCATCGAAATCCGATGAAAACACAGCATCGCTTATCTGCGACGACATCTGCCAAATGACCCAGTCTCCGGCCTCTATTGCATAAGTGCTGCCCATAAACGAGAATTGCGCCTTGCCGTAGCGGCACAGGATATGGATGTGATACCGTCCGAGATAGTCGGACGGCAGTTTGTGGCTCTCCTTTGTGTTATATAATAGTATGTCGCGGTTTACTGGTGCTTCCATTTTTTCTCTGTTTTTACGATTATACAAAGATAGTGCATATTGAATCTATTTGTGGCATTGCTCTGTGATTTTCTTTCTGCATCAGTTGTTTACCCACATATAAATATGCAAGTACCGAAATCTGTGAAAGCCATGCCGTGAGTTGTGTAATCTATAAAAGCGTGAGATGCCGTAATTTTGCAGGGTAAAAACAATCCTATTAGGCATATAAAATGAGAGTAACATTAATTTCGCTATTGCTTCTGTGCGTGCCATGCGGCATAGAGGCACAAAACATTGCAGACATTCATCCGGCATCCACTCCTTTGGTCTTGAAGTCGCAAGGCAGCTTTTATGTGGGAGGCGAGAGTGAGCGACAAACGAGGGAGGAGCTGGGCGGCATCTGTCCTGAGGGCCACGTCACGGTGGGGCAGATGTATGTGCGGTATATGGTGCCGCAGACCACAAAAGGCAATGCATCGTTTGTGCTTATTCACGGCATGCACTTGTCGGGCAAGTGTTGGGAGACCACTCCCGACGGACGAATGGGATGGGACGAATACTTAGTGCGCAAGGGCTGTCAGGTGTATGTGGTCGACCAAGTGGGCATAGGTCGTTCGGGGTTTAACCAAAAGACTCACAACGCCGCCAAGTTTGGCAAGGTTTCGGCAACGGAGCAGAGTGTGTTCAGTCGCAAGACAGACGAGAACTCATGGACCAACTTCCGATTTGGCACTAATGACGGCAAGCCAGTTGCTGAAGCAAAGTTTCCCATAGGCTATCTTGCAGAGTTTGCCAAGCAAAACGTTCCGCACATCACTTCGCTGCCCAAGCCAGACGCCAACTACAGTTGCCTTTCGGAATTGGCGCAGAAGGTTGGAAACGCCATTTTGGTGAGCCACTCGCAGTCGGGCGCATTCCCGATAGAGACGGCACTTCGCAACCCTGAAGGCATCAGGGCGATTGTAATGCTTGAGCCTGGAGGCACGGGCGACTATTATACTGCCGAGCAGATAGCCAAGCTCAAAAGCATCCCCATCCTTGTCGTCTTTGGCGACAACCTGAAGAACGATACCGGAATGCGTGGTCATGTGTGGCAAAACTGCTACGATGGCTGGAGCCGCTTTGTGAAACGTGTGAACGGGGCAGGCGGCAACGCCACAATGGCTCACCTGCCCGACATGGGCATACGCGGCAACTCGCACATGCTGATGGAGGACACCAACAGCCACCAGATTGCCGACATAGTGATTGACTGGTGCAGGGATAAAGGTGTCCTCACGCCCTCCCGGCAAATAGGCCAATAGGCGACTTATGATTTCATCGCTTGATGCGATACTCAATAAAGGCACTACCCAAATCACCTTGTGGCAGCGGTATTATTCCATGGTCCCAAGGTTTTCTTCCACGAATAGTATGATGACTTTCTGCCATTCGTCCTCATTGCCATCTCTTATGCCCGAAGCCATCCAATAGGCATACTTGCCATGCGTTAATTGCGTGAGCTGATGCTTGTCACTTCCATAACGGAACTCTTCGTTGGTGTCGTTAAGCCAGCGGCAAACCGACATCCTCAACCTGTTTCTTGACGGTTACGAGGCAAAAATCACATCTAAGACGTGGGCCTCGCTTGGCAAGTGCTCAAAGGATACAGCCATCCGCGACATTCAAGACCTTGTGGCGAAAGGCATTCTTCGTGAGGACATACCTGGAGCCAAGCGCCCAAGCTATTCAATCAGGTACAACCCTGAAGACATCACTGAATTCTTTTCAGACGTCAATGTGGAGCAGGACAATGGCACTTGCTATCTGACGGCGATATACAAGGGCAAAACACCAGTGCGCGAGCGAATGCTTGCATTGGATGCCGAATGCTTCAAGAAAGGCGATTTGTCGGCAGGCAATCTGCTTGCCAAGTATTGTTCCTACATCAAAGCCAATTCGTAATCTCCCAATGCTGCTATGAACGCAAAGCAGAAGGCCTTGCGCCCTTCAGGGTGCAAGGCCTTCTGTGAACATTAGCCAGTGTCAGCCAATCTTTTCGCATTTGAAGAATGCCTGGTTCATGTGGATTGGCTCTACCCCAATGCCATATTTGCTCATAAACAACTGGGCCAGCATTGGCTGCTCTCGGGGCAAGTTTATGGGCGGTGCTGACGACGCGGTGCTTGTTTCCACAAACATGCCTTTTTCAAGACGTTGCCTCTTGTCAATGCAAGCGGCACTGCTGCTGTACTTCACTGAAATTCTCCAAAGTGCCATAATCTCTTGAAATTAAGTGTTATAAAATAATGTTGACGCGGCAAAGGTAGGCACGCGGTGTGCCAATTATGGGCATATCTCTCAAAAAACGAACGGATTGCAGGCAATTTTCAGGATTATGATAATGTTTGCTTTCATACAACATAGCGAGGTGTTCATACAATAATGCCTCCATCTCTCGTTTATATATAAATTGAGCGATAACTTTGCAATGTAATAACCAAAGACAAGTATTATGACCAGCGAAAAGATTAAAGTTGAGGCAATCAAGTTTGAAGTAGTCAACGGGAAGAAGACTGGCAAGTCAGTCTCCTTCAGTTTGGATCCTAAGGAGATGGCAAAAGAATGCAAGACCATGGCTGCCGTACGCAAGAAAATTGCGGAGCGCGTGTTAAAGATGGGCGTGTTTAAGCGTTCGGAACTTAGCGGCCTAAAGTATGACATGAATGAATTTCTTGCAGAATGGAAGAAGATGCTTCCGGTGGTTGATGCAGAAGCGCTTGCCGAGCTGACAAAGTCTAACAACAACACTGCGTCGCGTGTGACTCCCGGCAAGATCACCCGTTTGGCTCCCAATGAGGTCTTTGTGTTTGGCAGCAATGCGCTCGGCCATCATGCAGGCGGCGCCGCCAAAGTGGCTCTTGAAAAGTTTGGGGCCGTATGGGGGCAAGGCCACGGGCTGCAAGGCAAGGCTTATGCCATCGACTCGATGAGCGGCGATGATGCGATGATGAGAGACGTGGCGGCGTTTGTGGCTTTTGCAAAGCAGCACCCCGAGAAGATCTTCCTGGTGACTCCCATTGGGTGTGGAATTGCCGGAAAGCGTCCGTCGGAGGTGGCTCCAATGTTTAAGGATTGTGCCGAGATGGAAAATGTGTGTCTGCCCGCTTCATTCTGGAAAGTCATTGGCAAGCCGCAATCCCTGCAGAATAGCTACGACTTGCAGCGTTTTGTTGATGCGCAAGACTCGGCTTACGCACAAGCCCTTTGCGAGCTGAAGGCTGGACGCAAAACGAGCCATTGGATATGGTACATCTTTCCGCAGCAGAAGGGCCTCGGCCACAGTGCCAACTCTAAATTCTATGGCCTTGACGGGGAAGGCGAGGCCCAAGCCTACATTGCCCACCCCCTGCTTGGAGAGCGCTTGCGCGAATGCTGCCGGGCTCTCCTGCAGCATAAGGGCAAAGACATCGCCGACATAATGGGAAGCCAGATTGATGTGCAGAAGCTGCAAACGTGCATGAACCTCTTCAATCGTGTCTCGCCCAACGATGTCTTCGCGGAGGTCCTAAACGAATTCTTCCAATAAAATGAATAGGAGGTTGTGCACTGCAAAAAAATCGTACATACTGCTCTTTTTGCAGCGCTGCACTTTTTAGGAATGCATTTTTGTCTTGATAATTAATGGAATAAGTGTTCATTGAAAAAACGATATGAAACTGTTGGAAATACTAAAAAAAATGTTGTCTTGTAGTGCGACGGAAGTTTCGGAATCGGTAGAGCCTTTTGTAGATAGTAATAGGCATCTCGAGGATTATGCAGGCTGTGACGACTTATGGTTGGTTGCTGGCGATAATACGTTGACTTTGGTTTTTAATGTCTTATTGGGCGGTCTGCATAACGTGCTTTCCTATGATCCATGTTCTCGCGATATTCAAAATTGCTGCTCGGAAATAAATGCCATTATAGGAAAGAATCTTGAAGAAGTCTATGAAAGTATTGTTGTCAAGATGGGGGAGAATCAATACCTACTAAATATTGGAATAAACCTACTGCAGGGCCCTGGCATACCTTTATCTCAGGAACTATGTGAAGATTTAATAGACGCTTTTTATCCAGTCATAAAACGATTCGTTGATGAACACATTGTGGACAACAAGGTTGGTATTTATTCTGTTTTCGCTGATGGTGGTCATGGAACTTCGGTTGGTTTGCTTGGCTTGGTCAATCATTTGGAAAAAGATGGTTACGCATGTTGTGGGGTTGGAACGTCTGATCACAGTTCCTCATATTCATTAAAACTGGCAAAAGAATGGCAAGGTTTTAAATATATTGACTGCGGATATCTGCTTGGGGATGATATGTTTTCTTTGCTGCATGACGAGTTGGTGGCTAAAATGGGAAATGGCACTATCCGTCAGTGATCTGATTTGCCTGATTTATTTGTATCTAAAGATGATATGTCTTTACCAGTTCATTGCTATTACAGCAAGTATTGTTCTGGTGGCGGAAAAAAAGATGTTTGAGAAAGATGTTCGCGTATGAAAATTTTCCACAAAAGCATATTGATAAAAAAGACAAGCTGCAATATGACGGGGACACCCGGTCATCCTATATCCCCATCAGTAAACCTTTTTGTGAAAGTCACAAAGGCTTGCAATGCTCATTGCCCTTTTTGCAGTAATGCAGGATGTCAAAGCCCCACATCTCCATTTGATGTTGATAAACTGATTTGTATCATACATGAGTTAAAAAATAAAGGTATAATTGTTAATCGTGTCAATATTACAGGCGGAGAGCCGTCTTTGGTCTCGCCTTTGGTGGTGCGTATCCTTGCCGCCATAGAAAAAGAACGATTTGATGATGTACATCTACATCTAAATACAAATGGAGCTACAGTGCAAGCGCAAGACTTAATGCAGCATCCGCGTTGGGATAGCATTTCGATGTCATTGCATCATTATGATGTTGGTTGTTTGTCAGAACTATATGGGTGTGAGCTGTCGACAAAATTATTTCAGTTCAAAGGAGTGAATAAGCAGATAGTAAATTTTAGCTGCAATCTTATAAAGGGGTATATTGATAATAAAGAAGAAGTTCAGAGAATGCTTAATCTGACTTTGGATTTGGGTGTTCATCGTATTGGTTTCGTGGCTCTTATGCCTGTCAACGACTTTTGCAGAGAACATTTTGTGGACATTAATTACATACCTTTTGCAGAAATACCGCATGCCTATTTCACAGGGGCTAAGGATAGAGGAACAGATTGTAAATGTAGTAATTATCTTTACAACCGAGATTTGAGGATATTAGAGATTTACATGCGCAATTATGCTAATCCGCAATATTGTGAGTCTTCCCTTGTTTTTGATGGAGAATACCTTCGTCAAGGTTTTTATAGTGATAACATCATTTATTAATTTATTGATAGGATGGAAGTTCTTAGTGACATTTTCGAAAAGAGGAAGAATGATTCTCGTTGGAATACCTCTTATCCTCTCTCTCCTGATGATTGGAAAGTATATCGCGTATCAGGAGAGTTGTCTTTTTCTGGAGAAAAAGAAATGTCTTTCTATATTCACATTCCTTTTTGTAAAGGCTTATGTTCTTTTTGTGAATACACAAGGATGCTTTGTCCAAGTGAGGAGATACAGGAACATTATATAGCTACACTAAAACATGACGTTTGGAAATTCATAAAAAAGTATCCGTCAGTCAAACTTTGTGGTTTTGATGTTGGAGGTGGAACGCCAACAGCCATGAACGCCAAGCCTTTTGAATTGCTAATGAACTTATGCAGCGAGATTATGGCTGTTTTGAATATCTCAGAAAGTTTTACGCCGAGCATAGAGGCTACATTTGAAACATTGTCGGCTTCCAAAATTGAAATGTTGAGATCCGCAGGTTTCGGAAGAGTGTCACTTGGAGTTCAGTCCACTATGGAAAACGTCTTGTTATGCAATCATCGTAAGCCTATAGAAGTAGATAAAATGATAAACACAATATCTATGCTACATGGCAAAGGTGTTGTTGTAAACTTAGACGTGATGTATGGATTAAAAGGGCAAACGGTTGAAAGTCTTCGACAAGATGTGTTAATATTGAAAGTTTTGCAACCTGAGCAAGTAACCCTTTATGAACTACGTACAAATATGATTAGAGAAAAAGACCATATGACTAAGGATGAATTATATAATTCTTATTCATTTCTATATAATGCTTTACGTGATTTGGGGTATAATGCTCGTTTTGGACAAAACACATTCTCGAAAAGTGCAAATGATATAGGTGTGAGTTCATATTTGAGAGAAAGAATGATGAATGCTGGTGCTTATAAGGGATTTGGTATCTCTGCTCAGAGTATGAGCCGAAATGGCATTTCCTATAATGTAGGCAAACTTAAAAGGGCATTCAATGATTTGTTGGCAATGAAATCTTATGATGAAGAATATGTTTATCAGCTTCCGCCCAAAGAACTTGCGTCAAAATATATAGCCATTGGTGCTTATAATGGTTCATTCTCATTGAAGAAACTTAGTGAATTATTGGAATGTGATGCTAAAAAATATTATTCCAGCCAATTGGGGTTTTGCCTTTCACATGAGTATGCCGAAATTTCAAATGATAGAGTTTTTGTTACCCCATTAGGTTTTAAGTATTATGGAGCATTGTTTTCTTTGTTTTATGCTTTATAGTGATATTGAAAGGCCACCGCGAACGTCCGGCAGCAATACAAACGAAAAAGGGAGACCGAAGCCTCCTCCAAGATTAACCCAAATCGGTCATTAAAAGTGACTTAGTCTGTATTTTTGGTCTGTAATGCGTTGAGAGCCAATTGTTTATGAAATCATTTTTCAAATGGCGGTCATTAGGGATCTTTGTTCACAAAAGACTTACAATCAAGTCATTAAAAAAACCAACCACAAAAATAGTGGTTCTAATGACCGATTTGGGATTAATTTCTTTTGTATTGCAATGTATAGGCAACTAATCCAATGAAAAGATATGAAATAAACTGACATTTAAAATGAAAAGTCCTGTAAATCTTTCGATTTACAGGACTCTGTAGCGGAGAGAGAGGGATTTTATACCTCTCTACCACCTCTCGTAACTCGTTGATATTCAAGTACCGTTTTTCTTCATTTTGCCTCAAAACGAGACTTTATCGTCCGAAATTCGTCCGTGGACGAAGCATCTAAAACAACTGATACTCAGTGCAGTTATATATTTATATTTACTTTTGTTAACTATTTATCTCGTTGTTCAGGATAGATGAAACGCTTAATCTTTTATGGGGCAATAGCTTATATTTAACAACCGCTTATTAAGCCGTGTTCATTCTCGCTGAATCCCCACTTCACAAGTCTTCATTACAAATATAAACCTACATTGTTTTCCATATACCTATAAGTCAAATATGGCTCAGAATATTGTATCTTCGTGTAGCATCATTGATTTTCAAGATGTTGCATGGTATATATAAGCACAGAAATATGTAGCCTACTTGTAGCACGATGTAGCGTTATATCCTATTATTGGTACAAAGTTAGCATAAAACCATTAGAATAAAGATAGTTTCCTCCATGTTTAACGCTAACTTTGTACCATAAGAACATTTTGCACACCCGTTCGAGGACGGCAACGGACGGTTGGCACGCATCCTTTCGGATATGTTGTTGGCTCGTGCCGACAAGAGTGAGTTCCGTTTTTATAATATATCCTCGCAGATAAACAAAGACAAAAATCATTACTATGACATTTTGGAAAAGACACAGAATGGCAACGGAGATATAACAGAGTGGATTTCATGGTATGCCAGCACTCTGGCAATTGCTCTTGACGAAGCGGAAAATATGGTCAGCACAATACTCAACAAGAGTATTTTCTGGCAGAAAGTTTCGGCAGTGTCACTAAGTCAGCGTCAAACAGACACACTTAATCTTTTCCTTGATGGTTATGAGGCAAAGATTACGTCAAAGACATGGGCTTCGCTTGGCAAATGCTCCAAGGATACAGCCATTCGCGATATACAGGACCTTGTGGCGAAAGACATACTGCGTGAGGACATTCCTGGAGCCAAGCGTCCAAGTTATTCCATCATATACAATCCAGAAGACATGACCGAATTCTTTTCCAACATTAATATTAAGGAGGATAACGGAGTTAACTACTTGACAGCAATGTACAAAGGCAAGACGCCTATGCGTGAGAGAGTGCTACCATTGGATGCGGAACGCTTCAGAAAAGGTGATTTGCCAGTAGAGAATTTGCTTGCAAAGTATTGCTCATATATAAGAACAAACCAATAATGTTAGTATTTTGCATAAAGCATAACAGGTCTTTGCTTCGAAGTTCCACGATAGATCTCCATCACTTTCGCAACACAATTCCCCGACACCGTGAAGCAACCACGGCTCTCTGAACCTATCGGTAAATACTCCCTCTCGCCTGAAAATCTCGTTACCCTTCGTGCCGAATGAATTAAGATTCCACGTGTCTCGGCAAGATAGTTGGTCTTGTCGAGTCCACGAAGGCGAATGCTGTTCTTAAACTTACTGCCCTTTCCTACCATCACATACCGTCCAAGACTGGAGCAGCCACTACCGAACTCATTGCTGAACTTCGGCGTAGCATCTGTATTGCCCTTTCCGCTGCCGTGCATGCAATAGCTGCTCAACACACGTTTGCCTCGCTGCAAGTCGTAGATAAAAAACCGCTTCTTGCCAGAGGGAATGGAGAAATCCACCAGGATGTAATAATCCGTGCTGTACCCTCGCCGCTCGCAATAGTCCTTCACCTCAGACAAGTCCTCGCAATCCACCTTGCCATACCATTCCTTGGCATCGACGTAATTCTTATATAATGGCCTCGTGTATCTATTATAAATGGGAGGTACAAAGGGGATGCTTACAATCAGCAGCACTATGACAACCAGCGATATGATATATTTCTTATTCATTGTCTTCATTCAGTTTGATTTTTTTGTTAGGTGCCAATTTATCTTACCCAACCATAATCGAGAATTATTGAGTCTCCCTTTATTGGAACGAAAACAGAGATGTATGTTCCATCCCAATCAGGAACCTTTTTGCCATTGCCATCATCAACCATTCTCTGATGCATACCCTTCGTTCTGTCGAAAGGAATTGCTTCTGGATAGATATCATATATATATCCCGTAGAATCCTTACTCCAACAACACGAATCGGTCTTGCATGCTTGGTCTAAACGCTGGAAGAATTTTTTATCCAATGGCTTTACAGATACAAATTTCACATTTGTATTATAACCAGCCAATCCACCATCCGAATAAAGAGAATCTACGGGAATTATCTCTGGAAATTTCACTCCCGTAGCCTTCCGCAAGTCATCAGCATTATGATAGTCTATTTGAGTAGGTACTTGTGTACTGTTCCCCGAAAAAACAATTGCGACAAAAAGAAGCAGAACTACTAATAGCAATGACAAACCAATAATGCGCAAACTCCATTTCAACGAACTTAACCATCCTTTTATATTCTCAATAGCAACACAATTCTCTGAGAGTTTCTTGGCATATTCTCTTACCAACCTGTGCTTTACCATCTCCTTTTTCAATGAGTTGCCCTTTACTCTCTCCAATTCGGACGCAGCGGCCTCTTCCGCCTTCAACTGATTGCGGTGTTCTATCTTATGAAGTTTCACATATAGAATGGCATAACTTACGCCACAGATGCCTGCAGCACCTATTAGCAATCGCAGATCTATGTCATACTTAAAGCACCCTATAATGACCGCGAAGCAAACACATGGTAAGGCAATTCTAATAAATTTCTGCATATTTTTCATTGTAATGTCTCTGAACAAAAAAAGGAATACTAAAGCCCGCATGACAATGTTCAAATGGCCATCTTCATGCAGGCTCTGTTCTGATTACTGCTTGGTTACTGTAGCCTTGCGTGTGTTTACGCTGAACGTGCCGAGCGATGTCTTCACCTTATACACGCCATTCTTGGCAGAAACGAGTTTGGCTGTCATACCCATAAAGGAAAAGCTTCCGTCCTCGTTTCGGTTGATGTTGTAACGGCCGAGCGGCGTGTTCACTACGATGTGGTTCTTGGTTACATCCACCACGCCATAGGTCGTGCCCGAAGGAGCGTCCTTCACTTTCTGTGCCACTTCCTTGGCTGCTGTCTGTACATGATCGTCACCACCCTTTGCAAAACTTGCTGTGTTGGTTGCTATAACCATCATCAGCGCAATCATTAACTTCATAATTGTCTTCTATAAATTTAATCGTTTTGTCTTATTGACAATGCAAAGGTAATGTGGCTTTTATGAACCGAGAAACTTTCCGAGGCGGCTTGTACAAGATGTAGGGTTTATTGTATATCTTGGTGCTTATCGCGTTCTGAGCACCAGCCAAGGGGCTACACCGTGGTGCTTGTCTGTACGATACTTGGCTGCCTTCTCCGTGAAATAGGCGGTGCCGTCGGGAGCACGGTAGAAACCGCTCTCGTTGCCGCCGGTAAGGTATATGGCATCTACGTAGCCATATTCGCGCAAGGCATCGGCAAAGTCCCAAAGGGTCTCGGGGTGACGGGTTGCAATGATGCAAAGGCGGTCGTCGGCAGTGCGTGCAAAGGCTTTGCGCTCCACCTTGCCATGCAGTGAGAAACGGTGTGGCAGTTCGCCGTTGGAAACGAGCACGAACTGGCGGAAGTAAGAGCCATCACGCTCTATCATGTGTTCCTGCATATCGTCAAAGCGCGAAACTCCGATTACCATATTGCCCTTCTCTATGGCGCAATAACCGAGGCGCGATGCGTCGCTCTGCTTCTCTTCGCCGTCAACGACCAACGAACCGATATACTTGCCTGCAGAGGTATAGTCGGCAGTACGGGTATACATCAGCACTCCATGGTCAGCAGTATCGGGTTCTACGAGCGACAACTCTGCTCGCACGTTGTGCAGTTCGTAGATGTCGAGTGCCACTCCGAGCACCGAGTCGGTTTTGAGCACTACTTCCGAGGAACCTTTCTGCACATGCATACTGTCCAACTTCTTGATGTTGTCCTTCGGCGATACCGAAATGCTTACTCCTATATTATAATAGTAGTTGTATAAAAGTATGGTACCATAGCAGCCGAACACAAGTGCAACGGTTGCCACAAACCATATTATGCCCCGTCCCCACTTCTGCAGTCGACTTCGCTTCTTTATGGTTGCAAATGAAGATTGACAGTCAGTCTCCTCACTACTCTCAATAGTAATAATGGGTTCCTCGAGTATCTACTCGAAAGGAACCTTGTGTAAGGCTTGTATGAAATGATGGATAAAATGTATAAGATATTCGCTAACCCCGCAATGGGGGGCTACTTAAAAGCAGAAAAAGAAAGAGTCCTGTAAATCTTTCGATTTACAGGACTCTGTAGCGGAGAGAGAGGGATTCGAACCCCCGGAGGTGTGACCCTCAACGGTTTTCAAGACCGCCGCATTCGACCACTCTGCCATCTCTCCGAAATCAATCCGGTTTCGGTTGACGGGTGCAAAGATAGGGGTTTATTTTCATATCTGCAATATTTTAGGGGGCAAACTTGGCTGCGTTTGCCGAAAAACTGCATGAAAATTGCGCTCGATTTGCACTATAGTTGGAGAATATAGGCTGCATCTCGGCCCTGTTTGCGGAAACGAGCAAGCTAGTTTCGCCCCCAGTGCGCTCGATTTGCACTATATTTGCACTATGAATGAGGATTTACATGACATGGGGCCGCTGATGCGGCTCATGCAGGAGCGCATTGTGGTGCTTGACGGCGCCATGGGCACGCTGGTGTGCGCCGGCGGGCTGTCGGCCGCCGATGCCCACAGGGCTTATATCGGTGCGGGGGCCGACATTATAACGTCAAACAGCATAATGGCCAACCGCCTGCTAAGTGGCGATGCTGTGACGCAGCTTGCCCGTGATGCCATTGGCGCGGCTGTGGCGGCGGCCCGCGGCTGCCGGCACATGGTGTGGGTGGCTGGCGGCATGGGCCCGGCCGATGTGCGGCGCCACAGTGCCGGTGAGGTGGCCGACGCCTACCTTGAGCAGGCGGCGCTGCTGGTGCAGGGCGGGGCCGACTTCATCTTGGCCGAGACCATGACGGGCCTCGACTCGGCTATGGCGGCCATTGATGCAGTGCAGCAACTCGATGCCGATGTGCGGGTGGCGGTGTCGTTCAGCTTGCGGGCCGACTGCCGCTTGCACGACGGCGCTGCCCTCGATGCGGCGGTGCGCATGGCTGCCGATCGCGGGGCTATGGCTGTGGGCATCAACTGCTGCGACGCTGGCACTTCGCTGCTGCGCGCCGCCACAATTGCCGCTGGGGCCACAGGGCTGCCGCTGATGGTGTATCCGTCGCTGAGCCAATGTGACGGCTTGAGACTCGCCGAGGCCATGGAGCCGCTGGCGCGGCAGGGACTGCTGAATGTGGCCGGCGGCTGCTGTGGCACCACTCCGGCCGATGTGGCTGGGCTGCGCGCCATGTGTGCCGAGGCGCAGCCGCGCCGAGTGGAGTGCAAGACTCTGGCGCAGCGGCGCGCCGAAATCGATTGGAACAAATTCTTTGACCTGATGGGGCTTGGCGGCTATGGCTCGATTGCCGCCGTGCAGGGGTGTGACTGCCGCCGTGCTGTGTGGCTGGCCCGTCAGACCGAAGCCGGCGGTGGGGCAGAGGCCATGCAGGTCTACAAGGACGCCCAGCGTGCCCTCGACGGCATTGAGCGGCTCGGTTCGCGTGCCTCTCGTCATGCCATCGATGAGATGGCCCTGCATGCCGCTACGGCCAGTGAGGTGAAAATGCTTGGCAGTCTTGCCGCAGTGTTGTGGCCAGATTGCCAATAGCGCTTACTCCAATAAACGCCCAAATAGCTGTCAGGGAAAAATCTGTGGAAATCTGTGCAATCTGCGGGAGCGCCCGATTGCATGATGCTGCGTCCAATGGTTCTTAAAAAATCTGTGGGGTTAGTTTGCAGGGGCTGGGGCGGCTTCTTCGTGGGCGATTTCGGTGTCGATTTTCTCGAACTCTGAATTGAGGCTCTTGTATTCGGGCACAAACTCCTTCATGGCGTGCACCATGTCGTGCACCCGGCCCTGCTCGGCAAAACGGATGATGCTGTCGATGCTGCTGCACACGGCGTCGAAGTCGTCGTAGGTGCGCACCTGGGCTATCATAATCTTGTTGTTGCGCGTGGCACGGGTCTTCTCCTTGTCGTTGAGCAGCTCCTCATACAGCTTTTCGCCGGGGCGCAGTCCCACCTCCTTTATTTGTATGTCGATGCCGGGACGCAGGCCGGCAAGCGAAATCATGCGCTTGGCCAGGTCGTAGATGCGCACCGGCTGGCCCATGTCGAAGATGTAGATTTCACCGCCGTGGCCCATGCAGCCCGCCTCGAGCACCAGCGAGCAGGCCTCGGGGATGGTCATGAAGTAGCGTATGATGTCGCGGTGGGTCACGGTGATGGGGCCTCCCGCCTCAATCTGGCGGCGGAACAGAGGTATCACTGACCCGTTGCTGCCCAGCACATTGCCAAAGCGCGTGGTGATGAACTGTGTGGAGTGGCCGCGGCCAAGGGTGGCGGTGCACAGCGACTGCACGTAGATTTCGGCCAGACGCTTGGTGCAACCCATCACGTTCGACGGGTTCACGGCCTTGTCGGTCGACACCATCACAAATTTGCGCACGCCATATTTCAGCGCCAGGTCGGCCATGTTGCGCGTGCCCATCACGTTCACCAGCACGGCCTCGGTGGGGTTGAGCTCCATCATGGGCACGTGCTTGTAGGCGGCGGCGTGGAACACGTATTTTGGCCTGTATTGCTCAAAGGCGCGCTCCATGCGGCTGCGGTTGGTGACGTCGCCCATGTATAGCACCACATCGGCCTCGGGAAACTTTTCGCGCAGCTCGAGCGCAATGTCGTGCATCGGGGTCTCGGCCTGGTCGACCAGCACAATGCGCGACGCCTTGTAGGCGGCCAGCTGGCGCACTATCTCGCTGCCAATCGAGCCGCATGCGCCGCTCACCATCACACACTCGCCGTTGATGTCCTCGCGCACCAGGGTGCTGTTGAGCACTATGGGCTTGCGGCCCAGCAGGTCCTCGATTTGAATTGGCTTGATGCGGCTGCTGATGCCGGAGTCGCCGCTCGGGCTGTCGCTGTCCACCTCCTCAACGCGGTTCACTGCCAGCATGGCTATGTGGTGCTGCAGCAGGTAGTCGGCCACGCCGTCGTGCCCCACCCAGTCGTTGAGCGACGAGTCGAACACCAGGGCATACACGGCGTGCTCCACAAACACGTTGGCCAGCGTGTCGGGCGAATATTCATACACGGGAAATCCGTTGATGGCATTGTGGCTCTTGGCCGACGGGTCGGTGGCAACGAGCCCCACGGGGTCGTACTTGCCGTTGATTTCGTTTTTGAGCGCGTTGGCCAGAATTATGGAGTCGAGCGAGGTGCCGAGCACCAGCACGCGCCGGCGGCTCACGCCGCGCTGGGTGATTTGGGCATAGAAGTGCTTGATGAGCAGGCGAACAATCATCAGCGCCGTAAACGAGGTGGCGCCTATGAACACCACGCTGCGGTAGGGCATCAGCTTCACGCCAGTGTTGGCCGCAACGGCCCAGTCGACCAGCAGCACGGCCACTGTGCTCACCATCTCCACCATGAGCACGCGGTAGAGGTCCTCGACCACCGACAGGCGTATGATGCAGGCATAGCTCTTGAAGTAATACGACACGCACACAAACACGGCGCCCACCAGCCCCAGGTTGGCCATCACCATGTGAGCGGGCGGCACGCCGCTGCCGCCGTATATGCTGAGCAGCGATATGACAAGGGTGCAGGCAAGCACCACCGCCACATCGGACAGCAGTATCAGCCACCGTGGCATGGTGCTGTTGCAGAATGCGCGCACCAGGCGGTGCCGTTTAATTCGTTCAAACAATTGTTCTACCAAGTCATTCATACCTTTTTTGTCGTTTGAGGCGTCTTGCGGCATGGCGTTTTTAAGTTCGAAGCCGTAAAAAGGAAGAGCATGCTGCGCCTCATGCCCACCAAATGGGTGGCAATAGTTGCAAAGTTAGCGAAAACCTCTTTTTGTGTCAATAGCCAAGGCATAGAATGACAAAAAATTCGACAAAACTCTTGATTTGAGTGTGCATACGCAAGCCTTTTGCCAATAAAAAGGCAGGATCCCGGTCCGCCTAAGCGGCCCGGAACCCTGCCGAATGCAGTGGTGGCTGTGTGGCCCTTATCTAAGCTCTTTGGCCACCTTGCGGCTGCCGTCGCTGTAGGTGCGCAACACAATGTTTATTCCATTGAATGGGGTGCTGCTCACTTGGCCTTGCAGGTTGGAGTAGCGCACGCTCACTGCTTCGGCCGAGCTTTCGCTTGCCACATCCTCCACACCAGTAATCACGTCGTTGCTGAACTTCACCGAGAAGTGGTAGCCAACAGGGGCGTCGAAGCGTCCGTTGGTGGCATCGGTGCTTTTGCCCGGTTTGTAGCTCAAGTCGCTGTCGGATGTCGCTATAAAGCGGTGTGCTTTGTCGGGAATGGCAAAATAATACCACGTGTTGCCTATCTTAATGAAGCTGCTGTTGATGTTGTTGATGTTGTTGTCCAGATATTTGTAGGTGGTTAAGCCAGAGCCTGAGAAATTGCGTTGATTTGTAACTTGTGCGTAGTAGTAAACCACATAGTCAATGGTGAAATTGTCGCCGTCGGCCACGCGGTGAGGGAACACGTCTTTGAAGTGCACGCCCGTTGTGGCTGTAATAGTCGTATTTCCACTTGTGAAGCGTATGGTGTTGTATGGTGACTGGTGTGTTCCAGTCACAAGGCCGCTTTCAATCCAGTTCGAGTAAATGTCCTCGTTCTCGGTGAAATAGCCATATGGGTCATTCCTAACAATCAGTATGTTGTGCTCATCAGAGAAACTGCTCATTTTTTGCGTGAAGTCGTTGGTGGTGATGATAGAGGCTTCAACACCCACGCCATACCAAGGCTCGTTGCTGCTCCAAGATGTCAGGTTGTTCTTGTAGGGCTCAATGGCCTGTTGGTTTTCGTTTAAGCCATAGAACACCTTCGACTTTGAGGCTTGTGGGTTGAGCACAAATGCGGCGTTGTTGTAATAGGTTATAGCGCTTTCGGGGTATTCACTTGCATCGAAAGTTTTCTGGTAAATCACGCCGTCTTTGGTGTCGTCTTGATAGTTGTCATCCATCGCGATGTCACACTCCACGAGGTCGTCGTCTTCGCTCTCGTCGTTAAGCACAATTTTAACATTTTTCCAAGTATAATCACCGATATATGCTTCGCCGTCAAGTTTGTAAACGCAGCCTAAATATTGACCGTCAGGGATGTCGAAAGTGATAGTGTTGCCGTCTGTTGCCAATGTTGCTGTTAATTGGGTTGCAGTTGCGCTGCCATTGCTGCGTACAAGGCATAAGTCACAAGAGATTGTTCCATAGGATATTTGCCCGAATTGTGATGTCCATTTTGCAAAGGTGAACTTCCTTGTTGTTTTGTTGAAGGTGCCCTTCAGTGCAATGTTGCCAAAGGTGTACGTGTCGCCGTTCGAAACTCCTGAGTCGGAGTTGAACAAGTTCATTATGCTCACGTTGCACACGTTGCTGTCGTTGTATTCGCCAAAGGTGATGCTGATTTTATCGCTTGAGCCGTTGTCGTAAGTCAGTGTGCCAATGCGTGTGTTGGCATTTGCCGCCAAGGAGAATAGCAGGCATGCGGCCACGATGCTCAGCAGATTGTAGAGATGTTTCATAAAAATGCTGTTAAAAAATTGATGAAAAAAAGCGGCAGCCTTGACTTTGAGTGTGTGCCATGGCTGCCGCGTGTTAGGTTGCGTATTGTGCTGATGCTTACTTGATCAGCTTAGAGGTGGCTGTTGTGCCGTCGGTGTAGGTCACCACCTTGATGTTGAGGCCGGTGGCGGGCTCGCTGAGGGCCACTCCGGCTGCGTTGTAGTAGACCACGCTCTTCACCTCCTTGGCTGCTTCAACGCTGTTCACGCCGGTGTGGACGCCCACGTTGAACTGCACGGGGTAGAGGTTGTGCAGAGTGGCGGTGAGGCCTGTGGCGGCATCGTAGTTGGCCTTGATGAAGAGAGTGTAGTCGACTGTGGATGCTGCCTCCACCACAGGGGCTTCAACCGAGCCTTGTGCCTCATAGCCGGTGGCCGACTTGGCCACGCCAGCTGCCAGAGTCACTGCCTTGTCGAGGGGCACGTCGGCTGCTGCGGTGTATTTGCCGGGCACCATCATCAGGTCGTAGCTGGCCACATACCACTCGTTTTTGGCAGCCTTCCATGCCGCGTCCACGTTGAGGCTGGCGTTGTCGGCCGATGTGGCTGCGTCAACGCTGGTGAAAGCCACGTCGAGCGTCACATCGTGGTCGGGCACTGTGACGCGGGTGTCGGTCACAAAGGGTTGGCCCGAGTTGCTGTTGAGGCTCACGTTGAATGCGCTCCAGGGGCGGAACTCCATGTTCACCGTCTCCAGTGTGCGGCGGTCGCCGCCGTCGGTCACCCAGGCCGATGCGCCGGTGTGGTGCGCGCCTGTGAAGGTGACGGGGCCGTTGAGTGGCTGGTAGAAGTCGTAGGGGGTGACGGCAGTGTCAACGCGGCACAGCTTGTAGCTGTACACGGTGCCATAGCCGTTGCCGTTGAGCGCGCTGATGTCGCTCGTTATCTGCTGGTAGTCCATCCACACCTCGGCGCTGTCGCGGTTGAAGCCGCCGGTGAGCTTCTGCAGGCGGCTGTATATCATGTTGCCGCTCTGGTAGTTCTCAATGCCATAGCCTTTGGCACCGAAGTTGATGAATGTGAAAGTGTCGTCGTCGTTAAATGTCACCTTGCCCTTGTAGGCGCGAGCCTTTTGCGCCTTCACGTCATAGTCGGTGACCGAAGCGTTGGGCTTGAACACCACCACCGAGTAGATGTTTTTCCACTCGCGGCCCACCAGCGTGTAGTTGCCGTCGGTGCCGTTGTAGGCCTCAATCTTCACAGGCATGTTGAAGTCAATCTGATACTCGCCGTTTTTCTCGGTGATTGCGTCAGAGGTGTAGCGCAGGCCGTTCTTGTCAGAGTAGGTCTGGTTGACTGCCGTCTGCGGGGTGATGTGCATGAATGCGTATTTCGACGACTCCACCTCCAGAATGTTGGTCGGGTTGTCGTCGTCTTCGGTGTAGGCCATAGTCAGCTTGTTGTCTTTCAAGATGAATGGCACATCGCAAAGTCCGTAGTAGTTTTTGAGCACCACGGTGCTGTCGTTCACTTTCTCAAAGTGCACGTATCCGTTCACATAGTCGTGCAGCGTGCGTTGCTTGTAGTTGCCATAGAAAATTTCGATGGCGTCGCCTCCATACTGCACTAAGTCGTCCACTGTCACTGCTTGGGCAGCCCCCGTCGCGAGGACTCCGGCAGCGATTGCTGCGTAAATTTTCTTTTTCATTGCGGTTAATGATTAAATTAATAGTTAAATGCTCGTTTTATGCCGTTGTTGCGGAAGGATAGGGAATTCCAGCCGCAAGCGGTTGAATGCTGTAATAATATTCAACAATGCGAATTTAGCCAATTAGTGGCTTTTGTGCAAATCGGTGATGAGGAAAATTCAAAAATGAACGCTTTTTTCACCATATTTGCCAGGTGCCCAATATACAATTATCATTGCAATATGTGCATAATTGTTTGTTTTGGCCTGACTCGAGCAAAAAGGTGCGGCAATATTTGGCAGATTGAAATATTTTTTGATAATTTTGCACGAAATTGTACCTATGCACCAATGTCCGGCGAGGCTGGCTGCCGAATGCACATAGTTGGTTGTGCTTCAAAGCGAAAGCGCACTGCGAGCCAAGCGAAAGCGGCGCGCGGCGAAGCCTCGGCAACAGCCTCGGCACTTTGCGCGGCCGAGGGTAGGCATTGCGCCACTTTTTTCACCGCCAAGCTGCTTGGCACAACACTAACTCACAGAATTGAGCCCGAAGATGAGAAAGACAATAAGAATTACAGCAGTTGCGCTGTGTGCCATAGGCACCACGGCGCTCACCTCGTGCTTCAAAGACGAGCCGCTCAACGCCGAGTGCGACATCGAGACGGTGGCGGTCCATGTGCCGCAGCCCGCACAGGCGTTCTTCAACCTGAGCGACACACTGCAAAACGTGCAGAGCGCCGACAGCGTGATCTCCTTTAGCGTGCGCAGCAGTGCCGACCTGAGCGCGGCCCACCTCGACATCACCACCACCTCGGGAGCCAAACTCGAGCAGACCGGCGGCGGAGAGCTGAAGGTGGGCGGTGAGGTGCGCTATCGCGTGACTTCGGAAGACGGCCACTGGCAGCGCACCTACGCCATCAGGTTCACCCCCGTGACCCACACGGTGAACGACACCATAAAGTTCGACTTCGAGCACTACGAGCTTGAGCCCAAGGCCGGAGCATACTACATTTGGCGCGATGTGACGCCCGACGGCCCGCTGGGCAACGACTGGGCCACGGGCAACCCTGGCTTCCAGATGAGCCGCGGCTCGGCCAAGCCCGATGAGTATCCCACCGTGCCGCTGGCCGAGGGCTGCGACGGCGCCGGCATAAAGCTCACCACGCGCGACACCGGCCCGTTTGGCGTGATGGTGAACATGCGCCTTGCCGCAGGCAACTTCTTCCTGGGCACGTTCGACGTGGGCAGCGCGCTCAAAGACGCCATGAAGGCCACCCGCTTTGGCGTCGGCTTCGACAAGAAGCCCGTGAAGTTCACCGGCTACTACAAGTATGCCCCCGGTGAGAAATTTCAAGACCGCGCAGGCAAGAAGGTGGACGGCGTGATTGACGAAGGTTCGATATATGCCGTGCTTTACCGCAACCACGACTCGCAGGGCAACGCCGTGGTGCTCGACGGCAACGACGTGCTCACCAGCCCGCAGATAGTGGCCATAGCCAAGGTGCCCAAGGTGGAGGCCACCACAGGGTGGACGGCCTTTGAGGTGGCGTTTGACTACAGCGAGGGCATCAACAGCGAACTGCTGGCCTCGCGCGGCTACAATCTGGCCGTGGTGTTCTCGTCGAGCGCCAAGGGCGACCAGTTCCAGGGAGCCATAGGCAGCGAACTGTGTGTGGACAAGGTGAGGGTGATTTGCGCCACCGAGGAGTAGGGTGTGGGGCGGCAGCCACACCGGCACACAGAAAATGGATTAAAAAAACAAGACTTAATACACACTCATAACCAATGAGCATGACAAAAATAAAGACAGCAGTGGCACTGGCGCTGATGATGCTGGCAAGCACGGCCGCAGTGGCGCAAAAAAGCATAGGCTTCGGCCTCGATGACGTGAAGTTCAGCGGACGGCTGGGCTACGCGCTGGGCGGCACCATGCCACACGGAATGCCGTCGAGCATACGCAGCCTGCACAGCTACAAACTGAAGATGAACCTCTCGGCCGGCTTCGACGCCTACAAGCCCGTGCAGGGCCGATGGGGACTGATAACCGGCGTGCGCCTTGAAAACAAAGGCATGGAGATTGACGCAAGCGTCAAAAACTACCATATGGAGATTACGCGCGGCGGCGAGACGCTGAGCGGCATGTTCACAGGCCGCGTGGTGACCAAGGTGCGCGAGTGGATGTTCACCGTGCCCGTGCTGGCCGCCTGCGACGTGAGCCGCCGCGTGCGACTCAAGGCAGGCCCCTACCTATCGTTCCTGTCGTCGAAGGAGTTCAGCGGCTATGCCTACGACGGCTATCTGCGCGTGGGCGACCCCACCGGCCCTAAAGTGGAGCTGGGCAGCGAGGAAGGCCAGCGCGGCACCTATGACTTCAGCGACGACATGCGCAAACTGCAATATGGCATACTGGTGGGCGCCGACGTGCGCCTCACGCCGCGGTTCGGACTCTATGCCGACCTTGAGTGGGGCCTGTCGGGCGTGCACAAGAGCGGCTTCAAGACCATCGAGCAGCGCCTCTACCCGATATTCGGCGTGGTGGGCATCACCTACAACATCAACAAGTAGATACAGACCAACAATTATAGACAATTCATAAAATCCACTTCAAAACGAAAGGTAAAAAGATGAACAAATTTACTACTCTCTTGGCTGTGGCAGCCATGGCCCTTGCCGGCAAGGCATCGGCCACCGTCTACAACGGCCAGCTCCAGGTGAACGTGAACGGCGCAGTGTCGGAGCAGGCACAGCCCATCACCATTGTCACCGACGGTGACGAGTGCACGCTCAGCATCAACAACTTCTGCCTCTCGGCAGGCGGCGAGAAGATGGGCGTGGGCAACATCGTGCTCAAAGGCAAGGCCTCGAGCAAGGCGGGCGACGTGATTGAGCTCGCTGTGAAAGACAACGTGGACATCACCGAAGGCACCGACCCCTCCGTAAGCATGTGGATGGGTCCCTTGCTGGGCAAGGTGCCTATCGACATGAAGGCCACCTTCTCGTCGAAGGTGCTCAACACCACCATCAACATCGACATGATGAGCACCCTGCAGCAAATCATCAAGGTGAGCTTCATCAGCGACGGCCTGCAGTTCCGCAACCCCGGCTTTGAGAACTTCCACAACTCAAGCGAGTCGGGCGCGAGTGGCACTGAGCCCAATGGCTGGCACTCGTTCACAAGCGCCACAGGCGCTCTGGCCAAGACTGCCGGAGTGAAGGTGGCCAAGAGCGATGAGGTGCGTCCCGGCACCGACGGCCAGGCGAGCGCAGTGCTCCACTCATCGAGCATTTTCGGCATTGTTGCCAACGGCACCATGACCACCGGACGCCTAAACGCCGGCAGCATGACCGCTTCCGACCCCGCCAACCACTCGTTTCTCGACATGTCTAAAACCGACAAGGACGGCAACGGCGACCCCTTCTACACCGAAATTACCAACCGCCCCGACTCGCTCAGCGTGTGGGTTAAGTTCAAGCAAGAGAAGGCCAATGCCAAATACCCATACGCCACAGTGAGCGCCGCCATCACCAACGGCACCAACTATCAGGACCCCGAGGGCAGCACAACCTATACCAACGTGATGGCCAAGGCTTCTAACACCACTATTGCCACCAACGGCAACAAGTGGCAGCAGCTGTCGGTGCCCTTCAACTACGTCGACAGCAAGGTTGACCCCAAAGCCATTCTGGTTACATTCTCGACCAACGCCACTCCGGGCAAGGGCGGTGGCACCGACTCGCTCTATGTCGACGACATAAAGCTGGTGTATAACAGCGAACTCGACTCAATCAAGTTCCGCGGCGCCAAGCTCGACGGCTGGAACAAGAGCGTGGACACCTACAACCTCACTGCACAGGGCGAGGTGGCAGCAAGCGACTTCGCTACATTCGGCCGCGGTCAAATAGCCAATGTCGATGTGCAGGAAGTGAACGCCGGCGACCGCAAGAGCTATGTGGCCACCATCACAAGCTATGCAGCCGACCTGAGCAGCAAAAAGGTGTACACCGTCAACATCACCGGCGTTACCGGAGTGAACGTGGTTGATGCCAACGCACGCGAAATCAAGGAGATCTACAACCTGCAGGGCATCAAGCTCAGCAGCATGGAGCGCGCAGGCGTGTATGTGGTGCGCTACACCGACGGCACCGCAGCCAAGGTGATAAAGCACTAACCGCAAATGTCACATATGGCACGCCTCACGCTGAAATGAGGCGGAGCTAAAACCCCATAAAAGGCGGCAGCGTGGTCACGCTGCCGCCTTTTTTCGCCGTAAAGGTGTGCGCATTAGCCGTTTTTGCTCTACCTTTGCAGTAACGATAAACTACAGTAATATGCTACACAACACCAAAATATGGCTTGTGGCCTGCGCCTCAGCAGCCATGATGCTTGGCTCATCGCTCACCTGCTCGGCACAGCAGGCCGCCAAGCCGGCCAAAGCCCCCAAGGATTGGGCTAAAATCGAGAAATACGCCGCTGCCAACGACAGCGTGCGCCGCGCCGGCAACAACGGGCGGCGGGTGGTGTTCATCGGCAACTCAATCACCGAACTGTGGAAACGCAACTATCCGCGCTTCTGGAACGAGCACCCCGACTATGTGTGCCGCGGCATCTGCGGCCAGACGTCCTACCAGTTTCTTGTGCGCTTCAGGCAAGATGTGATCGACCTCAATCCTGCCGTGGTGGTAATCAACGCCGGAACCAACGATGTGGCAGAGAACACCAACCGCTACAGCGAAGACCGCACTGTGGCCAACATCGCCACCATGGCCGAGCTGGCCAGGCTCCACGGCATCAAGGTGATACTCACCTCGGTGCTGCCAGCGTCGCACTTCTCGTGGCGTCCGGCAATCACCGATGCCGCCCCGAAAATTGCCAGCCTCAACAAGCGCATCAAAGCCCTTGCCAAGAGCATGAATTGCGGCTATGTGGACTACTACAGCCACCTGGTGAGTGGCAGCGAACGCAGCCTCAACCCCGCCATGACCACCGACGGGGTGCATCCCACCGAGGCGGGCTACGACGTGATGGCCCCCCTCATAGTGCAGGCCATCACCCAAGCCCTCAATGGAAAGTGACAAAGACAACAATAAATAAGTAAGGAATATGAACAGAAACTTTATTGTGGCAGCAGCCGCGGCATGTGCGCTGGCTCTGCCGGCAGGTGCCCAGCAGAAGAGGGCATTCACCATCCCCGACCTTTACAGGGTGAAGAGCGTGAGCAATGTGCAGCTGTCGCCCGACGCCAAAACATTGGCCTACACCACAGGCAGCAGCAACCTCAAGGAGCACAAAAGCTACAGCAACGTGTGCCTGATGGGCACCGACGGCAAGGGGGCAAAAAGCCTCACCACCGACGGCAAGAGCAGCCTCACGGGCTGGAGCGCCGACGGCAAGGTGGTGTATTTCACCAGCGAAACCGACGGCCACCAGCAGCTGTGGGCCTACACTGTGGCCAGCGGCAAGAGCCGCCAGGTCACCAACTACGGCCTTGGCGTTGACGGCCCCGTGGTGTCGCCCGACGGACGCTATGTGGCCTTTGCCGCCGATGTGTATCCTGAACTTGGCGCCGACGCGGCCGCCAACAAGGACTGGCGCAAGAAGAAGGACGACGGCCCTGTGCAGGCCCATATGGCCGACGCGCTGCTCTACCGCCACTGGACCAGCTACAACGATGGCCGATATGCCCACCTCATAGTGCTCGACACGCAGTCGGGCACCTACACCGATGTCACCCCTGGCAAATATGAGCTCACCTTCAGTCTGGGCGGCGATGTGCGATACGCCTTTTCGCCCGACAGCCGCGAACTGTGCTTTGTGTCGAACCACAGCAAGCACCCCGAGGCCAACACAAATGCCGACCTGTGGCTGGTGCCAGTCACGGGCGGTGAGGCCAAGTGCATCACCGAGGCCAACAAGGCTTGGGACGGCTCGCCGGCATATTCGCCCGACGGCCGCTACATTGCCTACCGCACACAGCTGGTGGAGGGCTACGAGAGCGACCGCTTCCGCCTCGCCATCTACGACCGCAAGAGCGGTGAGCGGCGCATAGTCACCGACAGCTTCGACAATTGGGTGACCGACTTCAAGTGGGCCGCCGACTCGCACTCAATCTATTTCATTGGCACAGTGCAGGGCGCCCAGCCGCTCTACCGCCTCGACTTGGCCAAGGGTGCCATCACTCCCGCCGTCACCGGCAAGGCCATCACCAGCTATGCCTTCGATGCCAAGGGCAACTTCTATTACACCTACAGCACCACAGGCTGCCCAGTGGCTCTATACAAGCAGGCAAAGGGCCGTGAGCAGCAGCTCACATTCCTCAATGCCGAACTCGAGAGTGAGGTCGACATCCGCCCGTCGGAGTCGATTTGGGTCGATGGTGCTGGCGGCGACAAGGTGCAGGTGTTCATCGTGAAGCCGCACAACTTCGATCCGTCGAAGAAGTATCCGCTTGTGCTCAACATCCACGGCGGCCCGCAGCAAATGTGGATGAACTCGTTCCGCGGCGACTGGCAGGTGTATCCAGGTGCGGGCTACATCGTGGCATATCCCAACATCCACGGCTCCAATGGCTACGGGCAGGCATTCTGCCGCGCCATATCGGGCGACTGGGGCGGCAAGGCGTTTGAGGATGTGATGCTCGTGACCGACGCCCTCGCCAAGCTCGACTATGTGGATTCCACCCGCATGGGTGCCATGGGATGGTCGTATGGCGGCTACATGATGAACTGGCTGCAGGGCCACACGCACCGCTTCAAGTGCCTGGCTTCGATGATGGGCGTGTATGACCTCCGCTCGATGTGGGGCACCACCGAAGAGCTGTGGTTCCCCGAGTTTGAACTGCAAGGCCGCCCGTGGACCAGCGACATGTATCAAAAGTGGTCGCCGTCGAGCTACATCGACCGCTTTGCCACCCCCACACTTATCATCACCGGCGAGCGTGACTACCGTGTGTCGTACACCCAAAGCCTGCAATACTTCACCGCACTGCAGTCGCGCGACATACCGTCGCGCCTCATCGTGTTTAAGAACGACGGCCACTGGCCCAACACTCTCAAGTCGATGCCTGTGTACTACAATGCCCATCTCGACTGGTTCCACCGCTACCTGGGCGGCGACCCTGCCCCCTGGGACGTGACTAAGCAAATCAACAACCAGATTGAATACTGACCCGCCGCCATAGGCAAAAAGCAACAATAACAACGCAGGGCCGGATTCCACCAAGGAATCCGGCCCTGCGTCGTTTCGGTTATTGTGGTTATCGGCGCAGGCGCGACTGCCACTTGGAGGCCAGCAGACGCGAGAATTCAAGCACGCTGCCCCGCGGCTTGGCCACGGTGGCGCTGACGGCTATCTTGCCGGCCGACCAGTCGCGCTGGTAGGCGTAGGTGGCCTCGCGGCGGGCCTTGTCGTCGTAGGCCCGGTGCTCGCGCACCGAGTTCAGGCCCTCGTCGATGTACAGCTGCCAGCGGTGGGCGTAATACTCGCCCACAAGTCCGCTCCACGAGCGGTTGGCGTAGTCGTTGAGGGTGCCGCCCCATGTGGTGATGAGGCGGCGGGCATTCATCTCATAGTAGTCCTTTAGTTCGGGCGTTGAGCCGTAGTTTCGCGCCTGGGCAATCCACTGTGCCAGTGTGCACTGCGGGTGGTAGGCGTTGAGGGCGTCCACATCGCGCAGCAGTTCGGACATCGCCGTGGCCTCGCTGGTCATGGCAGCGAGGTCGGCGCGCTTCATGGCTGCGTCAAACCGCTGCTTGGCATCGCGGAACATCACTGCCAGCACATCGCGCCCAACGGTTATCAGGTCGATGGTGGCGGCGTCGCGCGTCACACTGTCTTGCTGCAGCAGCTGCAGCCATGCGCGTGTGAGCGGTGCGGCGTGCTTCTTGACCACGGCGCTCAGTTTGCGGTCTTCGCGTCCCACCTCGGGGAAGTAGTTAAGCACCACATTGCTCCAAGTGCTGGCCGGGTCCACATACACGCTGTCTATCAGCAGCCGCCATGCCTGGCGCGCCGGCGCGCTGGCATAGCCCGCATGGCTGTCGGCCACTTGGGTGGCCACATCGCCCTCGGGTGTGTTCCATGCTTTGCCAAACACGTATTCAAACGGCATTTGCTGCACATCGAGGCCTTCAAGCGTCGAGCCGATGCCGGCCAGATTGCTGCCGCCGCTGTCAATCACGGCCTCGATGCGGCGTCCGGCCTCGCGCACGTTGCCCTGCACCGAAGTGTTGCCGCCAAAGTTGCCCAGATAGCACCAAATGTATGGCTGCCCGTAGAAACTTTTGTGGTCGCGCCACAGCTCCTTTCGCTCGGCAAAGTAGTCGAGCATTATCATGCGCCCCTTTGGCGCGCCGGTCACAAGAGCCTCGGCGCGCTCTGGCGTCCACGTCTTGCGCGCGTAGTAGAAGAGCCATGCCATTTGCAGCCACTGGGCCTTGGGGTCGACGCTGGCTATCGACTGGTAGATGTGGCTCGACACCTGCTTCAGGTATTCGGGCTCGAGGCGCGGTGGGGTCATCTCGTTGAAGGGGTCGGTGCCATAGATGTGGTCGGTGCCGTAGAGGCGCGTCTGCTCCTCGAGATACATGCGCTGGATGCGGCCAAACAGCGGGTCTTCGCTATACAGGAAGCTCGTCTGACACTCGTTGCCGAATCCCTGCCACAGGCTCAGCGGCTTGATGTCGGCCTCGGGGTAGAGCTGCGCCAGGCGCGCCGGCACGTGGCCGGCAAAGGCGGGCAGCACGGGGCGCATGTTCAGTTCGCGCTCGCGCGCCACAATCTGTTTTTGCAGCTGGGCCTGCGAGTCGAGCCACTCGTCGGGCAGCGGGCCGCACCAGGCGTCGATGTTGGCCATGCGGTGCCAGGGCAGATACACCGGGCCGGTGAAGTAGCTCTTCACCTCGCTGTCGGTCATGCCCAGCTTGCGCCACACGTTGCGCCACACAGCCTCCTGGCCGGTGATGGCCAGCGGCATGTTCACGCCGTTCAGCGCCATCCAGTCGATCATGCGCTCCCAGTCGCGCCACTGCCAGAATGGCATAGTGTAGCCCAGTGTGCAATAGTTGAGGAAAAAACGCTGCGGCACTCGTGCTGTGGCACGCTCGGTTTCTACTTGGGTGGGTAGTGTCTTGGGCAACTCCACAGTCACATCGGCATACCACGACACCGTAGTGAGGCAATACTTCTTGAGGTAGCGGTTGAGTCCCACGGCCATCGAAAGGGCGTTGTTGCCGCCTATCACCACTTTGCCGTTGCGGCTTTCAAGTGAATACACATCGGCTCCCTTGGGCCCGGATTTGATTAGCTTAAACTGCACCGCCTGACTGAGTCGCCGGTCAAGGCGGTCGGCCAGCTGGGCGGCGCGCTCCACATCGGTGCTTCGAGCCGCCATGGCTGCCATTGGAATCACTGCGGCAATGGCAGCCAGTGCCGCAGCGATGATGATTCGTTGTAATTTGTTCATTGTAAGTCTATGTCGTTAATAAAAATCATTTGGTTATGGCTGCAGCATGGCAAGGCTCACTATCTGTGCTGCTGTGCGGCGCGCGCCGGCAAGGGTTGTCTCGGACTGCATGGCCTCGGCAAGGCTCATGGGACGTGGCACTATGGGCAGCACCGCATCGAAGCCTAAATTGTTGGCGTCGGCGGCAAGCGAGCCGCAAATGGCCGCCACGGGCACTCCGCTCGCATGGGCGTGGCGCAGCACTGCGGCAGGCACTTTGCCCGAGGCCGTTTGCGAGTCGATGCGGCCCTCGCCGGTTATCACAAGCGATGCTCCCATAAGCAGCGTGTCGAATCCGGCCAGGCTGAGCACGGCATCGGCCCCTGGCTCCACATCAGCGTCGAGCCATGCCATAAGGCCTGCTCCCACACCGCCGGCGGCTCCAGCCCCCGTCTTGCAGGCCACCTGGCGCGGCATTATGGTGGCCAGGTGGCGCAGACCGCTGTCGAGTGCGGCCACTTGGGTGGCGTCGGCCCCCTTTTGAGGGGCAAACACGGCCGCCGAGCCGTCGGGGCCGCACAGCGGGTTGGTCACATCGGTCCACAGCGTGAACTTGGTGCTGCGCACGGCGCTGGGCACGCGCGAACAGTCGACTGCGGCAATGCGGTGCAGGTTGGCGCCGCACGGACGCAGTTCTTGGCCCTTTGGGTCAAGAAATCTGAAGCCGAGCGCGCTCAGCAGCCCCGAGCCGCCATCGGTCGATGCGCTTCCGCCCAGCCCCACCATCACACGGCGGCACCCACCGGCAATGGCGTGGGCTATTTGCTGCCCCGCACCCACCGACGAGGCTTGCATGGCGTCGCGCAGCCGTGGCGGAAGCAATGCCAGTCCGCCAGCCGCCGCAATCTCCACCACGGCGCAGTCGCCAATCACCGCATATCCGGCCATAAGCGGAGCCATGCCGGGCACAGGAGCCTCCACGCGGCACTCCACGCGCCTCGCATGGCCGCCTTGCGCGGCCAGCACCGCATCCACTGTGCCGTCGCCGCCGTCGGCCACGGCCACCGTCACCACTTGCGCCGCGGGGCAGGCATCGAGCACGCCCTGCCTCACAGCCCCGGCAATCTGTGCCGAGGTGGCCGACCCCTTGAATTTGTCGCAAGCCACTATCACCTTCATATTCCGCTGCGTTTTTAGTCTGTGTCATAAAAAGCGGCAAGGCCCACTGCCGCGGGCGGCAATGCCGTGCCCGCCGTGCAATGAGCCTTGCCCGTTAATGCTGTGCTGCATGTCGTTTGGCTTTGGCTGGCGCGGGAGTGCTTATCCCACCTTCACAACCAAGTAGTTCGACAGCTCCCAGAATCGGGTCGGGTTCAAAATCTTCAGCACCTTCTGGCCGCCCTCATCGGCAATGGTGTAGCTGCCGGCGGGGTGCTTCGAGAGCACTTGAGCCTTGCTGTTGTGCAGCGGAATCACGCTAAGGGTGCGCTTGTCGGCCTTGGTGAAATAGTTGGTGGCAAAGTCGCCCTCCATCACCTTGGTGTGGCGCAGGAATCCCGTCTCGATAATCTTGTGCTGCTTAAGCTCTTTTTTCGAGCCCACCACATAGTAGCACTCGTTGAGCTGGTTGGCCAGGCGCACCGACTCCTCCTGTGCCTTTGTCTTCTCTTGGTTGACGGCGGTGTTGACGGTGTTCAGCGAGTCTACGCGCGTGTTGAGGTTGTTGATCACAATGTGGGCTGCTGCCAGCTGCTGGGTGAGGTCGGTGATCATGGCCTGCTGGTCGGCTATTTGCTGCTTGAGGCTCTTGATGGTCTTCTTCATCTCATCGTTGTAGTTGGCGCTCTTGCTAAGGCGGGCCTCAAGCTGGTCGAGGCGCTTCGAGCGCTCTTGCAGCGATTGCTGTATGGCCACCACGTCGGCGCGCAGCTGGCGCTTTTTGTCGGCCGTCTCGCCGCTCAGGTTGCCTTGCGACACGATGTTTTCAACCCGCTTGATCTGCGACATGCCGTCGCTTATGTCGTTCATTAGAGCCATAAGGGTGTCGCGCTCGGCCATGGCAGTGGCGAGCGAGTCGCTCAACACTGAGTTTATTGAGTCATTTTGCTGCTGTGACTCATCGGTCTTCTGCTGGCCGCTGTTGCAGGCGGGCAGAACGAACAGTGCCGCCAAGATGGCGAGCAGTAAACTTTTACTCTTCATAGTTCTGTGGTTTTTAATTCGTTGCTTAATTTGTTCTTATTTTTAAACCGGGCATACTTGTCAACCTTCGCGGCCGATTGCTGCGGCGCTCCCGCCACAACAATCACTATCTCGCCGCGCGGCGCGGTGGCTGTGAACTGCTCCACAAGCTCGCCGAGTGTGCCACGGTGGGTGGTGTTGTGCAATTTTGAGATTTCACGGCACACGGCCGCTTCGCGGTCGGCGCCGAAGGTGTCGGCCATCTGCTTGAGCGTCTTGAGCAGCCTAAGTGGCGACTCATAGAACACCATGGTGCGAGGCTCGCCCTCAAGCGAGGCAAGGCGCGTGGCGCGCCCCTTCTTCTGCGGCAGAAAGCCCTCGAAGGTGAACCGCTCGCAGGGCAGGCCCGAGTTGACCAGGGCCGGCACAAAGGCTGTGGCCCCTGGCAGGGTCTCGACCTCGATGTCCCGGCGGCGGCACTCGCGCGACAGCAGAAAGCCGGGGTCGCTGATGCCTGGCGTGCCGGCGTCGCTCACAAGCGCCATCACCGCTCCGGCCTGCAGCTCGCCGGCCACTGCGGCCAGCGTCTCGTGCTCGTTAAACTTGTGATGGCTGCGCATGGGTGTGGCAATGCCGAAGTGCTTCATCAGCACCGCGCTGGTGCGTGTGTCCTCGGCCAGCACCACGTCGGCCTCGCGCAGCACCTGCACGGCGCGCGGCGTCATGTCGTCGAGGTTGCCCACCGGGGTGGGCACTATGTATAGCTTGCCTGCCATAGCGCAATCGGGTTTGTTATAGTGTTATGCAAAATGCCGTTTTATTATGTCCATGAATTCCTCCACCTCGGGCACCGACTTGTCCCAGCCAAGGTCGTTGTAGAAGTAGTCTTCGGCCTCGTCGAATGTGCGCATGCTCTCCACCATGTTGATGGCGTCGTTCATATCGAGGTCGCTGTTGCTGAACAGCTCGCGGCGGAATCGGAAGCGGTCGTTGATCGAGAACGCCTGGCGCAGGTTCTTCGACAGCGTGCGCTGCAGCTTCTCGTCCACCCTCACGTCTTCGTCGTCATGCTCGGACTCTTCATCATCTTCTTCGGGGGGCTCCTCTTCGGTGGCTTCATCGTCGTCGTCAGGCTCTTCGGCCGGCTGCGGGGCGGCCTTGTGCTCGGGCTCAACGTATTCCTCGCCGATGCCAAACACCTCGCCTGGCTCCTCGCCGTTGTCGTGCTGCCACGTCTCTTCGGCGTCGTAGTCGTCGCTTGGCAGCGGCTCGGATTGTGGCTCGCCTGGCTCGGGTGCCTCGGTGGCCGCATCTTCAGGTTTCAGCTCAACGAGCTGCGCGAGTTCGCCCACTTTGCGCGCTTTTTCGCGCAACGCTTCCACCACCTGCGGCGGCGTGTCGGCCCCGTGCTTGTCGATTACAAGCAGCAAGCCCTCGAGTTCATAGACGGTTGTCAGTAGTTTTGCTGTCTGAAAATCCATATAGCCTTAGTTTTTTGCGCGGCCCGCGCCAGTGTGCTGCGCGCTTGCGGGTCGCAATAATTTGATGCCAAAAATAAGTAATTCTTTTCTTCCAACAAGCGTTTTGTGGCAAGAAAATTACTTTTCGCCGCCAAAAAGGTCGAGCAGCAGCTGGTCGATGCGGTTTTTCACCGTCTTGCGGCTGCCGTTCCAGTTGTTGACGAGCACGGCAAACGAATAGCGCGGGGCGTCGGCTGGATAATATCCCACGTAGCACTGCACGTCGGTCATGCTGCCCGACTTCACGGCCACCTTGCCGCTGAGCGCGCTGCCAGGCAGCAGTGTGCCTATGCGGGCGTTCACGCCCACGCGCGGCATGAGGTCGCACAGCCGCCAGCCGTTGAACTTGCGGTCGGCCATGTAGTTGAGCGCCTGGGTGAAGAATCGGGCAGAGGCCTTGTTGGCGCGTGCCAGGCCGCTGCCGTCGTACTGGAACAGGGCGCGGGTGTTGAGGCCCGCAGCGCGCCACAGGCTGTCGGCCACCTGTGTGCCGTCGGCAAATGTCGGGGCTTTGCGGCCGCAGTCCACGGCCACGGCGCGCAGCACGCCCTCGGTGAACATGTTGTCGCTGCGCTCGAGCAGCGACGATATGATGCGGCTCAGGCGCGGCGACTCGTGGTCGACGAGCAGCGTGAGCGTGTCGGCCTGGCCGTCGTCGAAGCGCACGGCGTGGTCGCGGTGGCGCACCTTGATTTCGGCCGTGGCCATGGCGCGCTCAAGGCTGTCGACGAGCAGCGCGCCCGGCGTGGGGTTGGCCACGCGCAGCTTGTAGCTCTCCATGGGGTCGCCGGTGCCGGTCACCACCAGAGCCGGGCGCGACGGCTCAAGTTCCACGCTCACGTTGTCGGCCCGGCCGGGCGACAGGCGGTCGACCACCTCAAGGCCTGGCACGTCGGGCACCAGGCGCACGTTGGTCAGGTGCGAGCCGCTCACGTTGAAGTTCAGCATCACGCGGTTGTCGCTGTAGTTTAGCCCGTGCAGGCCCATGCCGTAGTCCCACGCCAGGTCGTCCACCTGCCACCAGCCGTTGTGGGCGGGGTAGGGGTAGATGGAGTCGTTCACCACCAGCTTGCCGTTAATCTTCTTTATGCCGCGGGCGGTGAGCGAGTCCACCACCTCGGCCACAATGTCGGGCGCGTCCTTAAAGTAGGCCGAGCCCAGTGTGGGGTCGCCTCCGCCCACTATCACCACGTCGCCCTTAAGGCTGTTGCCGTCAACGGTGCCGTGCAGCATCACGCGGGTGTGAAACTTGAAGTCGGGCCCCAGCGTGCGCAGCGCGGCGGCCGATGTGAGCGACTTCATGGTGGAGGCCGTAATCTGGCTCTGGTCGGGTGCAAAGCCCGCCACCAGGGTGTCGGCCCCCACATCGCTCACGGCCACTCCAATCGAGGCGTGGCGAAACATGCTGTCGGCGGCAAACTTGTCGACGGCCTGCTGCGGCGTGATGGCCGCAGCCGAAACAAACAAAGCCGCACCGGCAAGCAATGCGGCAATCCTATTGAAATTCATATTATATCGTTAGTGTGTGTATTCTCTCGTGCGCCATTGCCAACACGGCGGCGCCGTTAAAACTCGCTTTCCTTGCTGGTGCCAAACTCAAGCAGGTTGGCGCCGAAGCCGTCGGCCAGCTGCACAAGGGCGCACAGCGGAGTCTTGTCGCGCGCGGCGTTGATGTTGCTCTTGGCCTCGGGGCTTTGGAAGGGCAGGTCCCAGGCCGTCATGTGCCAGCGTATGGCCAGCAGCTCGTCTTGCGTCACATCGAAGCCGCTCCACAGCAGCATCACGGCGCTCTTCTCGCCGTGGCCCATGGGAAAGTCGCTGAAGTCCACGTCATAGCTCTGCACCTCGCGCCAGATGCCGTTGGAGTCCTTGCGCTTCTTCAGGGCCGGCTTGTAGATGTTGGCCTTGCAGATGTCGTGCAGCAGGCTGGCCACTATCACGCTGTCGCGCGGCAGCAGCGGCTCAAGCTCGGGGCGCATCTCAATGGCGGCCTCGCGCAGCTTCAGCGCGGCGTGGCACACGTTCAGCGAGTGCTCCACCAGGCCGCCGTCGTGGTCAAGGTGAAACCGCGTGCTGGCCGGCGCGTTGAAAAAATGGTTTTTGCCCTCGTCGAGATACTCAATCAAGTCGTCCACCCCCTCGCGTCCCGTGGACTTCAGCAGGCTTATGAACTCCTGCTTGTTGCTTTCTATGTCTGCTTTGTCAAGTGCCATATGTGTGTGAATTGTGTTATAGTTCCAGTAAAGTGGGGCGTGCAGGCGCGTGCCTGATTTTCCCACTGCAAAGGTAGTGCAAACCGCTTGCAATACGAATGCCGGCAGGCGTTTTTTGCCCCTTTGGCAATTTTATTTCAATATTTTTGCCAAATGTCTTGGCCGCTTCACTTTTTTGTCATATCTTTGCACTCGCTAAACGGAAAATTCAGCATTCTTCACGGAGAGGTGGGTGAGTGGCTGAAACCAGCAGTTTGCTAAACTGCCGTAGGGGTAACCCTACCACGAGTTCGAATCTCGTCCTCTCCGCACAAGCCTGGGCCATCAGCCCAGGCTTTTTTTATTGCCCATGCCGCACCGCCATTCCGGCTGCGAAATGGATACATAACCGGTTGGCTGTAAACCGTATAACAGTAGGGGCGCGGCATGCCGCGCCCCCATATAACTTATTAAAAAAAGCAACGCGCCTTTGTGCCGAAACGGCGGCGGCCAGTGGACGCGGGCTTTATTCGCCGGAGTCGGGCTGGTAGGTGTGCCGCCGCTCGGCGGCAGTGGCGGCTGGCACACCGCCGGCCGTCAGATAGCGCACGCCCCGCCGCCGTGGCACGCGCCGTCAATGCCATCTGAGCAGCATGCGGTGACGTAGATATACATCGACACTACCACCCTTATTGCACCGTCGACCTCGGCTTCGGTAGTCGACGGCGCATTATGCGCCTCATTGTTTCTCCAGTTCCTAAGCTGCTGCAAGTAGCTCGAGAATTTCTGTCCATCGGCATCGGCCGAATACCTTAAATTCCACAGGCATGTGAATGCGTGAATCGAATCGGCCAGAGTCGGGTCTTTGCCGTCGCGTCCGGCCAGCTCCTCGCCGTTGAGCAGGTAATACAGCTTTTTCAGAAACGCCTCATATTTCTGCACCAGCGAGTTGAAGAACGAATACTTCACAATGGGGGTGATGTGCGGATTGGTGTATATGTTGTTGAGCGACTCCTTCAAAAGCGTGTCGATGCCGTCGAGCTTGGGAATGCTTGAGGTGTTGAGCACAGCAAAGAGGCGTCCCACCACCTCAGGCAGGCTCCTCGCGCCGCTGCACACGCCCGCAAACTCGCCCTGCATGGCGGCAGCCAGTTTCTGCTTCAGTGCCGCCTCGTCGTAGACAAGGCTCGAGGTGGCCGCCGCCTGCTTGGCCACGGCCTCCACAAATTTGCTTATCAGCGTCAGCGCAAACCCCTTTTCCCTGTCGAGCACCTCGCGGAAGTTCAAGTATTTGTCGATTTGCTCAACAATGGTGTCGTCGAACTTCTGCTTGCAAATGTTCATCATCACATCATACGAGTTGCCGGCGCGCGCCGCATCCATTACTTCTGGATCTTTCAGCAGCTCTTCCCATATCTGTTTGATGATTTTGTCATTCTCATTCAAGATATTTGCGAAAGGACTGTTCACCATGTCAAGCAATTCTGCCACGGTTTTCTTATCGTCCTCTTTCTTCTGACCGACTTCACCAATGCGGGTTGCCTTCAGTTCCACAGGCTCGTCTTCAAGTTCGATAGAACCGTCAAATGACAACTGAATGCGCAATTTGTCCAAGTCAATCATACCCAACAGCTCCATTGGCAGTGTCTCCTTAGTATATGGCAAATACTTATAGAAGACTTTGCAAAACACATAAAACTTCTCCAATTCCGGGTCGGTGAAGTCCATAATCTGTGCCAAAAAGCCGTATTGACGAACAAAGCGGTTCACCTGTTTGCGGTATTTGTCCTTGTCTTCATCCGACAATGGGACTACTCTTTCTTTCACAATTTTCAAAAGGATTGACGGTACTCCGCTCACTCTTGCCTTGTCTACCATCCGACTGCAAACATCGTTTGTCTCATCCTCATTAAAAATGTTCCATCGTTCAACGTCTTCTTTCAATGTATACACGCGTTGTTCATCCACATCACCCGTAAGTGTTGTCACCGTGTAGTATTTGTTAAAAGCCTTTTTTACGGAATCTGCGTCATTGCGGAAATCCACCACAAGCGTGTCTTCCTTGTATGGCCAATAGGTGCGGTTAAGGCGCGAAAGCGTCTGGATGCACTGTATCCCGCCCAAACTGCGGTCAACAAACATGGTGTGAAGCAGCTTTTGATCGAAGCCAGTCTGGAATTTCTCGGCAACTATCAATATTTTGTAGTCATCTTCCTTGAATTTCTCAGCAATGTCGTTGTCTGTAACCCCATCGTCATTCATGTTTGCCTCGGTGCACTTGCGCCCGTTGCTGTCAGTCACCTCGCCCGAGAAGGCCACAAGAGTCTTTATGGCGCCGTGGAACCCCTTGGCTATTATGCGGTCAATCAGCTGCTTGTAGTCGGCCGCCGCCTGGCGCGAGTCGCACACCACCATGGCTTTGGCCTGATGGTTGATTTTGCCGATGGTGTGCTTCATAAACTGGTCGACGATCATGCTGGCCTTGCGCAGCTTTACATACTTTTCCCTGCCCAGCCACTCGCCAATCACCTTCAGCCCCTTTTTCTCCTCAAACAGTTTTTTTTGGTCGTCGTCGGGGTCTTTCTCTATCAGCTCAAACATCGTCTTGTAGCTCACGTAGTTGCGCGTCACATCAAGTATGAACTTCTCGTCGATGGCCTGTTTCATTGAATACAAGTCGTGGGGTTCCTTGCCGTCTTTGCCATACAGCACATAGGTCTTGTCCTTGGGCGTGGCGGTGAAGGCAAAGTAAGAGATGTGCTTCATCATCTTTCTGGAGTTCTGCATCTGAGCCATCAGTGCATCAAGAGGGCTGTCGTATTCCTCAGGGTCGTAATCACCAATCTTCTCCAAGTCTTCCTTGGTAGAAAGGGCATTAACCAAGTCCTTTGCAGCCTCATTGCCAACGGCTGTGTGTGCCTCGTCAACAATTATTGCATACTTCTTAGACTTCTCATGTTTGAGGTAATCAAGTGCATAAGCAAATTTCTGAACGGTAGATATAATGATTCTGTTTTCTCCATTCAAGGCGTCAGCTAATTTCCTTGAGCCTTTGCGTACGTCTTTCACAGTCCCTGCCGTTGTCTCGAAGTTCACCACATCTTCTGCCATGTTGCGGTTGAGCACAATGCGGTCGGTCACCATGATTATGCTGTCGAAAATGGCAGTGCCGTCGGCATTGGTCATGTTGGCCAGCTGGTGCGCGAGCCACGCCATGGTCTTGGTCTTGCCGCTGCCGGCCGAGTGCTGTATCAGGTAGTTGTGGCCAGGGCCTTCCTCACCGACCAATCGGCGCAGTTTGCGCACGGCGCGAAGCTGGTGAAAACGCGGGAAGATGACCACGGTGCGCTTTCTCTGCTCCTTTGTGCCGTTGATTTCTTCCTCGTATGTCTCTTCATACCGTTTTATGAAGTTGTCGAGTATGTCGAGTATGGAGTCAGCTTGCAGTATGTTCTGCCACATATAGGCAACGGGATATTCGCCTTCGATTGAAGGATTCACGGCCTCACGGTTGAAAGGCAGAAACGATGTTGCTTCGCCACTCAACTTTGTGGTCATAAACACATACTGGTTGTCCATCACAAAATGCACCAGGCAGTTGCGCAGCATGCGGTTCTGCGGGTCACGGTTTTCCTTGTATTGCCTAATGCCGTGAGTGTAGTTCTGGTCAGTGCCTTCGTTTTTCAGTTCAAAAGTGAACAGAGGTATGCCGTTCAGCAAAATGCACATGTCCAGTTCGTTGCCGCTGTCCTTGCCTAAGGAATAGCGCATTTGGCGCACAATGCTGAAACGGTTGGCGCGATATAGTCGATAATTGTCCGTCTCTTCTCCTTCAAGAACAGGTTTGAACTGGCAAAATTTCACTTTTGCACCACTAATCGTAAAGCCTTTGCGCATGATTGTAAGGATGCTCTCCCCACGGTCAAGACGTTTATTATACTCACGGATTACAGTTGCTGTTTCCTGCCCGGGAAAGTGCTTTGACAGTTTTGCCCACACCAGCGGCTGCTGGCGCAGGAACTGCTCAAGCATCTCCACGTCGCACAACTTTTCTATATCAAACTGTGCGCTGCTTCTTTGGTTGTAGAGGTCGCTACTGGCAAGATAGTTTGCAATATGCTCCTCAAAAGTTGTTTCGTTCAAGAGATTGTCCATTGTCGTTAGTTTTTTACAGCCATTTTTTTCACTTCGTTGATCTCGTTAATCAACTGTTCTGTTGTCGGCAGATAGAGTTGGTACTTGCTGGCAAGGATGGTCTTGTTGTCTTCAGGCAAGGCAAGTTTTACTGCCGTATCATTCTGTATAAGCATTCTGTATTGCGACCAATTCAATTGTGAACGCAGTGCGTTCACAATTGGATAAGTTTTATAAAATTGGCGACAAAAGTTAAGTTGTCGCTCTCCAAATCCACTTCCATATTCTGGCTCAATTTCCTTAGCAAGACTCTTTAATAGAAACTTACCGTATTCGGCACGTTCTTTCCCTTGTTGCTCTTTTTCCACAATACGCTGCCCTATAGCCCAGTACATTTGTACTCGGCAAAAGTCAACACTGCGCACGGCATTGGCACGAGCCGTGTTGATAATGGATTTTATTTCGTTGACAAAACCTTGCAGGGTGATGTCTTGTTTATTTTTATCTGCCATGTTTATTTTATATCAATATCCTTTGCTTCTTGCAATTCGTCGGTCATGACCGACGATTTTATGTTTTACTCAAATTTCGGATTTGGTCCCCAATGGGCTGAAAGCCCAATGAGCGCATAGTCCAGGGCAAGCGAAGCGACACCCTGGGTGTTATCGTATTATCATTGATACGCCCTGAAAGGGCAAAAGCATTAATCTTTAAACACATATTCCTTGTTGTATTCTACTACATACGATTCTAAAAACTTTTGGTACTCATCTTGAAACGACATTTTCTTGTGATGTATGCCTTGATTCTTTACATATTCCAATGTTTTCTCAACGACAGACTGGCTGACGGAGAAAACACCATATCCATTCTGCCATGCGAATGTGCTATAATATGGTTCTATTGTTTTCATCCATCTACTGCTGTTGCGTTTTACCTCCTCCACCACATGTGATATAGCGACATCCTTTGACAATAGAAATAAAATATGTATATGGTCGCATATTCCACCTACCTGTATGACTTTGCAGCCTGTGGCATTAACCAATTGTCCTATGTAGGAATGAATGCGTTCGAGGTCGCTTTCACGAATAGGAACACTCGTGGTTTTGATGTGAAATATCAAATGTATGTAGATTTTGCTCAACGACTGTGCCATATTTATTACGCTTTTGCCCTTTCAGGGCGTTGATGGGTATATTGTTTGTATTCATACCCAGGGTGTCGCTTCGCTTGCCCTGGGCTATGCGCTTGTTGGGCTTTCAGCCCGCCTCTGCCTAAATCAGAAGTTCCAATAATTTATTTTAGCAAACCTTGCGCTTGCCTGTCACAACCTCGGTGATGAGACTCTGCTTGTATTCTTGCAAGAGTTCTACTTGGTGCTGGGCTTTGGAGATAGATGAATCTATAGAGGCACATCTCTTGTCAAGATAATCAATAATTTTGTATTGCTCTTTTACTGGCGGAAATACAATATGACAATTTTTTAGCAATTCCATACTGACAGCAGGAAACGTTGAAGTTTTTGTTGTTGCCTTACAATAGTCATCAACCATGTATAGGTAATAGAAGAAATAATCTCCTAACAGCTTTTGCGACAACGATTTACGAATTTTTAAATTCGTAAATCGTTGATTCGCAAGCGAATCAACAATTAGCACTGCGTGCTCGCCAATAGTAGCTGTGGTAGCCAAAATAAAGCTACCGGCTTCAAATAATCCTCCACCTTTGACTGCATCTTCTGTAATATATTGCTTGGCCTCTTTAAGTTTCCTTCCACACTCTCTAATGTCTTCCATTCTATACCATGGAATGGTTCCATCCTCCCAAAATTCAGGATTAGCCTTTGATGGCGTGTAGCCATTTCTTAACTCGCAAACAAAACGCAAACGAAGATTGTTCCAATTACTTGGTATATCACCAATCCACTCCATCCCAGAATCTTTCATTTCCACATTCGGGTTAAGTCCTTTCGTAACGGCATGGGTGATGACACTCTGCTTCAATTCTTGGAGCAAAGCGATGCGCTTCTGTTGAGCAGATATAACATTGTCTATCTCGGAACATTTCTTGTCGAGATAATTGGCAATACCTTCTTGTTCTATAATAGTAGGTACTGGTAAAAACGTGTTATATATATCATATACAGACAAATGTTTTACAGTTGTTGCATATGTTACATTGTTTATCACTGTTAATGGAAGAGACAGCATATAAAATGCATAGCGAGTATTCATTTTTGAACATTCGTTTATCTTACAAACTCGCTGATTTAATAATGCGTTAGGACCATTCCATCTTGAAACATTGAAATCTCCGTCCATTCCTATCAATACTTCACCTTTCTTAATAACAGATTCTTTTGGATAATCACCACTATAATATACTTCTGTTGAAGAATTATTTATATCTCGTATTCTAATTAGTGGCATATAACGATCATCATACTCGAATTTTTTAGAATCAAAGGGAAAGCCTGACAGTATACTAAGCACATACTTTCCACGAAGTATCTCCCAATGGCTCGGCACTTCGCCAATCCATTCCACGCCACTATCTTTATATGAATCATATTGCTTCATACACCCTAATCTTCTTTAAGATGAGACAATTCTTCGTTCAAAGTATTATCGAGCGAAGCCAACTCAGCAAGAATCTCCTCACTGCTACGCAACGGACGATACTTGTAGAACAAGCGAGTAAATGGAAATTCACAACCTACCTTGTCCTTGCTTCTGTCCATCCAAGCATCAGGAGCAAACGGCACGACATCACGCTCAAAGTATTCCTCGATGTCTTGCTTCATCGGAATCTTTTCCGTGTCATTGAGGTTGGTGTCAATCACCCACTCACCGCTGTTCTTGAAAGGATCAACATAGGCAATAGGAGCATCCTCACAGATTACACCAAACGCATCACGGACGAGTTTCTGCTGCGCCTTGGTAGTCTTGACCTTGTTAGCCTTTAGCCATACAAAGAAGTCGTGGTCGTCGCGCTTCTCGCTGGCACCTTCCAACTGGGCGATGTCACGCAAGATGACGTTCTTCTTGTCGTCAGCCTTAAAGTCCTCACTCTCACATAACGCCTCATACTTGGCAGTGATATTTTCGAACCACAGGCGAAGAGGGCGACGAACAGCCACATTAGTATAGAGGAAGTCATCATAATCGAGCAGCTTGGCTATTTCCAAATGTTCCATCTCGCCTGTCTTCTCATACTCTATGTCACGACTGTATGATTGATATTCCTTGTAGATGTCGAAGATTTCCCTGGCACCCTCATCGCTTATCTCATAACGCTTCTTACCCAAGTTCTTCTGGAGCAGATTGGTAAACTCTTTGGTATGGGCTGCATCAATGAAGAGAGCCTTGTGGTATTTCTCCGCAGGACGCTTGTTGTCGAGAATCCACAGGTAGGTGGTGATGTCCGTACCATAAAACAAGTTCTTAGGCAAGGCTACGATGGCATCGAGCAAGTTGCGGTCGAGCAGCATCTTTCTGATGTTGCTCCATCCATTGCCAGCATCGCCATTGAACAAAGGTGAGCCATTCAACACAATGCCAATGCGAGAGCCCGCTTGGTCGTCCATCTTGGCTATCATGTGCTGCAAGAAGAGCAAGGAGCCATCGGATGTAGAAGGGAGACCTGCCTCGAAGCGTCCACCAGGGCAGTTGTCTTTCAAGACAGCCTTCTTCACATTCGCATCCTTTCCCCAATCTACACCAAAAGGAGGGTTGGCAAGCATGAAGTTGAACTTCTTGCCATACAACTTATCGTCTGCCAAGGTGTCGCCTTGAAAGAGCTGTTGGTCGAGGTTCTGGTCATCGCCCTTCATCAAGAGGTCTGCCTTACAGATGGCGTATGTCTTCTCGCTCAGTTCCTGACCATAAAGATATACCTTTAGGTTCTTGTTCTGAGCCATTTCCTGCAAGTGCTCACGTCCCACGGTCAGCATACCGCCAGTACCGCAGCATGGGTCGTAGATAGTGAAAGCCTTGCCAGGGATAAACAGCTCTTGCTCCTTGCCACACATGGTAAGGCTCACCAAGAGTTTTACAACCTCTCTTGGCGTGTAGTACTGACCAGCCTTGGTGTTGGTGGACTCCTTGGAACGACGGATGACAATCTCGAAGATGGTTCCCATCATGGCATTGCTCACCTTGCTTGGGTGGAGGTCAGCCTTCTCCACAAACTGCTGAATGACGGCATAGAGCTTGTTGCCTCTGTCCAAACGAGCATATATCTTGGAAAGGTCAACTACGTCGCTATCGCCGTCCTCATGCACGAAGTTGGCAAGAATATCCTTCACGTTGTCAGTAAATCCCTCGATGTATGTCTTGAAGGAATCGCCGATGTGGTCGGGAGCGTTCAGGAGCTTCTTCAAAGACAAGCCAGACATATTGAAGAACGTGATGCCGTTCTGCTTCATCAACGATTGAAGCTTGTACTTGCGTACCTTCTCGTCGTATGTATTTAACTCATCGAGAATTGCATCATATTTGTCTTCAAGGACACAATCCAAACGACGAAGCAAGGTGAAAGGCAAAATCACGTCCTCCACCTCGGAATCATCATAAGAATTACGAATAACCTCTTTGATGTCCCATATCACATTGGCTAATTCCTGCTCGGTCATAATGTATATAAGTAATTGTTCGTTTTTTTAGTGTGTGAGTAAGTGCCATGCCACTGGCGTGAGTGCAAAGTTACCGCGCCACTGCGCAGCCATTGTGCGCAGCCGCGTTTTTTTCGCGCCTGCCAGTCTTATTTTTTGGCTTGCCCAAAGATAGCCAAAAGAGCCCGACTGTGCAAGCGCCTACAGCCCGAAAGCCCCCACAGATTTTTGTGCAGATGTTTTTTGAATGTTTGCATTATTGCGGGGAAGTGAATAACTTTGGCGGTGGAAAAATGTTTTTTCTGGATTAACTAAAAATGTAATACGGATATGAGCAATACTAAAATTCCCGGTCTCAGTTTCTCGTGGCGGCGTGCCTTGGGCATCACCAAAATCAAGCGCGAGTTCACCAAAGCCACCGGCGTGCCCACCACGCGTGGCGGCATCGAGCGCAAAATAGGCGGCGCCATAGTCAACGCCATTTTCAAGAAGCGGCAGCGATAGCTCCTGAAAAAGGCGGCGATCCCAGGCAACTCGGCCGGTGGCGAATGCGAAAGCAGTAGTGTCGCGGCGTGCCGAAAGCAATGAAGAATTTTATTCCTAAGCGGGATAAGGTTTAAAGGAATAGCCGCTAAAAAAATGGTTTGCAGTTGTTTGCTGTAGGGACGCGGCATGCCGCGTCCGACGGGCGTAGCCCCCCAGCACGAAAATAGGAAAATCACACCAAATACACCTCCATTGGCTGTAATTGTTTACGTATAATATGTTGATTTGCAGTGAATTGAGGCGGATGTGGCATGCCACGTCCCTACAGCATTTGTCGCTGCGTGGTGCACCCGCCACCACGCAGCGATTGCCTCTTTTTTAGCGCTCTTGGATGGCATAATCAGCTGACAGGCAATGCACTATTTGGCCGTCTGGCGGCGCTTGAACACCAGCCAGGGCACTATGCCGCGGCCTTTGTGCCGGGTGTCGGTGTCGCCGCCTTGGAGGCCTATGTCGTGGACACGGCCGTCGGCGGTGCGGTAGAAGCAGTAGTCGCTGCCGCCGGTGATGTAGATGGCGTCGGTGAAGCCATATTCGCGCAAAGCGTCGGCAAACTCATACATGCCCTGCTTGCCGCGGCTTTCGATGTAATACAGCTTGCCGCCCATGCTGCCCAGTGCGCGGCGCTCCACTTTGCCGTGCAGGTAGAAGCGCGGCGGCAGCACGCCGTCGGACACCAGTATGAACTGGCGGAAGAAGCTGCCACCGCGCTCGGCGCAGTAGTCGCGCACCTTCTCGTCGCGCGCCACGCCTATCAGCACGTGGCCGTCGGCCATGGCGCAGTAGCCCCGGCGGCTGGTGTTGCTCTGCAGCACGTTGCCGTTCACCACCAGGCTGCCCAGATACTGGTTGGCCTTGGGGTCGTAGCTGGTGAAGTCGCTGCTGCGGCTGTAGAGGTACACATCAGAGTCGGCCGGCGTGGGCTCGGTGAACGAGATTTCGGCCTGCAGGCCGCGCAGCTCATACATGTTAAGCCCCACGCCCAAAATCGAGTCGCTCTTCATCACCACCGCGGGTGCCTCGCTGGGCAGCGGCTGCTGTAGCTTGGCTATGTTGGTCTTGGAGTCGGCCGACACTGGCACGCCCACTGCTATGTGGTAGCGGTAATACAGATATCCGCCTGCGGCCAGCGTGCACACCAGCGCCGTGGCAATTGCCGCCGTGACCGCCAGCAGCCACCGGCTGCGGCGGGAGGGCGCGGGCGTAAGGGGTGTGGAGTCGGCTATGCTGTCGGCGTAGCTGTCGTCGCTTTCTATGGTCAATACCGGAGTTTCGCCCTGGCCCTGGCCCGGCACCTCGCTGGCGTTTTCGTCAATAACGATTGTGGGCTTGCCCTCAATTATGCTGTTGTTGCCTTTGCTGTTGTTCATTTCTGTCCCTCCTGCGTTTTAGCGTTTTCGTGTTCCATAAGTGTCTTCAGCTCCTTCAGGGCTTCGCGCGAGGCCCTTAGCTTGAAGTCGACCGAGAGCCTGCTGCCCGACAGCAGCAGGTCTTGCGTCATCAGGTTGATCACATATATGTATTTCTTGTTCACAATCAGGCTCTTGCCCACGCGCACAAAGGTGTTGTTGCTCAGCTGGCTAAAAGCCTCGTCGAAGAATTTGAGTTTAAACGTCATTTTGTGCGGCTTGCCGTTGAACAGGTACAAGTCGGAATAGTTGCCGTCGGCTTGCACAAACACGATGTCGTCGGTCTGCACACGCACCAGCTCGGACGCTGTAGATATTTTAAGCCACTCCATGTATGTGTGTATGTTATATTTAGTTCGTTTTTTGCGTTGTCATCGTTTTTCGGCCTCGTTAGCAGAACGTCCACAGCAGCATAGGCTTGCTTTCGCTGTGGGCCAGACTGTCGATGTAGTCGAAGCCGCGCGTGCTCACCGTGACGCAGCCCTGGCTGCTGCGGCGGTTAAGCGGAATGTATTTGCGCCAGCAGTTGACGTTGACCCACAGCGATCCGTGCACCATCAGGCCGCGGCCGTAGGCGTTGCTGTTGGTGGTGTCGAGGCCTTTGAGCCTGAGGCTCTTCTTCATCCTGATGCCGCGCTCAAGCGTCACCTCAAACCGGCCCAGCGACGAGCATTCGCTGCCGGGCTTGTTGCTGAACACGGGCTTGCGCGCCGTGCTGCCGCCTCCGGCGCCGTGCATGGCATAGGTGCGGGCCACCGTTTTGCGGCTTTTAAACGACCACACATACAGCCTTGGCTTGCCGCTGGGCACGCTGTAGTCCACCAGCAGGCAGTAGTTGGTGCTGAGGCCGTGTCGCTTGGCCGCCTTCAGGGCCGCATCGGCCCGCTGCTCAAGGCTGGCATAGTGGGTGTCGTCGGGCATCATGTCGCATGACCGTATCACCGCACAACCCGCCACTATTGCCGCCATTGCCACACACGCTGCGGCCAAGGCCGCCATCACTGTCTTCACTGTTTTGCCCGTCATTGCCATTGTCTATCGCTTTTTTTTGATTTTGCGGAGGCAAAGGTATTGAGCGCGTAAGGCGCAGAAAAGCAAGTTGATGGCAGTTGTGCAAAAGGCCCCGTTTCTTGTATGAACTGGGTGGCGCGCTGCCGGCTGCGGCCCAAAGTTAGCCAAATCCGGCCACGTGTGCAAGCCACAAAGCAAGGCAGCCGCCCCGCACGCCATCATGTGGGCAGGTGCGGGGCGGCTGCAATGCGTGTGGGTGCCGTGGCGGGCGGTTAGCGTCGGCGCAGGCGCAGCAGGCGCTTGCGGTGGCGGCGGTGCGAGTCGCCACCATCGTCGCCATAACCATACCCGTAACCGTAGCCGTAGCCATATCCGTAGCCGTAGCCATATCCGTAGCCGCCGTAGCCATATCCGTAGCGCTTCGAGCCCACCTTGATGTCGTTGAGCAGCAGGGTGAGGTTGTTCACCTTGTGGTCTTTGCTCATCTTCTCGAGCTCGGCCAGATAGCGGCGGTCGATGCGTCCGTCGCGCACCACATATATGGTGAGGTCGGCGAAGCGGTTGATGAGCGCAGCGTCGGCGATGATGCCAAATGGCACGGTGTCGAGCAGCACGTAGTCGTATTCCTTTCTAAGCGTCTCCACCATCTGCTTGAAGCGGTCGCTCATCAGCAGGTTGGTGGGGTTGGGCGGAATTGCGCCGATGCTAATGAAGTCGAGGTTGGGGTGCAGCACGCCTTTGGTTATCACCTGGTGGATGTCGTCGACGTTGCCCGAGAGGTAGGCGCTGAGGCCCACGCCCGTGTTTTCAACGCCCACATATTCCGAGAAGCGGCCCTTGCGCAGATCCACGTCGACGGCTATCACCTTCTTGCCGATGTGGGCGCAGATAAGGGCCAGGTTGATGGCCACAAAGCTCTTGCCCTCGCCGGCCATGGTGGAGGTGAGCTGCATCACCACGCCATGGCCGCTCTTGGTGTCGGTCATGTAGTCGAGGTTGCTGCGCACTATGCGCAGGGCCTCCGACACGCGGTCGCGGCCGTCTTCGGTCACCACTATCTCCTTCTTTTCCTGCTCCTTGGTCTTGGCGGGCAGCTCGCCTATGATGGGAATGTCGCAGCTGTTTTCAATGTCGCGCCGCGAGTGCACTGTGGTGTCGAGCGAGTAGATCCAGAAGATGAAGAATATCACCACTGCCGGCAGCGCCAGGCCTATCACCAGGCCTGTGAGCATTATCATCATCTCGCGCGGCGCAATGGGCGCGGCCGGACCCGAGGCGTTTTCCACCACCTTGGCGTTAGGCTCGGTGATGGCCAGCTGCAGGGCGTTCTCCTCGCGCTTGTTGAGCAGGTAGAGGTAGAGCTGCTCCTTGATTTTCTGCTGGCGGGTGACCTCGGTGATGGCCTTCTCCTGCGACGGCATCGACTGCATGCCGCCAATGGCGCGGTTGCTCTCGGCCACGGCGGTCGACTGCTTCATGCTCAGGGTGCGTATGTAGCTGTTGATGGTGCGCATTATGTTGCTCTTCATTGCGCTCAGCGAGTTGCTCAGCTCCACCATCACGGGGTTTTCCTTGCTCGAGGTTGCGGCAATCTTCTGGTAGCGCAGCATGGCCTCGTTGTATTGGTTAATCTGGCTCTCGATGCCGCTGTTCTCAATGCCGGTGTTGCTGGGAATCAGGTCGGTGCCGTGCATCGAGGCCAGGTGGTCGCGAATGTAGGTGGCCAGGCGCAGCTGCATGTCGGCGTCCGACACGTTTTCCACATATTTCACGCCAGTCGACGGGTCGGCAAACATGGTTGCGCCCGCGCCTGCCACTTTAAGCTCGGCAATGCGGCTGTCCACGCCGCTCAGGTCTTTCGACAGCGCCTCTATGCGGTCGGCAATGAAGTTCTCGGTGCTGCGCGCCACGCGGTTTTTGTCGCTTATGGCCTCCTGGTTGTAGGCCACGATGAGGGCGTTGAGCACGTCAAGGCCCAGGTCGTGGTTGTCGCATGTGAGCGACAGGTGCACCACGTTGGCCATCTTGTCGGCCTTCTCGGCGCTTAGGTTGGCCACCAGCGCCTTGGCAATGTCGTGGGTGGTGTAGATGCGCACCTTGGTCAGCGCCAGGTCGGCCGGGTTAAACGACTGCGTCTTGGTGATGGCCACGGGGCCGTAGACGGTGCTCACCTTGTTGCCAAAGTGGGCCTTCTTCCACGCGCCTCCGTCCACGTTAAACTCAAATTCGGTGGCGCTCTTGGGCACCACGGTGATGGTGAAGTTGTCCTTGATGTCGTTGAGCGGAGTCACCTGCACCGGCGCCGACTTGTAGATGTTCACGTCGCGCAGATACACGTGGCCGTAATACTGCACGTTCAGGCCCAAGTGGCTCACCACGGTCTCCATCAGCTTGGTGGAGCGCAGCTTGAATATTTCATCGGGTATGCCGCTCACGCCCGTGTTCACGCCCAGGTCGGAGAACACCTGCGACTGGCTGGTGTTGCTCTTGTTGTCCTCGGTGTTGACCAGAATGTAGGCGTCCGAACTGTAGATGGGCGTTTGTGTCTTGCCATAGAGGTAGGCTATGCAGCCGCACGCCACCACCGATATCACAAACCAATACCAGTTGCGCGCGCACGCCATGAGGAAAGCCCGCATGGGTATGCCCGATGACTCTTCACGCCTTCCTTGCTTTGTTTCTTCGCTTGCTTCTTGCATCTTGAAAAAAGTGATGTGTTATGTAGTTTTATATGCTTGCGTATTCACCAACGGATCGTACTATTTTTCTCGTGCCACACAGCCGGCCGCTTCTGCGTTGCCGCGGTGGGGCGTGCGGCGGCCATGTGTTTTAACGTGCAAATTTAGCCAATTATTTCATTACACACATTATATAGTGCCGAAAATAATTCCACTTGTCCGCCGGGCCGCGTCCCACGGAGCCAGCCACACAGACTCTCACACAGGTGCTTTTTCAAAAAAATAGTGCAAAACTGGGCGCAGAGCGTCAAAGCTTGCCTGAACGCTTTGCCGCGGAGTAGCCTATTTTCTGCAAAAAAATCGGGCTGTGAACAATATTGAGCACAACGGAAGATCTATTTACGCCGCTTTGCCATATTTGTAAATGCTGTCGCTGGCAAGGTCAATTTGGTCATTCCAATACACGCAAGTACGGCTTGAATCTAGTTGCGCCTGCTTGAAAAGCCCATACACATCTACTAATGCACGAAATGCAGGAAGCGTTTTTATGTCATCTTTTACATCATACATAACCTTATATCCATCATCAAATTCAACGAAAAGGATATAATTGTCGAGAACCGATAACTGTTTAATTCTAGGTATCATAGCGGTGGTAGTTTGGTTATTATTTGTTTGTCCCACATTTCCTGAAGTTCATCGGAATGAAGCGAGAGCCATTCCGTTACTAACTCCTGAGCCTTTTGTGGAAGGTCTCCTTCAAACATTTCAAAGGTTTTAATATTAAATAGGCCCACATACTCATTGTAAATGGCATGTATGTGAGAAGGCTCGTGTTCTTTGGGTTTAAAGAACATCTTTATGATAATCCCATAAAATCTAACAATCTCTGGCATACGCATTTATTTTTGATGCAAATATACTCTGGGCGTTTGTGTTCACCAAACTTTTTTCAAAAAAAATTGGGCTGCGCAGATAGGCTGCATCACGGCGTTGTAACTTTGCACCGTCAAATCACAAAGGAAGCATGGGTGAGTGGTTTAAACCAGCGCATTGCTAACGCGCCGAGCCCGCAAATCAAGGCTCCGAAAGTTCGAATCTTTCTGCTTCCGCAACGACGGGTGAGGTAGCTCAATTGGATTAGAGCAGGTGCCTACGAAGCATCAGGTTGCGGGTTCGAATCCCGCCCCCACCACTTTGGACACTTGGCAGACTTGGTGTATGCGCAGGACTGAAAATCCTGAGAATGTGGTTCGATTCCACAAGTGTCCACTCAACACACAGGGGAGTATAGTTCAGCTGGCAGAACGTCGGTCTCCAAAACCGAAGGTCGGAGGTTCGAGTCCTTCTGCTCCTGCTCATAAACAGCAAGCGAAGCGCCACATAGCCCCGCAAGAAGAGAATGTGCCAAACAATAATGTTTAAAGTTGTGCCAGTTAAAAATCTGGTTTATAGCTATTTACTGTAGGGACGCGGCATGCCGCGTCCGACGGGCGTAGCCCCCCCAACATGAAAGCAAAATCACATCAAGCACACTTCCATTGACCGTAATTTGTACATAATAGGCTGATTTGCAATAAATTGCGGCGGACGTGGCATGCCACGTCCCTACAACAATCGTCGCTGCGTGGTGCACCCGCCAACTCGCTGGATTGTTACTTTTTCAGAGCCCTCAGTGTGCCACGCCTGGCGAAAATCTGTGCGAACCAGCTAATTAAGCGGAATTTCATTTTATGCAACACACAAGCCGAAGGCCCGGACAAAACTGCAATCTTGTCAGGGCCTTCGGCTTGCTTTTTCACAGTAGCAGCATCAGCTTTTTCCGCACCTTTGCAAGCAGCGCATCGAGGTCCGAAGGGATGCCCCGCACGTCGCACTGCCTCAGTTTGTCGACAGCCTCTGTCACCAGCTTATACGTGTCCTCGTCGATAGGCGAGTTGGAAATGGAGTAGTCGGGGTCGGCATACCGGTAGAATTTGTTGTCATACACTTTAATGGGGGCATTGTAGCCGAGCTTGTCCGAGCGCATCACCTGCAGGTCGGCCTGCACGGTCCTGACCGACACCCCACTGGTGATGCCCTCCATCTCATAGAGCGCGTCCGAGCAAGCCTCCACAAGGTCGTCGAGGGTCCACTGGCGGTATTTGTTCCTCAAGCATCTGTCGAGGGTCTTGTATCTTATAAGAGCATTTTTGTTTACTGGCATGATTGTGATTGAATATTGATTGTGATTAAGAGTGCCGTGCCGCTCTGCATGGGGCGGGGTAGGGCACAAAAAAAGACGGGTCTGGAAGCGTTGCGTGGACTTCCCGACCCGAGAGTGTGTGTTCCTCGTTGTTGATTGCCTGATTTGTCGTTGCTTTTTTGAGGGTCAACTCACACACCTGTTGCTTTGGCGCCGGATTAGTCCATCATTACTTCGGAAATAACTGCTAAACGCAAATGCGTAGCGGCCATCACCGCGGCTTTGATAGCTGCGGCGCCAAGCGGTTGCAGATGATATGTCGGCTGTAAGTTTCAGCATTGCATGAGTCTTAATGTTTGTGGCCCTAGGCGGCCGCAAAGGCACACAATTTCAATGAATTGTGTGGCTCCTGCCAACCCGCCATCAGGCACACTGCCGCAAAGTTACACCCCCACTCCGCACCCTATCTGCGCACCCCCAATAAAAAAACGTTTGTGGGGCGAATGTGGGGTGAGGGGTTGCATATCTGTGGGCAAAAGCGTAATTTTGCAGCCGCCTATCGGCCAACGGGGCCGCTGGTGCGGAAACATCAACAACAAACGAATTCGTAAGGATAGATATATGGACTGGCTGTCGTCAATATTGCTCGAGCACTCGTCGCTGCAGGCGGTGATAGTAATCTCGCTGCTGTGTGCCATCGGTCTTGCCTTGGGCAAGATAAGGGTGCTGGGCGTGTCGCTTGGGGTGACTTTCGTGTTCTTTATGGGCATTCTGGCCGGCCACCTGGGCATCAGCGTCGACCCGCAGGTGCTGCGCTATGCCGAGGACTTCGGCCTGGTGCTGTTTGTCTATGCCCTTGGTCTGCAGGTGGGTCCGGGCTTCTTCAGCTCGATGCACCACAGCGGCATCAGGCTCAACATGCTGGCGCTGGCTGTGGTGCTGATTGGCACGGTGATGACGGTGCTGATGCCTGCGGTGTGCGGCGTGAGCCTTGGCGACGCCGTGGGCGTGATGTGCGGCGCCACCACCAACACCCCCGCACTGGGCGCCGCCCAGCAGACTCTGGCCCAGCTGCACCTGCCCACCAGCAGCGCGGCGCTGGGCTGCGCCGTGACCTATCCGCTGGGTGTGGTGGGCGTGATAATCGCCATAATGCTCATGCGCAAGGTGCTGGTGCGCCCCGCCGACCTGCAGCCCAAGGGCGACGACACCAACGAGGATCACACCTACATTGCAGCCTTCCGCATCCACAACCCCGGCATATTCGGCAAGCACATTGGCGAAGTGGCGAAAATCAGCCACCAGCAGTTTGTGATTTCGCGCCTGTGGCGCGACGGCAAGGTGACGGTGCCGTCGTCGAAGACCGAGCTGCGCGAGGGCGACCGCATACTGGTGGTCACCAACGAGGAGGCCGCCGAGGCTATGACGCTGCTATTCGGCGAAAAGGAGGACACCAACTGGAACAAGGAGGACATAGACTGGAACGCCATCGACAGCAAACTCATATCGCAGCGCATACTCATCACCAAGCCCGAAATCAACGGCCGTAAGCTGGGGTCGCTGCGCCTGCGCAACCACTATGGCGTGAACATCAGCCGCCTCTACCGCAGCGGTGTGCCCCTGCTGGCCACGCCTGACCTGCGCCTGATGCTGGGCGACCGCATCACGGTGGTGGGCGACGCCGAGAGCGTGCACAATGTGGAGAAGGTGCTGGGCAACGCGGTGAAGTCGCTCAACGAGCCCAACTTGATTTCGGTGTTCATAGGTATGACAATAGGCCTCATTTTAGGCTCTATCCCAATCCTTATTCCGGGCATCAGCGCGCCCGTGAAACTGGGCCTGGCCGGCGGCCCCATAATTGTGGGCATCCTCATCGGCACCTTTGGCCCGCGCCTGCACATGGTCACCTACACCACGCAGAGCGCCAACCTAATGCTGCGCGCACTGGGGCTGGCCATGTATCTGGCCTGCCTGGGCCTTGACTCGGGCCGCGACTTCTTTGCCACCGTGATGCGCCCCGAGGGCCTGATGTGGGTGGCTGCGGGATTTGTGCTCACGGTGCTGCCCGTGCTCATTGTGGGCGCGCTGTCGCTGCGGCTGCTAAAAATGGACTACGGCACCATATGCGGCATGCTGTGCGGCGCCATGGCCAACCCCATGGCCCTGAACTATTCAAGCGACCTGCTGCAGAGCGAGCGCCCCTCGGTGGCCTATGCCACGGTGTATCCGCTCAGCATGTTTGTGCGCGTCATTGTGGCGCAGGTAGTGCTGCTCGTGTTCCTGTGACGCGCGCCGCAACGCTTTTTAACTTATGAGATAACAATGGTGGACAAATCACAGCGTATATTTGCACCATCAGTTTTAGTAACCCCAAACGCTATTCAGCTATATTTTCATTTTTATGGACACTACCAGCCAATGCCCATTGCAGTTCAAGCGGCTCACGCGCGAGTCGCTGCCACTGATTGAGCCCTACCTGCAGCGGTCGGGCAGCCTGTCGTGCGACTATTCGGTGGGCGGCATCTACATGTGGATCGACTACTTCAAATATCACTATTGCATCATCGGCGACACCCTCTTCATCAAGGGCGTGGCCGAGGACAACCGCCACGAGGTGGCCTTCTCGCTGCCCATCGGTTCGCAGCCTCTGGCCCAGAGTGTGGATCTGCTCAAGGCTCACTGCCGCGAGGCCGGCGTGCCGCTGGTGTTCTCGGCTATCACCGAGGAGCGCATCGACGACTTCCGCAGTCTTGCCCCCAAGGCCGTGACCGAGCTCGAGCACTGGGGCGACTACATATATCGAGCCGAGTCGCTGGCCACCTTCAAGGGCAAGGCCCTGAAGCAGAAACGCAATCATGTGAACCACTTCATGGCGCAGTATCCCGGGGCGCAGTCAATGCCCATCACCGAGCAGAATCTGCCGGCCGTGTGCCGCTGCTTCGAGCGCGTGTGTGCCGAGCCGGCCGACAGCCGCATGGCCGAGTATGAGCGCACCCAAGTGTGGCACGTGCTGCGCAACATGGCCGACTACCCATTTGAGTCGATGTGCATCATGCTCGACGGCGAGGCTTTGGGCTTCACCATGGGCGAGGTGATAGGCAACGTGATGCTTGACCACATCGAGAAGTCGCTGCACAACGACTACAGTGGCGTCAACGAGGTGCTGTGCCGCGACTTCGCAGCCAGCATAGTGGCGAAATATCCGCAGGTGGAATACATCAACCGCGAAGACGATGCCGGCGACGATGGCCTGCGCCAGAGCAAGCTCAGCTACGACCCCGTGATGATCCTCAAAAAATACGATGTGATGTTCTGACCGCCTGCCTCCTTCCTACAGATTTTTTGTGCTGCGAGTGCTTGAACTTATCGCCTGAAAAATCCGTAAAAATCAGTGCTATCTGTGGGAGATCGCAGACTGCACCGGTGTGGCTGCCGCACTGAATTCAGACAGAAGGCCACAAATATGTCGTTAAGCCGAGAGGCCATTAATCGGAATCTGTGGATGGAATTTTGAGTGTGGATAAACACAGCTGCAGGCGGAAAGGGCAGCGTGCGTTGCTGCCACATTTCCGCCTGCCGGCTTGTGTTGTCTGCTGTGGGTTATTTCTCAAACAGCTGGGTGCTGAGGTAGCGCTCACCAGTGTCGGGCATCACGGCCACGATGGTCTTGCCCTCGTTTTCGGGCTTTTGGGCCAACTCGATGGCGGCGTGCAGGGCAGCTCCGCTCGATATGCCCACCAGCACGCCCTGGCTGTGCGCCATCAAGCGTGCGCCGGCGAAGGCGTCGTCGTTGCTCACCTCGATTATGCCGTCGGCCATCGAGGCGTCGTAGTTCTTAGGTACAAATCCAGCGCCTATGCCCTGAATTTTGTGCGCTCCTGGCTTGCCGCCGGCCAGCACGGGTGAACTTGCGGGCTCCACTGCATAGGCCTTGACGCTGGGCTTGTGCTCCTTTAGGGCGTGGGCAGTGCCGCTCAGAGTGCCGCCTGTGCCCACGCCGGCCACCAGAATGTCGACTGCGCCGTCGGTGTCGCGCCAAATCTCAGGACCGGTGGTGAGGTAGTGCACCTGCGGGTTGGCAGGATTCTCGAACTGTTGAGGGATGATGGCTCCAGGAGTGGCCTCGAGCAGCTGCTGTGCCTTGGCGATGGCTCCCTTCATGCCCTCGCTGCCGGGGGTGAGCACCAGCTGCGCGCCGTAGGCCGCAATCAGGCGGCGGCGCTCCTCGCTCATGGTCTCGGGCATCACTATGATTGCCTTGTAGCCTTTGGCGGCCGCCACCATGGCCAGCCCCACGCCAGTGTTGCCGCTGGTAGGCTCAATTATGGTTCCGCCCGGCTTCAGGGCGCCGCTGCGCTCGGCCGCTTCCACCATGGCCAGTGCCACGCGGTCTTTCACGCTGCCGCCGGGGTTGAAATACTCAAGTTTCACCAGCAGGCGGGCTTTGAGGCCCTTGGCCTGTTCAATGTTTTTCACTTCGAGCAGCGGAGTGCTGCCAATCAGTTCTGTGACTGTGCTGAATGTTTTCATAATGCTTTGCGTTTTTTTAGTTGTAGAACGAATATTGCTTTTCTTCTTGGAGGTGGAAGGCGACCATCCACTTTCAAAAAAATTTAAATGTTGAATCTCAGTTCGCTGCCGCGCACGTCGTCGGCAATGCCGCCCTCAGCGCTGTAGGCCAGACGGCCGTTCACATATGTGCGCTCCACGCGGTGGTGCACCTGCATGCCGGCAAGCGGTGTCCAGCCGCACTTCGACACTACATCGGCGTCGCTTATGGTGTGCGGCGTGTCGAGCTTGCCCACCACGGCAATGTCGGCATAATAGCCCTTGCGCAGATAGCCGCGGCGGTCAATGCGGTAGAGGTCGGCCGGAGCGTGGCACATGCGCCTCACCACCTGTTCCACACTCAGCTCGCCATGGCGAGCCAGCTCGAGCATTGCCACCAGCGAGAATTGCACCATGGGCATGCCCGAGGCGGCCTTCAGGCAGCCGCCTTGCTTGTCAGAGAGCAGGTGGGGCGCATGGTCGGTGCCAATGGTGTCGATGAGGCCGCTGGCCACGGCGCGGCGCAAGGCGTCGCGGTCGGCTGCGGTCTTAACTGCCGGATTGCACTTGATGCGACTGCCCAGCCTGGCATAGTCGGAGTCGGCAAACAGCAGGTGGGCCACAACAGCCTCGGCTGTGATGCGCTTGTGTGCGAGGTCGTGCCCGTGATCAAGCAGCTGGAGCTCGGCCGCCGTGCTTATGTGCATTATGTGCAGGCGGGTGCCCAGCTCGCATGCCAGCGCCACTGCGGCCTTGGTGCTCGTCACGCAGGCCTCGGTGCTGCGAATGGCGGGGTGCAGCTCAAGCGGCAGGTCGGCGGCTCCGCCGTGCTCGGCCACCAGCCGCGCGCGGTTGCGGTTAATCACGTCCTCGTCTTCGCTGTGAATGGCCACAATGGGGCCTTGAGTGGCAAACACCTTGCGCATGGCCTGAGGGTCGCTCAGCAGCATCCCGCCAGTGCTCTTGCCCAGAAACGCCTTGATGCCGCACACGCGTGAGTAGTCGGCCTGGCGCAGCACGTCGATGTTGTCGTTGGTGGCGCCGATGTAGAAACTGTAGTTGGCACGCGACAGGCGTGCGGCCCGCAGCATCTTGGCCTCAAGGCGGTCGAGCGTCACTGTGGGCGGCACCACATTGGGCATGTCCATGTAGCTCGTCACGCCGCCAGCCACAGCTGCTCGGCTCTCGCTTTCGATGTCGGCCTTCTGCGTCAGTCCCGGGTCGCGGAAGTGCACGTGTTCGTCAATCACGCCGGGCATCACCCAGGCGCCGTTCACGTCGGTAGCGCTGTCGGCTTGGAGCATTAGTTGTCCGTCAGGGTCGCCGTGGCCCACTTCGGCTATAAGCCCGTTGTCGCCGATGGCCACATAGCCCTTTGCCATAGTGCCGTCATTCACCAGTATACCGTTGTATATCAGTTTCATAAGCCAATGTTATTTGGAAGTTGAATGTTCTGTTTTTGAGGGGAATATTGGGATGCAAGCCATCCTCCGCGCCCGCCACTGCGGGGTGGGGCGGCTGAGCCGTGCCATATATCGGCACGGAATTGGAATGTATTGGTTTGGGTGAGAGTGTGTGGGGGTATTAGTCTTAGCCCTCGGCGCTGCCACTACATCGGCGGCGCACAAAGCGCTTCTTGTTGAACCACGACTCCAACCTCAGCTTGATTACGCCAAACAGCGCCTCGCCGAATATGCTCGAGTTCATCTTGCTCGTGCCCAGCACGCGGTTTACAAATATGATAGGCACCTCCTTGATGGTGAAGCCCATCTTGTAGGCCGTGAACTTCATCTCAATCTGGAAGGCGTAGCCCTTGAACTCAATCTTGTCGAGATCGATGGCTTCAAGCACTTCGCGGCGGTAGCACACGAAGCCAGCGGTGGTGTCGTGCACGTGCATGCCCGTCACAAGGCGTACATAGGCCGAGGCGTAATAGCTCATCAGCACGCGCCCCATGGGCCAGTTCACCACATTCACACCAGTCACATAGCGCGAGCCCACTGCCACGTCGGCGCCCTCGCTGGCGCAAGCGCGCTGCATCGGAATCAGGTCCTTTGGCGGATGCGAGAAGTCGGCGTCCATCTCAATAATGAAGTCGTAGCCTTGCTGCAGGGCCCACTTGAAGCCGGTGATGTAGGCCGTGCCCAGACCCAGCTTGCCGGGGCGCTTGATGATGTTGATGCGCCCGGGAATCTCAGCAATCAGCCCGTCGACAATCGCGCCCGTGCCGTCCTTGCTGTTGTCGTCAATCACAAGCACGTCAAACTGGTGGCCCTCAAGCCCCAGCACAGCATGAATGATGTTGCTGATATTCTCCTTCTCGTTATATGTGGGAATAATTACTACGCTGTCCGACTTCATATCAAGTGAGTGTGTTGAGTTCAACAAAAAAAACTGTTTTAAGGGCATCCGCCAGTGCAAGAGGTCCAAGCCCATGGCATATACGTGCCTGCATGCCAAAAATAGCGGTAGGCCGCGCAACGCCGCCATACGGGCTGCGCCCGCCCGGAAAACATTGCGCAAATTTAGTAATAAATTCACTAACACGGCGCACAATCTCCCCGCCGCAGCCTCCCCCGCCGCGTTAAATTTCCTTAAACTGCTCCTCCGCCAAAACGAAGGAGGCCGAGGTGTCCCCACCCCGGCCTCCCTATGCCATATCCCAATTATCCGCCGATTACACCTTTTCCCCTGCAAATGTCACCTTAAAGCCAAGCAAGGTTGCAAATATCATTTCTATGTCTTTAAAAAATGAGTAGTGGTGATAGTAGTAGAGGTTGAGGCGCACTTTGTCGGGGTAGATAACTGTGTCGTTGTATTCAATAGCTATTTCTTGCATGGGTCTGGTGTCGCCAGCCGCTTGCCTATTGCTCACGTATTCAGAAATCATTTCGTCTTCAAGTCTGTATTTCAGCGTGGCAGGGCCTGTGATTCCAGGTCTCAGTTTCAATACATCTCGGTCGCAACCTACTAATTTGTCGGCATATCCAGGCACATCTGGTCGCGGTCCAACAAACGACATGTTGCCGGTCAGCACGTCCCACAACTCTGGTAGCTCGTCAATCTTGTAATGGCGCAATTTTGCTCCAAATGGTGTGATGCGGTTATCTCCGGCTACGCTCACCGATGAGCCTGAGTGATTTACCGTCATTGAACGGAATTTGTGGCAGGTGAAAAGTTTGCCATCCTTTCCAACGCGCTTTTGGCAAAAGAAAGCTGGCCCTCCTGGCATTTTTCTATGGATGAGGAATGCTATGATTGGGAACGTCCACCAAATTAGCAGCAGTCCCACAAATGAGGCCGAAATGTCGAATAGTCGTTTTATAAGCACGTTTTTTCTGTTTTTTTAGTATGGCTTTTAGTCGCTGCAATTGTCCTGGCAATGAGGCCTGCTTGTGCATTTCAGCAAATAATCGCCATTGTCAAGAGTTCTCAGCAGTTTTGTTCGGCACACTGTCTGTGTTGCTTTCATCGATGCTACATTCTTTGGCGATATGCTTTTGTACATTTCAAGTTTCAGTTTGTCGCCGACTGTGTTCATTCCATATCCCATGATTTTAGCCAATCCTTGGCCCCTGTGTCCAGCATCTACCATATAACCGCGGTAGGACGAACCGTTCACAAAACTCCTCATAAACGCATACCCAACTATCTCATCTGTTAGGCCGGTATGTTCAGTTAGCAGCAGAATTATAAATGATTTGTTCGTTAGCAGCCGCTTCAGGGTTTGCTCGTCAAATTTATGTGGTTTGAAGTATCGAAAGGCTTCTGATGGTTGGCGCTTGAAAAACGCATCAAGGCTGGGTAAATCATTCTTCTGCGCGAGTCGTAGGGTGAATTGTGGTGGCACGCCTGTGATTATGGCGGCGATGCTTTTTAGTTTGCGCCCATACAGTAATGAAAATAAGGTGGCGTTGCACCACTCCGCAACATCCCATAAAAGGGAGCATTTGTCCTTGAGAAAATGAGCGAGTTCATATATCATATAAAAAGTGGCTTTTAGCTGATGTCGTCGTAGAAGTCGAGCATGCACTGGCGCACGTAGCCTTGCTCGAAGCGCGATGCTATCATCGGTCGGGCTTTGGACTGCATGCGTTTGCGCATATCTGTGTCATCAATTATGCGTTGCATGGCGTCGGCAAGCGCGGCGGTGTCTTTCGGTGGAATAATTAGTCCATTGACGCCGTCGGCTATGATTTCGCGGCTGCCATTGATGTTGGTGACTATCGATGGCAGACCCATGGCGCCTGCCTCGAGCACGGTGTTTGGGAAACCCTCGCGGTAGCTGGGAAACACGAAGCAGTTGCTTGCGGCATAGTAGGCCAGCAGGTCGGTGCCATATTGCGGCCCGGCGGCCACAATGTCGCTGCAGCTGTCTATCAGCCTTTTTGTGCGGTCGGATACAGGGTCGAGCGAGTTCTCAAACGGTCCCACAAGAAGGAGTCTTGTCTTGCTGCGCTGGCGCACCTGCATGAATGCTTCTATGAGTTCATCGATGCCCTTGTCCTTGACTATGCGGCCCACAAACAGGAAGGTGAAGCAGTTGCTGTCGCTGATTTGTGCCTGCTTGTGGCTGCTTGTATTCCCCTTGCTCCAGAAGCACATGTCCACGCCGCGCACGTTGCCGTGCCCGAGCACGCGCATCTGCTTGTGTGTGATGTGCTGCTGAAGGTCGGCCATCACCCCCTGGCCCTCTGGGATCACATGGGTGGCGCAGGCGCATGTTATCCAGTCGGTGAGCATCAGCAACCTGCGGGAAAAGCCGTGGGCCGTGGGCCACACCAGGCCCGTGAAGGTGTGCACCCGCCGCGGAACGCGCGCGGCCCAGGCGGCCATCATGCACAGCAGCCCGGCCTTGGGCGTCATTGAATGCACCATGTAAGGCCGTTCGCGGAGGAACACGCTTATTAGGCTGAGTAGTGCGCGCAAGTCGCTGAGGGGCGCTATGCGCCGCTCCATCTTCACCCCTATCGTCTTCATGCCATACCGCTTGTGCAATCCGGCAAGCTCATCATCGGGCGACGACAGCAGCACAAGCTCAAACTTGTCCATAAGCGCTTCGATCGAGCCGTTGAGAAAAGTGCTGAGCGAAGTGCCTATAGTGGCTGCGCGTATCAGTTTGCGCTTTTGGGGCATAAGTGTTGCATGTTAACAATCGATACAGCCCTTTATCGCATCCACAATGCGCCTCACGTCGTCGTCGCTCACACACGGGCCGCTGGGCAGGCACAGTCCGGTGCGGAACAGCGATTCGCTCACGCCGTTCACATAGCTCGGGTTGCCAGCATACACAGGCTGGCAGTGCATGGGTTTCCACAACGGACGGCTCTCGATGTCGGCGGCGTCGAGGGCTTGGCGCATGGCCTCCACATTGTTGTTGGGCCTCAAGTGCTGGGCCGGGCTGTCGTAGGCCGTTTCCTGCCCAGCCACATGCAGCTTGGGGCTGATGGTGATGGTGCACAGCCAAAAGTTGCTGTCGCAGCGGCTGTCGGGGTTGTTGTGCAGCTCAATGCCGTCCACCCCCTGCAGCAGTTCGCCGTAGAGGGCGTGCACATGCTTGTGGTGGGCAATGTGCTCATCGGCCACAGTCATCTGGCCGCGCCCAATGCCGGCGCACACATTGCTCAGACGGTAGTTGTAGCCAATTTCGGTGTGCTGGTAATATGGGTATGGCTCACGGGCTTGCGTGGCAAGGTGCAGCACCTCCTTTTTCTCATCCAAGCCGGGGCAAATGAGCGCGCCGCCGCCGCTGGTGGTTATCATCTTGTTGCCGTTGAACGACAGAGCACCATAGCGCCCAAACGTGCCCAGGCACCGGCCGTCGAAGCGTGAGCCGAAACCCTCGGCCGCGTCCTCAATCACCGGAATGCCATAGCGGTCGGCCACAGCCATAATCTCGTCGATGCGGTAGGGCATGCCATAGAGCGCAACCGGCACAATGGCCTTGGGCTTCTTGCCCGTTTTGCTAATGCGGTCGTTAATCGCCTCCTCCAGCAGCGCGGGATCCATGTTCCACGAGTCCTTTTCCGAGTCGACAAACACTGGGGTGGCGCCCAAATAGGTGGCGGGGTTGCACGAGGCGCAGAACGTGAACGACTGCACAATCACCTCATCGCCCGCGCCAACGCCGCAGGCACGCATGGCCAAGTGTATGGCAGCCGTGCCGGCCGACAGGGCCGCCACCTCCTTGCCGACGCCCAAAAAGCGCTTCAAGTCGTCCTCAAAGCCGTCGACGTTCGGTCCCAAAGGCACAACCCAGTTGGAGTCGAACGCATCTTGAATATATTTCATCTCATTGCCGCTCATGTGAGCAAGACACAGATAAATGCGCTGTTTCATAATCGTAATATATGTCGTTGTTTTTATGATTTCTCCAAAAGTTTCTTGTAAAGGGCGAGGTAGTTGCGGGCCATCACCGTGATGTCATACTGCCGCGCCTTGCACTGGCAGGCCTCAGCCACGGCACGGTAGCGCGCAGGGTCGCCGCAAAGGCCGCTTATGGCCTGGGCAAAGCCTTCGGCGTCGCCCTCGGCCACCAGCACGCCGTGGCCCCTTACGATTTCGCGCAGGCCGTCCACATCGCTGGCCACAAACGGCCGGCCGCTGGCCATGCCCTCGATGCTCGACAGGCTCAGCCCCTCCCAATGGCTCGATAGCGCCACCACATCGCTCTCGCGCAGCAGCCGCGGCACGTCGGTGCACACGCCCGTCATCTCCACCCTGTCGGCCACGCCCAGCCGACAGGCCAGCGCTGCCACCTCGGCGCGGCGCGGGCCGTCGCCCACCAGTCGCAGCCGGTAGCGCTCGGGCAACCGTGCAATGGCGCGCACCAGCGTGTCTTGGTCCTTTGCAGCGCCAAAACTCGCCACCATGGTCACCAAATGCGGTCCGTCTGGGTCGACGCTTTTAATCTGATTGAGAAACCGCGACGTGTCCACGCCATTGTATATGGTGGTGATGCTCGGCCTTGGGCCGATATACTGTTCCAGATTGGCCTGCGTCTTGTCGCTTATGCACACAATGCTGTCATACTGGGCATACATCAGCCTGTCCACTGGGCGCAGTGCCCTTATTGAGCGGCGGCGGTTGGTGGCACTGTGTTCAGTGGTCACAAGCCGCGCATGGCTGCCGCTCAGCGTCTTGGCCACGGGGGCAAACAGCTGGCAGGCGGTGTTGTGGGTGTGCACCACGTCATAGCGGCCGCGGCGCAAGAGCCGTGCCAGCCGCCAAGCGCTAATGGGATTGTAGGTGGCGGTGCCCGTGCCGAGGCAGCGCACCGCGATGCCGGCCGCCTCCACCTCGCGCCTGAATGGCGTGTCGTGCCCGTCAAACAAGGCCAGCTCCACCTCGCAGCCCAGCCGCCGCAACTGCGGCAGCAAGTCCACCATCAAGTGCTCGGCCCCGCCTGTCTCCATCGACGTTATCACATGCAGTACTCTCATCTCCTAAATATAAGTTTGGTTAAATATTGAGACATGATGTGACATGCCGATGCAATTATGGAGGTCAGTATAAATGCAAATATAATATGAAATAATATGTTGTGGCTTTCTGCTCCTTGTCCTAGAATGGCAAATGTTATGCCCTGGCACAAATAAACTTCGTAACTTATGTTTGACAAAAAATGTGTGAATTTATTTGAGTTTAAATTAATCATTGAATACAGGACTATGGCAAAGACAGTCCACATAAGAATCTCAACTGGAATGAAATAATTATGTAAGTGTTTTGAGATCAAAGCTAATGTGTTAATCATAACAATTATAGCTATGACTGTCCTCAACGACAATGATTTTATGATTTTGGCCTCGTGCTGTTTATATAAAATACCTGCTGGGAAAGCTAAATTGCATAGTGATATATAAGCTATATGAAAAATTGAGGTGTTGATTATGGAAAATAGAACAATTAACAGAGCTGTTGTTACGAAAAAAGCTTTTTGACCTTTAATGTAATGTGCAGTTATGTAGAATATAATGTACATGAAGCAAAGCACAATCACAAACCACGTAAAAGGCAAAATAAAGCAATAATCCTTTATGTTGCGAATAATTATTTGTTTTGAGTTCTCACCGCAACAGTATAGCACCGCAATATAGACAATGCAAGGAATAATAAGAGGAAAGAGTAATTTTCTTAGTCGAGTCTCCAATCCTCTTAAGCAAATGTCTCCATTTTGTCGTTTATGTTCTAGACCATAACCAGAAATAAAAAAGAAAATGCCTACAGCAAACATCCCTATCCAGTTGAAATCGCTTAATTGTGTGCCGCATAGTAGGCTGACATGTCCTAAAATTATTGTAAATGGTAATATCGCCCTTATTATTTCACCTCTCTCTCGATTAAATTCATAACAAATGGAATAGTGACTTCCTAAAAGCGCTAAAATGGATAGAGTAAGTGTAAGTGCTATCATAGTCAGAGAGAGTCGTTAATGTATAAAATATAACCAAAAGGTTTGGTAATAATCCATCTGATGGATATTTTGACTGTTTTAGCATAGCGTTTTAGGCAAAAAAAGAACCGCCAGTAGTTGATGGCCGCCCTCACCTTCTGCCCCCAAGGGATGCCCGACGACAGCATTTCGGCATAATATGTTGTACTGGCTACAGGGCTTTGTCGGCGCACACGCACAATGTTGTCAGTGAGGCCGCCCGCTTGATATTCAGCTATGTAAATTACCTTATTGAAGTATCTTAGCTTGTATTTGCTGGCAATTCTGTTCCACACCAGCGCTTCCGGACAAAATTTCTCTCCCTCAATCTCAGGAAATGGAAACTCCCTCATCACGCAAGTTTTGAACACTTCGGCAAGGTCTCCAGTGACGTGGTGCTTAAACCTGATGTCCATTGAGTTGCACTCAATGAAGTCTTGCGCCAGGCCGCTGCCAATCACCTTGCCGCCATATGTGGCGTCAAGTCCGGCCACGCCGCCTATGCTCCTGTCGCACATTGCATATTCCGTGGCAATGCGTTGCAGCGAGTCGGCTGGCAGATAGTCGTCACTATCAATGATGAAAAACAATTCACCACTCGCCTGGCTCACACCATGGTTAATGGCTCGGTGCTTGCCACCGTTGCGCTGGCTTAGGTACTTTATGTCAATTCGCCGCTCGGCAATGAAGCTCTGCACAAGGCTTGCCGTACCGTCGGTTGAGCCGTCGTCAACTATCACCCACTCAAAGTCGGTGAACTGCTGCGCACACAGGCTCTCATATAGCCTGACAAGCAAATGCGCGCGGTTGTATGTGGGAGTGAAAACCGTTATCAGCATACCTTTTAACGTATTATTTATAGAACTTGTCAATGTCGTAGCGTTGATCATACTCATATATTTCATGCGTTTTATCCCCAGGCCTAAAGCCATCGGAGAAGAAAGACTTGTATGGGTATAGTGTGCCAAGAGCCCCCCACTGCAGCACAATGCGGGTGAACAGCAGCGCCATCAGCAGCACCAGGCTCGCGCTGTAGGTGCTCACCACGCGCTCGCGCGTGGCCAGCGACGTCAGGGTGCATATCAGCCCCAGCATGTAGAACCAGCTCAGGCGTCCGCCGTTAAGACTCTTGGTGAACACCAGCAGAATGCCGCAGAACACCAGCGCCATGTTGAGCAGCGTCACCTCTTTGGCGCTCTTGCCGTCGATGCGGTCGTAGCGCAACAGGATGTAGCCCAGCATCACCACCGCCTCAATCAGGTAGTCGAAGCGGAAACCGCCGCCCTCGGCCTCGGTAGTGTAGCCCTCGGTGCGCGCCTCGCTGCCCGAGAGCGACCCGAACTGCGAAAACAGCGCGTCGGTGGGCCCAATCAGCCCCACAATGCCGCACACCACCATTGTGGCTATCACACTGTTCTTGTCCATCTTGCGCTGAGGCACAAAGTAGAACGGCGCAAACACGATGGCCGAGTTGTGAAACGAAAACGCCAGCAGCACAATGCCGAAGAATGCCCACGGCCGCCGCCTCACGGCATAGTCCACCGCCAGCCACGCAATGCTCGCCGCCAGCACCTGCCGCAGATAGGTGAATGTGAAGAAGAACCACAGCCCCATAAACAGCACCAGCGCCATCGGATAGTTGGTGGCATAGCGCCGAAGCGACACAAACAGCAGCGCATATATTATCAGTGTCACTGTGAATATAAACACATAGCGGTTCAGCGTGAACTGCCCGATGAGCACATTCAGCATGTCGTAGCCAATCTCCTTGGGATAGAGCGCGTAGAGCGAGCCGCCATACCACGGGAAACCCTTATACATCATCTCGGCCGTCTCGTCGAACACGGCCCCGTAGATATACCGGTCGTAGCCGCCGAGCATGTCGGCGCACCCCAAAATCAGCGCCAGCGCCCCCAGAAACACTCCCAGAAACGCCGTCGAGCGCCCGCCGCGCCCCACAGTGGCAAAGTAAGCCACCACCGGCACCGCAAACAAAGCAAAATAAAGCAACATAACTAAAACCTTAATTCCTTCCCACAGATGTTTCCTTTTATATTTCCCACAGATTTACACAGATTATCACAGATTTTTATTCCCACAGATGGTGAATTGTATTTCCCACGGATTTACACAGATTATCATAGATTTATGATGTGTGAAAATATTAGGATCTGTGTAAATCTGTGCCAATCTGTGGGAGCCCCAAAATCAGCTCCAGTGGAAGCCCAAGAACACATCTGTGCAAATAAAAAAGATCCGTGTAAATCTGTGCCGATCTGTGGGAACCTCAAAAAACATATTTCGTGTCGATTAGTGGGAGCCCAAAGGATAAAATATGTGGGCACATCAGAGAACTTTGCGAAAGATAGAGTGCATAATGTCATCGGTGTTGAAATTCACCAAAATGCCCAGCCGCTTGCCTGTGAGACGCAAGTAGCTCAGCAACTGCTTGTGATGCAGATTAGTCAGCTTCTCCACCGACTTCAACTCAATCACCACACAGTCTTCCACCAGCAAGTCGAGCCGATAGTCCACAGGCAGCACATGCCCGTCATACACAACCTTAATCGGCTTCTGCTGCTCCACCTTCAGACCGGCCTTCCTCAACTCATAGCAAAGAGCAGCCTCATACACCGACTCCAGCAGCCCAGGCCCCAGAGCGTTATATACATTGAATATCGCCCCGCGAACGGCGTAGCTAACCTCATTCTCATTCATAATCCCAACCCTTTAAAAACTCCCACAGATAGCTTATCATTATCTCCCACAGATTTACACAGATTATCACAGATCAAAGGGTGGATGAAGTTAAAATCCGTGCAAATCAAAAAAACTGTGTAAATCTGTGCCGATCTGTGGGAACCCTAAAAATAAACCCGAGGGAACCGGAAGTTAATCGAATAGTGCAAAAAACTGTGCGGCCACCGAGCCGCGGTCGTGATGCCGTAGCACCGCATCGCGCCCAGCCTTGGCCATTGTCTCATAGCGGTCTGGATTGGCCGCCATGTCGGCCAGTGCATCCACCACATCCTGCTCGCAGTCATACACAATGCACTCTTTGCCATGGCGCACGGCAATATTCTCAAGTGCAAAACCAGTGCCTATTACCAGCAAACCGTTGGCCAGTGCATCGAGCACCTTGCCTTTAGTGCCGGTACCTATGGTGATTGGCGTCAGCTGCACATCGTGTCGGCATACCTCTGTTATGTAGTCGGGAGCAAACTCAACCACCTTCACGTCCCATCCAGCATCGGCCAGCCGCTGCGCCAGCGCATTCCAGCTGCGCCCCAAAAATGTGAACTCGAAGTGCTGCGCAAGAGCATCGGCATTAGCGGCAAGGGCCTCAATCAGCATCCGCCCACGCTGCGCCATATACAAATTGTTTTGCCCGGCCAGCAGCAGACGCAGTTTTCCATTGTGCCTAAAGTCAATTTCCTTGAACGGATGCTGCACATCGTAGTGCGGATGGCGTATGAACCGCGCATCGGCCTTTGGGTTGACGCTTCGCAACTCTTGGGCATCGGCTTCGCCCACCAAGTGATAGCGCACCATGCAGCCTCCCATCAAATTTCGCTCAAGCCGCCGATATTTATGGCGCATCACGCGGTTGCGCAGTTGCTGCGAGCGGCGCACAGCCCCCAGATGGTCGCGCAACTCAAGGCATCGTTTATAATACAGCGACTCGCAGTCGGGCAGTGTGTGCACAATTTGGTGCTGCTGCAGTTGCCGTGCTATGCCACCCAGTTCCTCACCGTTTATCCAAACGCCATCGGGCCGCATACCATTTATTTGCCTAATTATGCTGCGCTGCAGCCTTATGTAGCGGAACACTGGGTAGCGCATCATCATCCTCACCACCAGTAGCCTGATGGCCCATCGCAGCCACCATGGCTGCTTAAGCACCGTGATAGTGCAGTTGAGCTCCTCAGCAATCGCTCTAATGCGCTGATGGCTCACACCATTGTAATTAAGCGTGAATATGTGTAGCTCAATACCGCTGTTGCGATATTTGGCCAAGTGGTAGCCAAGCGCTGTAGCCCCCCGATAGTTCTCCGCCGTAGGCGTCAACAAAGTAACCTCAACTATCCGCATTGTATGCTATTGTTGATTTCATTAAACAGGTGCTCCCATTTCGACATAATCTCATCAATGTCAAACAACTCTGACATTTTGTGCGCTTTTTCAGACATGCTTTTTCTTAATGCGTCATTCTCAATTAGCTTGCAAATTCCGTTTGCAAGTTTATCGATGTCGCCAACTTTGCGCACTAATACGCCATTTACCCCGTCTTCAATCAATTCTGCTGGCCCCGCTATGCAGTCAAATGCGATGGAAGGCACTCCATATGACGCGGTTTCTACTATGACTAAGGAAAAACCTTCATAACGTGATGAACATATGTGAATGGAACTTTCAGCGATTTTGCTTCCTATGTCTGACGTGCGCCCACATAAAGACACAACGTTGCTTAAGCCATCCTTTTCGATAATACTTTCCAATAAATCTCGCTGTTGGCCATCACCATATATGTTCAGTCGCCAATCTGGGTGCTTAGCTGCAACCAATTTCCAACTTCTAATAAGCAAGTCAAATCCTTTCTGGTAGTTTAGTCGCCCTATGGCTATTGCATCTTTGCTAGTGCAGTCTGAAATATGTCCCGCTTTAATCGTTATTGGATTGGGAATTACATGCGTGTTGCTCATAAATCGCTGGTAGAACCGCTTATCAGTATATGTGAGCATGATAGCCCTCTCATATTTGGAAGCGCAATATGTTTGTCTCATAGTTTGCCACACGGCTTTTGTCTTGCTGATGGGTTTGGTGCTCATCATGAAAAAGCGATTCCATGCAAAATGAAATTCAGCTATTTTGTGGCTTTTGTCTTTAACCTTCCATAAAAACAGTAGTTCAAGCCCGCCTGTGGAAATCACTATATCGTAAGCATTCTTTTGGAGATGTTTTGACAGCGCCACTTTATAGCCCGATTTCATGCAGTGTGGGTCGCACTGCAAATCAACTAATTTGATCGATGGGCTAAGTGCGAATGCCGTTGATTTTCCCCTTTGAGATGCAACAAGTAAGGTTACATCATAGCCATGTTCGGTGAGCCAGTTGGCCTTTACCGACACAACACGCTCCATACCGCCACAATTATAGAACGCCTCAATGCAATATGCGATTCTCATATTTTAGGTAAATGCTGAAATTAAAACTATTTTGCTGCTTAACTGAATGTGGATTGCACACATTAAAAAATGAGTAGTGTTCACGTTAGTATTGAATGTGGTACTTTCCCAACCATTGCCGAAGTAATAGCAACTTAAATTTTTTTGGCTGAAAGACATAAACGATCAGCTTTAGTAAAACAAAAATGTCCTTGACTGGGATCTCAATTATGTTTGGTATAAAGGGGCGTATGAAGGTATTTATGTAATATCTTATTTTAGTACTCCTTATTTTATGGATTGTGTCTTTGGTCGCAGTGGCCGTAATTGGGGATGGAAAGCCAGACAACTTAACATATTTCCAATAGTATTTGTCCAATGGGACTCTTATATTTAGCCAAGGTTTGACATGTGTTGCAAAATGAATTATTGATGGACTGAAATAATAGTCGTTATAATCAAAGCGTTTTTGCCCGTAATCTATGACAGCTATTGAAAAAGGGTATGCTCCATATTTGTATGGCAGCTGAAGCCATTTGTGCCTAAATGTATAGTTTAATACGTCTTGATCTTCAAAGCGTAATCTGTTTTTCATGTTGTCCATGTAATCGAAAAACATACTTTGACAATTGTTCTCTCGCCAATATTTTAGGTTTATCATAAGAACTCCAGCGCAAAACATTTTGTCATCAAGCCCAATCCCGATGTCGAACCTATGCTTGTTGTCATATGGGCAGGAGTCTCTTACTGCAGCAACGCCATAACCGTCTAGGTTGATTTCGAACAATTCTGAGATGTCGTTTAAAACAATAACATCACAGTCCAAATATAGAATTTTGCCTATGTCGTTTGGAATTGTTGAACCCAAAATCAGCCTATAGTATGTCGCTACACTAAGTGAACTATGTGTGATTTGTGCGTTTCGAAACAGATTGCTCTTACTGATGTCATAGAATTGTACTTCTTGTCTATAGCGGGAGCATAATTCAGATACAATGTTTCTGGAAGATTCAGACAAATTGTTGTGTAGTAGGTGTACTGTTATGCTATGATTCTTATTATTGTCAAATACGCTACATAGCATAGCCATGCAATGTTGTAAGTAGGCGTTGTCTGTACTACACGAAATATTGAGATGCATATGCTATCAGTTTTGAAAGATTCTGTTTATTACAGAAATGGAAAAATACTTCAGGAAACTTTTAAAGTTGAAATGTGGGCCTCGTTCAAGGCCCCTATAAATTCTATTCCATTTGAAGAACGGAATGGACCAGGAATAGTCCCCGCATTGACCATATATCCGGTGCTTTAATGCAATTATTGTTTCCGCTTTCAATTTATCTTCGAATGAGTTATTTGTTGCCGTGGTCGCTATTTTCTCAGAGAGCCAGCGGTCTGCACGTATAGTTGCATTTAGTTTTTCTCTGTCGACTACTTTGCTTTGTCGTATGTTTGATATATTATAGTCTGATATTCGAAAGTAAAATAATGCATCCTGTGTGTTTGCTTGCCCAAACAAAGTCAAATTGTTTACTACGGTTAAAATGTCACTAAACCATGCATAGGGTAAATAAATGAATCCTCCAGAGTCCCTAATCGCAGATGTTTTAAACACATAATTCCCTATACAACCAATGTAATTGCCACAGAAGATGCTATGAAGTGCTTCCATTGTACTCTGATGCTCATCAAAAATGTCTTCCTTTGCTGTCCACTCGCCAAGTTCGTTAATCCTAATTGTACGAGCCCGTAGAACATTCGTATTGGGATATTTAATTGAAAGTGCATTAATTTCTTTTAGAAAATCAGGGTGATATACATCATCATCTGAAGCAATGATCAAATAGTCTGTATCACATTGTTTTAATAACTTGTTCCAATGGTTAACTAGATCTTTCCCTCCGATATTATGTGTGTTTCTTAGATAGGTTATTTTATCACAATGTCCATGATCGCTGATCATGTCTTTTATGCCTTCTGGGGAGTTGTCGTCAGATACAACAATTTTGAAGTCTGTATATGTTTGTGATAGTATGCTATCTAGCGCAGCTTTAAAGAATTTAGCCTTATAAGCTGGCATAAAAAAAGTATATTTCATCTGATGAATTTATACATGTTATTAAATGAGTCAAGAACCAATTTTTTGCTTGCGTCAATATTTGGAATTATAGGGTTAGTTAATTGCCGTTCAATCGATGTGTATAATTCTGTTTTATTCAAACAGACAACTGCTTCAGGATGCCAATGCTGCATGTAGTTCAAAAGTTTCTTTGCTCCAAATCCAATTGTGGGTATGTTAAAACTTAAGGCGGTTATCGCCCCATGGAGTGAAGTCCCAATGTAAAGAGAAGACTTCTTGATTAGGAGCATTATGTTCCAAATACTGGGTTTGTGTATTAGGAACGTATTTCCTGATTTAGTGGCTTTGTGGATTAGTTTCAAAGCCTTGTCATCAGAATGTCCAGGGGCTGTCCCTATGGGGCAAAGTATCACTTTAATGCCAAATTTACTGGACACATTGTCTATCAAGTTGGCGTAGAAATTGGTGTCGTCTCCTAAATTCCTTATGTTTATTTGGAAAAATATGTATTTTCCCAACGTTGGAAAATCCGTTTTTGATGCTTTGGCCCTTAGAACGTCTTCTCTGAATATGTCTGAAATCAGAATCGCTGAATCAGGAATGCAGTGGCTTGTTATTCCATTTTGGACCAAAATTTGGTGGGCATTGAAATCTCGTGTTGAAATGTAGTCAACACTGTTTAAAATTTCTTTGTTGTGGGGCTCTCTTATAACATTAGGATAGTTTTCTATAAATGAACCACCCAATGAATTGTAAAGGACGCAATTGAAAGTTGTTAATTCTTTCTTCCCCAGTGTGAACGGGTACTTGGTCCTGATCCCGTATCGAAACGCTATATACTTGTTGTATAATTTGCTGTTTAATTTGTTAGAAATCGCTTCAATATAATTGCTGGGCTTGTCGATGAAGCTTATAATCATTGGCCAATTGATAAAGAGACAATCTCCTCCAGCTACCATTAAATAATTTTTATCGTCTTTACCTGCTTTGAAAATCTCCTTGTAACTGTGAGTCCTTATTGCACCATACTTGGACAGGTCGTTCCCTGCCGTAGAGCAGAAGATGATTTTTTTGAAACACTGGTTGAAATAGTGTTGAACTATGTGCGAAAATAATAGGTCGCCATAATTCATCCTATCACTTGGTGATAAAACATATAAGACTTTCATGACAGAGGCTTACTATTGGTGGATAATCGATTTAGATGCGATTTCAGAGTATTAAAAACAAAATGCCGTTCGTTTTGGTTTAATCCAATAGTGTATGATAGTACTAGTGTGATTAAAATTGACATTGATGTTCTTAAGAAACAAAAAAGAACGCTATTATATGGCGTAGCGTACTTGATGATTAAGACTAAAGAGAATGCCAAAGTAGCCGTGGGAAGGCAATTGAACAAGATGTTTTTTATATAGAAGACAATACTTATATTGATGAGATGCTTAATGATGAATAGTCTTGCTATAAATGATGCCACGCCTAGTGTTAGGTGGATGATAAGTACTGAGTATGGTGGAAATCCAAAGCTAAGGAATAAATATGATATAGGAACTATAGCTAATAGAATTCCACCTACTACAATTTGATAGAACCTTATAGTCCCAGTTGCTGCGGCTACCGTCATTAAAGGATTGGAAACCCCATCTAATAATGTAATCCAAATTGAAATCTGTGTAAAAATAACGGCATAATCAGGTACATTATTCAGCCAAATGGAAAGTATGGTTGAGGTTTCTGTTGATAAAGGAAGTGCAACGATTAAAAGAAGAAAAAATGAGACTTTGGTGCTAATAAGAGTGAGGTTTAACATCCTTTCTCTTTCTCCTGTCGCGTATGTCTTGATTATTTGTGGATTTAGGGCGGATTGAAAGTTATAGGATAATTGCCCAATTGCTCCTTGTACTTGTGTGCTAATTGCTCTTGCCGCATTAACAGCTGGTCCGAAGAAAATATTTAACAATATATCAATACCTTGTGAAAAGAGGATATATGCTAATTGCCCAATCATGTTCCAACTTGCAAATGAGAAAATTTTTTTTGTGCTTGATGATGGGAATGCTTTTCTTGTTAGAATTGTTTCGGGAAAACGTGATTTGCAATATATGGCATATGCCGCAAATGTTATAATACTAGCAAACAAGCTGAGAGTTGCGTAATATATTAGATGGTCAAATGGGGAAACAATTAGTGCATACACAATAATCAGTTTGAAAACGGCATTTGCAATGGACATTAGAGCGAATATTCCCATTCTTTCATGTGAAATTACGCATGCTGTATAGGGTATTAAAATAATTGAGAACCACACGGATATCACACCTAAATGGAATACCCAAAGAGCTGCGTCAAATCGATTTAAGGGAATAACTAATTTGTTGTAAAGAAGCCAACTTCCAATTATTTCGACAAATATACAAATTAGGCAAGCGGCAAACAAGTGAATGGTGAAACACGATGTGAAGGTTGCTCTTAGTTTAAGCGAATCTTTTTTGCCAAGTTCAAAAGACAAAAACCTTTGAGAACTAGTGGTTAGTGCGCCAGAGATAAAATTAAAAAGAGTTACCACCCCGCTTACAACATTGCAAATGCCATAGTCCACAATACCCAAAGCGTTAAGTAACATCCGGCTGGTATATAATGAAATAAATAGCACGAGCAGCATCCTCAGGTAGAGCATGAGGGTGTTGCGGGCGATGCGGCGGTTGTTTGCTTGGACGTCGGTCATCTTCGTTGCATTTTGGGGTCTCCCACAGATTTGCACAGATTATCACAGATTTTTATCTGCACTGATTGCTTGGGCCTCCCACAGATTGGCTTTTCAATGCCTCCCACAGATTTGCACAGATTATCACAGATTTTTATCTGCACTGATTGCTTGGGCCTCCCACAGATTGGCTTTGATATGTCTCCTATAGGTTTGCACAGATTGTCGCTGATTCATGAGTGGCTGAATAACATAAAATCCGTGCAAATAAAAATCCGTGTAAATCTGTGTCAATCTGTGGGAGCCCCTCTACGAGAACAGAATCTGTGGGAGCCTTAAAAGCGCAGAATCTGTGGGCGGGTAGGGTTGGCGTCAGCGGCCGCCGGTGAGCAGGCGGCTCAGCCAAGGCACGCGGGCCGTCAGGGCCGAGGCGGCGGTGCACAGCGCCACGGCCAGCAGCACCATGGTGGCGTCCATGGCCAGCAGCATGTGGCCCGAGTAGGGTGCCACTGCGCCGGCCAGGCGGCCTGCTGCCTTCATCAGGTGGGGCAGCAGCACTATGTGCAGCGCAAACACCATGAAGCTGTGGCGCGCCAGCGGCGAGGTGAGTGTGCGGCTGCGGCCATGGGCTGCGCGGCTGGCCAGCCCCAGCGCCAGCCCCACGCCGGCCAGTATGGCGGTGTGGTGCAGCCAGTCGATGTTGAGCTTGCCAAAGCCCACGGCGCGCTCCACATAGTGGAAAGTGGCCAGGTCGGCCGCGCTGGCCACTGCCCACACCGCGGCGGCAGCGGCTATCACCCTTGGCTGGGCAGCCCAACTGGTGACGCTGCGGCCGCTGATGGCCGCCCACGCCCCCAGGCTGTAGAAGCACACGGCCACGCTGCTGAACCCTATCACCCATATCGGGCCGCGACCCACCCACCAGAAGGCCAGCGCGGCCAGCGGCAGCGCGCAGCCCCAGCGCCTCACGGCCAGCCACACCAGCGGCGAGGCCAGGCTGAGCGCCATCAGGTCGCGCACAAACCACAGCGGCAGGTCGGCGGGGTGGTTGAGCCCGTAGGCGTCGAGCGAATAGAAGCTGAACGACAGCAGCAGTGACTTGAGGCTGTAGCTGCTGTGCAGCGCAAAGTAGGCAATCAGGTTCCACACCATGTAGGGCACCAGCAGCGACCGCGCGCGGCGCCGCAGCTTGGCGGTGTAGGTGGCGCGGTCGAAACGCTCCACGCGGTAAAACATCAGGTAACCCGAAATGAGGAAAAACGTGGGCACGGCCACATCGGCCGCTATGCACGCCACATACGACAGCGCCATCTGCGCCCACGTGGCGCAGTGTCTTATGCTCAGCTCTACATGGCCATAGGGGATGTGCTTGAACGTGAGCAGGTTGTAGTGGATAATCACCACCAGCACGGCCATGGGGTAGCGCAGCGAGTCGAAGGCCAGCCAGGGGCCGGATGACTGCTTGGGTTCAGACAAAATCTTGGGGTCACCGGCGCTTGTTGCGGCTCCGGCGTCAACGCTGTGGCGGGCTGTGCTCCGATCGATACTGTCGCAGTAATCGCTGTGGTGCATAGTGCGAAATTTTTTTTGCGGGCACGCGCGTGCTGTGAGGCGTCAAGACCCGTCGCGGCGCATGTGGCCGCGGCAGCGCTCAAAGTCTCACAGAATGTTGCTTAGTCTTTCCTTTGCCCGTATGGAATCATACTATTTTGCGAAGTAGAATTTCCACGTGCAAAGATACAACATTTGCCCCAAAGCGCCAACGCCCACTGCCGACAATCATTCAACATCCCCTTCTGCCGCTTCCCACAGATTCTGTTTTTTGGCTTCCCACAGATCGGTTGACTTTTGCCTCCCACAGATCGGCACAGATTTACACGGATTTTTATCTGCACAGATTTTATATTGTTCTGTGACTCATAAATCTGTGGCAATCTGTGCCGATCTGTGGGAGATATTAAAAGCCAGTCTGTGGGAGTCTCGGAATCAGCATCTGTTGGACGAAAAAAATCCCTGCCGACGGGGCTTGAAGCCTGTCGGCAGAGACCGATGTTCAAAGATTTATGTGAAAAGATGAATTTACTTTCCTTTCAGCGCGTGCTGCTTAGTCGATGAGCTGGTCGGGTTCGTATCCGCCCATCTCACGGATGGCGTTCTTCAGCATCACATACTGGTCAAAGAGGTTGTTGACGGCCTCTTCGCCCTTGGTGTAGTCGTGCATCGGGCACTTGAGGAAGAAGCTGAGGAAGCGCTGGATGCCGTAGCGGCCTGCGCGTGCTGCGAGGTCGCTCAGCAGAGTGAGGTCGAGCAGCAGCGGAGCGGCAAGGATTGAGTCGCGGCACAGGAAGTTGATCTTGATCTGCATGGGATAGCCCATCCAGCCAAAGATGTCGATGTTGTCCCAGCCCTCCTTGTTGTCGTTGCGCGGCGGGTAGTAGTTGATGCGCACCTTGTGGTAGTAGTTGCTGTAGAGGTCGGGTTGCTTGTCGGCCTCGAGGATGGTTTCAAGCGTAGAGAGCTTGCTCACCTCCTTGGTGCGGAAGTTTGCGGGGTCGTCGAGCACCAGGCCGTCGCGGTTGCCCAGAATGTTGGTCGAGAACCAGCCGTTCAGACCCAGGCAGCGTGTGCCGATGATGGGGGCGAAGCCCGACTTCACCAGAGTTTGGCCTGTCTTGAAGTCCTTGCCGGCGATAGGCATCTTGGTCTTCTCGGCCATCTCCCACATTGCGGGGATGTCGACAGTGGTGTTTGGAGCGCCCATAATGAAGGGAGCGCCCTCGGCCAGTGCTGCGTAGGCGTAGCACATCGACGGAGCCACGTGCTCGCGGTCGTCGTCCTTCATGGCCTTCTCAAGGGCGGCCAGAGTGCCGTGCACCGGCTCGTAGACGGGCACGTAGATCTCGGTCGAAGCGGCCCAGATCACCACGATGCGCTCGCAGTTGTGCTCCTTCTTGAAGTTGCGGATGTCTTCGCGCAGAGCCTCCACCATTTCCCAGCGGGTCTTGCAGTCCTTCACGTTGTCGCCGTCGAGGCGCTTAGCATAGTTGTGGTCGAAGGCGGCCTTCATGGGCACAATCTTCTCCAGCTCGTCGCGCACGGGGTTGATGTCTTTCTCCTTCAGCACCTCGCAGTACATTGCGCTCTGGTAAGCGTTCTGCGGATACACGTCCCAGCAGCCGAACTCAATGTCGTCGAGCTTGGCCAGCGGAGCTATTTCGCCGTAATGCAGATATTTCTTGTCTTTGCCCTGGCCCACGCGGATTTTGTCGTATTGGGTCATTGAGCCCACAGGCTTTGCCAGACCTTTGCGTGTCATAAGAACGCCTGTCATGAAAGTAGTTGCCACTGCACCGCAGCCCACAACCATAATGCCTAATTTACCGGTAGCCGGTGTTGCTTTTGCCATAATAATAAGTTTTATGCGTTAAATGTTTTTTTGTTTCCGTTTTTGTAAAATTGCCCCCAAAAGTACAACCTTTTATTGAACCGCAAAACAAAAATAAGGCTATTTTTAGTTAAAATACGCTGAATTTTCATTTGTATGGTAAATTAGTGCAAAATACAGATTAAAACTAATGGTTTAAAGTTAATAAATACAAATGGGGCTTTTGTCTATTTTGCCTGATTTGTGCTGAATTTTGAGCCGTGCGGGCCTTGATAGCTGCCATTGCCGGCTCCGATAAAACTTTTTAAAAATGCGCATGCTTAACATTTGTTAAGCTATGCGACCAGGCACAAAAAATAGGCGCGGTCCCACTTATTGTGGGCGCGCCCATATGGTGTGTGTGAATTAAGAGCCTATTGCAGGCCAAGGAATGCAGGTACCTCGGCCAGGCTCTTGATGGTGCCTGGGTGGGTCTGCGCGTCTTCCTCGGCCGTCCAGCCCTTGCCCTTGAGCCACAGCGTGCTGCAGCCGAGCGACTCGGCCGGCAAAATGTCTTTGCGCAGGCTGTCGCCCACCACCAGCACCTGCTGCGGTTCGAGCTCGAGGGCGTCAACGCCCAGGCGGAACAGCGTGGGGTTGGGCTTGCGCACGCCCACCACGGCGCTCTCAATCACGCCCTTGAAGTAGCGGCGCAGGTCGTAGGCGCGCAGCACCGAGTCCACGTTGCCATAGAAGTTGCTCACCAGCATCATGGGGTAGTGCCGGCTAAGCAGCTCAAGCACGGGGCGGGCCTCCTCCACCGAGCTGCGTGCTGCCTCGTCGCAAAACTTTGCCACCTCGGCGGCCAGCGGCTCCACCTTGCCGGCGGCCACAAGGCCGCGCGCGGCCAGGTCGGCCAGCTCGATGCACATCTTCTTAAGCAGCAGCGTGTGGAAGTCGTCGCCAGGCAGTATGTGGCGCACCCGCGCCAGTTCGCGCTCGGCCACCACATAGCTTTGGCGGAAGTCGTCCTTGCCCACGCCCACGCCGGCGGCCTCATAGCCTTGCCAAATCACTTCGCTCCAGTGAACTCCGCGGCTGTCGATGGTGCCGCCGTAGTCAAATATTATTCCTTGTATCATACGCTTAATCTTTCATCCTTCAACCTTACTTTCCAGTTCGGCGGTGAACTTGCGGCAGAAGCGCTCGTGGCACAGAATCATGTACACCATCATCATGTTGAGCACCACCAGCTCGAAGGCAAAGTAGAGCCACGGCATCTCTATAATCACCGAGATGAACATGGCAATGATGCGGGTGTTGAACGACAGCATGTTAGTGTACTTCATCATGGGCAGACTCTTGCGGCGGAACGCCTCGCGGAAGCTTTGCGGCACATCGTCGCCATAGCGGCTGCGCAAAGCCCGGCGCAGGCGCTGCATGCAGGGCGTCATCACCTCCTGGTTGGCCGTGTAGTTGCGATACACGCTCAGCGTGAGCCGCTTCATCAGGTTGCCCTTCCACGGCATTTGGCGCAGCTGCTCGTCGAGCTGCTCGGTGCTGTCGAGTTCGCTGCCGTCCTTGCCCTTCAAAAAGTAGAGGTGGAACTGGCGGTAGTAGTCGGCCATGGCAGCCTGCTTGGCGTGGCAGCCGCCGGCGCACACCGCCAGCAGCCATATCACCCACTTGTGGTCGGCGAAGAAAGTGCCCAGCAGATTGTCGCCAAAGTTGATTTCGCGAAACACCAGGGCAAAGTAGATGGCCACAAACCAGAAGTCGCCGCTCACGCCGTCGAGTATGCGCCCCAGGCGCGAATACTGCTTGGTGAGCCGCGCCAGTTGGCCGTCGGCGCTGTCAAACGTGTTGGCCCACACAATTAGGAATATGCCCACATAGTTGAGCCACACCAGGGGCTGCGCCCCGAAGTAGAGCAGCACTCCGCCAGCCACGCCGAGGAAAATCGAGGCTATGGTTATGGCGTTGGGCGTGATGCCAAGGCGTGCGCACAGCAGTGCCCACGCGTAGCCCAAAGGGCGGTAGAAAAACAGGTCGATGTGCTCCTCGGTGTCCATCGACTTTAGCGACTGCTTGTATTGCCGCTTTATTTCCTGAAAATTCATCTAATCTCTATTTATATGTATAAATCTTTGAAACAGTTTTTTCTCATACGCGTAGAGTGGCAAGTGCCTCACGACACTCGCTGCCCTTCCGCGGCAGGGGCGCAGGGCTTATTTGCGCTTCTGCTCCCACTCCTTGACCATGGCCAGCACGCGCTTGGCAATGTGTGGGGCGGCCTCGGCGCGGCACGGCGCAAAGCTGGGCCAGTCGTTGAAGTCGATGATGCGCATTTTGCCGTCGGCGCCCACAATGCAGTCGCCGCCATACACCTCCACGTTGAGCTCATCGGCGGCGCGGTTGCAGATGTCCTTCAGCTCCTGCTCGTCAAACTTTATGCCCTGCGACTTGCCGTTCACCGCCTCGTAGCCATACTTGCTGTGGCCGGCGTCGAAGGGGTAGAACCAGTAGAAAAACGGGGTGCCGCGCACACCGTAGAACTTAATCAGGTCGCCCTCCAGGTGCACGTTGATCACCGCGCGCTTGATGCCGCGCAAAAAGTATTCCTGCAGCACCTCCTGCGCCTCCTCGGGGTGGCGCACATAGCTCACGTCCTCCTTGTGCATGGCGTGGAAGTCGCCGCGCTTAATCCAGCAGCTTTTGAAGCCGCTCTTCTTCAGCATGGGCTTCACGGCCTCGTCGGTGTCCACAATCAGGCTGTCGGGGTAGGGGATGCCGTTGCCCAGCAGAATGCGCGTCATGCGCTCGCGGGTGCAGTTCTCTATGCCGTAGCCCGAGTTCACCACCAGGCGGCCTTCGTCCTCAAGCCGCTGCAGGCGCTCGATGCTTTCGCGCTCGCGGCACATGTTCAGAATAACATCCTCGCTCACGCCTGCGCCGTTAAACTGCTCCTCGCTGTAGATGTTCACCAGGCATCCGCGCTTGCGCAGCTGCTCGGCAGCCGCGTTGAAGATGGCTGTGTCGTTGCCTATGTGGTTGGGCGAGTAGGCCCCGGCGCGCATGATTCCGGCTATTTTAATCTCTGCCATATATTCTTAATGTATATAAGTTGTGTTACTATGATTTTATGAACCGCTCGGCCACCTCAATGTCGCTTGCGTGGTCCACGTCAATTATTTTGTCGATGGAGTATGCCGCCAGGTTGAATCCGGCGTCCACCAGCGCGCGCTGGAAGTTGCGCATGCGCTGCACGCCGCCCTCGATGCACTTGTCGAGCACCTTGAAGGCCGCGTCGGTCATGGCATACACGCCGCCGCTCACATATTTTGACCCCGGCCAGCTCTGGTCGCGGAATGCTGTGATGCGCATGTCGCCGTCGGTCGCCACCCACAGTGGCTTCTCGTCTTCCACAAATGGGGTCACGGCCCACATGCCGTCGTGCTCGGTGTCGGCCTCAAAGGCCGCTATGTAGCGCGCGAAGTCTTGCTCGCGGAATATGGTGTCGACCGTGGTCAGGCAAAACTTGCCCGGCTTCATCACGCGGCTCAGCTCCCAAAAGCTGTGCATCGAGCTTGGTGTGGTCTTCACCACCACGTTCAGCTCCACGCCCTGGCGCAGCTTCACCGTGTCGAGGAACTGGCGCACCTCGGTCATGTATTCATTCACTATGATGCTGATGCTTTCGGCGTTGCACCGCTCGAATATGCGCATCAGCCGCTCCACCATGGGCTCGCCGTTGAGCTCCACCAGCGGCTTGGGCTTGGCCACGCCCTCCTGTGCCAGACGCGAGCCTTCGCCCGCTGCTATTATCGCGTAGTTCATATCGCTGTAGTTTGTGTGGTTTGTGGATTGTGCTTATTTTGCCGCTATGTCGTCGTCATCGTCCTTGGTGAGGTCGAGCACCACATTGTCCTTGCTGTGGTCGAAATACTGGCGGCGCAGCGGGTTGCGGTACATCTCGTCGTTGCGCTGGCGGTTGCGGAATATGTCGATGGCGGCATATATGGCCTGGCGCAGCGAGTTTTCGTTGGCCACGCCCTTGCCCACAATGTCGTATCCGGTGCCGTGGTCGGGGCTGGTGCGCACGTAGGGCAGCCCGGCGGTGAAGTTCACGCCGTCGTCCATGGCCAGCGTCTTGAACGGCGCCAGGCCCTGGTCGTGATACATGGCCAGCACGCCGTCGAAGTGGCGATACTGGCTGTTGCCGAAGAAGCCGTCGGCGGCATACGGGCCGAAGCACAATATGTCCTCCTCGTTGTTGGCCTTGTCGATGGCCGGCTTTATTACCGTCTGCTCCTCTTTGCCCAGCATGCCGTTTTCGCCGGCGTGCGGGTTGAGCGACAGCACGGCTATGCGCGGCTTCACTATGCCAAAGTCGCGGCGCAGCGAGTCGTTGAACACGCGCAGCTTGCCAAGCACGTTATCCTCCGTCACCGCCTGTGGCACCTGTGCCAGCGGCATGTGGGTGGTCACCAGGGCCACGCGCAGGCTCTCGTTGCACATTATCATCAGCGCCTTGCCGCCGTCGCCAAGGCTGGCCTCCAGATATTCGGTGTGGCCGGGAAACGAGAATTCCTCGCTGTGTATGTTGTCCTTGTTGATGGGGGCGGTTACAAGCACGTCGATCTTGCCGTTTTTCAGGTCGCTCACGGCGGCCTCAAGCGCGAGGAATGCTGCACGGCCTGCCTGCTTGCTTGGCTGGCCCAACTCCACCTTTATCTCAGTGTCCTGGCACACTTCCACCAGGTTGGGCAGCGTGTCCTTGATGTTGTCCACCGAGCGCACGTTGTTGATTTGGTAGGCCTGCATCTCGATGGCTTTGCGGTGGTAGGCCAGAATTTTCGCCGAGCCGTAGATCACAGGAGTGCAAAGCTCCATCATTTGCGGATTGGCAAGGGCCTTGAGTATCACCTCATATCCGATTCCGTTGGTGTCCCCTTGGGTAATGCCAACGCGTATTTTTTTATTATTAGCCATTAAATATCAATCATTTGCGGTCGCTGCACCATAGTGCGTAGCCGTGCGGCACACGCGTCAGGGCACACCAACCCATTATAAACAACTCGTAAAGATAGCGCATTTTCGCCACACCTGCAAATCCACTCGCCCGTACCAATGCAGCGCGCCCGCTCCCCGGTGTGAGGGGGCGGGCGCGCAGTGTGTCGGTTTGTATGTGTGGTTGCGCTACTTCTTGAGTGCCGCTATCGACGCCTCGAGAGTGGCAATCTTGGCCTTGGCGTCGGCCTGCTTCTTGCGCTCGGCGGCCACCACAGCCTCTGGAGCGTGGGCCACAAACTTCTCGTTGCTCAGCTTCTTCTCAACCGAAGCCAGGAAGCCGCGCTCGTAGTCGAGCTCCTTGTTGAGCTTGGCCAGCTCCTCTTCAACATTGATGCTGCCCTGCAGCGGCACGGCATATTCGGTGGCGCCCACCAGGAAGGCGGCCGCTGTGGCGTCTTTGGCCGTCACCACGCTTATGCCGTCGAGGTTGGCCAGCTTCACTATCACGCTCTCGCACGGATTGTTGAAGCCGCCCAGCGCCTGCAGCGACAACTGGGCCTTTACGGGAATGTTCTTGCCCGTGCGCACTGCGCGCACGCCGCTCACTATCTCCTTGGCCTCGGCCATGGCCTTGAGCAGCGCCTCGTCCACCTTGCCGGGCTTGGGCAGCTGGGCCATCATTATGCTCTCGCCGTCGGCGCGGTCGCTGATGTGCTGCCACAACTCCTCGGTGATGAAGGGCATGAAGGGGTGCAGTAGGCGCAGCAGGGTGTCGAAGAAGCCCAGCGTGGCGTCGAGCGTGGCCTTGTCGATGGGCTGGCCGTAGGCCGGCTTCACCGTCTCGAGGTACCATGCCGAGAACTCCTCCCAGAAGAGGCGGTAGATGGCCATCAGGGCCTCGCTAAGGCGGAACTTGCCAAACAGGTCTTCAACCTCGGCCAGGGTGCTGCTGAGCACGCTGTCGAACCACTTCACGGCCAGGCGCGAGTGCTCGGGCTGCTCGGCCTCGGCGCTCACCTCCCAGCCCTTCACCAGGCGGAAGGCGTTCCAAATCTTGTTGTTGAAGTTGCGGCCCTGCTCGCACAGTGCGTCGTCGTAGAGGATGTCGTTGCCGGCCGGTGCGGCCAGCATCAGGCCCATGCGCACGCCGTCGGCGCCGAAGCGGTCGATCAGTTCCAGCGGGTCGGGCGAGTTGCCCAGCGACTTCGACATCTTGCGGCCCAGCTTGTCGCGCACGATGCCTGTGAAATACACGTTGCGGAAGGGCTTGTCGCCCATATATTCATATCCGGCTATGATCATGCGCGCCACCCAGAAGAATATGATGTCGGGGCCGGTCACAAGGTCGCTGGTGGGGTAGTAGTACTTTATCTCGGGGTTGTCGGGGTGGCAGATGCCGTCGAACAGCGATATTGGCCACAGCCACGACGAGAACCATGTGTCGAGGCAGTCCTCGTCCTGGCGCAGGTCGCTAAGCTGCAGGCTGTCGTCGCCCGTCTTGCGGCGGGCCTCCTGCAGTGCCTCCTCGTCGCTTTCGGCCACCACATATCCTCCCTTTGGCAGGAAGTAGGCCGGAATGCGGTGTCCCCACCAAAGCTGGCGCGAGATGCACCAGTCCTTGGTGTCGGTCATCCAGTGGCGGTAGGTGTTCTTGAACTTGGCCGGGAAAAACTTTATGTCGTCGTCCATCACCGCCTTCAAGGCCGGCTTCACGAGGTCGGTCATCTTCAGGAACCACTGCATCGACAGCTTTGGCTCGATGGGCACGTTGGTGCGCTCGCTAAAGCCCACGTTGTTCACATAAGCCTCCACCTTTTCGAGCAGGCCGGCGGCGGCGAGGTCTTTCTCAATCTGCTCGCGCACGGCAAAGCGGTCCATGCCCACATACATGCCGGCGGCCTCGCTTATGGTGCCGTTGTCGTTGAATATGTCGATGCTCGGCAGGTTGTACTTCTCGCCCAGCATGTGGTCGTTCACGTCGTGGGCCGGGGTCACCTTGAGGCAGCCCGTGCCAAACTCGATGTCCACATACTCGTCTTCAATCACGGGAATCTCGCGGCCCACCAGCGGCACTATCACGCGCTTGCCGCGCAGGTGCTGGTTCTTGGGGTCCTTGGGGTTGATGCACATGGCCGTGTCGCCCATGATGGTCTCGGGGCGCGTGGTGGCCACGATGGCATAACCGTCTTCGCCCACTATCTTGTAGCGCAGGTAGTAGAGCTTGCTGTGCTCTTCCTTATACACCACCTCCTCGTCGCTGAGCGCTGTCAGGGCCTTGGGGTCCCAGTTCACCATGCGCACGCCGCGGTATATCAGTCCCTTGCGGTAGAGGTCGACAAACACCTTTATCACCGAGCGCGAGCGCACCTCGTCCATAGTGAAGGCCGTGCGGCTCCAGTCGCACGAGGCGCCTATCTTCTTCAGCTGCTCCAGAATGATGCCGCCGTGCTCGTGGGTCCAGTCCCACGCGTGCTTCAAAAACTCGTCGCGCGTCAGGTCGGTCTTCTTGATGCCTTTCTGCGCAAGGCGGTTCACCACCTTGGCCTCGGTTGCAATCGAAGCGTGGTCGGTGCCGGGCACCCACAGGGCGTTTTTGCCCTCCATGCGTGCGTGGCGTATGAGAATGTCCTGTATGGTTTCGTTGAGCATGTGGCCCATGTGCAGCACGCCGGTCACGTTTGGCGGCGGAATCACTATGGTGTAGGGCTCGCGCTCGTCGGGGGTGGACTTGAACAGGTCGTGGTCCATCCAATACTTATACCATTTGTCCTCGACCTCTTTGGGGTCGTACTTCGTTGCAAGTGTGTTCATATTCTTGTTATAAACAGTGGTTTTGAGTTCAAACTATAATACAGGTGGCAAAATTACAAAAAAATCGGCGTAAATGGTCAATCACGGGCCACAATCGCACCACTCCGCCAGCATTTTACGCCCAAAACGCTCCCTGTGGCGCCTCACGCGGGTGATTTCGCGGCGGTTATGCCGCGGCGTTGGCGAAAATGTTGTAACTTTGCACTCCTATATGCATTCGCCCCAAGTGGGGCACTGCAGCACTCAATTTATTTAGAACAACAATCACAAAATCATCACTATATATGGAGGCACTGAAGAATAAACAACTGAAACCGCTGGCCGGCATGACGCTCAACGACTTGCGCAAGGTGACGGCCGACTTGGGCTTGCCGCGCTTTGTGGCCACCCAGCTGGCCCAATGGATCTATGGCAAGCGCGCCGGATCGTTTGAAGAGATGCACAACATTTCCAAGGCCAACCGCGAGCTGCTGGCCCGGCAGTACCGCGTGGGCCTGGAGCCGCCCGCAAGCGCGCAGCGCAGCGCCGACGGCACGGTGAAATTCCTGTTTGCCGTGGGCGACGACAAGGCCGTGGAGAGCGTCTACATCCCCGAGGACGACCGCGCCACGCTGTGCATATCGTCGCAAAAGGGCTGCCGCATGAACTGCTACTTCTGCCAGACGGGCCGGCAGGGATTTCACGGCAACCTCACCGCCAACCAAATCATCAACCAGGTGCTGAGCGTGCCCGAAACTCATTCGCTCACCAACGTGGTGTTTATGGGCATGGGCGAACCCACCGACAATGTCGACAATGTGCTAAAGGTGATTGAAATCCTCACTTCCGACTGGGGCCTGGGCTGGAGCCCGAAGCGCGTCACCGTGTCGAGTGTGGGCTCGAAAATAGGCCTTAAGGAGATTGTGGAGAAGACCAGCGTGCACATTGCCCTGAGCGTGCACAACGCCATTCCCGACGAGCGCCTACAGATGATGCCCGTCGAGAAGCCTTTCCCCGTGAAGCAGGTGCTTGAGATGCTGGGCAAGTATGACTTCGCCCACCAGCGCCGCCTATCGATTGAATACATCATGTGGCAGTGGTTCAACGACGACATCCGCCATGCCGAGGCCCTGCGCGAAATCATACCCAACGAGCATGTGCGCGTCAACCTCATCCGCTATCACATGATTCCTGGCATCCCCAAGCTGCGCACTTCCAGCGACGAGCGCATGGCACAGTTCCGCGACTACCTTAACAGCCACGGCGTGACCTGCACCATTCGCCGCAGCCGCGGCGAGGACATCGAGGCAGCATGCGGCATGCTGGCCGGCAAGGTGAACGACACCAATGCCGAGGCCGATGCCAAGAAGAAAAAGCAATAACACATTTAACCAACGCAAAACCAATCGGTAGAAATGAAAATGACTATAAAGCAACTCGTGGCAGTCGCTGCCATTGCCCTGGCTGCGCACTTTGCAGCTGCAGCCCAGGCGCCAAGCGGCTACTACGCCTCGGCCGAGGGCAAAAGCGGCGCAGCGCTGCTCAAGGCTCTTGAGTCGATTGTGGGCGAGCACACCAATGTGGGCTACAACGGCCTGTGGAACCTATACAAGAAGAGCGACGTCACTGCCGACGGCTACATCTGGGACATGTATTCCACAGCCAAGTTCACTCCAGGCAAGCAGCAGTGCGGCTCCTACAGCGCCGTGGGCGACTGCTACAACCGCGAGCACTCCTTCCCCAAGAGCTGGTTCAACGACGCATCGCCCATGGTGAGCGACGCCTTCCACATCGTGCCCACCGACGGCAAGGTGAACGGCCAGCGCAGCAACTGGCCCTATGGCGAGTGCGCCAACGGCACCACGCTCAGCTCAAGCGGCAGCGTGCGCGCATTGGGCAAGCTGGGCAAAAGCACATTTCCAGGCTACAGCGGCACGGTGTTTGAGCCCGACGACCAGTATAAGGGCGACTTTGCCCGCAACTACTTCTACATGGCTGCCGCCTACAACAGCCGCATTGGCTCGTGGCACAGCGACATGCTGGCTGGCAACAGCTATCCGGCATTCTCGTCGTGGGCCATCAACCTGCTGCTCAAGTGGAGCCGTCAGGACCCGGTGAGCCAAAAGGAGATTGACCGCAACAATGCCGTGTATGCTGCGCAGCACAACCGCAACCCGTTCATCGACCACCCCGAATTGGTGGAATACATATGGGGCAACAGCGTGGGCCAGGGCTGGACTCCTGGCGGAGCGCAGAAGCCTGTGCTTGTCGAGCCCGTTAGCGGCACCACTCTCGATCTTGGCCTCACGGCCACCGGCAAGGCGGCCAAGGCGCGTCTTGCTGTAAAGGGTTCGCAACTCACGCAGCCGCTCACCGTCACGGTGGCCGGCAGCGGGTTTGCCGCCAGTGCCTCGACCATAACTGCCGCACAAGCCAATGCCGGCACCGAAATTGAGATTTCCTACACCTGCGCCACTCCCGTCGCCAACGCCGCCGGCACTCTCACACTGGCCAGCAGCGAGGCCAGTGCCACCGTCGCTCTCAAGGCCAGCGCCACCAGCGGCATCCCGGCCCTTGAGGCCACTGGCGTCACCACCGAGTCGTTTGTGGCCCGATGGATCGATGTCGATGCCGATGGCACAAACTATACTCTGGCTGTCAACCGCACTGCCGACGGTCGGGCTGTGAGCGGCTACCCCCTGCAGGTGAGTGCAGCAGCCCAGCAGCACACGGTTGATGGGCTTGAGGCCGGCACCGCCTACACCTATCAGCTTTCGGCTGCCGATGGCCGCAAGAGCAATGCCGTGAGCGTAACCACCATTGCCCCGACCCCCATTCTGGCGTTCACACAGCCCGAGGGTGGTTTCAACCTAAGCTGCACCACCGGCAGCGAGAGTCCTGTGATTGAGGCTGGAGTCTACACCGAGCATGTGAGCGAACCAGTGATTCTCACCGTTGACGGCAACTTCGAACTGAGTCTCAACAAGGCCGACTGGAGCAAGCGTCTCACCCTTGATGCCGACGGCGAGAACTTTTATCTGCGCATAGCCGACACCAAGACCGAGGGCAAGTTTGCCGGCACGCTCGCGCTTGGCACCGAGCACATCGATGGCGAGGAGGCCGACGTAAATGCCACTGTGGGCGCTCCACAATCGTTCTTTGAAGACTTTGAAAATATTGGCACTGGCGGCTATTGGACCGGTCTGAAAGAAGGCTCGGCCTGCCGCTGGAACTTTGAAAACGCCGGCGTGTGGGGCGACGGCAACGACCATCCCATCGACACGCGCTGCGTGCGCATGGGCAAGAGTGGATCATCTTCGATTGCCATGGCCGACGACAAGGCCACCGGCGCAGGCACTGTGAGCTTCAAGGCCGCAGCCTACGGCTCCGACTCCAATGCCGAGGTCGAGCTCAGCTACTCCACCGATGCCGGCGCCAACTGGACTACGCTCAGCACATTCACTATTGGCCGTGCCGACGGAGGCAACCTCAACAGCTATTCGTGCGCCACTGGCGGCATCACGGGCAACGTGCGCTTCAAGTGGACCCGCACCAGCGGCAAGCGCGTCAACATCGACAATGTTGCCATCACCGACTACACTTCGGGCCTGATTGGCGTTGACGCTGGCCGTGCTTGGGACGCGTGCCCTGCCGATGGCGGCGTCACGCTCACTCCCGCCGCAGCCCATGCCACGCAGTTTGCAGTCTACGACATGACGGCGCGCACCGTGTTTAGTGGTGCGCTGACTGCCGCCGCCACAGTGGCTTTGCCCACTGGCGTGTATGTGGTCAGTGCCGACGGCCACTCAAAGAAGGTGGTTGTGAAGAAGTGACCGCTCTGACAGATAAATGCATAAAGAGAGCCGCAGTCGCCCCATCGGGCAGCTGCGGCTCTCTTTAGTCATGTGCGCTTACGCTATTTGCATATTTTCTTAGTCACGCTCGTGGTGCCGTCGGTGTAGCGGGTGACGCATATGTTCACTCCGCCGAACGGACGCTCGCTTGCCTGGCCGCAGGCGTTGTAGTATCGCACGCTCTCCACCTGCTTGGCGGCGGTGGACTGCTCAATGCCAGTGGTGATGGCGTTGACGCACTGCAGCTTCACGGTTCTGCTCCAGCGGCCGAGTGTGGCCTGCAGTGTGAGCTCGCCTGTGTAGGGGGTCTTGAACAGCACGTTGTTGCCGTCGATTGTCACCACTCCTGCAGGGGTGGCAGTCCACGTCACGCCGCCCTCTGTGCCCACGTGCACGTCACCGCTCACGCTGCTGTAGGTGTCGCCGCTCTTCACGGTCACGGCGGCGGCAAACAGCTGTGCCACGGCGCTGTCCTTGAATGCCGGCAGCACTGGCAGCATGTAGTCGCCTATGGTGGCGTAGTCGTCGCCCATTTCTGCGCTGCACAGCTCAATCATCGATTTGCCTTCGCCCACCACATATTTGCACTGGCCGAAGTCGGTGGCAAAGAATGTGTTGGTCACGGCGTTGCCGCTGTTCCAGTCGCGCGTGCTGCTGGGGTCAACGCCCACAATGCCGCCGCAAAGGCTGTCGGGAGCCGTCACCTGGCCGGCGTTGTAGCAGTTGATGAACGAGGTTTTGTTGGCTGTGGTGCCGCCGCTGAGGCCGCCCACCTGCGTGGCGCCCGTCACCTGGCCGGCGTTGTAGCAATTGGTGAATATGGCGCCAGATGTGCCGGCCAGTCCGCCAATGTAGCACCCGTTGGCCTCGGCTGTGCCTTGCGCCTGACTTAGGCTGGTCACATTGCCCACGTTAAAGCAGTTCTCAAAGTGCACGGCGGCTATGCCATACGACTGCAGGCCGCCGGCGCGGTTGGTGGCTGCAGTCACGTTGCCCGAGTTCCAGCAGTTGGTGATCACATCGTTTGCGCCTGTGGGGCTCACCACGAGTCCGGCAAGGCGGTTGGTGCCCGTCACGTCGCCGGTGTTGTGGCAGTTGTCAACGGTTGCGTAGTCGGGCAGCAGCGCCACAAGGCCTGCACCCTGGCCGCCGCCGGCAGTCACGTTGCCCGAGTTCCAGCAGTTGGTCATCTGTGTGCGCTTGCTGGCGTTGCCCGAGGTGCTGTTCTTGCCAAATGCGCCGCCGGCATAGGTGATTTTGTCGCTTGTCACGTTGCCCGAGTTCCAGCAGTTGGTGTAGGTGGAGTTGGATGGGTAGAATGGCGCGATGCCGGCCACGCCGCCGCTCTTCACGCCTTCCACGGCATGAATGTTGCCTGTGTTGTAGCAGCTGTCCATGTCGAGGCTGAAGTTGGCCGATGTCGAGCATGTGAATAGGCCGCCCACCACTCCTGTGGCGGTGATGTCGGCTGTGTTGTAGCACTTTTTCAGCTCATATCGGGCCGTTGAGGTGCCGGCTTGCATCTTGCTGCAAAGGCCTGCCACGTTGGTGGCTTTCTGCGGGTTGGCGGTGACTATGGCGCCTGTGTTGCTCACTTCGATGTATTTTGCAGGCTCGGAGGCGGCTGCAAATCCGGCTGTGTAGCCGGCAGTGCCGCTGTTGGTCACTGTGCCGCTGTTGGAGCAGTCCACAAACTCTGCTCCCTGTGCCACGTTGCTCACAAATCCTGCCGTGTAGTTCTGACTGCCGCTTACGGCTGCCGCGTTGGCGCAGCGGGTGAAGCGCGCGGTGCCGAAGGCGTTGGCTGCAAAGCCGGCCGCGTTGGTGCGCGTGCTGGTCACGGCTATCTTGTTGGTGCAGTTCACCATGGTGCCGCGTGCGGCGCCAACGAATCCTGCCGTGTAGGTCTGGTCGGTGGTGATTTCGCCCTCAAGGGTGAGGTCGTGCACGGTGGCTTTCTCGCCCACTGTGGTGAATGCACCCTCGTATGAACTTGTGGGCTTGTAGCTTATGCCCTTCACCGTGTGGCCGCCGCCGTCGAAGTCGCCTTGCATGAAGTGCACCTTGTCGTAGCCTATGGGCACAAACTCAGTGCCTGTGAAGTCGATGTCGGCCGTCACTTTCACATACTGTCCCTCAAGGTCTTTTTCGCATTCGGCCATGAAGCGGGCAAGCGTCACCCAGTCGTTGGCGTTGCCTATCAGGTAAGGACTCTCCTTGGTGCCGCTGCCTGCAAGCGACAGCTCGTAGGGCGTCTTCAGCGGAATCACTTTCACGTAGTCGCTGCTGCTCACCGTCAGAGTGTCCTTAATGAGTTTGGTGGGGCTTTGCGGCACGTTCAGGGTGCTGCCCTGGATGCTGTAGTCGCTGCCCGCGGCCAGCTTGGCTGTGGCCTGGCTGGCGGTGTGCAGTGTGGCGTTGCTCTTAATGGCATATGCGCTCTCGCCGTCGTTGATAATAAGCAGCGTCTGGCGGGCCTGGATGGCCGACGGCTCGGTGGCAAACTGCTTGAGCGTTGGATACAGTCCGTTGGTGAAGTCCCATATGGCGGTGTCAAATCCGCTGAGGGCGTCGCCGCTGGTGAGTGTGCCGGTGGTCACGCCGCTGGCTCCGGCCAGGTCGGCGTTGCCGTGTGCCTTGTAGGGGGCCATCTGGCTGTCCCAGTAAGCACCCTGGATTGTGCCCTTGGTGCCCGATGTGCCGCCTATGCCGCCCGTCTGGGTGGCGTCGCCTGTGATGATGGTGCCATACGACAGCGAGTTGTAGATGTCGTTCTTGCCTGTGCCGGAGCTCAGGGCGTTGGCCAGGGTGGCCGATATGCCGCCGGCAACGGCATCGGCCGCCTCCACAGTGCCGGTGTTGAGGCAGTTGCGCATTATGAAGCCGCCGCCCTGACTGGTGATGCCGCCGGCAAACTTAAAGTTGCGCTTGCTGAACTCCGAAAGCTGGCGTACGGCCACTATGCCTGTGTTCATGCAGTTCTCGATGGTGCCGTAGCATGCGGCGGCTATGCCGCCAGCGTTTTGGTAGCCTGAGGTCACGTTGCCAGCGTTGAAGCAGTCTTTGATGATGCCGCCCTTCTCGTTGCGGCCTACGATGCCGCCCACATAACTGCTAATGGCCTGCACATTGGCGTAGTTCTTGCAATTCTCCACCAGTCCGTGGTTGTAGCCAACAAAGGCCCCAGCCTGCGAAAACAGCTCGATGCGCGCGTCGCTGGCAATGTTAAGGTTCTTCAGCACTCCGGTGGCGTCGAGGCGGCCAATGAGGCCGTTGGCTATCTTGCACACGCCGTCGCCCATGCCTGTGCTGGGCACGCCTGTGCCGTCGCCAAAGTGGTCGGCGGGTTCGGTTTTCCATTTCACAAAGCCTGTCAGGGCCAGGTGGCGCAGCGTGTGGCCGCCGCCGTCGATGATGCCGGCAAACCGCGCGTTCACGTCATCGGGGGTGAAGCAGATGCCCTTGAAGTCGGTGCTGTACTGCATGTCGATGTCGTTGGTCACTTTGAAATAGGTGCCCGGGAAGTATATCTTTTGGTCGGTGGTGATGCGCGACAGCGCCACCATGTCGTCTTTGCTCTTCAGCAGGTAGGGGCTTGCTTGGCTGCCCTCGCCCTCAAATGCCACTGGGGCAATCTTTAGGCAGTACACACTGGTGTCGCCCGAGTTGGTCACCAGCAGGGTGTCGGTGCCATAGGTGCCGCTCAGCACCAGGCTGTCGGCCGCAATGGTGCAGTTGTGCCCCTGCGCTTTGGGCGCGCCGCCGTTCAGAAGCTCAAACTTGGTGGCGCCCAGCGCGTGCAGGCCTGCGTTGCGGGCCACGTTGTCGAGCTTGTCGATGCCATATAGCGCCAGTGCCGATGCACTGTAGCCGGCCGCCTCGCCGGTGTCGATGCCCTTGATGCGCGGATAGCTGCCTGCGGCCAGTGTCCACACGTCGGCCGTGAAGCCTTCGGGTCCTGCTGCGGCGGTCAGCGTCTTGGTGCTGGCTCCGTAGTTCTTCGAGCCGAGATCGGCCATTTGGTTGTCGTAATATATGTTGCTCACTGTGAGCTCGGCGCCGCTGTCAACGCCGCCTATGGCCTCGCGCGGCCACCCCGACGGGTCATACTGGTAGGTGCTGGCGTTGATGGTGCCTGCCGTGTAGCAGTTTTGCAGGTTCGACTGGAATATGGCGCCCGACTTGTCCTTATACGATGTGACGAAGCCCACAATGCCGCCCACGTTGGCCGCCGCGGCGCAGTCGACGCGACCCGTCGAGTAGCTGTTGGTCACTGATGCGCCATACATGGCGCCCACTATGCCACCCACCAGCGACTTGTCGTAGCTGGCCGTCACCGTGGCGCGGCTGAAGCAGCGGTCCACGTTGCAGTTCACGGCGCGGCCCATCACGCCGCCGCCGGTCATGTTGGTGGCTCCGTTGTAGGCCGCGTTCACCGTGCCGGTGAAGTAGCAGTAGCTGGCGTTGGCTTCCGACAGGTTGCCCACAATGCCGCCAATGGGCAGGCTCGCCGCTCCTGCACCGTTGACGGTGGTGGCTGTGGCGTGGCAGTGCGTTATGTGGCCCGAGGCCAGCTCACCCGCTATGCCGCCCACATATCCGCCGAGGCCAGTCACCGTGGTGCGGCTCACCGAGCAGTTTTCGGTCACATCCATGGTGCCGCCTATGCCGCCCACTGCGGCGTCGGCCGATACTATTGTCGACCCAACCACATGCACATTGCTCAGCTTGCCTTTGGCAAAGCCCACCACCGCGCCTGTGAAGTACGACGTGCTGGCCACGGTGGCGTTGCTCAGCGTGAGGTTTTGAATTGCTGCTTTGGTGCCGATATGGCCAAACAGGCCTGCATAGCCGGCATTGTTCACCTTGAGGTTGGCGATGGTGTGGCCGTCGCCGTCAAATTGGCCGTTAAACGTCTGGTGGGCATTGTTGCCTATGGGCGTGAATGTGGCGCCTTGCATGTCGATGTCATTCATCAGCTTAAAGCAGATGCCCGTGTAGGCGTTCACCTCGCTTGCCGAGGTGGCGCCGCCACTGTAGCCGTTGACGCGGGTTGCCAGCAGGGCCAGGTCGGATGCCTGCCTTATCTGGTAGGGGTCGGCTGCCGTGCCGGCTCCTTGCCAGCCGCTCGTGTCTTGGGCCGCGGCACTGGTTGCGTGGCCGGCTGTCAAGGCCAGCGCGCACAACAGGGTAAAGGCTTTATTCATATAACTATAAATGTAGGTTCTGCGGCACTCATGGTCTATGTTCTCTCTCTATTTGGGCGTGTGGCGCCTAATGCGCCCCGACGAGTGCCGCCGCCGGCCGAGTGCCGCAAAACAGAAAGCCGGCTTTTGCATCAGTCAAGGCTGCGGCAAATTAAAGATAAAATTTTGGAAAAATCGGGGCTAACCGAATCTTTTTTGCGGTGATGGTTGAAATTTATCTGTTTCTGTAGCTTTTGGCTTAGGGTGCTAAAAGCGGCAGACAGTGTGCCTTTTGAATTTCAAGCACACGCTGCCTGTCTGATATTTTTATGGAGATGTGCCTACGATGCCTACATTCCTTCGTGGCGCTTGATGAGGGTCACGTTGTATTGCTCGGTGTGGCTGAGCATTGGGTTCACGTCGCTGTAGGCTGGTGTGTACCAGCTGTATTGCGAAAACACCTGCTGCATGTCGGCTGTCTGGAATATGTAGCCGTGTCGGGCAAACACCTCGTTGCGCAGCAGTTTCAGCTGCCACGGTGTCAGCCCGTTGAGGTCGCTCTCGGTGAGCTCGCGCTGCATCACAGCCTCGTCGAGCTCTGGACTCACCACCACCTCGTCGCCATAATAAGGCGTGTCGCTGTTGGTTGAGCCGGTTGCCGCCGTTGTTGTCACAATGGTGTCGGCGGCAATGGCGGCATCGTTTTGCCTTGCGGCGTAGTGGTAGCCGGCGAATACGGCTGCCGCTATCAGCAAAATCACTGCCACGGCAATAATGGCAGCCACCGCTGCATTGCTGCCGCTCTTGCGCGGCTGCTGTGGCGGCATTGGCGGCTGCACCGGTGGAGGGGTGGGCACTGGCGGCGTCAGCGGCGGTGGGGTGGGGGCGTTGGCTGCTTGGCCTCTGGTGCTGTAGCTGAACTCGTGTCCGCAGTTGGGGCAGTGGTGCATGGTGGAGCCTGGCTGCACTTCAAGCGAGGCTCCGCAGTTGGGGCAGAATATACGGCTCATGTCAGTGCGTGTCTTTGCGTCTTTCTATTATCAACTCGCTGCCTGCCACCATGGGCAGTTGGCGCCCGATGTCGGCGGCGTTTTTCAGATGCGTTTCAAATGGCAGCTGTCCTTGCGTTTCGGTTTTTATTATAACCGTCATTCCCGGCCGCGCATAGTTGGCCACCAAGTGCAGCAGGTCGGTGTCGCGCAGGCGTATGCAACCCTCGCTGTCGCGCCCGGGCATTTTGTCTTCGTTGTTGGTGCTGCCGTGTATGCCTATGCCGCTGAACGGTGTTTCAAGCCGCATAAACCAGTGCCCGTAGCTTAGAATTGAGCCGCGTCCGTCGCCAAAGTCGTGGTGCCAGTCGCTGGCGTCTTGTATCTGCTTTATTGTGAACGGCTTGCCCGGTTCCGACTCGGGCGTGCGCATGTCGCCGCTGCCGTGCTTCTGCCCCAGCGCGCGGCTCAGACACACGGGGTAGCGCGCCACCAGCACGGTGTCGCCGCCTTTGTCGCGGGCATACACCTTGAGCCTCAGTTCCTTTTTTGAAATCACTATGAATGCCGAACTGGCGTCGATGTCGGCTCTGCCGCAATACGCGCGTGCGGTGTCGGGGCGGTAGCCACCTGCGGCTGTTGCCGCTGCTGTGGTGTCGGCCGCCATTTCTGGCGTGACGCCTGCTGGCTTTTCTGTGCTATTGCTGCTTCCGCAAGCAGCCATCAGCGTGGCCGCGGCGGCAATTATGATGTGCTTGAGAATGTTCATCTTGCAGTATGATTGTCGTTGTGTGGCTGTTTTGCCTTGGCTTCGGCTTTTGCCTCCCATGGCAGCAGCCCTTGGCCTTCGGCCTTGATTATCACTGGCATCCCCACCCAGGCGTAGGTCTGCTTCAGCTTTATGATGTCGGTGTCGCGCAGGCGTATGCAACCCTCGCTGGCACGGCCTGGCACGGTGGCCTCGTTGTTGGTGCTGCCATGAATGCCTATGCCCGAGTGGCCGGGTGTGAGCAGGCGCAAAAACCAGTGGCCGTAGGCCAGAATTGAGCCGCGCCCGTCGCCAAAGTCGTGCTTCCACGCCTTGGAGTTTTCAATCGACACTATTTTGAATGGTCTGCTTTGCGGCGATTCGGGTGTGCGCATGTCGCCGCGGCGCTGTTTCTGCCCCTTGTTCTTGCTGAGGCAGGCAGGGTAGGAGGCCAGCAGTGTGGTGTCGCCTTTTTCCGCGCGATACACCTTAAGGTTGAGGTCGCGCTTCGAAATCACTATCAGTGTGTTGTGCTTCACCGTCGGCGCGGCCTTTGGCTGCTGCGCGGCATGTGCGGCTGCTGGCGTGAGGCCGATGGACGCTGCCAACGCCAGCGCCCATATTGCTTTGATTACTGTTGTCATTTGCTATATATATTAATGTGTCTCCGTCGCCAATTCAGCCCAGAGTAGGCTATCGGGCGTAGGAAAACTGCTTTGATACATACACGTTATAGCCGCGGTAGTTCACCATGTAGAAGTCGCCCTCCTCGCCCACATAGGTCAGCACCTGGCCGCGGCGCGGGTGCACGTTTGTGCCGTCGGTGTAGGTGAGTGTGCCTGCCGACAGCGACGGGGCCAGCCGCAGCCTCACGTTTTGCCCGGTCACCACCACCTGCGTGGGATTGGCTGGCGCGGAATACTCGTGGCGCACCTCGTGCACCACCTGCTGCTTCATCACCACCGTGTCGTGCTTCACCACGGTGTCGGGCGCGGCGGCTTCGGTCACTATAGGTTCGTCGGCCTTGCTGCCGCCGCGGCTCACCCACATCACGGTTATGCCGGCAATCAGGGCAATCACCACAAGGCCGGCCATCACTATCATCACGTTTTTGGCCGATGACGACGACGGCCGCTGTGCGGGCTGCTGTGGTGCTGGTTGTGGCATCGGTGGGTGTGGAGGCTGCGCCGGTGGTGCAGGTGGGGTTGGGGGCGGCGTCTGCTCGCCGTCCACGGGCTTGCCGCAATATGGGCAGAATGTCACGTCGTCGTTAATCTCTCGGTTGCACGATTTGCATTTCATAAGTGTGTGGCTGTTTGTGAAATGTGTTTTGAGTTTATTTGTGGCCCTCCTTCGCGTGGCTTTGATGCCGCACGTCCACAATGCAATGGCAAAAATATCTAAATTGGGCAATGTGTGCAAATTTAGCCCAGAAATTTATTGGTTTCGATGGGCTGCAGGCCGCTAGCGCATGTGTAATGCAATCGTTATATCTGTTAAATTGCTGTAAAAAATGCTAACCCGGTGCGCCTCCACGCCGTTTTGCCTTGAGGGTTGGACGCTTATGCTAAGGTCATGACTGCAGGCTTGTGGCTGCCGCAAGGGCCGGAAAGTTGCCTGAATGGCATTTTGACACCTTATGACGGGCAAAAACATGTTTTATAACATAAAGTGCGAACGAAATGCGCTAATGTGTCACACATGTCACTTTGTTTCGCACTGAAACTTGATTGCTTTCGTTTGCACAACCATTAAAATTGCGAACCTAACTGAAGCGTAACAATGTGGAAAAAAATTGCGAAATTGCTTGTCTGTTACAACGAGAGTGACTAATTTTGTTTATCACTTATTAACAGTGGCCAAGTAACAAATTCCATTGACTTCCACCCTAACAAGGAAAAGAAGCAATACTTATTAAATATAAACCAACTTAACAAAACATTTATGGATTTTAAACGAGTCTTAAGGACGGTTTGGTTACTCATTTTGCTTGTGGTATCGACGGCAGTGTCGGCACAAACAAAGGTGACTGGTACTGTCTATGAGTCGGATGGCAAGACACCCATGGTGGGTGCGACCATCATGCAGAAGGGCACCACCAATGGCACCAGCACTGACATTGATGGCAAATTCTCTCTGAAAGTAACAGGCAAAAACCCTGTGCTCGTGTTCCAGTCGGTGGGCTACGCCAAGCAAGAGGTGGCCGCCAAAGGCAACACCGTGACAATCACAATGAAGGAGTCGGGCGTGCTGCTCAACGACGTGGTGGTGACCGCACTCGGTATCACTCGCGAACAGAAGTCGCTGGGCTACGCCGTGTCGAAGGTCGACAACAGCGAGCTCACCAAGACTTCGTCGGGCAACTGGCTGAACTCCCTCAGCGGCAAGGTGGCCGGCCTTAGCATCAGTGGCGCCGGCACTGGCCCCACCGGATCTCTCCGCGTGGTGCTGCGTGGCGAGCAGTCGCTTAACTACGGCAGCAACGAGGCCCTGTTTGTGGTCGACGGTGTGCCCATCTCCAACGGCTCGGTGGCCTCAGGCAGCGGCAGCGCTTACAGCAACGACGCCGCATCGGCCGACTTCGGTAACGGCGCAGCCGACATCAACCCCGAAGACGTGGAAAGCGTGAGCGTGCTCAAAGGCCCGTCGGCAACCGCACTCTACGGTTCGCGCGCAGCCAATGGCGCCATCATCATCACCACCAAGAACGGACGCAAGCAGAAAGGCGTTGGCGTAACCGTCAACTCGTCGGTGGTGTTTGAGAAGGCAAGCTACTTCCCCGACTTCCAGACCGAGTATGGCAACGGCGGCGACCTGGGCTACAACGACTTCAGTCTGTGGAACATCTCAGCCGAAGATGCCCCCGACGGCATAGCCCAGAGCCGCAACTACTCGCGCACCGGCTTCGGTGCCAAATACGACCCCAACCAGTATCGCTACCTGTATTCAAGTAAGGACTGGGAGACTGGCAAATTCACCAAAATGCCTTGGGTTTACCAAGACGACTGGTACACCGGCATCTTCGAGACCGGCACCACATTCAACAACACCGTCACCATCGACGGCGGCAACGGCAAGGGTGGCAACGCCCGCCTGAGCGTCACCGACACTCACAACGACTGGATCCTGCCCAACACAGGCTACCAGAAGCAGAATGTGTCGTTCTCAGGCACCACCGAGCTCAACAAGTGGATCAAGGTTTCGGCCAAGGTCAACTACAACCACCGCAAGAGCGACAACATGCCCGTGAGCGGCTACGGCAGCTACAACCCGCTGTACCTCCTCACCTGGGGCTTCTCCTGCAACCCCATCAGCGTATATAAAGATGAGTACTTCCAGGGCCGCTACACCGACGAGAACATCAACGGCGGCGGCAACAACGGCCACAGCCTTGTGAACCCTGGCACTCCCTACAACCCCTACCGCAACCTCTATGAGGCCACCAACGCCTCGACCAAGGACCGCGTGTATGGCAACGTGACCGCCACCATCAAGTTCCCCGTCAAGGGTCTTACCCTCGACATCCGTTCTGGTCTCGACATGAGCGACGAGTTCCGCCGCATCAAGCGCCCCGTGAACACCCCCAGCTATCTCAAGGGCTACTACCGCGAGCAGACAATTCGCTACAATGAGTTCAACTCCGACTTCCTGCTGCGTTACGTGAACAACGACTGGGTGGACAAGCGCCTCGGCTTCAACGTGGCATTCGGTGGCAACACCATGACTCAGAAAACTTTCCGCCACTACGTCACTCTTAACGAGCTTGGCGTGGAGGGCGTCTACAATGTTAACAACGCCCCCGTCGATGTGCCCGCAGTTCCCTACGACTACCGCAGCAAGAAAATCGTGAACAGCTTCTACGGTTTTGCTTCGGCAAGCTGGGACAACACTTACTTCCTCGACATCACAGGCCGCAACGACTGGTCGAGCGCGCTCACTCGCGGCAACTGGTCGTTCTTCTACCCCAGCATCAGCGCCAGCGTGCTGCTCGACAAGGTGTTTGGCCTCAAGGAAAAGGCCCGCTGGATCGACATGCTCAAGGTGCGCCTGTCGTGGGCTAACGTGGGCAACGACACCGACCCCTACACCACCGAGGACTACTACAAGACCGAAAGCGACTACTCTGGCGGCTACTCGATGCCTTCTTCCATCGCCAACCGCTGGATCAAGCCCGAAAACGTTGAAAGCTGGGAGGCTGGTCTGGAAGCTATCTTCCTGAAAAACCGCTTCTCGCTCGACCTCGCGTTCTACAACTCAAGCACCACCGACCAGATTATCTCGGCCAAGACCGACCCCATTATCGGCGCAAGCTCGATGCGCGTCAACGCCGGCGAAATCCGCAACCGCGGTATCGAAATCTCGGCCCACATCGTGCCTGTGCGCACTCACGGATTCGAGTGGTCGATGGACGTGAACTGGTCGCGCAACTGGAACAAACTCGTCAGCTACCTCGACGGCTGGGATCCCGAAACTCCCCTCCAACTCGCCAACAACGGCACCACCATCGGCAACCGTGTGTATATCTACTCATTCGTGGGCGAGGAAATGAACTGGATCTACGGTAAAGGCTATCAGCGCGCTCCCGAAGGCTCGTTCTACACCGACGAGAACGGCAACCAGGTTGACTGCTCGGGCCAAATCCTCGTCAATGCAAAAAATGGCTATCCTCTGCTCGACCAGCAGGCCAACCGCCGCATAGGCAAGGTTAACCCCACCTGGCGCGGCGGCATGACTCACCGCTTCAGCTACAAGGGCTTCACTCTGAGCGCATCGTTCACCGCTCAGATGGGCGGCCACTGCTACTCGGTGACCAACTTCGCCCTGGGATACCTGGGCAAGATTAAGGCCACTCTGCCCGGCCGCTACAACGGCCTCGTGGTGAGCGGCGTGAACGCTGTGAAGAATGCCGACGGCACCATCAGCTACACCAAAAACACCACCGTCACCGAAAACATCCAGACCTACTACGGCTCTTACAAGTATATCCGCGACAACGTGGAGGAGAACACCTTCAAGACCGACTTCCTCAAACTCAAAGAGCTGCGCCTCGACTATGCGCTGCCCAAAAACGTGCTTGCCAAGACCCGCGTGCTGCAAAACGCATCGCTCGGTGTGTATGCCACCAATGTGTTCTGCATCACCAGCTGGCCGCAATACGATCCTGAGGCCGGTATGCTCAACGGTGCCAGCATCACTGGCGGCATCGAGGCCATGTCGTTCCCGATGACCCGCACTTATGGCGTCAATATCAAGCTCGGTTTCTGATGATGTGCAAAACGATTTATTTGAAAAATTAATTAAGTAGAGTAAACAATGAACAAATCAATAAAACACTTAGGACTGGCTGCACTCGCCACGCTCACCGTGGCTGGCATGAGTTCGTGCACCCACGACTTTGAGCCTACCAACACCAACCCCAACACCATGGTGGTGGGCGATATCGACCCCTACAGCCTGTTTGAGCCCCTGTTCTACAAGACGGCCAAGTCGATGTGGGAAAACTACACGTATAAGTGGAATGATGAGTTGGCGCAGTACACCGCATTCAGCGGCGGCACCACCCGCGAGGAGCACCGCTACAAAATAGGCGACGCCGACTGGTCGAGCGTGTGGAACGCCTATGCTGGCTATGCCAACGACGCCCAGCACATGCTGGAGCAGGCAATAAAGTTCAAAGACCCCGCCGCACGGGCCGTGGCCACCACCTACAAGGTGCTGCTCATGAGCAACCTCACCGACATGTATGGCGACATCCCCTACCGCGAGGCCTTCAAGGCCCGCAGCGAGGGCATCACAAAGCCCAAACTTGATTCACAGGAAGAAGTGTACAAACTCATGCTTGCCGACCTCGACAGTGCCAACAGCCTATATGCCAAGAACCCCGAGTTCAAGAAACCCTCAATGGACTGCATGTATGGCGGCGACATGGCCAAGTGGCGCAAGTTCAACAACTCGCTCATGCTGCGCCTGCTGTGCCGCGTGAGCGGCCGTGCCGAGATGAACGCTGGCGAGCTGGTACAGAAAATCATCGACAACCCCAGCAAGTATCCCATCTTCACCAGCAACGACGACAACGCCACCATCAACTATAGCGGCGTCGCCCCATACCGCAGCACCTTCTCCACCACCAAGGAGAGCGACTTCACCACCAACTCCTACCACATCTCTGAGCAGATGGTGAAACTCACTGTGGAATACAATGAGGTGGGCCTCCAAAGCTACTACGACCCGCGCCTCGACATCTGGGCAGTGTCAGGCAGCGAGGGCTGGAAGGGCGCCATTGCAGGCTGCCTGCCCGAGGACCGCAACAAGAGCAACAGCGGCGCTGCGCGACTCAACTTCCCCGTGCTTGCGCGCCCCGACTGCCAGGTGTTCTACATGGACTATGCCGAAGTCAACTTCATCCTGGCCGAAATGGCTCTGAAAAACGAAATCGCTGGCGGCGAGACTGCCGCACGCAGCTTCTACGAGTCGGGCGTGCGCGCCTCGCTCGAGAAGTGGGCCCCTCTGGGCCAGTACAGCGACCGTCCCTGCACCATCACAGCCGAGGACATCGACAAATATATGAGCTCTAAACTTGCCAACTGGGATCTAAACGACGACCACGCCAAGCTCATAGGCGAGCAAAAGTGGCTGGCCTTGTTCTGGACCGGCATGGAGGCCTACCACGAGGTGCGCCGCACCGGCTATCCCGTGCTCAAGATTGGCAACGGCACAGAGTATAACGACTATGAGTTTCCCCAGCGCTTCGGCTATCCCAATACCACCGTGGCCAACAACCGCGCCAACGTCGACGAGGCTCTTAAGCGCATGGGCGGCGAAAACAATATGCGCACTCCCATCTGGTGGAGCAAGCAAGCCATCACTGGCCAGTTATTATTCAAAAGAGGTGATCAACAATGAAAACATTTAAGACAAATATTCTGAATCGTGTCAGGGCTCTGAGCCTGCTGGCACTTGTCGCAGCACTGGCCTTTGGCTTCACTTCGTGCAATGACGACAAATATGACGGCGACCCCTACTTCAACGTCGAGGGACTCACCGACGGCGCAATTGTGCTCGAGAATGTGGCTATCGACACCACATCCTACTCGGCCGCCAAGAAATTCGTGGTTCGCTCCAACCGCCCCTGGAAACTTGTGGCCCAGGGCGAAAATGGCTGGGTGCGCGTGTTCCCCTCTGAGGGCGAGGGCGACGGCATCATCCGCGTGTCATCGCTCGAAAACGTGAAGCCCGTAAACCGTGAGCTCAAGTTCAAGGTGCTGCTCGACGGCGAGGATTGCGGCCAGACCGTTACCATCATGCAAAAGCTCAGTGAGCCATACATGCGCGCCTCATCAAATATGGTGCAGGTGGCCCGCGAAGGTGGCGACGTGCTCATCCCCATCATCACCAATGTGCCCTTCACTTTCGAAATCCAGGGCGAAAACAGCGATTGGGTTACGGCCACCCTCGACAGTGAGGGCGTGATTAAGCTCAACTGCCTCTACAACACCCCGGGTGCCGAGCGCAACGCCACACTGCACGTGCAGGGTGAGGGCGACTTCAGCAACCTGCAACTCAACATACCCATCACCCAGCTGGGCGAGGTGCTGCTGTATGAAAACTTCAGTTGGCTCGTTAAGAGCGAGGCAGGCGTTGACTATCCGCTCGTGGGTTGGGAGTACGACAAGTGCTTGCGCATCGACGCATGGAGCGCCGATGAGAAGTCGCACGGCTGGGAGTCGCGCAGCGGCCTCATGTCGAAGAAAGTGCCCGCAGCATACTCAATGAAGGGCTTCGTGAAGGTGGGCCGCACCAACTTTGGCGGCGAGGTGCTGTCGCCCGCGCTCACCAAGATTGAGGGCACACGCGACATCAAGGTCAGCTTCCAGGCGGTGGCCTATGCTGCTGCCACTGGCGCTGTCGACGACAAGGAGCTCTATGTGGGCGTGATAGGCGGCGGCAAGGTGGTTGGCATCACCGGCGGCGATGAGACCAAAAACAGCGTAGAGCGCTCATTCAGCTACTGCGACGAGAATGGCAACCCCATCGAGCTCGTGGGCGTGGCTCACGCCACACTGCATGCCGACAACCAGTTTAACCAGAACATCGACCCCACCGGCCTTAAGATTTGGGATGAGCCGTTCACCCACTACACAGTGCTCATCGAGGGCGCAACCAGCCAGACTCGCATCGCCCTGTTTGGCGGCCTCTTCGACACAGCCCTCAAGGGCGTGGGCAAAGGCAAGAACCGCATGTTCTTCGACAATGTGAAAGTGGAGTACCGTTAATCCAGCTCCATCCATAACTCAATAAAGCAGACCCCGAGGGCACCGCCCCCGGGGTCTGCTGCATTTAGCCGCCAAGAGTAGGCTGCGCCCTAAGCGGCAAAAGCTGTAGTGACGCGGCATGCCGAGTGCACTGAAAATTTTTATCCCTAAGCGGAATAAAGTTTAAAGTTGAGGGTTTAAAGTTTAAGTAAATGACTACTAATAATCTGATTTACAGTTATTTGCTGTAGGGACGCGGCATGCCGCGTCCGACGGGCGTAACCCCCCAGCCTCACGGGTAGGTTACCTTTGTGCCGTCGGCGGCCTGCCGCGTCCGACGGGCGTAACCCCCCAGCCTCACGGGTAGGTTACCTTTGTGCCGTCGGCGGCCTGCCGCGTCCGACGGGCGTAACCCCCCAGCACGAAAGCAAAACCACATCAAATACGCCTCCATTGGGTGTAATCATTTACGTATAATTGGCTGATTAATAGTAGATTGTGTCGGACGTGGCATGCCACGTCCCTACAGCATTCGTCGCTGTGTGGTGCACCAATCAACTCGTTGGATTGCCACTTTTTCAGTGCTCTCGTTATGGGGCGCTGTGGTCACATTCCGCGGAATGCTGGGACTGGGTAGCTGCTGAGCAAGCATTTCGCATCGGCTGCGCTCCGCTGCATAACTGCCTACACAAATCCAATCCCTCTGGAATTGATACTTTTTCAGTGCTTTCGGTGCCCTGTGTCGCTTTTCCAAAACCACATTGCTGCAAAAAAAAGGAAAAAAGTTTTCCCATAAGATTAGATTAATTGTCTTTTATGAAAAGTAACGAATTCTGGATTTCTTCTCACATTCTCACAAATGTGCATATTAGTTTTTTCACACTGCAAAGGTAACAATTAGGTAACGGCACAATATAACAAAACCGTAACATTTCATAAGTTCGGCCTTCCGTTGTCACTTTTTAGCAAGTTTATGCTTGTGAATGCTGCCTAACCAGTTAACTACTACCAATATGGGTTGGGTGTAAATTGTCCTTTTTTACATCTAAAAAGTTGTTTATGGTTGAAATTAGCTTTTGTGGTGAAAAAAAATAGGTTGATGGCGAAATTTTTTGCTTAAAATTTGTTTCGTCATGAAATTGTATATAAATTTGCGCCACTTGAAAGCTGCAAAACCAAATAGGTTGATCTTTTAAGAAATGTAACGAACCAATTTTTTTGAAAACTAAAAAATAATTACTTAAAAAGCTAATAGTGATGCAGAGGCGCATCTGCCCACAGGGAGTTGTGGCAACTGCATTCACTGGCAAATCAGCGAAAACTTGCGCTACTCATTTCATTTATGGAAACAATATGGCGTGACGCAAACATATCAAACGAAAGCAAGATTAGTGCCCTCGCAGAGATTCATAGCGTGGGGTTGCCGGCCGCGGCGTCAGCCGTGGCCGGGGTGTTAGACAATAGTTCGCTGCAATATGCGCACCGCTATGCTTGGGCGGTGCGCCTGTTGCAGTCTTAATGCCCCCACCTAGCCGCAGACAGCACAAAATTATTCCTGACAAAATACATTATCAACAAAACAATTAAAGCATTATACTAATATGTCAAACTTTCTAACTCCCCCGGCCTTTAAGCCCGAACAGACGGGCCCCGAGGCCGATGCCAAATACCGCCGGCT
>CAKUJD010000002.1 GCA_934661195.1 uncultured Muribaculaceae bacterium
TGCGAAAGTGGGAGAGTAGGTAATCGCCCCCTAAAAAGGAGAGACAGAATTTCTGCCTCTCCTTTTTTTGTGCCCAGTAAAGCCTCGAACCGGCAGGGACGCAGCAAGCCGCGTCCGCCTGGAATCAGCGAGTTGGCTAGAGGTGAATTTTCTCAATGAGGTGTGCCGAAGGCACGCTCCTTCGACTGCAAACAGTGGAGCGTACCTTCTGCACGCGCTGTGTGGGTGTGATGTTTAGCCCCGACACTCACACTGCGCATTCGCTTGTGCTTGAAAGTCGGGTGTCTATAGAGAGACATGTGCCTTCGCCACATCCCGTCACGATAAGAATGTTACTTTCTCAGAGCTCTTGCCACGCCGCGTCAGCCAGGGAATCAATTGGCCGGCATCTGATTGCCATCCCAAGCCGCATAGCCCACACCTCCTACAGGTTTTCTTTCCGCGTATTGATTCCCGTTTTTCGACAAAAAGACATAAAGACAGATTTTTAGCTGCAAAAGCGGTGGGGATACTATATGTTGTGCAGCTCCCCCCCCCTTGCTGCTTTGGCCGCTCATGGTGCATCAACGTATTGTCATACTTACTCATTCACTAACAGAATTGCCACTGTTTCAGCACTCCCGGAGTGCTGTCCACCACTTTTATATCCAAACTGAAAGCTGGCGATAAATGACGATTTGCATCACGTGGCTTAAAAAAAAACGAAACTGGGCCGGATTCCCGTCTTGGGGAAGTCCGGTCCAGATGCTGTGTGTGGTGGTGGGGTTAGTGTGCCAGCCTCTTTTTCATCATGCGGCCTACGAAGTTCCACGCGGGCATCTTTTTCAGGGTGCTGCGCACGGGCTGAATGTCCCAAACGAGGAAGATGAGCAGTGCGGCGACACCTATGATGCATGTGAGGCCGTAGAGCTGGCGTATGCTGATCATAAGCAGATTGGTGGCATCGTAGGGCAGGCCGCGCGCAATGTTGTCGGCCATTTGGTAGCGAAGCCCGAAGCTGTATAGGCCCGAGCACATTGCCGACACTGGCCCGTTGCGCACCAGGCCCACCATTGTGAGGCCCATGAAGAAGTGCTCGAATGGCATCAGCTCCTCAAGGTAGATGGTGAGCGCCACAAAGAAGATGCCGTTGCCAAATGAGCGGAGAAATGTGGGCAGGTAGAGCGCCTCGATGTTGAGCCCCGGCTCAATGAGGAAGTACATCATCACTGGATATGCTGCCATGGCCGCCACCCCAATGGTGAGCAGACGGGTGTATTTTTGCCGCAGTACCTTGTACCAAAACAGGCAGAATAGGCAGCCGGCAATTGACCCCGCCCACTCGATGAAGTTGAGCACATTGGTGGTGAACGTGCCAAAGTGCAGCACGCCGCCAGTGAATGCCGATTGCAGCACCTTGGGGGTGCTGCCCATAAACTCCACGAAGGCGAACAGTATGAACAGCGGAATGAGCCGCTTGTAGCGCCATGCCCCGGGGGCGATGTAGGGGTGGCGAATGTGCCGCATTCGCTGGATGCACAGATATCCCGTCATGACAAACAGCAGCAGGTCGGTCTGCATCACTCTTGAGTCGAGCCAGTTGTAGTGCTCGCCGTAGTTGAAGAAGAATATGAACTCAAGCATCAGTGCCGACCACAGTATGCAGCCAAGGTAGTCGATGCTGATAAACGGCATTGGCTTCATAAAGTGGAAGTTGTGGGTGGTGGCGTAAACCGTGAGGGCCACCAGGAGCAGTGCTCCAGTCATGGCCCAGTTGATGATGCGCCAATCCTGATAGGCGTAGATGAACTGCTCGGTGATCCAAGGCGACAGAAACATGTTGCCCAGCACCAGGCAGTAGAGCAGCGGGAAGAATATGGTGAAGTCGCGCTTTGGCGTCATCCACAGTTGCACGGTGCTCATACACTCAAAGCATCCGCACAGTTTGAAGAATCCTGCTATGTAGGCGAGGATGCACATCATGGGCACGGAGTCGGTCCACATTATCAGAAAGTTGCAGGCTGCCACCACCAGCGCGGCGTTGAGCAGCAGCTGCCGGTTGGTGAAGTGGAACTTCATCTTGAACAAGAATGGGAATGGCATGGCCACGCCCACCACATTGAACATGACAATCATCAGCACGTCTTCGCGCATCAGGCTGTATTCGCCCATCACTTGGCTCATTGCCCCGCCATAGATGCCGCCCGACATCAGAAACACGAAGGCAAACAGGAGGTAGATCCACGGCTGCAGCCGGCGTGGAACGTAGCTGTTGAACGAAGGGACTCTGAATGGTCCCTGAAGCATAGGAGGTCCTGGCATTTTATTTCAATGAAGACTTTAATTGTGTATGCAAATTTTATTTGACGCGCACTTTTGTCTCCACATTGAGGCCTGCGCGCAGCAGTGCCACGCTCTTGGCATCGTTGCCTCGGGTGAGGGCGATGCGCACTGGCACGCGCTGCTCCACCTTCACAAAGTTGCCTGTGGCGTTGTCAACGGGAACCATCGAGTAGGCGTTGCCAGCCGCGGCCGAGAGCGCCTCCACCTTGCCGTGAAACACCACGCCAGGCACGGCGTCGGCTGTGAAGTCAACATCCCGTCCCACGGTGATGCCGTTCATCTGCGTCTCGCGATAGTTTGCCATCACCCACACATCGTTGTCGTCAACAATGCGGGCCAGCATCTGCCCCGGCTGTACCAGTTGCCCCACGTGAATGTCCTTCTTGCCCATCACGCCGTCGCAGGTGGCCACAATCACGGTGTATGACAGATTCAGCCGGGCCAGATTGAGCTGTGCCTCGGCCACACTCTCGCCGGCGCGCGATCCGCCCAGCTGATGCACCTGCACGTTTTTCACCGAGGCGGCGCTTTGCTTCTGGCTGCTGGCCTGCTCATATCTGGCCTTGGCCGTCAGATAGCGTGTGTAGGCGTTGTCATACTGCTGGCGCGTGACGGCGTCCTTCTTCATCAGCGCTGCAAAGCGGTCGAAGTCCTGCTTGGCGTTAATCATATTGACGCGTGCTTCTTCTATGCCGGCCGCAGCCGTCTGCACATTGCTGCTGGTGGTGGTCATCGTGGCCGAAACGGCCGACGAACTCGACTTGGAGCCGCGCAGCCCCGCCTCGGCCTGCGCCACCTGCAGGCGGTATTCAGCGTCTTCAATCACCACAAGCGTGTCGCCCTTTTTCACATGCTGGAAGTCGTTGAAGCGAATTTCCTTGATGAAGCCCTGCACGCGGGTGTTGATGGGGGTTATATGCCGGCACACTTGGGCATCGTCGGTGTATTCCACACCGCTTTCGTGCACAAAATGGCTGAAAGCCCATGCCACCGCTGCAGCGAGGAATAGGATAATCACTACATTGTATGTGCGTTTGATAATCTTTTTGTTCATTGCTCTTATTTTGCTGTTGTTATATTCCTGTTACTGTTTGTTGCTGTTAATATCATATTTCGCCTGCCACATACTTTATGCGGTAGTAGGCATACACTATGTTGATGCGCGCGTCCACCTCTTTCAGTTCGGCATTGAGGCGCAGGTTGGATGCGTCTACCATATCGGTGACAAGGGCCATTTGATTGAGGTATCGCGAGTTCATCACGTCATAGTTTTGCCGAGCCAGCTCCACGCTCTTTTGTTGCGTCTCAAGTTCCACATACGATTGCCTGTAGCGCACGCAGGCCGCCTGCACGTCGTTGTCGACCCGCTCGGCTTGCTGCGCGTGTGCCTCTCGGGCCTGGCGGGTTTCTACCGCAGCCTGCCTGATGCGCTTGTTGCTTTTGAACAGCGAACTCAGGCTGTATTTCACGCCCACGCCCACATACCACACATTAAGGTTCTTGTCGATAGGCGGAAGTTCGAACGTTATTGGGCCATCGAAGTTGTCGGCCGCCACAATTGCCACTTTGGGCAGCTGCTCGCTTTTGGCAATCTTCTCGTTTTGTTCGGCTATTAGGATGGCGTTTGAGGTCTGTTCGAGCAGCGGCGATTTGCTTGCGCCCACACTCTGCCAGTAGGCTTCGCCCTCGTTGCCATATGTGCTGCTGATTATAGCGGAGTCGGGCACTATGGTCTCGTCCTGACTCATTCCCAGGGTGTTGCACAGCTGGTGGTTAAGGATGCTTCTGCTGTTGCGCAGTGCTGTGAGCCCAAGTTTCAGGCTCTCCATTTGCAACTCATATCGTGTGATGTCGTTCTTTAAGGCCATGCCTTGCACCTGCTTCTCCTTGATGTCGGCCAGCAGCTGCCTTGTGAGGGCTATGTTCCGCTCATACACCTTGATTTGGTTGTCGGTCTTGAATATGTCCAGATACTGGCCGAGGGCCATGAACCTTGCCTGCTGGCGGGTGAGCCTGACGCCCGTCTCAGCTTGCCGCTTGCCCAACTCTGCCAGCCTGATGCCTGCGGTTATGGCTCCGCCTGCATACACCACCTGCTGCGCCTGCAGGGCAAAGTTGTTGCCAAAGTGCGGAGAACTCAGCCCGTGCGTGTTCGAGAAATCGCGGTCGGTGAGCAGTGCGTTGCCAATGTAGCTTACCGACAGCGAAGCGTCTATGTCGGGCAATCGCTTGCTCTTGGCCCACTCTATGCCCTGCTCGGCTGCATCCAAGCCCGACTTCATGGTGATGAGGCCTCGGTTGTTGTCCTCAATTTTTTCAAAGAGTTTGTCGATGGTCATCGTTGTCTGAGCCCACGACTTGCCTCCCAACATCAGGAGACACACAAATAATAACTTCTTTAGCATTGGTTTTAACCTTATATATGTAATATGTGCCCAAAAAAAGTGAGGCTGATGTGCCATCACTGTCAATCGCATTCTGAAATGTGGTGCAAAGTTACGCAGCTTTCACCAGCCGTCCGAGTAATATTATTCACCGTGAATTGACTTTTTGGGAATAAATGCCTCAAAAATCACTTTTTAATTCTAATTTTGCAGATGAAAACAGAATAAACAGAAATGAATGACAAACTGTCGGAGTTGAGCCGTTGGCAAGAGGCCGAACTGCTCACTACCAGTCTTGACGAGTGGAGCGGCGGGCCGCAGGTGCTGACTTTCGGCGCGATATTGATATGCCGCGGCGGTGCGGCGGTGCTCAGTGTAAACTACAAGGAGTGGAGAATGGGCGAGGGGGCAGTGATCGTGGTGTTCCCCAACGATGTGGTGCAGCTCACCGCAGGTGGCCGCCAGCCAGTCTTCGAGATGCTCAAATACAACCCGTCGCTGCTGCGCGAGGCGAGTCTGCAACTCGAGCAGACGGTGTACTCCTCGCTGCGGCAAGACCGCTGTCGCCAGGACACTCCGGTAGTGACAAACATTATCGATGGCATGTTTTCGCTGCTGAAAATATATTTCCGACAGACGGAATGCACCTGCATTCCACAGCTGGTGCTGTGCCAGCTTAAAGCGTTTTTCATAGGGTTTCATGAATATTTGCAGCGCAATCCGCAATGCCGCCTCGACGACGTGAAGTCGCACCGCGTAAGGGAATTGTTCAACCGCTTTATGATGTTGATGGAAAGGGACTTCAAGCGGTCGAGAGACGTGAGCTACTATGCGGGACTGATGAACATATCGTCGAAATATCTCACCAACATTGTGCGCCAAACCACCGGACACACGCCTAAAGCCATCATCGACCAGTATGTGATATTGCAACTGAAGACGCAGCTTAAGCACAGTGGCCACAGCATCAAGGAAATAGCTTGGGAATATAATTTTTCCGACACCAGCTTCTTTTGCCGCTACTTCAAGAGGCACACCGGCCTCACACCGCAGCAGATGAAAAAGCGCATCAGCTGAGATCTCAGTCACCGTGGCTGTGGCCTTTTTGGCTGCCGAGTGTGCGATTTTTTGGCGGCTGGTGTGTGGTTTTTAACGGATTTTGAGTAATTTTGCAGCTAAATAGGTAAAAAAGATTTATGCAGAAAATTAGGAATGTAGCCATCATTGCCCATGTCGATCATGGCAAGACAACGCTGGTGGATAAAATGCTTGCTGCCGGCAATCTGTTTCGTGACAATCAAGTGGTTGGTACTCAGATTCTTGACAGTAACGACATTGAACGTGAGAGAGGTATAACAATCTTGTCGAAAAACGTGTCGATTAACTACAAGGATTACAAGATCAACATCATCGACACCCCTGGACACTCCGATTTCGGCGGTGAGGTGGAGCGTGTGCTCAACATGGCCGACGGCTGTCTGCTGCTGGTTGACGCTTTCGAGGGTCCCATGCCCCAGACGCGTTTCGTGCTGCAAAAGGCCTTGCAGATAGGCCTTAAGCCTATCGTGGTGATTAACAAGGTGGATAAGCCCAACTGCCGCCCCGACGAGGTGCAGGAGCAGGTGTTTGAGCTGATGTGCAACCTCGACGCCACCGAAGATCAGCTCGACTTCCCCACCTACTTTGGCTCGGCCAAAAACGGCTGGATGAGCGAAGACTGGCAGAAGCCCACCGACAACATCACTGCCGTGCTCGATGGCATCATTAAATACATACCCGAACCGCAGCACAACGAGGGCGATGCGCAGATGCTCATCACCTCGCTCGACTATAGCTCATACGTGGGCCGTATAGCAGTGGGCCGTGTGCATCGCGGCACCTTGCGCGACGGCATGGAGATAGGCCTGTGCAAGAAGGACGGCACTGTGGAGCGCCAGCGCATCAAGGAGCTGCGCACATTCGAGGGTATGGGCCAGAAGCACGTCGACTCGGTTGAGAGCGGTGACATCTGCGCCATCATCGGTCTCGTTGACTTCGAAATTGGCGACACAGTGACCGACATCAACAATCCCGAGCCGCTGCCGCGCATTGCCATCGACGAGCCCACCATGTCGATGCTGTTCACCATCAACGACTCTCCTTTCTTTGGCAAGGACGGCAAGTATGTGACTTCGCGCCACCTGCACGACCGCTTGCAACACGAACTGCAAAAAAATCTTGCGCTGCGCGTTGAGCGCACCGACAACGATGATGCCTGGCTGGTGTATGGCCGCGGAGTGCTGCACCTCTCGGTGCTTATCGAGGAGATGCGTCGCGAGGGCTATGAGCTGCAAGTGGGCCAGCCGCAGGTGATTATAAAGGAAATCGACGGCCAGAAGTGTGAGCCGTTTGAAAACCTCACCATCAACGTGCCCGAGGAATACTCGAGCAAGATGATTGATATGGTCACCCGCCGCAAGGGCGAAATGACATCGATGGAGACGCAGAATGACCGCGTGCACATGGAGTTCAAAATTCCGTCGCGAGGCATCATCGGTCTGCGCACCAACGTGCTTACCGCGTCGGCTGGCGAAGCCATCATGGCTCACCGCTTCCTCGACTACGAGCCTTGGAAGGGCGAGATAGTGCGCCGCAGCAATGGCTCGCTCATTGCCATGGAGACGGGCACCGCCTATGCCTATGCCATCGACAAACTGCAAGACCGCGGCAAGTTTTTCATCTTCCCGCAAGAGGAGGTGTATGCCGGCCAGGTGGTGGGTGAGCACACCAAGGAGAAAGATTTGGTGGTGAATGTCACCAAGTCGAAGAAGCTCACCAACATGCGCGCCAGCGGTGCTGACGACAAGGTGAAGATAGTGCCCCCAGTGGTGTTCAGCCTTGAGGAGGCCCTTGAATACATCAAGGCCGATGAGTATGTGGAGATCACTCCCAACCATTTGCGCATGCGCAAAATCATTCTCGATGAGAACGAACGCAAGCGTCAGGCCAAGTCGGCAGGCAGCGAGGACTAATTCCCCCATGCCAATTAGTTTGTGCGACTTTGTTTCATAATTTTATATTTTGCGGCAGGTGTGCTTCCTTTGCGGTGCACACCTGCCGTTTTATTATGCTTTGAAAATATGATAAAAAGATATGCAGTGATGGCAGTGCTGGCGTGCATGTGTGCGCTGGCCAATGCCGCGGCCGGTGTGCAGCTGGCCAAGGGATATGATGTGTTGGAGAATGGCGACTTGCTGTTTGTGGCGTCGGACCGCGCCAACGGCATCACCAGCGTCACCCAGGGAGTTGACGGCCTTGCCATCGACCATGTGGCCATTGCCGTGCGCGACAGCGCCACGGGCCGCCTGGCCGTGGTCGAGGCCGTGCCGCGGCGGGGCGTGTGCATTACGCCCATCGACACATTCATGGCTCTGGCCACGCCCAAGGGCGGAGCGCATCCGCTTGTGGTGGTGGGTCGCCTTAACAACCGCTGCGGTGTGGCCCGCTCGGTGGCTAACGCCTTGAAATACGTAGGCCGCCCCTACGACTACCTGTTTATGCACGACGATCAGGAAATTTATTGCAGCGAGCTGGTGATGCTCAGCTACGTTGATTGTGCAGGACGCCCGGTGTTTGCCCCAATCAGAATGTCGTTTCACGACGCCAGCGGCAATGTGACGCCATTTTGGCGCGACTACTACGCCAAGCGCGGCCTGCGAGTGCCCGAGGGCGCGCAAGGCAGCAACCCCGGCCAGCTGTCGCGCGACCCAAAGCTAACCATAGTTTACCGCTTTTTCTGAAAACGGCATCACAGTGTGTGCTATGGCAGATGGAAGCGTTGCAATCTCATAGGGAACAATGCCATTAATGAAAAAAATGCTATTGCTGTCCTTTTCAGTTTTACCGGACAGCACTGCGGGATAAAGTCGTCTTCAATTTTGTGGCAACAACGCAACGCTATACTTTTTCAGTGCTTTGGGCATGCCACGTCACTACTGCTTTCGTTGATGTATGGCTTGGGGCGGCACAAAAAAAGCACCGCGAAATCACTTCGCAATGCCTTAGGAAAAAATAGTATGAATAAATTGGTGGTATAAGGTCAAAAAAGTATATTTTCACGTCCACCGCCGTGCTGCACCCAAGCGCATAATTCGCCATCGGTGGGGGTCGCTGAATTCAGCGGCCGCTTCAGGCGAATCAACGCGTGTGCTTGAGGCATGCATCGATTGTGGGAATTGCTGTTCAGAAAAAAAACAAAAATCTGTTCGGACATTACCGAAAGATTCTGCTTGAAATTGAATTGGAGGCTGTGGATTCGCTTAAGCGGCCATCAGATTTATAATTTTCAGGCGGCTTGCCGCGTTCAGGCCTCACGGGTTGCCCTCGCCATTATAAGAGGGCACTTGTCATAAAAAATTGTTTTGAAGCCACGTTGTGCGGAGTGCATTGCACACTGCACGCGTTTTGTGAAGGCTTCAAGCGCTTGTCACTCCTTCGCAGCCTTGGGCCTTGCAATGTAGGGCTTACGGCTCTCGAAACGGAATGAGGCATTAGGATGATATGCGTGCCAAGGCAGTTCAACACCGCGCTTGCCGCATCGGTTAAAATTTAAATTTCCCATAATCTTGAAATTAATTAAATTAGATGATATGTAATGTATGGCCCGCTGGCCACTGAATAATTAATTCCGTTTTCAGTGTGCAAATGTACGGCAACGGCAATAAAAATGCAAGAGTTGCAACACTAAATTCGCTTAACAGGCGCTGAAATGGCGTGAAAACAGCGTGCAAAAGCGGCCCGGCATGTTGGACTGCCACACATTTTTGCTTAATTTTGCACTATGCCCGCCTGCGCAAGGCGCCGCCGGGAACTTTTACACATCACACCTGCAACTAAAGAGAAATTTGACAATGCCCACTCTACGCCACACAACAGCCCGAGCCGCCGGCCTGATTGCCGCCGCTGCACTGCTGCTGCCGTCGTGCACCGACGGCAGCATGAGCAACGACTACATTGCCGTGAACGACGACTTCACGGTGACGGCCGACAGCGTGACCGACGGCGACTGCCAGGCCCACGCCACCTCTCCGCTTGAGATTGTGGCCACGGGCAACATCGAGCAGCCCGACAGCGTGCCGGCCATGGTGGACTTCCGCCTGTGGATCGACGGGCGCGACAACGAGTTGCCGCCAGGGCGCACACACCGCGTGGCCATGGGCAGCGACACCACCGTGACGGCTGGGGTTGAGGGCTGCGCGCCAGCCGCAGCGGCAGGCGCGCAGCGCCGGGTGACGCTGCGGGCCGACCTGAGCAAAATGGAGCAGGACTTTGCTGACAAGAGCCTGCACGTGACCGCCACCGGCGACACGGTGTGGAAGCGCGACTTTGGCGGCGTGTGGGTGAGCAGCAACCTGCCAGGCATGCGGCTCAACGGGCTCAACGCCGACGACCGCGGCAACCTGAAGATGCACCGCGTGGCCGGCAAGCGTGGCATATATGAGCTGAGCCTCAGCCTGCCCAAAGAAAAGAAGCCGAACCTGCAACGCTCATGGCGCATAAAGGAGGCCAACAGCAGCTATCCCGCCTACCAGAGCGGACAGATGCTGGTGGACGCACTCTACAACATGGCCATCGACAACATTGACCACGGCCTGCGACAGCGACAGCAGAACACCGAGCTGTGCTACTCGGTGATGCTGTCGCTCGCCTATTTGGCCCCGCAAAAGTCGATGAGCATGCTCAGGGCCATGGTGAGCGGAGGCAAAATAGTGCAGCCTGGCAGCGGTCAGCTGCAGTGGCCAGTGGTGTCGGGCGGGCTGGCATGGACTAGCGCCGCCTGGGAGGTGTATAACGTGACGGGCGACAAGGCCTGGCTGCGCTATGCCTACAAGGTGGCGTCGGAGTCGGTGGACGCAATGAGCCGCGTGGCGCTAAGCCGAGAGACGGGACTGGTGGGCGGCGGAGCGCCGTATGCGTGCACCAGTGCAGCCTACTACCCCCAGTGGATGAACGGCAAAGACCTGTTTGAAAGCCAGTCGCTGTATGTGAACCTGATGTTTCAGCACACGTACAGCCTGCTTGACGAGATGGGCGACGAGCTGGACTTGAACAACGACTACGGCACCCAGGCCGAGCGCATGAAGGATGCGCTCAACCACACGCTGTGGAGCGAAAGCCGCGGCCGATATGTGCAATATGTGTATGGCGGCGCGCACAGCGTGCAGTCGCCCTACATCGACAACATGGGCCAGGCGCTGAGCATACTGTGGGACATTGCCGACGACGACCGCGCCCAAACGCTGATTGAAGAGACCCCGATCACCAACTATGGCATACCCACTCTGTATCCGCGCCAGCAGGGCGCAGGCGGCACAAGCGCCGTGCATCCGCTGACCCAGGCGCTGTGGAACCTGGCCGCAATGAAGGTGGACAATGAAAACATGCTGCGCCGCGGCTTGGGGGCGATGTACAGGCTTCAGGCACTTTCGTGCCACACGTCGCCACTGTGCGACCCCGCCACCGGCCTTGTGACGGGCAGCGCCGACCCGCTGAGCGGTGCCGCCGGCAACGCGGCCATGGTGTTCAGGGTGTTTGCCGGAATGCGCTTCATGCCCGACGGCATAGAGTTCGACCCAATAGTGCCCGCCTGCTTCACCGGTGACAAGCAAATCAAGGGCTTCAGCTACCGCCGCGCCACGCTCGACATCACCATTGAAGGCTGCGGCAACGACATCGACGTGATGAAAATCGACGGCAAGGCCACCGACGACAACTTCGTGCCATCGGACCTTACGGGCCGCCACACCGTGATAATAAGGCTTAAAGACTCGGGGGGGCAATCGGGCAAAGTGACAATGGACGCTCACATGGCCGAACTGCCAGCGGCACCCGCCGTGCTGTGGAACCAGCAGCGCTGCACCATAGCCAACATGCAGCCGCGCCAAGGCTACCGCATGCTCATCAACGGCCGGGTGGCCTACACAGTGACCGACACCGCCTTCGCAATGCCAGTGCTGCCGCAGCAGGGTGTGAGCACACTGTGTCTCGCCGCCGTCAACAAATATGGCATGGGGTTCACATCAAGGCCCTACACCTACGCGCCTGTTGCGGCCACGGCCTTGGCGGCCGAAGCCACAGTCCCCACCGCCCTTGTGCCGGCCGATAGGGCCGCAGCGTTCATCGAGACGTCGGCCACCGTCAACCCCACGCTTAAGCTGACGGTGGACGTGGACAAGGCGGGAGTGTATGTGATGGATGTGCGCTATGCCAACGGTGACGCGCGTGGGCGCTGCGCACTGCGCACAGTGTGGGCCAACTCGCACGAGCAGGGCACACTGGTGATGCCATGCCGCGGACGCGGCCAGTGGATGAACACCGGCCAGAGCAACATGATAGCGGTGGAACTGCTCAAAGGGCGCAACACACTGCAGCTCACCGTCACCGACCCCGCCATGCCAGGCTACAGCAACTGCGCTGCGCTGGTGGGCCGCGTGCGCGTGATGCCGCGCTAATCGATGCGCACCGGTATGGAGTGGGTGTTTTTCACCGTGTCGATCACAAACACACTGTGCACGCTGCCCACCGACTCCATGGTGCCGAGCTTGTTGATCACGAAATCCTGATAGTGATGCATGCTTTTCACATACAGCTTCATCATAAAGTCGTAGTCGCCCGAGGTGTTGTAGCACTCCACTACCTCGTCGAGCCGCATGACGGTGGCCACAAACTGCTCCATATACTCGCGGCTGTGCTGCTTCAGGCGTATGTTGCACAAAGCCACAATGGCATCGCCCACCTTCAGGGGGTTGACCACCGCCACATACTTCAATATGTATCCTTCATTTTCCAAACGCTTTAGCCGCTCGAAAGTGGGCGACGGCGACAGGTTGACAGCAGCAGCCAGTTCCTTGGTAGTGAGGCTGGAGTCGCGCTGCAACTGGCGCAGAATCATAGCGTCGGTTTCATCGATGTTTCTCATAAACAATTTAATTCTTAAATTACACGATATAGCAGAATAATATTTGCAAATATAGCCCAAAAGAAGCATAAAATAGAATATTTTACTGAGTTTTTCAAAAGTATTGCACGGACGATTTTTTTTTAGTTACTTTGCAATGAATTTAAAAGCAAGCAATCTACAGTTTATAGGAACATTTTAAGACATACGGTTTTCAACTGCCGGCCCGCGAGCAAGCATTTTTTCACAGCAGCCGGCATGAGCGAATTGATTTTTGAATTGGTTAGTTGGCCCTGCCGCACAGGGCGGCAGGGCACATAAAAGCATCACATTTTTAAAATTTAGTGTTAAAAAGGGGAAGGTGCAGGCTTTGTGAAAAGCTCGCACCTTTTTTTTATTTGCATTTGTGTGGTGAGTGGGTTCACCACTGGATGGGCGTCAGGCCGTGGGCCTGGAGGTACGCGTTGGCCCGCGAAAAGTGGTGGTTGCCAAAGAAGCCGCGATGGGCCGACAGCGGCGACGGGTGAGGCGAAGTGAGCACCAGGTGGCGGGTGCGGTCGATGAACGCGCCCTTGCGTATGGCATAGCTGCCCCACAAGATGAACACCAGATGGCTGCGGCGTGTGGCAAGATGGGCAATCACTGCGTCGGTAAACTGCTCCCAGCCGTGATTCTGGTGCGAGCCTGCATGGTGGGCCTCGACGGTGAGTGTGCTGTTGAGCAGCAGCACCCCCTGCCGCGCCCAGCGTGTGAGGTCGCCAGTGGTGGGAATGGGCGCGCCGGTGTCGTCGTGCACCTCGCGGAATATGTTTCTGAGCGAAGGCGGGAATGGCACCCCGTCGCGCACCGAGAAGCAGAGCCCGTTGGCCTGTCCCACATCGTGGTAAGGGTCCTGGCCGAGAATCACCACCTTCACGCTGCTGAACGGAGTTGCGTCGAAGGCCGCAAATATCTCGTGTCCGGGCGGGAACACCTGCTTGCTGGCATACTCGCTGCGCACAAACTGCGTGAGCCGCGCAAAATAATCCTTGTTGAACTCATCGGCAAGCTCACTGCTCCACGATGGCTCTATTCGCACATTCATAATGGTGTCTGTTTTTGTTTTTTGACCGTTGCTTATTGCAAAGCTACACATTTTTCATTAATTTTGCCAAGAATTTGGCATCCATTATGGGCGTGCCAAAGCACCAAGGACCCATAGTTCAATGGATAGAATAAAGGATTCCGGTTCCTTCGATTGGGGTTCGACTCCCCATGGGTTCACACAGAAAGCAAGCGCTGGCCGCAGTAATCACCGCGGCCAGCGCCGTTTTTGGGGGGTTGCCAACATTTTTTGGAATTGAAGCATGACAAAGACAGCACAAAAGACATTTTGACGGGCGGTGGTCGCATTCCTCTCTAAGTTTGCAGAGGGTTGCGACAAATGGCTTAATAAGTGTTTTTAGCATACCACGGCAACTGTGAAACCAAGTGATGCGTGCCGAAGGTACACTGCTATATCATAAGGATTACTGTTTTTTTCAGTGCACTCAGCATGAAAGTGATGAAAAGGTAGCAAATCTGGCGAGTTTGTGGGTGCACCATACAGCGACGAATGCTGTAGGGACGTGGCATGCCACGTCCGCCGCATTTTATTGCAAATCAGTCTATTACATGCAAATAATTAAAGCCAATAGAGGCGTATTTGATGTAATTTTACTCTCGTGCTGAGTGTGGGGAACACCCGTTGGACGCGGCATGCCGCGTCCGTACAGCAAACAGCTGTAAACCAGATTTTTTAGCGGTTATTTCTTTTAACCTTAAGCCCTCAACTTTAAACATAGTCTTGCTGAGGAATAAAATTTTTCAGTGCTCTCAGCATGCCACGCCCTTACGAATAAACCATTTATTGTTAGCCACTTATATATTTTAGGCATAAAAAAAGCACCGTGCCACTTGGAGTGGACGGCGCTTTGATTTTTTTACCGCTCGCTGGCGGAGTGTGATGGACAGCTGCTTACTTGCGGATGCCCAGCTCCTTCTTGGCGATGATTGCGCGGTAGCGGCTGATGTCGGTCTTGATGAGGTAATCAAGCAGACGGCGACGCTTACCTACAAGCATCTTAAGAGCGCGTTGAGTAGTATGATCTTTGTGATTTAACTTGAGGTGCTCAGTTAAATGGGCAATACGGACTGAGAATAATGCAATCTGGGCCTCGGGAGAACCAGTATCAGTATTGCTTTTGCCGTAGGTGCCGAAGATCTCTTTCTTTTTCTCTGAATCTAAGTACATTCTTCGTTACGTTTAATTTGATTAAAAATATATTTTAGCGGTGCAAAGGTAGGCATAATTGCGTTAACCACAAAGTTTTCGCCGCAGTTTTTTAGCCCAATCCGCCGCAAAAATGCCGCAAAAACATCGTGAAAAATGCGCTCACACCGCGCTTTGGGCCAAATAGCCGGCAGTGGATGGCTGCATTTGTTTTTAACGCTTTTATATCGTAACTTTGCACTATAAAAATAGAAAAGAGACGTCACTTACATTTGATGAGCAGATTTTTGGTCATAATCGCAATTGCACTGAGTGCGATGGTGTGGACAGGCGGCGCAAGCGCCAAACTGCGCTGGCAGGAGGCGAAACGCGAAGTGGCGGGGCGCAGCCTCACCGATCCGCGCCTGGCCGACGGCATCGAGATTTATGGCCGCAATGGAGTGATAGCGATAAGGACGCCGCGACGCATACAGGTGAGGGTGTTCACCATTCTCGGCCAGCTGGTGTCGCAAGCCACAATCGGAGCCGGCACGTCGGAGCTGAGGCTTGCACGCGGCATCTACATTGTGAAAATTGGAAATTTAACGCAGAAAGTGGCACTCTGACGCGCACATCAGCACCCGTTGAGCGGAGCGGAAATTGCGCCGGCAAGCGTGCCCTACATCTATAGAAAACAGCAAAAACGTTCAGCAGAAGAAAGAAAAAAATGGCAAACAACGAAAACATCGACTGGTCGCACCTGCCATTCGGCTACATCAAGACCGACTACAACGTGCGATGCACTTTCAAAGACGGCAAATGGGGTGAAATTGAGGTGTCGGACTCAGAACAAATAAGTCTGCACATTGCAGCCACCTGCCTGCACTACGGTCAAGCGATATTCGAGGGTATGAAAGCATTCCGCGGCCGCGATGGCAAAATACGCATATTCCGCCCCGACGAGAATGCGCAGCGCATTCAGCGCAGCGCTCGCGGTGTGATGATGGAGCCGATACCGGCCGAGAAATTCCTGGAAATGGTGGAAAAGGTGGTGCGCCTCAACGAGCGCTTTGTGCCGCCTTATGAGAGCGGCAGTTCGCTCTACATACGCCCCGTGGAGGTGGGCATCACGCCGCGCGTGGGCGTGCGTCCCGCCGATGAATACACTTTAATAATATTTGTGACTCCCGTAGGCCCGTACTTCAAAGACGGATTCAAGCCGACCAAGGTGGCCGTCTACCGCGAGTATGACCGCGCCGCGCCATGCGGCACAGGCCGCTGGAAGGTGGGCGGCAACTATGCAGGCGGCCTTGCAGCCACCGAGCGCGCCCATGCGGCAGGATACTCGGCAGTGCTATTCCTCGACCCCAAGGAGAAGAAGTATATCGACGAGTGCGGCCCCGCCAACTTCTTTGCCATAAAGGACAACACCTACATCACTCCGAAGAGCAACTCAATTCTGCCGTCGGTCACCAACAAGAGCCTGCAGCAGATAGCCAAGGACATGGGTCTGGCCGTGGACTGCCGCCCCATGCTGCTCGAGGAGCTGGCCGATGTGGAAGAGGCAGCCGAGTGCGGCACGGCAGCTGTGGCCGCACCCATCAGCGAAGTTGCCGACATGGACAACGGCATTGTGTATAAAATAGCGAAAGACGGCAAGCCGGGCCATGTGACCACGCAGCTCTATCACCACCTGCTGGCCATACAGAAGGGCGACGAGCCCGACAAGCACGGCTGGGTGAAGGTGCTGGACTGATGCCGGCACCGCAACAAAGCGATTGACAACCACACACACATACAGCGCAGGCGGTTTCGGCTCACGATTCCGCCTGTGCTTTTTTAAAAAAAACGACAAGCACAAAATGATTGACTACACAGGCATATTGCTGCGGTTTTACACCGAAGGGGAGCCGCTGTATGAGCTGCTCACGGCCCACAGCCGCCAAGTGGCGCTGCTGGCCCGGCAGCTGTGCGACCGCCTGACAGAAGGAGGCACACCGGTTGACACCGAGTTTGTGGTGGAGGCTGCAATGCTGCACGACATAGGCATAGTGCGTACCGATGCGCCGTCGATTCACTGCCACGGCACGGAGCCATACATTTGCCACGGCATCATAGGGAGGCAAATGCTCGACGGGCTGGGACTGTTTCGCCACGCGCTGGTGTGCGAACGCCACACCGGGGCGGGGCTCACCGCGCAGGAAATAGCCGAGCAGGGGCTGCCCCTGCCACACCGCGACATGCTGCCGCTGAGCCTTGAGGAGAAGGCCGTGTGCTATGCCGACAAGTTCTACAGCAAGTCGCGCATAGCGCCCGCCAAACCCATAGCCAACGTGCGCCGCCAGCTGGCCAAGTTTGGCAGCGGCACTATTGAACGGTTCGACAAAATGGCCGAAATTTTCGGCGTGCCCGACTATGCGAGCCTCGATGCGGAACTGAAAAACGGCGGCGCGGCAGCTTTATAACAATAATTATGGCTGCACATTGGTGCCAAATAGAGGGAATTGCTTAATTTTGCATCTATGTTTCACGTGAGGCATTGGCTAAGGGACATAGGCGGCGCAAGGGTGCTGCCACTGGCTGTTGCCGCCGCATGCGTGCTGCAGGTGTTTGCAGCGCAAAGCGGCGGCAGCATGCGCCACACCCCCACCGACGGGCCCGAAATTGTGGCCTACAGCGGCGGCGACTCGACAGCTGTGGCCCTCGACACCACAGCGCGCAAGCGGGCCAAGGCCGACTCGGCAATGGCCGACACGTCGCACTTCAAGCGGCACGAAGTGGATCTCGACCACGTGGTGGAGTTCTCGGCAAAAGATTCGATGGTGTTCTATGGCAAGCGCGACGCGCGCATGTATGGCTCAAGCGACATCAAGTATAACACCATAAGCCTCAGCGCCGAGCAGATTAAGATGAACATGGACAGCAGCCAGGTGTATGCCGTGGGTGTGCCCGACTCCACGGGCGAGCTGAAAGGCAACCCACTGTTCAAAGACCCAAGCGGCGACTATGAGTCGAAGACCATGCGCTACAACTTCAAGTCGAAAAAGGGCTACATCACCGGCATCATGACCGAGCAGGGCGAGGGCTTCCTGACCGGCGGCATCACCAAAAAGATGGAAAACGACGAGTATTACATCCAGAACGGCCGCTACACCACCTGCGACAACCACGACAACCCGCACTTCTACTTTCAGCTGACCAAGGGCAAGGTGCGCCCCAAAAAGGATGTGGTGACCGGACCGGCCTATATGGTGCTTGAAGACCTGCCGCTGCCCGTGGCGGTGCCGTTCGGATTCTTCCCCTTCAGCAGCAAATACAGCAGCGGCGTGCTAATTCCCACCTTTGGCGAGGACTACAACCGCGGCTTTTATCTGCGCAACGGCGGATACTACTTTGCCATCAACAAATATGTGGACCTTGCCCTGACGGGCGAAATCTACACCCGCGGCTCGTGGGGCGTCACTGCCCAGTCGAGCTATGTGAAGCGGTATAAATACCAGGGCAGCGTGAACGTGAGCTACCTCACCACCATCACCGGCGACAAAGGCGAGGCTGACTACATGAAGATGAAGAACTTCAGCCTTAACTGGACGCATTCGCAAAACGCAAAGGCCAACCCCAACATGAACTTCTCGGCCAGTGTAAACTTCGCTACCAGCGGATATTCGCGCAACAACCTGGATGACTACTACAGCAACAGCTTCACCGAGAACACCAAGAGCAGCACGGTGAACCTGAGCTACAAGTTTCCCAACTCGAAGTGGAGCCTGTCGACCACGGCAAGCATAACGCAGCGCGCCGCCGACTCGACGCTGGCGGTGTCGTTCCCCAACTTCACGCTCACCATGTCGCAAACGGCACCGTTCAAGCGCAAGAAGATGGTGGGCGAAGAGCGGTGGTATGAGAAAATAAAGCTCAGCTACAGCGGCCGGTTTCAAAACTCACTCACAGCCAAGGAGAACGTGTTTTTCAAGAAGAGCCTTGTGAAGGACTGGCGCAACGGCATGTCGCACTCGGTGCCCATCTCGGCCACGTTCTCTCTGTTTAAGTACATCAACGTCACCCCATCTATCACACTCAACGACCGCATGTACACCAGCAAGATACGCCAAATGTGGGACCCCAACGCCAGCGCTGTGGTGCGCGACACCACCTACAACTTCTACAACGTGTTTGACTTCAACTTTTCGCTGTCGCTGGGCACCAAGCTGTATGGCTTCTTCAAGCCGCTGAAGTTTTTGGGCAACAAGGTGCAGACCATACGCCACGTGATCACGCCCACCATCTCGTTTTCGGCCGCGCCCGACTTCAGCTCGCGCTTCTGGGGATACTACGGCAACTACAGCTACACCGACGCCAGCGGCGTGACTCACGAGCAGAAATACTCCTACTTCTCGCACGGTCTGTTTGGCTCCGCGCCCAGCGGACGCAGCGGCATGATATCGTTTAACGTGGCCAACAACATCGAGGCCAAGGTGCGCAGCGACAAGGACAGCACCGGATACAAGAAAGTGTCGATTATCGAGAACCTGAGCCTGAGCCAAAGCTACAACTTCGCTGCCGACTCGATGCGGTGGAGCAACCTGGGCACATCGATGCTGCTGCGCCTCACCAAGGGATTCAACCTTAACCTGAGCGCAACTTGGGACGTGTACAAATATGAGCTTAACGAATATGGCAACCCCGTGAGGGTGAACAAGCTGCGTCTGTTTCACGGCGGAGGCTGGGGCCGCCTGGCAAGCACAGGCACATCGTTCAGCTACACCATCAACAATGACACATTCCGCAACCTCTTTGGCCGCGGACGACGCAACTCGGGCACGGCCAATGGCGACGACAAAGACCGCAATGCCAACCGCGACCGCCAAGACGACCAAAACTCCAGCGACCAAAGCAAGCAGCAATCGGGCGACTCCGACCTTAAGCTTGACCGCGACGGATATGCCGAATGGTCGTTCCCGTGGAGTCTGACGGCCAACTACTCGATGTCGTATGGCTACGGAACGTTTAACAAAAAGAAGATGGAGTATAATGGCAAGTGGACTCAAAACCTGAGCATAAACGGCAGCATACGCCCCACCAAAAACTGGAATTTCTCGTTCTCGGCAAGCTACAACTTCGACACGGGCAAAATCGCCTATATGAACTGCTCGGTGTCGCGCGACCTGCACTGCTTCACCATGAGCGCAAGTTTTGTGCCCGTGGGCCCGTACAAGAGCTACAACTTCCACATTGCCGTGAAGTCGAGCATGCTGAGCGACCTCAAGTATGACAAGCGCTCAAGCTACAGCAACGGCGTGCAGTGGTATTGATGGCGAGTAAAGTTTTAAAGTTTAATGCCAAGCCCAACAGTTTCAACGCAATCAACTCATAGTCAGCTAAATATGCAAACGCCGGCATGCCGAGGGCACTGAAAAATCAGCAATTTAGGCGAGTAAGCGAGTGATGAATGCGTAAAACAGCGACGAAGGCAGTAGGAACGTGGCATGCCACGTTCGCCGTAAGTTACTACTAATCACCTAATTACATATGCACAATTAACGTGAGTTCGATGAAAATAATCAGAAGAGAGTCAACCGGTTATCATAGACACGTTCCAAGTTGATTATCGGTTCCTTCGTGAACAGGCAATAGGCGGCTATGCCTCCGATTAAATTAACGACGAAATTGGGGGATGAGCGGTGTCTGGAGTGCTCAATCTGGGCGATGTTTTTCAGCTCATCGTTGATGGTCTCGATAATGGCCCTCTTCCGCAGCAGGATTCTGTCGTACATTGACCTCAGACTTCCTTTCATGTTGTTTTTCGATCTCCCCTTTGCATTGCATATCAGATGCAGCTTGAAGCCGTATAACCAGCCCAGCGAGCACTTGCCGCGCTGCGCTATCCCCTTGAACATCTTGAGCATGTGTATGCGTTGGTTGCGGCAAACCCGCAGCAGGGTACTGTCCACGAAACTGATGCCCGTGCAATAGCCCAGGAGGCATTCTCGTTAAGGTAAAAGAGTTTAAGGCATTTGTGATTGCTGTTGTGGAACATTACCATGATGAGTATGATTTCGGCCTGTGACAGACGGCCGTCGCGGTGATAATCACGCTTTCTGCCTTTCCTTGGGGCGTCAAGCCCTCTGCGGCGGAGCATTGCGTTAAAAACTTTGCAGAACTCGTCTGCCATTACAAAAATTTCAGTATTTTGTCGTCGGTGAGCATAGCGATAAGAGTATTTGTTTGAAATTCAGCACTTTAAGATTAATGCTTTTATCGCTAACCACCAAATTTTCAACTACTTAATTTTCATCGAACTCACGTTATATTGAAGCACATGAAATCAGTCGTTTGATGTAATGTCGCAGCATACCGAGAACACAGAAAAAAGTAACGTTGTTTGAAACGCTTGTTGCAAAAAACAGACGGCATTATCCTTCCGGGTTTGCTGCTTTTTCAGTGCTCTTGGCATGTGCATCCACCGTAATCACTGTAAATCCACAAACTATCGATGGCTTTGCAGCCTGTGCTTTCGAGTTGCGCCAGCAGCAATGCCGTTGGCCCTATTCCTAACGGGTTTGCTCTCCTCTTAAAGAGCATGTAGAGACATTTGTGGTGGTGAAAAATCCATAGCCAGCTGAATGCTGTGCCATGCAGTAGCAGCAAAAACGGGCTGAAATCCCAGCAAGACCCACGCTCTATGTCGTTCCCAAAAAGAACCCGTTAAAAAAACGACACTGGCAGAAGCCCGCGCGTGCGCAGATCTCCGCCAGTGTCGTTATGGTTATGTGCATGTGCGCGGGCCTATCGCTCGGCGCGCATGGGATTGTGCAGAAAGTCGTCGTAGGCCAGGCGTATGCCGTCGTCGAGCTCGGTCTTGTAGGTCCAGCCTAGGGCTGTGGCCTTCGACACGTCGAGCAGCTTGCGTGGCGTGCCGTTGGGCTTGGTGGTGTCCCAGCGAATCTCGCCGGTGTAACCTATGATTTTCGCCACTTTCTCGGTGAGTTGCTTAATGGTTAGCTCCTTGCCTGTGCCGGCGTTCACCGTCTCGTTGCCGCTGTAGTTGTTCATCAAAAACACGCACAGGTTGGCCAGGTCGTCAACATACAGGAACTCGCGCAGCGGGCTGCCGTCGCCCCAGCATGTCACGTAGGGCAGGCCCTGCACCTTGGCCTCGTGGAAGCGGCGGATGAGTGCCGGCAGCACGTGGCTGTGGGTGGGGTGGTAGTTGTCGTTGGGGCCATACAGGTTGGTGGGCATCACGCTAATGTAGTCGGTGCCATACTGGCGGTTGAGAAACTCGCAGTACTTCAGGCCCGAAATCTTGGCCAGCGCATAGGCCTCGTTGGTCTTTTCGAGCGCCCCGGTCAGCAGGCAGCTTTCCTGCATGGGCTGCGGTGCCATGCGCGGATATATGCACGACGAACCCAGAAACTCCAACTTTTTGCAGCCGTTTTGCCATGCGCTGTGAATTACGTTCATCTCCAGCGTCATGTTGTCATACATGAAGTCGGCCAGCGCGTTCTGGTTGGCCACGATGCCGCCCACCTTGGCTGCCGCCACAAACACGTATTCGGGTCTCTCCTGTGCAAAAAACTCCTCCACATCGGCCTGGCGTGTGAGGTCGAGTTCCTTGTGTGTGCGGGTCACAATGTTGTTGTAGCCCTGGCGCCGCAGTTCTCGCACAATGGCCGATCCCACCATTCCGCGGTGTCCTGCAACGTAGATTTTAGCTTCTTTCTCCATCATAATGCCAAAATATGTATTTTTTGTTCGCAGCTGCGCCCGCAAGTGGGGCGGGGCTGCAATGTCGTTCGTGTTTTATTTCACAATTCCCTTCTCAAGATATTCGGCCAGGTTGAGGCGTATGCGGTCGCTTGCGCGCTCCACGGCCACCTTTTCCATGTCGTGGTCGACCATGATTTTCACCAGCTGCTCAAACGACGTCTTGGTCGGGTTCCAGCCCAGCTCGCGGCGCGCCTTGGCCGGGTCGCCCCACAGGTTCACCACGTCGGTGGGGCGGTAGAAGTCGGGCGACACCTCCACCAGCACCTTGCCGGTGGCCTTGTCCACGCCCTTCTCGTCGGCGCCCTCGCCCAGCCATTCAAGCTCAATGCCCACATAGTGGAAGGCCAGGGTGCAGAATTCGCGCACCGAGTGCTGCTCGCCCGTGGCAATCACGAAGTCTTCGGGCACATCGTGCTGCAATATCAGCCACATGCACTCCACATAGTCCTTGGCATAGCCCCAGTCGCGCAGGCTCGACAGGTTGCCCAGCAGCAGCTTGTCTTGCTTGCCCTGCTTGATGCGGGCTGCCGCCAGCGTGATTTTGCGCGTCACAAAGGTCTCGCCGCGGCGCTCGCTCTCGTGGTTAAACAGGATGCCCGAGCAGCAAAACATACCATAGGCCTCGCGGTATTCCTTCACAATCCAGTAGCCATATTGCTTGGCCACGGCATAGGGGCTGTAGGGGTGGAAGGGCGTTTCCTCGTTCTGCGGCACTTCCTCCACTTTGCCAAACAGCTCGCTGGTCGACGCCTGATAGATGCGGCACGTCTTCTCCAGCCCGCACTGGCGCACGGCCTCCAGCACGCGCAGCACGCCCACGGCATCAACATCGGCTGTGAATTCGGGCGAGTCAAAGCTCACCTGCACGTGGCTTTGCGCTGCCAGATTGTAGATTTCATCGGGCTGCACGGCCTTCACCACCTGCACCAGACTCATCGAGTCGCTCAGGTCGCTGTAGTGCAGGTGGAAGTGGGGCGTGCCCTCGAGGTGGGCAATGCGCTCGCGGTAGTCAACCGAGCTGCGGCGTATGGTGCCGTGCACGTCATAGCCTTTTGCCAGCAGAAATTCTGCCAAAAACGAGCCATCTTGTCCAGTGACTCCCGTAATCAATGCTCTTTTCATATGCTTATGCTTGAGTATGCTTTGTTCTTTATGTGTTATTGCATGTGCCGTTAGCACACTGCAAATTTACGCTTTTTTTGCTATTTACCCGTAATTATGCCTCCTAAATCGTGCCGTGCGCTTCCACTGCAGCATGGCAAGCAAAAATGCATGTAACAAAACTGTAACATTTTTGTTTGCAATTTTGTGGACGGACGTTTTGATTTGTGGAAAAAGTTTGTAATTTTGTGGGTAAAGTGCTGTATTGCCCTTTTTCGCAGCACAGGTGTTTTGATATTTGAAATAGAGAGTTGAGCGCTATAGGTTGAAAGGTATAGGATCATTTCATGTTATGGGTGAAATCCATTGCTCCCCGCCTGGGCCTTGGCCGTTGAATCAAAAAATTGAAGACCATTATGAGCGTGCCACTACACACGGCGCGCGGCAAGATATATAGCCCCATGCTGCTTTGCCAAAAGGCTGCACAGGCCGCTGGCGGAGCGCTGAGGCGAGCCTTAAATCAATAATATGCCAGGCACATTTTTTATTCATACTATTTATTCCTAAATGCGTCGCGAAGTGATTTCGGGGCGCATTTTTGCTGTGTGCAGGCCTGGCGGCTTTGGCCTGGTGCGCATTTTGCACTAACTTTGCCGCCAGTCAACGACAAAAACATACATCAACTTATGGACTACATACTCTTAATCGCCGGCCTCGCCATTCTGCTTCTCGGGGCCAACTATCTGGTAGACGGCTCGGTGGCCATTGCCCAGCGCGCCAAAATCTCTAACTTCATCATCGGTCTCACTGTGGTAGGCATCGGCACTTCGGCCCCCGAGCTGATGGTGTCGGTGACTTCGGCCATCACCGGGCACGGCGACATGGCCGTGGGCAATGTGGTGGGCTCCAACATATGCAATGTGCTGCTCATTCTCGGTGTGACGGCGGTGATCACGCCCTTTGCCATCGACTCGCTCACCACCAGGCGCGACATTCCTTTTGCCATTGGGGCAACGCTGCTGCTGGTGCTGCTGGCCAACGACTCGATGGTGCCCGGCATCAGTGCCAACACGCTGTCGCGCCTCGACGGAATATTCATGCTGCTGATAATGGTGGCCTACATGGTGTGGATTCTAATTGTCAAGGCCAAAAATCCGCAGGCCGCCATCGACGAGGCCGACGGTCAGTGCCAGTCGCGCCTTGCGGGCAAGCCAGCCTGGCTGCTGTGGACGGTGGTAGTGGTGTCGCTTGCGGCCCTTATTGGCGGCGGGCAGATGTTTTTGCAGTCGGCTCAGCGTCTGGCCCATGCATGGGGTGTGAGCGATGCCGTGATTGCCATCACGGTGGTGGCCGTGGGCACTTCGCTGCCCGAGCTGGTGACGGCTGTGGTGGCGGCGTGCAAGCGCAACGCTCAGCTGGCCTTGGGCAACGTGATTGGCTCGTGCGTGTTCAATGTGCTCTTCATTCTCGGACTCTCGGCCGCCATCAGCCCCATCACGGTGCAGGGCGTGGGCATTGTGGACTATGGCATGATGATGCTGTCGATGGTGCTGTGCTATGTGGTGGTGTTCACATTTGGCAAAAAGAAGATGGACCGCATCGAGGGCGTGATATTCCTTGCCCTGTATGTGGCCTACACAGTGTGGCTGCTGGTGCACTGATGTTTCAGCGGCCCGAATATGTGATGCCGAAGCCCACCAGGCGGTCGTAGCGGCTGCCTGCCGGACGCTGGTACACCTTCACCAGATATTGGTTGATGGTTTGGTATTTGTCGCCCTCCACCTTGGCGGTGACGCCAGTGGCCGCGCCCTGCGGAAGCCACAGATACTGGTAGTTATACGACCCCTGCTTCAGCAGCATCGAGCCCTCGTAGCAGCCCGTGGCCGCATTGTAGCGCATCTGCGTGGCTGCTATGGGCAGACCGGCGGCGAACGCGCCGTCGATGTGCAGCGTGCCGCCGCTCAGCTCGCGGCCTGTGTGCAGGCTGAAGTGGGCCACCGTGTAGTCGGCCTCCACATTGCTGCGCTCGCTGCCCGAGCAGCGCACGGTGAAGTGGCCGTATTGTGTCTGGTCGTAGCTGTAGGCAGCGTCGGCGCGCTCGGCGTCGGTGCGCAGCACAGCGTGGTAGTAAGGCTCGTGAAACTCAATGCGGTCCACTCCCATGTTCGATGTGTTGATGTTCACCGTCTCAAACCGGCGGTATTCGTTGCCGGCGGCGAATATCAGGGCAGGTGTGTGGTCAAACTTCACCTGGTTGCCGCTCACCATCAGCGGGCGGGTTAGGGTCACCTCGTTGTCGGTGCGCACGTTTTGGCTCACCACGGCGGTCAGCTCGTTGTAGGGGTCGCTTATGGCGCCGGGCTTCGACGTCACGGTGAATGCCACCTGCTGGTGGCTGGCGTTGTAGTCCACATCGGTGCGCGAGGTAGCCTCGGCCGATACGGCCACGCTGTTTTCGCTCACCGAGAAGCGCGTCTGCAACAGCACCTTGTCGGGGTCGTCCTGCTCATACACCCGCACCACGTAGTTGCCGCTCACTTTGAGCCGCATGTCGGGGTTGGGAATGGTGAAGTTGTAGTTATAGTAGTTGGCAAACGTGCCGTTGCTTTGAGCATAGTCGGTGATGTCGGCATAGTTGAATCCGTCCACATATTCGCTCTCCACCAGCTGCGACGGCTGCCAGTCGGCGTTGCAGTGCTGCACCGAGTAGCGCAGATAGTGTGCGTCGTAGTCCATCAGGTCGAAGTTCACGCGCAGCGCGTCGTCGCTCCCGAGCACTATCACGGGCGGCATGTACTGGTTGCTTTGCGGCGCCACCGCCAGCGAGTGCACACGGTTGTCGGCAATCTTCACGCTGGTGTCCACTTTCTGCGCCTGCATTGCGAGGGCCGCAAGGGCAATTAGGGGTAATATCGTCTTTCGCATAATCTGTCAATTGTCTTGTGGTGTGAGTGTGGTTTGTTGCGGTCAAAGTTATTAACTTATCGGCACATCGGCAACCCCGCCGCCTCACTCTTGGCCCGATTCCGTTCGATTTCACTGAAAAAATTAGTAATTTTGCATTATCATAGATATATAGAACGCTTAAAAACGACAAATAATTATGAAACTACATCAACTTGTGCGCACTGCCGCCGTCGCAGTGGCTGCAGTGGCAATAATAGCAAGCGGGGCCGACGCTTCGGCCGCCAGGCGCTCGCGCAGCCGCGCTAAGGCGCGCACTACGGCGGTGAAGAAGAGCCGCCGCCAGTCGGCAGCATCGCGATATTCGTCATCGCGACGCTCTTCGGGCCGCTCGCGCGCCAGTGGCAGCAAGGGCGTGAGTGTGGAGTTGCCGTTCAGTGTCAGCGACCGCGTGTATCTGGCAGGAACGGCCGCCAGCGGCAAGTATGTGGTCTACGAGCTGCTGTCCGACGTTGCCAAGTCGGTGCAGACCATATCGGGAGGCAACGGCACGGTGGACGGCAGCTTTATGGCCTCGGGCGAAGTGTTCAGCGTGGCCAACACGGCCTATAAGGAGAGCCGCGCCCGCGTGCTGTGGGGCTCTAAGGAGATTACCGACCTCACCGGCCCCGCCACCACCAATGTGGCGCACGCCATATGGGCCTACGACGACGAGATATACATTGCCGGCCAAAGCGGCCACAATGCCGTGCTTTGGGTCAACGCCAAGGCTCAGGTGCTCGACGATGACCCGTCGGATGCGCTCGACGTGTGCTATGCCAACAAGCAGACTTATTGCTGCGGCTACACCGTCGACGCCTCAGGGGCCAAGCACGGCCGCATCTGGTCGAGCGGGGGCAGCGTGCAGCTGCCGGCCTCCGGCCTTGTGAGTGTCAACGCAATTTTGGTCGATGGCAGCGATGTCTGCATAGCCGGCGTTGAGCAGAACGGCGCCTCGCAGCAGGCTGTGGCCTATGCCGGCCGGCAGCGCACGCCTCTGAAGACCGATGCCGGATGTGTGGCCGTGCCGGGCTCAATCGATGTGCACGGCGACAACGTGTATGTGGCCGGCACGGTCACTGCTGCCGACGGCACCTCGCGCCCCGCGCTGTGGGTCAACGGTGAGCCGCAAGACATCTCAGCCCTGCAGCTTGCCTCTGCCAAGGTGATGCGGGCCAACTGAGCAGGGTGGGGCGGGGGCACCCGCAGCAGCTGCGTCAGTTTTTTTTTTACTCGACAAATCAGACTAAATAACTATATTCAGCAAAAAAAGAATATGAACAAGATAATAGCAAAAGAGCGCTTCTCTGAAAATGTGGTGAAGCTGGTGATTGAGGCTCCGCTCATCGCCAAGGCGCGCCGCGCCGGCCACTTTGTGATAGTGCGCTGCGGCGACATGGGCGAGCGCATTCCTCTCACCATAGTCGACTCCGACCTTAAGGCCGGAACCATAACCCTTGTGGTGCAGGCTGTGGGCGACTCCACACGCAAAATCTGCGCACTCAATCCCGGCGACGAGCTGACCGACGTGGTGGGCCCGCTGGGCCAGGCCACCCACATAGAAAACTACGGCACTGTGGTGTGCTGTGGCGGCGGTGTGGGCGTGGCTCCGCTGCTGCCCATCATCCGTGCCCTTAAGGCTGCGGGCAACCGCGTAGTGAGCGTGCTGGCTGGCCGCACCAAGGAACTGATAATCCTCGAAGACGAGGTGCGCGCATCGAGCGACGATGTGATAGTGATGACCGACGACGGCAGCTATGGCCAGAAGGGTCTTGTAACAGCCGGTGTGGAGCAGGTGATAAAGCGCGAGCAGGTGGACCGCGTGATCACCATAGGACCTGCCATAATGATGAAGTTTGTGGCCCTGCTCACCAAGAAGTATGAGGTCCCCACCGAGGCGTCGCTCAACGCAATCATGGTCGACGGCACGGGCATGTGTGGCGCCTGCCGCGTGAGTGTGGGCGGCAAGACGCGCTTCGTGTGCGTCGAAGGACCCGAGTTTGACGCACATCAGGTCGACTTCGACGAGCTGATGATGAGGCTGCGCTCGTGCTGACACAACATTAAATTATCTCAATCAAATTTTTTAAAAAGACATTTCGTTATGAACGACAATACCAACAAGTCGGCTGAGCTGCGCAATGAGCAGTGGCGCGCCCAGCTACGCGCAGGCCACACGGCCAAGGAGCGCACAGCCATGCTGCGCGTGGCCATGCCGCAGCTTGCGCCCGACTACCGCATCACCTGCAACGACGAGGTGAACCAGGGCATCACCGAGGCACAGGCCGTGGCCGAGGCCACGCGCTGCCTCGACTGCCCCAATCCGCAGTGCGTCACCGGCTGCCCCGTGGGCATCGACATCCCGCGGTTTATTAAAAACATCGAGCGCGGCCACTTTGCCGACGCTGCGGCTGCCATAGGCGAAACCAGCTCGCTGCCTGCAGTGTGCGGCCGTGTGTGCCCGCAGGAGAAGCAGTGCGAAAGCAAGTGCATCCACACCAAAATGCATCATCCGGCTGTGGCCATAGGCTACCTTGAACGCTTTGCCGCCGACTGGCAGCGCAGCCACGACGACGGCCAGGGCGTGCCTCAAAAGGCCGCTCCGCTGGGCATCAAGGTTGCCGCCATTGGCAGCGGCCCGTCGGGACTGGCCTTTGCCGGCGACATGGCCAAGAAGGGTTTCGACGTCACCGTGTTTGAGGCGCTGCACGAAATTGGCGGCGTGCTCAAGTATGGCATTCCCGAGTTCCGCCTGCCCAATTCCATCGTCGATTATGAAATTGGCGGCCTCAAGCGCCTCGGGGTTAAGTTTGTGAAAGACTGCATCGTGGGCAAGACCATTACCTACGACGACTTGCACAGCCAGGGCTTCAAGGGCGTGTTTGTCGGCTCGGGTGCCGGTTTCCCGCGCTTCATGAACATTCCGGGCGAAAACCTTAACGGCGTGATGTCGAGCAACGAATACCTCACGCGCATCAACTTGATGCACGCCGGCCGCGGCGGCGACACTCCAGTGATGCGCGGCCGCTCGATTGCCGTGATTGGCGGCGGCAACACCGCCATGGACTCGGCCCGCACTGCCCGCCGCATGGGCGCCGAGCGCGTGATGCTGGTCTATCGCCGCAGCGATGCCGAGATGCCGGCGCGCCACGAGGAAATTGAGCATGCCCGCGAGGAGGGCATTGAGTTCATGACTCTGCACAACCCCGTGGAATATCTGCCCGACGACAAGGGCCACGTGCGTGCCATGCGCCTACAGCGCATGCAGCTGGGCGCCCACGACGCCTCAGGCCGCCGCTCGCCAGTGCCCATTGAGGGCGCCGTCGACGAAGTGCCGGTCGACCTGGTGATAGTGAGCATCGGTGTGCAGCCCAACCAGCTGGTGCCGCGCTCCATCAAGGGGCTTGAGGTGAGCCGACGCAACACCATTGTGGTCAACGACGACACCATGCAGTCGGCCGTGCCCGACATCTTTGCCGGCGGCGACATAGTGCGCGGCGGCGCCACCGTGATTCTGGCCATGGGCGACGGACGCCGCGCCGCGCGCCACATGGCCGACCAGCTGCGCCCGAAGTGACGGATAATAGCATAGCCAAAACCAAAATAAATGAACTAAACTTAACAAAACAAATGATGAAAAAAATGCTCATTGCCCTCGCGGCAATTCTGATTGCGGCATCAGCCTCGGCGCAAAAGTTGGGACTGCGGCCGAAGCTCACCCAAAAGGGCTCGTTCTCGATGATCGTGATCCCCGACCCGCAATGCTACGTGAAATTCAAGGCCAACCAGCCGCTCCTTGACCTCTTGACCTCATGGATTGCCAACAATGTTGACAGCCTCAACATCAAGACCGCCCTGTGCACTGGCGACCTGGTGGACCGTAACGACATAGCCACCTCCTTCCGCAAGGGCGGCGACCAGACGAGCCGCCAGATGTGGGAGGCCACTTCTCACTCATTCTCGATGCTCGATGGCCTGCTGCCCTACGTGGTGTGCACAGGCAATCACGACTATGGCTACCGGTCGTCGGAAAACCGCCAGAGCCATCTGTCGGAATACTTCTACCCCGACCGCAACAGCTGCTGGCGCAAGGCGCTGGTGGAGGTGGGCAACAACGCCTTCGGCTATCCCACGCTCGAAAACGCAGCCTACGAAATAGAGACGGGTTCGCCCAAGTGGGGCAAACTGCTGGTGGTGTCGCTTGAGTTCGCTCCCAGCGACCGCGCCATCGAGTGGGCCAAGAGCGTGGTGGATCAGCCCAAATACAAGAATACCAACGTGATTCTGCTCACCCACTCGTTTCTCGACAAGAAGGGCAACCTCAAGGTGAAGGAGAAATATGCCCTCACCGACGCCAACTATGGCCAGGCTCTGTGGGACAAACTCGTTTATCCATCAAGCAACATCCGCATGGTGGTGTGCGGCCACGTGTGCAGCATTGCCCCCTACGACCAGCTGGTGTCGTTCCGCAGCGCCAAAAACTCGGCTGGCAAGACTGTGGCCCAAATGATGTTCAACGCCCAAACGGCCGACGGCGAGTGGAGCGGCAATGGCGGTGACGGCTGGATCCGCATCCTCGAGTTCATGGCCGACGGGCACACCATTGGCGTGCGCACGTTCTCGCCGCTGTTTGCAGTGTCGAAGCTCACTGCCGACAAGGCTTGGCGCACCGCCAGCTACGACCAGTTTACCATCGACCTCAACAAGTAGCGGCGGCAAGACAATAAGGTGAAAAAAAGCACCGCGCCGGTTTCCCTATAGAATTGCGGAAACCGGCGCGGTTTGTTTCGTTTAGCGGTGCTGAGGCTGCCCGATTATTGCAGGCCCGACACCTTCACGTCGCGCGATGTGCGGCCAATGAGGCCTTGAAGCACCTTGCCCGGGCCAAGCTCTACAGCTTCGGTCATGCCGTCGGCAATCATGTTCTTCACAATGTGGCTCCAGCGCACGGGGGCTGTGAGCTGCTTGATGAGGTTCTCCTTGATTTCATTGGGGTCGGTGTGGGGCAGAGCGTCCACATTCTGGTAGATTGGGCAGATGGGCTTCGAAAAGTTGGCCTTGTGGATTGCCTCGGCCAGCTCGGCGCGCGCAGGCTCCATAAGGGGCGAGTGGAATGCGCCGCCCACCTTCAGCGGCAGGGCGCGCTTTGCACCGGCAGCCTTGAATTTCTCGCAAGCCTCGGTAATTGCCTCAAACGAGCCCGAAATCACCACCTGGCCAGGGCAGTTGTAGTTGGCGGGAACGCACACACCGCCCACGGTGGCGCAAATCTCCTCCACCTTCTCGTCTGGCAGGCCAATGATGGCAGCCATGGTCGAGGGTGTGGCCTCGCAAGCCTTCTGCATGGCCAGCGCACGGGTCTCCACCAGCTTCAGACCCTGCTCAAAGGGCAGCACGCCCGCGGCGGTCAGTGCCGAGAACTCGCCCAGCGAGTGGCCGGCCACCATGTCGGGGTTGAAGTCGGCGCCAAGCGTCTTGGCAAGAATCACCGAGTGCAGGAACACTGCGGGCTGGGTCACCTTGGTCTGCTTCAAGTCGTCTTCGGTGCCGTTAAACATAAGGTCGGTTATTCTGAAGCCGAGCACTTCGTTAGCTTTCTCAAACATTTCTTTGGCCTCGGCATTGCCTTCGTAAAGGTCTTTGCCCATGCCCACAAACTGTGCGCCCTGGCCAGGAAATACAAATGCTTTCATAATTTAATATATATATGTTATTAAAGAAAAAATTCCGTAATGCGTGACAAAGGTAATACATTTTGCCATTATAATCAATTCTTTTCATTAACTTTGCTACGTTGTGAGGCAAAAAATCACTGTCTTCACAACTCACATTATCAATGTTAATAGTTAGCAAGCTTATGACACTCAATTCAATACTGCTGTTTTTCAACCTCGGCACTGGCGAAGTCATCATCATTGCTCTTGTTGTGCTGCTGCTGTTTGGCGGCCGCAAGATTCCCGAACTCATGAAGGGGCTCGGCAAGGGCGTGCGCGGCTTCAAAGAGGGCCTCAACGACGTCAAGGACGAAATCAACCGGCCGCTAAACGAACTCGATGAGCTCAATGCCAAGAAGGAAGCTGAGAGCCGCGAGCAAAAGGAAAACCGCCTAAAGTAAGCTGGCCTTGCCCGACAAGTCAAACGAAACTCTGCCCGAGATGTCCTTTTGGGACCACCTCGACGCTCTGCGCGCGGTGCTCATCAAGATTGCCGTGGTGCTCGTGGTGTTTGCCGGTGTGCTGTTCGTCTATATGCCGCAGATATTCGACAGCGTGATTCTTGCCCCCTGCCGCGGCGACTTTGTGCTCTACCGCCTGTTTGAGCGCATCACCGCCGGCATCCCATTTGCCCCGCAGTTCACCACACAGGGCTTCCACGTCAACCTCATCAACATTCAGCTGGCCTCGCAGTTTTTCATCCACATGTCCACCTCGTTCTGGCTCGCTCTGGTGCTTGCCTTCCCGGTGGTCATCTATCTGCTGTGGACCTTCATCCGACCAGCCCTCTACGAGCGCGAGCGCCACGGCGTGCGCCTTGCCTTCGGCATAGGCGTGCTCATGTTCTATCTTGGCGTGGCCGTGGGCTACTTCACCGTGTTTCCCGTCACGCTTCGCTTCCTTGCCGACTACCATGTGAGCGAGATGGTGCCCAACCAGATTTCGCTCGACAGCTACATGGACACTTTTTTGATGCTGATATTCATAATGGGCGTGGTGTTCGAGCTGCCGCTGCTGGCGTGGCTGCTGGGCAGCGTGGGCATTCTGCACCGCAGTTTCTTTGCCACCTACCGCCGCCATGCCATAGTGCTGCTGCTTGTGCTGGCTGCCGTCATCACCCCCACGGGCGACCCCTTCACACTCATGATAGTGTTCCTGCCCATCTACCTCCTCTACGAGCTTAGTGCCTTCCTCGTAAAGCCTTAACGCATTAACAGAAATGTACCAGCATTCTGTGCTGATAAGTGCTGATTATTAAAGCACTATCTGTGTAGCGTCGTGGCATGCCGATAGCACTGGAAAAGTTTATTTCTAAGCGGGATAAGGCTTAAAGTTGAGGTTTTTAAACTTAAGGGGGGGGACTGCTAAAAAAATTGGTTTACAAGTATTTACTGTAGGGACGCGGCATGCCGCGTCCTACGGGCGTAGCCCCTCAGCACGAAAGCAAAATCACATCAAATACGCCTCCATCGACTGTAACTATTTATATGTAGTAGGCTGATTTGTAACTAATTGCGTTGGACGTGGCATGCCACGCCCCTACAGCATTCGTCGCTGTATGTTGTACCCGCCAACTCGCTTGATGGCTACTTTTCCAGTGCTATCGGAATGCTGCGTCCTTGCGTTAAGTTGCTGAGTTTTAGCTTGCTATGTGTATAATCGACAGCTAAAACGGGTAGCCTATGGCTATGTGCAGGGCCAGGGAGTCTTTGAACCGCGTCATGTTGTAGTAGCCGCGCTTGCCTGTGTCGTAGGGCGCATGAATGCCCACACCCACATCGGCGCGCACCACCAGCATGCTCATGTCGAAGCGCAGACCCACACCGGTGCCCACGGCCAGCTCGTCGAAAAAGTTTTTCAGTTTCAACTGTCCGCCAGGGCGCAGTGCGTCGTCCTTCAGCAGCCACACGTTGCCCGCGTCCACAAATATTGCGCCTTTGAAGTATCCCAAAATGGGGAAGCGCAACTCCCAGTTGGTTTCAAACTTAAACGTACCCGTCTGGTCGTAGTAGGCGTTGATGCTTTGCTCGGCAGGGTGGTAGCTGCCCGGGCCAATGGTGCGCACGGTGAAGGCGCGCACCGAGTTGGCTCCGCCTATGTAGAACTGCTCGCTGTAGGGCACTTGCGACGAGTTGCCATAGGCGTGAGCCGCTCCAAGGAACACGCGCGACACGAGGCTCTTGCCTCCACCCAGGTTGCGCGACCACACCAGCTGCGTCTGCGCCTTTATGAACTGCGAAAACGGCGTGCCAAACAGCCGCTTGGTGCCCTTTGCGCCGCATGCCGCCCACATGCCGGCAAACAGATTGCCCGCCTCGGTGATGGTCGACGACCAAGTGATGTTGTTGGGCCCGAAGCTGTTGTCGTAGGTGTAGGAATATTCCATTTCGGGAATGAACGTGTTTTTGAAACTCTGCGCAATGGCCGGGTTGGCTGCCATTGCCGAGTCGAAAGCCGCCGTTTTGCTTATCACTTTTGAGTAGGTGAGCTTGAATGGAGTGAACTGGTTGAGCGACTTTTTGTTGGCATGCCACTCCCAGCTGAATTTAGCGCCAAACTGCGCCATTTTGAAGTAGTTGGGGCGGTTCATTATGCTTGCGCTCAGCGAGGCCCGCGTCCAGTTGAGGTATCGGCGCGAGCGGTCGACGAAGCGCGGCGCCAGCAGGCGCGGAATGGCCAGTGTCACGTCTGATCCGAATTCGTAGGAGTTGAGGTCGCTGTTCTTATAGCTGCTGCCTTTGCCCGTCTGCCACTCGTAGGAGGCATTCAGGTTCCAGCTAAGCTGCTCACCTCCGCCCATCAGATTCTTGTGGGTGAGCGATGTTTCGAGGCCGGGGCCTATGAAACTGTTGGACTTTGATGTGCCCTGCACTTCAAATTTCACCTCCAGCGGCTTGTCGAGGGCACACTTCACATCCAGGTCGAGCAGTCCGTTGCCCTCCGGAGTCACCGAGTCGACGGGCGACACGCTCATATTGATGCTGTTGAAAATGCCGAGGCGCGACAGGCGCAGCTGCGTGCGGTCCATGCTGCCCACCTTAAAGGGGCGTCCGGGCTTAGAACTGAGGCACGACGGAATCAGGTCGTCCTTGATTTTCACTGGCATCATCTTCACCAGTGTGCAGTTGCGCATTTGCAGCGTGTCGGGCGTGCCGCCGCCGTCGCTGCTTTCCACTGTGGCCGTCACGCGGCGCGTGTAGTATTGCACCATGGCCATGTTGGGTATGTTGGCCGACTTCACCAGCCTCAGGTCAATCACTCCCTTCTCCAGCGAACTGTCGGCCTCATATTGCAGATATTCGGGCTGGAAGTAGTAGTAGCCCTTGTCGCGCAGCTTGTTGGTGATGTTGATGCGCGTGTTGTTTAGCGAGTCCAGGCAGTAGCGCTTGCCCTGGCGCAGGTAGCTGTCGGCGCGAGCCATTGAGTCGATGAGTTGACTCAGCGGTGTGCCGCCCTCAAGATAGGTCACGTGTCCTATCACATAGGGCTTGCCCACGTTCACGCTGTAGGTGATGCTGGCCTTGCGCTTGTTTTTGCTGCTGTAATTAAGGGTGTAGGCCGCGCTCGAGCTGAAGTAGCCGTTGTTGCTAAGCAGGGTGTTGATCATCTTCACCCGCGCCTCGGGGCGCACGCGGCTTATGAGCACCGGCTGCGAGGCCAGCTTGCGATATAGCCACCCTTTTAGCCCCTTTGAGTTTGGGCTCCAGTGGTTGTACACCCACAGTCCTATGGGAAGCGGAGTGCGGTAGTATGGCGAATACAGCGGATTGTTGGGCTTCACGTTGATGGCCTCAAATATCTGGTCTTGCACGTCGGCGTCGATCTTCACCGAGTCGGCCTGGCGGTAGTCCACCTTTTTCACGCCGGTATACAGCACGTCGCCGGCCTCAAGGCGGCTGGTGGTGGAGCACGATGTGGCGCCCATGGCTGCGGCCACTGCCACGGCGGCCATTGCTATGCGGATTATTAGTCTGTTTGTCATCATTTGCTGTGGTGTTGCTGTGTTGGGGTTTCGGCGGCGGCTTTGCGCGCGGCCTCGCGTGCGGCCTTGGCCGAGTCTTCTGCAATGCGCTCGGGCGAGCGGTAGCGGAACAGATGCCGCAGTGTGCTCAGCTTGCGCTTCATCACAAAGCCCGCGCCCATTTCGGTGACCTCGCCCTCGAGAATGCTCTCGAAGCCTGTGTGGCGGAACAGGCGCAAATATTTTGTGCCGCTCGCATTCAGGTTGTATTCAAACGAGATGTCGTTGATCAGGTTTTGCGAGAAGTTTTGCTCGCTGGTGGCGTCGGTGCTGTACTCGCCGCCCACCACTATCTTGAAGCGGTCGTTGAACAGCGTCTTCGACAGGCGGTAGGAGTAGCTGGTCTCGGTCTGCGACTTGCCGTTGCGGCTTTGGTCATACTGGTTGATGCCAAACGTCAGGTCGATGCCCTTGAGGTTGCTGGCCGCCCAGCTGTTGAGCTGCGACTGCAGGAACGAGTAGAGCGCGCCCGTGGTCGAGAGGTTCATGCTGCCCGTTGAGTTCAGTCCCGAGTATGAGTTGTAGAGCAGCAGATTGATGGCCGCCTGTGAGCGCTGCGACGGTGTCATGCCCTGCAGCTCGTTTTGCACGGTCATGTCGTTGTTGGCGCTCATGTCGAAGTCGAGGCTCATATTGCTCAGGCTGTTGCCCACGGTGGCGGTGATCACGAAGTCCACCAGGCGCGAGCCTTCACCGCTCGTGTTCACGCTCGTCTTCAGCGACTCGGTGGCGGTGATGTCGAGCTGCGGGTTCATCAGGTCGCCAGTCCACGTTATGCGGCTGCCCTCCACAAAGTTGAATATCTTTTGCGAAATCAGTGGCGGCGAGTAGCGCACGCTGCCCGACTCAATGGTGTATGAACCCACCATGTTGCTCTTGCCGGCGAAGTCGAGTGTGTATTTCAGCTTGCCGCTGCCGTCAATCTGCACGCGGTCTTTGCCGTCGGCCGACAGGAATGCGTTGATTTTGGCTCCCTGCTGCACGTCGATGTCGGCGCGCACGTTCATGGCCGATGCGGCAGCCTGGGTCTTCAGGTTCATCCAGCTCAGTGAGTCGCGGCCGTTGACGAAGCGCACCATGTTTTCATCCACTTGCGTGGTCAGGCTCGACACCTCGTCTTGCAGCACATAGGTGATGTTGGACCCAGGCAGCAGGGCCAGCGACGCCTGCGCGTCCATGTAGTTGCCGCGGCCGCGCACCGAGCAGGCCAGGTTGGCAAACGCCTTGCCAAACACCTCGCTTGAGCTCTTCTGCTCGCTGCCGATGAACTGCACGTTGCTGCCGTCAAGGCGCAAGTCGATTATCATGTTTTGCATGTCGCGCATGTTCACCACGCCGTTGGCCGTGACGGCGCGGTTGTTGAGTCCCATTATCTTGTAGTTGTCGAGGCGCACCACGTTGGAGTCGATGGGTATCTTGCTCGACGCCAGTGCCAGCGAGCTGCCGTAGCGCGGCAGTTGCACCACAGCCGAGTCGCCCATCACATAGCCGTTGATCACGGGCTTCTGCATCGAGCCCGTAACGCTCAGGTCGCCGTCGAGGTAGCCCCCAAGTGCAACGAGTCCGCCCGGAATAAAGGCCGACGCCTTGCACAGCGGGAAGCGGTCGAGCTTCATCCTCACGTTAAACGGGTTGTGCGACGTGGAGTCGTTGAGCGAGCCGTAGGCCAGTGCCACTTGCGAGCCGTCCACATTCACATCGGCGTTGACCGTGGTGCTGGCTGTGCTGGGGTCGATGGTGAGGCGCGTGTTCATCTCATAGTTGCCCTGCGGCTGGTCGTTGTACACAAAGTTGTTGAGCGCCACCTTGCCGTTGCCCTCCAGGTTCTTGCCGTCGTAGGCCACGTCCATGTCGGCGTTTAGCACTCCGGTCATGGGCGGCATGTCGGGCATGAACTTCATCCACTCCTGGATTCTCACATTGGCCAGCTTCAGGCAAATGTTCTCTTTGCCGGCGTCTCCCACCGGATGGGTTTGCAGCGACACCAGGCTCGAGTCGCTCTCGAGTTGCAGGTTGGCCTTGAGCATTTTGCTCAGATAGTTGAAGCTTACATAGTTGCTGTCGTTCACATTCCACTTGCGGTAGCCTATCACCGGCTGCCGCGGGAAGAAGCGCATGTTCACGGCCGTGTCGGTGAGCGCGGCGTTCACGCCCACGCGGTAGCCCGTCTCGCGCTTAATGTTTTGCTGCTCCACCAGGAAGTTGAGCACTGGGCCGCCAATGCCGCCGCGCATGGTCACTGAGGCAAACTCGTCAAACGTGCCGGGGCGGTTGCCCATATGGGCGTTGAAGGCCAGATATTTGTTTTTCGACTCCTGGGCGTGCAGGGTGATGGTGTCGATGGCTGTTGAGCCTATGCTAAGCGAGTGCACCAGTCCGTCGATGAATATGGTGCTGTCGTTGCGCACGTTCATGCTCACTTTGCGGAAGTCCACGTCATATTTGTCGAGGTAGCGCTGTATCATGCCGTCCGATCCCATTTGCAGGTTGAGGGCGAAGTGGGGCAGGGCGCGCTGCAGGGTGTCGATGTTTAGCGAGCGCTTCTCATACTGGCCCATGGCTATTTTGTAGCTGCGCTCAAACTGGCGCATGAGTGCGTTCAAGCCGCAGCCGGCGCTGAAGTCGAGAGTGGTGCCCTCGTCGATGATGCCGGCCGTCACGGTGCTGTCGGTGGCCACAAAGTTGAGCGAGGCGCTGTTGGCAAACAGGGCGTCGCTGTCCATCGTCCAGTTAAGGTCGTTGAGGTCAAGCTTCACGTCATACAGGTTGCGGCGCAGGTTCATGCTGCCGCTGGCCTTTATCATGCCGTTGCCGCGGCACACGCCTTTATAAAGATTCAGGGCGTGCAGGTCGAGGTCGTTGATGTTGCCGGTCACGTCAAACTCATAGTCGTCGCCCCGCTGGGTGGCGTCGCACTGCAAATACAGGTCGCAGTTGGGATTGCTTGAGTCCAGTGTGCCCTTAATGTGGCCGCCGCCCATGTCCACGTTGGCGCGCAGGTTGCGGTATTCGGCTTTGTTATACGTTATGCTGCCAAGGTCCACATTGGCCTTGACGGCCGTTTTGGCGCTTGTGAAGTCAAAGCCGTGGCCCGAAGCGGTGATGTGTGCCGTGACATTGCCTATGCCCATCAGTGGCAGAATGGCCTGCACGGGGAATGTGGTGAGTGTGGCGTCGATGCCGTAGCCCTGCGAGTTGGCGCTGAAGTGGCCCTTGCCGGCCAGCGAGCCGGTGGCCAGGCGCATCACGGCGTCGCCGGCGATGCTGCTGGCGTTGAACTTGGCGTTGGCGGTGATGTCCATGGGCGGCAGATTGATTTGCCGCTGCGTGGCTGCGTCGAGCAGGGTGGGCTTGATGAAGTCGATGTTGCTTAGGCGCGCCTTTACGGCCAGGTTGCCGGCCAGGCGCTTGGTGTCGAACACATTGTCGGCTGTGCCGCTCACCTCGGCGCGTGCATAGCGCGGAATTTCGGCCACGCAGCGCTCAATGGCCACATGGCTCGGATTGCCCTTGATTTTGGCCTCAATTCCTATGGGGCGCAGCTGCGGTATGCCCCTGAGCATTGGTGCCAGCGCGGGCACAAGGCGCTGCACGTCTTGCAGGGCAATGGCGGCGCGGGTGTCGAGCCTGATGATGCCTGTGGGCTTGGTGTCGAGCAGACTCATGTCGAGGTGTGTGTCGAGCATGATGTCGCTCAGCAGGGTGTGCAGCTCCATGCGCCTGACGTCGATGGTGCTTTGCGTCATTGCAAATGTGCCCTTGGCTTCGGTGATGCCCACTCCGCACCGCTCGGCGGCCTTGAGGCTGGTGATGGGCACCTTCACGTTCACACCGCGGTTATACAGGTTGGCTATGCTCAGATTGATGCCGCTCACGGCAATATAGTTCATGTCGAGCCCGCGGCTGGCGGGCTTCGCTCCCTTCAGGGCGTAAACCGCGCTCGAGCGGGTGAGGCTCACCTGCTTGCCGCGTATCTGCCACGTGGCTGTGTCGGCTGGCGGAAAGGTGTCGGGCTCCACCGGGTGCAGCTGTGTGTAGCGGCGCGCCCACTCGGCGGTGGGGTAGCGGTAGTCGCAGCTCACGCTGTCGAGGCCGAAGTAGTCGGCGTCAACCGTGTGGCTGGCCATGTCCACAATGCCGCCGTCGAGGCGCGCGCTGCCTATGTGGGTGGTCAGAGTGTCGATGGTGGGCTGCATGGTCATGGCATAGTCCACGTCGGCCAGTGTCAGGTGGCCAACGGTCACGCGCCATGGCTCGGTCTTGGCGGTGTCGGGCTTGTGCTTCACCTTGTCGGGGCGGTAGGTGAGGCTCACGTTGCCGCCTTGCAGGTCGCCATATGGCAGGTTCACCTCGCGGCGGCCGAGGTCGACCAGCGTTCCCCTAAGCCGGCACAGGCGCACCTTGGCTTTGAGCAGCATCGACGAGTCTTCGATGAGCATGCGGTAGGCGCCGTCGCTCAGGCTTGCCTCGTCCACGCTCACGCGCTTGTCCAGCAGCGGGCGCAGGGCCACGTTGGCCGTGAGGTTGCCGGCCACCACCATGGTGTCGCGCGCCGAGTCGAGCACGGCCACGCCGTCCACACTCATCTTCAGCGGAAACTTGATGAGTATGCGGTCCACGCTGATGCTCATGCCCGTGGCCTCGCTGGCATAGCGGCAGGCCACATCTTTCACGGCGTTTTGCACCCAGGGTATGTATAGCGACAGCGGCAGCAGCACCACTATGGCCACAATGGTGGCCGCGGCCCAGGCTGCAATTTTGCCTGCGCTTGCATGCGTGCCGGCTTTGGCCGCGGTCTTCTTGGGAGTAGAACTGTCGTTCTTAGTATCTTGGTCCACGTTGATTCTCTTTGGTAGTTCCACAAACTATATTATTCTTCAATCTACAAACTTAATGAATATTATTCAAAACTACGCATTTACTGTTCCGTTTTTTCATCGCATTGTGCCATAATTCAAGCAAAACGGCGCGGAACGGGCATTTTCGCCCCGTTCCGCGCCGCTATGGCTTAAACTTCCACCCTAACGCACGCGCTTGCGAATGTGCGAGTGGCGGCTGCCCCACGACTGGCACTTCTCGCACCACACGTCATTGCCCAGCCCGGTGTAGTTGGGTGCGTATTCAATTGTCTCCACGTAGTCGTTCGACTTGTTGCGGCTGCGCGACGACGACCTGCTGCTGCGGTCGCGGCTGCTGCTGCGCGAGTTGCTGCCGTCGGCGGTGCCTATGTATTGGCGGCCGTCGTTGCCATAGCCCACGGCCACGCCATCCTTGTATGTGCTTGTGAGGGTGGTCACCTTGTTGCCCTGGCAGGCCTTGCACTTGTTGGTGCCGCAGCAGTAGTAGCAGGGGTAGAATATGCCGTTGGCATAGCGTCCGCCGGTGCCGTAGCACACGGTGCACTGCCCTGTGCCGTGGCAAATGATGCACGGGTGGGCCTCATACGAGAGTATGCTGCCGTCCTTCTGCTTGTAGTTCACGCGGTATCCGCCGTCGGGCAGGTTCACGCGCTCGCCGCCGTTAGGCAGCTTCTCAAATGTAACTTTGCCGGTGGCCTTGCCCACTCCGTAGTTGCCATTCCCGCTGCCACTGTTGCCGTTGCTGGCATAGGTGGGCTGGCTTGCGTAGCCGTTGTCCTTGCCGCCGCCTATATGGGCCAGTTTTTTGCCTGCCTTCCACCAGTCGTCGATGTTGCCCGATATGTTGTCCGACGAGCCCACAAACGACTGCGCCGGCTTGTGCCCGTCAGAGTATTTCACCATCATGGCCAGATATTCTCCGCCGCCGTAATCAATCGACTGCAGCGACCATCCTTTGTCCCATTCGGCCTTGATGCGATCGCGAATGGCGGTGTAGGTCGACTCCTTCATCCACTTCTGTTGCGAATATTTAGTGCCTTTGCTCATCACCACCAGCCACTTTTTGCCGTCGTGCACAGCGCTGGTCACTTTGTAGCCGTCGTTCCATTTGCTCGAAATTTGGCCCTTAAGTGCGCTCCAGTTGTCATACATCCACGTCTGGCGGGTGTATCCCGAGTTTTGCGACATCACCAGCATCCACCGGTTGTCGCTGTGCCCTATCGAGGTGAAGTGGTAGCCGTCGCGCTCCTTCTCGGTAATCCATTCGGTGGGCCAGGTGCTGTCGTAGTGATAGGTCTGCATCGTCAGCTTGGTGTTCTTGGCCATCACCACAAACCAGCCCTTGTCGGTGTAGGCCACGCTGGTTATGCGCTTGCCTTCGTCCCAGAGTTTTTTTATCTTGGTCTGGTCCAGGTCGTTGCCGCTGCCGCAGTAAAACCACGTTTGCGACTCATATCCTGTGCCGCTTTCGCTTACGGCCGTGAAGTTGTAGGCGCTCAGCTGCAGCGCGCACGCCACCATTGCGAGTGCCACGGCCCAAAAGCGCCGTTTTGATTTGTGTGCCGGGGATGCCATGCTAATTGGGTTTAATGATTGTTCTTAGATATAGTTGCAAAGATATGGCTTTTTGCCGTAATCCAAGCGGTAAAGCCCCTCAAAAACGCTGCAATCCTACTGCTTCTCGGAGTGATGGCGGTGATGGTGGTGATGCCGCAGCATGCGGTGGCGGAAGCTGGGTATCAGCCAGAAGTGCGCCGCAGCCATGGCCAGTGCCGCTCCTATGCAGTTGGCCGCCATGTCGTGGAAGTCGAAGCTGCGTCCCAGGCGCATCACCAGCTGCAATATTTCCATCACTATGCCTATCACCATGGCTGTGGCCGTCAGGGCCAGCTCGATGTTGAGCTTGGTGTGGTGGGGCAGGCGGTGCTTGGTGTAGTCGAAGAGGAATGCGAGTGTGGTGCCGCCGTACATGAGTATGTGCACCAACTTGTCGGCACCGGCAAACAGGTGCACATCGTTCACGTCAAACGGGTCTGGCGCAAGCGACAGGTACGATAGCAGCGCCAGCGCAAGTAGCGATGGCATGCCTGTGGGTATTGCTTTAAGAAACTTTTTCATACGTTGGTCCCCGTCATCAGGGCAGTGCTGTGTTTTGTGTGTCTTTTTTATTAATGAGTTGTTTTGTCTTACGAAATTAGACATTTTTTTACAAATGCCATCGTTTTCTGCCGCATTTTTGCGCCAGAAGCTGCAAAAATGCTATTTTTGCCGCTATGAACAGCCATATCAAGAAATTTCTGGCATCTGCGGGCGGCTTTTTCGACATCAGCCGTCACGAGCGTGTGGGTGCCTACACCATTCTGGCCGTGCTTGCCATCGCCGTGGCTGTCATGGCTTTGGCCTCTCGCTGCACACAGGGCAAGGCACCGGCCGCTGTTGCCAGTGTGCCCGATGTGGCGCTGTTCGACTCGGCCACTACGGCCGACTCCGTCGGCTTTGCCGCGCAGCGCAGCCACCGTGCCAAGCGCCGTGCACGCAAGCCGCGCCGGTCCAAGGCCGCAAAGTCCCGCCGGGCCGTGCCTGAGCGCCGCCTCGACCCCGTGCCCGGCTTCTGAGATTTGACGGCGGCCGATTTTGCCGTTAGCGATTATTGTAGTATTTTCGCATAGCAATCACAAAATAAAACAGAAAAAACACCGTGAGCGATTTTAAGACATACAGCTTGAACCTGCGCGGACGTCTGCTCGAAATAGACCACCCGCTCGTTATGGGCATTCTCAATGTTACGCCCGACAGTTTCTATGGCGGCAGCCGCTGCCCCGACACCCGGCGCATCGAGGCCCGTGTGCGCCAGATGCTTGACGAGGGCGCCGACATTATCGACATTGGTGCCTACTCCACGCGCCCAGGCGCCGCCGAGGTGAGCGAGGCCGAAGAGCTCGCCCGCCTCGAACGGGGCATGGCCGTGGTGCGCCGCCTTGCGCCCGATGCCGTGGTGAGCGTCGACACCTTCCGCGCCTCGGTGGCCCGCAGCTGTGTGGAGCAGCTGGGAGTTGACATTGTGAACGATGTGGCCGGCGGCACGCTCGACGACCAGATGTTTAAGACCGTTGCCTCGCTGGGCGTGCCCTACATAGTGATGCACATGCGCGGCACTCCCGCCACCATGCAGCAGCTCACCGACTACACCGACGTCACCGCCGACGTGCTCACCTGCCTGGCTCGCAAGGTCGACGAGCTGCACCAGCTTGGCGTGGCCGACGTGATAGCCGACCCCGGCTTCGGATTCAGCAAGACGGTGGAGCAGAACTATGAGCTGATGCACGGCCTTGAGGCCTTCCACGCGCTCAACGTGCCGCTGCTGGTGGGCATATCGCGCAAGTCAATGATATTCCGCCTGCTGGGCGTCACTCCTGCCGACTCGCTCAATGGCACCACGGTGCTCAACACCATGGCTCTGCTGCGCGGTGCCCACATTCTGCGCGTGCACGATGTGCGCCCCGCCGTGGAGGCCCGCGCCATAGTGGCTGCCGACGCCCAGCGTTGACAGCCCAAAAAACTCTCAACCCTCAACATTAAATTTTCAACATTAAGGAAGAATGACACTGTTCGGACTCTTTGGCATCAAAGACATCATCGACATATTGCTCGTGGCCACGCTGCTCTTCTACATGTACCGCACCATGCGCGACAGCGGCACGCTCAACATATTCGTGGGTGTGATGGCATTCGTCATAGCCTGGGTGGTGATGTACAAGATACTCGACATGCGCCTCATTGGCACCATCATGGACAAGTTCATCGACATTGGCCTCTTTATTATCGTAATCCTGTTTCAAGACCAAATCAAGCGCTTCCTCATCGAACTCGGCTCGCACCGCGGCCTTGGCTTCCTAAGCCGCCTGTGGCACCGAGGCGGCACCGATGAGCGCAAAAAGTGGATTATGGCCGTGGTGTATTCGTGCATGAGCATGAGCAAGAGCAAGACCGGCGCACTGATAGTGGTGCGCCGCTCAATGCCGCTGGCCGACTACGAGCACACGGGCGACATAATCAATGCCAATGCCAACGCCCGCCTCATCGAGAACATATTCTTCAAAAACAGCCCTCTGCACGACGGCGCCCTGATAATCGACGGCGACCGCCTGGCTGCCGCAGGCTGCATCCTGCCTGTGTCGCACGACACCGACGTGCCCAAATACCTCGGCCTGCGCCACCGCTCGGCACTGGGCATTTCGCAAGCCACCGACGCCATTGCCATAGTAGTGAGCGAGGAGACGGGCAACATTTCATATGCCGTCAATGGCCGCCTGCACCTTAAGCTCACCGGCACCGAGCTTGAACACGAACTGAGCCGCCTCACCTCGTCGGGCACAGGCGCTGCCACCAATCAGAAGAAATAACAACTCTCACATCCACCTCACATAAAAACAAATTTTGGATACAATGTTTCAGATAGCCGACACACTCGTTAGCCTCGACCTTGCCGAGCGCTTCTTTTGCTGCAACCTCGACGCATGTCTGGGTGAGTGCTGCATCGAGGGCGACGCAGGAGCCCCAATCACCCGACAAGAATACGACACCCTTAAGCAACTGCTGCCGCAAGTGTGGGACGACCTGCTGCCACAGGCCAGGCAGGTGATAGAAGAGCAGGGCGTGGGCTACCTCGACCCCGACGGCGACCTCGTGACCCAGATAGTGGACGGGCGCAACTGTGTGTTCTCGTGCTATGCGCCGGGTGGCATGTGCATTTGCGCCATCGAAAAGGCCTACCGCGAGGGCCGCATAAGTTTCAAAAAACCAATTTCATGCGCCCTCTATCCCGTGCGCGTCAGCAAACTCAGTCATTGCACGGCAGTCAACTACCACCGCTGGAAAATTTGCAAGGCAGCCGAGGTCATGGGCCGCGCCAAGGGCATCCGCCTCTACGAGTTTCTGCGCGAGCCGCTCATAGCCCATTTCGGCCAGGCCTGGTATGAAGAACTCGCCGCCAACTGCCGCCTCTACCTCTCTGGCAATGTTGAGGGCTGAAAGTCGAGGATTGAAACTCTGTCTATGTAAAGTATTGAAAACAAGTGTATTGTAGGGACGCGGCATGCCGCGTCCGACGGGCGTAGCCCCACTCAGCGCGAGAGTAAAGTCACATCAAAGACGCCTATATTGGCTTTAATTATTTGTGTGTAATAGGTTGAATTACAGTGAATTGTGTCGGACGTGGCATGCCACGTCCCTACAGCATTAGTCGCTGTATGGTGCACCCACCAACTCGCCAGAATTGCTACTTTTTCATCACTTTCGGCATGCCACGTCCCCACTGCCTTCGTTAATGTATCGCGCCCCTCCCTAAACTCTCAACTTTAAACCTTCAACTTTATGCACAAAAAAATAAGGCCCTGGCGCATCATCGCGTCAGGGCCTTATTAAAAAAGCAAAGTATTGTAATTTATTTCAGTTTATCTCACTATAAACTTCTGTCCGCCGGCCACATACACGCCGCTGGGCAGCTCAATGGTCTTGCTGTCGCCGCCATCGAGCGCGAAGCGGGCCACCTGCTGGCCAAGCACGTTGTGCACGGTCACCATCATGCCGGCGCCGCTGCTGAATGTGGCGCTGCCTGTGCGGCCCACTATCAGCAGGCCCCCGTTGCCGCCTGTGGCGGCGTTGATGCCGGTCATCGTCTTGTCGGCCTCAATGGTCTGCTCCACCTTAATGGCAAAGTTGTTGCCCTTGGTGAGGTCGGCGATCGCGAAGTCTTCGCTACCCGTCTTGTAAATCAGGAAGTAGACCATGCGCAGGGTGGGGGTGCCGTCGCTGCCGTCGCTGGCAAGCACGCCGTCGAAGTCCATATAGTCGGTCACGGCAGGCATGGTGCCGCTGTACCACTGGCGCACGCCCATGGCGTTTTCGGCAATGCTGCTGCCCTGTGAGAACTGGGCCGAGCGGCCGTTGACCACATAGTAGGCATACACCGAGTCGTTGCTTGCTGCGCGGGCTCGCTGTTGCTTCTTGTCAAGCTCCGAGCGGAGCATGAAGCGGCCCTCGCTCGCGTTGTATAGCATCACCACGGCGGTGTAGTTCTCAAACGTCGACTTGTCGCTCATCAGTCGGGCGCGCAGGTCAAGGCCGTTCTTCTTGTATTCGGCGGGGTAGGTGAGTCGGTTGGCAATGCTCACGTTTTGCGCGTCGCTGCCGTCGTTCAGGTTGAGGTCGGCGCTGGGAGTGGGCCACACCCACACCGAGTCGCTTGGCTGCGCATACGTGTCGTTATACAGCGTGCCTCCCTGGCCGTCGAAGCCGTCGAGTGAGCTCCACTCCGAGTAGTAGTGGTGGCGATACATGTTATAGCCGCTGTAGGTGTTGTGGGCCGAGTTGAAGTAGTTGGTGGCTGTGTAGGTCATCACACCTATCTGGCCCTGGTTGTACACTGCATAGATGGTGATGCAGCCGCCCTCGTTGTCGGGGAAGTCTTGCTCGCTGGGCATCGTAATTGAGTATTGCGACGGGTTGTCGCTCACTGCCTTGAAGGCCGGGTCGAAGTATTGGCGCTTGTGGCCGGCATAGTCGCTGGTGAAGTACAGAAACTCATATGGAGCGCGGTTGTGGCCGCTTTGTACGGTCACCTTGTCGCCCACACCGGCGGTGATGGTCACACCCTTGTCGGCCTGCACTCCGTTGGCCGTGATGCTCGGGTCGCCGTTGTTGTCGCCGGGCTTGGCCACAATGCGGATCATTCGTGTGGGTGTGCGGAAGTAGTACATCTGCGATGAGATGGCCGACGGCGATATGTAGGTCGTGTTGCCTGTGAAGCACTTGGCGTTGACGCGCACGGTGTAGTTGTTCTTGACCGCAGTGGCAAACGGCACATTGTCGTTGGTCAGCAGGTCGCTCCACTTCAGCGTTACCGACTTGGTGGCAAACTCGCAGCCCAGCGACCGCTCGGCCACCATCACATTCTTCTCGTTGAATATTTGAATGTTGTAGTCCACCTTCGACTCCGTCTTTTGCAGGTCGTTGGGGTTGGTAATCACTATGTCGGGGCGCTCGGCAGGCTTGTTGGTGTCGTAGGTCGACGTGCCGGGCTCTATCACCGGCGGCTGCAGTGGCAGCTGCTCGGAGCGCTCTGCACCGTCAATTATGTCGCCAATGCGCAGGTTCATGTAGATGGAGCGCATCAGGTAGTCGCCGCCCTGGTCGCAGTTGTCGTCCTCATCCACCTGGTCGGCGGTGATGCGTATGATTTGCGGATAGCCCTCATACAGGATGCCAAGGGTGCCGTCTTGTTGCACCGTGATAGAACTGTACTGAGCCGTCTCGTCAAGATAGTCGTTGGGGTCGCTTATGCACAGGCTCTTTGTCCATGTGAAGTTGCCCGTGGCCACATCGCTCTTCAGCGCGTAGAACACGCACAGGCCCGAGCGCGTGGTGGGTGCAGCGCCGGCCGAGGCCGAAGCCTGGGTGGTGGGCACGGTGTGCAGCAGGTATTCCTTGCCGTCTTTGGTGGTGAATGCGGTCATGGCGCCGTTGGCCTTCTCCTTAAGGTTCATGCCACACTGGCCCAGTCTTTTGGCACTCCAGGTGGCGTCGCTCGATGAGCCGTCTATTGTGATGAGTGCGAATTGGCGCTGGCCGCTTCCAGTGTTGCGAATCGACATCAAAAACTTGTTTTCGCCCACTTCTGTTATTTGGGCTTCGTCGTCTTCGCCCACGCCCGACTTGTAGTATTGTGTGCTACTTCCAGTGCCGCTGGCTTTGCCGTTCAATATCTGCCAGTAGTTGCCGTTGGGGTCGTACACGAGGAAGTAGTTGCGGCGTGTGGCGCTGCCGTTGATGTTGTTGAACGAGCGGAAGCAGGCTATCACTTTGCCGGCCAGCAGGCCGCTCTTCACCACACACATGTTGCCAGGGGCTATGCAGCCGCGCTCGTTGGTGATTACCGACAGCATGTTGCCGTTTTTGTCCTTCAGATATTCGGGCGTGCTCCATGTCTGTCCGTTGTCGCGGCTAATCGAGAAGCTGTTATACGTCTTTTTGTAGTAGTCGGTGATGCCCAGGCCGTAGCCGTGGATGAAGGTGCACAGAATGTCGCCGTTGGGCAGCGAGGCGAATGCGGGGTCGCCATAGCCTATCGAGTTGAGGCAGTCCAGAGTGCCGTCGCTCTTATATCTTGCCTCGCCCTTGGCAATGGTCATGGGCGTGCTCCATGTGCGGCCGTTGTCAATCGAGCGGCGCAATATAATGTCGATGTCGTTGGTTATGTCATGAATGTGCTTTTTGCGGGCGTCGCTCACGGCCAGCAGCGAGCCGTCGCTCGACGACACAATGGCCGGAATGCGGTAATACTTCGAGTAGAAGTCGTTGGGGGCAAACACCACGCGGTTCTGCATCACCAGCGCGCGCTTGCCGCTGGCGTCATAGCCGTTCTGCTCAAGCAAGGCGTTGTTGCCGTTATATTGGTAGTCATTGTAATTATCTCTGTAGATGTAACCCAGGCTGCCGCCCTCAAGTTTGGTGATTTCAGCGCCAATCTTTGTCAGATTTTTGCGCTGGCCGCCTATCAGGGGCAGTTCAGAGCCGTCTTTGGCCTTCGAGTTGATGTCGGCGGTCACATACAGCACATAGCCTCCGGCCTCGGCCACGGTGCCCTTGAGGCTCATGGCCTGCCTGATGTCGCTGGTCTGGGCCAGCAGCACGGCTCCGGTCTTGCCCGACGGGTCGCGGTAGTCCCACACGCGTTCAAATGTTTTGGCCACTTTCGACGCATTGCCGTCGATCGACGGGTCATACTTGCGGGCATACACACACACGCGGTTCACGTAGTTGGCATACTCGCCCAGCAAATTGAAACTCACAGTCACCTCGGCGTTGTCGGTCAGGGTGTAGTATTCGGCAAAGGCCAAGTCCTCGTTGGCATTGCCCAGGCCGGCATATCCTGCCGCCTGCCACCACCAGCCGCTCTGAAAGCCGGTGATGCTGTTGGCATAAGCTGCACTGCAGCCCGCAACGATGAAGCACCAAGCAAGCACAAGCTTCATCATTGCATTTTTCATAATGCAGTTTCGCATTTTTTCATAAGTCAGCGCCGCTGTCCCGTGGCGGCACCTTTTTTTGAATAGATTAGTAACATTTCAATTTCAGTTGTTGTTTTCTCCTACTACTTCATTTGGTCATTGTCAAGCAGTGCGTGTCGGGACATAAACCCTATTGCATAGCGTTAATGCACATTAAGCGTCATTTGCCAGTGGTTTATCAAGCATTACTAAACGTGCCAGTTTTTATTCCACTGCGAAAGTACATAAATCCCTCAAATTACCCCCCCCCAATTAACATGTCGTAACATTTTTTACTAATAGTTGAAGTATTGTCGACACGGCAATGCTGAAAGACAAGTGTAGGGTGCTGAAAGAAGTGGGCCGAGTTATGGGCGACGAAAGCAGCTCTGCCTCTTTCACCCCTAAACTTTCAACTTTAAACCTTCAACGTTCAACTTTATTCAGAAAAACATTAACTTTGCAATGCTTTTTTTCAACACATAAACTGATATTGACTATTATGACTAAGATTGGCACTATAGGCAGCACAATCGGCCAAAAGGCCCTGCTGCTGGGCAGTGGCGAGCTGGGCAAGGAAGTGGCCATCGAACTCGTGCGCCTCGGCGTGGAGGTGGTGGCCTGCGACAGCTATCCCGGCGCGCCCGCCATGCTGGTGGCTCAGCGCAGCCATGTGTTTAACATGCTCGACGGCGAGGCTCTGCGCCGGGTGGTGGAGCTTGAGAAGCCCGACCACATTATTCCCGAGATTGAGGCAATAGCCACCCCCACACTGGTGCAGCTCGAAAAGGAGGGCTTCAACGTGACGCCCACCGCCCATGCCACGCTGCTCACCATGAACCGCGAGGGTATACGCCGCCTGGCAGCCGAGCAGCTGGGCGTGCCCACCTCGCCCTACCGCTTTGCCGGCACCCGAGAGGAGTTTGACGCCGCCATCGAGGCCGTGGGCATGCCATGCGTGGTGAAGCCTGTGATGAGCTCCAGCGGGCACGGCCAGAGCGTGGTGCGCTCGCAGGCCGACGTCGACAAGGCCTGGCACACCTCGCAGGAGGGAGGCCGCGCCGGAGCCGGCCGCGTGATAGTGGAGGGCTTCGTCAACTTCGACTACGAGATAACTCTGCTCACCGTGCGCTCGGTGAGCGGCACCGAGTTTTGTGAGCCCGTGGGCCACATTCAGGTCGACGGCGACTACCGCTACTCTTGGCAGCCACAGGCCATGAGCCAGTTGGCCCGCGAGCGCGCCCAGAGCATAGCGCGCAAGGTGACCGACGCCCTCGGCGGCTATGGCATATTTGGCGTGGAAATGTTTGTGAAGGGCGATGATGTGATTTTCAGCGAAGTGTCGCCGCGCCCCCACGACACAGGCATGGTCACAATGATTTCACAAGACATGAGCGAGTTTGCACTGCACGCCCGCGCCCTGATGGGCTTGCCCGTGCCCTCAATCAAGTTCTACGGTCCCAGTGCGTCGCGCGCAGTGGTGGTGGAGGGCAACAGCCGCCTTGTGGAATTTGCCGATGTCGACAAGGCCCTGGCCGAGCCTGGTGTGCAGCTGCGCATCTTTGGCAAGCCCGAAGTTAAGGGTCACCGCCGCATGGCCGTGATCCTGGCAACCGACACCGACGTGGAGAGCGCAAAAGCCAAAGCCGACCGCGCCCTTAGCCGCCTCAAGATCAACGTGCTATAAGGTTGAAAGTTGAGTGCTATAGGTGCGCCAACCTTTCGGCATAAAGACAATTATTTCGACAGAAAGGCATAAAGACAAGAAAGAATAAAGACACACGCAAAAATCTGTCTTTATAAAAATAAACTTGTCTTTATGCCTTTCTTGTCCCAAGAAAAATTCTATACGCCTTACAGCGGATAGAAGAGGAGGGTGGCACCAATGATTGTGGCCAGTGTCACCACCTTTAACGGAATTCCTATTCTGGCAAAATCAGCAAAGCGGTAGCCCCCAGAGGCATACACAATCATATTGGGCGGTGTGGCTATTGGGGTGGCATAGCTGTTAGACACGCTCATCATCAGCGCAATCACAAATGTGAGGGGGTTAACGTTAAGCGTGACGGCCGCCTCGTAGGCAATGGGGTAAATCATGGCCGCGCAGCCAGTGTCGCTCAGTAATTCAGTGAGAATGGCCGCCACCACGCATAGCACTACCAGAATCACCACGGGGTTGCTGCTAAGGTTAAGGATGTTGTCCACCACCACCTTGGCAAGTCCGGTCTTGTCGATGGCGGTGCCAATGCATATACTGCCCGAGAATATGATAATCACCCTCCAGTTCACCTCCTGAAATGCCTGTTCAGAGGTGCAGCACTTCGTCACCACCATGAGCATGCCCGCTATAAGGCAGCACGAGGTGAGAGGCAGCACACCGCACGACGAGGCCACAAGCATGGCACCGAGTATGACCAGCGAAATGGCGGTTTTCCGCTTGTCGGGCTTAACGTCCATGAAGTCCGCCTGCGCATCGTCTTGGCCGTCGCGCACAGGCAGCACATTACGCATCAATATCACCACCACCACGCTCACAAGCATCACGCAGGCCCCAATGGGGAACGGCTCAAGCAGGTTCATATACACCCCCGTGTCGATGGCATACTGGCTCGATATTATCAGGTTGGGTGGCGTGCCTATCAGGGTGAGCAGTCCGCCCAGCGAAGCGGCATAAGCCAGCGGTATCAAAAGTTTCGACGGAGATATGTGCAGCTTCTTCGACCATATCTTCACCACATTCTGAAACAGTGCTGTGGTGGCAGTGTTGCTCATAAACGAACTTAATATGCCCACCGGCAGCATCAGGCGCACCAGCGCCATGGCGTGGGTCTTGGGCTGCCCCATCAGGTGCGACACCAGCCATTCAAGAGCACCGGCATAGCGAAGGCCGGCAATCACGATAAACAGCACCGCCACCAGCAGAACACTCGAGGTGGCAAGCCCCTTAAACGACGTCTCGAAGTCGAGCACTCCAGTTACACACAGCACAGCCATTGCTGTGAAAAAAGCCACTTCGGCTCTTACTTTGGTTAGCAGCAGAGTTAAAAACACTCCAAAAATAGTGAAAATGGTAATCCAAGCGTCAATGCTTAATCCTAAAATCATAAACTTAGTGTTGTATTATAAATTCCAACAAAGTTACACCTTTTTTCACGGCTTTCAGACCGATTATAATGCTTTTTTGCAGTTATAGCCACCAAGGGCGCCCAAAACGGCCAGTACAGACAGGCGTTTTTTCCCCACAGCCGCCACTTCATCCCCGCTTCAAGAAATCCGTGAAAAATCTGTGGTGATCCGTGGAATATTAATTAAGCGCAATCCGAGGGAAGTGTGTTGAAGTGCAGGCAACATCCTGTGTTATATGTTTCTACAATGCCGAAAAAGCCAATCGGCCACGCTTGCCGATAGTGAAATAATGCATAAATTTGCCGCGAATAGATTTTATGAATAAGATGTGCTGAACGAATACACATCGGTTAAAACACAGTTGATTCATTTAGAATGGGAGGCGCAGCAAGCGTGCCCCGCATTCACGCTGCCGGCCGCTGACTCTGCACATGGCCGGCGGCGCCGAATCAATTCAGCAAAAGCCTTTGGCCGGTGCTGCACCGCCTTCAGTCAGCTCCCACACTCTTGTCATTAAAGCCTTCAACAAACATTTTATTACCACGTGCCGCAGGAGCCGAAGCACTATGTATTTATCAACAAAAAAATTAAAATCACAAAAGGATGAAAAAAGCATTCTTAAAACACATTTTGCTGCTGTGCTTCATCTTTGCAGGCTTCATCACGGCCAATGCCGCCGGCACCAAGCGCTTTGTGAGCGGCTACTGGTGGCAGGCCGCAGGCTATGCCGGCCTCGGCAACCAAAACGAGTTGCTTGCCTACGCCGCCTACTACACCACCAGCGACAACGCCCAGGTGAAGGTGAGCTTCAAGCTGCAAGGTGAGTGGAAAAACTATGTGGGCCGTGTAACGCTGTATGCCCGCAAGTTCGACCCCAGCACATCTGGTAATATTGATGGCGTGCCTAAAACGTTTGAAGTCCTCTGGGACTACCGCGACCCCATTGCCAAAAACGAGGCTGTGATGCTGTCGCAAACTTCAACCCTGTCCGACGGCACTATGGAACTGCCGGGCGTCATTAAAGAAAAAGGCCCATACATCCTTTATATTGCAGCCGACATAAATGTGAAGGCAGCCGATGGCTCTGATTTGCCTCTTATCGGAGGCACAAAAAAGAACTATACCCGCATCGGCGCCGAAATCACCGGCCTCTCGGGCGGCAGCTATGGCTACACCAACGAGACTAAAACGGAAAGAGTGTGGGTGAGTGATGGCAACTGGTGGGGTGGTGGACATTATGAAACAGTCACATCAATAGTTTGGAATAATAGTGTGACTCTAAATAGCCTTTCGCTCCGTAAAGGCGACAATGAGGGCACTCTTGAGTCAAGTGGCAAGCGCGTGCTTGTTCCGCTGCTCAAGACCATGTTTGCCCCAGGCGACTATTACTCAAAATACTACCGCATACCCGCCATCACCACCGCCGAAGATGGCTCGCTGATTGCAATCAGCGACGCGCGCAAATATCACATCCACGACATTGCCAACGACATCGACATGCTATCGCGCCGCTCATATGACAACGGCCGCACGTGGAGCGACCCCGTGACCATTGCCCGTGGCGACTCTGTGAGCAATGGCAAGGGCGGCCTCGACTGTGCAAATTCGAAAGGCTTTGGCGATGCCGCCTTGGCAGCCCTGCCAAACGGCAACGTGATTTGCTCATTCATTCATGGCGACGCCCTTGCAGCGACCGACGCCAACAGCCTTTCGGCCAACAGCTACGTCATTAGCCGCGACAATGGCCAGACGTGGGGTGAGGCAAAAGAATACAAGGGCCCTGGCGACAATGCAACCAGCACCTTTAAACTGTTCAGCGCTTATCGCGGCTGCATTGCCCCTGGCAACATGTGTGTGGTGAAGAGCGGTGTGCTGGCAGGCAAGGTGATTGCCTGTTTCCGAACCGTGTACAGCAATTCCGGCTCATACCACCACGGCAACTACTTCCTTGTGTATGACCCTGAAAATGACTATTGGGACATATTGTCGACTAATAGAAACTACTCGTATGCCAACTATAGCACAAGCACCGACAGCTACTATTTCTATACCCAAAACAATCAGGACGACGAGTCGAAGCTGATAGAGGTCGGTGAAAACAAGTTCGTTATGTCGATGCGTTATGGCACTGGCAACGGCCGTCTGTTTGTGCCTATCACCATCACTAAAAACCCCAATGGCGTTGTGACCTATTCTGCCGGCAACAGCCTCGGCAGCTGTGGCATGAGTCTTGCAGTGCCTTGCAACGGCGACATGACAGCATACACTGCCGACATTAACGGCAAGTCAACCGAACTCATTCTGCACTCTGTGCCAAAAACGGGTGAAAATCGCGGCAGCCTTACTGGCGGCACGGCCCGCTCGGGCCTGACCATTTACACTGCCGAGAAGTCGAGCATGGCAAGCAACTCGTTTAACTGGACCGAGCGCCTTTGCGTGAGCGACCCCGGCGACGACCTTGCCGAGACGGCGCAATACAGTGCCCTCACCGTGCAAGGCGACGGCACGGTGGGTCTGCTGTTTGAGGCCTATCCGCAGCCGGTGTATGTCTACGGCAACACCCAGGCCGACGGATGCACCCGTGGCGACTTCGTGATGCGCTCGCAGTATATGAATCTGCGCATCGGCGACATCATCGACGGCGCCACCGCCCCCAACAAGCAATCGCTGCTTCCCCCCGTAATCACCCCCGAGACTCAGACCTATGACTACAATGACGCATCTACTTGGAAAAATGTGGTGATTAAGAACGTGAACCCCACTGAGGCAAACTCGTATGTGAACTATAACATAGAGGTGATCGACAACACCGGCAAGCAGGTGGCAATACTGTCCGACGGGCTCAGCTTCAGTGGTGATTTCATTGAGCTGAAGTGGACCGATGGCGGCGGACTCGACAAAGTGAAGGGCTACATTAAGAATGGATATATGCTGCGCGTCAACGCCAAGTGCTACACTCAAAACACCAGCTACATCAGCCCGTCGCAGGCAGCTATGCAGATTTATTACTTCAAGACCCCCACACGCAAAATCCAGATTGTGGCTGTGCCTAACGACAACAACGGCGATCCGCAAATCCAGTCAAACGGCACCATTGCAGGCAAGAGCACTCCAATCATTGCCGGCGTGGGCGACAAGGTGATTGTGTTTGGCGGCAATGCCAAGAAGCCATACGAGTTCAAGTATTTTACAAGTGACTATTATGGCAGCCAAGACCACCGGAAGCAATATTTCGATGCCAAGTTCAACGCCAAGCAGGACAACCCCAACCAATACACGCTGACCATGCCCAGCGAGGCTGACTTCCCCGACAATGGCACCGACTGCATCACCATATATGCCTACTACAACCAGGAGTCGATCGGTGTTGAGACCCTTGTGGGCAGCAACTTCTTCAACAGTGCGCACAACACCTACTATCGCAACCCCAACAACTGGAATGATGTTGTCACCACGCGCCACGGCTTCTACACAGCATGGTGCTCTGAAGAGGGCTTCAGCGGCTCGACTGGCAAGAAGTGGTATGACGAGTCGTCGAGCATCACCGACACTGTGTATGCATGGCACACCCCAACTGCCGACCTCGACATGGCCAAGGGCTATGAACCAAGCAACGTGGAGCTGGACTACAAGCTGCAATATCCCACCCAGCTCGGCAAAACCTACAAGGACATGGGGCTTGACCTCACCGCTCAAATCATGAGCGACAAGTCGACGTTTGAAAACTACACTGCTGTGGTGATGCTCTATAATGTAACCGAAGGACGCTTCATGCTCAAGTCTGAGCTGAACAAGTCGGCAGCCGCCACCAGCACGCAGGCAAGCATGCTCCCGTATGCCAGCGCCGCCCCCGAGTATGCCTACTATCTGGTCAACGGGCGCGTGTCGCAGTACGCGGCTACCGGATCGGTGGCCATGAACGCCCTTGGCGTAACATCGTGGTATGGCAACAATGGCAATGAGCCTATCCCCGCGGTTTCGGGCAAGATGACTTTTGCCGACATCATCGACCGAACGGGACTCGACGGCACTCCCAAATACAAGGTGGTGTTCTTCATCGTGTATAAGACCGGCTCAGAGAACTTCTCGGTGGCCGACCTCACCGAGGGTAAAAACTTCGCAATCAAGATAGAGCATGGCATTGAGCCCAACGGCAACATGACTGGCGTAGACGCTGTGACTGTGGGCAGCGGCCTGCAGGTGGTGGGCAAGACTGGTTGCGCCACATTCTGCAGCGGCGCCGTGCAGCCCGTGAGCGTCTACAACGTGCTCGGCCAGCAAGTGGCAAGTTTTGTGCTCGACGGCAGCAAGACCATAGAACTGCCCGGCGGCGTGTATGTGGCCGGCGGCCAGAAGTTCATAGTGAAGTGATGAAATAGATTATAATACGTTACACAGTTAAGCCCCTGGCGCCTTGAACAATTGGCCCCAGGGGCTTTTCGCCTCCACTCAGATTTGAGGTGACCCTCAAAAACGAATCCACAGGGGTGCATGAAGCAAAAATTCAATAGCAGCCAGTGGGCAACAAAGGCTAAAATGTAGTAACTTTGCACATAGCGATGAAAATTTACAAAGGAATAATCACAACAATAGCATCTGTGTTACTGGTCGCCACTGCGGCCTTGCAGCCCGCCACAGCGCGGGCCGATGAAAACGACCTTGACGAAAGCATAAGGCTGCCTGTGAGGCGGCTGCATCCCGAGCGCGCCCACAAGCCCGCTCAGCAGCCGGCCGCCGACAGCGACTTTGCCCGCCGCATGCGCAGCGAGCGTGCCCGTCTGCAAAACCAACAGGCAGGGCAGGACCGCAGCGCCACTGCCGAGCAGCATTCCACCGTCGACAAGGACTGGCTCAACAAGCTGCTGTCCACCGACTACACCATTAAGGGCATCGACAGCTATATGCCGCAGCGCTTGCGCTGGGCCGACGACCCGGTGCCCGCAGCATCATCGCTGCTGCCAGACTTCTCCGAGTTGAGCCTGCCAGGCGGCGCCACTCGCTATCTGCCGCAGGGTGTGACCATGGACAGCACCTGCAACGCCCTCTACCTCTATTTCGACACCAGCGCCGGCCACCCAGGCGCTCTGCACCTGCGCGCACAGTATTATGCCGACGACCCGCTGGGCATCGACAGTGTGACGGTGGTGGCCAACGGCTTCGTCTACACCTATGTGCCGCGCACGGTGAATCGTGGCCGTGGCCGCGGACGCATGATTTGGGAAAACTTCGACGATGCCGTGACGGCCGACATGAAAGACCTCGTGTATGCCCTGAGCCACGCCAAGCAAGTGCTGGTGAAGTACACAGGCAGCACGGGCTTCTCGCACGTGAAGGAGATGACCCCCGCCGAGGTTACCGCCGCCCGCCGCTCAATCGACCTCTACCGCTCGCTCGGCGGCAGCCTTTAAGGTTTAAAGTTGAATGAGGTGGGTTATATCTGTTGTATCACGACATAATTCACTGATTATAAGTATAATGTAGGGACGCGGCATGCCGCGTCCGACGGGCGTAGCCCATCGGCCACATGGTGGCTTCCAAACGCTTACACCCCATACAACTGCGCATTCCCACCGTTTGAAAATACAGCCCATAAATAATTTGCTAATTAGCTGATGTATAGTAATTCCCGTCGGACGTGGCATGCCACGTCCCTACAGCATTCGTTGCTGTTTGGAGCATTCTTTACCGCCAATTTGGGTATCCAATCGGGTATTAATAATAAAGTAACGGCTCCCGCAGATGCAGTTCTGCGGGAGCCGTGCATATATTACTAACTATTTACTTCATCAGTTTGGCCACCTCGGCTTCCAGAGCATCGCCCTGCAAGCCGCGCGACACTATCACGCCCTTGGGGTCTACAATCATGATGTGCGGTATGCCCGAGATTCCATATAGGTCGGTGGGCTGCTCGAGTTTGCCGTTGCCTATCATCACACGCCACGGAATTTGCAGCTCGGCTATGGCCTTGTGTGTGTCGGCGGGATCGTCCCACACGGCCACACCCACCACGTCGAGCTTGCCGCCATACTTCTTGTAGATGTCCATGAGCGCGCCCTGGATTTCGGCGCGGCACGGGCCGCACCAGCTTGCCCAGAAGTCGACCACCGTGTATCGGCCCTTGCCCACAAAGTCGCTTAGGCGGCTCTTGCTGCCGTCCTCGCAGGTGATCTCGAAGTCGGTGAAGCGCTTGCCCACCGCCGTCAGTTGCTTCTGCTTGGCGTCGCTCACAGCCTTCTGCACGCGCTTGAGGCTGGCATAGCTCTCGGGGGCGGTCTTTATGAGCGAGTCGAGCTGTTGCAAGTTGAACTCCTTGAGCATTATGTAGTAGTTAAACGCCCACGGGCCTATACCGTTGTCCTTGTTGTCCTCGTAGGCCGAGTGGAAGCAGTCGGCCATCTTGTCGTTGATGCGCTTGCCCAGCGCGTCGGCCTGGGCCTCGGTGATTTTCTTGCTCTTGAACTGCTCGCTCACCTGGTTGAACTCGTTGTCGAAGCCGTCGAGCTGCTTGTTCAGTTCGTTCAGCTTGTCGTTGAGGGCGGTGCCTGTGGCCTTGTGTTCCTTCCACAGCACGGCAATGTCGCCGTCTTCCACTATCAGCCCAAGCCGGCTGCCGTCCACTATCAGGCGGGCGTAGTAGCTGCCGTCAACCTTGCCGCTCAGCTGCACACACTTGTTGGCCACGCTGGCGCTGTCGATGGTGTCGCCAGTGTCGTAGCTGGTGAGGTAGGCCATTTTGCCGTTGAATGAGTCGTCGGGAAATGTGACGGCCAACTTATATTTGCCTCCGCCGCACGATGCCAGCATCAGTGCGGCTCCCAGCATTACAGATAAAATCGGTTTCATATTCATCATATCATTAATTTTATTGTTTAATAGAGTGGTAGAGCAGCGACTGGATGTGCGAGCGCGCGCTCACGCGGCCAAAGGCAGGATTGTCGCGCGTGGGGCTCACGCGGTTGCACAGGAATATGTATATCATGTCGTTCTTCGGGTCTACCCAGAAGCATGTGCCAGTGAAGCCCGTGTGGCCGTAGGTCTCGGGAGTGGCCTCGTCGCAGGTCGACGACCAGCTGGGCTTGGCCGTGTTGGGCTTGTCAAAGCCCAGGCCGCGGTGGCTGTTGGGGCTCTTTGATGTGGTGAACGTGTTCACTGTTTCGGCTTTGTAGAACCGCTGTCCGCCGTAGGTGCCGCCGTTGAGCCACATTTGCAGCAGCTTGGCCAGGTCGTTGGCGTTTGAGAAGAGGCCTGCGTTGCCCTGTACGCCGCCCGAGAATGCAGCCAGCTCGTCGTGCACATAGCCGTGTATGTGCTGCCGGCGCAGGTAGGTGTCGACCTCGGTGTAGGCTATTTGCGACGATGGGAACTTCTCCAGCGGGCGGTAGGTGGTGTGATACGAGCCCAGCGGGGCGAAGATGTAGTTGTTAACAAAGTTGTTGAGCTGCATGTGGGTGATGTTTTGCACCGCATTGGCCAGCAGGCAGAAGTTGAGGCAGCTGTACAGGTAGCGCTTGGCTCCCAGCGGCTGGTGGTAGATGCGGTTCATAATGGAGTCGTAGGTCTCCTGGCCGCCATATATGCCCTCGGCAATGGGGATGTTGAACTTCGGGGTCTTCACCGTCGAGAGTATGTCGGTGCGCAGCCGAGCATACTTGTTGCCATAGGCGTTGGCCATCACCTTGATGGTGTTTTGCTCGGTGGGCGCCGACGTTATCAGCTGGCCCTTGTAGGTGTTGCGGTCAAACATCATTTCCCACATGTTGAGCGAGGGCGGCATGCCCGTCTCGTGATACAGCAGATCGCGGAATGTGATGCCGGCCTTGTCGGTGCCTTGCAGGCCCGGAATGAACTTGCTGGCCGGGTCGTCGAGGGTGAAGTCGCCGTTGTCATACGCCTTCATCACCGCACTCAGCGTGCCTGTGGCTTTCGACACCGATGCCAGGCCGTAGAGTGTGTTGAGCGTCACAGGAATGCCCGTGCCGAAGTCAATCTCGCCATAGGCGCGGTTGCACACCACCTTGCCGTGGCGGGCCACCAGCACCTGGCAGCCGGGGAATGCGCGCTGGGCAATGCCGTAGTTGCATATTGAATCGATTTTGTGCAGCAGGGCTGGGTCGAAGCCCACCTCCTCGGGCAGGGTGTAGCCCAGGCGGCTGGCCTTGTAGCGCACGCCGGTGCCGGCTGCAAACACGCGGCCCGATGCCTTGTCCTTCACCGGTACGGGCAGGATGCCGTCGGCGGCGTTGCCGCCAAACACAGTCTGTGCCGCATAGTCTTCGGCTGTGGCGGTGCGCTCATATGCCACCACCACGGCATTCACATCGTCGCTGGCCATGAGGCTGGCATAGTTGTCGAGCTTCTGCGGGTCGCTGAATATCACCACTGTGGCGTCGGGCACCCGTCTGGCTATGCTCAGAGCCATGCTGCGGTAGGCCTCCCCGTCGTTTTTGATGGCTATGATCACGCTGTTGAAGCCTCCCGCTTCGATGGCGCGCTCAATGCTGTCGCGCGAGGTGAAGTCGGCACGGTAGTCGAGTGCCGTGGTGGCTGCGTAGTTTGAGCAGCGGCGCTGGAACATCGACTTGGTGTCGTTGTCCACACCCATGGTCACCACCGCAATGCGGCGGCTGGCCAGATTGCGGATGGGCAGCAGCTGGCGGTCGTTTTTCACCACGGTTATGGTGCCTGCTGTCAGGCGGCGCGCCATCAGTGAGGCCTCGGGCGAATTCACGTCTTCCACCACATTGCCGGTGGCCACCTGCTGCGGCTTGTCGAGCCCAAGGGCATACTTGAATCGCAGCATCTTCTTGCACCGCTCGTCTATCACACTCTGCTTCAGCGTGCCGTCGGCCACGGCGCGCTTTATGGCTGCAATTTCGTCGGGAATGTTCACCGGCATCAGCAGCACGTCGTTGCCGGCCAGCAGCGCGCTCACGCACACCGATCCGTCCACCTTGGCGCCGCCCATGTTGAGGGCGTCGGTGAATATCAGGCCCTCAAAGCCCATCTTCTTCTTCAGCAGTCCGTTCACCACCTTGTCGCTCATTGTGCCAGGCATCTTGCGCTGGTCGATGGCAGGCACATAGATGTGGCCCGTGAGCATGCCCGACAGGCCAGAGTTCACATACTGGCGGAAAGGCATGAGGTCGTCGATGTTGAGCTCCTTCATGCTCTTGTCGATGGTGGGCAGCGACTTGTGCGAGTCCACGGTGGTCGAGCCGTGGCCGGGGAAGTGCTTGCCCACCGACAGCACGCCGCCGTCTTCAAGGCCCTTGGCAAAGGCGATGCCGTGGCGCGCCACCACATCGGGGTTGTAGCCATAGCTGCGGTCGCCCACCACTGTGCGCGGGCGGTCGATGACATCGAGCACGGGGGCGAAGTCAACGGTCACGCCCACGCGGCGCAGCTGTCGTGCCAGCTCGCGGCCGTAGTCGTAAAACAGTTTGTCGTCGTTGATTGCACCCAAATACAGGTTGCGCGGATACTTTGGCGCGTTTTCAAGCCTCATGCTCAGGCCCCACTCGGCGTCGAGCGTAATCATCAGCGGCACTTTGGCCATCGACTGGGCCAGATTGGTGCAGCTCACCTGCTTCTTTATCTCGCTCTCTTGGTAGATGAGTCCGCCCACCTTGTATTCGCTCACCAGGCGGCGCACATCGGCCTCGGTCTGCTCGTTGCCTTGCGGAAATACGGCGGCCACCATCAGCTGCGCTATGCGCTCGTCGGGAGTCATTTGGGCAAAGGTGGAGTTCACCCACTGCTCCATTGTCTTTTCGTCGGCGCGGTTGAGAATGGCCGGCTTTTTAGCCTGGATGGTGCCCGTGGCCATAACCACAGCCGCCACCAGCATCAATAGGATTCGTTGAATTTGTTTCATTATAAGTGTTTATGTGAATGTGAGTTTTTTCCGTTATTTCTTCATCATGCGCATTTCGCCCGAGGCTTCCACCTTTTTGCCTTGCGCTGCCAGCTGCTTCATGTAGCTGAGCATGTGCCGGCCATATGGCACACCGTCAACATACACGCGCTTGGCGCGGGTGAAGGGCACCATGTAGTCGCCTCCGTTGGCCAGATAGTCGATGGTGGCCATCGAATACACTTTGCGCGGGTCCACCTTCTTGCCGCTGACCTTGGCCGAGGTCACATTGCCGGCGGCATCGTAGACCACCCTCAGCTCGCGGCTCACGGCGTCGCCGCCGCGTCCGGCCATCACCTTGAGGGCCTCAAGCAGGTCGGCGCCCGTGATTTCGAGCACCATAAAGCGGTTGTTGAAGGGGAACATCGACCCAATCAGGCCCTCGCTCATGCCGCCTTGCGGAAAGTCTTGGCGAATGCCGCCCTTGTTCATTATGGCGAAGTCGACGTGACGCTTGCTGAGGCCGCGCACAATGCTGGCGGCTGCGTCGCTCAGCCAGTTTTGCGCTGCCTGGCTTTGGCTGGCCATGCGGCGGGCCGATGTCACCACGGGGGTGTTCATCAGTGAGTCCACGCCGCGGCGGTAGGGTGCGAGCCACGCCGCCATGGCCGTGTAACTCGCGGCGGCTGCGTCGAGGCTGCTGTCGATTTTAATCTGCGAATACTGCACCTTGCGGGTGTCGAGGTCCACGTCATATCGGCCCACATATTTGCCCGACTTGCCGTTCTGCCCAACGGTGATGATCCGGCCATCGGCGTTGGCCACCTGTGTGCGCTTGTCGCCGGGGCGCAGCAGCGTGTGCGAGTGCCCGCCTATCACCAGGTCGATGTAGTGGCTGCGCGTCACCAGTATCGAGTCGTTTGGCTGGCTGGCTTCGTAGGAGTCATAGCCTATGTGCGACACCACGGTCACGAAGTCCACCTTCTGCACCTCTTTCAGATATTTGGCCGTGGCGTCGGCCACGTCATAGGGGTCGAGATAGCGTATGCCGTTGTAGTTGCCCTCCGAAATCATGCCCTTGGGATTCACGTTGAGGCCTATGAAGGCCATGCGCTTGTCGCCAAACGCCTTCACAATGTAGGGCTCGAAGTGGCCGGCCATGCGCGACGCGCTCAGGTCGTAGTTGGTCGACAGGCGAGGCGTGCGCATGCGGTTATACAGGGTGGCCAGGCTGTCGGCTCCGTTGTCAAGCTCGTGGTTGCCAAGAATGGTCATGTCGTAGCGCAGGCTGTCGAGGCAGGCAAACTCCACCTTGCCGCCATACAGCGAGAAGTAGAGCGTGCCCTGCACGTCGTCGCCAGCGTCAACGGCCACCACGTTCTTGTTGTCGCGGCGCACCTGGTCGAATGCTGCCCGGCGGCGCAGAATGCCTCCAAGACCGTCGCTGGCAGGGTCGATTTGGCTGTGTGTGTCGTTGGTCGAGAGTATCACTACGTGCTCGCCGCCTGCGGCTGCAGGGGCAAGCAGTGCCGTTGCCGCGCAGGCAACCATCAGTTTGCTTATTTTGCTCATATGTGTCATAGATAAAGTTTTCAGCGTTGCTGTATATAGCCACGAAATTACTAAAAAAAAGCGCATTACACAAGCAAAAAACGCTTTTGGGACGCCTCTGGCCTGGCGTGCGGGCGCAAAAAAAACGGTCCCGCGCCTTCGCCAGCGCAGAACCGTCACGATAAAACGAGTATATGAAATAGATTATTGTTTGTTGATCAGTCCTTTGCCGGTCATGTCGGCAGGCTGAGGAAGATCCATGATTTGGAGAATCGACGGCGCCACATCGGCCAGGCGGCCGTTTTCCACGGTGGCCTTCTTGTTGGCTGTGACATACACAAAGGGCACGGGGTTGAGCGAGTGCGCTGTGTTGGGAGTGCCGTCGGCGTTGAGGGCGTGGTCGGCGTTGCCGTGGTCGGCAATGATTATCACCTCATAGTCGGCTGCCTTGGCAGCCTCCACGGTGTCGCGCACGCAGTTGTCGATGGCCACTGCGGCCTTCTCGATTGCCTCATACACGCCGGTGTGGCCCACCATGTCGCCGTTGGCATAGTTCACCACAATGAAGTCGTATTTCTTTTCGCCGATGGCAGCCACCAGCTTGTCTTTCACCTCATAGGCACTCATCTCGGGCTTCAGGTCGTAGGTTGCCACCTTTGGCGAGGGCACCAGTATGCGGTCTTCGCCTTCGAATGGCGCTTCGCGTCCGCCGTTGAAGAAGAACGTCACGTGGGCATACTTCTCGGTCTCGGCGATGTGCAGCTGGTGCAGACCCTTGTTCGACAGATACTCGGCCAGGGTGTCCTTCACATTCTCCTTCTTGAAGAGGATGTGAACGCCTGTGAACGACGAGTCGTAGGGGGTCATGCAGTAGAATTGCAGGTCCTTGATGGTGTGCATTCCCTGCTCGGGTATGTCGTGCTGCGTCAGGGCAATGGTCATCTCCTTTGCGCGGTCGTTGCGGTAGTTGAAGAAAATCACCACGTCGCCTTCCTTGATGCGGCCGTCCACGGTGCTGTTCACGATGGGTTTGATGAACTCGTCGGTCACGCCCTCGTCATACGACTCCTGCACGGCCTGCACCATGTTGTCGCTCTTGCGGCCCACGCCGTTCACCAGCTGGTCGTAGGCCAGCTTCACGCGGTCCCAGTTCTTGTCGCGGTCCATGGCATAGTAGCGGCCTGTGATTGTGGCCACCACTCCTGCGCTTTGTGCGCAGTGCTTCTCCACATCGGCAATGAAGCCCTTGCCGCTTTCAGGGTCGGTGTCGCGGCCGTCCATGAAGCAGTGCAGATACACATTCTTCAGATTGTATTCCTTGGCGATGTCGCACAGGGCAAACAGGTGCTCGAGCGAACTGTGCACGCCGCCGGTGCTGGTGAGTCCCATAAAGTGCATGCCCTTGCCTGTGCGCTGCGCATAGCTGAATGCCTCAACCACTTCTGGATTCTTTAGAATCGACTTGTCGGCAATGGCGCGGTTGATCTTCACCAGATCCTGGTACACCACGCGGCCGGCGCCAATGTTGAGGTGGCCCACCTCGCTGTTGCCCATCTGGCCGTCGGGCAGACCCACGTTTTCACCGCTTGCCTGAAGCTGGCTGTTGGGGTAGTTCTTGAGCAGGCTGTCCCAGTAGGGGGTGGGGGCGTTGTAAATTGCGTCACTCTTGCTGTGGTCACCTATTCCCCAGCCGTCGAGAATCATCAGTAATGCTTTCTTTCCCATAATTCTTTCGTTTCTGTGTTTATTTTAGTTTCGTTTAGTTTCGTTTGCCAAGTTACTCGCTTTCGCAGCTACAAAGATACGCCACTTGTGGCACTGTGTCAAGCGGTAAGCAAGCCAATAGTTGCCGTATTTAAGAAAATTTACACTTTGTGGCTGGCCGACAACAACAAATGGGCCGCTGCCTTTGGCAGTAGCCCATATTGTGATTGCTGAAATGCGACTTTTGCAAGCCTTGCCCTTAAGCCTCCTTCTCCTTTGTGAGGATGCGGCGCTCCTTGATGCGGGCCTTCTTGCCGGTGAGGTTGCGCAGATAGTAGATGCGGGCGCGGCGCACACGGCCGTGCTTGTTGATTTCGATGCTGTCGATAAACGGCGACTCGATGGGGAAGATACGCTCCACACCGATGTTGTCGCTGATTTTGCGCACTGTGAAACGCTTCTTGTCGCCCTCGCCGCTGATTTTCAGCACTGTGCCGCGATACTTCTGGATACGCTCCTTGTTACCCTCTTTAATGCGGTAGGCCACTGTGATGGTGTCACCGGGATAGAATACGGGAAGTTCCTTCTTTGTAGCAAATGCTTGCTCAACAACTTTAATTAAGTCCATTTTGATTTTATCGTTTTTTCTTTCAACATTTTCTTATCGCAATATTCACAAGCCACTCGATATTTCTTGCCAGAGATTACGAAAAGCGGTGCAAATTTAGCACTTTTTCCCGACCAAGCAAAATATTTGAGCAGCTAACTGCCTAACGTTGGCGTTTTTCTGCTGTTCCGTCTCTTATATTATATGTGAAGTTGTGCGAAAAATGCTTAACTTTGTGCGTTGAAATCATTTTTTTTGAACCCCGACTATGAATCATAAGTTTACATTTCACACGCTGTGGGCGGCCATGATGGCGCTTGCGCTCACATTCGCATCATGCAGTGGCGAGAAAGACGCTCAGACGCTTTTCAGCGAGGACGCAGGCGGCGTGGTGGTGATCGTCAACCGCTTTTACTACGAGCTGCACCTGGGCAACGGCGAAACGCTATATTTCACCGGCCTTGACGACGATGGCGACATCAGCGGCCTCACGGCCGACCTCAACGAGGTGAAGCGCAACAAGGCCGAGAGCTACGGCACCGGCTTTTTCGTCGACGGCAAGGGCCTAATTCTCACCAACCGCCACGTGGTGCAGCCTGTCATCGACAAGCAGCAGGTGCAGCGCGCCTGGTCGTCGATCATCGCGGCCTACAAGCAGCTGTGCGAAAGCTATGCCCAGCAGCTGTCCGACCAGTTCGACCAGCTCGAAAGCCAAAAGGAAGACTGCTATGTGTATGACGAATACACCGACTCATATGTGCCCGACAACGTGCGCCTGTCGCAAATCCAAAGCCAGCAGGAGCAGCTGAGGCAGGAATACCAGCAGGCTGGAAGCACCTACCGCGGCCTGTCGGACATAAGCGTGAACAACGTCACCGTCAGCTCGGTGTGCGAGCTTGGCATCGCCTACAACGACACCTACGTGAGCTCGGCCGACGACTTCCTCAACAACAATCCCTGCACAGTGGTGCGCGTGTCGGGCAACGACGATGTCGACCTGGCTCTTATTCAACTCAAGTCGCGGGTAACCCCCGACGGCGCGCACATCTTTGCCACTGCTGCCCACCGCCACGACGCGGGCTTCCTGTCGTCGCTGTTTGGCGGCGGTGGCGACGCCAAGCTCACCATCAGCCAGCCGCTGTACATGATAGGCTACAATGCCGGTCCCATGTTGGCCAACACCAAGCAGGGCATCAAGGTGCAGATGACCACCGGCAAGGTCACCCAGCTGCCCGACGGCGACCGCCTGCTCTACGACATCCCCACGATGCAAGGCTCAAGCGGCAGCCCGGTGATTGACGCCTACGGCAACCTTGTGGCAGTGAACTATGCCAAGCTCGTGGGGTCGGACAACTTCAATTTCGGCATCCCGGTCAATAAAATCGAGTCGTTCCTGTACGACAAGCAATAGGGCGGCGGTGACGAGATTGAATAATGGCTTGGCATAAGCCAGCCAGCATGCTATAATAAAAGGATAGCCCGGATTCACTTTCCGGGCTATCCTTTTTAATTCGGTAATATTTTCGTTGCTCAGCAGCCGTGGCCGTGGCGTCAGCCCGCGCCATTTGCGGTGCTGTGCGGTGGATTAGAGCAGAGTCACCTCCACCTCTTTCTCGGCTTGGTCAGATTCTACGCTGATTTTACCCTCGCGGGCCAGCCAGCCAATAGCGGCAAAAATTTCTTTCTCTTTCAGCTTTGTGGCCTTGCGCAGACCCTTCACGCTGAGTGTGCCTTGGGCATCGTTGAGCGCGTTCCACACGGCGCCTGCCCAGAGTCCAATAGTTTCTACGTTCATAAAACTCAAGAATTTTAAACAAATAATCTAAAAAATCAGTGCAAAGATATCCATTTATCGCTAAACCGCAAAATCCCAGCCCATTTTGTTGCCCAAACCTCTACCACTAACTTCTGTAATTTACTTTGTTTTCAACGGTGTCGCCATCAGTCTTTAAACGGCAATGGAGACAATATAGACAAATTAAGTGGCAAACTGATCCTTTTTCTAATGCGTGCAGGCCATTGTCTCTATTGTCTCTATTGCCGTTTTAAATCAACGAAAGTGCAGCGTCGGTTGGCGGCTTTTCTTTGCTATGCCGCCTTTTTGAGCTATATTTGCAGCCAAGTATGGAAGGACTCGTAATTAGGAACACTGGCAGCTGGTATGAGGTGCGTCTCGACGGCGGCCGCACTGTGAATTGCAAAATCAAAGGCAACCTGCGCCTCAAGGGCTACCGCTGCACCAATCCAGTGGCGGTGGGCGACATCGTGACGCTCGACCCCAAGCCCGACGGCACAGCCTTTATCACCGGCATTGCCGAGCGGCGCAACTACATAATTCGCCGCGCCAGCAATCTGAGCAAGGAATTCCAAATAATAGCCGCCAACCTCGACCAGGCAGCTCTGGTGGTGACGCTGGCCAACCCGGTGACCAACACCACATTCATCGACCGCTTCCTGGCTACGGCCATGGCCTATTCGGTGCCGGCGCTGCTTGTGGTCAACAAGGTTGACTTGCTTTCCGCGCCCGACGACGCCGAGCTGCTCAGCGCCTTCGCCTACCTCTACCGCTCCATTGGCTACACCGTGCTGCCCACATCCACAATCACAGGCCAGGGCATGGAAGCCCTGCGCCAGGCCGTGGCCGGCAAGACCACGCTGCTCTCAGGCAATTCTGGCGTGGGCAAGACGTCGATAATCAATGCCCTTGTGCCCGATGCCGGACTTAGGGTGGGCGATGTGTCGCAGTCGCATCACACGGGCATGCACACCACCACATTCAGCGAGATGCTCGACCTGCCTGGCGGCGGATGCCTCATCGACACCCCTGGGGTGAAGGGCTTCGGCACCATCGACTTCGAGCGCGCGCAGGTGGCCCACTACTTTCCCGAGATATTCAGGTATTCCGAGGGCTGCCGCTATGGCAACTGCACCCACACCCACGAGCCGCACTGCGCCGTGCGCGAGGCCGTGGAGCAGAGCCTCATCAGCCAGTCGCGCTACGCCAGCTACCTCAGCATCATCGACGACGACCCCAACGACAAATACCGCAAACCCTTCTAACCTCACCCCCCCTGGTGTGGGCCGTTTGTCAATATTTTATTGTATCTTTGCATTGGCAATAAACAAAAAAATAATTTTAAAAACTACTATATCGTTCCAGCTTTATGGAAGTAATGGATACCTTTGAGTTTATACTCGAAATCGTGGCCACGCTGTTCTATGCCATCAGCGGCATCCGCTTGGCCGCGGTAAAGAAGTTCGACTGGTTCGGAGCCTACTCCATAGGCTTTATCACAGCCATAGGCGGCGGCACCATGCGCGATGTGTTTCTGGGCATCAACCCGTTTTGGATGCTCAACCCGTGGTATGCCATTGCCACGGTGGCCGGCCTCGTGGTGGTGATAGCGTTCCGCAAATATCTGGTCAAGCTCGAAGGCACATTCTACATATTCGACGCCTTCGGCCTGGCGCTGTTTGTGGACGTGGGCATCTACAAGACCCTGATGATGGGCTACCCCATGTGGGTGGCGCTCATCATGGGCACCATCACAGGTGCCATGGGCGGTGTGCTGCGCGACATCTTCATCAACGAGGAGCCGCTGGTGTTCCGCAAAGAGATTTATGCCACAGCGTGCATAGCCGGCGGCATACTCTACTGGGTGATAGGCCTGCTGGGCGGCACCAGCATTGCGCAGCAGCTGGCTTGCGCCGTGCTTGTGATAGTGCTGCGCTATCTGGCCGTGCGCCACAACTGGTCGTTCCCCATAATGCAGGACTGATGTGGTAGGAGGTTTACAAAAAATAACGACAAGACTGCAATGAACATTGACAAGGGCAAAGCGCGCACCACGGGCATTCAGCTGCTCAAATATGGCGTGATAGGCGCAAGCAACACACTCATAACACTGGTGGTGTTCTATCTGCTGAACACCTGCCTTGGCCTGGCCTACGGCATCTCAAACGTTGTGGGCTATGTGCTGGGCGTGGTCAACAGCTTTGTGTGGAACCGCAACTGGGTGTTCCACACAAAACGCAATCTCAAGCGCGAGGCCACACTGTTTGTGGTGGGATTCCTGCTGTGCCTCGGCTTGCAGCTTGCGGTCAGCTGGGTGCTGCTTGAAGGCGTTGGCATGAAAGACATGCAAATCAGCTGGCTCCCCATGAAGAAGTCTGGCCAAAACGTAGTGATGCTCATAGCCATGGCCGTCTACACCCTTGCCAACTACGTCTACAACCGCATGGTCACCTTCAAAGCCGATTAACCTCCGCTGTAAAACTCTGATTTTTCATCAATATAAATGTGGAGACGTGGGATGCCGAGAACACTGAAAAATTTTATTCCTCAGCGAGATAAGGTTTAAAGTCAAAAATAATCGCTAAAAAACTGGTTTACAGCTGTTTGTTGTAGGGACGCGGCATGCCGCGTCCGACGGGTGTAGCCCCACTCAGCACGAGAGCAAACCCCATCAAATATACCTCAATTGGCTACAATCGTTTACGTATAGTTGGCTGGTTTACAGTGAATTGCATCGGACGTGGCATGCCACGTCCCTACAGCATTCGTCGCTGTTTGGTGCATCCGCCAACTCGTGGGATTGCTACTTTTTCAGTGCTCGTGATGTGCTGTGTCGCCAATATGTTGCTTATTGTAAGTGAATTAAGTATGGCAGCATGCTTTTTGTGGTGGCAAAAAAACTTCAACTTTATGCCTTCAATCTTCAACTTTATAGTGCCTACGACTGAGCGCGATACTGGTTGGGAGTCATGCCCACATGCGTCTTGAAGAAGCGGGTGAAGTGCTGCGGATAGTTGAACCCCAGCCCGTAGGCGATTTCGCTGATGCTTTTCGATGTGTCGAAAATCCGCTCTTTTGCGAGACTCACCACATGACTTTGTATGAATTCTAGCGCCGATTTCCCAGTCTCCTTCTTCACAAGGTCGCCAAAGTAGTTGGCCGACAGGTTGAGCTTTTGCGCGCATTGCGCCACAGTGAGCATTCCGTGCAGCTCAGGGTTGCCATCGCGGTAGTAGTCATACACCAGCCGCTCAAACCGCGTGATCACGTCGGCGTTAACGCGCTCGCGAGTAATAAACTGGCGGTCGTAGAAGCGCACGCAGTAGTTCAGCAGCAGCTCGATGTTGCTCACTATCAGCTGGCGGCTGTGCTTGTCAATGGCGTGCTGCAACTCTTGCTTGATGTTGGCCAGGCACTCGGTGACTATGCTGCGCTCCTGCTGCGATATGTGCAGCGCCTCGTGCACGTCGTAGGAGAAAAAGTTGTAGTCGTGAATGTTGCGCCCCAGCTGTGTGCCGCGCAGCAGGTCGGGGTGGAATGCCAGCGCATAGCCTTTGGGCTCAACGGGCACTGGCGGCTGCTTCACGTCCAGCACCTGTCCTGGTGCCAGAAACAGCAGCGTGCCCTCCTGGAAGTCATACATGTTGCGCCCATACAGAATGTCGGCGCACTTGGTGTCCTTTAACATCACCAGATAGAATCCGTAGGTCTTCTTGCCGGGCACGCTCTTGCCCACCATTTTGCTGAAGTCAACCACCGTCACCAGCGGGTTAAGGGTCTCCTCCGCAAATATGGCGTTGTAGTCGCAGATGTTGTCGCAGGTCGTTATGTTGTCTTTTGCCATAGAAAAAAATCGTTTTTTTTGTTGTCGCAACGCAAAATTAATCATAATTGCGATTAACCCGGCTATCGGCAATCCGTTTTTAATTACCATTATTACTTCCAACTGCCCAAATTGTGCGCTTTTTCGGTGAAACCGATTAGAAACATCACAAATCATGGCCATATTTTTGCGTTGCACTCGAATATTATATGATTTTTTTATTACTTTTGTAAAAATTTGAAGTGATATGGCTTCCGAACTACACGACACTCTGGCTCGCATAACCGGCAAAACCCAAGTTTTGCTTGAAAAGTATTATGCGCTGCTGCAAGAGAAAGCCGATTTGGAAGACGAGACTGCGCGTCTGCGGGCCGACAACGACCGGCTGCAGCGCGACAACGACCGCTTGCGGGCCGACAACGACTACTTGAAAATGGCACGCGCCATTGTGCCCGACGCCAAGTCGCTTGCCGAAAGCAAAGCCATCATTTCAAAACTGGTGCGGGACATCGACAAGTGCATTGCGCAACTCAGCGATTAGCCGGGCATGCGGCAGCAATGCGCAGCAAACAAATATGGCAACGTAACTCTTAACGATGGACGACGACAAAATAAACATCTGGGTCTCACTGGCCAACATCAAGCAGATACCCGTGAGCGTGAGCAAAGCCGACGAGCAGGAATACCGCAATGCCGAGAAGCTCGTCAACGCCTTGTGGAACAAGTGGATGCCACTGTTTCGCAATACTGCTTCGCAAGAGGAGGTTATGGCCAGAGTGGCATTCCAGTTTGCAAGACTCTACATCCATGCCCATGAGCAGAATGTTGCCGTTGGTGCCGAATTGAAGGAATTCGAGCGCAAGCTCGACGAAATAGTGGTGAAGATGTGAGGCGCGCCGGCGCCGGCATACGATCCGCAATTTCCAGGAAAGCGGAAACAGAGAGAGAAAGCAATAAAGCAACACAATAATATAAAAGAGAGAAATTAAGGTTCCTGCACTGCCTGAATCTTGGGCCAAGCGAGGCCTCCGGCCAGCAATTAAGCCGCAACGCATGTCCACACACCGCCCCTATGGCGTGCGGCATGGCGGCTGCCACCGTTGCCGGATGCGACCCACCCACACCACGCTTGTGTCCCTATGGTTCGCGGAGTGCTTTTTTTATTTACTATAAATTATTTTACAAGTTGAAATGAACATAATCATCTATTTGCTAATCGCTGTCGCCTGCCTGGCGATAGGCATAGTGGCGACACTGTCGGCCACCAGGCGCAACGCCAAGTCGCAGGCCAACACCATCATCGAGAAGGCCAAGCTCGAAGCCGAAGTGCTGAAAAACAACGAAGTGCTCAAGGGCAAGGAGGCCGGCATGGCCATCAAGAGCGAAAGCGAGAAGCAGGCCAATGCGCGCCTGGCAAAGGTGCAGTCGAGCGAGGCCAAACTGCGCCAGCGCGAGCTGCAACTCAACCAGCAGCAGCAGGAGGTGCAGCGCAAGCGCAGCGAAAACGAAACTATGAAGCTCAATCTCGACAACCAGATGAGCGTCATTGACGACCGTCGCAAAGAAATCGACAAGATGGAAGCCAGCGTGCGCGACACCCTTGAACACGTGAGCGGCCTCTCGGCCGAAGAAGCCAAAGAGAAGCTGGTGGAGTCGCTCAAAGACGAGGCCAAGACTGCCGCCCAGTCATATATCAACGACATTATGGACGACGCCAAGCTCACCGCCAACAAGGAGGCCAAGCGCATAGTGGTGGAGACCATACAACGCGTGGCCACCGAGACAGCCATCGAAAATGCCGTGACGGTGTTCCACATCGACAACGATGAAATCAAGGGCCGCATCATTGGCCGCGAGGGCCGCAACATACGCGCCCTTGAGGCTGCCACCGGCGTCGAAATCGTGGTCGACGACACCCCCGAAGCCATAGTGCTTTCGGGCTTCGACCCCGTGCGCCGCGAAATCGCGCGCCTGGCGCTGCACCAGCTTGTGGCCGACGGCCGCATCCATCCAGCCCGCATCGAGGAGGTGGTGGCCAAAGTGAAGAAGCAGGTGGAGGATGAGGTGATTGAGACGGGCAAGCGCACCGCCATCGACCTCGGCATCCACGGCCTGCACCCCGAACTCATCCGCCTCATCGGCAAGATGAAATACCGCTCAAGCTACGGCCAGAATCTGCTGCAGCACTCGCGCGAGACGGCCAACCTCTGCGCCATCATGGCCAGCGAACTGGGGCTCAACCCCAAGCGCGCACGCCGCGCCGGCCTGCTGCACGACATTGGCAAGGTGCCCGACGACGAGCCCGAACTGCCGCACGCACTGCTGGGCATGAAGCTTGCCGAGAAGTATAAGGAGAAACCCGACATATGCAACGCCATCGGCGCCCACCACGACGAGCAGGAGGCCACCAGCATGTATGCCCCCATAGTGCAAGTGTGCGACGCCATTTCGGGCGCGCGTCCCGGTGCCCGCCGCGAGGTGGTGGAGGCCTACATCAAGCGCCTCAACGACCTTGAGCGCCTGGCCCTCTCTTATCCAGGCGTGGTCAAGACCTATGCCATTCAGGCCGGCCGCGAGCTGCGCGTGATTGTAGGCGCCGACAAGATAAGCGACGCCGAAACCGAGAAGCTCTCCAACGAGATTGCGCAGAAAATTCAAGACGAGATGACGTATCCCGGACAGGTGCGCATCACCGTGATTCGTGAAACCCGCGCCGTAAGCTTTGCCAAGTAAATCGGGAGGCTCGCACGATGAACATAAAAAACAACTCTGACAATAGCAAACGCCCACTGCGCCTCGACGGCGCCGGCCAGGACGGCTGCGTCAGCTGCAAGGGCGGCTGCTGCACCAGCGGCTGCGCCTCGGCTTCCGACTCACGCTGCAAGCTGCACGCCACCAACTGGCTTGCCGACATTCCCGGCGGTGAAAACGACTTCGACATTGTGGAGGTGCACTTCAAGAACACCCGCAAGGGCTTCTACCGCAACAGCGCCCACCTGCCGCTCAGCGTGGGCGACATGGTGGCCGTCGAGGCCAATCCTGGCCACGACATAGGCCGGGTGTCGATGATGGGGCGGCTGGTGAAGCTGCAAATGAAGCGCGCCAACCTACGCCCCGACTTCGAAATTCTGCGCGTGTTCCGCAAGGCCAAGGCCTCCGACCTCGAGAAATTCGAGGAGGCCAAGGCCAAGGAGGTCGACACCATGATACGCTCGCGCAAGATTGCCGCCGACCTGCACCTGAAAATGAAGATCGGCGACGTGGAATATCAGGGCGACGGCAACAAGGCCATTTTCTACTACATTGCCGACGAGCGCGTCGACTTCCGCCAGCTCATCAAGGTGCTGGCCGACGTGTTTAAAATCCGCGTCGAAATGAAGCAGATAGGCGCGCGCCAGGAGGCCGGACGCATAGGCGGCATTGGCCCGTGCGGCCGTCCGCTGTGCTGCGCCAGCTGGATGACCAACTTTGTGTCGGTGGCCACGAGCGCCGCCCGCTACCAGGACATTTCGCTCAACCCCCAGAAGCTGGCCGGACAGTGTGCCAAGCTCAAGTGCTGCATCAATTTCGAGGTCGACAGCTATGTGGAGGCCACAAAGAAGCTCCCGCCGCGCGACGTGACGCTAGAAACCAAAGACAACACATATTTCCACTTCAAGACCGACATCTTCAAGAAGGAAATCACATATTCCACCGACAAGCAGGTGCCCGCCAACCTGGTCACACTGTCGGCCGCACGCGTGTTTGAGGTGATGGCGCTCAACAAGAATGGCGTCAAGCCCGACAAACTGCAGCCCGACGGCGATGAGCGCAAAGCCGAGCAAAAGGCGTTCGGCGACATCATAGGCCAGGACAGCATCAGCCGGTTCGACAAAAAGAAAAAGAAAAAAAGCCGCTCTGCCAGCCAGCGCGGCGCCGGCCAGGACGGACGCCAGCAGCGCCCCGACCGCCAAGGCCGCCCGTCGGGCGGACGCCAGCGCCAGCAGCCTGCAGGCGAGGGTGGGGCGCAAACCCAGCAAAAGCAGCGCCGGCCCAAGCAGCAGCAAGGCGCCGACAAGCAGCGCCAGCAGCAGGGCGGCGAGCAGCGGGGACGCAACCGCAAACCACGTAACGACAATGGCAGCAACAGCAACAACAACAATCCCAAGGGCAACCGCCAGCAGCAAGCAGGCGGCGAGGGCGCAGGCCGCAAGCAGCAGCGCCCCGACAAGCCGCAGCAATAGCCGCCGCGCCGCGCTGATGGTGCTGCTCACAGCCATAGCGATATGCTTGGACGCCTGCGCGCCCAAGCATTCGTCTTACAGCTCGTTTGTGCCGGTTCCGGCCGACGGCTGGAGCAAGACTCTGGTGCTCAGCTTCAAGCCCGAGTGCGCCGACTCGCTTGCGCGCTACGATGTGCGCCTGGCCGTGCGCCACACCAGCGCCTACAAGTATGGCAACCTAAGCATGGCCGTCGACATTGTCAACGGCCGCGGCTCGGCCGTGCGCAAGACGGTTAACTTCCGCGTGGCCGACAGCTATGGCAACTGGGCGGGGTCGGGCTTCGGCTCGCTGTACCAGTGCAGCGCCGTGGTGGCCAGAGGACTCACCCCGGGCCAGATGCGCAGCATAGCCGTGTGGCAAACCATGGGCGGCTGCGATGTGGTGGCTGGCGTGGCCGAAGTGGGCGTCATCATATCGCCGTCGGCGGCACAGTAGCCACAATGTTATAGAAGATGCAATACAACACGCTTTTTTGCAATGATATGAATTTAGACTTCAAGTCAACCGACTCACTGATATTCGACATGGACGGCACCCTGTGGGACGCCACCGACAGCTATGCGGCCGTGTGGAACGCCACCTTCGAGCACTTTGGCCTCGACAAGCGCATCACCCGCGACGACCTTTGCCCATACATGGGCATGACGCTCGACCGCATCATCAGCGGCCTGCTCAAGGGGCAGGCCATCGACACACCGGCCTTCATCGCCCATCTGCACACCACCGAGCAGCAGCTGATGCCGCGCCTCGGCGGCCGTCCGTTTCCGGGACTGCGCCAGGGGCTTGAGCGACTGGCCAGTTGCTACCGCCTGTTCATGGTGAGCAACTGCGGACGCTACGGGCTGCGCGACTTCGGCGTGTTCACAGGCACCGCCCACTGCTTCACAGCCACCCTCAGCCACGGCCAGAACCCCGTGCCCAAGAGCGACAACATCAGCCTCATCGCCAGCCAGTATTCACTGCATGCCCCCGTCTACGTGGGCGACACCCAGTCCGACTGCGACCAGGCCCACCGCGCCGGCGTGCCATTCGTGTTCGCCGCCTACGGGTTCGGCTGCTGCAGCGACCCCGACGCCTCATTCAGCAGTTTCCATGACATAGTGGAGTTCTTCATGTCGTTAAAACAGCAATAGCACAACCCCAACAATAAATCACTCACATTATGGAACGCAATTCATTCATCCCGTGCGGCTGGGCCGATGAAATCGACGCCCGCATTGCCCGCATCGCATCGGCCCTGGCGCAGGCAGGCATCGGCGCCATGCTCATAGCCGACAACGCCAACCTCTATTACACCTCAGGCCGCGTGTTTGCAGGCTACACCTACATCACCGCCGGCGGCGATTGCCGCTACTTCGTGCGCCGCCCGCAGGGCCTCGACGACCCGCGCCTCACATACATCCACAAACCCGAGCAGATAGCCGACCTGCTAAGCGTCAAGCCCACAAGTCTGGCCCTGCTCCACGACTCGCTCACAGTGGCCGACCACGCCCGCCTGTGCAAAGCCTTCACGGGCATCGACACCGTCGACGGCTCGGCCATCATGCGCCAGCTGCGCGCCGTCAAGAGCCCCTTCGAGCAGGAATTGCTTAAAGCCGACGGCGTGCACCATGTTGAGGCCTACCGCCGCATTCCCAAAGTCTACACCGAGGGCATGAGCGACATAGAACTGCAAATCGAAATCGAACACCTGCTGCGCGACGAAGGCTGCCTGGGCCTATTCCGCATCCACGGCCAGTCGATGGAACTCTTCATGGCCAACGTGCTGTGCGGCCCCAACGCCGACAACGCCTCGCCCTACGACTTTGCCATGGGCGGCGCCGGCCTCGACCCCTCGCTGCCCGTTGGCGCCGACGGCACCATCATCGACCCCGGAATGACCGTGATGGTCGACGCCTGCGGCAACTTCAACGGCTACATGACCGACATGACCCGCTGCTACCACGTGGGCCCGCTCAACGACACGGCCCGCCGCGCCCACGAAGTGTCGGTGTCGATCCACCACCGCCTGGCCGCCGAGAGCCACGCCGGCACCCCCGCCAAGCAGCTCTACGACACAGCAGCCGCCATGGCCGACGAAGCCGGTCTGGCCGACTACTTTATGGGCCACAACCAGAAAGCAGGATTCGTGGGCCACGGCCTCGGCATTGAAATCAACGAAGCCCCCGTGCTGGCCCCGCGCAGCCGCGACGTGCTGGCCGAAGGCCACGTCATAGCCATTGAGCCCAAGTTCGTCATCCCAGGCGTTGGCGCCGTAGGCATCGAAAACACCTACATAGTGCGCGCCGACCACCTCGAGTGCATCACCCCCGCCGCCGAAACCCTCACCGAGCTCTACTGATTCCCCAAAAAAACACCTATTCTGCATTAAAAAACATTTTCGCACACAAAATATATATGTATCCGCAATTCTAATTAATCTGAGTTGCGGATATTTTGTTTGAAAAAGAAATTTTTTTGATAATTATGGCTGTTCGTTTGCCTGTGATGCAGATTGTCACTATATTTGCTAATAAATATTGTGAAACAGACACACAAGGGAAAATAACCCATAATTGTGCCAAAAAACAGTACAACATGAGAATAACATTAAAAACAAAACCAAACACTGAACCAGTTCCGTTTGAATACCAGCAGAAATTGGTTGGTACAATTCACAAGTGGATTGGAAATAATGAGTTTCATGATAGCATTTCCCTGTATTCATTCTCGTGGCTGCAAGGAGCAAAACGTGTAAAGAGTGCCTTGGATTTCCCAAGTGGGGCAAGTATGTTTATAAGTTTCTACAACAATGAGGTTGTTCGTGCTATGGTGCGTTCGATACTCGAGGACCCTGACATGTTCTGTGGGTTACGGGTGATTGATGTGATGCTGGAACCGACGCCAGATCTCTCTTCACGTGACTTATTCTATTGCGCAAGTCCAGTTTTTATAAAGCGGAAATTGCCTGATGGGAGTTACAAGCATTTCACATATGATGATCCAGAGGCAGACAAATGCTTAATGGAGACATTGCGGTCAAAAATGCGGGCTGCTGGATTAGCCGAAGACGAAACGCTTGATGTTCATTTTGACACGTCGTATAGTAAAAAGCGTGTAAAATTAATGCATTATCGTGGCGTGGGCAATAAAGCCAACATATGCCCATTGTTCATTTTTGCAAAAAACGAAACAAAACAATTTGCTTGGGAGGTCGGCCTTGGCAATAGCACCGGGATTGGCTTTGGAACAATCTATTGATTATTAATTTAAGAGTGAATTCATTATGTTTGTTGTGACTTATAGAGGTAAATTCGCTTTCATCAAGCCTTGGTCCGCAGTCCGTGATGGCGAAACATTTAGTCAGCAGTTCCTGTCTCCATCAACTATCGAAGGAATTGAAAAAAAACTGTTTCCCGAACAGCTGAATGTTATTGGCTCCCAAAAGATATTGCGCTATAAATTGAGCTATTCAGGCATGGATGCCCAACAGGAAGTTACCCAAACAAGGGGGTGGACTAAAACCTCTAAACCACGAAAGGGATATCAAAGAGAACGGTCGGTGCTGGTACGGAATGTGCTGCTGAATCCAATTTTATGTTTGGCATTCAACAATATTGAGGATGCTAAACGTGCAGCTGAACAGCATATATGCCTTTGCAGAAATGAGGACATTGTGCTCCCAGACTCAGAAATTACAGAGATGAGTTATGACAAGTTTAACTTATTACCAGGCTACGAATTGGTTTATTGCGCCAACAGTGAAGAAAATGGGGCTTTCTTGGTGGGGTTCAACAGATTCCAGAACAATAAGCCCATGTATGGAAAGCTTGAATTTAATGGCACATCAGTGATATAGTTTATATGAACGACCACAAAGAAATATTGGCAAAAGGTAGCAAAAACGGGGCTACATCGCTATATATTCATTTGAAAAACGTAGCGGATGCAGCCGAAATCATTGCTGCTCATTTGGGCCTTGACAGAACTGTGGCCAGAGAGGGAGGGCTGCTTCATGATATCGGAAAGTCAAGCCCAGTGTTTCAGCAATCGCTTAATCCTAAGTTTAGGCCGATACCCGGATTCGTCTTTCGCCATGAAATCGCTTCATTGTTCTTTATTTCCCTCGTAGATGAAAGCCATCGCGATGAAGTAATAGAGATGATAGTCGCACATCATAAATCGATTTATCACGATGTGCGAGAACTAGGCTTGCTCGATCTTAATGAATACACAGAATGCTTTCTTGATCATTCCAAAGGCTTTGAGACTTGGTGCCCCTTAGCTCTTGATGTATTAGAGTCATTAGGCATGCCAGTGCGGCCAATTTCAACCAAAGAGGCTGAATTCAATTTTAACTATGCTGTGAATTATTGCATGAGGATTGGATTGGGGTTCTCTAAATGGAGAGGCGTTTTAATGGCTGCTGACCACTTGGCTTCAGCCATAGAATCCAAGCGTGAAATGCCACTGGACAAGCTATTCATAACCCCGAATCTAAGCTTTTATGCGCGCAAAAGCAAATTGTTCCCATTGTCTGAAATTTCAGCTGACTCTCCAAAGTATCACACAATAGTTTCTGCTCCCACTGGGGCTGGAAAAACCGATTTTTTATTGCGCCGTTGTAAGGGCAGGGTCTTTTACACACTCCCTTTTCAAGCTTCAATCAACGCAATGTACGATAGATTGAAGAATGATTTGTCAGGAACTAATGCGCAGATTTATTTGCTTCATGCTGCATCCGGGCTAAAAGTCAAAAGCGGAAAAGTGGAGGAGCGCATCATGCAGCGTCACGTTGGAGCTTCAGTAAAGGTGCTCACGCCACATCAAATGGCTTCAATTGTGTTTGGCATAAAGGGCTACGAAGCAATGGCTGTAGACTTAATGGGCAGTGACGTGATACTTGATGAAATACACACCTATTCAGGCACTTTGCAAGCCATTGTTTTGCGAATTGTTGAAGTGCTGAAGTCTCTTGGGTGCAGAATTCACGTCGGTACGGCAACAATGCCAAGCGCTTTATATGGCAAAATTCTATCCCTGCTTGGTGGCCCGGATAACGTATATGAGGTGAAATTGGAAGATAAGGTCCTTGAAACATACGATCGACATAGAGTTTATAAACTAAACTCCTTTGAAGATGCCTCGAAAATAATTGCTGAATCGGTAGATGATGGCAAAAAAATACTAATTGTATGCAACCAGGTGAAGAGAGCACAAGAAATGTACCAAAACATATCAGCTTTATATCCTAATGTTGACAAAATGTTGATTCATAGTCGATTCAAACGAGGAGATAGAAATCGTTTGGAAACGCAGTTGAAGCAGCAATTCAATGAAATGCAGGGCAAACCATGCATTGTGGTCTCAACGCAGGTTGTTGAGGTGAGTTTAGATATTAGTTTTGATGTGATGATCACGGAATGTGCTCCTATAGATGCCCTAATTCAACGTTTTGGTCGGATAAACCGCAAGCGTACCTTCAACACCATTGGCCATTACAAGCCTGTGTATGTAGTGGCGCCACCAGAAGACGACAAAGAAATGCTGCCTTATGATGCTCAGATTCTAAGAAAATCATTCGAAGTGTTACCTGATAATGGCGATTTGATGCATGAAGCATATTGTGGCCGAATGATTGACTCTGTGTATAATGTCGTTGATTTCAGTAATATAGATTTTGGTGGATTGGCTTTCTTCAATGGAAAATGGCAGCTGAAGGAGCTATGCAACAATCCAAAGTCGGCACTGTTGGAGGCTCTTGATATAAATTCTGCTGTATGTGTGGCAGAATGTGACAAGACAAATTACATTGAGAATCACGAAATGCGATCTGAACTTGAAATACCTGTTAGCTACCATTCGGTTGCTCACAGAAATCTTGAGCAACTTGACTGTGGAACGAACCCATTTGTTGTTCCAGACGAGGCGTATGGCAATGAATTAGGGCTGCAGATGGATTTGTGCACAATAGACAATTACCAATCAATATTTTAATATTATGATAACTTCAATCGTTGGAAAATTATTCTTAGAGGCATATAATGAGAAGTATGGAACGAACTATGATGCAAAGTCTTTTTTCATCCATGAGTTTTATCCGCTGTTTTTCGACCATAATAAGTATATGATGACGGCCGGCAATTCTCCTTTGGAAAACCCAAAGTTGAGTTGGGCAGATATGATAAAAGGGAAAAAACCTTTTGAAACCAAAAGCCAGAGATTGGACAGATACAATAAGCTAATGTCCAAAATAGATGGCAGCGAGGCTGATGCAAGTATTGCAAGAGGATATCCATCAGTAGATGTTAATGCAACCACTTCTGGACAAGTCACAGATATGTCCCTACCGTTATCGGTTGACGACATTTATTACTCTTGGATTGGTGATGGGTTGGGGGTCTGTGTGCAGGGTGGCCTTAATATATTGTTTTATCATAAAGGCATATTGCTCGACATTTATAACGGCTGGAAGTTATATCGCAAAGCCCTTAATGCAACAGCTGCGCTTAAAGGCAATCAGGTTAATTCGTGGAACGGGCAGTGGTTAAGCCACGTGTATGACCCCATTGCTTATGTGCCACAAGAGCCAATGGCAGGTTTTTATCCATATGATCAGCCGAAAGACGGCATAGTGAGTTTGGCCATACAGTCGTGGACTAAAGTTCTAATCAATATAGCAAAGAGATGGAGCGAAAGGCAAATCATTGGCTATGTTTATAACATAGGCCAGACAAATACCACTATGGGATTTGTTCCGTTTTATTTAGATCAGATTCGGTTGCCAATGCAATTGTATAAAAAAATATTCAACGCCAAGGGTGTATGCAAAGCTGAGCCATTGTGGGGAACTGCACGTGGATTCAAAGCTACATGCTCGTTTGGGTCAGTTGGCCTGAGGGCCATGGAACCAAAGAACCTAATAAAGTATATCAAAGGAGCCTCGCCCAAACCAATAAAGACTGAAGAAGACAAAATAACATATAACGTATATAAAATTTGGATATTAGCTATGCTTAACAACGATGAACTTTGGGTGAAATCTCAAAAGCTGGCAAGTCTCCTTAATGAGGCCTCCAGTGATAAAGAAAAATCAGTTAGTACTAAACGGGGCAACATGGTAAATACAGTGCTTGCATCAGTGAACAAAAAGCAATTTGTTGCCTCCATATCTGAAATTATGCCATTCTTGACTGAGGATGACAGAAAATCAATGATCGAAATTGTAAAGGATGTGCACGTAATGCCATCTGACAATGTACCGTATTTTTTGACTTTAGTGCGTTTTCAATATAAAACATTATAACAGATTAAATATGAAACAAAATCCCTTTATCTACTTGCGTGGTTTGAAACACGTCGATTTTACTGTTTTCTGTGTTGCAGATGGTCAAAAATTTTATTATGACCCACAATTCAACAGAAGATCACCATATTCGAGTGGTCAACAGGTGAAACGCTCAATAATAGAGTCCTTGACAGAAATTCTGGGTGTGGAGCCGGCGCCTACCACGTTCTATTTTGATATAGACAAGAAAAACTCAATGAAGGAGGGCGAGGTCTTGTCTGAATGTGACCCTCGCTATGTCGACCAATTAATTGGTGGATGGATGAGAACACCAAAGGGTGGAAAAGAAAAGGCCGTAAAGCGTCGTAGCCCACTTAGCATATCAGCAATGACCCCTCTTCACCCATTGCTCGCTTCTCTTCCCAGTGAAAATTTATCATTCGATCGTTCTGATCGGCCAAATGTGCATAAGGTAGTGGTAAGAAATGCAAATGGTCAGGAACTGACTGAGGAACAAATCAGTGAATTCTTAAGTGGAAGTGATCGCAGCTTATACCGCAAATGGATCCCAGACAACAACAGAGCTACTGGCTTGTTTGTTTATGACGTGGCAATTGACTTAAGGCGGTTGTTCTGTGTCTCGGCAAATTTGTTGGAGCCTGAAATCTCTCCTGAAATGATTGAAAAATTAGAGGCTGAGGGATGGCATCGCTCAAAAAATGTGTTTGGCGAATGCCTAGTTATGCCAAAGGAACAACGCAATAAAGTGATTCCAGCCATTGCAGATGCTTTGATTGAATGGCACATAACGTCAAACCAGTCTCGTACGTTCAGCCTTATGGAAACCCTTGCTGTAGCCATTAGCGATAATGCCAATACTCTGGCTTCGGCAATAAGAGCAAAACTCATTGGAGAAGATGATGATAAGGTTAAGGTTCGTCCAATTGTTGATGCCGAGGCAGGAGCAGATGTGTTTGTTACATTGCCTTGTGCTAAATGGATTGTCACTGATGGCGAAAAAGCTGACGCTCTCGAAAGTGCAAAGCGTGAACTTGTGGAAATAATGAGCAAGTTTGATTTTGATAATCAGCTTTAATATTATAAGCTCTCGGCACCGGTGTCTTTTCTGTGTATACTGGTGCCGATTGTTTTTCCAGCCCATTAGTAACTTACCAAACGACAACTTCTTATGACCACTACGATAACGGGCACCCATTTCAACTACTATCACTTGTGCCGCAGAAAACTGTGGCTCTTTGCCAACGGCATCAATATGGAGCAGGAGTCCGACCTGGTGTATGAGGGCAAACTGGTGCATGAGTCAAGCTATCCGCAGCGCAACCCCAAGTATGAGGAGGTGGCGCTTGACGGCATCAAGGTTGACTACTACGATGCCAAGAGCCGAGTGATACACGAAATCAAGAAGTCGAGCAAAGAGGAGCAGGCACATGAGTGGCAGTTGAAATACTACATGTACGTGTTTGAGCGGCATGGCATCACTGGTGTCAGAGGCGTGCTGGAATACCCCTTGCTGCGCAAGACGCGGCAAGTGTGCCTCACCGAAGCCGACCGCGAGCAGATCAGGGCCGAGGCCGCCGACATAGCCAGCATAATCTCGCAGGACACATGCCCGCCCTTGGAGAAGAAAGGCATTTGCAAAAAGTGCAGCTACTACGAGTTTTGTTACGCTGACGAAATTGAACTATAAGACGATATGAAAAGAAGCTTTTACCTATTCAACCCGGGCATAATGGAGCGCAAAGACAACTCGCTGAAGTTCACCCCCATCGCGCTCGACGAAGCCAACAACGAAGTGTGCCAGCCTCCACGCTACATTCCCATCGAGGACGTGTCCGAACTCTATGCCTTCGGCAGCCTGCGCGCCAACAGCGCTCTCTACAACTTTCTGGGCCAGAAAGGGGTGCCGGTGCACTTCTTTGACTACTACGAGAACTACACAGGCAGCTTTATGCCGCGCGACGGCCTGCTCTCGGGCCGCGCTTTGCTGGCTCAGGCCGCAGCTTGCCAAAACAAGCGCAAGCGGGTGGAGCTGGCCCGCAAGTTCATTCAAGGCGCGGCTTGGAACATGGTGATGAACCTAAGCTACTACAATCGCCGCGGCAAAGACCTGCAAGCCACCGCCGACACCATCAGGCAGCTGGCCCGAGGCCTTGACCAGGCCGGGGCGGTAGACGAGATCATGGGCATTGAGGGGAACATCCGTCAGGCCTACTACTCGGCCTTCAACGTAATACTTGATGACTACGACATGGGCCAGCGCACAAAGCAGCCGCCCGAAAACGAGGTGAACGCTCTCATTTCGTTCGGCAACATGATGTGCTACGCCGAGACGCTGCGGGCAGTGCACCAGACGCAGCTCAACCCTACCATCAGCTTCCTGCACACCCCCGGCGAGCGGCGCTACTCGCTGTGCCTCGACATATCCGAGATATTCAAGCCCATAATCGTTGACCGCGTCATCTTTAAAGTCCTCAACAAGCACGCGCTCAACTCCGCGCATTTCAGCAAGAGCCTCAACCGGTGCCTGCTCAACGAAAAAGGCAAGAAAATCTTCGTCAAGGCCATGGAAGACCGCTACAACGAAACCTTCCGCCACCGCTCGCTGGGCCGCAACGTGAGTTACCGCCATCTGATAAAGCTCGAGTGCTACAAGTTGCTGAAAGATGTGCTGGGCATCGAGGAATACAAACCATTTAAAATGTATTGGTAATGTATGTGATTGTGGTATACGACGTAGGCGTGAAGCGCGTGGGCAAAATGCTCAAGCTGTGCCGCCAGTATCTGTGCTGGATACAGAATTCAGTGTTCGAGGGCGAACTTTCGGAAGCCAAGCTGCGCGAACTCAAAATCAAGATGAAGAGCATCATTGACGAGGACGACGACAGTGTGATAGTGCTCACCGGCAAAATGGGCATCCATATGGACAAGCAAATCCTTGGAAAGGAACGCATGTCGACCGACAACTTCCTGTAGCGCCAGACTACGGGCCAAGCGTTAATCAGCGACTTCGCCTGTGCTTGCGCTCCAACTGTCTGAGTTGTCGAAGTGCCATTAGCCGGCCTTGAAAAGCTCTGACGTTTGGTGCAAAAACGCTCTTTGACATGCTGAAACGCTTAATGGCAAAGGGTTTGTCGCAAGTAGGGAAAAAACATATTTTCTCACATCGACATATTTCCACGCAAATTTTTCGTATCTTTGCCCACGCAACCCCGTGGCCGCCAAGCCAGTCCCCTTCCCGGCCCAACGGGTCTCAATCGTACCTTTATGGAATTGAAATTATATTCAGAGCTTGCACCCGGGGAGGAGATGGCCGTCTCAATCGTACCTTTATGGAATTGAAATAGGATATCTCCTTAAATTTATCCTTCGGAAAGTCTGTCTCAATCGTACCTTTATGGAATTGAAATATGAATTTGCCGGGTTTGACCGAAAAGCCTGTTCCCGTCTCAATCGTACCTTTATGGAATTGAAATAGAAGTTGGAGCGTAGCGACCTCATGAGCAAGCAGTCTCAATCGTACCTTTATGGAATTGAAATTAATTCAGCATTACGAACAGCCTGTGGGCTTAGATGTCTCAATCGTACCTTTATGGAATTGAAATATTTGGCGGCGAGCCGAAAGGCAGCACGCTGCGCAGTCTCAATCGTACCTTTATGGAATTGAAATGTCATTTATTACCTTCTGATAGGCCATAAAGGGAGTCTCAATCGTACCTTTATGGAATTGAAATACGCGCAAGGCGACACCTTCGTGTATAACTTCACCGTCTCAATCGTACCTTTATGGAATTGAAATATGGCGTGCTGACATACATTGCGCAGGCGTTCATCGGTCTCAATCGTACCTTTATGGAATTGAAATCAAAGCACTTGATTACCTTGTAGTCGTTGCTCCTCAACTGTCTCAATCGTACCTTTATGGAATTGAAATAGGGGTGGGTGCTTACAGAGGACAAGCAGACGCAGCCGGTCTCAATCGTACCTTTATGGAATTGAAATTAGATGACGGCGGATGCTCCTCGTACGAGCGAGAGTCTCAATCGTACCTTTATGGAATTGAAATGTTCGTAATCTCAATAGCTGTTGCCGTTGCAGCGGTCTCAATCGTACCTTTATGGAATTGAAATCGGCAACAATTAAGCGGCCGCGGCTGGTTGGTCATTCGTCTCAATCGTACCTTTATGGAATTGAAATGGAAAAGAGGGCTACCAAAACCGATTGCAGCTGTAGTCTCAATCGTACCTTTATGGAATTGAAATAGGGGTAACAACGTCATTAGAGCAGTCAGACTTCGTCTCAATCGTACCTTTATGGAATTGAAATTGAAGTCACCATGCACGTCATCCATGTCACAACGGTCTCAATCGTACCTTTATGGAATTGAAATCTCAACCTCGTCAGCGTCAGCAGCGTCATTGATGAGTCTCAATCGTACCTTTATGGAATTGAAATCGACAACGAAGAGACAATTAGCAATGGCGGCTACGTCTCAATCGTACCTTTATGGAATTGAAATTCGAATGCCGCGGGGTCTATGACCTCCACAAAGCGTCTCAATCGTACCTTTATGGAATTGAAATTCAGAAGAACAGATTGAGGAACTGAAGAGCTACCTGTCTCAATCGTACCTTTATGGAATTGAAATGAATGGGCTGACGAGACATCATTTAACACTTATGAGTCTCAATCGTACCTTTATGGAATTGAAATTCGACGAGGTGCGCGAGGCTGACGTCATCATCTACGGTCTCAATCGTACCTTTATGGAATTGAAATGACTGCTCATTTGAGGTGGTTAACACCGCCCCGGCATGTCTCAATCGTACCTTTATGGAATTGAAATAACTCTTGCTCAAGGTCGCTGAGTAAATCATACTCGGTCTCAATCGTACCTTTATGGAATTGAAATAATTCACGCACCTTTCTCCTCAAGCGGTGAAGAAGTCTCAATCGTACCTTTATGGAATTGAAATTTCGCTTGGGCCTCAAAGGCTTTAGCAATAGCAAGTCTCAATCGTACCTTTATGGAATTGAAATTGAGGAGTAGTTTTGGAATTGCTATAATCGGTAGCGTCTCAATCGTACCTTTATGGAATTGAAATCGAGGGAATGATGGATAGCCGAGCCAATCGGCAAGGGTCTCAATCGTACCTTTATGGAATTGAAATACTTTATCGACAGCACCTTCACGGGTGGATTTAGAAGTCTCAATCGTACCTTTATGGAATTGAAATATACTTCCAAATTAAACGAAATGGCACGTAAAATGGTCTCAATCGTACCTTTATGGAATTGAAATACAAATTGATTGAGGTACGAAAGTTCAAGGAGGTTTGTCTCAATCGTACCTTTATGGAATTGAAATAGTAGTCAGTAGGGATGGCGTCAACACGAAAATTTGTGTCTCAATCGTACCTTTATGGAATTGAAATAGGAACGTGCTAACGTAGTGCCCTTTACCGCTTTGTCTCAATCGTACCTTTATGGAATTGAAATTGCTTAACACCTCTTTTTTGCGTGCAAACAATGTTGAGTCTCAATCGTACCTTTATGGAATTGAAATAAGGTTATGACGCGCTCGGAACCTTTGGTTACCAGTCTCAATCGTACCTTTATGGAATTGAAATGAATGGGCTGACGAGACATCATTTAACACTTATGGTCGTCTCAATCGTACCTTTATGGAATTGAAATCGCGAAGATGCTTGCGCCGGGAAAAGAGGGCTACGTCTCAATCGTACCTTTATGGAATTGAAATACGGCAGTGAGTTTTACATTATTTTCATCCGGAGGTCTCAATCGTACCTTTATGGAATTGAAATTGCCGACTCGTCTCCGCACACGGCATATATGCGCGCGTCTCAATCGTACCTTTATGGAATTGAAATGGCTTACAGTAATTTGATCCCTGCGCTGTCGTATGTCTCAATCGTACCTTTATGGAATTGAAATCACGACCAGTAAGGTCGCTTGGTGGCTTGGTCTCGTCTCAATCGTACCTTTATGGAATTGAAATAACATTAGTTATACTGACTCCTTAGGAGTCTCAAACGTCTCAATCGTACCTTTATGGAATTGAAATGCGTGGCATATATCTCAGCAACGCTTAATTTTTTTTTTGTCTCAATCGTACCTTTATGGAATTGAAATACTGGCGTCAAACCTTAAGGTTTAACACCAATTTAAGTCTCAATCGTACCTTTATGGAATTGAAATTCGCGTCGGGGTTCATCCGTGCCGCGCGCTTGACTTCGTCTCAATCGTACCTTTATGGAATTGAAATCAATTTCTTGAACTGATACGTAACTTCAAAATAGGTCTCAATCGTACCTTTATGGAATTGAAATTGGCGTTGTCGTTGTGGTCGACTTTCAGCGCCACGTGTCTCAATCGTACCTTTATGGAATTGAAATCAAAAAATTGACGGCGTTATAGCGATGATTGAGGGTCTCAATCGTACCTTTATGGAATTGAAATTTCAGCTCCTTTGCCAAGGCCCCGTTGCGCAGGGGTCTCAATCGTACCTTTATGGAATTGAAATGTGGCCGTGCCGGCCGCATACGGCAAGCCGATACCGTCTCAATCGTACCTTTATGGAATTGAAATACAGCAGCATAAACAGCAGACGCAGACCGCAGCGGTCTCAATCGTACCTTTATGGAATTGAAATCCGCGCCCGCCGACATCACCCGCATGGTCGGCAAGCGTCTCAATCGTACCTTTATGGAATTGAAATGGGCTAAGCAACCTCAAGCAATGCTAAAGCGTCTGTCTCAATCGTACCTTTATGGAATTGAAATTCGGTGTCCACTTCATCGAAACGCTCCCCGATTGCGTCTCAATCGTACCTTTATGGAATTGAAATCAAGGCCGACGCGATGAACTGGCAGCAGTACGCCCGGTCTCAATCGTACCTTTATGGAATTGAAATTCAACTAACAATAATGGCAAAGGATATGCTTTGCGTCTCAATCGTACCTTTATGGAATTGAAATATGTTAAGTCTATTAAAAAAACATTGTGAGGCTTGTCTCAATCGTACCTTTATGGAATTGAAATCCGCCAACTTGGGCATTTTCGGCTGTTCCCTCTCTGCGTCTCAATCGCACCTTTATGGAATTGAAATAGGTCGAGGAAGGCGGTCTTCAGCTTGCCGCCCCGGCTCAATCGCACCTTTATGGGATTGAAGTGATTTTTGGGGACTACAGCTTGTGCATGTGGTAGCCGAGGCGCTTCAGTTCCATGGCCATGCCCATCAGATACAGCTGCTTGAGGCAGGCAGCATAGGCCTTGAACGCCTCTTGCGTGCCAGGTTCGGCCTTGCTGTGCAGCAGTGCAGACAGAGCGCGTCCTGCGCATTCGGCCACAATGTGGCTCAACGTGCCGCGCTCTTGTTCGCCAAGCCCCAGCACGTCTTCCATCACATGGTCGTCAAGGCAGTCATATCCGCGGGCGTCGCGCAGTTGCTGATACAGGTCGCTGCATCCGCAGTATCGCTGCCAGTCGGTGTCCCACATGTGGGCAATGGCCATGCCCACAAACATCATCCACCCCAGCGAGGCTGTTGGAAACTCGTTAAACTCCCTTATGCCATCGGGCAGATAGGCCATCGCGGTCTCCTCCCATTTCTGCTCCACATCGGGGCATTCGGGCAGATGCTTGTCCACCATGTCATGCGCCAGCAAGTATTCATGCAGGTCGCGCCCTACAATCATTCCTATACTCATATTTCGAAAAAAATAAAACAACTGCGGCCGCACATTGCCGCCGCCCATGCAAAGTTACCCACAAAATTCCACTCATCCACAATTTGTCCATGAAAACATGTGGCGGCACTTCCTCTTATGGTTTATGGGCTGCAGCGGCCTATTGTGAAACAACAACTCCCGAACAGGGGTCACTTCTGGGCCGGCCCAATTCCGACCAATATCCACCTGAACGGGAGCCTTCTGTCGACAGTTGAAGTGCATCGTCAAGCGGAACTTTAACAACTCCTTCCGCAAACCCATAAGGCTGATGGGGTGACTTTACCATCAAACGATGCATCCACTATTCCACTTGCAAAAATACTTGCATTGTTTGAATAAGTCAAGCATTCCGATGCTTTATTCTCCGCTTTCCAATCGTGAGAATTAAATGGCGTTTAGTTTTGGTGATGTGCCGATGTTTTTTATACCTTTGCATTCAGAGTAGGCTCACATGTAGACACACACGCATCTTTTTCAGTCTGTGCGAATGGAAAACACAATGATTTACCCCGCTAGGCTTTTATGTGGGTGGCCTGAAAAATTTGAGCCCTGAAGCAAATCGCTAATATTGCACCACAAAGTTTACCTGCAAAAAAAGAAGATTTATGAAACAACGACCCTATCTGCGCATAATGCCCGACATCGACTCTTTGTATGACGACTGTGAGGGCTACAGTTATGATGCATACGACGACACGATATACAACAGCAAGCCAGAGCTTGGCCCGCTTTTTAGCATAGTGGTGCCAGGCCTATATGAATGGCAAATGCAGTATGTAAATGAAACTGACTTTGCCGACACGGTGACAAATCCAGACTTTGACTGGGCGACGTGGCATTACGAGGGTCTGTGCTTTGCCAAAGCCATTTGGGAACAACTGCCCAGATGCTACCACCTGTACTATGCCCCGCCATACGAAGACAGAAGCGGAACCCTTGAAGGTGAGTTTGAAATAGATGAACACGTTGATGACGTGATAGAGCGCCTTCGCCCAATGGCCAGTAAGAGCGCTAATGAGTTTGCTGTGCACAACAACGTCGGTTACGACATCGAGCGGGAGGATGACCATTTGGAAGTGTCGTTCAATGTTGGCCGCTCGGCACTAAAAGTATCAGTGTCATTCAACAGAATGACGGCGTTGCGCCATTGGCTGAACGACATAATTGATGCGGCTGCTCCAGTTTGCTCTGTGCAAATTGCTGACTATGAATTTCACTTTGCTCGACAGACGGTAGGGCAACACACTGAAATGGGGCGGTTTTGGATTTCTGAGCGGTTGGCGTATGACATTAAACATGATGCATATGTCAACACCGTAGAGTTTGTGCGCGGGCTGTATCTTTCGTTTATGACCGAATTGGGGTTTCACATATATCATGGCATAAGCGACTATCCTTGTGGCGAAGAGAGGGCTGCGGTGTGGAAGCCATACAATGACTTGAAGTCGCGAAAAATCGAGGCCTTCATCTATGGCCTGCCGCCGCGCGACGACGACAAAGTCCCTTTGGTGGACGAGACGTTTGTCATGTTCCCAGATTATGGCGGTTGCATATTTTGGGACACTATGGGCATAGGCAGCGGCGATTATGATTGCGTATATTCCGACTTTGGAGATTTTAAATTGAATGTCCCTGGCCTGGAAAAGTGGTCGGAGTTTTACGACAATCCTGATCCAAACCAAACGTACAAAGAGTGGTGGCTCGAAGGGTGGCGGTTGGCCAAAGAAGTGCGCAAGCAGATGCCAGACAACATCGACATCTATTATATGTGCTTTGACCCTAAGCAGCCAGGCAGATTGCTTGGCTACGGCTGCCGCTTGCCCAGTCTCATAGTGCCAAGCACTAACGGCGGCTCATAGCCGGCAGAAACTCCTTTGAGCGGCAACCGATGCGGGTTTGTGCATTTTGTGGGGGTGTGGGCGTGGCCGTTTGTGGCTTTTTTATTAACTTTGCGCTCAAATAGTTAATCAAGTAATTATGCTGTTAGAGAAAATAGAGGCCATTAAGGCACAAATCAATGAGCTGAAGGCTCAAAATGAGGAAGAGCTTGAGGCGTTGAGAATAAAATATCTGAGCAAAAAGGGCGAAATCACCGCCTTGTTCAACGACTTCCGCACTGTGGCACCCGAACAGAAGCGCGAGTTCGGCCAGCGCCTGAACGAGCTTAAAAACCTTGCTTCGGAGAAGATAAGCGCCCTCAAAGAGGAGTTCAAGGCCAAGGAGAAAGAAGCCAACAAAATCGACATCACGCGTCCGGCCACACCCGAGGTGCTGGGCACGCGCCACCCCATATCGCTTGTGCGCAAGCAGATTATCGACATCTTCTCGCACCTTGGCTTCACACTTGCCGAGGGTCCCGAAATCGAGGACGACTGGCACGTGTTCTCGTCGCTTAACTTTGCGGCCGACCACCCTGCGCGCGACATGCAGGACACATTCTTCATTGAGCACGACCCCAACGATGTGGCCAAAAACATCTTGCTGCGCTCGCACACCAGCAACGACCAGTCGCGCATTATGGAGACTACGCAGCCGCCCATCCGCGTGATTTGCCCGGGCCGCGTGTATCGCAACGAGGCCATATCGGCGCGCGCCCACTGCTTCTTCCACCAGGTTGAGGCTCTGTATGTGGACCGCAACGTGACGTTTGCCGACCTCAAGCAGGTGCTGCTGCACTTTGCCAAAGAGATGTTCGGCCCCGACACCAAAATCCGCCTACGCCCGTCATATTTCCCATTCACCGAGCCCAGTGCCGAAATGGACATCTCGTGCCACCTGTGCGGCGGCAAGGGCTGCGGCTTCTGCAAGCACACTGGCTGGGTCGAGATTTTGGGCTGCGGCATGGTTGACCCCAACGTGCTTGAGGCCAATGGCATCGACAGTACCAAGTACACCGGCTTTGCATTGGGCATGGGCATTGAGCGCATCACCAACCTCAAATATATGGTGAAGGACCTGCGTATGTTCTCGGAAAACGATGTGCGCTTCCTCGACGAGTTCAAGACGGCCCATTAAGCCTTTTCGCCTAAGGCAACAATACAGACAAACGCATTGTGCCGAAGCGATGCCTGCCGCGCAGGCCCGTGGTGACTACCACCATCAGGGCTGTGAGTGGTGGGCATCGCTTCGGCTTTATATTAAGACTCTTATAGCTTATGACTGTTAAGGAGCGCTATAGCGCAATTCTTGGGCACTTCCGCCAGCTGATGCCCAACCCCGACACCGAGCTGCACTACGGCAACCCGTTTCAGCTGCTGGTGGCGGTTATGCTTTCGGCCCAATGCACCGACAAGCGGGTCAACATGGTCACTCCAGCCCTGTTTGCCGCCTACCCCACGCCTCAGAGCATGGCCGCAGCCTCGGTCGACGACTTGCTGAGCCTTATGGGCAGCGTGTCGTATCCCAACAGCAAGGCGCGCCATCTGCTGGGTATGGCGCAGATGCTGTGCAGCGACTTTGGCGACCAGGTGCCCGACTCCATGGAGCAACTCACGAGGCTGCCCGGTGTAGGCCGCAAGACGGCCAATGTGGTGCTTGGCGCTGTGTTTGGCAAGGCCACAATAGCTGTTGACACCCATGTGTTTCGTGTGGCCAACCGCACCGGCCTTGCCTTGGGCAAAACCCCGCTTGAGGTGGAGCAGAAGCTCACCAGCCACATTCCAGCCGCCGACCGCTATCATGCCCACCACTGGCTGCTGCTGCACGGCCGCTATGTGTGCAAGGCACAGAAGCCCGACTGCCTCAACTGCACCATCAAGCAGTGGTGTCGCAGCTATGGCAAGGTGTAAGGTTGAAAGACGAAAGTTTTAAGTTGGAGGTTGAGAATTGCTTTGTGGTAGTATGCCGCGTCTGCCGCAGTTTACTGTTAATCACTTAATTATGCATAAATAATTACAGCCAATGTGGGTTGTTTGGCGTTATTTAGCTTTCGCGCTGTAGTAGGGCTACGCCCGTCGGACGCGGCATGCCGCGTCCCTACACTTAATGGCTGATTTTGTGCGTTTTAGTGTGACATTGTGCTTTTGGACTTTGGCAGCAGCAATGCCACAATCCATGCTGTTTTGCGGCAAATAATACAAAAATCAGTGCTCTCGGCATGTCGTGTCCACGCATATTATTGATTGCTGCGCACTTACAATAGCAACAGGCCTGCAGAGCGTTCCTCAGCGCTATTCCAGTTGCCATCGGTAACTGCGCAAAAGTTGTTTATTAATTTTATTTGTTCGACGATATGATAAAATCACACGCAAAACCCAAGAAGGGGCAGGCGCTGCTCTATGTGGCGCTGCTTGTGCTGGTGTGCGCCTCGATGCTGGCGCTGCGTCACTGCCAAGGCCAGCCAGCCACACCGGTTGCTGCCACGGGCAAGGCCAGCGGGGGCGACACCATCGATGTGGCCATCGAGTATTCGCCCACCACGTGCTACACCTACGCCGACACGCTTGGCGGCTTCGACTACGACCTGATGCGCCTCATTTCGTCACAGGCCCGCCGCCCAGTGAAGTTTCACACCATTGTTGCCCTTGATGCGGCTTTAAGCGGACTCGACTCCGGACTCTACGATGTGGTGGTGGCGCAGTTTCCGCTCACGCGCTCGCGCAAGGGCAAATACCTGTTTACCGATGCCGTGTATGTCGACAATCAGGTGCTTGTGCAGCGCCGCCTGCCGGGCGGCGGGCTTGCGGTGCGCTCGCAGCTCGACCTTGCGGGCGACACTGTGATGATAGTGGCTGGCTCGCCCATGGCCGAGCGCATAGCCAGCCTCAGCCGCGAGATAGGCGACACCATCCACACCGTGGCCGAGCGCGAGTATGGCCCCGAGCAACTGGTGATGATGGTGGCCGCTGGCGAGGTGCGCTATGCGGTGGTCAACCGCGCAATAGCCGTGGCCATGGCAGCCCGCGTCAAGGGCATCGATGCCTCGGTGCCAATCAGCATGACGCAGTTCCAGTCGTGGATTTTGCGCAAAGACGAGGGCTCCCTGCGCGACATCCTCAACTCTTGGCTGCGCGCCGCCAAGTCGGGCGGTGCCTATGGCGCCCTGCACAAGCGCTACTTTGCCCAGTGATACCCTACGCCTCCCCCGCAAAATAATCCGGCAAGCAGCATAATGTGAGTATGCAGCTTGCCGGATTATTACTCTTTTTCGCGTTTGCGCACGCGTTCGTTTAGTGCTGGTATAGGTAGCGTTTGATGGAGCGCTTTGGCGTTTTTTCAAACTCCTCGTCGAGAATCTTAACTGCGGCTATCTGCGAGTAGCCGGGCAGGTCTTTGTTGAGTCCTTTCACCTCTTGCTCAATCATCTGTCCCAAGCCGCTCAGATCCACGCCGTCGGCCTTGGCGCTGTCGAAGTCGGGATACACAAGCGCCTTCAGGCGGTGGCTGTCATCGTCCACCACAAGGCTCTCGTTCACGTAGGGCAGATTGTTGATTTGCTGCTCGATCTCTTCGGGATATATGTTTTGCCCCGACGGGCCAAGAATCATGTTTTTGCTGCGTCCGCGCAGATATATGAAGCCGTCGGCATCGATTGTGGCCAGGTCGCCTGTGTTCATCCAGCCGTCGCGCATCACCTCGGCCGTGGCCTTCTCATTCTTGTAGTAGCCGAGCATCACGTTGTCGCCGCGCACCCACAGCTCACCGGGCACGTTTTGCGGATCGGGCGAGTCGACGCGCACCTCCATGCGATCCACCACGCGGCCGCACGAGCCTATGCGGCTGTCCTGCCAGCGCACATAGCTGATGAGCGGCGCGCACTCGGTCATGCCATAACCCTCGGTCACGGGGAAGTGGATGCGGTGCAGGAATTGTGCCACATCGCGGTTAAATGCCGCTCCGCCCACTATGAGCTCGCGCAGGTTGCCGCCAAACGAGGCATACAGCTTGTCGTTGACCTTGGCCAGCAGTTTGTTGTCAACAAACGGCAGGTGCAGCAGCAGGCGCATAAGCGGCTTGTCGAGCACGGGGAACACGCGCTTCTTTATAATTTTCTCTATCACCAGCGGCACGGTGATGATGAGCTTGGGGTGAACCTTGTTGAAGGCGTCGAGTATCACCTTGGGCGATGGCACGCGGGTGAGGAAATACACGTGGCAGCCGCGCACAAAGGGATGCAGCATTTCAATCACCAGGCCAAACATGTGGGCCAGCGGCAGCATCGATATCATGGCGTCGGTGCGGTTGAAGAACGGTATGTTTTCGAGCGCGAACTGCAGGTTGGACTCAATGGCGCGGTAGGGCACCATCACGCCCTTGGAAAATCCCATCGACCCAGACGTGTAGTTGATAAGCGCAAGGTCGTCGGGCTTTGTGCCGGGATAGTGCACATCGCTTGCCGTGAACCGCTCGGGATAGCGGCGGCCAAACAGCTCGTTGAGGTGGGCGCGGGCCTCGGTCAGCTGCTGGCTGCGCGACAGCAGCAGGCTGTAGTCGTCGAGGTTGAGCACCCCGGTTAGTCCTTTCATCTCGGCCGGGTCGAGGTTCTCCCAAATCGACGGGTCCACAAACAGCAGCTTGGCGTCGCTGTGGCCCACCAAGTAGTGCAGGTTGTCGGCCTTGAACTCGTGCAGCAGCGGCACAGGCACTGCCCCATAGGTTACCGAGCCAAGGAATGCCACCGCCCACTGGGCGCAGTTTTTGCCACACAGTGCAATTTTGTCGCCTGGCTTGATGCCGGCCTCGCCGAGCAGTATGTGCAGCTTCTCGATTTTGCGCGCAATGTCAGCATACTGGAATGAGTTGCCGTTGAAGTCGGTCAGCGCCAGCTCGTTCCAGTTCTGCCTTATGGCGTTCTCTATGTATTTGTTTAGTGATGTTCTCATCAGTCTGTCCTCGTTTGTATGCTTGAAAGAAATAGTGGTGCAAATTTACTCATTATGCGGCAAATGGTCAAGCATTGTCATCTTGGCCGTCATTCTTGCTGCCGGCAGTGCCGGCCTTGGCCGCCTTCAGCACCTCAATCTCGGCCAGCTTGGCAATGGCGTCGTCGTGGTAGCGCGGCGAGTTTTGCAGCACGTTGAGCACGCGCGTGGCCTCATCGAGATAGCTTATGTCGATAAGCGTGAGGGCGCGGTTCCATCGCAGGCAGGCCACGAAATCCTTCAGTTGCTGGTTGTCGTCGAGCATGTCGCCCTCGTCCTCGTTGGCCTTGATGTTGAGTCCGTCGAGCACCTCGCCGGTCACCGTCACACACTTCGGGCTTTTAAGGCGCCGCAGCGTCTCAACATACAGAATGGTGTTGCGGTAGCGGTTGGCGCGGTGAGCCATTTCCAAGTAGTATGCCGCATCGCGCTGATGCCCGATTTGTGCATGGCACAGCCCCAAGCGGTAGGCCACGTCCAGCAGCAGGTTCATGGCGTTTTCGCCCAGTTCGGCCCAGTCGCCCACCATTTTGGCATATACCGGCTCCAAGAAGGCAATACTCTCCAGGTAGCGCGCGTTGCGCATCTGCTTGTAGCCCCAATAAAGGCAGTAGGCCACATCAGTCTCCATAACCCGCGCCACAGCCCACTGCTCGGGCTCGAATTCGGCCTCGGGCTTGCCCTGGGCCAGCTTGTCGCGGGCCTCCTTCCACATGTAGTCAAACTCCTGCAGGCGCTGCTTGGCGCCGGCAGTGTCGCGCGCCACGATAAACGTCTTGCACATCGTCGCCTCATCGGCGCCGGCGGCCTCGGCGCTGTGCCGCGCTCCAAGCCTCGGCACGGCGCTTGCCGTCACGCGGTAGTAGTAAGTGACTTGGTCATCATGCTCGCGGCTGAGTGTTATGGTGGCCGTCTGCCGAGAGTCGTCCACGAGGTCGGCCATCGGCACCACAGCCATGGCCGTGTCGCACTTCCACTCAAGGCCACCGCCCTCGGCCGGACGCAGCAGCATGCTGCTCAGGTCGTATTGCCCCACGTTGGCTGCGTCCACCTTCTCCAGCTGCCCGCCGCTCACGGCCGTCATGCCAGTGGCCGCCATACGCTTGCCATACAGCGCACTCAGCACCGTGCCCATGGTCAGCGGTTTCTCGTCTCCTGGCCTGAAGTTCAGCTCAGGCTTGTCAATGGCCTTCTTTTCAAGCTCGCAGGCAATGTAGTGCTCACGGCTGTCGTTGGCCGCAGCCGTCTCCTCGTCGTTGTCGGCCTTGTTGCGGTCCACCATCTCCTGCAGCTGCTCGTTAAACGACCTTCTTATGTCGAAGCAGTATTCCAGCGCCCGCAAGAATTCTTGGCTCGTGGGGCTGGTGAGAAAGCATTCCACATCGGAAGTGAACGTGTTGTCCTCCTCATCAAAGCGGTAAACGATTTTATGCGCAACCGTGGCATTGTTCATGTGGTTGCACAGCGTGCGCATGGCATTCACATGGTCAACTCCTATCGAGCTGAAGCCAGGAAACACGACCAGCACGTTGCACTGGTCCGACCCGTTGGCCAGCACAGTGGCCACAAAGTTGCCGCCCTGATATCTAAAGTAGTAGCGCTTCACATCCTTGTCGCTCGTCACATTAAACTGGCAGCCGTTTTGGCGCAGAATCCCCTCGATGGGCACAGCCTGCGGCTTGGCGCCCAAGGCGTTGAGCATGATGTAAAGCCAAGATTTAATTTTATACAGCATATATAAGAGAGTTGTTGTCTATAAAAGTGAGTGTCGCGTGTGTGAAAATTTAAGCGTAATAGAAACCATCAGGCAGTCGCAGTTCTTTCTGTGCTGCCATAACTAATACAAAGATATCACTTTTCCACATCAAAACCGCCAATCGCCGCCAAAAAACGCTTTGACGCTTGGGTTGAAATGGGTTTTCTTTGTGGGGTGGGGGATTTGGTGTAATTTTGCGGTGTTATGAACTATGATGACAGAAATGATGCCTTTGTGGCGGCGGTGCGCAGTTTTTGCCAGCGCCATAGGCTGCTGCCGCAGGGCTGCCGCGCGCTGGTGGCGCTGAGCGGCGGCGCCGACTCGGTGTGCCTGCTGCGCGTGCTGCTGCGCATGGGCGTGCCTGTGGTGGCTGCCCACTGCAATTTCCACTTGCGCGGCGATGAGTCGATGCGCGATGAGCGCTTCGTGCGCTCGCTGTGCGCTGCATTTGGCGTGAGGCTTGCCAAGGTCGACTTTGATGTGCCTGAGCGCGTGAAGACCACGGGCGAGAGCGTGGAGATGGCGTGCCGCTCGCTGCGCTATGAGTGGTTTGAGCGGCAGCGCGTGGCTCTTGGCTGCGATGTGATAGCGGTGGCCCATCATGCCGACGACAATGTGGAGACGTTTTTGCTCAACGCCGTGCGTGGCACCGGCATCGCTGGCCTTACGGGCATTCATCCCGTCAATGGCCGCATTGTGCGCCCGTTGCTGGGGGTGCACCGCGCCGATATTGTCCGGTGGCTCGACAACCTCGGCCAGGACTATGTGACCGACAGCACCAATCTTGAAAACGATGTGAAGCGCAACCGCCTGCGCAATGTGGTGCTGCCCGCACTCTACGGCCAGCTGCCCGAAGCGCGCCGCACGCTGCCTGCCACCATAGGCCGTGTCAACGACTGCTACGGCCTCTACTGTGAGGCTGTGGCGCTGATGCGCAGCATGGTGGCCCCAGGTTATTCCGAGCCCGATGGATTCTGCATCGACTCGGCGCGGTTGCTCGGCTTCGCTAATGCCGAGATGCTGCTTTTCGAAATACTTAGACCACTGGGCTTCAACCGCAGCCAGTGTGCCGACGCCATCGAGGCTCTGCGCCGCGGCAGTGGCGAGCAGAGCAACTTTAATGCACCGCAGCGCACTCTGGTGGTTAAGGGCGGAGTGATGAGGGTGGAAGTGCGCACGGCCACCGCAGGGAAGCAGATGTTCCCCGTGGACATTGCCGACGGGCTCAGGCTCGATGCTCCCGTCAAACTCAGTGTGGATGTGGTGAGCGGCAAGCCATTTACGCCAGCCATGTGCAACGGATCAACCGTTATTGCACTCGATGCCGCGGTGCTGCACTGCCGGCAGGTGGCGCTGCGGCATTGGCGCAAGGCCGACCGCTTCCGCCCATTTGGCATGCGTGGCACAAAACTGCTGAGCGACCTTTTCACCGATCTTCACCTCGACTCCGAAGCCAAGCGCCGTGTGTGGATTCTTGAGGCCGATGGACAAATCCTGTGGGTGGTGGGGCTGCGCGCGTCGGCACATTTCCCGGTTGACCGCCATAGTGGCGGGCCGTTTGTGCTGTTGTCAGTGGCGGAATAGCATGCGGGCCAGTTGCAGCGGACGGTTGTCGCTGCTCAGCATCAAGCGGCGCAGCGCGGCTTCAACGCGGTTGAGACTCGCCTCGTTTTTCATCAGCACCGTCATGTTGCTGTCCACAATGTAGAATAGCGGCGTGCTTGGCAGCACGTAGGTTTCCTCGTCAAATATCTTCTGGGTATAGTTCCAAGTGTCGGTCACAAACGGCGGCATCCCATTGCTTTGCCACAGCCGTTTGTCATCGAGCGTGTATATGGCCACCACGTTCAGCAGCTTGCTGCCGGTGAACTCGGCAATCACCGCCGATTGCTCCATGCGCTGCTTAACCCTTTGGCAGGCATCGCAGTCGGGGTTGGAGAAGTAGACCAGCGTGAATGGCGCTGTGGCCGCCAAATGGGCGAGGGTGGTGGTCGGTCCGTCCTTCATCATCAGGTCCACGTCGGTTGCCGTAGTGCCAATTTGGTTCTTGCATGCGTCTTGCAGCAAAAAGCGCGGCCGCGTCTTGTCGCCCTCGTCCAGCAGCGGTGAGTCCAGTTGGTGGCGTAGCAGCGCCATCAGCAGCTGCTCGCTGTGCTGTGGCGATTCTGGACTCGCGGTCAGGTCTTCAACCTCCTTGCAGTAGGCCAAATACTGCTTTTTGCCCACGCCCTGCACCGAATCGAGTTTGGCGGTGAGCGCACTCTCGGCCTCGTCTTGCTGCATTTGCTCCAAGCGCTGCAACTCTGCCTCGACGTTGCCGGCGGCCAGTGTCGTGACCGCAGAGAGGCACAAAGTTATGATTGCAATCAGTCTGTTTGTCATAATTCTCAAGCTGTTTCACGGCAAAGTTAACGCCTTTGCACAGTATTTGTGTGATTTTCCTTTGAAAAAAACTTCTCGCATTGGCAACGAGATTAATGCTGCCTTGCTTTATTTTTAATTTTGCCTTATATTTGCTTTGAGATTATTAATAATGAATATGGCAATGAACGAAGACAGCAGAGCGCAGTTGGAACGCATAGCACGGCAATTGGTAGAGGCTCGTAAGGCCAAAGGCTTGTCGTTGCGGGCTTTGCAGCAAATCACGGGCATAAACGACAGCAACCTGTCGCGCATAGAGCGCGCCATGCTCATGCCGCAGCTCGACACACTTTGCCGCATTGCAAAGGCCCTTGACCTCAAGGTTATACGCCTTGATGATTGATGAAAGATATAAAGCATGATGAAAAAAATAACGAAGACTAATGCGGCCCGACTGCTCGACAGGGCCAAAATCAAATATGAACTTGTGCCCTATGAGGTCGACGAGAGCGACTTGGGCGCGCAGCACCTGGCCGACACTCTCGGTGAGGATGTGAACCGCGTGTTTAAGACCCTTGTGCTGCATGGCGACAAGACGGGCCACTTTGTGTGCGTGGTGCCCGGCAATGCCGAGGTCGACCTTAAGAAGGCCGCTAAGGTGAGCGGCAACAAAAAGGCCGACCTCATTCACATGAAGGATTTGCTGGCCACCACGGGCTATATTCGCGGCGGCTGCTCGCCCGTGGGCATGAAGAAGCCGTTTCCCACCTATTTCCACTCCACTTGCACCGACTTCGACTTTATTTATGTGAGCGCCGGTATGCGCGGGCTGCAACTCAAAATCAATCCCGCCGACCTTGTGCGCTTCGTTGGAGCCACTGTGTGCGACCTGATAGCCGAATGATATGAGCAACCGATTTGGCGAAATATACACGCTCACCTCGTTTGGCGAGTCACACGGCCCGGCCATTGGCGGTGTGGTCGACGGTATGCCCTCTGGCGTTCCGGTTGATATTGATGCCCTGCAGCGCATGCTCGACCGCCGCCGCCCCGGGCAGTCGGCGGTGTCCACCCCGCGCCGCGAGGCCGACAGGGTGGAGGTGCTGTCGGGCATTTATAAGGGTGTGACGCTTGGCACTCCCATTGGCTTCATAATTCGCAACACCAATCAGCACAGCGCCGACTATAGTGAAATTGAGCGTTGCTACCGCCCCTCGCACGCCGACTACACCTATTCGGCCAAATATGGTGTGCGCGATCCGCGCGGCGGCGGCCGTGCCTCGGCCCGCGAAACGGCGGCGCGTGTGGTGGCAGGCGCGCTGGCCATGCAGGTGCTTGAGCGGTTGGGCATAACTGTCAGGGCCTACACCATGCAGATTGGCAGTGTGGCCGTTGATGCCGACTACAGAAGCCTCGACTTGTCGCTTGGCTCAATCGATGCCAATGTTGTGCGCTGCCCCGATGCCGCCGCGGCCGGGGCCATGGTGGCCGAGATTGGCCGCGCCCGTGCCGAGGGCGACTCGCTGGGCGGCATTGTAGGTTGCGTGGTGAGCGGCGCACCGGCCGGACTTGGCGATCCCGTGTTTGGCAAGTTGCATGCGCGTCTGGCCTCGGCCATGATGAGCATAAATGCCGTCAAGGGCTTTGACTATGGCTTGGGCTTCGGCTTTGCAGGCCGGCGCGGAAGCGAGGTGAACGACTGCTTTGTGCCCGATGGCCATGGCGGCATACGCACAGCCACCAACAATTCGGGCGGCATTCAAGGCGGCATTTCTAATGGCGAGGACATATGCATGCGCATTGCGTTCAAGCCTGTGCCCACGCTTATGCGCGACATCGTCACCGTTGACACCAGTGGCCAGCCCATGGTGTTGCACGCCAGCGGCCGCCACGACCCATGCGTGATTCCTCGCGCAGTGCCCGTGGTCGAGGCTATGGCCGCCATGGTGATGCTCGACGCATATTTAATCAATAAAACCGCCCGCCTTTGAACCAAAATCAGTCCGTCGGCAAACGATATTTCGACTACTCCGACTTTATGCAGCAGCGCCTTGGCGGCAAGGTGCAGAAAATTGCCATCGATGCCGGCTTCTCCTGCCCAAATCGCGACGGAGCAAAAGCCGTGGGCGGATGTGTGTATTGCAACAACACCACCTTCAACCCTCCATATTGCAGCCCTCACAAGGCGGTGGCGCAGCAGGTGGCCGACGGCAAGCGCTTCTTTGCCCGTAAATATGGCGGTTCACGCTATTTGGCCTATTTCCAGGCCTATAGCGGCACATATGCCCCGGTCGAACGGCTGTGCCAGCTCTATGCCGAGGCGCTCGATTGCAGCGGCGTGGAGGGCATAGTGGTGGCCACGCGCCCCGATTGCGTCACCCCCGCTGTAGCGCAATTGCTGGCCGATTTCGCCCGCCGGGCCTATGTGGCTGTGGAACTGGGCATTGAGTCGAGCCACGACAGCACGTTGCGGCTCATAAACCGATGCCACACTTGGGCCGACACCTGTCGGGCCTCAATGCTGCTGCACGAGGCGGGCATCGACTGCGGCGGACACCTGATATTCGGTCTTCCCGACGAGGACGAGGCCATGATGCTTGCCACCGTCAACGGTGTGGCCCGGCTGCCGATGTCCACGCTCAAGTTTCACCAAATGCAGGTGGTGCGCGGCACGCGCCTCGCGGCCGACTTTGAGCAGTGGCAGCCGAGCCTGCACCAGTTCACGGCCCAAAGTTATGCGCAGCTGTGCGTCGAGGCCATAAGGCGTCTGCCGCCCACAGTGGCCCTTGAACGCTTTGTGTCGCAGTCGCCGCCGTCGCTGCTCATCAGTCCGCATTGGGGCGTTAAGCCAGCCGAAATGAATGCAGCCATCAACTCGCTTCTCACCGCTCTTGATGCTCATCAAGGCGATAAAATGGACTGAAAAACGAAAAAAACGCGCGTTAGTTGCAGAAAAAACGCAAAAACATTTGGAGAGAGCCAAAAAATCACTACCTTTGCACCGCAATGGGGTATTAGCTCATCTGGTAGAGCGCAACACTGGCAGTGTTGAGGTAAGGAGTTCGAGTCTCCTATGCTCCACTTTCAAAATCCGCAAGTCCATAACTGGCTTCGCGGATTTTTTTTATTTATAGTCTATGTAATAGCTGTTTATAGCAATCAAACATCTGATTTACAGCTGCTTATCTGTAGGGACGCGGCATGCCGCGTCCCTACAGATAAGCACTGAAATTCAGCTTTTTTAGCTAATGAAATCTGTGCAATCTGTTGGTGCCCTCCCCCCCCAAAAAAAAAATCTGCGAGGAGGCAAAAACACGTGCGTTTATGTCGAAATGATTCGTTGAAAGCACAGAGGGCGACAGAAAATCAAGGGTGCGACTGCTCGAGTTGCAGCATCCATTGCTTGGCGGCAAGGCCGCCTGCATAGCCAGTGAGTGAGCCGTCGCTGCCTATCACACGGTGGCAAGGCACCACTATCGACACAGGGTTTTGCCCAATGGCTGCGGCCACAGGGCGCGATTTGGCGGGCTCGCCAATGGCGGTAGCCACATCCTTGTATGAGACCATCGTACCATAGACAATGCCGTTGAGGGCATGCCACACCTTTAGCTGAAATTCGGTGCCTGCCATGTGCAGCGGCAGTTGGAACTCGCGCCGCTGCCCGGCAAAGTATTCATTCAACTGGGCCAAGCACTGCTTAAGCAGCGGGGTGGGGCAGGTCTCGGCGGTCAACCCCAGGCGCTTCTCAACCGCAGCCAGCGTGTGACTGCAATTGTAGGCGATGGCGGCTATGCCACCGGTGACTGCGGCAATGGTGATGCGTCCCACTGGCGTGTCGGCCTCCATGCTGCACAGCCGTCCGTCGGTGGCGGGGCGCAGCCCCATTTCAGCGGCTTTGGCCAGCATCAGCTCATAGGCCTGGGCGTAGTTGTTGCCAATAACGCCGTCAAGTATGGCATCTTTTATGGCGTCTTTAATCTTGCCCACTGGCATCGACGGGGCCAGCCCGAACGTGTCCATTATCTCCTGGCCGTCGATGGGCGGCTGGAAGTTGCGCACGCGGTCTTTCTCCTCAATGTCAACCAGCTTTTGCTTCACCAATTCAAAATTGTCGTGGAAGCGGCGCACCTTCTCCTGGTTCTTCGACGTGATGTCGGCGTTGCACAGCGTCATCAGGTCGTCGATGTCGTCGCCAGCGTCAAACAGCAGCCGCCTCACTGCCGAGTCGGTCACCGTGTCCTCAACCAGCGCAATGGGGCGCATGTGCAGTCCCACCAGCTTTTTCACATATTTCATGTGCTCGTTAAGGGGCAGACGCATGCGGCCGAAAATTTTCGGCACCATCTTTTCGCCAATAAAGTTGTGGTTGCGGAAGGTCCAGCCCTGCACGTCGTCCCATGCCTTGGTGGCAGGCTTGCCAATGTCGTGCATCACTGCCGCCCAGCGCAGCCACTCGTTTTGGCTCACTGCCGCCACATTGTCGAGCACCTGCATCGTGTGCAGAAAGTTGTCCTTGTGGCCGCGGCCGTGCGAAGTGTCCACACCGCGCAGAGCCGCCAGTTCGGGAAATATCAGCTCCAGCAGCCCGCACTCGTTCAGCAGCTTGAAGCCGCGCGAGGGCTTGTCGCTGCGCACAATCTTCATCAGCTCCACGGCTATGCGCTCCTTGGTGATTATTTTTATGCGCTTGCAGTTGCGCTTTATGGCTTCAAGGGTGTCGGGATAGATGTCGAAGCCAAGCTGTGTGGCAAACCTCACGGCGCGCATCATGCGCAGCGGGTCGTCGCTGAAAGTGATGTCTGGGTCGAGCGGGGTGCGGATTATGCGCCGCTGCAGGTCGCCCACGCCGTCAAACGGGTCGAGCAGCCGCCCAAACGACGCGCTGTTGAGCGAAATGGCCATGGCGTTGATGGTGAAGTCGCGGCGCTTCTGGTCGTCGTCGAGTGTGCCGTCTTCCACCACGGGGTTGCGGCTGTCGCTCTTGTAGCTCTCGCGCCGCGCGCCCACAAACTCCAGTTCCAGCCCGTGGGCCTTCACCTGTGCCGTGCCGTAGGTTTTGAACACGGCCAGTGAGCAGTGCTTGCGGCCAATCTTGGCCGCCACGGCCTTGGCCACCTCTATGCCGCTTCCCACGGTCACAAAGTCGATGTCGGTTGACTTGCGGTGCAGCAGCAGGTCGCGCACGTAGCCGCCCACCACATAGCATTCGCGGCCCATTTCATCGGCAGTGCCGCCTATCAGGTGAAACACGGGCTTGTCCACGTGCTGTTTTATGTCGGAGTAATCTATTTCCATCAGATGAGTGTAGGGTGTGTTTAAACAATGGTGCAAAGTTACTGCATTTGCCGCCAACTCGCAAAAATGCGCTCCTTGCCAGTGACCTTTTTGGCCGTATGATGCCCTCATGGTGTTCTGATTGGAATGTAAAATGGTCAATAGCGCAGTAAAACATTGCGCGTAATTAAACTGTGCATATCTTTGTGCGTCAAATGTTCGCTTTGCTCCCAAAATGAACCTTTATGCGGCATTTTTCGGCTAATGCAAGGCTAACTGCAATAAAATTTCAGCAGAAGTTGATAATTATATTGTAAGCACTAACTAATAAAAACGATTAAACAGAGATGAAAAAGATTTTTGCACTAATTGCCGCTGCGCTTGTGTGCGCCGGCTCGGCTACCGCCGCAAATCCCACGTTTGGCATCAAGGCTGGTTTTGACATGACCAACTTTTGGGGCGAGGACATGCCTCACGGCATGAAACCCAGCTATCAGGCTGGCGTGTTTCTTGAATACCGCTTCGCCAACGCACCAATTGCCATTGCGCCCGAAATCGTGTTTGCCGCACAGGGCGGCAAGTTTAACGTTGGCGAGGAAACCGGCCTGAGTTTCGCCAAAAATGCCGACGTCACTTTCAACACCAACTATATCAACATTCCCGTGATGCTGAAATACTATGTGACGCCCAGCTTCAGCATCGACTTCGGCCCGCAACTTGGCATCAACGTCTACAGCAAGGCTACCGCCACTGCCGGCAACGCTTCGGCCACTGTCGACATGGGTGACATTACAAACTCGGTTGACTTCGGCCTGGGCCTTGGCGGCACCTACAACATCACCAGCAACGCCTTCCTGCAGGCTCGTTACACCATGGGCATGACCCACGTGCTCAAAAACGACATTGATGCGCAGAATGGCAACATACAGATAGCATTCGGCTACCGCTTCTAACCGTGCGCACGCGCTACATTGATTATACGCATCAAAGAAAGTAGAGGTCGGCACTCATCAAGTTGAGTGCCGACCTCTATGCTTTGTGTCGTGTGCGGTGGTTCAGTCGTCCACAAGGGCCATGCCGCGGCGCAGGGCGTCCTCGTTCTGCGGCAGCAGATTCCAGTGACGCTCTGGCAAAGTCTTTTTCAGCGCCTTCAGCACGCTGTCGATTGTCACCACGGGCTTGATTTTCAGCAGTGCGCCCAGCACAATCATATTGTAGCTCTTGGCGCTCTTCAGCGAGAATGAAGCCTCCATGGCATCGACGCGATACACCTTTATGTCGGTGCGCTTGGGCGGGGTGTGAATGCCGTAGCTGTCGTAAATGAGTACGCCGCCGGGCTTCACCTTGCTCTCAAAGCGGTCGAGGCTCTGCTGGTTGAGCACCACCACCGTGTCGAATGCGTTGAGAATTGGCGAGCTGATGCGCTCATCGCTCAAAATCACGGTCACGTTGGCCGTGCCGCCGCGCTGCTCGGGGCCGTACGATGGCATCCATGTCACCTCTTTGTCTTCCATAAGGCCCGAGTAGGCAAGGATTTTGCCCATCGACAGCACTCCCTGGCCTCCGAATCCGGCTATTATAATTTCTTCTTTCATTGCTCTGTGATAGTTTTGTTTCGAGATACCAATCATTCGTTCTTGAGGTCGCCCAGGGGGTACTTCTTAAACATGTTGTCTTCCATCCATTTGTTGGCCTGTTCGGGCGTCAGTTTCCAGCCCGAATTGCAGGTGCTCACCACCTCGACCACCGATGTGCCCTTGCCCGCCATGCTGTTTTCAAACGCCTTGCGTATTGCCGCCTTAGCCTTGCGTACGGCTGCCGGTGTCTGCACGCTTTGGCGCGTCACATAGCATGTGCCGTCGAGTTGCGCCAGCAGCGGTGAAATCGACAGCGGGTAGCCGTTGAGGTCCACGCGGCGGCCATAGGGGCAGGTGGCCGTCTTCTGGCCCAGCAGCGTGGTTGGCGCCATCTGTCCGCCCGTCATGCCATATATGGCGTTGTTGATGAATATTATGGCAATGTTCTCGCCGCGGTTGCAGGCGTGAATCGACTCGCAGGTGCCAATGGCGGCAAAGTCGCCGTCGCCCTGGTAGGTGAACACCAGTTTGTCGGGCTGCAGCCGCTTCACGGCTGTGGCCATGGCCGGTGCGCGGCCGTGGGCGGCCTCCAGCCAGTCGATGTCGATGTAGTTGTAGGCAAACACGGCGCAGCCCACCGGGGCAATGCCTATTGCCTTGTCTTCGGCGCCCATGTCCTCAATCACTTCGGCCACGAGCTTGTGCACCACGCCGTGGCTGCAGCCGGGGCAGTAGTGCATGTGGTTATCGTTGAGCAGAGAGGGTTTCTTGTATACCCTGTTCTCTGGTTTTATTATTTCGTTAAGTTCCATAATATGAGCCGTGTGTTTACTTCTTGTCGTTAATGAGTTTGCTCTTCAGCGCGTCGAGCACCTCGTCGGGGGTGGGCACGTTGCCGCCCAGGCGTCCGTAGTGCTCCACTGGCACGTTGCACTCCACCGCCAGCTTCACGTCTTCAATCATCTGTCCGGCGTCAAGCTCCACGCACAGTATGCCTTTCACTCCCTTGGCCGCCTTCTTTATTTGCTCGGCCGGGAAAGGCCACAGCGTGATGGGGCGCGCAAGGCCCACCTTCAGCCCTTCGGCGCGTGCCAGCTCCATGGTCTTGAGGCTGATGCGCGCCTGACTGCCGAATGCCACTATCAGGTAGTCGCAGTCGTCGGCGTCAATCAGCTCGCAGCGCGTCTCGTTTTTCTCAATCTCGCGGTAGGTGGCTTGGAAGCGCAGGTTGTTGGCCTCCATCACGTCGTCGTCGAGTTCGAGCGATGTGATTATGTTCTTCTTGCGTCCGTTTTTGCGTCCGTTCACGGCCCATGGGCACTGGCGGCGAATCTCGTCTTCGGTGCGGCGCGGGCGCTGCTCGGGCAGCACCACCTTTTCCATCATCTGGCCAATCACGCCGTCGGCCAGAATCATCGACACGCAGCGGTATTTGAATGCCAGGTCCCATGCCAGACCCACGAAGTCGCACATCTCCTGCACGCTCGACGGCGCCAGCACTATGGCGTGGTAGTCGCCGTGACCGCCGCCCTTGCATGCCTGAAAGTAGTCGGCCTGCGAGGGGTGTATGGTGCCCAGGCCGGGGCCGCCGCGCATCACGTTGATCACCAGCGCGGGCACCTCGCTTGCGGCCATGTAGCTCATGCCCTCTTGCATCAGGCTGAAGCCCGGGCTCGATGTGGATGTGAACACGGCCTTGCCGCATGCAGCGCCGGCATACACCATGTTGATTGCCGCCACTTCGCTCTCGGCTTGCACCACCACCATGCCGGTGGTGTCCCAGGGCTGTTGCTGCTCCAGAGTCTCAAGCACCTCGCTTTGCGGGGTTATGGGGTAACCGAAGTAGCCGTCGGCGCCATAGCGGATGGCCGCCATGGCCAGCGCCTCGTTGCCCTTCATCAGTGTTACTTTATCATTCATTGTAGAGTTCCTTTTTTCCTGATTTATTCCTTTAATACGTTATTTTGTGTGATGTGGGTGAATGTGTGTGGAGTGGGGCGCATGCCTGCGCCTCTGCCGCCATCACTTCTCCACCACGCGATACACCTCGATGCACGCGTCGGGGCACACCAGGGCGCAGCTTTGGCACCCGATGCACTTCTCAGGGGCTTCCATGTAAGCGTAATGGTAGCCTCGATTGTTCACATCTTTTTTCTTAAGCGCAAGCACTCCGCATGGGCATGCCGCAACACACAGGTTGCAGCCCTTGCAGCGCTCTTCGTTTACAACTACTGCTCCTTGAATTTTCATTATTACGTTTCGTTTTGTTTTTCTAAGGCAAATATAGTGATTTGTAATTGAAAGTAGGCCAGTTTCGTCCTGATTTTGAATAAGATTAACCTTTGGCACACAAGCAGCTATGATGTGAATTGCTTGTGCGCAAATGGCTGTGAAATGTGCAAATCGGCCCACGCCGGCCTACTCAAACACGTAGTTTAAAAACTGGTGCAGCGGCTGCAGCGTCTTGAGGTCGGCGGCCACCCGCTCCACCCAGTCGTCGCAGTCAAAGTAGTCTTCGCTCAGGTGCCGCGTCACCAGGTATTCTTTCATCTTCAGGAATTTTGCCAGCTTGTGGTCTTTGGGGTAGTCGCGCGGCACGTTTTTCAGCGAGTCGCTTTCCCACTCGAAGCCCTGCTCAAACGCCGGGCCTCGCACAATGTGCTCAAATTCCTCTTGCTCGGCATCGATGAGCGAGCGCAGCTGCTGCAGCACGTCGCGCTCGGGGCACCATATGCCACCGCCTATCATCAGCCGTCCTGGCTGGAAGTGCACGTAGTCGCACGACCGCACCTCTTTGCGGCCACGGCCGCTCACCACAGCCGAGAAATAAGTTTTGTATGGCGACTTGTCTTTTGAAAACCTGACGTCGCGGTATATGCGGTACACTGCCTGCTGCACTGTGAGGCCGCGTGTGTCGGGGTCGAACTGCGCCACCAGCGAAATCAGCCGCTCCACATCGGCCTCCCACGGCTTGCGCAGGGCGTCATAGCGGTCTTTGTTGGCCTTAAACCAAGCGCGGTCGTTGTTGGACTCAAGTTTGCGCAGGAATGCCAAAATCTCTTTTACGTTGCTCAATGATTTCATATGTGCAAAATTAGTGATTTTTTAGCCGCATTGCGCACCATGTCCCATAAAACTAATGCCGTTTTCCTGCATTTCGCATTGGTTAGACGCATTATCGAAGTGCGCTCAGTGCAGCGTTGGCTCACCGGTTTCAGGGCTATTTTGGCCCTGTTCGCACGATTTTTTGCCAAAAATTGTTGCCATAAGCAATTAAATGCCTATATTTGCGCGTGTGTTTTTCATGGTATTAGATTTTAATGTGGAGGCTGTCGCGAGACACCCTTCACTTTTTTTATGCATTAACGCAATCGAAACGGCCTCGGCATGACGGAGCATAGTCATACCGAGGCCGTTTTGATGTGTGCACTTCTGCTTGCCGCTTAGTGCTTGTGGGCAGGTTTGAAGCCCTTGGTGCGGTAGCTGCAGCGCACTTTGCCCTTCACAATGTTGTTGAGCTTTGAGCGTATCAGTTGCTTGCGTATGGGCGACACCCGGTCGACATACAGGATGCCGTCCAGATGGTCGCACTCGTGCTGGATCACGCGTGCCAAGTAGCCCTCAATGTCTTCCTCATGAGTCTCCCAGTTCTCGTCGGTGTATTTGATGTGCAGCTTCTCGTGGCGCGTCACGTTTTCGCTCACGCCGGGCACGCTCAGGCAGCCCTCTTCGCGGGTCTCGGCCTTGCTGTCTTCGTCGATGGTGAGCTCGGGGTTGATAAGCACCATCTTGCGCCCTTTGAGTTCGGGAAAACGGTCGGCAATCACGTCCACATCGATATACACCAGGCGTATGTTGCGCCCCACCTGCGGTGCGGCTATGCCTATGCCGTCGCTCGAATACATGGTCTCCTTCATGTCTTCAATCAGCTCCTTCAGCTTGGGGTAGTCCTTGGTCACAGGCTCCGACACTTTGCGCAGCACTGGGTGGCCGTAAAGATATATGGGTAATATCATAATAACTTTTTATTGTTTTTAGTTTTGCTTGTTTGTCCTGAATCTTTTTTAGCATTCACAGCACCGTGCCAAGCCCGCCTTTTACGCTTTGCAGGTAGTCGGTGAGTATTATGGTGGCCGCAATCGAGTCGACCCGGCCCTTGTCGCGGCGGTCGCTCTTCTTCATGCCTCCGTCAATCATGGCGCGGTGGGCAATGGTTGAGGTGAACCGCTCGTCATACATTGTCACGGGCATGTCGGGCATTTCCTTTTTCAGGCGGTTGACAAACGGGGTGATGTAGCGCATGCTCTCCGACGGCTCGCCGTTGAGCTGCCGCGGCAGCCCTATCACTATGCGCTCCACTTGCTCGCGCGCTGTGTAGTCTTTAATGTATTGCATCAGCGTGTGCGTGGGCACCGTCTCAAGTCCGTTGGCGATGATTTGCAGCGGGTCGGTCACGGCAATGCCCGTGCGCTTGCGTCCGTAGTCAATTCCCAGAATCCTTGCCATGTGCTGCGTCCTGTTAGCGGTTCATGGTGAGCAGCAGCTCCTGGTTGTTGCGAGTGCGCTCCATTTCCTTTTTGATCAGCTCCATGGCCTCCACCGATGTGCGGTCGCTCAAGAAGTTGTTGCGCAGCACCCACATGCGGTTGAGGGTCTCCTTCGACAGCAGCAGGTCGTCGCGGCGCGTGCTCGACGCCATGATGTCCACGGCGGGGAATATGCGCTTGTTGGCCAGCTTGCGGTCGAGCTGCAGCTCCATGTTGCCGGTGCCCTTGAACTCCTCGAAAATCACCTCGTCCATCTTCGAGCCGGTCTCGATCAGTGCGGTGGCAATGATTGTGAGGCTGCCGCCGTTTTCAATGTTGCGCGCGGCGCCGAAGAATCGTTTTGGCCTTTGCAGGGCGTTGGCGTCGACACCGCCCGAGAGTATCTTGCCCGATGCCGGAGAAATGGTGTTGTAGGCGCGTGCCAGGCGGGTGATGGAGTCGAGCAGAATCACCACGTCGTGGCCGCATTCCACCATGCGCTTGGCCTTTTGCAGCACCAGGTCGGCAATCTTCACGTGGCGGTCGGCAGGCTCGTCGAATGTTGAGGCTATCACTTCGGCGTTGACGCTGCGTGCCATGTCGGTCACCTCCTCGGGGCGCTCGTCGATGAGCAGGATTATCATGTATGTGTCGGGGTGGTTCTCCGAAATCACGTTGGCAATGTCCTTCAGCAGCACCGTTTTGCCGGCCTTGGGCGGCGCCACGATGAGGCCGCGCTGGCCTTTGCCGATTGGGGCGAACAGGTCGACGATGCGGGTGGATATGCACTGGCGCTTGTGACTTTCGAGGTCGAACTTCTCGTCGGGGAACAGCGGCACCAGATGCTCAAAGGGCACGCGGTCGCGCACAAACTCGGGGTTGCGGCCGTTGATCAGCTTCACCTCACACATTGGGAAATATTTCTCGCCCTCTTTGGGCGGGCGAATGGTGCACTCCACCACATCGCCTGTCTTAAGGCCGTTGTTCTTGATTTGCGACTGCGACACATATATGTCGTCGGGCGAGGTCAGGTAGTTGTAGTCCGACGAGCGCAGGAATCCGTATCCGTCGGGCATCACCTCCAGCACTCCGCATCCGTCAAGAATGCCATCGAAGTTGTATGGATTGTTGCTGTAGGGGTTGTCGTTTTGAGCGGCTGCCTGCTGCTGGTTCTTTTTGCCCTTCTTCTTTTTGGGCTCTTTTTCGGCCTTGGGCTCTTGAATCACGATAGGGGCCTTTGCCGCCTCTTCGGCAGCTATGCGGCGCTCTTCCTCGGCGCGGCGTGCGGCCTCCTCGCGCTCTTCCTGTGTGCGCGGCTTAAACGTCTGCATGGGGCGTGCGCCAAAGAATGAGTCGAAGGCCGATGTGTCGTGCCGCTTCGACTGCTGCTTGGGCTGCTGCGGCTGTCCGAAGAACTCCTGGAACTCACTGCTTGGCTTCTTGGGCGCGGGGGCATCGGCCGCTGGCTGTTCGGCTGCTGCCTGAGGCTCTGCATCTGTGGCGGGCGAGGTGGCTGCCTGCTCGGCTGCCGGCTGCTGCTCGGCCTTGGCTGCAGCGGGCTGAACTGTCTGCTCGGGTAGCGGCTGTGCTGCGGCTTCGGCGCTTTGCTTGGCTTCCTCGGCAGCCTTTTTGCTTTCGGCCTCTTTGGCTTCAGCCTCTTTCACGGCTTTTGGCTTGCGCCCGGGCTTGCCCTTGGGCTTGTCGGCCTTGGGTGTGTCGGCTTTCGCCTTGGGCGCGTCGGTGGCCGCAGCGGCTGCGGTTGCGTTTTTGCGAGGGCGTCCGGGGCGGCGCTTCACAGGGGCCTCGCCGTTGGCGGGCTGCTCGGCTGCCTTCTTTTGTGGCTCTTTGCTCTCGGCCTTGTCGGCTGCCGGCTTGCCCTCTTTGGGCGCAGCCTCTTTGGCTGCCTTGGGCTTGCGTCCAGGCTTGCCCTTGGGCTTGTCGGCCTTGGGCGCATCGCTCTTCACCGAGTCGATGGCCTGCTGGTCGAGAATGTCGTATATGAGCGTGTCTTTGTCTAAATTCTCGTTCAGGCCCATTTTCTTGGCTATGCTCTTCAAGTCGGAGTCGGTCATAGCCTGTAGGTCAGTTATGCTATACATATTAAAATTATGTGATGTGTTGCTTATATATAATAAATGTCTAGTTTTATTCTATTCCTTGCTGCCGTGCGCGGCATGTGCGTGGGCTGCGGCCAACGTGTATGTGGTGTGGTGGCTGTGCCTGTTGCGCGTCTGCAGTGGCTTGTTTTGCTTTTTGGGGATTGCTTTTTCGCTGTGCCACCGTGCCAGGGTGGCGCTCCAGCATTGAGGCTGGCAGATGCTGTTTTGGTGCGGATTAATGACACTGGTAAAACCCTAAAACATACACAGCTCAAAAGTGTGACTTTTATTTCAAATAAAGCTCAAGAAAAAAATAATGTTAGAGTGTGGAAATGCGATGCCGCTGCTCTCTTTGAGCGTCAGCCACCGTGCCCTGTGACTTCTTTGCGCGTCTGCAGGCCAGGCTGCGGGCCGATTTCCTTGCGAATTGTAGTGCAAAGATAGGCATATTATTGAAACCAACAAAAAAATGCACGCCATTTTTGCCATTTTTGCCTGGCAGCGCTGCATATGCCACATTAGGCACCTCAATTGGCATGCCAAAAAGCCAAAAACAGGTGGAAAATTTCCGTAATTGCAAAACAATTACTAATTTTGCATGCCATTACAAAAAATCGGTGCCTACCAACACCGGCTTTTAGTAGTATTATAACGTTATAAAAAAGAGATTACAAAAATGAAAAAAGGTATTCATCCCGAAAACTACCGCGAAGTTGTTTTCAAGGACATGTCTAACGACGAGACTTTTATCACTCGTTCAACAGTGGCTTCAAAGGAGACTATTGAACTCGATGGCAAAACATATCCTCTGGTGAAGCTTGAAATCACCAGCTCTTCGCACCCCTTCTTCACCGGCAAACAGAAACTCGTTGACACCGCCGGTCGTGTCGACAAGTTCCTCAGCCGCTACGGCAACCGCAAGAAGTAAATCACATCACGCGAAGCCATCAGGCCAACCGCATAAAACTGCGACTCACATTGAGAGCCGCAGTTTTTTTTTGTGCCAGCCGCTTTTAAGCACAAAAGCTGCACGAAATGCCAAAATGTTGCCACCGAATGTTAAAATATTCGCTGAAAATGCTTAATTTTGTGCTGATTATGGAACAACGCCGCAAACTTTACGCAATCATCAACCCCTATTCGGGCACTCACAGCAAGGATGCAATCCCTGCAGCGCTCGAGCGCGCCATCGACCCCGAAAGGTGGCAGCTTAAGGTGGGTGTCATCGACCGCAACAGCCACTTGCAGCAAATGGCTGCCGAGGCCATCGCCGAAAACTACGACGGGGTGATAGCCGTGGGCGGCGACGGCACCGTCAATGGCGTGGCGGCAGCGCTGCGCGGCTCGCGCGTGGCTCTGGGCATAGTGCCGTGCGGCTCGGGCAACGGCCTTGCGCGCCACTTGCAGATTCCGGTCAATGTGGATAAGTCGCTGGCCATAATCAACGCCGGCAACATCGAGGACTTTGACTACTGCACCGTCAACGGACGCCCGTTTTTCTGCACTTGCGGCATGGGATTCGACGCCCAGGTGGCCGAGCGCTTCTCGCACGAGGGACGCCGAGGCCCGGTCACCTACCTCAAGTCGGCCTTTATGGAATATGTGAAGTTTCACCACGAGCAATACCGCATCGAAATCAATGGCGCCACCATGTTCGAAAAAGCCTTTGTCATAGCCTGCGCCAATGCCTCGCAGTATGGCAACAACGCCTACATCGCCCCAAAGGCCAGCATGCGCGACGGCCTTATCGACGTGGTGGTGATACACCCCTTCATGCCCATCGTGGCTCCCATTGTGGGCCTCAAACTGTTCACACGCAACATCGACAAGGACATCAACATAAGCACCTACACCACCTCGCACCTCAAAATCTACCGCAACGCCCCCGGGGTGATGCACCTCGACGGTGAGCCCGTGGAAATGCCCGCCGAGCTCGACATCAGGTGCCACCCGCAAGGCATCAAAATTTTCTGTCCTGCCGACGCCGAGGTGTAGGTTGCCCCCCCCCTCTTCCCAGCATAAATACTACCATTCCTGCCAGTTTTTGCACCCGCTTTGTGAAAAAACGGTAACACCGCACTGCGTTGCCGAAAAAAACGCCCGTTTTGCTTGTGCAGAAGCGCATTAATTCGTAAATTCGTAGCAAAAGCAACATTAAGCGGCTTTTTGGAAACAATTTAACTAATTAATAAACCTGTAACATCTTGCAATGAGCTATTTGAAGTTTGACAAAAGCCTCATGATAAATTTGGAGCAGAGCCTCTCGAAAGAGATGATCCGCACCAACCGGTCGGGGGCGTATCATTGCACCACAATAGTGGGATGCAACACCCGCAAGCAGCATGGCTTGCTGGTGATTCCCGTGCCTGAGCTCGACGACAACAACCACGTGCTGCTGTCGTCGCTCGACGAGACGGTGATTCAGCACGGAGCGCCGTTCAACCTTGCCGTGCACAAGTATCAGGGCGGCTGCTTCAGCCCCAACGGGCACAAATACATCCGCGAGTTTGAGTGCGAGCGCATACCCACCCACATCTATCGCGTGGGCGGAGTGGTGCTGCGCAAAGAGAAGATATTCATCACTCACGAAAACCGCATCGTGATCCGCTACACGCTCGTGGACGCCCACTCGCGCACCACGCTGCAGTTCCGCCCGTTCCTGGCGTTCCGCGACGCCAACAGCCTGTGTGTGGAAAACTCCGTGGCCAGCCGCGACTATGCCGAGGTGGCCAACGGCATCAGCACACGCATGTACGACTGCTATCCCACACTGTTCATGCAGTTCAGCCACAAGCCCAAATTCGTGTCCAGCCCCAACTGGTATAAGGGCCTTGAGTATCCCAAAGACCAGGAGCGCGGCCTGCCATACACCGAAGACCTGTATGTGCCCGGCTACTTCGAACTCGAAATCAAAAAGGGCGAAAGCATATATTTCTCGGCCGGCACCGACGAGGTGAACACCCGCACGCTGGCCAAGATGTTCGACGACGAGCTGCAGACGCGCACCCCGCGCAACAGTTTCTACAACTGTCTTAAGAACAGCGCCAAGCAATTCTACTTTAAGAGCAACGACGGCCAATACATAATAGCTGGCTACCCGTGGTTCAAGATTCGTGCCCGCGACGAGTTTGTGGCTCTGCCAGGCTGCACGCTGTCGATTCACCACCAGCCCGATTTCGAGGCCATAATGGACACGGCCGCGCAGTCGCTGATGCGCTTCTTCGACGGCGGCGAGCCCGACCGCAATCTGTGCGGACTCGACCTGCCCGATGTGCCGCTGTGGGCCGCATGGGCCCTGTGCCAGTATGCCAAGGCGGCCGGCATGGATGCGTGCCGCAGCCGCTATGGCAGTCTGCTCAAGGCCATTCTCGGCCACATAATTGCAGGCAAGGCCTCCAACCTGTGGCTCGACGACAACGGCCTCGTGCGCACCGACGGCACCCGCAAGCCCGTCACTTGGATGGACTCGTCGAACCCCGACGGCACTCCGCTGATTCCGCGCACGGGCTACATAGTGGAGTTCAACGCCCTGTGGCACATGGCGCTGCGCCTTGCCATCGACATGTTTGCCGGCCAGCCCTGCCCCGAGCTGCAGCAGTGGACCTCCATTGCCGACCGCTGCCGGGAGGCCTTTGCCGCAACTTTCCTCAACGACTACGGCTATCTCTACGACTACGTCAGCGGCAACTATGCCGACCCCAGCGTGCGTCCGAGCATGATAATAGCGGTGGGCATCGACTACTCGCCGCTTGACCGCCGCCAGCGCAAATCGGTGCTCGATGTGGTCACACGCGAGCTGCTCACCCCCAAGGGCCTGCGCACGCTCAGCCCCAAAAGCTATGGCTACAACCCCTGGTATCTGGGCAACCCCTCGCAGCGCGAGCAGGCCTATTACCAAGGCTCGGCGCGTCCGTGGCTCATGGGCTTCTATGCCGACGCCTACATCAAGGTGTTTGGCATGAGCGGCGTGTCGTTCATCGAACGCATGATGATTGGCTTCGACGACGAGATGGCGCTGGGCGGCATAGGCACGCTCTCGGAGCTTTACGACGGCAACCCGCCATACACGGGCCGCGGCGCCATCAGCTTTGCCGCCAATGTGGGCGGCGTGTGCCACATGCTGCGCATGCTCAAGAACCTGGACGTTTAATGAATCACAACTCGAAACAACAACTTCTCTAATCATTACACATAAATAAAATTATGAAGGCTTTAATGTTTGGTTGGGAGTTTCCCCCTCACATCCTGGGTGGCCTGGGAACCGCGAGCTTCGGCCTCACCAAGGGCATGGCCGAAAACGGCGACATGGACATCACCTTTGTGATACCCAAGCCGTGGGGCGACGAGCCCAAGCAGTTTGCGCGCATCATTGGCGCCAACTGCACCCCCGTGGCCTGGCGCGATGTGAACTGGGACTATGTGCAGAGCCGCATAGGCAACGTAATGGACCCTCAGCTCTACTACGACCTGCGCGACCACATCTATGCCGACTTCAACTATATGAACACCAACGACCTGGGCTGCATTGAGTTCTCAGGCCGGTATCCCGACAATTTGCTGGAGGAAATCAACAACTACTCGATAGTGGCGGGAGTGATAGCGCGCACGGTGCAGTGCGACGTCATTCACTCTCACGACTGGCTCACCTATCCCGCAGGCATACACGCCAAGCAGGTCACAGGCAAGCCGCTGGTGATCCACGTGCACGCCACCGACTTTGACCGCAGCCGCGGCAATGTGAACCCCACCGTGTTCAACATTGAGCGCGACGGCATGCTCAACGCCGACCACATAATCACCGTGAGCAACCTCACCCGCCGCACCGTGATTGAGAAATACGGCATCGACCCCGCAAAAGTCACCACAGTGCACAATGCCGTGGAGCCGCTCAGCAGCGAGCTGCTCAACGTGCAGGTGCCGCCCAAGCACGGCAAGGTGGTCACATTCCTGGGCCGCATCACCATGCAGAAGGGGCCGGAATACTTCGTCGAGGCCGCCTCGCAGGTGCTGCACAAGGTGCACGACGTGCAGTTTGTGATGGCCGGCGGCGGCGACATGATGGAAAAAATGATTCGCCTGGCCGCGCAGCGCAACATCTCCGACCGCTTCCACTTCACGGGCTTTCTCAAGGGCAAGCAGGTGTATGAGATGCTCAAGGCCAGCGACGTCTACATAATGCCGTCGGTGAGCGAGCCTTTTGGCATATCACCGCTCGAAGCCATGCAGATGGGCGTGCCCGCAATCATATCAAAGCAAAGCGGATGCGCCGAGATTTTGCACAATGTGGTAAAGGTCGACTATTGGGACATCAACGCCATGGCCGACGCCATCTACTCCATCATCAAATATCCGGCCATGCACAAGCAACTCAGCGAGCATGGCCTTGAGGAGGTGGGCAAAATCTCATGGAAGAAGGCTGGCGCCAAGGTGATTGATATCTACAGGCAGCTTATCAACCGATAAAACTTTTTTCAGAAGGCAAACGACAACACAGACATACACAATACACTTATACACATATACCGACATGAGAGTAATTTGTTTTTATTTCCAGATACATCAGCCGTTCAGGCTTAAGACCTACCGGTTTTTCGACATAGGCAACGACCACTACTATTACGACGACTTCGGCAACGACGACATCATCACCCGCATTGCCCACCGCTCATATCTGCCTGCCAACCAGATGCTGCTCGACATCATCAAGCAGTATGGCAAAAGCTTCAAAGTGGCATTCTCTATAAGCGGCACCGCACTCGAGCAGTTTGAGCAGTATGTGCCCGAGTTCATCGACTCAATGAAGGAACTCGCCGCCACTGGCTGCGTGGAGTTCCTCTCCGAAACCTACGCCCACTCGCTGGCCTCGCTCGAAGACCCCGACGAGTTCGTTGAGCAGGTCATGGCCCACGACAAGAAAATCTACGAGCTCTTTGGCCAGCACCCCAAGGTGTTCCGCAACACCGAGCTCATCTACGACGACGACATCTCGGCCATGGTGCAGTCGCTTGGCTTCAAAGCCGCCATCACCGACGGCGCCAAGCACATCTTGGGCTGGAAGTCGCCCAACTATGTGTACTCATCGGCCATGGCCCCGAAGCTGAAACTGCTGCTTAAAAACTCCAAACTCAGCGACGACATCTCGTTCCGCTTCAGCAACCCCGAGTGGCCCTCATATCCGCTCACGGCCGACAAATACATCGACTGGATCGACCAGCTGCCGCAAGAGGAGCAGATAGTGAACCTGTTTATGAACTACGAAACCTTCGGCGAACTGCAGCCCCGTGAGAGCGGCATCTTCGAGTTTATGAAGGCCCTGCCACGCTTCGCAGCCGACAAGGGCATCGAGTTTATGACCCCCACCGAGGTGGTGAGCCGCATGAAGTCGGTGGGCGAGCTGTCAGTGCCTTACCCCATGTCGTGGGCCGATGAGGCGCGCGACACCAGCGCCTGGCTGGGCAACATCCTGCAGCAGGAGGCCGTGAAGAAGCTCTACTCCATTGGCGAGCGCGTGCGCCTGTGCGACGACCGCCGCATTAAGCAGGATTGGTATTATTTGCAGTCGAGCGACCACTTCTTCTATATGAGCACCAAGCACGCCGACGACGGTTCGGTGCACTCGCACTACAGCCCCTACGACTCGCCCTACATGGCGTTTACCAACTACATGAACGTGCTCAGCGACTTCATGATACGCGTCGAGGAGCAGTTTCCAGAGTCGATTGGCAACGAGGAACTCAATTCGCTGCTGCTCACCATACGCAATCAGGAAAACGAGATAAGCCAGCTCAAACGCGAGGTGGAGATGCTGCGCAACAACATCGTTAAGGACACCTCGGGCGACTATCCCGCTCCAGCCGAGGCCAAGAAGCCTGCGGCCAAAAAGGCTGCGTCTGCCCGCAAGAAGCCCGCGGCAAAGAAACCGGCCCCCCGCAAGACGGCCAAAAAACAATAAGCAAGAAAGCAAAGCAACTATATTAAAAAGTTAGGTTTTCATCGTGTCCGGCTCACCTTGTGAAAGGTTGGCCGGACTTTTTTAGGTGGACCAAAACACAGAGGCAGGCCGTTGGACGCGCCGCAAAAGCGAAGTCCAACGGCCTGCCGGTCGTAATTTTAATCAGTGCTTCTTTCTGTAATTCTTGGGGATGATGGACTACCGGGCAAGCGTCTTAGTCACCTCCACGCTGCCGTCGGTGTAGGTGGTGCGCTTAATTAAGAGTCCGCCTGCCGCGGTGGTCTTGCGGCCCATAAGGTCAAACGTCTCCACGCTCTTCACCGTCTTGGCCGCAGCCTGAGTGGCGTCGATGCCAGTGGCCTTGTCGTAATACACCACCTTCGATCGGTTTTCCTTGCCGCCGCCGCGGTAAATGCTTTGCACGCCTATCTTTGTCCAGTCCTTGTCGTAGAAGTACACAAGTGTCTTGCCCTTGCTGGTGTAGAAGTCAAACTTCACATCACTGAACGAGTAGGGAATGTCGGTCATAGCCGAGTCGAGACCCTCATATTTGTCGGGCGTGAACGTGTAGGCGTGGTCGTTGTAATACACGTTGTAGTACAGCTCGTTCACGTTAAGCTCCTCGCCGCCTACACCCACGGTGGGTATCACAAAACTCAGCTGGTCGCACTTGCTCAGCTGCTTCACGCTGCTTATCACGGGGTCGGCGGGCACAATCGGCTTGTCCTCGGCCAGGGTGAGTTGCGGAGCCACATATTCGCTGATTATGTACAGATTGCTGCGGCCGGCGTTGATGAGCAGCGTGGCCGGGTATTTCGCTGTAATCGTGTCGGCCTTCTCGTTGCTTGGCGTCAGCTCAAGCGCCTCAGTCTGGTCGTAGTTGAAATATTTGCTGCCCGTTGAACTGCTCTCCACCTTGGCGTTGCCTGCCAGCATATACACGTGCGAGTTGTAAATCTTGTCCACTCCCAGATATTGGCGCGCTGGCACCTCAATCTTGCCTTCGGCAGTGAGCTGCGCCTTCACGGCGCCGTCGGGCAGATCGGTACAGATGTGGTCGAGGTAGGCCGTCTGCAGGTTGCTCGGGTTCACATATGCGCTCGTCATCATGTAGGTGGTGGAGTCGAGTTTGGCGGCTTTAGGAATGTATTCCATCTTGTAGGCCAGCTTTTGGGCGTCGGCCGGGGCCTTGGCCACCACATCGTGGTTCACGGTATACTTTATGTCGTAGTCGCCCATGTAGTACCATTCGCCCTTGGCGTCGCCAAGACCCACAAGGCAGTCGTCAACCTGCGTGAGCGTGTCGTTGCGCCACACAAAGCGCACCTTGGTGTTCACCGAGTCGACCACAAAGCTGCTGCTGTCGCTGTTCAGCTTCATGCGGTAGGCATAGTAGGGGTCGCCATAGTCAATGGCGTAGGGTTGCGGTGTGTCCATCACTATGGTGTCGCCCTTTGCCTTGGTGCATTTCAGCCAGGGGTTGCCCAGCGCCCATATGTAGGCTTGCGATATGGGAGCTTGGATGTAGATGCAGCCGTCGCTGCCCTCCACCACGCCGCCCAGGCCGCCGTCCACCTTCTGGGTGTAGACGTCGCCAAATCCCATGCCGTAGGCGCTTGAGTTGACATACATGTTTTCAAACAACTTCCCGGCCGGGGTGGCGGTGATTGGCTCGCTGGCAGCCGCCTTGCGCGGCGCGCGGCTGGCATTGCCTGGCAGGATGGCTGCCACTTCATTCAGGTGCCACTGGTTGCACTTGAGCGGCGACTGGTTGGGCCGCGCATTCTTCACACTCATTGGCGCGCCTGCGGCGGCGCACGTCATTGCACACAGGCCTGTGGCGATAATAAGTAACGTTTTCCTCATAATAGCTGAATATTAAATTCTGTGAAATCTTATTGATTTCCCACAAAATTACCATAATCAACTATAATATGCAAGTTGCAGCGCTAAAATTTGATGAATTGTTAATCATGCTGCGCCTCGCAGCTTGGTGTTGATCCATTTGCCAGAGCGCAGGCGCAGCAGGAATATGCCGCCGCGCACACACAGCTCGGCGCACATTGCCACCCACACGCCGCGCAGCCCCATGTGGGGCGCAAGGGTGGCTGCCAGCGTCAGGCGCACTCCCCACATGCTGGCCAGGTTTATCACGCACGGGGCCACTGTGCTGCCAGCGCCCACAAACACACCGTTGCACACAATGGCTGCTGCAAACAGCGGCTCGGCAAACGCCTCGATGCGCAGCACCTCGGCCCCGAGGCTCACCACCTGCTCCACGGGCGACATTATGCCCATCATCACCTCGGCCCCGGCATAGAGCAGCACACCCATCACTCCCATCATGGCCATGCCCGTGGCCACGGCAAGGCGCGCAAAGCTGCGGGCCAGGTCCTTGCGCCCCGCGCCCAGACTCTGACCGATTAGTGTGGTGGCCGCGTCGCCAATGCCGAAGCCGGGCATGTAGCATATGCTCTCGGCCGTCACAGCAAACGCGTTGGCAGCAATGGCAATGGTGCCAATCGGGGCCACAATGCCAGTGATTATGATCTGCGCGCTGTTCATCACTATGAACTGCATGCCCATGGGAAAACCAATCTTCAGCGCGCGGCCCACGCACCACCACTGCGGCCTGTAGCTGCCGCGCGTGCCCGCCAGACTCAGCTCCTTCGACCGCCGGCACAGGTAGTGCAGCATTGCCGCACACGTCACCACCGTGGCAAGTGCTGTGCCCAGCGAGGCGCCTGCCACGCCAAGCCCCGCCCCGGGAATGCCGATTTCCATGCCCAGCACGCAGTGGCGCGAGGTGGGGTAGATGAGCAGGTAGTTAAACACCACGTCAAGCAGGCACATGGCCGCGTTCATCAGGCTCGGCACCTTCATGTTGCCGCTGCACCGCAGCATGGCCGCCCCAAGGAAGTTGAGCACTATCACAGGCAGGCATATCGAGTAGATAAGAAAATATTCCGATGCCATGCGGCACACTTCAGGCTCGCCGCCAAGCCACTGAGGCAGCCGCTGGCTTATGGCGCAGCCCAGCGCAGCCAGCGCCACTCCAGCCAGCGTGCACACCACCAGAGCCTGACGCAGCACCTGCCGCGCCTTGGCGTGGTCGTTGGCCCCAATCTGGTGGGCCACCTGCACGGCAAATCCCGTGGCAATGGCACTCGACACACCGCTAAGCAGCCAAATGGTGGTGGCCACTATGCCTATGGCGGCCGACGACTCAGCCCCCAGCCGGCCCACCATCGACGTGTCGATGTATTGCATCGCCACATTCGACACCTGTGCCATTATGGCCGGCGTGCTCAGTTGCAGAGTGAGCCTTAGCTTCTGGCCGCGCGTCATGCGCTGGCCATTGCGAATCATGTCGATAAGTCCCGAAGTTGCCACAGTTGCCATTATATAAAAGTGTATTTATTCAGAAAAAGCAACCGCAAAGTTAGCAAACCTCCCCCAAACCACCAACCCCGCCCGCCCAAATTCCCCATTTCCCCCCCCAACCCAATGTTGTCCTAAATAAATTACGGGCATGAAGAAAGTGAGGACGTTAGAAAACGCACCCCCTCAATGTCTATTTGTGTCCCATTTTACCCCATTCCCTCTTGCTCAGGCGGAGGCGTAAACGGCTCGTTCAGCCACATTTCAAGATTGATTTTTGTGAAAGTGTTCAGTCTGAGCGACACGACAAGATTGGCGAGTCCCCACTTGTACTTGGCAATGTGTTTAAGCCAGCAAAGCAGCAGCATCGTTGACAATGCGGTCCATATCTGTGTCTCAACAGCATTGCGCGATGTGCCGATGAAACTCTTTATTTTCAGCAGCTGCTTGATGTTTCTGAAGAATATCTCAATCATCCACCTGGCTTTGTAGAGTTCCGCTATCGTGGAGGCAGCCAGCTTGAAATTGTTGGTGAGCAGCTGCACCACGTAGCCGTGCTCGTCATTCCAGACTGCTATCTGTCTGAGCGGTTTGGCGTATTTCCCCTTAGTCTGTGCGCCCGCCAGCTCTATAACCTCGTCAATGAGCACATCCTGCGCTCTCTTTTCGGGCAGTGGGAGCTCCTTGAGTTGTGTGTAAAGCAGGTTGTCCTTGTGCCTGACGACAAAAAACACATTTCTGCTGTCCCAATTGTCAAGAAGGGAGAAATCACAATAGCCACGGTCTGCAACAACCACGGAATGAGACGAAATTGGGATGTCAAAGGCCCCCTTGTTGTCCTCGCACTTGCCGTCTGTGACGTTTACGAACTCGGGAAGGAGGCTGTCGTGGTCAAGCAGCGTGTGCATCTTCACCGCGCCTTTCTTTGTGGTGTAGTGCGCCCATTCATATAGCGACATGGCCAGTGTGATGGTTGACGAGTCCAGCAACTTGATTGGCATCTTGAAACGGAATCTGGTGCGCTGCCATGCCGCCTGCTGTCCGAAATAAGCTGCCATGGCATAGAATATGCAGCGGAACAATGTGCTGCTCCTGTTGGCGTTCTGGTATGCCACTGTCGATTTTGAGGGGGCGTGGCAGATTCCCAGGTGGCTCAGGTTGCCGTTGGCCGAATTCAGCCCGTTGGATATGTCACGCACCGAGTCGCATCCTGAGAACTGGCAGAACATAATGCTTATGAACTGGCTTTAGGTGTCGTAGCCCTTGCAGTGCTTGTCCGTTTTTTCTTCATGGATGATTTTTCTTATGTTTTCTTTGGGCAGTTTGCCGATTGCTTGAGCGAAAAGTGTTATATTTGCCATAGGAAGTAAAAGAGGTGGTTCTCTTTGCTAAGGTAGTGAATTCTGCCTTAGCATTTACTTCCTTTTTTGTTTTTTGCTGAAAACGTTTAGGACAACATTGGAAAACGTTTAGGACAACATTGCGATAAATTCCATGGTCGATTGACCAACGCAAATTTAGGTATAATTTTTGTAAATTAAAAGGCGATGCGTCTGTGGATCGTTTCAAGCTGTTGACGAGTATTTCCTCATGGTGATATTAAGTCCTCTTTTAGCGTAATGCTTTGGGTATATAGTGCCATTTGTTCTGCAAAGAAAGTGCTAAAATTCATAGTAAAGCACTGTGTCCTTAAGATTTAGTAGTACTTTTGTCTGTTACAAAAAAAGAAAGTACCACATGTGTAAAGAAGCAGTTACTCAATCAGAATTCATTGGGCATGATTTATTTGGCAATGAATACAATTGCAAGTATCCTCCAAACCGTGAGAAGAATGGGAATGATTTTGAGGGCTATCCATCCCCCAATCAGCTAACATTCTTTTATGATTTCTGCATTCAGCAATACGGTGTCGCCTTTTATTATGGAGATGTCCTGTATGAAGCTGAATTCACGGATAACGGTCCAACGCTCACCAACCGAGAGACAGGCGATATTCAAGGGCCGTTTGATAGTGCAGTTCAACTGCTTGAAAATGCAGACGTAAACGGTCATAAGATGATTCGCATTATCGACCAGCTGGACCATGTTGTTATTCATTAATGGATTTCAAGCAGATATTATAGTCCCTTAGGATTCGAAGCTGCATGCAAATCAGGCTTGGGCCCAAGTAAATCGAGGCTCGAGCTTGATTTTTTACAAGCCCAAGTCAAAGCCTCGGAGAGTTTGCGTCCAAGCCTATTGTTATTCCCCGTATTTGTGGGTCTCACTGCACAAGCAATCCAGCTGGAATGTGACCCCCGCTACCCGTGAAAGCAAAAGAAAATAGCCCATAAACTCTAATTTATGGGCTGCTCATATATTAAGTGGCTGCCTTATTTCGCCTCACTCGTGCTGAATGCGGCGTATTGCTCATAAGTGAAATCCTTAAGGTACGATGGCATCTCTTTTCCAATTAGCTCGTACAACTTTTCGTTTCTCGATAATTCCTCGCTAATGGCCTTATCAAGTGGCTTAGTGATGGGTGATTGTGTTTCTGTGTCCCAATCATTCGTGTAGATCACACGCTTTTGGTCCTTGTCAGTGAGGCTCATATTTATTAGAATCTTTAACAGACTGAAAACGTAAGAATTAATTATGCTGTAAGCCATATCGGCATTTCCGGTGAAGTATAATTTCCTTACTCTTGCAAGTAATTCTTCTCTTGTGATATTGGCTGCCGACGTGTCATTTTTCTGTATGGTGTTTTTCAGCGATTTCACGTCATCGGTCATTCGCCAAATCTTAAAGAACAGAATCACATCAAGTACACCGACGGCAAAGTAAAGGAGCGCGAATAGCACTGTCCACCCCGATGGTCCTGCATCGTATTCATCTGGATAATACGCAAATGCGCTTCCTGTGCCAACAAGCAGCAACGAAACAAATACTACTACCTTTCTCATGATAATGTTTTCTTGTAAGGCTGTCGGTCCCAAGCCTTGTTCTGCAAAAATAAGAGGCGTGGGCCAACTAATGCCACGTCTGTTGAGATGGTCGTAGGTGATTTTCTCAAAAGAGTAAAGCAAAACGCCTCAAAAAAATCTTCACGGGTCAGTAGACCAATGCAAATTTAAGAATAATTATTGCCGCTACAAACAATTAATTACTGCTTGTGTGCTTGTGAACACACCGGGAAAGCATCTGTGTGTTGGTCGAGTGGGGGCTTTGAGGTTACAGAAGGCGCGTTTTGCAACATGCTGCAGTGCGTTTTGCCGCATGTTTCGTGGATTCGTGGCTAAATTTGCCGCGCACAGTCGGGGGGCTTGCCTTGAGCAGGGCCACACTTCTATGCACCATCAACAAACCTATTATTCCTTTTTCTTAAACAAACAGCTTATGAAAATAAGAAGACTTTTGGGCCTAATGGCCGTCTTTTTGACGTCGACGCTGGCTTTACCGCCGCTGGCGCATGCGGCTGAGCAGACCGGCAAGACGCTGAAAATCACGTTCAGCGCCCGTGGCGATGCCTCGACGATCGATCGTGTGATCGTGGAAAACCTCAGCAAGCACGTGCGCGTCAGTCTTGCTGGTGCCGACACCCTTTTGCTTGCGCCCGATGCGCAGTCGGGCATTGAAGACGCAACGCTGACGCGTGTGCCCAACGTGGGTGTGCAAATTTTCAATGGCACTTTGACGGTGACCTCGCTTGCCGCCGATGCCTTGGTCACGGTTCACTCCGTTGCGGGCGCAGTAGTCAGCCGAAGCCGCATCGAGGTGATCGGTGGCCAGGCAATTTTCGCTCTGCCACAACTTGCACGCGGCATCTACATTGTTAATGTGCAGGCCGGTGGCCAGCGGCGAAGTGTGAAGTGGCTTTGCACGGGCCAGGCCGCGGCTTTACATGCCGATTGCAACGGCGGCAGCCACAGGTCGTCAACTCCTGTTGCCGCTGCGCCTATGCGCACCCAAGCAGCAGCGGCGGCAGCCAGTGAGGGGCGTCTTGTGGAACTCCGCTATGAGGAGGGCGATGTGCTGCGGTTCACTGCCGCATCGGGTAAGATGACCACCATAATGAATCTGACACCGCGTTCGAGCCACCCCGTGTATTTTGACTTCTTCCGCTGCGAGGACGCCGATGGCAACACCTACGCCATAGTGCGCGCGGGCGACATGATGTGGATGGCCGAAGACCTTAAGGCCACCCGTGTGCCTGGAGCCAAAGTGGTGAAGTCGCTCAGCGGCTGGGGCAGTGACGGCAGCGATGCGTCGGCCAAAATCTATACTGGCGGCGATGGCGTGTATTACTCGCGCGAGGCGGCCATCAGGGCCATGCCCGAAGGCTGGAGTCTGCCGTCGCTGGGTGAAATCGACTGTATTGTGAAGAAGACCACTGGTTACTACCAGTCGGCTGGCAAGGCTTTCAAGAGCCGTGGCTCGGAGTGGGCAAGCCAGCCCGACGGGGTCGACGAGTATTCGGTGGCGCTGACGCCTCATGGCTATGTGAGCAATGGAGCGCTGCTGCGCCCGGCCGACGCCGTGCTGCTCACCCGCAGCACCAAGAATTTGAAGCCCACTTCATTTGATGTGGCCGACGGCTCCGACGAGCTTACCATGACCAATGGCTACGACATCCACAACCTGGGCTTCCACGTGCGTGGCGTGAGGAGTGCGCCGTCGGCCTACACGCCCATGCTGCAGAGGTTTGGCATGGTGCCCAGCGCTGCCTATGCCTCGGGCGATGCCGACTATGGCCCGCTGGGCAAGCTGTTTACCATGCTCGACGGTAGGCAGAGCCTGGCGTTTGACTACAGTGGCGGGCAGCTCAACGACTCTGGCATGGAGAAGCGCTCGGGCATACTCACGCTGCGCAACCCCAAAAAGTATGGACTGATGGACGAGGATTTCTCGGCCAACGGCTTTACTGAGCAGGACAACAAGAACACGCTGCGCAAAATGGCTGCAATGACCGTCAATGGCCGCCAATACATCATCGAGGCCAGGTGGAAGTGCCCGTTCCAGCTGTGGACGCGTATCGATAAGAATGGCAAGGTGGTGCGCACCGACAATCACGACGAGTTTGGCCTGGCCTATGTGTCCAACGGCTACTGGGACGAGGTGGTGGAAATCGCCATCTATGGCGACTCGGCTATGAACCACCAGCTCATAAAGAAGCACTTGGTGACGGGAATGAGTTTTGACGCTGCCGCGTTTTACAACAATTTCCCCTATTTTCTGTATGGCGGCCGCACCACTGAGGCGCGCTATGACTTCGCCACACGCTACTTCCAGCTGCTCACAGCCGACTTCAACCGCGACGGCACCGACGACATTGTGCTGGGTGTGGGTGGCTACATGACTGTGCTCGACGGCAAAAGGGTGCTCAACACCACCCGGACCTACACTGAATGGAACAAGGGCAAGGATGGCGAGGTGATGGCCTTCGACAACTTCAATCGCTGGGACCGCGGCAACGATGCCAAGACTGTTGTGCGCATGGCTGTGGGCGATGTGAATAGCGACAACACCCCCGAACTGGTGCTGCTGCGCGCACGCAACAACCCCTACATCAAGAAGCTTGAGCTGATAGCCGTCGACATCGACCGGAACCGCGGCGAACTGGTGCTCTATGACGACCTGTTCAGCATAAAGCACCACATGTATTGCTCGCTTGGCGATAAAAGCGGCACATCGGGCAACATATGGTTTCTCGATGTGAAGGTGGGCAATGTCACCAATGGCAAGTATCCCGATGTGGTGATGCTTTATCGCGAATACAGCGGCAAGTCGTATGCCCAGTCGGCAACGCTCGCGGTGTGCCAGTATAACCCCGGCGGCACCTCCTACGACCAGATGTTCAAGCGCATTGCGGTGGATGGCGGCACGGTGAGCGGCGGCTTCCGCAGCAACGCCGGTTGCGCAGGCAACTGCAACGTCACGCTGCTGCGCTCTGAAAACGGGCTTTCATCTAACCGCGACATCGTGGTGGGTGCCGACCTTTGGCGCTGGGACGCCTCGGCCCGTAAGGTGAAGTTCGACCGTCAGGTGTTTGACTGGATCGACAATGGCAACTACTCGATATTTGCCGACAACATTGTGCCTGTCAACCTGATGGGAAACGGCTATCCCGAAGCCATGTACTACTTCGCCAGCATGAGCACGAGCGATAATAAGGGCAAACGCTACATGTATACCTTCTTGGGAGCTAATATTTTGCAGTGGTACAGCACTGGCTCTAACGACAAAAACCTCATCAATTGGAGCGATTGGCGCTACAACAGCCAGCTGTTTAAGTACAACGCCCACGGCAGCCAGTGGAGCTCCAACAAGGAGTGCGAGCTGATGTGGTGGTTTGGCGACGGTGACGTGGAGTGGGGCAACAATCCCGCCATGTGTGCAGTTAACATCAACGCCAGTTGCAAAACGTTGGAATACCGCTCTACGCAGAAGGCATTTGGCGAGCCCACAATATATGCGATGATAGCCGCTCCGCCCACCTATCTGTATGCCGACAACGAGAAATCACCGAGTGAGGACTACGTCACCACATGGGGCTACTCGCGCAGCACAAGCACCGAAACCACAAAGTCGGGCAGCATATCGGCCTCAATAATAGGCGGGTTTGAATATGAGTTCAATCTGCCCCTCGTGGGGCAGAAGGTGGGCGGTGTCGACTTCACCTCCAAGTTGCAGAGCGAAATCTCAAAATCCACCACCACAGGCTCATCTGTCACCTATAGCCAAACCTATGAGGCGCGTGACGACAACCGCGTGGTGATGCAGGTTACGCCCTACACACTCTACACCTATGAAATCACCAATGCAAAAGACCCCGATGAAATAGGTGGCAAGTATCAGGTGGCAATTCCTGGCAAGTCAAGAACCATAGGCCTGGCCTTGTCCGACTATGAGGCCCTTGTGGGCAATGCTCCGGGAGCGCCTTACCTTGGCAGCGTGTTCAAGCACACCATTGGCAATCCTTTCTCCTATCCCAAGCCGGGTGAAATCGACGGATGGAGTGTGATGTGGGGCAATGGCAAGGAAGACAGCTACGTCACCACCGGCTCGGGTGGAGCCACCACCCGCGAAATATCAATCGAGAAGTCGTCGTCGGGCTCTACGGGTTTTTCATTCTCCAACGAAACCGAACTTGTGGTTACTGCCGGTTGTGTGAAGGCCGGTGTTGGCTTTGGATACAACCGCTCCAACGAGGTGTCGCATTCCGAAACCGAGGGCTTCGCCGTGTCGGCCAGTGTGCCGGGCCTTGTGGCGGGCGACAGCAATCCCAGCCGCACATTCTTTGACTGGAATCTGTGCTGGTATGAATACCGTGTAGGCCGTCAGACGTTTCCCGTTGTAAACTATGTGGTGAAGCCCATGAGCTTTGAATAGGCCCGCTGGCTGTCGCTCTAAAATGCTCAGCCCCATTTGGCCATGGCCAAATGGGGCTTGACTTTATTGCTGCTCATCCAGGCTCCCAATCCAGTCGGTTGGCGACATTCCTGTTTTGCGCTTAAAGGCGCGATACAAGTTTATGCGGCTTGTGAATCCGGTTTCCAGGGCAAGAGCGTTCATCGTGTGTCGCTTAAGCCATCCGTCCTCTATGAGCCTTATTGCTTCGGCCACTCGCCACCCATTAATGTATGTCTTGAAATTCACACCCTTGCTGTGGTTTATTGCCATCGACACAACACGATGGCTTTTGCCGCACAGCGCAGCCACGCTGGCAATCGACAGGTCAGGCTGCTTAAACAATTCATTGTCGGCCACCAAGCGCTCTATTTGCTCCATCAGCGTGCGCTCATCGTCGGTGGCGGTTGGGTTGCTGTCGGCTTGCTCAGTGACTGCATCGGACAGCGGCACCTCAATGGTTGGGAAAACGTGGACATAGTTCATGAATCTTATTGCAAACACCGAATAGTATGCCACAGCTGTGAGCATAAACAGCAGTTGTGTCATAGGCCCTATCTGCCACGCAAACAGCAGTGCCGTCACGCCCACTGCCGTGGCACTGTAGAAGGCTGTCGGCACCCAGTGCAGCCTTTTTCGCTCATCGTCGGAAAAAAAGTTGTCCATGCGCCGATGGTATTGCCGGTAGCAGTGCCGGAACATAATCACGTAGCGTGCCATTTGCAGCACGTAGCACAGCGAGAAGGCCGCGAACACAATATTCTGCTTGTCGCTTCGGCACAGGGCAAACAGCGTGAATGCCACCGCAATGCCCGCTACCACTGCCACTGTTTCGCGGCAAATCGTGCGCTTGGCCAGAAAACTGGTGTCGAGCAGTGTTATCAGTGAGAAGGTGAACAGAAACGCCTGAGTGATGCCTATGGCAACAACTATCATACTGTTTGTAAGGTCGCCTGAAAGGGGGTCGCGCAGTACGGCTTCGCAAATCAGTGCCGTGCCATAGACAAGAAACGTTGTCCCCAGCACCTTTCGGGCGAACACATAGCTTTTAAGTTTCTCCTTGCCGGGCACAGAAAGGAACAGCAGGCACAAACTGAACGCAAGCATCATTCCCGGTGCTATGTATGCAGCAAGCAGATGATGTAAAAAGATAAGCATAAGGCTATTACAATGTTAATGTGATTACAAAAATAGCTATAATCCTCCTATGTGCCAAGCCGCCCGCCAAAAATAAAACTCCACCAAAAAAAACGCAATGCCTGTCAAAGGCGTGCGTTGCAGTGTTGTGCCATTATTTCTTATCGCTATGTAAAGTCTTTCCATCCACCCTGTGTGCTCAAATTCTCGCGGCGCCGCGCAATGCAGTCGCAGAAGCAAAAAAAATCCGCACGCCCTTGCGGACATGCGGATTCTGTTATCTAAATATTTCTTCTCGCGCTTGGGCGGGACGAATTATTTTGCGCGGTTGATTGTAACGGCACGGTCGAGCGATGCGCACTTAGCACCAAAGTTGGTGAGGTTGCCATCGTTGATCTGAGCGTCGAGGCGGTCTGCTGCCACACCCTTGGCCACGAGAGCCTTCTTCACGCCAGCAACACGGTCCTTGCGGAGCTTAGTGTTGATCTTGTCGCTACCAGTGTAGTTGTCGGCCCAGCCAGTGAGCACGTAGTTGCCATCCTCGTTCTTCATCACCTCAGAAACGGCGTTAACCACCTTCTTCTGAACGCCAGTGATGTAAGACTTGCCGATGGGGTAGTAGATAGTGGCCAGAGGAGCCTCGCTTGCCTTCTGCTCAACGGGCTTCTTGTTGAGGCAGTCGCGCAGCTGCTGCTCGAGGTCAGCAATCTTGTCGTTAGCGGCCTGCAGACGGGCTACGAGAGCGTCGCCTTCAGCATCGGTGTACTTGTAGGTGGGGCATACGGGCACTGTGGGAGCCTTCCAGTCGGTGTTGTTGAACTTGTAAGACAGACCCAGCAGCACTGAAGGATATTCAACCCACGACTTCTCACCAACGCCGTCAACGTGCTCCTGAAGCTCATCGAAGCGGAGGTCGAGCAGGATGTTAACGTGCTTGCTCACTGCAAATGTGTTGAGTAAGCCAAGACGGGCGCTGAAGTTACGTGAGTGCTCATCGTTGGGTGAGTACTTCCAGTCGCCACGGCCCTGATCGGCACGCTCATATACCCAGTGTACGCCGAGACCAGCGTAGAAGATTGCGTTGTAAACGCGGCCGGGGTGATAACCGCACCACCAGTTTGTGATGTTCAACATCACATCGCCGAAACCGCCGATGTTGTTGAACTGCTGGGGCATGAAGTTGTCAACGGCCTTGCCGTTGGCGCGATAGCCGATGGCGTTGGGGCCTACGGCCACACCCTTCATCTGGTTGAACTCTGCGCCCAGGCGTACACCCAGCAGCGGAGAGAACCACTTGCCTACGGCGAGGTTGGCCTTCCAGCCAATGCGATCGCCAAAGTCAGCCTTAGCGTCGAACTTCGACATCATAACGCCGGCACCGCCTTCAGCCTCGATAAACCAGTTGTCCTGGAAACGATTGAAAAGGTAGCCCTGTGCAGGATCCTCAACATAAGTGACTTCCTGAGCGTTAGCCACAGCAGATCCCATAAACATAGCGCAAGAAAGCGCTAATAATGTAATCTTTTTCATAGACTTACGTTTTTTGAACTATTTTTGTGTTAAACAATAAATTTATTTCCTATTCAAAATATTGTGCAAATATATATCTTTTTTTTGATATTTGACAAATAGCTGGCGAAAAAAGTGGTTGCAAGTGCTAAAATTGCTTAATGCTGCTTAACCACATAGTTCACAATCTCTTTCGCAATGTGGGCCGGCGTGAAGCCGAATTTCTCTTCGAGCACTTTGTAGGGGGCTGAGGCTCCGAAATGGTCGAGGCCGTAGATTTTGCCCACCGGAATCACGCGCAGCAGGGTGGAGGGCAGGCCTGCGGTGAGGCCAAACACCGGCGCCTTTTCGCTGGGTATCACTTCGGCGCGGTAGGCTGCGTCCTGGTCGAGGAAGAGACCGGTCGACGGCATCGACACCACTTGCGCCTTTATGCCGTTTTGCTCCTTGATGATCTTGGCCGCGTCGACCAGCGTCGACACTTCCGAGCCGTTGCCCACCAATATCACATCGGGGTTCTCTTCCTTTATAATAACGTATCCGCCACGTTGTGCTCCAAGGGCCTCCTTATAGCGCTGCTCGTAGGTGTCGGCCACCTGCGAGTGTATGTCGTTCACCGTCTGGCGCGACAGTATCAGGGCTGTCGGTGTGTCGGTGTTCTCCATTGCCATCTTCCATGCCACTGTGGTCTCGGCGCTGTCGGCCGGGCGCAGCACCAGCATGCTGTTTTTGCCGTCGTGGTTCTTGAGTTCCTCAAGCAGGCGTATTTGCGCTTCCTGCTCCACTGGTTCGTGGGTTGGGCCGTCTTCGCCCACGCGGAATGCATCGTGCGACCATATGAACTTCACTGGCAGCTGCATAAGCGCCGACAGGCGGATGGCGGGCTTCATATAGTCGGAAAACACGAAGAATGTGGCGCATGCTGCCTGCATGCCGCCGTGCAGCACTATGCCGTTGATTATCGACGTCATTGCCAGCTCGGCAACGCCGGCGTGCAGGAATGCCCCCTTGTAGTCGTGGTTGGCAAAGGCGCCCACCTTTTTTAGGAATGCCTCGCTCTTGTCGCTGTTGGCCAGGTCGGCCGACGACACTATCATGTTGCCCACCTTCTCGCCAAGCACGCTCAGCACGTCGGCCGACGCGCTGCGGGTGGCGATGTCGGGCTTGTGGGCGATGGCGGCGTAGTCAATCGGCACCTGCTTGCCGTCGATGAAGTCTTGCAGCCGCGCAGCCTCGGCGGGGTTGGCCTTCTTCCACTCGGCAATGCGCTCTTTGCGCGCTGCCACTATCTTGCGCAGCTCCTGGTTGCGCTTGGCGTAGAGCTCGGCCACTTCTGGAAATGTGGCCCAGGGGTCGTCCATGCTGCCGCCCAAGTTCTTCACCGTGTCTTCGTAGCTTGCGCCCGACTTGCTCAGCGGCTGTCCGTGTGTGCTGCACTGGCCCTCAAAGTTCTTGCCGTCGGCCGTGACGCAGCCCTTGCCCATCACGGTGTGGCCTATTATCAGGGTTGGGCGCTTGGTTTCAGCCTGCGCCATCTCTATAGCGTCGGCAATGGCCAGAGGGTCGTTGCCGTTAATCTCAATCACGTTCCAGTTCCACGCCTTATACTTCATCGCGGTGTTTTCGTTGCTCACCTCGTCGCAGTCGGTGGATAGCTGCACGTCGTTGCTGTCGTAGAACATTATCAGGTTGTTCAGCCCCAGCAGGCCGGCTATGCGGGCGGCCTCTTGCGAGATGCCCTCCTGCACGCTGCCGTCGCTCATAAAGGCGTAGGTCTTGTGGGCCAGCACTTCGCTGAAGTGTGTGGCAAAGAAGCGCTCGGCCAGCGCGCAGCCCACTGCCATTGCCTGGCCTTGGCCAAGCGGGCCCGAGGTGTTCTCGATGCCGTGTGCCGGGTCAAGCTCGGGGTGGCCGGGGGTGATGCTGCCCCAGCTGCGGAATGCCTTGATGTCGTCGAGGGTATACTTGCCGCTCAGATACAGAATGCTGTAGAGCATGGGCGACATGTGGCCCGGGTCAAGGAAAAAGCGGTCGCGGGCAAACCATTTCGGGTCGTCCGGGTCGTTGATCAAGTAGCTTGAGTATAATACGTTCGTGAAATCGGCTCCACCCATTGCGCCTCCGGGGTGGCCCGACTTGGCTTTCTCAACCATAGTCGCAGCCAATATGCGGATGTTGTTGGCTGCTCTATTCATCAATCTTTCATTAATCATAAAACCGACGGTGTTACGTGTTTGTGTTAACTTGTACGAAATTACTCATTTTTTCCCGCCCACACAAGTAATAGGGGCATTTTTGACCTTTTCTGCAGCTATTTTTCACACAATAGCGCAAAAGGCAAAAGCCCGTGAGGCTATGCGGCTTCACGGGCTTTTTCGGTTATTCTAATAGGGAATGGCTACTCGGCTGTGTCGCCTTTGGCGCGGCTGCCCGCCACTGCGTAGAACAGCAGGTAGGCCAGCAGGGCGAATATCAGCCAGAAACTGGTGAGGTAGCTGCTGCCCTTGGCTATCGAAGCCTGGATAAGGGGCAGGATGCCGCCACCGCACACCATCACCATAAACAGGCCCGACGCCACTTGCGTGTATTTGCCGAGGCCCGACACGGCCAGATTGAATATGGCGCCCCACATCACCGATGTGCACAGACCGCATGCTATGAGCAGCAGCACCGACACGGGCACAGGTTGTGTGGTGAAGTGGAAGCCGCCGGCGTTTTCAAAGCCGGGCGCGCTCACCACGATGCTGCTGGGCAGATAGATGGCGAGCAGCACAAGCACCATGGCCACAGCCGACACAAATGTGAGCATCGTGCGGCTTGAAATCTTCGAGCCCACGGCGCCGCCCAGCAGGCGGCCCACAAGCATCAGCAGCCAGTACATGCCCACTATGGCGCCTGCAATGCTGGCGCCCAGGCCAAGGCCGCCCAGGTCGCTCTGGCTGATGTATTGCATCGACATGTTGGCAATGCCCACTTCAATGCCCACATACATGAAAATGGCAAGAATGCCAAGCACGAAGTGGCGGAACTTGAACGCGCCGAACTTGTTGATTTGCTCGGCCTGCTTGCCCAGCGAGGGCGACTCGGGCAGCTTCGAGAAGAATATCACAAGGAATGCGATGAAGAATATGGCCATTGCCATGAAAAACACGGGGTTGGCCGATGAAATCGAGCTGGCCTCGCCGCCAATCAGGTAGCCCACCACCACAGGGGCCAGTGTGGCGCCCAGTGAGTTGCACGAGCCGCCGAACTGAATCAGCTGGTTGCCCTGGTTCTCGTTTTTGCCCAGACTGTTGAGCATGGGGTTGACCACGGTGTTGAGCATGCACATCGAGAAGCCCGACACGAATGCGCCCACCAGATAGAGGGCCACTGCGTTGTTAAGGCCCGAGAGGAATGTGATGAGCACTCCCACAAAGCCCACGGTGACGGCGCTGAGCGACGTTATGCGGTAGCCGTATTTGTTCAGTATCACGCCGGCCGGATAGCCCATCACTGCATAGGCTATGAAGTTGGCAAAGTTGCCAAGCTGCGACATCACGGCGTTGTCGCCCGACATGCTTTTAATCACATTGCCCAATGGGTTTTGGTATCCTGTCACGAAGGCTATCATAAAAAACAGCGCAAACATGATGATGATGGGCAGCACGTGGCTGCCGCCGCTTTGTTTTTGGTTCGTTTCCATTTTCTTTGTTTTGAGGTTTTTGGGGTTGCAGACTTGTGGGCGCTTGTTGCAGCGGCCGCAAGTCCGGTTATTGTTTAATTGATGTCTGTATATGCTAATCAGTATTCGCGCGGGCCGAATATGGCTGTGCCAATCCTCACCAGCGTGGCGCCGTGGCTCACCGCCTCGGGCCAGTCATGGCTCATGCCCATGCTCACTTGTGCAAACGCTTCGTTGCCGGCCATGGCGCCGCTGCGCAGGGCCTCGAAGGTTTGCTTCACCGTGCTGAACTCGCGCGCCACTTCGGCCTCGTCGTCGGTGTTGGTGGCCATGGCCATCACGCCGCACAGGCGCACGCCCTGCACGCCGTTCAGCTCGCCGCTCTGCGCTGCCTCCATCACCTCCTCGGGTGTGAATCCGCTCTTGGTGGCCTCCAGGGCCACATGCAGCTGCAGCAGCACGTCGACAGTGCGGCCTATGCGCACGGCCTCCTTGCCCACAAGGCGCAGCAGCTTCACCGAGTCGATGCTCTGAATCATGGCCACGTGTGGCATGATTTGGCGCACCTTGTTGGTCTGCAGGTGGCCAATGAAGTGCCACTGCACGTCGGCGGGCATCAGCGGAGCCTTGGCGCACAACTCCTGCGCGCGGTTTTCGCCAAACAGGCGCTGGCCCGCGTCGTAGGCTTCGCGAAGCTCTTCCACAGGGTGGAACTTCGACACCGCCACAAGGCGCACGCCTTGCGGCAACTGCCGCTTCAGGGCTTGCAGGTTGTCGGCAATCTTACCCATTGCGCTACTTCTCCTCCTCTTTGGCGGCTTCGGCCTGAGCCTTTTCTATGGCCTCCTTCTTGGCGCGCTTGTCGGCCAGCGTCTCGCCCAGGTCGGCTTGCAACACGTCCATCAGCGGGGTCTCGGTGATGGAGGCTATCTCGTAGTCAAATATCACGTCCTTCATGCCCTGCAGAAACACGTCGAGTGCCTCTTTGAACTCTCCTGCTTGCACCAGTGCAAATGAGCCAGTCTTCTTCTCGGCACCCGACTTCTCGTCGATGGTGATCATGTTGATTTTCACCTTATACCAGCGGTCGCCCCCTTCGTTGTAGAACACATCGTCGTAGCGCACCTTCTTCACCGCCGTTACGGTAAACTCGCCGCCAGTGATGAAGGGCTTCATCTCTTCGGTGATGCGGGCCTCGGCTTCGGTGAACGACAGGGCATCGACCAGATAGGGCTCGGTTACGGTCTTTTGTGCTCCAGTCTCGAGCACGCGGTCATATTTTACTTTGGTTTCAAACCATTGTGGCATAATCAAGTTGAGTTTTAATCGTTGCTAATTGAATTCGTTTGTTTAGTAAAGTCTGTGGCCGCACGGGGCCGCAGGCTAATGCAAAGGTAAGCAAAATTTTGCTTTTTCGGCTTGCTGCGGCTGCGGTTTTTTATTGCAGCAGGCGCTGCTGTGCCGCCTCATATTCGGCCTCCATTTGGCTCACGGCCTCTTGCACGGTTTGTATGCTGGTGCCCTTCAGCAGTCCGGTCACTTGGCCTATCTCAATCTCGCCGTTCACCACATCGCCGTCAAATATGCCAAGCTTCGACTTGCCGCGGCCAATTATGTCGAGCAGCTCCTCGGGCGATGCTCCGGCATTTTCGGCTGCCTCGATGGCGTCGCGGAAGCCGTTTTTCACCAGTCGGGTGGGCGAGAGCTTGCGCAGCAGCAGCTTGGTGTCGCCTTCGTTCAGGTTGAGGCACATGCGCTTGAATTCATCGCTGGCCGAACTCTCGGCGGTGAGCGCGAATCGGGTGCCAATCTGCACGCCTTCGGCCCCAAGGGCCTCTACGGCCAGAATGGCGTCGCCAGTGCCTATGCCGCCCGCTGCAATCAGCGGCAGGCTGGTGGCGCGCCTCACTGCCGGAATCAGGCACAGGGTGGTGGTCTCCTCGCGTCCGTTGTGGCCGCCGGCCTCAAAGCCTTCGGCCACAACTGCGTCGACGCCTGCGTCCTCGCACTTGCGGGCAAACAGCGACGACGACACCACGTGGGCCACCTTCACGCCATGGTCGTGCAGCCAGCCCGTCCACTTCTTGGGGCTGCCGGCCGAGGTGAACACCACCTTCACGCCCTGGCTGGCCACAATGTCCATCAGTTTCTCGATTTGCGGATACATCAGCGGCACGTTCACGCCAAAGGGCTTGCTGGTGGCTGCCTTGCACTTCACTATGTGCTCCTCAAGCACTTCGGGAGTCATCGAGCCTGCGCCCAGCAGCCCCAGGCCGCCGGCGTTGCTCACTGCGGCCGCCAGGCGCCAGCCGCTGCACCACACCATGCCTCCGGCCACCATGGGCCGCTCAATGCCAAATAATTCGGCTATTCTGCCTCGCTTAATCATATTTCCGTATTCTTTTGTTTTTTGTGCGTTAATAATATTTTTTGTAAAATTACGAAATCATTTCCAATTGCGCACCATTTGCACGGCATTGATTTGATGCCTAACTTTGCAGCGCAAATCATTAATCGTGACATTTACTGCGCAAAATGAGTGACTTCTACAAAACGCTAAAAGCCCCGTCGCAGGGGCTCTACAAGGAGAAAATGAGCAAATTCATCTCGCTGGCCGTGCCTGTGGCGTCGGCCGACGAGGCCAAGGTTGTGATCAAGGACACTCAAAACAAATATCACGACGCCCGCCACTGCTGCTGGGCCTACATGATTGGCACCGACCGCAGCGAGCATCTGTCGAGCGACAACGGCGAGCCGTCGGGCACGGCGGGCAAGCCAATTCTTGGGCAGATCAACTCGTTTGAGCTGACAAATGTGGTGATATGCGTGGTGCGCTACTTTGGCGGCATCAAGCTGGGCACATCGGGCCTGATTGCCGCCTACCGCCAGGCGGCGCGCGAGGCCATAGAGGCTGGCGAAATTCTTGAATGCCACGAGCAGGCCCGCCTCACCTTTAACTTCCCCTATCTGGGCATGAACGATGTGATGCGGCTGGTGAAAACCGCATCTGTGCGCGTCATCGACCAGCAGTTCGACAACGTGTGCCAAATGACGCTTGAGTGCGACGCCGACCAGATGCCGGCTCTGCGCTCGCGCATCGCAGCCGTGTCGGGCACCTCGATTCTTTCCGACTAACTTTCCTTTTTGGCGCGTGGCGCAAACACAAAGCGCGCCTTGCAGTGGCTTGTGCCGTCCACGTCGATGCTCATCTTGCAGTCGTCGGGGTCGGTGTCATCGGTGCGCACTGTGGCGGCGTCGGCATAATGGGTCTCGCGCAGAAATGCTATCTCCATGCGCCGCAGTATGCTGTTGTCATATTTTTGCATGGTAAATTGGTTCATGAGCAGCTCAAGGTAGCGCACCGTGTTCACGTGGCGGTTGAAGTCGCAGTCCACATACTGGAATGTGTAGCTGGCCGTGCGGCCCTGCGTCACTGGTCGCAGACGGCTTTGCGGCTCAATGCCGCTGCGTCTGCTGCTCACGTTGCCGTTGATGTAGCTCAGCTGCGATATGTCCACGCCCTCGCGCGTGGCAAAGTTGATGGCCATCCACACGGTGCGCGCCTCGCCCACCACCTCGCCGCTGGCGTCGGTTATGGCCACGTTGCGCTGCGAAAAGTGACGGTTGTAGCCTTCGATCCATGTGGTCACGGTGTAGCTCTCGTTGATGGTGGGATAGCGCTTCATCTCCACCGTCACCCTCGACAGCACCCAGCCCTCGTTGCGCTTAATCAGGTTGTCATAGCCCACGCCCCAGGCGTTGGCGTGCAGGGTGGAGATCTCAATGATGCGCTCCACCACCAGCTGCAGTGGCATTTCGCCCTGCGGGTTGCACTCTCCGGCTGTAAGAAAATACGTCTTGCTGAATTCCTTTATTTGCTTCCCTTCGTTATTGTCCATTTTTCCCTCTCTGTGTTATTTGGCTCCAATCATTTTCTTCATTTCGGCCGTGGTGCTGTGGCGCTTGCCGTTGAGGCCGCTCAGATACTTGTTTTCGCTGGTGGGCGGCATCTTGCTGGCGTTGGCAAACCTCTCGGGCTGCGTGATGCGCGTGAACACCACCCTCTGCACCCGTGTGCGCGGGCACGTGGCCACGCTGTAGCCCAGCTCCTTGTTGTTCTTGCCGGGGCCGTTGCTGCTCCAGTAGCGTATGTCGCCGTTGGGCTCGTAGCCAAGGAACACCACGCTGTGGCCGCGCTCCTGGTCGTCGGTCTTCACATCGTTGCAGCCTATAATTGCGCCGCTGTCGCTGCCGTTGGTTTCGTTGCGGTCCCAGAATATCTTCATTATGTCGCCTGGCACGGCCTGCTGCCACACCGGGTCGGCATTCCACTCCTCATCGGTCATGTAGCGCTCGCCGGGTTTCTCCTTGTTCTTCTCAGATTTGGCGCCTCGGTAGGCTGTGATGCTGAAGCCGGCCTTCAGCTCATGCACCAGCACTGCCACGCCTGGGCCGTTGGCATTGGCGCGCCCCCAAAAGCCGAAGCCGTCGTCCTCACCGATGCCCTTGTCGTTGATGTAGTCCACTATGCCCACATAGGGCTTTATGTTGAGCCACGCGGCGCGCGGAATTTTGCCGTCGGTGTCCCACATCAGCAGCGCCTTCACCAGCACCGCATAGGTGGCGCTTGAGCAGAACGATGGCTGCGCCTTTTGCGGGTTGAATAGCGGCCGCTGGTCGGCAAGGCGCATGTGGTATGCCTCGTTGAGGGCCTGCAGTGTGGTCTTGCTGAAGTCTTGGTTGGGCCGGCCGCCGGTGTAGTAGCCGCCGTGCTGAGGAAACGAGTCGATGGCCTCCAGCACGCACTGTTGCCAGCGCTCGTTGGTGGTGCCGCCTGCCTTGGCGCAGACGGCCGCAAGTGTCAGGGCCAGTGCAGCCATTATTCTGTATACAACTTTCATAACGCTTAGTCTGATTTGGTCTTTATGCGCCAAAATTACTTAAAAAACCGCGTTTATCAAACCCCCACCCGTGCTTTTTTGCCATTGCCGCACCGCACCCAAAGCGCGGGCGGCTATTGCAAAATTTTGCCAATAGCACTAACTTTGCACATCGCTACAGATTTTATTTCAAAGCAAATTATAGATATGTTTGATTTTTTTCATCGCAAAAAGGAAGACGTCAAGTTGTTCTACAGCACCGACGTCCACAGCCACATATTGCCCGGAGTCGACCACGGCTCGCAAGACGTTGAGCAGTCGCTGGCCATGCTGCAGGCCGAGCTCGACATGGGCATCAGCCGCGTGATGTGCACCTCGCACGTCACGGCCGAGACGTTTGAAAACACCATTGAGTCGCTCACTGCCGCAGGCAAGGTGCTGCAGGAGGCCATCGACAGGGAGCAGATGCCGGTGGAAATCCACCCTTCGGCCGAATACCGCCTCGATGAGTACTGGAACCGCGAGTATGCCGCCGGCCATGTGCTGCCAATGCCTGGCAACTATGTGCTAATCGAAAACTCGTTTATTCAAGAGCTTATTGAAATCGATGACATGATGTTCGACCTTCAGGTGAAGGGCTACAAGCCCATTCTGGCCCACCCCGAGCGCTATCCCTATTACTACCGCCGCCATGAGCGCTACCAGAAGCTGCACAGCTCGGGCGTGAAGTTTCAGGTGAATCTGCTCTCGCTGGCAGGCTACTTCGGCTCGGGTGCGCGCGAGGCGGCAATGTGGCTGGTCAACAATAACTTGGTGGATATGCTTGGCAGCGACATGCACAACCTCGACCACGCACGCGTGATTAAGGACTACATCAACAGCAAGGACTGGCGCAAGGTGAGCGCAAAGCTCGAGCCGCACATTGTCAACGATATGGTGCGCTAAGCCACTCCCCAAAAAACAACATACACAAGGCGGCTGGCCTGCGCATTGCGCGTGTGGCCAGCCGCCTTGCTTATGCCTTGCACACCAGCTTAGCGCATGCGCGCAAAGCTGAATGGAATTTGCCTGTTGCCGCTTGTGGTGAAGCTGCCCTCGAATGCCTGCCCGTTGCAGTTGCCAATCAGGGTGCCGGCAATTTCCTCGCCCTTATACATCGACACTGTGAGCGACCCGTCGCCGTTCATTATGCCTATCAGCTTCATGGGCACGCCCTGCTTGCCTTTGGTCACAAACCGCGCCGAGCCCTTCACGTTTTGCGGGTCGTTGATGTTGAGGTGCAGCACGCACTCTTGCGCGCCTATGCGCCCGCCCATGTTAAGCAGGCCAGGTTGCTTCTGCGCTCCGGCGCCCTCTGCTGCGCTGCCGGTCTCTTCTTCCTGCGGCATGGCATCGGCGCCATACAGAAATTCGCGCTCCATGCTGTCCATCATAGCCATCTGCTTGTCGGACTGCTGCATCATCACTTGGAATATGGAGTCCACATCGGCTTGGCCAAGAGAGTCAACGGGAATCGACTGTGTGCTCACACGCTTCACCACGGTCACATGAGTGTTGCTGCGAATGTACCACAGCGCGCACAGCAGCAGTATTATGGCTACCGACACGCCGGCTATGGCCGCTGCCAGGCCAAACCGCCTGTTCCTGCGCTGTGCTGGTGCGGCAGGCTGCGGCCCCGACTTTGCCGCTGGCCGTGGCGGCTGTTGCGCAGGGGGCACTGGCGGCGGTGTGCTGCTTGCCGGCTGCGTCTTTGCGCTGAGGTCGGCCTCATCGTCGGTGATCGGCGCCAGTGGAGTGGGGTTGCCGCAGTGCGGGCAGTATTTCACTCCGTCGGGCATCGGCTGCCCGCAGTTGTTGCATATCTGGCTCACTGTGCTATGCGTTTTTTAATGAAGTCGATTATTATCTGCGCCGTCTCTTGCGCGCCAAACAGCGACGAGTCGATGCACAGGTTGTAGCTCTGCGCCTCGCCCCACTTCTTGTCGGTGTAGAAGTTGTAGTACTCGGCGCGCAGCTTGTTCTTCTTCTCGGCCATGGCCTCGGCATCCTTGGCGTTGTCGCAGTCGCCGCGTGCAATGATGCGTGCAATGCGCGCCTCCATCGAGGCGTGGATAAACACGCTCACCACCTTGCAGTAGTTGCGCAGAATGTAGTCGGCGGTGCGGCCCACTATCACACACGGGCCGCGGTCGGCCAGCTTCAGCATCACGTCGCTTTGTGCCTTGTAGATGCTGTCGTTGCTCAGAGGGGTGTCGCCCATAAAGTAAGTGCCGTTGTTGTATCCGGTGTTAAACGACCAAAGGCTTGAGAAGAACGACGGTGTGCGCTCGTCGGCGGCCTCAAAGAAGTCGGCGTTCACGCCGCTCGACTTTGCCGCCTCGGTCAGCAGCTCTTTGTCGTAGTAGGCAATGTCCAGCCCTTTGGCTATGAGCTTGCCTATTTCACGTCCGCCGCTGCCAAACTGTCGGCCCACTGTCACCACATATTTTGTCTTGTTGTTGTCCATATTCATATGCTTTTTTGTTGTAGCTTGCAATTTTTTATTTCGTAGCAAAATTACGCAATTCGCCCGTTAAATGCAATAGGCGCGCGTCAGTTGATGCTCACATAGCGGCCGTCCACCAGCGAGCGTGTCACCTCCATGTCGCCGTCTTTCCACACCATAGTCACTCCAGTGGTTTGGGCCTTGAGCGGTGTTTTGCTCACTTGCACCATGTGGGTGAAACGGGTCTTCATTCCGGTGGTCTCAACGGCCTCGTCGAGCACCCTTTGCACTGCTGGCGACGAAGCTATCACAAAGTTCACGCCATCAATTTTCACCACCCCCGCCAGCGGCTGCGACGCGCTCAGCTTAATCACGTCGCCGCTGCTCACGTCAAGTCCAGTGGGGTAGCCGTCCCTGGTGTTGAGTGTCACAATCAGGGTGTTGTGTGCCTTTTCGGCCTTTGCTATGGCCTTGAGCCTGCCGAGCGTGGCCTGCACTATGCGCATCTCGCTGGCCTCGGTGGTGGGTTGCAGCTGGTTGAGCACAAGCCCGTCGGTGGGGTTGGTCATAAACTCGTGGCCGTAGCCGCCCTGTGCCAACTGGGCCATCACAGCGCTGTCGGCTGTCTCGGCGTTTTTGCTGCCACCCTCATACACTCGCACTGGCACGGTCACCGTCTCCACCGAGTCGTTGGCGGCAGTCGCGCTGCTGCCGTCCTCATCGTGCAGCTGGTCTTCGCCGTCGAGGATGTAGGCTGTGGTGGTCATCTGCTTGCCGTCCCATGTGGCGTGGAGCGTGGTGTGCTGCTTTTGGAAAAGCTCGGGCACGTACTCATACACACGCTCAAACCGGGTGCTCAAGCCTGTGGGCTTGGCATATTGCTTAAGAAAATCGGCATTGTCGGGGTTCATTATCAGCACAAAGTGGGCCTCGCCCACCTGATAGTCGCCATAAGCCATGCGTCGGGCCGCCGCGGTTGATTTCAGCGGGTCGCGGTCGTAGGCCTCCACTTTGATTGGCGTCAGGTCAGAGCCGTCGGGCCACACCACCAGCGCAAAGGCGTAGTGCTCGGCGTCGTTGTCGTCGATGGCTTGCAGCCTCTCGCGCAGTGCTGTGTCGAAGCCGTTCAGTTTCTTGTCGTCAAACCTCATGCAGCGCAGCTCCATATAGTCGGTCTTGCTTGGCAGCTTGAAGCTGCTGTCGCCCTGCACCACTTGCACCGGCATCACCACTGTGCCGCGGCGCGCCCCCAAGGCGCTGCCGCAAAAGCCTGCCACCAGTGCTGCGGCGAGCAAAATATTTGTTTTTTTCATATTCAATCCTCCTTTTTTGCCACCGAAGATAATGCTTTTGTGTGATTTTTTTCGCATATTTGCATAGAAAAAAGCAACATTATGACCATATTTCGCAACACACTCACCATCGTGGCCGCTGCTTTTGCCATCGGCCTTGCCTCGTGTGGCGGCACGGCGCAGGCTGGCGGCAGCGATGTGTTCACCACGCAAAGCGGCAAGCGCGTGGAGTTCACATTCATAAAGCACGGCAGCCTTGAGATAAAATACGACTCGCTGTATATCCAGGTCGACCCAGTGTCGCAGCTGCCGCCCGTCACCGATTATTCGCGCTTTCACAAGGCCGACATCATACTCATCACCCACGAGCACTACGATCACTACGATGAGGCCGCCATCGACACTCTGTGCGACAGCACCACACGCATTGTGCTCAACGGACGCTGTGCCGCTATGCTGCGCCGCGGCACTGCCCTGGCCAATGGCAACAGCCTGCAGCTGCGCAGCGACATCACCATCGATGCCGTCCCGGCCTACAACACTACTCCCGCCCACACCAAGTTTCATCCCAAGGGGCGTGACAACGGCTATGTGCTAACCCTCGACGGATTCCGCATCTACATTGCCGGCGACACCGAAGATATTCCTGAGTTGAAAAATTTGCAAAACATAGATGTCGCCTTCCTGCCGTGCAACCAGCCCTACACCATGACCCTCGACCAGTTTGTGGACGCCGTAAAGTCATTCTCGCCACGAGTGGTGTATCCCTATCACTACAACGACACTCAGGTGAGCCGCCTGCCTGACATGCTCAAGGGCTACGACGTGCGCATTCGCCCTATGAAGTAGTTAAATTATTGAAACATAGTAAGGTGATGTAGGTATGCGGCATGTATAGAGCACAGGAGAAGTAGCAATCCAGCGAGTTGGTGGGCGCACCATACAGCGACGAATGCTGTAGGGACGTGGCATGCCACGTCCGCTGCAAATTGCTGAAATTCAGGATATTATGTATAAATAATTACAACCAAGGAGGTGTATTTGATGTAATTTTGTTTTCGCTGCTTGGGGGCTACGCCCGTCGGACGCGGCATGCCGCGTCCCTACAGTAATTAATTGTAAGTCAGATTTTTAGTGGTTGTCTCTTTAAACTTTAAACCCTCAACTTTAAACCTTATCCCGCTTAGAAATAAAATTTTACAGTGTTCTCGGCATGTCTGATGGGCGTAGTCAAAACAGAAAGCAACAAAAAATCCCGCAGGACACATTGCCATGCGGGATTCTTTTTTCTGCGCAAGCCTGGCGGCCTCTGCGCTTTACCCAAAGTTGTCGAAGTGTATCGATTCGGGGTCTACTCCGAGCGAGTCGAGCATCTTCTCCACACTCTTGCTCATCATTGCCGGGCCGCACATGTAGTATTCGCAGTCCTCGGGGGCCTCGTGGTCTTTAAGGTAGGTGTCGTAAAGCACCTGATGAACGAAGCCAGGAGTGTATTTCACGCCCGCCTCGTCGGCTTTGGGGTCGGGGCGGTCGAGCGCCAGATGGAACGAGAAGTTGGGAAACTCCTTCTCCAGCTCCAGAAAGTCGTTGAGGTAGAACACCTCGCTCAGCGAGCGCGCACCGTAGAAAAACGACATCTTGCGGTCGGTGGTGTGCAGCGTCTTGGTCATGTGCATGATTTGTGCGCGCAGCGGAGCCATGCCTGCGCCGCCGCCTATCCATATCATCTCCTTCTTGCTGTCGAATATGGGGTGGAAGTCGCCGTAGGGGCCGCTCATCACCACCTTGTCGCCTGGCTTGAGCGTGAATATGTACGACGACGAAATGCCGGGCATCACATCCTGGAAACCCACTTGCGGTTTCGGCTTGAATGGCGGTGTGGCGATGCGCACGGTGAGCATGAATCGGTCGCCCTCGGCCGGATAGTTGGCCATCGAGTAGGCGCGCACGGTGGGCTCGGTGTTTTTGCACTTAAGGGTGAACAATCCGAACTTTTCCCAAATGGGCAGATACTCGGGGCCTATCGAGTCTTTGTCGATGTCCACATTGTAGTCCATCTCATAGGCCGGAATGCGAATCTGCGCATATGAGCCCGGTATGAAGTCCATGTGCTCGCCCTCGGGCAGAGCCACAATCAGCTCTTTAATGAATGAGGCCACATTTTTGTTGCTCACCACGGTGCACTCATATTCCTTCACCGACAGCACCGAGTCGGGCACCTGAATCTTAAGGTCGTCCTTCACCTTCACCTGGCAGCCCAGACGCCAGTGCGCCTGCTGCTCTTTGCGCGAGAAGTGCACCGTCTCGGTGGGCAGAATCTCGCCGCCGCCCTCCAGCACCTGCACGCGGCACTGGCCGCAGCTGCCCTTGCCGCCGCATGCGCTGCTCAGCATCACGCCGTTGTCGTGCAGCGTGTTGAGCAGCGACGACCCAGTGTTCACCTCAAGCTGCTTCTTGCCGTTGTTGATGTCGATGCTCACCTTGCCAGTGGGCACCAGGTAGTGCCTGGCCACCAGCAGCACCACCACCAGCAGCAGGGTGATGGCCAGAAAAATGGCCGCGCTTGTGAGCACTGTGAGGCTCGTTATGTCTAATGTAATCATTGCCTATGCTATAGTTTTATGCCCAGGAAGCTCATGAAGGCTATTCCCATAAGGCCAGTTATTATAAATGTTATGCCAATGCCCTTGAGCGGCGCGGGCACGTTGCTGTAGGCCAGTTTCTCGCGTATGGCCGCAAGGCCCACAATGGCCAGCAGCCAGCCCAGACCCGAGCCGGCGCCATACACCGTGGCCGTCAGCGCCGATCCGAAGTCGCGCTGCTGCATAAACAGCGCTCCGCCCAGAATTGCGCAGTTCACAGCAATCAGCGGCAGAAATATGCCCAGCGAGTTGTATAGGGCCGGCGAGAACTTCTCCACGGCCATCTCCACAAGCTGTGTCATCGACGCTATCACCGCTATAAACATTATCAGGGCCAAAAAACTCAGGTCCACACCCTTCAGCGCGGGGCTGAGCCACTGCAGCGCGCCTGCCTGAAGCACATACTTGTCGAGCAGGTAGTTGATGGGAAGCGTCACCACCAGCATGAAGGTCACCGCCACGCCAAGGCCAAGTGCCGTTTTCACGTTTTTCGAAACCGCCAAAAACGAGCACATGCCCAAGAAGTAGGCGAATATCATGTTGTCGATGAATATCGACTTTACAAACAAATTCAGTTCTTCCATTTTGCTTTACTCATTAATTGGTTAGTTCTTTTCTTGCAGGTCTTTGTTGCGCGAGCGGTGAATCCATATGATGCAGGCCACCACTATCAGCGCCATTGGCGGCAATATCATGAGGCCGTTGTTCATATATCCCGCATCGTAGGCGCACTGGGGAATCACACTGTAGCCCAGCAGCGTGCCCGAGCCCAGCAGCTCGCGCACAAACGCCACCGCGGCGAGGATTATGGTGTAGCCCAGCCCGTTGCCCACGCCGTCGAGAAACGACGGCCACGGCTTGTTGCTCAGCGCAAACGCCTCGAGGCGGCCCATTAGTATGCAGTTGGTGATAATCAGGCCAATGAACACCGACAGCTGCTTGCTCACGTTGTAGTCAAAGGCTATCAGAAACTGCTGCACTATGATCACCAGCGCGGCCACCACCACCAGTTGCACAATTATGCGAATGGTGGCCGGAATGGTCTTGCGCATCATCGATATTATCACATTGCTGAATGCAAGCACCACAGTCACCGATATGCCCATCACAATGGCCGGCTCGAGCTTGGCCGTGACGGCTAGCGTCGAGCAGATGCCCAGTATCTGCACCAGCACCGGGTTGTCCCTTGAAATGGGGTTGAATAAGACTTCTTTGTTTTTAATTGATGCCATGTCTTTTTTGCTATAATATATGTGCCAAAGCTAAATCTTCAACTTTCAACACTAAACTCTCAACATTATTTATTTTCGCTTTGCAGCCGTTTGAAGAACGCATCGTAGGCGCCCATGCAGCCTTTAAGCATCGACTCCACGCCGCGGCTGGTGATGGTGCCGCCCGATATGGCGTCAACGCAGTCTTCGCCGTTGGTGGGCTTCTGGCCCGCCTTCATCACGCCTATCGACTTGAATTGGCCGCCTTTATACATTTCCTTGCCCTCAAATTGCTTTTGGAAAGGCTCTTTTGCTATTTCCGCGCCAAGTCCGGGCGTCTCTCCCTCGTGCGAGAAGTAGGCGCCATACACGGTGTCGCCGTCGGCGTCGACGGCCACGTAGCCCCATATTGCGCCCCACAGGCCTGCGCCATACACCGGAATGATGTATTTCACGCTGCCGTCGTCCAGCCGGCACTTGAACACCGGCAGCTGTCGCTTGTCGGCGGCGATCTTCACGTTGGCCTTCATGTTGACGCCGAAGGCGGCGTTGCGCGCGCTGTCGGTCACGTTGCCGTTGTGGTCAATCACGAAGTCGCTCACAATATATTTGTTGTAGGTCTGCTCCACATCGTCGTCGCTAGGGGCGGTGATGTGCACGGCGCTCAATATCTGCTGGCGCTTGTCGTTGGCAATGTTGCGCTCCTGCTGTGGCCTAAGGGCCATGTACACAAACGCGAGCACGGCGCCAACCACCACCACCATTATGGCCGAGTATAATATTTGATATGTGTTGCTGTTCTTGTTCATAATAGTCGGTTTTTTTATTGGTTGTTGGCTTTTGCCCGGTTCATGCGCCGCCTTATGTTCACTGCCACCACACAGTGGTCGATGAGCGGAGCGAAGGCGTTCATCAGCAGCACTGCCATCATTGCGCCCTCGGGATAGCCGCCGTTATACACGCGAATGAGTATGGCAAACACGCCCGTCAGAAATCCGTAGATGTATTGCCCAGTCTTGGTGCGCGCCCCAGTCACAGGATCGGTGGCCATAAACACGGCAGCGAAGGCAAACCCGCCGTAGCACAGCTGTGCCACGGGGTCGAGCAGCGAGGCAGGGTAGGCCGCGCTGGGCAGCGCATGGGCCAGGCAGCTCATGGCCAGGCCGCCCACCACCACCGAGCCCATCACCCTCCACGAGGCGATGCCGGTGATAAGCAGTATGGCCGCGCCAATTAGAATGCACAGTGTCGACGTTTCGCCCGGCGAGCCGGGAATGAATCCCAAAAAGGCGTCGAGCGTGCTGATGGGGTCGCCCGTCACGCCGTGCAGGTTGAGGCTGCCGCCCACATTGGTGGCAATCTGGCCGAGCGGAGTGGCTCCTGTGAATGAGTCGGCCACTGTGCCGCCGCCAAAGCCCAGCGCCGAGCTGGTCTTGACAAACGCGGCGTCGCCGCTCATCTTCGACGGGTAGGCGAAAAACAGGAAGGCGCGCGTCACCAGCGCCACATTGAATATGTTCATGCCCGTGCCGCCAAACACCTCTTTGGCAAACACCACCGCAAATGCCGTGGCCACGGCCACCATCCACAGCGGTGTGTTGATGGGCACAATCATCGGTATCAGTATGCCCGACACCAGAAATCCCTCCTGGATTTCCTTGTGGTGGATCTGGGCCGAGACGAACTCAATGCCCAGGCCCACGGCATAGCTCACCACTATGGTGGGCAGCATGGCCAGCAGGCCGAACACCAGCATTGTGGTCCACTTTGCATTGGGCTCGCCGATGGCGAGGAAGTGCTGCAGGCCCACGTTGTACATGCCAAACACCAGCGCCGGCAGCAGCGCCACTATCACCATTATCATGGTGCGCTTCATGTCGTTGCCGTCGTGTATGCTCACACCGCTGCGTGATGTGGTGTTGGGCGTGAACAGGAATGTCTCAAAGCCATCGTACACCGACTCCAGCTTCTCCAGCTTTCCGCCGGGCTGGAAGTGCGGCTTCACTTTGTTCATTATGTTTCTTAAAGCATTCACTTTTATGTCTGTTTTTTTGTTAGTTCTCGTTGTGTGTGTGAAATCGTGGGGGCGTCAGCACATCTCCTTGCGCAGGCGGTCGAGCCCGTCGCGCACTATCTGCTGCAGCTCCAGCTTCGACGTGTCGGCATATTCGGCCAGGGCGAAGTCCTCGGGGGCCACCTCATATATGCCAAGCTGCTCCATCTTGTCGATGTCAAAAGCTATGATGGCCTTGATCAAAAATTCGGCATAGATGTCCATTGGCAGCATGCGGTCATACTCGCCGCTCATCACTATGGCGCGCTTGCCACCTTTCAGGCGGGCGTCGAGCGCCACAGGCTTGCGGTTGCCCAGCAGCCACGATGTGAAGTCGCGGTATATGCTGAAGCGCTTGGGGCTGATTGAGGCCCAGCCCATAAACTCGTCGCGCTGCGCCACCTCTTCGATCACTGTCACCTGCCGGTAAGGGGCGCGCAGGTATCCGTCAAGGCCAACGACGCTGCCTGTGAGCGCGTTGCCGCTGACAATGCGCTTGTTGTCGGCACTGCCTCCCGCCAGGTTGCCTCCCAGCAGCGACTTCATGTCGCAGCCCTCGGTGGTGGCCACATATTGCGGCGTGGCCACTTCGGTGCCAGTCACGGCCACCAGGGTGGAGTAGTCCATCTCGCCCGTTGCCACCAGCCGCCCTATCTTGGCTAGGGTCACCACATCGAGCGTCCACACCGTCTCGCCCTTGTTCACGGGGCGCACGTTGGCCGCCTGCACTCCGGCATTGCCGGCGGGGTGGGGGCCAACGAACTCGTTGACCACGGCGTCGCTTCCGGCGGCGTCAATCTGCTCGCCCGGCCGCACGCCCAGATACACGTTGCCGCTGGTGAGACCCTTCATCGCCTCCACACCCTGGCGCAGCCACTTCATGTTGTCGCCGGCCACCATCGTCAGGCTCGGGGCGAGCGGGGCGCTGTCGAAGCATGTCACAAATATGTCGCGCGGCTTCACTGCAGGGTCGGGCACCACGTCATATGGGCGCTGGCGCAGCCTTGCCCACAGCCCCGACTCCAGCAGCAGAGCCAGTGTGCCGCTGCCGGTGTCGAACTTGTGCTTCTGCCCGCTGCCGTCGGGCTCTATTACGATTGAAAGAATTTTGCGGCGGTCGCCGCGCACCACTTTGGCTATCTTCCCGCTCACGGGCGAGGTCACCTTGATGGCCTCCACCGTCTTGTCGTGAAACAGCGCGTCGCCGGCGGCCACAGTGTCGCCCTCGCGCCTTTCAAGCCGTGGTACCAGTCCCTGGAAGTCGTCGGGAATCACGGCTGCCGCCGCTCCCTTGACCGCCACTGTGGCCGCGTCGCTGCCGACGCCGCCCTGCAGCTTCAGGTCATAGCCTTTTTTTAGCCTTATTGTTGCCATAGGTATTCTGTATATGATATATGTGTAATCCCTATTAATAATGTATCGCAAAGTTAGCAAAAAAACTTGAGAAAGCAGTGCTTGCGGTGCTCTATTCATGCCGAGGGCATCCAATGGTTGCTATAAATGGTGAAGGTGGACGCATACGCTGCTTTTTCGCAACAAAAGAAATATCGCATTTTAATCGAAAAAACGTATCACCAGTTTGTTTTATCAAAATAAAAGTGATACTTTTGCGTAGTTTTTTATGAGAAAATGCCATCGCTGCAATGGGGTGGCCGTTTCCTTGTGAAGAAACTGGCGTGTGTGCAAGCGCTAATCTGTGCTTTTTTCACCGGCCACCCCACAATGTGAGGCTGCGCAAGGCGGCGGGCGGTGTCAGGAATCAACGGTCAGGCAGAGTAGTGAAGCATGCGACATAAACTTGAAAGGATATAAATTTTAATAACTAATTAATTTATCAATTTTTAAAACAAATTTTTAATTTAAATTATGGAAGCTCAAAAGCCAAACAACCAGCAGGTAAAACCTGCTGCTCCACAGACAAAGAAGGCTGACAACAAAGCTGTCAGCAGCAATGTAGGTGGTATTAAGAATGCATCAATTGTGATTCTTATCTGCTTTGTAATTGCAGTATGTTTCTTCATCTTCGTGCTTGGTGACGGTTCTCACTTCAAGGACGGCCTCAACAGCAACGGCCCTATCGACATCCTCGGTACTATCTACAAGGGTGGTGTGATTGTGCCTATCCTGCACACTCTGTTCCTCACTGTGATCGTGCTCTCTGTTGAGCGCTGGATTGCTCTGGGCAAGGCTAAAGGCAAAGGCAACACCGCTAAGTTCGTTGCCAACATCAAGGCTGCTCTCGCCAAGAACGACCTCGCCAAGGCTGAGGATCTCTGCCGCAAGCAGCAGGGCACTGTGGGTGCTGTGGTTTATGCCACTCTCACCAAGTATAAAGAAATGGACAAGAACACAATCCTCTCTAAGGAGCAGAAACTCACTTCTATCCAGCAGCAGCTCGAAGAGGCTACCGCTCTTGAGATGCCTTCACTGCAGCAGAACCTGCCTATCTGCGCAACTCTGACTACACTGGGTACTCTTATCGGTCTTCTCGGTACTGTGATCGGTATGATCAAGTCATTCCAGGCTCTGTCTGCATCAGGTGCTCCTGACTCAACCGAGCTGTCAACCGGTATTTCTGAGGCACTTGTGAACACTGCATTCGGTATCCTTACTGCAGCTTGCGCCCTGATTTCTTATAACTTCTACAGCAACAAGATCGATAACCTCACTTACGCAATCGACGAGGTTGGTTTCTCTATCGTTTCTACTTTCGCTGCAACTCACTAATCTTAACTGTTAGTGATTCACTAAGTTAGAATTGTAGCAAAATAAATTAATCAAACAATTTATTAGAGTTTAGAAACAATGGGAAAAGTCAAAATTAAAAGAAAAGACACGCGCATCGACATGACGGCGATGAGCGACGTTACCGTTCTTTTGCTGACTTTCTTCATGTTGACATCAACATTCCTTCAGAAGGAGCCGGTGACCGTGATCACTCCTCCCTCTGTGAGCGAAGAGAAAGTGCCCGACGAGAAACTGATGTCAGTGCTCGTTGGCACCGATGGCAAGGTGTTCATTTCACTCACCGGTACTAAGGACTCTACGCTCAAGAGCGAAAAGTTCCGCGCCGATGTGCTGAAAAACGCTGTGGGTTACTACAACCAAATGTACAAGACCCCCATCGACCTCACTCAGAAGGAACTCGATGCTTTCTCTAAGATTGGCACTTTTGGTGTGCCCCTGGGCGCACTTAAAAAGTGGCTTGACCTGCCCACCGATGAGCGCGACGCTGCTTTGAAGACTGCAGGCATTCCAATCACCAGAAATGAAGATCCTGATAAACCCAATGAATTCCAAATCTGGATCAAGGCGGTTTATGCGGCAATGGAAGATAACGGTATTGGCTCAGACATGGACAGCGGTACTGGTATCGCTATCAAGGCTGACCAGTCAACACCTTACGACAAGGTTGAAGTTGTTATGGACAACCTCCAGACAATGAAACACAATAAGTTCAGCTTAATGACAGCTTTAAAGAAAGAGGAGGATTAATAGACTATGGCAAGGAAAGATATAAGTCGTCAAAAAAAGTTTGATACTCGTATCGACTTTACGCCTATGGTCGATATGAACATGCTTCTGATCACTTTCTTTATGCTGTGTACCACTATGATTAAGTCGCAGACGCTGCAAATCAGCCTGCCGACCAACGAAAAAGTTGAACAGCAAGATCAGAACAAAGTGAAGCAGTCAGAGGCTATCACCATCGTCATCGATGGCAAGCTCTCGCCCGACAGCCTTTCGCTGGCCAGCAATGGCATGCTTTACTACTATGATGGTAAGCCCGACGTTGAGAAAAACAACATGAAGCAAATCAAGTTTGGCGCCGGCGAGGGTACGATTCGTCAAATCCTCTCTGAACGCAACTCTGAGGTGCTCACCAGAATCAACGAGCAGAAAGCACGCTGGAAGAAAGGCGAGATTTCTGACGAGCAATACCAGGAAGAAGCCAAGAAGATTCGTAACAACGACGAGCTTAAGCGCCCCGTTGTCATGATCAAGGCTACTGCAAACGCCAGCTATGCTGACGTGGTGAATGTGCTTGACGAAATGCAAATCAACAACATCAGCCGCTACCAGATTGAGCGCATGAGTCACGTCGACTCAGTGATGATGATGAAGTTGCAGGGCAAACCTATCAAGTGATGCGTGGTGATAGATTCTATAGATTAAGAATTAATTAAAACAATTAAGTATTATGCCAAAAGATGTAGATCTTTCATCAAAAGAATGGTGCGACCTCATTTTTGAGGGTAAAAATAAGGACTTCGGTGCTTATGTGATCCGCACCGGCTCGGTTAAGCGTCACACCAAGGCTGTGATTTATACTCTCATCGGCCTTGTGATTGTGGGTGCTGCCATCTTCTCGACGCTCAAAATTCAGCAACTCATCGCTGAGCAGCGTCTGAAGGATCAGGCCGAGCAGGAAAACGTGGCTGTTGATCTCTCCACCAAGGAAGCTCCTAAGGAAGAGCAGCAGCAGAAACTTGAAGAGGAAAAACCCGAAATCAAGAAGGAAGAAGTCCTTCAGTCTGTTAAGGTGACTGAGCTCAACATCGTCGAAGACTCTCAGGTTAAGAAAGAGGATGAGATTAAGTCGCAAGATGAGCTGAAGGACGAGAGCAAGGCTTTCGGTCAGAAGGATAATGACGAAGGTGTTACCGACCGTAACCTCACTAAGACCCTCAAAAACGAGGTTGTCGTCGACGAGGTTAAGCCGGTTGAAGAGAAGAAGGCTGAACCCGAACAGGTGTTCAAGTCAGTGGAGCAGATGCCTACCTTCCCCGGTGGCGACGCTGCCCTCATGAAGTATCTCTCTTCTCACCTGCAATACCCCACCATGGCGCAGGAAAATGGCGTTCAGGGTACAGTGGTTGTTCAATTCGTCGTTACCAAGACTGGTAAGGTGGGCGAGGTTAAGGTTGTCCGTTCGGTTGACCGTGACCTTGACAAGGAGGCAACTCGTGTTTGCCGCTCGCTGCCCAACTTCGTTCCAGGCCGTCAGAATGGCCAAGCCGTTAACGTTTGGTACACTCTGCCTGTCAAGTTCAAACTCCAGCAGTAATACGATAGCAGTATTATAAGCTAAATATCCATTAGCCACCGCGGAATTTGCTCCACGGTGGCTTTTTTTGTGTCCCAACTTTGCCAGTGTCGCTCCGTTTTCATAACTTTACGCGCCGATAATTCGAAAGTGCTGAATTGGCGTCTTTTTTTATGAAACGCGTTTTCAAATTGTGGCATCAGCAATGCCACAATTCACGCTGTTTTATGGCCAACGACACGAATGCTATCACTTTTTCAGTATTCTCGATAATTCCGTCCACTTTGTATGGCTGATGTTTGATAAAGCATTAATTAAAACCACTTAAACCACTGATATGCTATGAGTATATGTCCCAAATGTGGTCATCTGCTTGACGATGATGACCAATTTTGCTCCAAGTGCGGTGCAAGGGTCAGCGCAGGTTTTGGCGCGGAAATTCCCCCGCCACTGCCAACCCACTCCGAGTATCAGCCGGAGCAGGCTGTCCAGCCGCGATTATGCGTTCCGCAGCATCGCCCTGTTGAGCCCGAGCCATTGCCTTCCCGCGGCCAGCGGGCTAATGCTGGCACTGTGCTGCTGATTTTACTGGTGCTGGCCGCTGCTGGCATTGTTGCTTACTTGCTGTTCCCTCACAGTCAGTCATCTGAAGCGTTGCAGCCGCAAGAAATAGCCACGGCGTCCGACCCCATTGCAACGCAAGTCGATGCCGACAACTCGCCCGAAGTGACCGAGCCAGCCGATAGTAGACTGAAACCTATCGGCCACGCCGATGCTCCGTCGTCAAGCACAATCGGCGACGAGCCAGCCCCCACAGCTAGGGGTGGGGAGGAGGTGAAAGCGGTTGCCGAACAGCACTATGAGTCCCCTCGGCCAGCCCAAGAGCCCAGTGTGCGCGAAGTGCCGCAGCAGGTGCTAAGGTCGGCTGAGCAGATGCCCATGTTTCCCGGAGGTGACGCTGCCCTCATGAAGTTCGTCTCCTCTCGCTTGCAATACCCTGCCATGGCGCAGGATAGCCACATAGAGGGCACGGTAGTCGTTCAGCTCGTCATTACCAAGACTGGTAGGGTCGGCGAGGTTAAGGTTGTCCGTTCGGTCGACAGCAACCTCGACCGTGAGGCCGTGCGCGTTTGCCGCTCGCTTCCCAACTTCGTTCCTGGCCGCCAGAATGGCCAAGCCGTTAACGTTTGGTACACGTTGCCTGTGAAGTTTAAACTCCATCAGTAGCGCAGAACAACATTGAGCCACCCGAGGGTGGCTTTTTATTGCTTAAAAAGCGTTTTTTGCTGCTTGCAGTCTGCCACTAATACGCCAAATTTGCTTAATTTTGTGTGCGAATTAGCCGATGTGGACCGTCTGTGCCCGTGCCGGCCATATGTGTAACTATTAATCAGCAATAACAGAAATGCCTATATGTCCTAAATGCGGCAGTCAGCTCAGCGATGGCGACCGCTTTTGTCCAAAGTGTGGCGCTCCCGTAGCGCCGCAGCCACAGGCGCAGGCTCAGTGTACTCCTGTCCAGCCCGCTCCCGCCGCCCAACAACCCAAAAAGACTAATGTGAAGCTCATTGCGGCCGTGGTTGCGGCTGTGATAGTGGCGGCCGGCGTGTGCTGCTACTTCGTGATGCAGTCGCATGGCGAGCAGCAAATGTGGGAGCATTGCGAGAACTCAACCGACACAGCCGATTTCGAGAAATACATCGAAGCTTATCCCGACGGCGACCACATCGCCGAGGTCAAGGCCATGTGTGCCAAGCTCAAGGCCGACGGCGAGGCGTGGAACAGCGCGCTCAACAGCGGCGATGCCGCTTCGCTGCGCAGCTACCTCAGCGCTTTTCCCAGCGGTGTGCATGCCGCCGAGGCCCGTCAGCGGCTCGATGATGCCGTGTGGAACGAGGCCCAGACCTCTAACTCGTCGGAGGGCTATCTGGCCTATATGCAGGAGTTTCCCAGTGGCAACCACTACCAGGATGCCGTGAACGCCTACAACAAAATCCAGTCGACCGTTATGACCGATGCCGACCAGGACAACGTGCGTGCCAGCATCGAGCAGTTCTTGGCAGGCATCGAGGCATTCGACTCGCAGATGATGCTCAGCGCCTGCGCCCCGCGTCTTGTCAACTTCATGGGCAAGCGCGCCACGGCAAAGGACGTGGCTGACTACATAGCCGCCTACCGCAATTCCGACATCTCGGCCATATCGTTCTCGGGCCTTAGCGTGCAGACGCAGAAGAGCGCCGACCAAGGCGGAGCCATCACCTACAAGGTGGCCTTCACCGTCGACCGCCGCTTCGAGCGCGAGCAGGTGGAAAAGGGCACCTTGGCTTCGATGCGTGGCACCGCCGTGCTCAACTCCGACTACAAGATCACGGCCATCACAATGACTAAGACAGCCGAATACTGATGCCTTCCTCGCCGCTCATATGGTTAACTTTTTATAATTAAGTGCCTATAAATTCATTGTTTGGCAAAATTTCGCTAATTTTACAAGAAATATGCAGTGACCGTGCTATTTTTGCGTTGTAATGTTAAACGAAACGGCATTTTAACGGTCGAAATGTAAAATTTAAGAATAATGGCAGTAAAGATAACAGGAGAAGGCATTGTGAACGCTTTGAGGGTGTTCTTCGGAGCATTCATGATTGTGGTTTACCTCGGCATGTCGGTTTTGTTCATGCTCAACTTCTTCAACTTTTCAACCACTCCCACATGGACACTTGCCCGCTGGGTGTTTGCCGTCATCTTGGGCGTGTATGGCCTCTACCGCGGCTATCGGCAGGTGAAGGGCCTCGACTACTATCGGGGCGGCAATAAGGCCGATGACGGAGAGTGACGGGTGGTGACAAAATATTGTAACTAAAAAACAGTAGAAACTATGCGCAAAATCAACTTCATATTATCGCTGGCTGCAGCTTTGGCCATGGTGGCACTGCCGTCGTGCCAGCAGCAGAAACCCACCAACACCCCCACATCGGGACTTGCAAAGGTTATGTGCGACGAGTCGTTCCAAAACATACTCGACCAGGAGGTGGAGGTGTTTGAATACTCATATAAGGACGCCAGCATCATGCCGCTGTATATGAGCGAAAGCGCAGCCCTCGACTCGCTGCTGCACCAGAAGGTTGACCTGATTATCACATCGCGCGACCTCACCCAGGAGCAGCGCGACATCCTCAAGGGGCAGGGCCGTGCCTACCGTTCGCGCAAAATCGCCGTCGACGCAGTGGCCATCATCGTCAACAAGGCCAACGATATCGACGAACTGTCGATGAACGACCTTCGCGACATCTTCACAGGAAAAAGCGCCAAGTGGGGCAAGGTGTTCCCCACCAAGACGCTGAAAAACGACGACATCCAAGTGGTGTTCGACGGCAACGGATCGGGCATAGTGCACTATGTGAAAAACAAGTTCCTTGGCGGCAAGGAATTCCCCATAAAGGTGTATGCCCAAAAGAGCACCGACGATGTGTTCAAGGCCGTGCAGGCCCACAAAAACGCCATTGGCTTCATTGGCGTCAGCTGGATCACCGACGACCTCAAGGGTAATCAAGAACCCATCGAGCAGCGCGTGTCAAAGCTCAACAGCAACGACCCCAACGATGTTACGGCCATCGACTTCACCGACAAAATCAAGGTGATGAAGGTGCGCGCCGAAAACCAGATTCAGGGCGTCAAGCCCTATCAGGCCTATCTGTTCGACGGCTCATATCCGCTGTTCCGCACCATCTACGCCATCGACGCCTCGGCCGGCGGCACACTCGACCACGGCTTCTACAGCTTCTTGACCGGAGTCATTGGCCAAAAGATAATTCTGCACACCGGTGTGCTGCCGGCAGCCGAGCCAATCAGGGTGGTTGAGGCCGTTAAATAGCTCACTGCACGCATTGCAACATTGACAAACGAAATAATAACTTAATAAATTTAAAGAAATGAACATCAAACTTTTACTTGCTTCAGCCCTGGTGTTTGGAGCTTCCGTCAGCAGCTTTGCTCAAGGCTACAAAGACGGTATAGAGTTTTATAAAATCGGTCAGCTCGACAACGCCAAAGAGCTTCTCGAGCGCAACCTCGACAACTCTTCTACCAACAAGAGCGAGGCTTACTACTATCTAGGTCAGGTGGCCTTCGACAAGGGTGATTTGACCAGTGCCAAGTCGTTCTACGACAAGGGTGTGGCTGCCAATGCCAACTATGCCTACAACTATGTGGGCCAGGCTGCCGTGGCTCTGAAAAATGGCAACGAAGGTGAGGCCGAAAATCTGTTTAAGGCTGCCCGCAAGCTGGTGAAGAAAGACCCGAAACTCGAAACTGCCATCGCACGCGCCTACTATCAGGCCGATGCGGCAAAGTATGCAAAAGACATCGAGAAGTGCATCAAGACGGCACGCAAATACAATGCCAAGGATCCTGACTCTTACATCTATGAGGGCGACACCGAGGCTGCAAAGCAGGCATGGGGCGACGCAGCCGGCATGTATGAGCTGGCCTTCACCTACGATCCCGAAAACATTGAGGCCTACGTTAAGTTTGCCAACACATATTTCAATGTGAATCCCAAAATGGCCATCGAAAAGCTCGAGGAACTCCTCGCCAAGCAGCCCAACTCTGCTCTGGTTCAGCGCCAGCTGGCCGAGAAGTACTACAGCGACAACCTTGGCGCTAAGGCTGCCGAGCAGTATGGCGAGTACATCAAAAACCCCAACCACTTTGCGCAAGATGAGCTGCGCTACGCACAGCTGCTGTTTGGCGCAGGCCGCTATCAGGAGTGCTACGATGTGACCACACGCCTCGGCTCGGCCACCGACGCCAGCGCCAACCAGGTGTTCTTCGCAAAGCGCCTTAAGCTCTACAGCCTTGTTTCGCTCAAAAAGTGGCCCGAGGCAGTGGAAGTGGGCCGCGACTTCTTCGCAACAAAGGTTACGGCTTCAACTCCGTTCCAGGCCAACGACTACATCAACTACGCTTCGGCACTCAAGGAGAACGGCAATGCCGAGGAGGCAGTAGCCGCCTACGACACCGCCCTCAAGCTCGACCCGAAGAATGCCGACCTCATGCGCGGCCTCAGCGAGTCGTACTCTGATGTGAAAGACTTCAAAAACGCCATCAAATATCAGAAGATGCTGGTTGAGAGCGGTGCAGGCACAAGCAACGACATCTTCGGTCTGTCGCTGGCCTACTTCAATTTGGCCGTCACCAGCACCGACGCTGCCGAGAAGGCCGAGGCCATTGCCGAGAGCAAGAAGTATCTCGAAGAAGTTAACGCCAAGGTGCCCGGCAACGTGCAGATTGTGAACCAGCTTGCACGCGTCGAGAAGTTCAACGACGCCGACGCCAAGAAGGGAACTGCCGTTCAGGCCTACAAGGAACTTGTGAAGCTTCTCGATGCCAAGCAGGACAAGGCTGGCTATGAGCGCTACTACATCAGCGCCTACAACTATCTTGCCAACTACTATATGAACAAGAAGGATGAGGCCACAGCCAAGGAATATTACAAGAAATGGCTTGAAAACGACCCGCAGAACGAAGCCCTCAAGCGTTACGTTTCGGGCCTGAAATAAAAAAAGAAAAAAACTCTTTTTAGAGAATTCATTGTTTGGCAGGCACTCCGCATCGTGCGGAGCGCCTGCTTTCTTGTTTTTTTGTCGGTTGGTGAAAAACGGTGGAAAAACTGTGCGGACCGTTTCTGATGGTTAGCGAAAAAACGCTAACTTTGCAGTTTCACAGCACAACGTTTTTTTCTTTACACTGCATCAATGATAGACTACATCAAAGGCCAGGTGGCCGAACTCAATCCCGCCTATGCCGTGCTCGACAATCACGGCGTGGGCTATATGATCAACATATCACTCACCACATTCAATGCCGTGCAGCAGGCCCAACAGTCGGGCAGCGACGTGAAACTGTTTGTTTACGAGGCCATACGCGAAGATGCCCATTTGCTTTACGGCTTTGCCGGCCGCAGCGAGCGCGAGCTGTTTGTGCTGCTCATCAGCGTTCCGGGCGTGGGCCCCAACACAGCCCGTGTGATTTTGTCGTCGCTGCCGCCCAGCGAGCTGGTGCAGACCATTGCCGGCAACAACGCCGCCATGCTGAAGTCGGTGAAGGGAATCGGAGCAAAGACCGCCCAGCGAATAATTGTTGACCTCAAAGACAAAATAAATGGGGTGGATGATGCGTTATTAAGTGGTACGGCTTTGCCCTCGGGCGAAGTGTTCGACGAGGCCGTGTCGGCACTCGTGATGCTCGGCTTCACCAAGCAGATGTCGCAAAAGGCTCTGAAAAAGCTGTTTGCCGACAATCCTGCCATTTCGGTTGAAGACGCAATCAAGAAGGCGCTGAAAATGATGTGATGCGCCGCGCATTTTGTTGAATCACGCATTTGGCTGAATTTTTTTTATTTGATGACGGAAAATTTCAGGAAACAAAACATACTGCTGTTCGCTGCATTGGTGGCCGCGTTGCTGCTGTCGGCGGGCAGTGCCTTTGCACAGTACTATCAGTCGCAGCTTGCGCCGCCGCCACCAGCTCCGGCGCAAACCCCGGCCGCCGCCCAAAAGGCGCCTGCCGACTCGCTGGGACTGCACTTCAAAGTGCGCCCCACTGTGCCGCAAACATACGACGACCTCAAGAGCGGCGAGTATGCCGCCGACCTGAAGACACCGTCCAACATCACCACCACGGCCGAATACGACTACGAGAGCGGCTGCTACGTGATTCACACCAAGGTGGGCGACAACGACATCGTAACCCCGTTTATGCTCTCGCCGGCCGAATACAACGACATGGCCTTGCGCGAGTCGATGATAGAATACTACCGCAAGAAAAATGCCGAGACTGCCGAGGCAAAGAAAAACAACCCGTTCAACTTCCTCGACATGCAGTTTGGCCTTGGCCCGCTGGAGTCGATATTCGGCCCTGGCGGCGTGCAACTGAAAACGCAGGGCTCGGTGCAGATCAACATGGGCGTCAAGAGCAACAAGACCGACAACCCCGCGCTGTCGGTGGCTGCCCGCCGCAAGACCTACTTCAACTTCGACCAGAAGATTCAGGCCACCATTGCCGCCTCGGTGGGCGACAAGATGAAGTTTAACATGACCTACAACACCGACGCCACGTTTGACTTCGACAACAAAAACCTGAAACTCGCCTACGAGGGCAAGGAAGACGAAATAATAAAAAGCATCGAGGCCGGCAATGTGAGCATGACCACAGGGTCGTCGCTCATCAAGGGTAGCGCTGCACTGTTTGGCCTCAAGGCCAAGCTGCAGTTTGGCAAACTCACCGCCACCGCACTGGTGTCGCAGCAAAACTCCGAGTCGCAGACGGTGAGCACCCGCGGCGGCTCGCAGACCACCTCGTTCTACATCACCGCCGACAAGTATGACCAAAACCGTCACTTCTTCCTGTCGCACTTTTTCCGCGACAACTACGACACTTGGTCGTCAAAACTGCCGCTGGTGTCATCGGGCGTAAGCATCACCCGCATCGAGGTGTGGGTCACCAACAAGCGCGGCAACTTCGACCAGTCGCGCAACATTGTGGCATTCACCGATATTGCTGAAAACAAGAAGCTGGCCAACAGCCACTGGGTGGGCGACCCCATTGCCGACAATCCGCAGAACACGTCAAACAACCTGCTCGACGAAGTGAAGACGCAGTACCCCGACGCGCGCTACATAAGCCAGGTGGCAACCGCGCTGTCGCCGCTTCAGGCCTACGGCATCGAGGGCGGCAAGGACTATGAGAAGGTGGAGAGCGCACGTCTGCTGTCGTCGTCGGAGTACACGCTCAACAGCTCGCTGGGCTACATCTCGCTGAAGTCGGCCCTCAATGCCGACGAGGTGCTGGGCGTGGCCTACCAATACACCTACAAGGGCAAGACCTATCAGGTGGGCGAATTCTCGGGCGACGTGCCCGCCACCGACCAGTCGCTGTATGTGAAGATGCTCAAAGGCACCACCGCATCGCCCGCGCTGCCCATGTGGAAACTGATGATGAAAAACGTCTATTCGCTGGGCGCCTACCAGGTGCAGCAAAAGAATTTCAAGCTCAACATAAAGTATCTGAGCGACACTGCCGGCACCGAACTCAACTACATCTCGGCCGGCAACATTGCCGGCAAGCCGCTGCTGCAGGTGATGAACCTCGACCGCCTCGACGCCAACAACCAGAGCCACAGCGACGGCCGCTTCGACTACGTGGAAGGCTACACCGTCAGCTCGTCGACGGGCAAGGTCATCTTCCCGGTGGTGGAGCCTTTTGGCTCGCACCTGAAGAAGATGATTGGCAACGACGCCGTGGCCGCCAACTATGTGTATCAGGAACTCTACGACTCCACGCTCACCGTGGCGCGGCAGTATCAGTATAAAAACAAGTTTGTGCTTGAGGGCGAGTATCAGGCCTCGTCGGGCAACGTGATCAGGCTCAACGCCATGAATGTGCCGCGCGGCTCGGTGGTGGTCACCGCCGGCGGCGTCACCCTCACCGAAAACAGCGACTACACCGTGGACTACAGCATGGGTACGGTCACCATCACCAACCAAAGCATCATCGACGCCGGCACCAGCATCAGTGTGTCGCTTGAAAACCAGTCCACATTCAGCACGCAGCGCAAGACGCTGTTTGGCCTTGACCTCGACTATGCGTTCAACAAAAACTTCCACTGGGGCGCAACCCTTATGCACTATGGCGAGAAGGCCCTCACCGAAAAGGTGGCCATTGGCGACGAGCTGGTGAACAACACCATTTGGGGCACCAACGTGTCGTATAACACCAACTTCATGTGGCTCACCAACCTGCTCAACAAGATTCCCACGGTCAACGCCACCGCGCCGTCGTCGCTCAGTTTCAAGGGCGAGTTTGCACAGCTCATCCCGCACAAGTCGCGCACAGGCACCAATGCCGGCAGCTCCTATATCGACGACTTCGAGTCAACGCAGTCGGGCATCGACCTGCGTTCGCCCTACTCGTGGTTCTTGGCCTCAACGCCCTACGACGGCAGTGCCAACGCCCTCTTCCCCGAAGCCGCACTCAGCAACGACGTGGCCTACGGCAAAAACCGCGCGCGCCTGGCATGGTACTACATCGACCGCATGTTCACACAGCGCAACTCGTCGTACATTCCTGGCTATCTGAAAAACGACCTCGACCAGCTGTCGAACCCCTACGTGCGCGAAATCCCCTACAGCGAGGTGTTCCCCGGCCGCGAGCTCAACTATGGCGAGTCGTCGACCATACAGACCCTCAACCTCTCGTTTTATCCCAAGGAGCGAGGCCCGTATAACCTCGACGCGGCCAACATCGATGCCGACGGCAACCTGCTCAATCCCGAGAAGCGCTGGGGCGGCATAATGCGCCGCCTCGACAACACCAACTTCGAGCAGTCTAACATCGAATACATACAGTTTTGGATGATGGACCCCTTCCTCGACCCCGACCTCAACAACAAGGACGGCGGCGACCTCTACTTCAACCTTGGCGAGGTGAGCGAGGATATCCTTAAGGACGGACTCAAGTCGTATGAAAACGGTCTGCCCGTCAACGGCGACACCACATACATCAAAAACACCGTGTGGGGTAGGGTGTCGACCCAAACGTCGCTCACCTATGCCTTCGACAACGCCGCCGGATCGCGCGTGAAGCAAGACGTGGGCCTCAACGGCCTCAGCACCGAGGAGGAGAAGACCTATCCCACCTATGCCGACTTCCTGCAGCGCTTGCGCCAGGTGTTGCCCTCGACCACAGTCGAGGCCATGGAGCAAGACCAGTTCTCGCCGTTCAACGACCCCTCGAGCGACCGCTACCACTTTTACCGCGGCTATGACTTCGACGAGCAGAAGGTGTCGATTCTCGACCGCTACAAGCACTACAACGGCACCAATGGCAACTCGCTCTCGGCCGACGACGCCACCGACCGCCTCTATCAGTCGTCGCGCAGCGTGCCCGATGTGGAAGACATCAACCAGGACAACACGCTCAACGAGTATGAGCGCTATTTCCAATATCGCGTGTCGATTCGCCCGGCCGACCTTGAGGTGGGCAAAAACTACATAATCGACAAGAAGACCACCAAGGTCACCACACGCAATGGCAAGGAGCAGGAGGTCACATGGTATCAGTTCAACATTCCGCTCCGCGACTATGAGAAGAAGGTTGGCTCGATCAACGACTTCTCCACCATCCGCTTCATGCGCATGTTTATGACCGGCTTCAAGGAGACCACCCACCTGCGCTTCGCCACCCTTGAGCTGGTGCGCGGCGAGTGGCGCAACTACGACTACAACCTGAACATGCGCGGCGACGCTCCGGCCAACGGCACCATCAACATCAACACTGTCAACATCGAGGAGAACTCGGGCCGCGAGCCGGTGAACTACGTGCTGCCTCCTGGCGTGAGCCGCATCGTTGATTCGGGCCAGTCGCAAATCACGCAGCTCAACGAGCAGTCGATGCAAATGAAGGTGGAGGGCCTGCAGCCCGGCGACGCCCGCGGCGTGTACCGCAACACCAGCCTCGACCTGCGCACCTACAAGCGCCTGCAAATGTTTATACACAACGAGGCTTTTGTCGACAATCTGAGCAATCTGCAAAACGGCGACGTGTCGGTGTTTGTGCGCCTTGGCTCGGATGTGAAAAACAACTATTACGAATACGAGATCCCGCTGGCGGTGACTCCCGCCGGCCACTATAGCAACAACAGCACCGCCGACCGCTACAAGGTGTGGCCTGAGGAAAACATGCTCAACTGCGACCTTGATGTGTTCACCTCGGTGAAGAAGAACCGCAACGCGCAGAAGATGGCCGGCGCCCCAGGCGTGTCATACAACAGCCGCTTCACCGAGCAGGATCCGTCGCACCCCAACGACCGCGTCACCGTGATAGGCAACCCCAGCCTCAGCGACGTGCGCGTGATGATGATAGGTGTGCGCAACAATTCCAGCACCACCAAAGACTTTGTGGTGTGGGCCGACGAGTTGCGCGTCACCGACTTCAACAACGACGGAGGCTGGGCTGCCAAGGCCAACCTAAACCTCAACATGAGCGACATTGCCACCGTCAATGTGGGTATGCACAAAGAGACGGTGGGCTTCGGCTCGGTGGATCAGAGCCTGAATGAGCGCCGCCTCGACGACTACGACCAGTATAACGTGGCCGTGCAGGTCGACATGGGCCGCTTCTTGCCCGAGAAGGTGAAGCTAAAAGCCCCCGTCTACTATTCTTACAGCTCCGAGAAGACCACTCCTAAATACAATCCGCTTGACCAAGACGTGCTGCTCAAAGACGCCATCGACGCCTGCAGCACCAAGGAGCAGCGCGACTCCATCAACGACTACGCGCTCACCAACCGCACCGTGAGCAGCTTCAGCCTGTCGGGACTCAAATTCGACGTCAAGAGTAAGAACCCAATGCCTTGGGATCCTGCCAACTTCACGTTCAGCTACTCGTTTAACAAGCAGCACTCGTCCGATCCCGACAACGTGTATGAGAACACCAACGACTACCGCGGCAGCTTCCAGTATAGCTGGACGCCCTATGTGAAGCCGTTCACCCCGTTCAAGCGCATGATTAGCAGCAAAAACAAGCACATGAAGTTCTTCCGCGAGTGGGAGCTGCACTGGCTGCCGGCCAACATCGCCTTCAACAGCAACATCTCGCGCTACTACTACGAGCAGCAGACCCGCAGCAGCAGCGACGTGGATGTGCAGCTGCCCGTGTCGGTGAGCAAAAACTTCCTTTGGGACCGCCAGTTTGCCATCTCGTGGAACTTCACCAAGTCGCTGAGCATGACCTTCAACAGCAACACCACCGCCCACATCGAGGAACCTATGGGTCAGGTGAACAAAAAGTTGTTCCCCGACCGCTACCGCGAGTGGCGCGACACCGTGTGGCAGAGCATAAAGAACCTGGGTACGCCTTGGAGCTACAACCAGACTTTCACCGCCACCTACAAGGCCCCATTCAGCGGCATACCGTTCCTCAACTTCATTACGGCCAACGCCACCTACAACGCCACCTACAATTGGGACCGCGGCACCGTGGTCGACGGCGTGTCGTCGGGCAACACCATCGCCAACCAGGCTTCGCTCAACGTGGACGGCCGCATGAATCTGGAGCAATTCTACAACAAAATCCCCTATCTGCGCGACGTGAACAAGCGCTTCTCCAGCAGCGGCAGGGGCAACCAGCAGCTGAGGCGCATCAAGAAGTTCAACCGCACCTACAAGCTCAGTCCCGACACCACCCTCGTCATAAAGCACAACATGAATGTGAAGCGAGTCAACGTCACCGCCACCACCACCGATGGCAAGCGCTTCCCCATACGCTTCAAAATCAAGGACAACAACTCGGTGGAAATTCTCACCAAGGGCGACAAAAACGTGAAGTTCGATGTGGTGGAGGTGCTCAAAAACGACAAGAACTTTTGGACCGAGGCTGCGCAATACGCCACCCGCTTCGCTATGATGGTGCGCAGCGTGAGCGTGCGCTGGCGCAACACCCGCTCGCTGTCGCTGCCGCAGTTCATACCCAACGTGGGCGACATCTTTGGCCAGAATCCGCACTACGATGTCATGGCCCCCGGCCTCGACTTCGCCTTTGGCTTCACCGACGACAGCTACATCAAGAAAGCCAAAGACCGCGGCTGGCTGCTCAACGACGAGAGCATGACCTCGCCAGCACTCTACGCCAAGACCAACGAGTTTAACGCCGAAGTGCAGCTTGAGCCCATTCGCGGCCTCAAAATCACACTCACCGGCAACCGCACCGACAATCGCACCAACCAAGTGCAGTTTATGTACGACGACATGAACACCATCTACTCGGGCAGCTACACCAAGACCCACATAGCCATTGCCACCGCCCTGCGCGGCGTGAGCAGCAGCGACGGCTACCACAGCGATGCCTTCGACAAGTTCTTGGCCAACATCCCAATCGTGGCCGAGCGCCTGCAGGCCCGCTACAATGGCCGCAACTATCCCGAGTCGGGCTTCCTGGCCGGCACGGTGTATGCCGGCAAGCCGTTCGACCCGCAAAACGGTGGAGTGAACACCGCCAGCAGCGATGTGATGATTCCGGCCTTCCTCGCAGCTTACTCGGGCCGCAGCGCGTCGAAGGTCACACTCAACCCCTTCCCTGCTCTTAGCGAAGTGCTGCCCAACTGGCGCGTCACCTACGACGGCCTGATGAAGATGCCCTTCTTCTCGCGCCACTTCAAGAGCTTCACGCTCACTCACGCCTACCAGTGCACCTATTCTGTGGGTTCGTTCTCGTCCTACAGCGACTGGGTGACAATAGGCGAGGGCCTCGGCTACACGCAAGACGCCCTCACGGGCAATCCAATCCCGTCGTCGCCCTACAACATATCGTCGGTGAGCATCACCGAGAAGTTTGCCCCCCTCATTGGCTTCAACGCCACGATGAAGAACAACGTCACCTTCAACGCTGAGTACCGCGACAGCCGCACCCTATCGCTCAACGTGTCGGTGGGTCAGTTGGTGGAGGGCATCTCGCGCACCTTCGTGGTGGGCGCAGGCTACAAGATAGCCAACTTCAACTCGGTGCTCAAACTCAAGCGCAAGCAGCAGGGTGTGAGCAACGACCTCACCCTCAACTTCGACTTCTCGCTGGCCAACAACACAGCCCTCATCCGCAAAATCGACACCAACACCACGCAGGCCACCAGCGGCACGCGCACACTTGGCATCAACTTCACGGCCAACTACGTGATGAGCAAGCGCGTCACCCTCGGAGCGTATTTCGACCACCAGGTCAACACCCCGCTCGTGTCGTCCACAGCCTATCCCACCACCAACAGCAACTATGGCCTGTCGGTCAACGTGTCGCTGGCCAAATAGCTTCCACCTGGCTCACAAAAATCAGCATACCCCCGCCGAAAGCCGCCCCTTCAGGCGGCTTTCACGTTTTTTTCGGGGTGGCGGGGGCGCGGATGTCTGAAAAATTGCTATATTTGTAAGTTAAATGTGTGCGGTCGCGCGGCGGCCGTCACTGGCAACCAGTAAATAATAGAAAAAGCAGACATATATGAAATTCAACGTTCAAAGCAAGCTCCTGCTGTCGCACCTGTCGGCTGTGAGCAAGGTGGTGAACTCTAAAAACACCATTTCAATTCTCGACAACTTTCTGTTCAGCCTTGAGGACGGCCGCCTCGTGGTCACCGGCAGCGATCAGGAAACCACTATCACCACAAGTGTGCCTGTCACCGAATCGGAGGGCATAGGCAAGTTTGCGGTCAATGTAAGGTCGATTCTTGAATTGCTGAAGCAACTTCCCGACCTTGGTCTGGAGTTTGACATCGACGACGACAACCTCGCCATTCTTGTCCGCTACCAGAACGGCAAATACAACTTCATAGGCATCGACGGCAACGAGTTCCCGCAGAAGGCTCCCATGGAGCCGGGCGCGCAGACTTTCACTGTGCCGGCAGCCAAGTTTGTGGCCGGTGTGCAGCACGCCATATTCGCTGTGGGCGAAGACACGCTGCGCCCCGTGATGATGGGCGTGTATTGCGACATCAAGCCCGACAGCATCGCCTATGTGGCTTCCGACACCCACGTGCTGGTGCGCTACATTCAGAGCAATGTGGCCGCAGGCATCACGGCTTCATTCATATTGCCCTCAAAACCTGCTTCGATTTTGAGCAGCGTGCTCGACAAGAAGGAGGGCGACATAAAGGTGACTTTCGACTCCAAGAGCGCTGTGTTTGTCACCGATGAATACACCCTCTCGTGCCGCTTCGTCAATGGCCGCTATCCCAACTACAACTCGGTGATCCCGTCCGACAGCCCCTACACGGCTTCGGTCGACCGCGCCCAGCTGCTTAATGCGCTGCGCCGCGTGTCGGTGTTTGCCAGCTCGGGTGGCCAGGTGAAGCTTGAGCTCACTGCCGACGAGATTCACCTGTCGTCGCAGAATGTTGACTTCTCCACATCGGCCGACGAGCGCCTGCAGTGCAGCTACGACGGTACAGACATGGTGATTAGCTTCAATGGCGAGAACATAATCGACGTGCTCAACAACATTCCGGGCGACACCGTGCTGATAAAGCTCATCGACCCCGCTCGTGCCGGCCTGTTTGTGCCCGCCGAGCAGCCCGAGGGCGAAGACCTGCTGGTGCTGCTGATGCCCATGATGGTGTGATGTGTAGTTGAAGCATAAAAGCATTTTTTAGTACAATGGAATTAAATCTCAAGAACCCAATAATATTTTTCGACCTCGAGACCACTGGACTCAACATCACGGCCGATAAAATAGTGGAGCTTTCATACATTAAAGTCTATCCCAACGGGCAGGAGGAGTCGAAGACCCTTCGCCTCAATCCAGGCATTCCCATTCCGCCTCAGTCTACGGCGGTGCACCACATCACCGACGAGGATGTGAAGGACGCACCCTCATTCAAGATGGTGGCCAAGGATCTGGCCCGCACCTTCGAGGGTTGCGACATAGCTGGCTTCAACAGCAACCGCTTCGATGTGCCGCTGCTGCAGGAGGAGTTTCTCAACGCTGGCGTCGACATCGACCTCACGCGCCACCGCTTCATCGATGTGCAGACCATTTTCCACAAAATGGAGCAGCGCAACCTGTCGGCCGCCTACAAGTTTTACTGCGGCAAAAACCTCGACGACGCCCATTCGGCCGATGCCGACACGCGTGCCACCTACGAGGTGCTAAAGGCGCAGCTCGACCGCTACCCGTCGCTGCAAAACGATGTGCAGTTTCTGGCCGACTTCTCGACGCAAAACAAGAATGTGGACCTCGCCGGCCGCATCATCTACAACGACAAGCACGAGGAGGTGTTCAACTTCGGCAAATACAAGGGCCAGCGCGTGGTCGATGTGCTGAAGCGCGACTCGGGATACTATGGCTGGATGATGCACGGCGATTTTCCGCAAAACACCAAGAATGTGCTTTCGCGCATAATGCTGCGCACCAAGCAGGGATAACGGCAGGGGAAACATATGTTAAAAGGCAAACACATAATTCTGGGCATAACAGGCGGCATAGCCGCCTACAAGGCCGCCTCGCTCACCCGCCTGCTGGTTAAGGCTGGCGCTGAGGTGCAGGTGATAATGACGCCCAACGCGCGTGAGTTCATCGCTCCGGTCACGCTGTCCACTCTCAGCGGCAAGCCCGTGATCACCGAGTTTTTCACTGCCAACACCGGCCAGTGGAACAGCCACGTTGACCTCGGCCTGTGGGCCGACGCCATGGTGGTGGCTCCGGCCACGGCCTCAACAATAGCCAAGATGGCCACTGGCGTGGCCGACAACATGCTGGTCACCACCTATCTCTCGGCCAAGGCTCCGGTGTTTGTGGCTCCGGCCATGGACCTCGACATGTTCAAGCACCCCACCACGCAGCGCAATTTGCAGCTGCTGCGCAGCTACGGCAACTTCATCATCGAGCCAGCCGCCGGCGAGCTGGCCAGCCACCTTGTGGGCAAGGGCCGCATGGAGGAGCCCGAGAACATCTTCAAGGTGCTCGACCGCCACTTTGCCCACGGTGCCGACCTTGCCGGACGGCACGTGCTCATCACCGCAGGCCCAACACTTGAGAAAATCGACCCTGTGCGCTACATAGGCAACTTCTCGTCGGGCAAGATGGGTTTTGCCCTGGCTGCCGAGTGCGCCGCCCGCGGCGCTGAGGTGACTCTGGTGGCCGGCCCTGTGCCGCTCCCCACACCGCAAGGCAGCGTGGAGCGCATCGATGTGACCAGCGCCCGGCAGATGCACGACGCCGTGCTCAGCCGCTTCCCTAAGGCCGATGCGGCAATAATGTGCGCCGCGGTGGCCGACTACTGTGTTGAGCATGTGGCCGAAACCAAAATCAAGCGCGAGCGCGATGCTGTGCCAGTAATAAGGCTAAAGAAGAATCCCGACATAGCAAAGGCTGTGGGCGAAATTAAGCGCCCCGGTCAGGTGACGGTGGGCTTTGCGCTCGAAACCGACCACGAGGAGCAGAACGCCAAGTCGAAGCTCGACCGCAAGCGCCTCGACTTCATAGTGCTCAACTCGCTGCGCGACAAGGACGCCGGTTTCCAGACCGACACCAACAAGATTATGATAATCCAGCACGACGGCCGTGTGCGCGACTACGAGTGCAAGCCTAAGAGCCTTGTGGCGCGCGACATCGTGGACGTGCTGGTGGAGGACTACCTCGGTGGTGATAAGTGAAAACATTAACAACTGTGAGAGAATAGAGAGATTATGAGCAAAGCATCAAGATGGACGCAAGGCGCGGCGCGGCTGCTGGTGGCCCTGGTGGCCCTGGCGGCAGCAATGGCCGCCTCGGCTCAGGAGCTTAACTGCAATGTTGAGGTCAATGCCGACAAGGTGGCCAATGCCAACAAGGAGATATTCAAAACTCTGCAGCAGGCCATTGCCGACTATATGAACACCAATAAGTGGACTGACGCTCAGTTTGGCGCCAACGAGAAGATAGAGTGCAAACTGTTTCTCACCATTAGCTCGTATAACGACGCCACCAACCGCATGACTGGCGACCTGCAGGTGCAGTCCACTCGGCCTGTGTACAACAGCTCCTACACCACCACGCTCATCAACTTCAAGGACACGAAAATCGACTTCTCCTATCAGGAAAATGAGCCGCTCGTGTTCTCTGAGCAAGACATGCAGAGCAATCTCACGGCCATTCTCAACTTCTATGCCTACATGATTCTGGCCATCGACTTCGACTCGTTCTCGCCTCTGGGCGGCACGCCCTATTACGAGAAGGCTGCCAATGTGGTGCGCCTGGCGCAAAGTTCGGGCGAAACTGGCTGGAAGGCATTTGAAGACACTAAAAACCGCAGCGCGGTGCTAAGCGCGTTCACCGACAAGGCCACATCGGCAATTCGCGACGTGCTCTATCAGTATCACCGCCAGGGCCTCGACCAGATGGCCCTGAGCGTGGACAAGGGCCGGGCTGTGATCACGCAGTGCATTGCCACGTTGAAAAAGATATATGACGTGGCGCCCATGTCGGTGTGCCTGTCGATGTTTAAGGACGCCAAGCTCGACGAACTTGTCAACATCTACTCCAAGGCCAACACCACCGAGAAGCAGAGCGTGTATGAAAACTTGTATCCGCTCTATCCCACCGAGACCACGCGCCTCAATAAGATAAAGAACGAAAGCACCGACCGGTAAACAAGTAACGAAACATAGAGACATGCTCACACGGCTTTATATATCCAACTATGCACTCATCAGCAGCCTCGAAATCAACTTTGGCGATGGCCTCACCATAATCACTGGCGAGACAGGCGCCGGCAAGTCGATAATTTTGGGCGCGCTGTCGCTGATTTTGGGCGACCGTGCCGATGCGCGCGGCCTGCGGCACAGCAGTGGGCAGAAGACTGTGGTTGAGGCCGAGTTCGACCTTACAGGCTACGACATGCGCGGCTTCTTCGATGCAGCCGACATCGAGTATTTCGCCACCGAATGCATCGTGCGCCGCGAGGTGAGCCCCGCAGGCCGCTCGCGCGCCTTTATCAACGACACTCCCGTGAGCCTCGTCCAGCTGCGCGAACTCACGTCGCGCCTCATCGACATCCACTCGCAGCACAGCAACGCCCTGCTGGCCTCGCGCCAGTTCCAAATCGACGTGCTCGACAGCCTTGCCGCCAACGGCCAGCTGCTGGCCCAGTACCAAAGCAGCTATGCCCGCTACCGCGGCATCGAAAAGCACTTGCGGCAGCTGCAGGACGCATTCAGCCGCAGCCGTGCCGAGGAAGACTATCTGCGGTTTCAAATTGCGCAGCTCGACGAGTTGGCTCTGCGTCCGGGCGAAGACGCCGAGCTTGAGGCCCTGCAAAACAAGCTTAGCAACATCAACGACACCAAAGAGACGCTGTGGAATGTGACTTCGGTGCTCAATGGCGATGACGATTCGGTAATCGACCGCCTCTCGGCCGCGGCACAGAGCCTTGCCGCAGCCGAAAAGCACCTGAGCGACATTGCCGGCACTGCCGAGCGCATAAGCGCCACAGTGATCGAGCTTAAAGACATTGCGCAGACGCTCAGCGCGGTCGACAGCGAGCTGGCCGACGACCCGCAGCGGCTGGCCGACGTTGAGTCGCGCCTCAACGACATCTACTCGCTCGAGCGCAAGCACAATGTGCAGGGCGCCGACGCCCTCATCGACCTGCAGCGGCAATATCGTGAAAAGCTTGACTTCATCGACAACTCCGACGAGGAGATAGAGGCCGTGAAGGCGCAGCTCGCCAAGGCCGAGGCCGAAGTGGCACGCCTGGCCGCGCGCCTCACCAGCTCGCGCCGCAAGGCTGCCGAGAACTTCACAGGGCGGCTGAAGCCGCTGGCAGTGTCGCTGGGCATGAAGAATTTGCAGTTCAGTGTTGCCTTCACCAATTGCGACTTTGGCCCCAAGGGCGCCGACCAGGTGGAGTTTATGTTTGCGTTCAACAAAAATCAGCAACTCATGCCCGTCAAGGACACTGCGTCGGGTGGCGAAATTTCAAGGCTCATGCTGTGCATCAAGTCGATAATAGCCGAGAGCATGAATCTGCCCACCATCATCTTCGATGAGGTGGACACAGGCGTGTCGGGCGACATCGCCAACCGCATTGGCCAGCTCATGAACCGCATAGCGCGCCGCATCCAGGTGATGGCCATCACCCACCTGCCGCAGGTGGCCGCCTTTGCCCGCCATCACCTGCTGGTGTACAAGACCGACACCGCCACCGAGACCCTTACCGCCGTGCGCGCCCTCACGGCCGAGCAGCACATAGGCGAGGTGGCCCGCATGCTCAGCGGCCGCGATGTGGACAGCGCCGCCATCGAGAATGCCAAATCACTCATCCGACAAATCAAAAACTCCGACAATGCATAACAACAATTCCGAACAGTATATATTCGGCCTGCGGGCCGTCATCGAGGCCATCGAGGCTGGCAAGAGCATCGACAAGCTGCTTGTGAAAAAAGACATCAACGGCGACTTGGGCCGCGAGCTGCTGGCCGCCGCGCGCGACTATGGCGTGCCTGTGCAGCGCGTGCCGGTGGAGAAGCTCAACCGCATCACGCGCCGCAACCACCAGGGTGCGGTGGCAATGCTCGCCGCCGTCGACTACTACAGCGTGGCCGATGTGGTGCCGCAACTCTACGACGACGGCATCAATCCGCTGGTGGTGGTGCTCGACGGCATCACCGACGTGCGCAACTTCGGCGCCATAGCGCGCACTTGCGAGTGCGCCGGTGTTAGCACCATTGTCATTCCCGAGCGCAACAGCGTGGGTGTCACGGCCGATGCCGTTAAGACCTCGGCCGGAGCTCTCAACTATTTGCCTGTGTGCCGCGAGCGTAATCTGGTGAAAGCCGTGAAATATTTGCGCGACAGCGGATTCAAAATAGTTGGCGCCGCAGGCGAGAGCTCGGTCAACTTCACCACCGCCGACTACACCGGCCCCGTGGCTCTGGTGCTTGGTGCGGAGGACACGGGCATCTCGCCCGAAATAATGAAGCTGTGCGACACGCGCGTGGCAATCCCCGAATTCGGGCACATTAGTTCGCTCAACGTGTCGGTGGCCGGAGGCATTATGATATATGAGGTGGTGCGCCAGCGCATTGCCGACGGCCAGACGGCCGGATAACTTCAAAAAAACAGCGCCCATATCGGGCCTAAATTGGGTTTAGTGGGCGTTTTTGACTAATTTTGCAAAAAATAAGAGAAACGACATAATGATAAATCGCGTTTTAATACGAACAAAAGTGGTGCAGATGTTGTATTCCTACATGCTCACCAAGGACGGAAAAACTTTTTCCGATGCTAAAGATGAACTGAACGAGAGCCTCGACAAGTCGTATGAGTTATACAACATGCTGCTTCAGCTCATGGTCGACCTCACCGACCTTGAGGAACTCCGCCTCGATGAGGCAAAGCACAAGTTTCTGCCCACCGATGAGGATTTGCACCCCAACACGCGCTTTGTGGACAATGAGCTGGTCGATGCCCTGCGCGGCATCGACATTCTGCAAAACTTCTTGAAGGACCACAAGCTCACTTGGCGCAACGACGATGTGTTTCTGCGCCTGATGCTCGACAAGGTGCGCAACAGCGAGGAGTATAAGGAATACATGGCAATGCCTAAGACCGACTTCCCCAGCGACTGCAATGTGTGGCGACAGCTTATGAAAAAGGTGCTGCTGCCCGACGCCGACCTGCTTGAGCAGGTTGAGAGTATGTCGGTGTATTGCACCGACGAAGACCTCGACATAATGGGCCAGTTTGTGGTGAAAACCATCCGCCGCATCGAGGATGGAGTGGAAAACCCCATCTTGCCAAAATACAAGGACGAGGAAGACAGCACTTTTGGCGAGCAGCTCTTCACCAAGGCATTCCAGCTGATGGACAGCAACAACAAGCTCATCGACAGCCTCGTGGCCACCGACAAGTGGGACACCGAGCGGCTGGCCTTCATGGACCGCCTGATAATGTGCATCGCGCTGGCCGAAATCGAGTCGTTCGTGAAAATCCCCGTCAACGTCAGCCTTAACGAGTACATCGAGATTGCCAAGATGTTCAGCACTGCCCGCAGCGGCCAGTTTGTGAACGGCATCCTCAATTCGGCCGTCAAGGAACTTCGCCAAAAGGGCGAACTCATCAAAAAATAAATCACAAAGCAAAATAATTCACAATTAAATAAGTAACATAGTTATGCTTAACTCAATCTTACTACAGTCGGGCGCCGCAGCCGGCGGCTGGAGCAACATCCTAATGATTGTTGCCCTCATCGTAATTTTCTATTTCTTCCTGATTCGTCCGCAGTCGAAGAAGCAGAAGGAAATCAAAAAATTCCGCGAGGCCATGAAGAAGGGCGACCGCGTGACCACCGCCGGTGGCATCTATGGCAAAATCCGCGAGATCAAGGACACCACCATTGTGCTTGAGATTGCCGACGGTGTGAAGATCACTATCGACAAGGCTTGTGTCTACCCTTCGGCCAATGCAGCCATTGAGTCGGGCAACGACATCAAGAACAACCAGTAGACTTCCCATTATTAGCCGCGCCGCCACTTGCATATTCCATGCCGGGCACACGAGCCTTTGGCGTGGCGTGTGCGCTGTGTGCTGCCATCAAGCCCGGTAAGTGGGGAAGTGATAGCTTATGAAGGCAACTGTTTCATCGGTAAAGTCGGCAGTGCTGAAGCTTGTGAAGAGCCTCAGCACTGCCGCTGTGCTCCAATACATGGGCTTTGTGCTGGTGTCGGCGGTGTTTTGGTGCTTCATCACGTTTAACAACGACATTCAGCAGGACATCGACGTGAAGCTTGAAATCATCAACAAGCCGGCCAACGTGACCTACATCAACGACCCGCCCACCACCATCACCGTCACCCTGCGCGACAAGGGCTCGGCCTTTGTGAAATATCTCTTCACATCGCAGCCCAAACTGCAAATCGACTTCACCAAATATTGCGATGCCAGCACTGGCTACCTCAAGCTCAACAATGTGCAGCTGCTCACCGCCCTGCGCAAGGTCATCAGCCGCAACGCGTCGGTGATGAGCGTGCTGCCCGAGTCGCTGTTGGTGAAATACACCGACCAGGAGGGCAAAAAGGTGCCCATACGCTTTGATGTCGACGTGGAGCCCGACATGCGCTATGTGCAGAATGGCGACATTAGTCCCAGCGTCGACTCTGTGGTGGTGTATGCCGACCGCGAGACCCTGTCGCAAATCAGCGAGGTCTACACCTATCACGTGCAGCTCAGCGGCCTCACCGACACGCTCAACCGCTGGGTGTCGATAGCCCCCGTGGTGGGTGCCAAGCTGGTGCCGTCGTCGGTGAAGATAATGGTGCCCATCGAGCGGCTGGTACAGAAGAAGCAGAAGGTGGCCATACAGGCGCGCAACGTGCCTGCAGGCGAGTCGCTTGTGCTGTTCCCGTCGTCGGTGGATGTGCTGTGCCTTGTGCCGCAAAGCGAGTATAAGTCCGACATTTCCAACATTGCCGTGGTGGCCGACTACTACACAATCGACCTCAGCACCACATCGAGCAAAGTGCCCATCTATGTGGCCAGCGTGCCGCCGGTGTGCCGCCGAGTGGAACTGCCCACTGACAGTGTTGACTACATAATCGAAAAGCATTAATTCCCGCAAATGTCACAACTCATTGCAATCACAGGCGGCATTGGCAGCGGCAAGAGCGTGGTGTCGCGCATATTGCGCACCATGGGCTACCCCGTCTACGACACCGACTCCAATGCGCGCCGCCTCATGGACGCATCCGGTGTGATTCGCCGGCGCCTTATTGAGCGGTTTGGCCAGGAAGTGTATCTGCCCGACGGCAGTCTCGACCGTGCCCGCTTGGGCGGCATCGTGTTTGGCAACGCCGAGGCTCTTGCCAGCCTCGATGGCATAGTCCACCCGGCAGTGGCTGCCGATGTGCGGCAGTGGGCAGCAGGAAAGCGTGTGGCGTTTTTTGAAACCGCCATTCTGCGCAGCAGCGGCATGTGGCGCATGGCCAGCAGTGTGTGGCGTGTCGATGCTCCGGTTGATGTGCGTGTGGCCCGCGTGGTCAGGCGCAACGGCCTTGCGCCCGATGCGGTGAAGGCGCGTATGTCGGCGCAGCAGGCCGAACTGACTGGCTTCGATGGCGAGCATGTGGTGGTCAACGACGGCCGACGGCCAGTGTTGCCGCAAATCGTGGCATTGGTGGGCTGCCTTGGCTAAAAAATGCTTCCTCTGTAGGCCCAAGTCATTTTTTATGGCTATCTTTGCAAAAGGAAGACAGGCGGTGATGCCGCATTTTTTTTGAATTAACACATATTAAAAACAGAAACAACACTATGCTTAAGAAAATACTTGCTATCTCGGGCAAACCGGGTCTTTACAAACTCATTTCGTTTGGTAAAAACATGATCATCGTTGAAGGCCTGGCCGACAAAAAGCGCTTTGCCGCCCACTCGCGCGACAAAATCATTTCGCTCGGCGATATTGCCATCTACACCACTGGCGACGATGTGCCTCTGGCCGACGTGCTTGAGTCGGTGAGCAAAAAGTTCGACGGCAAGGAGATCAATACCGCCGACTATAAGGAACCTGAGCAGCTGGCCGCATTCATGGCATCGGTGCTGCCTGAGTACGACCAGGAGCGTGTGTACAAGACCGATATCAAAAAACTCATCTCGTGGTACAACATTCTTGTAAAGGCCGGCATCACCACTTTTGTAGAGCCCGATGAGGCGAAGGCCGATGACGGCGAAGCCAAGGCTGAATAAAAATTGGGGTGCCGTGTAGGACAGGCACAAAAAGAAATCAAAGCCATACGTGCACACACGCGCTTGCCGCAACACAGAGAGGGGGCAAGTCGGTGGCCGTATGGCTTTTTGGCTTTTAGTCTAATCAAGAGAGATATGCTGAAATCATCTAACCGTTTTCATTCGCTTGCGTGCTGCCTGCTGGCTTTGCTGCTCGGAGTGGCATCGTGCGGCACATCGAAGCGCAGCGTGCGCGGCGGCGCACCCTACTCGGCGCGTAGCGGCGGGGCGCCGGCAGGCCGTGCCGACGGCTGGGCCACACTTGATGTGAAGCTCAGCCCTGGCGACAACCGCCGGCTCTACAAAGAAATCAAGGGCTGGCTTGGCACCCCCTACAAGTATGCGGGCACTGGCAAGGACGGCGCCGACTGCTCGGGCTTCGTGATGATGGTGTATCAGGCCGTGTATGGCAAAAAACTGCAGCGCAATTCGGCGCGCATGTATGAGCGCAACTGCCGCAGTATCGACCGTGGCGACCTGTGCGAGGGCGATTTGGTGTTTTTCAACAATGGCCGTGGCGGAGGCATCAACCATGTGGGCATATATCTGAAGGACGGCAAGTTTGCCCACACATCATCGTCGCGCGGCGTGATGATCAGCGACCTTGCCGACGCCTATTTTGCCGCGCGTTTTTTTGCGGCCGGCAGGGTCGATTAGCGGCAATACACCTCCACGGCGCCTTGGGTGGCAATGTCGTGCGTTCGCAGCCCCAGTTTGCGGCACCGCTCCATCAGAACTTTGCGCTCGCTGGCATACGCCGCCCCCGAAATCACATATGTGCCTATGCCGCCGGCATACACCGAGTCCACTATGCCAATGTCGCTGTGAAACTGCCGTGTGACCACGGCCATGTCGATTTGCAGCCGTGTGCGCACCCTTTGCGCATGCTTCCACCTGCCGCGCCCTATGGCCACCAGCCGCTTGCCGCCGAGGTGGGCGTATGGCGGCTTGATTAGCGCATCTGAGTTGTGCAGTTCGTCCACCTGCCGCAGTTGCCATATGCCGTGGTGCGCCAGAAATCCGCTGTTGGCGGCGGTGAAGCGTTGCATGTCGAAGGCGTCGTTGTCGGGCACCCACACCACTGCCTTGCCGTGGCTGAAGGCCACAACGGGAGTGGCGTCGAATGAATTGAACACCACAAGGCCCGATTGCGGTGTGCGCCATGCCTCCACAGCCGCATGCGCCACACCGGCGGCGAGAAGTGCGGCGGCGCACAGCAGCGGCGCGCGGTTGCGCCGCTTGAGCCACACTGCCATGCAGCACATTATGCCAAAGTATATGGCCACTTCGGCCGAAGTCACCCACAGACCCTCCGCGTGCGAGCCTGGCATGGCACACAGCCCGTCCACCAGCCACCGCATGGCTTGGCAGTAGGCGTCGAGCGCCTTGTCGAGCCCGGCGATGTCGAGCCCGGCGGTGCACAGTGTCACATAGGCAATGCCTCCCACCATAAATGCAGGAATTGTGGGCAGAATAAGCATGTTCACGGGCACGGCCAGCAGCGGAATGCTGTGGAAGTAGTGTGCCGTGAGCATCATTGTCGACAGCGATGCTATGGCCGATGTGGCGGCCAGGGTGCCTATGCGGTAGGCCAGAGTGCTGCGTGTGGCGGCGTTGGCCGTGCGGCGGCCAAACACCAGCAGTGCAGCCACCGTGGTGTAGCTCAGCTGGAATCCGGCATTGTGCAGCGCCGATGGCGAGAACAGCAGCGTCAGTGTGGCGGCAGCCGCCAGTGAGTTGAGCGGCGAAGCCTTGCGCCCCAGCATCACTGCCGCTGTCACGAAAGCCGTCATCACCGTAGCCCTCACCACCGACGGCTGGAGTCCCGTGAACATGTCGAATGCCGCCAATGCCACCAGTGTCAGCGCCAGCCGCAACTTCTTTAGCCGCACGTAGTCGAGCGGCATCAGCAGCCACCACACCACCAGTCCTATCAGTCCCACGTGCAGTCCGCTCAGTGCCAGCACGTGGGCAATGCCAGCATTGGCAAAGTCGCGGCGCGTGTCGCTGTCGATGAGGCTGTCGTCGCCCAGCAGCAGGGCCGCCACAAAGTCTTGTGTGCCCTGCTGCGTGTGTCCCGAGGCCATGCGGCGCATCATAGCCGATCGGGCGTTGCCCAGCTTGTTGAGCAGTGTGGGGGCGTAGCCCACCGTAATCAGCTGCTGCCCGGGCCCAATGTGCTGTGTGTAGATTATTCCCTGCTGTCTGAGCAGGGCGGCAAAGTCGGTCTCGTCGGGGTTGCCCATGTTGCGCACGGGCTGCAGGTCGGCCTTGAAGGCCACCAGCTGGCCCTGGCGCAGGCTGTAGTCGCAGCCGCTGGTGCTGAGTCTAATGGTGGAGTGGGGCAGTGGGTCGCCGTTGCCGCTTTGCAGCAGTGTGACGTTGGCAACGACCGAGAAGTCACGGAACGAAATCATGTCGATGCGCCCCACGGCCACGGTGCCGTTGATGTGGCTGGTGTCGAGTGTGTCGGGCTGCTGCACAAGAGCGGTGCACCAGCCTACTGCCAGTGCGGCCAGTGCTATGGGCACTGTGTGCAGCGGTCTCAGTGCCCGCCTGCGCTCCAAGTTTCGCCTTGCCGCCACTTTGAGCGCAACGAAAATGGCGGCCGCCACCGCAGCCGCCGCTATGGGCAAAATGCCGTTGCCGCAATGCTCGAAGGCCACAATGCCGCACGCCATTGGCACCAGAATGCGCAGCATGGGCACGGTGGCAAGCATTGGCGTGCGGCTTGAGTCGGCCATGTCGTGATGGATGTGGACAGTGCTACTTCATGTTCCAAATCTCGTAGGACTGGAACGCTTGGAGCAGCAGCATTTCGAGCCCGTTTTTCACGGTGGCGCCGTGCTGGCGGCACTGTTGCATGAATTTGGTCTCGTCGGGATTGTAAATCAGGTCGTAGCACAGGTGCTCGCTGGTGATGAAGCGGTATGGAATGTCGGGGCACTCGTCCATGTGCGGATACATGCCCAGTGGAGTGGTGTTGACCACAATTTTGTGGCTGTGCATCATGGCCTTGGTGAGCTCCTCGTAGGTGAGTGTGCTGGCCGTTTTGCGCCGCGACACAAACTGCACCTCCACGCCCAGCTGGCGCAGGGCATATGCTATGGCCTTCGACGCTCCGCCAGTGCCCAGCACCAGGGCGCGTGTGCGCGCCGGCGTCAGCAGCGGCTCTATCGACTTTTGGAAGGCCGAGGCGTCGGTGTTGTAGCCGCGCAGGCTCAGACTCTCGCCTCCGTTGCGCACAAATCGAATCACGTTCACGGCACCAATTTCTTTGGCCCCTTCGTCGAGCGAGTCGAGCAGCGGTATCACCTGCTGCTTGTAAGGCAGGGTCACGTTGAGACCGCACAGGTTGGGCGTCTCACTTATGATCTCGGTGAGTTTGTTCACATCGTCAATCTCAAAATTGACGTATTCCGCGCTTATGCCCTCCGATTCAAACTTCTGGTTGAAGTAGTCCATCGAAAACGAGTGTATGAGCGGGTATCCTATAAGACCGTATGTCTTGTCGACGTGATGCTGTGACATGATTGTGTTGCTATGCGTTAATTATTAGTGTGACACGTTAGAAATCGATATTGCAAAAATAGCGTTTTTTCGCGTTCATTAAAAAAATGCGGCCACATATATTAATGCAAGTGGCGCTTTTTTGTTAATTTTGCACCATATTGCCATGGCGTGGCGCTGTGCCAACGGAATATTGACTATATAAATGAAGATATGGAACAGCGCGCATTCGCCTATTTTGGCTAATATTGCAAAATATTTCGGTCCTTTACCGGGGCTGGATTCCAATGTATTGATTAATAACACATAGCAAACTATAAAATGAAATCATTCTTCACCAAGAACGTTCTGATTGCACTCACCGTGGTGGTCAGCCTGTGTCTGCTCTACTGGGGCATTGAATACCTCAAGGGCATCAACCTGTTTAAGCCGGCCAATTTCTACTATGCCAAGTTTGAAAAGGTGGAAGGCCTTACGGTCTCGGCACCAGTCACTGTCAACGGCTTCCAGGTGGGACAGGTCAGGGAGATAAACTACGACTATGCCAACAATCAGATAACGGTGCTCATGAGCCTCGACAAGGAGCTGCGTGTGCCCCGCGGCTCGCAGGTGTCGCTGTCGAGCGACATTCTCGGTACTGCCGCACTCACGCTCAATCTGGCCAAGAGCGACTCATATTATAATGTGGGCGATGAGATTCCAACCGCCGTAAAGGCCGGCCTTATGGACAAGGTGGGCGACGACGTGATGCCGCAAGTGGTGGCCATGCTGCCCAAGATCGACTCGATTCTGAGCAATGTGAACGGTGTGCTGTCGAACCCCGCCATCAACACATCGGTGTCGCGGCTCGACGGCATCACAGCCGAGTTGGCACGCAGCTCGCAGCAGCTGACGCTGCTCATGAACAGCCTCAACCGTTCGGTGCCCGGCATCATGGGCGACGTGAAGGGGGTCACTGGCAACCTCTATACCGCCTCGGGCGACATCAAGCACCTTTCGGCCAATGTGAGCAACATGCCCCTCGACTCCACCATTAAGAGCCTCAACGCTACTGTGGCCAACTTGCAGGCCCTTTCGGCCAAACTTAACAACAAGGAGTCGTCGCTCGGCCTGCTGCTCAACGACAAGGCCCTGTATAACAACGCCAACAGTTCGGTTATGAGCCTCGACTCTCTGCTCAAGGATGTTAAGAAAAATCCCAAGCGCTACGTCACCATCAAGGTGTTCTGACGCTTGCCTGTAAATACGTCTGTTAGTCCATTGTTTAGAATATATCTAAATAATGGACTAATTTTTTTTAGTCTTAAAACTGATGCAATGCGCTGATATTTAGTGTGTTTTGTTAGGCGTATATACCTAACTGGTAGGTGTGCAGCGAAGTTTTGCACAAGGTGTAACACGTTGACTTGTCGTGCGATATGCCTTTGGCGCTTATCAATCAGTCATTAGCCGACTGCAACTCCGCAAAACATTGCAAATCAGCCTTGTTATAGCCACTATAAAATATGCAAATTTTTTTCGGTTTTTTTATGAACAATTTTAGTCCCAATTTTGCAGTGCGAAAAGTTACATGTTAAGCATATAATCACATTCATAACGTAAACGATATGGTATCTAACACGGTTTTACAACAGTGGAAAAATTGTCTGCGCATCATCAGCGACAATTTGTCGGCCGAGCAGTTCAACGCTTGGTTCGCCCCTATTGTGCCTGTCGATTACGATGACGGACGCAACAACTTGTTTCTCAGCGTGCCGTCGCAGTTCTTTATCGAGCAGATAGAGAGCCGCTATCTCAACCTGCTTTGCTCGGCCCTGCGCCGCGAGTTTGGCGACAATGTGCAGCTCAGCTACCGCCTGCGGGTGGTCAAGGACAGCCCGTCGAGCGAAATCACGCTCAACGAGCAGAAGCGAGGCCGCAAAGTGAGCATCAGCAACCCCTTTGCCGAGCCTGAATACGACGACATCGACCCACAGCTTAACTCCAACTACACTTTCGAGAACTATTGCGGCAGCCAAAGCAACAAGCTGGCCGTGAGCATTGGCATGGCCATTGCCACCGACCCCAACTGCAAGACGTTCAACCCCCTGTTCATATTCGGCCCCACAGGCGTGGGCAAGACCCACCTGATTCAGGCCATTGGCTTGAAAATAAAGGAGCAGTTCCCGCGCACCCGCGTGCTCTATCTCACTGCGCGCGTGTTCGAGAGCCAGTATACCACAGCCGTGCGCAGCAACCGCGTCAACGACTTCATCGCATTCTATCAGAGCATCGATGTGCTCATACTCGACGATGTGCAGGAGTTTGCAGGCAAGACGGCCACGCAAAACACCTTCTTCCACATCTTCAACCATCTGCACCAAAACAAGAAGCAGCTGATCTTGTCGAGCGACTGTCGCCCGAGCGACCTCGACGGCATGGTGCCGCGCCTCATATCACGCTTCAAGTGGGGCATGACCGTGGAGCTCACCAAGCCCGACTACACCCTGCGCCGCGATGTGCTGAAGATGCGCGCCTCGCAAGACGGCCTGTCGATCAGTGCCGACGTGCTCGACTTCATTGCACAGAACGTGACCGACAGCGTGCGCGAGCTTGAGGGCATAGTGGTGGCCCTGCTGGCTCATGCCACCATGCTCAACCAGGAAATCACCGTCGACCTCGCCCGCATGGTCATTGCCAACTGCGTGAAGGTGAGCAAGCGCCAAGTCACATTCGAGAAAATAGCCGAGACGGTGGCCAGCCACTACAACATCGACACCGAGCTGCTCTACGGCAAGTCGCGCAAACGCGAAATCTCCGACGCGCGCCAGCTGGTGATGTATTTTGCCAAAAAGGACACCCAGCTCTCGTCCACCAACATTGGCATGCGCCTGCAGCGCAATCACGCCACCGTGCTCCACGCCTGCAAGCAGATAGAGCAGCGCATATCGGTGGAAAAGAAATTCCAGGAAGACGTCGAGAAAATCGAAAACGAACTCCGCAACTAACCCCCGCGCTCACCCCCCCCAAAAAAAAACACCACGCTTTCATCCGAAACAGCTAAATTCGCTTAGCCTAAAACACATAAAACAGTATGAACAACAAGGAAGCTAACACCTCACACCACACTTGGACATACTCCCCAGGGCAGAAGGCCGTAAAGTGGGACTACTGCCAGAAGCATGGCATTATCTGCCTTGATTGGAGTGAAGTGCCCGACTTGACGCAGTTTAAGTCGCGCCAAGAGCTAATAGCGTTTTTGCAGACGCTTAACGGCAAGCCAGATGCCTCGTTTAAAAACGTCAGTCTTGCCCTGTGGCAGTTTGCCAACGAAATGCATGAGGGCGATGTGATTCATGCCAAGGTGGGCACCGACACCATAGTTGGCCGAGGCATCGTGGAGGGTGGATATTATTATAGCGCTGATGAGCCCGACTTCAAGCATAGGCGCAAGGTGCGCTGGACGCATGTGGGCCGCTGGAAAGTGCCGCGTGAATACATCGCGTCGAAAACGCTTACCGATGTAACGCCATATCCCCGCGAAGTGGCCAATTGTGAACGCATAATTTTAAGTACTGAAGGCGAGCAAGTTGCCGATGAACAGCCGGCAGTCTATACCAAGGCCGATTTCCTGCATGAGGTGTTCGTCTCCGATGAGCGGTATGAGCAAATGCGCGGTCTGCTACTAAACAAGAAAAACGTAATATTGCAAGGGGCGCCAGGCGTGGGCAAAACGTTTATAGCAAAGCGGCTTGCCTATTCGCTGATGGGGTGCAAGGACGACGGTAGGGTAGAGATGGTGCAGTTTCACCAAAGCTACAGCTATGAAGACTTTATAATGGGCTATAAGCCTAATGCCAATGGTGGCTTCGACCTCACTCCGGGTGTGTTCTACAATTTCTGCCAAAGGGCAAGCAGTGATACTGGTCACAGCTACTTCTTTATAATCGACGAGATTAACCGCGGCAACTTGAGCAAAATTTTTGGCGAACTGCTTATGTTGATCGAAGACAGCTACCGGGGCAATGAAATCAAGTTGGCCTATAACCAGATGCCGTTTTCAGTGCCTGCCAACCTGTATATAATAGGTATGATGAACACTGCTGACCGCAGTCTGGCTATGATAGATTATGCATTGCGTCGCCGCTTCAGTTTTGTAGAGATTGAGCCCGGCTTTGATTCGTCAGGATTCAAGCGCTATCAAGCCCGCCTTGCCAACGGCACCTTCAATCGATTGATTGAGGCCGTTAAGGACTTAAACCGTAAAATCAGCAGCGACGACTCCCTTGGCAGCGGCTTTTGCATTGGTCATAGCTATTTTTGCAATCAATCGGAGTGCTCCGAGGCTTGGTTAAAAGCGGTGGTCGAGTTCGACATAGCCCCGATGCTCAGAGAGTATTGGTTCGACAGTAAAGAGACCAGCGAGGCCGAAATCGCAAAACTAAACAGCATAGTGCAATGACCGACTATGGCGGAATACCGATAAGAAACATCTTCTATATGCTTGCCTATGCCTTTAAGGAACTTAGGGGCAGCAATTATGGTCGTGTGGCGACTGAAGACTTCAATGGTGTCCATGACCTGTTCGCCGAGGTGCTGCAAATTGGCATATCCAGTTTGCTAAAGCAGGGGCTTCACCGCGAGTATGTGCTGAGAAGCGACACGCTTGTCACACTGCGCGGCAAACTTGATGTGAGCGGCACCATAGGCGTGCGCATGGCACTGCGTGCCGCCTTGGCGTGTGAATTCGATGAACTTTCGGTCGACAACACCTTCAATCGGATACTAAAATCAACCTCTGTGCTACTCTTGCGAAGCTCTGAGGTGGGCAAGGCAAGAAAGGCTGCTCTGCGCCGGCTGATGCCATTTTTCAGCGAAGTCGGCATCATTGATTTGAAATTGCTGAAATGGGGACAGTTGAGGTACGACCGAAATTCGCGTGTCTACCAAACGCTGCACACCATCTGCTACTTTATCGTGACCGACCTGCTGCCCACCACCGAAGCAGGCGGTAGCCACGCTCCACAATTCACCGATTCCAATATGGCCTTGCTGTTTCAGCGGTTCATAATGGCCTATTACCGGCGTTGGCATCCCGAACTGAAAGCAAGGGCCAAGATGATTGGTTGGAACATAAGCAAGGATGCGCCGCAGTCATCGTTGCTGCCCACTATGAACACCGATGTCACACTATCGTTTCCCAGCGGGCGGACCCTAATAATCGATGCAAAATACTATTCGCACACGCTGCAGGAGCACTATGGCCGACTGTCGATTCATTCAGCAAATATCTACCAAATTCACACCTATGTCACCAACGAGGATAAGAAGCATACCGGCGAGGTCGACGGCATGCTGCTCTATGCCATGACTACGGCCTATGGTGCCATGTCGGAACGCATGACTCTAAATGATGGCAACATCATCATGTTTACCACATTGGACCTGAGCCAGGATTTTGAGTCAATAAAGAGCCAACTCGAAGGAATCATCACCTACCGCCACAAGGCGTAATTGCATAAACACCCGAGGCAGCACAGCCGACCACTGCAATCTAGTTGAGAAAAGCGACGTCTATGTGTTGATAATCAATAATAACTGTGTAGACGCGGCATGCCACGTCTACACATCCTTCGTCGCTATTTGGCGCATTTCCTTCTGCAAACTCGCCTAAGATTGACTCCGCCATGTGGGACTTGGGGCAAAAAGCAGCAGAGCCGGCAACTCGGTTGGGAGTTGTCGGCTCTGCTATTTTGCGGTTATGCTGTGTGTAGCCGGGCAGTAGTCCGGCGCCTACAGGTGTTAATCTTCAGGCTCTACGCCCCACTGCTGGCGTGCCAGACGGCGGTAGTTGTTGTAGCGCCACTTGGCGTTCTCCTTGGCGGCGTTGAACAGTTCCTCGGCCTCTTGCGGATATTGCTTGAGCACCGATGCGTAGCGCACTTCGCCCTTGAGGAAGTTGATGAACTCGTCCCAGTTAGGCTCCTTGCTGTCGAGAGTGAAGGGGTTCTTGCCCTCTTTCTCGAGCTCGGGATTGTAGCGCCACAGGTGCCAATAGCCGCATGCCACTGCTTTCTGCTCTTCGGCTTGCGACTTGCCCATGCCGGCCTTCAGACCGTGGTTGATGCACGGTGCGTAGGCGATGATCACCGATGGGCCGTCGTAGGCCTCAGCCTCGCGGATGGCCTTGAGGCACTGCATGTTGTCGGCACCCATTGCCACCTGTGCCACATACACGTAGCCGTAGGTTGAGGCAATGAGGCCAAGGTCCTTCTTGCGCACGCGCTTGCCGGCTGCGGCAAACTTGGCGATGGCGCCGATAGGCGTGGCCTTCGAAGCCTGGCCGCCGGTGTTGGAGTAAACCTCGGTGTCGAGCACCAGAATGTTGACGTTCTTGCCAGAGGCAATCACGTGGTCAAGGCCGCCGAAGCCGATGTCGTAGGATGCGCCGTCGCCGCCCACAATCCATTGCGAGCGTTTCACCAGATACTGGCCAAGCGACTTCACCTTCTTGTCGGCGGGGCTGTCGCTGTGCTCGATGGCGGCAAGAATCTTGTCGCTCAGTTCGCGCGACTTGGCGCCGTCGTTGTAGTTCTCAAGCCATTCCTGATACAGTTCCTTAACGTCGCTGGCCACTGTGGCGCTCTCCAGAGCCTCTTGCACGAAGCCCTTGACGCGTGCGCGCAGCTTCTCGTCGGCAATGCTCATGCCCATGCCAAACTCGCAGAAGTCCTCAAACAGCGAGTTGGCCCACACCGGGCCGTGGCCCTTGGCGTTGGTGGTGTAGGGGGTAGAGGGAACCGAAGCCGAGTAGATCGAGCTGCAGCCGGTGGCGTTAGACACGATTTCGCGGTCGCCAAACAGCTGTGATATGAGTTTCAGATACGGAGTCTCGCCGCAGCCCGAGCATGCGCCCGAGAACTCAAACAGCGGAGTTGCAAACTGCGAGTTCTTCACGTTCTGCTTGATGTCTACGAGGCCCTGCTTCGAAGCTACATTGGCCGAGCAGTAGTCCCAATATTTCTGCTCGTCCTCGTGGCCCATGAGTGGAACCATCTCGAGGGCCTTGTTGCCCTTCTTGCCGGGGCACACGTCCACGCAGTTGCCGCAGCCAAGGCAGTCGAGCACGTCAACCACCTGCACAAACTTGAGGCCGGTGAGTGTCTTGCCGATGGCGGGCAGCTTGTCGGCCTCGCTGAACGGTGAGTTGGCTGCCTCGGCCTCGTCCATAAGGAATGGGCGGATGGCAGCGTGGGGGCACACGTAGGCGCACTTGTTGCACTGGATGCAGTTCTCGGCGTTCCATTCGGGCACGAATGTGGCCACGCCGCGCTTCTCGTAGGCTGCTGTGCCGCTGTCCCAGGTGCCGTCTTCGCGGCCCTTGAATGCCGACACGGGCAGCAGGTCGCCGTCTTGCGCATTGATGGGGCGCACCACATTTTGCACAAATGCCGGAGCATCGTCGGTCTTGTCCTCTTCGGGCTCGAGTGCCGACCATGCCGGGTCAACGGTGAGCTGCTTGTACTCGCCGCCGCGGTCCACTGCCTGGTAGTTCTTGTTCACCACGTCTTCGCCCTTGCGGCCGTATGACTTCACAATGAACTTCTTCATCTGCTCCACGGCCAGGTCAACCGGAATGACCTCGGTGATGCGGAAGAAGGCCGATTGCAGAATGGTGTTGGTGCGGTTGCCCAGGCCAATCTCCTGTGCAATCTTGGTGGCGTTGATGTAGTATACGGTGATGTTGTTGTCAGCGAAATACTTCTTCACCTTGTTGGGCAGATTCTTTGCCAGCTCGTCGCCGTCCCACACGGTGTTCAGCAGGAACGTGCCGTTCTTCTGCAGGCCGCGCGTCACGTCATACATGTGCAGGTAGGCCTGCACGTGGCAAGCCACAAAGTTAGGCGTTGTCACCAGGTAGGTCGAGTGGATGGGCTCGTCGCCAAAGCGCAGGTGCGAGCAGGTGAAGCCGCCCGACTTTTTCGAGTCGTATGAGAAGTAGGCCTGGCAATACTTGTCGGTGTTCTCGCCGATGATTTTCACCGAGTTCTTGTTGGCGCCCACGGTGCCGTCGGCGCCAAGGCCGTAGAATTTAGCCTGGAACAGGCCCTTGCCGCCCATGGCTATTTCCTCTTTCTGAGGCAGCGAGGTGAAGGTCACATCGTCTTCAATGCCAATGGTGAAGTGGTCCTTGGGCATGGGCAGGGCCAGATTCTCGTAAACCGAGAGGATCTGCGCCGGAGTGGTGTCTTTCGAGCCCAGGCCATAGCGGCCGCCCACAATCAGAGGAGCGTTTTCGGTGCCATAGAAGCAGTCCTTCACGTCGAGGTATAGAGGCTCGCCGGTTGCGCCCGGCTCCTTGGTGCGGTCGAGCACGGCGATGCGCTTGGCTGTGCTTGGCACGGCTGCCAGGAAGTGCTTGGCCGAGAACGGACGGTAGAGGTGCACTGCCACGAGGCCCACCTTCTCGCCTTGGGCGGTGAGGTGGTCGATGGTCTCGCGAATGGCCTCGGTCACCGAACCCATGGCAATTATCACGCGCTCGGCGTCTTTTGCGCCGTAGTAGTTAAACAGGCCATACTCGCGGCCGGTGATTTTGTTGATCTTGTTGATGTAGTCCTCAACGATGGCGGGCACTGCGTTGTAGTAGTCGTTGCTCGACTCGCGGTGCTGGAAGAACACGTCGGGGTTCTCGGCTGTGCCGCGGGTCACGGGCTTGTCGGGGTTCATGGCGCGGTTGCGGAATGCGTTCACGGCGTCCATGTCGAGCAGGGGCTTCAGGTCTTCCTGGTCGAGAGCCTCGATTTTCTGTATCTCGTGCGATGTGCGGAATCCGTCAAAGAAGTTCAGGAACGGCACGCGGCCCTTGATGGCACTCAGGTGTGCCACGGCGGCGAGGTCCATCACCTCTTGCACCGAGCCCTCGCAAAGCATTGCGAAGCCCGTCTGGCGGGTCGACATCACATCCTGGTGGTCGCCGAAGATGCACAGCGTGTGGGAGGCAAGAGTGCGGGCCGACACGTGGAACACGGCGGGCAGCAGCTCGCCGGCTATCTTATACATGTTGGGGATCATGAGCAGCAGGCCCTGCGAGGCAGTGTAGGTGGTGGTGAGTGCGCCAGCCTGGAGTGCGCCGTGCACAGCGCCGCTGGCGCCGCCTTCCGACTGCATCTCCTGTACCGTTACGGTCTCGCCGAAAATGTTCTTTCGGCCGGCGGCTGCCCATTCGTCTACATGCTCAGCCATTGTCGATGACGGTGTGATGGGGTAGATTGCGGCCACATCAGTAAACATGTAACTGATGTGGGCGGCAGCCTGGTTGCCGTCACACGTCATAAATTTCTTTTCTTTACTCATAAAAGTTGCAAGATTATAGTTATATAGTTCGTTATTATATAAATTTAAATCAAATCGCAGGATTTTAGGGCTGCACCGCCTATAGAAGGATAGCGGCTTGTGGCTTTGGCTTTTATAGTCCTCAAGGAAAAACCACGCGGTTTTTTCTTTTTTACCCCTAAATCCAGCTACAAAATTACATTAATTTTTTCTGACCACAAAGCATTTGCGACGTTTTTACTGCCTCGTGACACGGCTTGATGTTTGCTTGATGTTTGCCGTGGCCGCAGTGTGGAAAACCGGCCGCGCCCCAGGACGGCACAGTTGCCTGTTATGGCTCAATTTGCTACTTTTGCACTCAAATAAGACAAACGATTTATTTTTCAGCTATGAAGGAAAAGCAGATTTTAGACGCAATGAGTGAGCGCATGGGCATTGACCGGCTCAACGGCCTGCAGCAGGCGGTGCTGCAAGCGTGGCCACAGGGTGGCGATGTGGTGGTGTATTCGCCCACGGGGTCGGGCAAGACTCTGGCCTATGCCATTCCGGTGCTCAAGTCGATGCGCGAGCCTTGCGGCCGCGTGCAGTGTGTGGTGATTGTGCCCGCGCGCGAGCTGGCTGTGCAGACGGCCGATGTGCTGCGCGCCATTGCCGGCGGCTGCAAGCTGACGCTGTGCTGCGGAGGCCACAATGTGGCCGACGAGAAGCTGTCGCTGGCGGTGACGCCCGATGTGGTGGTGGCCACGCCGGGCCGCCTGCTCGATCACATCAGGCGCGGTCATGTGGACGTGCGCAATGTGCGCCTGCTGGTGCTTGACGAGTTCGACAAGTCGCTTGAACTGGGCTTCGACGACGAAATGCGCTCCATCTTGGCGCAGATGCCCAACCTGTCGCGCAAGGTGCTCACTTCGGCCACTGCAGCGCTGCGCTTTCCGCCATACCTGAAGCTAAACGGCCCGGTGGTGGTCGACCGCCTCGACTGCGAGGCCGAGCTGCGCCAGCGCCTCAAGGCCTGGGTGGTGCGCTCGCCCGAGCCCGACAAACTGGCCACGCTGCACAGCCTGCTGCTGTCGCTGCCCGAGGTGGGCAAGACCATAGTATTTGTCAACTATCGCGACGCGGCCCAGCGCGTATGCTCCTTTCTGTCGGCCCACAGCGTGTCGGCCGGGGTATACAACGGAGCCCTGGCGCAAGTGGAGCGGGAAAAGGCCGTCGACCTCTTCAACAATGGCTCGTATTGTGTGATGGTGTCGACCGACTTGGGGTCGCGAGGGCTTGACATTGATGATGTGAAGCACATCATTCACTACCACCTGCCTGTGTCGGCCGAGGCCTATACCCATCGCAACGGCCGCACGGCGCGCGTCTCGGCCAGCGGCGACGCCTATGTGCTGCTGGGCCCTGGCGAGCATCTGCCCGATTTTGTGTGCGCTGACGGCGATTTTGCATTGCCGCCGCAGCCGCTGCGCCATGCCGTGGCCCCATCAATGGCCACGCTCCACTTCATGGCCGGGCGCAAAGAGAAGATTTCGCGCGGCGATGTGGTGGGCTTCATTGCCAACAACAGCGATGTGGCGGCAGCCGAGATTGGCCTGATTTCACTCAAAGACCACTGTGCCTTGGCTGCTGTGCCCGCAGCAAAGGCCGCAAAAGCGGTGGCGGCCCTCAACCAGTGCAAAATCAAGGGCAAGCGTGTGCGCATATCCATTGCGCGTGCCAATAAGTAGAGCGCCGCACAGCGCGCGCCTTAGTGCATCAGCTCATTGATTATCATCTCGATGTCTTCCTGACTTTGCAGGCCCACGGTGTGTTCACTCTTGCCGTTGCTCGACTTGAGCACCAGCGTTGGCACTGCGGTCACCCCATATTCGCCTGCCTTTTGCGGCTCTTGGTCGATGTCGACCCTCACCAGTTTCACCCTGCCGCCATATTTCTTTATGATGGCATCGAGAATCGGTGCCTGCTGCCTGCACGGGCCGCACCATGTGGCGTAGAAGTCGGTTATCTCAATGGTGGCCGCTGCCGTTGTGCTGGCTGTGGTGTCGGCCGTGGCTGCCGCCACGGTGTCGGGCAGCGTTTGTGCCTTTTCGGCCTTGTGGTTGCAACTGGTGCCGATTATTAGGGCTGCGGCAATGGTGGCAGCCGCACTGCATTTCATGAGTGTGTTCATAGTGCTTGTGTGTTGATGTCGTTTTTTAGTATGTGACTTGCGCCTCAGGCCAGTATGCCCTTGCCCTCGCGCGTGATTTCTGCTTCGCTGCCAGTGCAGTCCACTATGGTCGACGGCTCAGTGCCGCCGCGTCCGCCGTCGATTATCAGGTCGGCCCATCCGGCATAGCGCTCGGCCATCAGCTCGGGCTCGCACATGTAGTCGCTGTCGGCGGCCTCGACCGATGTGGTGAGAATGGGATGTCCCAAAGCCTCCTCAATGGCCAGTGCTATGGCGTTTTGCGGAATTCTGATGCCCACGGTGCGGCGCCCTTTGAACGCTTTTGGCAGCCTCGACAGCGCCGGCAGGATGAATGTGAATGGCCCTGGCAGGTTGGCCTTCATCATGCGGTATTGCTCGTTGCTCACCTTGGCGTAGTGGGCCACTTCGCTAAGGCTGTGGCAGATGATCGACAGGTTGCTCTTGGCCGACCTTATGCCCTTGATGGCACAAATGCGCTCAATGGCCTGATTGTTGAGGGCGTCGCAGCCTATGGCATAAATGGTGTCGGTGGGGTAGACCACAATGCCGCCGTCGGCCATGGTGCTGGCCGCTTCGGCAATGTGCCGCTCGTCGATGCTCTCCGCTATGATTCTCAGCAGCTTCATGTTGGCTAAAAACTTTTTTTACGGGTTAGAAATTGCTTGCAATGCTGGTCTCTATGTCGGTGGCTCCGGCATACTTCTTCAGCAGTTCCACCGTCAAGTCAACGGCCTGCTGCAGGTCCATTTCTGGCGCAAACGCGTTTATGTTGATTTGTGCCGTTACCGTCTCGGGGGTGAACTTGGTGCGCTCCTCGTCGCTGGTGGGAGTGGCTATGCCGCCCTGCGCGTCGCGGTACACTGGCAGCCCCTCAATGTTCAGCTCGCCTCGGCCGATGCCGTGATACACTTCGTCGTGGCGTCCCACGCCCATCGTCAGCGTGTCGCCCACTATCTTGTCGGCGTCGAGTCCGCTAATCGAATATCCGCTCACAATCGACACAAGGTTCACCACGTCTATCAGCGTGGTCAGCCGGTAGATGCCCAACCCCTTTATGATGCGGCGGCACAGAGCCTCGCTCGACATACGGTAGCGGCCTGGGTCCTTGCCCAGGGCTTTGTAGAGGCGGCGCGTGGCTGCCACTGCCGGACGTTTGTTGATTTCCAGCAGCTGGTAGCGCTGCTTTATGTCGCTGGCCGCTTTCTCGATTTCGGCCCACAACTCGTCGCAGGTGGGTGGGTTGGTCACGTGGGCCCTGACCAAGCCTATTTTCACTTCGGGGCAAACGTCTACTATGCGTTTGTCAATATCTATATTAATCATTTTCGCACTTTTTTGTTTGTAGTTGATATGCAAGTGCAAAGATAGCACCTGCTGTGGTATTTTGGCCACAAAAGCCCGAAAATAGCCCATAAAAAATACTAATGCTTTGCAGTGCTGCTTTTTTTCCTTAACTTTGAGTGGTATTACGAAACATAACCACAACACTTTCGCTTATGAACATAGGAATTATCGTAGCAATGGGCAAAGAGCTCGAACTGCTTAAACCGCTGCTTGAGCAGCCTTCCGAGCGTGAGGTGCACGGCACCACATTCCATTGCGGCCATATAGGCGGCCACCAGGTGGTGGCCATGCAGTGCGGCATCGGCAAGGTTAACGCCGCTGTGGGCACTGTGACGCTTGTCGACAATTTTCCAGTCGACGCCATCGTCAACACCGGCGTGGCTGGCGGCGCCGGCAACGGCGTGTGTGTGATGGACGTGGTGGCAGGCCAGCGCATTGCCTATCACGACGTGTGGTGCGGCTTCGACAGCACGTGGGGCCAGATTCAGGGCATGCCGCTCTATTTCGAGAGCGACCCGGCCATGCTGAGCATAGCCAGTGGCATTGCCGGCGTGAAGTGCGGCCTCATCTGCTCGGGCGACCGCTTTATCGACTCCATGGCCGATGTTGAGGCCATAGAGTCGAAGTTCCCGGGTGTGCTGGCGGTTGACATGGAGTCGGCAGCTATAGCGCAGGTGTGCCACATAAGGCGCAAGGCGTTTCTCAGCGTGCGCGTCATCAGCGACTCGCCCGGCGCCAGCCACGACAACTCGCAGCAGTATGCCGACTTCTGGACCGATGCGCCCAAGCACACCTTCGAGGTGATAAAGCGCCTGCTGCAAAAGCTGTAATATCCGCTAAACGATACTATTTTATAGTTGCATAATTAAACAAGAAATGGAGGTAAAACTATGGAGAAAATCAAGAGTTTCACCATAAACCACAGCCACCTGCTGCGCGGCATATATGTGTCGCGCCAGGACACTACGCCCAGTGGCGATGTGATCACCACATTCGACATCCGCATGAAGCTGCCCAACCGCGAGCCGGCCGTGAGCCAGCCAGCCCTGCACACCATCGAGCACCTTGCGGCCACCTATCTGCGCAACCACCCCGTGTGGGGCAGCAGGGTGGTGTATTGGGGCCCAATGGGATGCTGCACGGGCAATTACCTGATTTTGCAGGGCGACCTAAAGTCGGCCGACATCGTGCCGCTAATGCGAGAAACGTTTAAGTTCATCGCTGAGTTTGACGGCGACATTCCCGGTGCCTCGGCCAACGACTGCGGCAACTACATGCTGCACAATCTGCCCATGGCCAAATGGGAGGCGCGAAAATACCTCATCGAGGTGCTCGACCGCATAGGGCCAGAAAACTTGACTTATCCCGACTAAACACACGCGCTCGCAATGGATGCCGATATTCAGAAAATAGCCGCTGGCGAGAAACTGCCGCAGTTCGACCTACCCGTCGACATAATAGTGTACGACGATGTGCACGCCGACCTGCTGAAGTGCTACGCTGCGTTTCCATGCAAAATCGACGCCTGCATATTCTGCTATGTGGTCAGGGGCAACGTGACAGCTACCATCAATCTGTGGGACTATGAGATACGCGCCCACGACTTCGTGGTGATAATGCCCGGCAGCTTTTTGCAGATAAAGGCGGTGAGCGACGATTTGCAGGTTGCTTTCGAGGGATTCTCGTCGGCTTTCCTCAAGCGCATGAATTTCTGGAAAATGCTGTCGCCAATCATGCTGCAGGTGTTCCAGAGCCCTGTGTTCTCGCTCGAGCCAAAGCTGGCCGACATTTTCCGCGACATATTCTCGGTGATGACGCGCATCAACGACTACAGCTCGGCCTTCCAGGCGGGCAGCATAGCGCAAAATGCCATGGCGCTCACCATCGACATCCTGAGCAATGCCATAAAGTCGCACCGCCTGCGCGGCGACCGGCGGCCCACCACCCGCGAGCAGGAGATAGTGGCCCAGTTTCTGCAAATCGCATTCGAAAACTATCGCGAGGAGCACCGCATATCGTTTTATGCGCAGGAGGCCAACCTCACTCTGTCGCACTTCTGCAACGTGATAAGCAAGAGCATAGGCATGACACCGCAAGAGGTGATAATGAATTTGATAATAATGGACGCTAAAACTCAGCTTAAGCGCACCAGCCACACGGCGGCGCGCATATCGGCGTCGCTAAACTTCAGCACGCCCACGTCGTTCAACCGCTACTTCCGCAAATACACGGGCATGACCCCGCAGGAATACCGCAAGAGCTGACGCGGCGCATATATTCTATCGAAACGCATAGGTACATTAAATAATACAACCGCATATGAGCATCAACCAATCTGAAATAAAAAGTGTGAGCGATGATTTGCGCTACTTGAAGCTGCTGTCGCGCAACTTTCCAAACATAGCCACGGCCAGCACCGAGATCATCAATCTTGAGGCCATACTCAACCTGCCCAAGGGCACCGAACACTTCCTGGCCGACCTCCACGGCGAGTATGAGGCCTTCCAGCACGTGCTGCGCAACGCCTCGGGCACCATAAAGCGCAAGGTGAAGGAAATATTCAACGACTCGCTGGGCTCGCGCGAGCAGAAGGAGCTGTGCACGCTCATCTACTACCCCGAGCTCAAGCTCGAGCTGGTGAAGGAGGAGATCGACAACGACGACGACATGCGCGACTGGTATTTCATCACCATCAACCGCCTCGTGAAGGTGTGCCGCAACGTGTCGTCGAAATACACGCGCTCGAAGGTGCATAAGGCTCTGCCATTCGACTTCTCCTACATAATTCAGGAACTGCTGCACGAGAGCACGTCCGACCCCAACAAGCAGGGCTACGTCGACGTGATTGTGCGCACCATAATATCCACCTGCCGCGCCGACGACTTCATAGTGGCCATGTGCAACCTCATCCAGCAGCTCACCATCGACCTGCTGCACATATTGGGCGATGTGTACGACCGCGGCCCTAGCCCCGACAAAATAATGGACATCTTGTGCACTTTCCACAACTACGACATCCAGTGGGGCAACCACGACATTCTGTGGATGGGCGCCGCCGCCGGCAACGACTGCTGCATTGCCAATGTGATTCGCATTGCCATGCGCTATGGCAACCAGGCCGTGCTCGAAGACGGCTATGGCATCAACCTGCTGCCGCTGGCCACGTTTGCCATCGACCACTATGCCGACGACCCCTGCAAGCCATTCCTGCCCAAGGTGGGCGACACTGCCAAAGACTCGATGAGCAAGGCCAAGCACCTCATTGCGCAGATGCACAAGGCCATAAGCATAGTGCAGTTTAAACTTGAGGCTGAGACCATCAAGCGCCGCCCCGACTTCGACATGGCCGACCGCCTGCTGCTCGACAAGGTGGACTTTGACCGCAACGTGATTGTGATCGACGGCAAGGAATATGAGATGACCGACACCAACTTCCCCACGGTTGACCCCAAGGACCCGTTCCGCCTCACTGAAGACGAGCGCACGCTGGTGAAGAAACTGCACAACTCGTTTGTCGACTCCGAGAAGTTGCGCAAGCACATGGACGCCATGTTCCGCAACGGCTGCATATTCAATGTGGTCAACGGCAACCTGCTATATCACGCCTCAATTCCGCTCAATGCCGATGGCACGCTGAAAGATGTTGCCATTCAGGGCTGCAAGTATCACGGCAAGTCGTTGCTGAAAAAGGTGGGCGCACTCATCCGCGAGGCCTACTTTGGCGCCGACGACGGCAGCGACAACAGCTTTGCCATGGACTATGTGTGGTATCTGTGGTGCGGCAAGGATTCTCCCGCATTCGACAAAGACAAGATGGCAACATTCGAGCGTTACTTCATTAAAGACAAGGCAACACACAAGGAAACAAAGGGCTACTACTACACCCTTCGCGACAGCGAGGAGGTGTGCGACCGCATTCTCGACGAGTTTGGCGTGCAGGGCCAGTTCCGCCACATCATCAACGGCCACGTGCCCGTGAAGACCATCAAGGGCGAGAACCCGATAAAGGCCAACGGCAAAATGATGGTGATCGATGGAGGCTTCTCGAAAGCCTACCAGCCCGAAACTGGCATCGCGGGCTACACGCTGGTGTATCACTCGCGCGGCTTCCAACTGGTGCAGCACGAGCCGTTCACCTCAATCACCAAGGCCGTGCGTGAGGGTCAGGACATCAAGTCGACCATTCAGCTGGTGGAGATGACCAACCGGCGCATGATGGTGAAGGACACCGACATAGGCCACGAGCTTGAATTGCAAATCAAGGACCTGCAGCAACTGCTGGTGGCCTACCGCCTGGGCATCATCAAGGAGCGCGCCTGGCGACCCATCACCAATAAGCAGTAAGTTTGCCCGCCGTGTGCCGCTCCTGCCGCCACCATTTATTGTGACGGCAGGAGCGGTATTTGGCAAGTTTTGTGTAACTTTGCGCCTTAGTAATAAACGAATGTCGCATTAATTAATTATTATATAAGCCAAATGAACGACTACGGTTTGGTGAGAGTGGCTTCGGCCGTGCCCGAGATGAATGTGGCCGATGTCGACTTTAATGTAGAGAAAATCATGGAGTGTGTGGCCGACGCCGTCAAGAAGAGGGCGTCGCTGGTGGTGTTTCCCGAGCTTTCGCTCACGGGCTACACCTGCGCCGACCTGTTTGGCAGCGAGCTGCTGCTCGATGCCTCCGACCGCGCCCTGCTGCGCATTGCCGACTTCTCGGCCGACAAGGACATCGCCATCGTGGTCGGTGCGCCTGTGCGCCACCGCGGGCATCTGTATAACTGCGCCGTGGTGGTGTTCCGCGGCCAGATGTGGCTCGTGCCCAAGTCCTATCTGCCCAACTACAAGGAATTTTACGAGAAGCGCTGGTTTAGCAGCGCCGACAACTCGGTGAATGTGGTAAGCGTCACCATTGGCGGCCGTGAGTGCGCCTTTGGCCGCAACCTACTGTTCCGTTCGGGCAAGCTGGTGTTTGGCATCGAAATTTGCGAAGATCTGTGGGTGCCCATCCCGCCAAGTTCGGTGGCAGCCATCAATGGCGCCAACATGATTCTCAACCTTTCGGCATCCAACGAGGTTATAGGCAAGCACAAGTTCCTTGTCAACCTCATCAAGCACCAGTCCAATCAGTGCATAGCGGCCTACATCTACTCATCGTCGGGCTATGGCGAGTCGACCACCGACCTCGTGTTTGCAGGCAACGCCATCATATCAGAAAACGGCAACATTCTGAAAAGCGGCGAGCGCTTCAGCATGAAGTCGCAGGTGGTGGTGGCCGACGTCGATGTTGAGGCTCTTGAAAACGAGCGCCGCATCAACGAGAGCTTTGGCGACAGCATCCGCGACTTCGCGCGCCACTATGAGTGCGTCGACCTCGACTTGCCGCGCATCAACTACGACGACAAGGTGAGGCTTGAGCGCAAAATCAAGCGCACCCCCTTTGTGCCCACCGACGACGTGCGACTCAACGCACGCTGCGAGGAAATAGTGAACATACAGACCGAGGGCCTCATGCGCCGTCTTCACGCCATTCACTGCGACACGCTGGTGGTGGGCATCTCGGGCGGCCTCGACTCGACCCTCGCACTGCTTGTGGCCGCTCACGCGTTCGACCGTCTTGGCCTTGACCGCAAGGGCATATACGGCATCACCATGCCAGGCTTCGGCACCACCGACCGCACATATACCAACGCCGTGGAGATGATGCGCCGGCTTGGAGTGTCGGTGCGCGAAATTCCCATTGCGGCGGCTGTGAAGCAGCATTTCAAGGACATCGACCACAATGCCTCGGTTCACGATGTGGTGTATGAAAACTCGCAGGCCCGCGAGCGAACGCAGATACTCATGGACTATGCCAACAAGGTGGGCGGCATAGTGCTGGGCACAGGCGACCTTTCGGAACTCGCCCTTGGCTGGGCCACCTACAACGGCGACCACATGTCGATGTATAATGTGAACAACAGCATCCCAAAGACTTTGGCAAAAGACCTGGTAAAGTGGTTTGCCAACACCGTCTATCGCAAAGACCAGGAGATTTCCCACATACTCAACGATGTGCTGGCCACACCCATCAGCCCCGAGCTGACTCCGGCCGACGACTTCGGCCAGATTAAGCAGAAGACCGAAGACCTCGTGGGCCCATATGAGCTGCACGACTTCTTCCTGTTCAACATGATTCGCTACGGCTACCGCCCGCGCAAACTCTATCTGTTTGCCAAGACGGCCTTCAAGGGCGAGTATGAGCCCGACGTCATTAAAAAGTGGCTCAGGGTGTTTGTGCGCCGCTTCTTCATGCAGCAGTTCAAGCGCTCGTGCCTGCCCGACGGCCCCAAGGTGGGTAGCGTGAGCCTCTCGCCCCGCGGCGACTGGCGCATGCCCAGCGACGCCGCCGCCTCGCTGTGGCTCAAAGACTGCGACTCACTATAAGAGTAAAACTGCAATTACGCTAAACTAAAGTGCTGATTATTAAACGATGCTATAATATGCTGCGCGGACTGCTGGTGACGGCGGTCGCAGCCGTCATTGCCCTTTTTGTGGCCGCCTACCTGCTGCTGCTTGTCCCTGCTGTGCAGAACCGCATCAAGGCCGAAGGCGAGAAGGCCGCCAGCGATTTTCTGAAAACCAGCGTCAGCATAGGCCGCGTCAGCATCAAGCCTTTCAATCAGTTGCTGCTGTATGATGTGCGCATCCCCGACCAAAAAGGCGACTCGCTCATCTGCGTCGACAAGCTGGCGGCCGGCATCAGCCTCTATAATTTGGCGCTGAAGTCTAAAATCGTGATCACATACGGTGAAATCATAGGCCTCAGGGGCAACGTCACCAAGGCCACGCCGCAGAGTCCCACCAACGCGCAGTTTCTCATCGACGCCTTCAAGCCCAAGCCCGGCAAGCCGCCACGGCCCTACGATGTAACCGTGCACAATGTGGTGATCCGCCGGAGCGAGCTAAGCTACGACGTGCTGTCGGAGCCGCGCCTGCATGGCCGCTTCGACAAAAAACATATTGCAGTGTATAATCTCAGGGCCGACGTGCAGCTGCCACGCATTAAAAACAACGACTACAGTGTGGTGGTGCGCCGCCTGTCGTTCGCGGAGCAGAGTGGCTTCATGCTAAAGAATTTTGCGGCCAGTGCCAGCGTCACCGACCGCGAGGCCACGCTCAGTGGCATTCAAATTGAATTGCCCGGCACGCTGCTGGTGCCCGAGGACATGAGCATAGAGTATTCATCGCTTAAAAATCTTGGAAAGGAACTCAAAGATAAGGACTTCAGCCTTACGCTGGCCAACAGCTACGTCACACTCAGCGACTTGCAGTGCTTTGTGCCAGCCTTTGCCAAGTTTCAAGACCCTATAGAAATCACAGCCTCGCTCACGGGAGGGCTGAAGCGGCTCAGCATACCGGTGCTTATGGTGCGCACGCGCAACAACCGCATTGCCGTTGAGGCCAGCGGAGAGCTGCGCAACCTTGCCAATGCGCGCCAGCTCAGGTTCAACTTGCCGCACATCCGTGTCAGCGCCGATGCCGGCGAGGTGGCCAAACTCACGCAAAACCTTGTGCGGCTGTCGCCGCAGGTGCTCGACAAGGTGCTCAAGTGCGGTGATATCAGAATCGACGGCTCGCTTTCGGGCCAGCCTTCGGCGCTGAAATATGCCGGCACGGTGGGCACATCGCTTGGCCGGGTGGTGCTCGACGGCACTTATGCCTCGGCTGTGGCAGGCAAGCGCTTTTCTGGCCATGTGGCCACTGGCGGATTCAATTTGGGCCGTTTGCTTGGCAAGGAGGAACTGCTGGGCTCGCTCGCGCTCAATGCTCAGCTGTCGGCCACGCTGGGCCCCAAGGCCAAAAGCGGCTCGGTGAACGGCAAGGTTGACTACATCGACTTCAAGGGCTACCGCTACAAAAACATCACGGCCAACATTACGGCCGACAACCGCACCGCCAGTGGACGTCTGGCTGTAAACGACCCGAACTTCATGCTCGACCTCGACGGTGAGGCCGTGTATGCTGGCGTGCGCAAGTCGCTTGATGCCAGCATCAAGGCCCGCAATGTGAATCTGGCCCACATGCACCTTATAAGCGGCTCGAAGTATGCCGACAAGAGTGTCACGCTCGACGGCAACGTGTCGCTCTCGGGACGCACCGCCGACGATATGCTGGGCCACATTGCGCTGAGCAACGTGGCGTTTGCCAACCGGGCAGGCAAGGGCCTGCACATAAGCCAGCTGCTGCTCACGTCCGACCGTAAGGGGCGCGAAAAGACCATGGAACTCAAAAGCGACTTCGTCAATGGCACCGTTGTGGGCGACTACAGCCTGAGCAGCCTTGCCTCCAGTGTGCGTTACATGCTCGACCGCGCCATGCCTGGCTTGCAGGTTGGCCGCCGCTTCTATGCCAAGCCTCACGGGCAGCGCAACTCGCTGCGGTGCAGCTTCACCGTGCAGCCCTCCGACGAACTTGAGGCGCTGATGAAGTTGCCAGTGAAGCTTGTGTATCCTGCCACCCTCAACGGCGAACTTGACGACAACAACGGCACACTGCTGGCAAATTGTAGCATACCATATTTGCTTCAGGGCAAAAAACTGATTGACGGCACCGCCCTGAATGCCGTCATCAGCGACAAAAGCGTGAAACTGAGCGCACACACCAATGTCCCCACCAAGGACGGCAAGGCAGTGCTCAACATCCAGTCAAGCGGCAGCAGTGGCTCGCTCGACACCAATGTGGGCTGGCGCATAAGCCGCAAGCGCGACTACCATGGCGATGTGAACTTCACCACCCGCTTCAGTCGCAGCGACGACCACAAGCTGGCGTGCGGCATCGACGTGAACCCGACTAAAATCATAGTCAACGACACTGTGTGGCAGCTTGCTTCGGGCCATGTGGATGTGAGCGGTGGCACTGTGAGCGTGCAAGACTTATTCGGCTTCTGCGACAAGCAGTTCATTAAAGTTGGCGGCACCGTGTCGAAGAACCCCGACGATGTGCTCACTGTTGCCCTCAACGACATTAATCTTGACTACATATTCGAGACGCTGAACATCGACAATGTGAAGTTTGGCGGCCGCGCCACAGGCACGTTCTATGCAAGCGACCTCATGTCGGGCGCGCCGCGCCTGTCCACGCCAAACCTTCACGTCAATGGGTTGAAATACAACAGTGCGCTCATGGGCGACGCCGACATCACCAGCAGCTGGGACAACGCCAAAAAAGCCGTCAACCTTAACGCCGACCTTGCACAGGCCAACGGCGACCACTCGCGCATAGGCGGAGCCATATTTGTGGCCGACGACTCGCTGCACCTCACCTTCGATGCCAAGCGGGCCAACGTGTCGTTCATGAAGCCGTTCATGGCCGCCTTTGCCAGCGATGTGCAGGGCTACGCCTCGGGTCACGCTGTGCTCTACGGCAACTTCCACACCATCGACCTTTATGGCGACTTGTTTGTGCAAGACCTGAAGTTCAAAATCGGATACACCAACGTCTACTACACCTGCACCGACTCAGTACACATCAAGCCGGGCAACATCGCATTCTCGGGCATCACCATTAAAGACCGCGACCAGCACACGGCCAAGCTAAGCGGATGGCTGCGCCACGAGGCGTTCCACAACCCCACATTTAATTTCTCGATAACAGACGCGCACGACTTCTTGTGCTACGATGTGGGCCCAGGCACCGACCTGCACTGGAACGGCACCATTTATGGCAATGGCGCCGCATTTGTCAGCGGTGAGCCTGGCCTGGTAAAGATCAACGTGAATATGCAGACGGCTCCGCGCAGCCGCTTCACCTTTGAACTGTCGGACGCCGAGGAGGCCAGCCAATACAGCTTCATCACATTCCGTGACCGCGATGCGGTGAGCGGCAAGAAACCCAAGCCAGCCACCCCGGCCGACTCCATACCCGAGTCGGTGCGCCTGCTGGTGGAGCGCAACAATGCCAAAGAGGAGTCGGCCCCAACGATCTATTCAATCAACCTGCAGGGCGACATCACCCCCGATGCGCAACTGGTGCTGCTCATGGACCCCGTGGGCGGCGACAAAATCAAGGCCACCGGCTCGGGCAACTTGCGCCTGGCCTACAACAATGCCGACGACAAGTTTGAGATGTATGGCAAGTACACCCTCGACCGCGGCAACTACAACTTCACGCTGCAAGACATCATCATCAAGGACTTCACCATTCGCAGCGGCAGCAGCATCAGCTTCAACGGCGACCCCTATTCGGCTGTGCTCGACATCGATGCCATATATTCGCTCAACGCCAACATCCTCGACATCGACCAGTCGTTTGCCGACGACAAGGAGCTGAACCGCACCAGCGTGCCCGTCTACGCCGTGCTCAAAGCCAAGGGTGTGGTGAGCCAGCCCGACATTGTCTTCGACCTCGAGTTCCCCACGCTCACGTCCGACGCCGTGCGGAAAATCAAGAGCGTGATCAGCACCGACGACATGATGAACCGCCAAATCATCTATCTGCTTGCCCTCAACCGCTTCTATACGCCCGACTATATGGCCAACAACAAGTCGAACAACGAACTCACCTCGGTGGCCTCGTCCACCATATCGTCGCAGCTGAGCAACATCCTTGGCCAAATCAGCGACAAGTGGACCGTTGCGCCCAACTTCAGGTCGAACAAAGGTGACTTCTCCGATATGGAGGTCGACCTGGCTCTGTCGAGCCAGCTGCTCAACAACCGCCTGCTGTTCAACGGCAACTTCGGCTACCGCGACAACACGTTCAACACCCGCAACTCCAACTTTATTGGCGACTTCGACATCGAGTATCTCATCAACAAGCGCGGCACCATAAGGCTCAAGGCCTACAATCACTTCAACGATCAGAACTACTACGTGCGCAATGCCATGACCACCCAGGGCGTGGGCATAGTGTTCAAGCACGACTTCGACCGCCTGATCAACTTCCGCCCCAAGCGTGCGGCCAAGGCCGACTCGGTGCGCCGCGCCACGGTGTCGAGACCGCACCGCACCGACACAGTTCACACAAAGCAATGAGAAGGAAAACGTTAATATTAATCTTGCTTGGCGCATTGCTGGCCACATTTGGCTGCGCGGCCAAGAATCCGTTCAAGAGCATCAAGAGCCGCATCGACCGCAAGCTCAACGAGCCGTTCGACACCGTGCGCGACGCAAAATACTGGAAGCGTGCCATGATGCATGGCAAGCTCAACCTCAACGACACCACCGTGCACTATCCCAAGTTCATGGGCTTCTGCGTCAAGGTGTATAAGTGGGGCGACCGTGCATTCAACAGCTACGACACCACCTATGTGGTGGGCAGCGGCAAAAACTGGAAGTTCATGCTTAAAAACAACGACTGGGTCGACACCTATGTGGGACATTTCGGCAAAGACAAAATGCCTGTGGCCATGAACTCCAACATTTCGACCAACGTCGGCGCCCAGCTCGCATTCATGGCCGTCAGTGCCAGCTACATGATCGACATCGACAATCTCATCACCGGCAAGGCCACCAAGCACCACAAGCTGGAGTTCTCGTTCACCTGCGCCCGCATGGCATTTGATGCGTATTTTCATAAAAACACCGGCAACGCCAACATACACCGCTTTGGCGACTATGATGATGGACACTGGATCGACAAGCGCTTCACCGGCCTAAGCCGCGAGGCCTACGGACTTTATGGCTACTACTTCATCAACAACAAGCGCTATGCTCAGGCTGCGGCCTACTGCTTCTCAAAATACCAGAAGAAGAGCGCTGGCTCGCTGATTTTCGGTTTCCATTTTTCGCACCAGGATGTGGGCATGGACTTTGCGCGGCTCGACACCGCCATGCAGGCGTTTCTGCCCGACACCACGCGCAACTACCGCTTCCGCTACCGCGACTACTCGCTGCTGGCAGGCTACGGCTACAACTGGGTGTTCCGCCCCAACTGGCTGTTCAACGTCACGGCCATGCCGTCTATTGGCTACCGTCATTCATTCCCCAACTCAATCGAGGGCAAGAAGGACATGCTCTCGGCCAGCATAAGGCTGAAACTGGCCCTCGTGCGCAACCGCAAAAACTTTTTCTACGGAGCCCACTTTGTGATGGACGGTCATTGGTACATAAGCCACCGCTACAGTTTCTTCAATTCGGTTGAAGACCTAACCCTCACCGCCGGAATCCGCTTTTAGCCCCGCCACGCAAATGGAAAAATTCGTAACTTTGCACCAACAATTAAAATCAACAGCAAAAAGCAGAACATTTATGAGTACTATAATACTGGGAATTGAGTCGTCGTGCGACGACACTTCGGCCGCCGTGATTCGCGACGGCGTGCTTTTGTCAAACGTCATTGCCAGTCAAAAGGTGCATGAGGCCTATGGAGGCGTTGTGCCCGAGCTTGCCTCGCGAGCCCATCAGCAAAACATTGTGCCAGTGGTGTCGGAGGCAATTCGCCAGGCTGGCATCAAGAAAGAAGACATCAGTGCCATAGCCTTTACCCGCGGCCCGGGTCTGCCCGGTTCGCTGCATGTTGGCACCTCATTTGCCAAGGGCCTTGCCCTTGCGCTCGATGTGCCGCTGGTCGATGTCAACCACCTGCACGGCCACGTGCTGTCGCATTTCATCAAGGAGGACGAAAGCACCGAGGTGCCTGAGTTTCCCTATCTGTGTCTGCTCATTTCGGGCGGCAATTCGCAGATAGTGAAGGTGAACGCTCCCAATGATATGGAAATCCTTGGCCAAACTATCGACGACGCCGCCGGCGAAGCCTTTGACAAGTGCGCCAAGTCGATGGGACTGCCTTATCCCGGCGGACCCGTGATTGACCGCCTGGCAGCCGAGGGCGATGCCACGCGCTTCAAGTTTTCCAAACCGCACATTCCGGGCCTAAACTACAGCTTCAGCGGCCTCAAGACATCGTTCCTCTACACGCTGCGCGACGAACTGAAACTCAATCCCAACTTCATCGAGGAAAACAAGGCCGACCTTGCCGCCTCGCTGCAAAAGACCATCATCGACATCCTTATGGACAAGTTTTCGAAGGCCATAAAGCAGTCGGGCATCAAGACGATAGCCATAGGCGGCGGAGTGTCGGCCAACTCGGGCGTGCGCAATGCCGTTCAGGACTATGCCGACCGCCATCACATCAAGGCGTTCATCCCCAAGCGCCTTTTCACCACCGACAATGCCGCCATGATAGCCGTGGCCGGCTACTTCAAGTATCTCGACGGCAAGTATTGCGACATCACTCTGCCGCCGTTTGCCCGCGTGACGATTTAAATCCTTTGGCCCGATGAATGCCGCATTGCTTTTGCTCGTGTGCCTTTTGGCGCTCGACTTGGCCAAGTCGTCACTGCTGTCGTGGCTCGATGCCCGCTACATGACCCATCCAGTGCCAAGCGTGGTGGCCGATGTGTACGACGCAGGCGAGTATGCCCGCCAGCAGGCATATGAGAAGGCCTGCAGCAGGGTGGGGCGCATCTCGCGTCTGTTTGACTTCTGCATCACTTTGGTCCTGCTGCTCACGGGGTTCTTTGGCTGGTATTGGGGCAAGTGTGTCGGCTGGCTTGGCGACGGCTATGCCGCCATTGCCTGCTTTGTGGCCACGCTTACTGTGGCTTCCCGCCTGCTTGATGTGCCTTTTGACTACTACTCGACCTTTGTAGTTGAGGGGCGCTTTGGCTTCAACCGGTCAACGCGCCGGCGCTTTGCGGCCGATGCAGTTAAGGGCGCGGTGCTGTCGGTGCTGCTCTCGATTGGCCTTGTCGACCTGATTAGCATCATTTACAGCTATGTGGGTAATGGCCTGTGGCTGTGGGGCACAGTGGCTTGTGCGGTGGTGATGGCGTTTTTCACGATGTTCTACTCCAACCTCATCGTGCCGCTGTTCAACAAGCAGACGCCACTGCCCGCTGGCGAGTTGCGCACGGCCATCGAAACGGCAGCCACGGCGGCCAACTTCAAGCTAAGCAACATTTATGTGATCGACGGGTCGAAGCGCAGCACCAAGGCCAACGCCTATTTCACCGGTTTCGGTGCCAAAAAGCGCATTGTGCTCTACGACACCCTTGCCGACCAGCTCACCACCCGGCAGATAGTTGCCGTGCTGATGCACGAAGTGGGCCACTACCGCCATCACGACATCCTCAAGTCGCTCGTCGCCTCCATTGTGCAGGTGGCCGTCTACCTCTATCTGTTTTCGCTGGTGTTGTCTACCTCGGCATTCTCGGTGGCGCTCGGCTATGGAGGGTGGTCGTTCATTCTGTCGCTTGAGGCTTTCGGACTGCTCGTCTCGCCGCTCGAAGCGGTGCTGTCGCCCGTGTTCAACTCATATTCGCGCCGTTGCGAGCGCGCAGCCGATGCTTTTGCCGTGCGCGCCGGCTATGGCCCCGACCTTGTGGCCGGACTCAAGAAGCTGTCGGCGCAGTCGCTGTCCAATCTCACCCCGCACCCATGGGTGGTGTGGTATGAGTATTCACACCCCGCACTGGCACAGCGCATAACGGCCATTAATTCTGAAATTAACAAAACAAACAGATAAATCTCATGGATGTTTCGATAATTGCAATTGGCGATGAACTGCTCATAGGGCAGGTCACCGACACAAATTCAGGCTGGATAGCGCGCCACCTCACGCCGTTTGGCTGGAAAGTGAAAAGCGTCAGGGTGGTGGCCGACGACAAGCATGAAATCACCAAGGCCCTCACCGAGGCCATGGCGCAGACCGATGTGGTGCTAATGACAGGCGGCCTTGGCCCCACCAAAGACGACATCACCAAGCAGACGCTGTGCGACTACTTTGGCGGCACGCTGGTGCTCGACGAGGCCACCAGGGCCAACGTCGACAAGGTGTTTGAAAAGCGCCACCTCACCATGAACAGTCTCACAGCCAGCCAGGCCATGGTGCCCTCGTGCTGCCGCGTGATCCAGAACGAGGTGGGCACCGCGCCAATAATGTGGTTTGAGCGCGATGGCAAAGTGCTGGTGTCGATGCCCGGCGTGCCGCACGAAACCGAAACCATGATGCAGCGAGCCGTGATTCCGCAGCTCATCAAGCGCTTCAACAGCGACGTCGACATCGAATACCGCACATTTGTGGTCATCGACTACACCGAGTCCGACCTCGCCATCGCACTCACCGATTTTGAGGATTCGCTGCCGCAGGGCATACACCTTGCCTACCTGCCAAAGCCAGGCATCATACGCCTGCGCCTGTCGGGCATGTCGCACAGCAAAGAGTGGCTCACTGCCCAAATGGACAGCCTCGCCGAGCGCCTGCACGCCACCCTTGGCGATGCCATAGTGTGCGACGGCGACCACTCGCTGCCTGAGGTCATAGGACAGATGCTGCGCGAGCGCGGCCTTACATTGGCCTCGGCCGAGAGCTGCACCGGTGGCAACATAGCCCACGTGATAACCGAGGTGCCAGGCAGTTCGGAATATTTTGTGGGCACAGTGGTGTCATACTGCAACCGCATCAAGCACCAGCTGCTGGGGGTGCCCAGCGAGGTGCTCGACACCATGGGCGCCGTGAGCGAGCCCACAGTGGCCCAGATGGTGTGTGGCGCCTGCCAGCTGCTTGGCACCGACTGCGCCGTGTCCACATCGGGCATAGCCGGACCCGGCGGCGGCACGCCCGACAAGCCGGTTGGCACCGTTTGGATGGCGGCGAAATGCGGCGATAGGGTGGTGACGCACTGCGCCCACCTGCCTGGCGACCGCAGCCGCGTGATCGACCGCGCAACCACCGAAGTGCTGAAAATGCTGCTCAAACTCCTGCGCGAAAGCGGCAAGTAGCGCCGCACTGGCGCCAAAAGTGGCGCCCAATTTTGTGTGATTAAGCAAATTGCACGGCTTTTGCCGCGCCAGACCATTGCAATGTGAAAAATAATTGCTATCTTTGCAGTCGATTTCAAGGCAGGAATGCAACGAACTTCCCGTTAGTCCTGTTCTGTGACATGATCGTTGAAACTTCGATGCCCCCGATTATGATGCTAATGTCGAGGCATAAAGCGTAGGACGATATTAAATAGCTTCAGCGGCCCGGCCGCGCCACAGCGGTGCTTTCTCACACCAGGCAGTGGCAGCCACGGCACGGTGAAGCCCTGGAATATTGTACTGCTGCGCGGAATAAGTAGCTTCCTTGAAGTCGAATAAGAGAATTAAAAAAAACGGAAAAATAACGACTATGTCAAAAGTTTGTCAAATCACAGGCAAGAAGGCGATCACAGGTAACAACGTGTCGCACTCTAAAAGAAGAACAAAGCGTAAATTCAACGTTAATGTGTCCAACCGCAAATTCTATTGGGTTGAGCAGGGTCAGTGGATCCGTCTCACAGTGTCTGCTGCAGGTCTTCGCAACATCAACCGCATGGGTCTTGATGCAGCGCTCAAGAAGGCAGCCAAAGAGGGTCATTTAACTGAAATCAAAACATTAGCAAAGTAAGAAATTTATTAGATTATGTCGAAGAAATCAAAAGGTGATCGCGTTCAAGTGATTCTCGAATGCACTGAACAGAAGGCCAGCGGTGTGCCCGGAATGTCACGTTATATCACAACTAAGAACCGCAAAAACACTCCCGAACGTCTGGAGCTGAAGAAATACAACCCTTATTTGAAACGTGTAACCGTACACAAAGAAATTAAATAATATTTTTGACTCATGGCAAAGAAAACAGTCGCAACCCTTCAAACTGGTGAAGGACGTACATATAGCAAGGTTATCAAGATGGTGCGCTCGCCCAAGACTGGTGCCTATGTGTTTCAGGAGAAAATGGTGCCCAACGACAAGGTTGATGAGGCCCTGAAATAAGATCTCACTCCCTAAGCAATACAAAACAATTGCAAAATAATTCAACTCTCGGATTGCATGCCGCAGCCCGAGAGTTTTTTCTTTTCTCCCTCCCCGCGCCAAAAAGCCAGTGCAAACGCTTTTTTCTTTGTGGGCTTTTGCTTAATTTTGTAATATGTTAAGATCAGCGCGTTGCGACTAACGCAAGGCTTTACTGGTACACATACCACACATTGTGTTTTCTTATGAATCCTAATTTTAAAATATCCATCGACAAATCGGTGGTCAGCGAAATGCCGCGCGTCACCTTCGGCGGCGACGTATACGTCATCGACACCATGCTGAAGGTCAACGCAGCCGTTGCCATACTGCGCAAAAGCCCCATAGTGGGCTTCGACAGCGAAACGCGTCCCGCATTCCGCAAGGGCCAGTCGCACAAAGTGGCCCTGCTGCAGCTGTCCACACACGATGAGTGCTTCCTGTTCCGAACCAACAAAATAGGCGTCCCGCTCAGCCTCGCCGAATATCTCGCCGACAGCCGCTGCCTGAAGATAGGCCTCTCGCTGCACGACGACTTCAACCAACTGCACAAAATCAGCAACCTGAAGCCTGCCGGCTTCATCGACCTGCAGAGCATTGTGGGCGACTACCACATTGCCGACATAAGCCTGCAGAAAATTTATGCCATCCTGTTCCAGCAGAAAATATCAAAGGGACAGCGCCTCACCAACTGGGAGGCCGACACCCTCACCGAGGCGCAGCAGCAATACGCCGCCATCGACGCCTGGGCATGCATCCGCATCTACGAATACCTGAAGAGCGGCAACTACAAGCCCGAAGACTCACCCTACATAGCCCCTGCCGAAGATGAAGCGAGTGAATAAGTCATTGTGGCTGCCGGCCGCCATGCTCATCTACCTGGCCGTGATAGCCATCGTTTACGGCCTGCCGCACCTGCGCGCAGGCGAGCACCTGCTGTTCTACGGCGTGACCGGCGGCAGCCTCCTGGTGATAGTCCTTCTCCACATAGTCCTACGCAAAAAAGAGCGCCAAGCCTCCAGCCGCCCGCCCGAAGACACCTACGGCCCATACCCCACCGCCTCCCCAAACCCCACCGTCAAAACACCCAAGGACAACGATGTGAAAACCAGAGACATGTAGAAAAATCATAGGGTGCTATTGCTCCCATTCCGGACTTTGTGGTGCTGACACCTCACAATGTGCCACCGCGGTACGCTATGCCCATACCTTAACCAAAAGCAGCCATTACATTCCTTCTAGGGCAACCGTGAAAACTTTTATAAACATCTTCTCCTTTAATTTTGTTTATTTTAGAAATAATTATATCTTTGCAATCAGAGAATTTCGGGGGTGCAAACCATGCTTGCCCTTGATTTTCTCAATGTCTCAGCACACGCCGAGCCTTTAAGTTGCGACTTCGGTCGCACTGCAAGGGGGATGGGTGGGCAAGGAGGCACGACATATTTGAGGCGTTTACTTGACGCTTGGTTCATGACGAACTGAAACTTCGCAACTTTCACAATATCCTGTCAGGAACTTAGCAACGGTAGATGTCTACGGGTGTGATTATATCGCATCCAATTGGCTTGCACCTAATGTGACATCGGGTGCGCCACTTGGAGGGCGTGTATCATATCGGCGTGGGCTCTAGCGTTGCCTGTTCAACAGGATAAGGCAATGCGAAGGCCTCGGTTCGTGGGACAGGCGACAGGCGGTTCCCACGCTTTTTGTATGTTCGTATTTTATTGTTATGTTTAACAGCTCAGTGTAGCAGGAACCGTATCTGAGCACATGAATACGAAGAATGATACATAAATCTCTAAACCTGTCAACCTTGAGATCGTCATTGCTGCTCCTCCTTGCCTCATGTGGCCTTGTGGGAAGTTTGAACAGTTGTTCCGGGACCGGAAAAACCGATCTTGGACCGAGCCTTGAAAACGTTCAGGCGTATTATGAAAAAGACTCGCAGCGCATGCCCGACACTGGCAAGTGGGCAGCATATTTCGACTTTTCCGGAGTGTATATAGCTTATGACGACCCTGCTACAGCGCAGACATTCAATGGCATCACCCAAAAAGTAACTGGGTCGCTCGACCGCTACGACCTTTATTCTTTGGCCAATGAGAAGATCGAGAAACTCAATGGTGATGACCTGCACTCTGCCGCAAATATTTTTGCACAACTGCACAGCCCTGAAGCGCAGGGACAGCTTTATGCTCCTGTAGAAAAGACTTTGGAAAAGATAGTTAATGAAAACCGCAGCGCCCTTCTGGTGACTGACTTTGAGGAGTACACCCCCGGGCATCAGATTTATCAGCAGGCTTACGCCACAAAATATTTTGAGGAATGGCTGAAGCGCGGCAAGGAGATCACATTCTTTGTCACCGACTATCAGGAAGGCTCGCTTAGCAAGCACCTATACTACACTGTGTTTGACGACGAAAACCATAAGCTGCTGAAGGAAGTGGAAGACGGCTTGCAGGGCAAACCGCAGAACTACAAGCGCTTCACGCTGTCGATGCACAACTACACCATAACCCCCAAGGCTGGCGTAACAAATGGCGCATATGCCGGCCCCTGCGTGGGTGGCACCTATCACGATCAATCGGGCGAAGATGTGGTGACGGAGTCGGTTGAAGACGGCAAAGACGACGGCTTCAATTTCCTGCCTGGCTCGCGTGCCGAACTTTACACATTTGGCGAGACCGATTGGGCGGCTATCGTGGCCAACGCCAAGGATCAGCAAGACGGAGAGATTCCCGCAAAGTACCGTTTCCAGCACTTGTTCCAAAACCTGTTTGCCGATTTCTCCAACACCGACTCATATCAAATCAAAGGCTTGGCTGTGAGAATGACCGACATTGGCGAAGACTTCAACCTTTATATGGATTGGCTCACTGCAATGAAGCATAAGCCCACAATCGAGGTGGTTGAAGGTGAAAAAGATGTGGAGATACCATCGGAAAGCTCCGACTTTTATGATGAAAACGGCAATATGCTTCCGCAGTACGACTACGCCAAGTGCGGAGGGAAAAACATCTTTGACATCCAAGGCGTGCTTGTGTTCGACCAGCAGTTGTTTAGCAACACGTTCAGCGCAACGAAGGGCCGGAATGCCGAGCTGGCAGTAAACCTTGATCCCGGCTTCGGCGGCACCATAGCAGGCAATAAGGAGCCTTCGGGCCTGTACCGCATCGACATTGTTGTGGCCGACGCCGTGCCCAACTTGGGCAGCCAAATCGACGAACTCTTTTCGTGGACGGGCAACAACTGCCTGAGCTCAGCCATAAGAAATGTGTTGCAGCACTGCAACCCGCAAGGCAGCTGTGTGTATAGCTACTTTGTGAGGATGAGCGATTAAAATACGATTATACATATAACCTAATAAATGAAATAAAAATATGACAGCAATTATTTTTCCAGTCTACATCTGTGCCATTATTGCAGCTGTAGTGGCTTTGATTATAGCCGCATTATTATCTAAAAGCGTGGAATTCAGACCCGATTTGAGCGATGTGAAAAAGCGCAAGGGCATCTTTTGGGTCTTAAGCATAGCGGCCCCGGTGCTTTCGGCCGTACTGTCGTTTCTAATTGTGTACATAAGTCTTAAGACCGGCTCCAAAAGGAGCGCATTCATGCTGCACATGTTCATCGGCCTTTTCGTGTCATGGATTGTGTATGTGATTGTTGGCGTGGTGGTCTCTAAGGCAAACAAGCAAGGTAAATTAGGGTCTTGGTTCTAAAAAACACATTGATATATGGATAAGTTATTTGTTATCGCCATTGGCGGCACTGGCATGAGGTGCCTTGAGGCCTTCGTGCATCTTTGCGCCATTGGCATGTTTGGCAACCAAGAGATTGATATACTTACGCTCGACACCGACCAAGCCAACGGCAACAAAGGTGGCGTGGAGCGACTGATAGAATTATATAATAAGGTGAAGACCGACAACCCCGACTCTCCGGGTGGCAGCCCCAACTCTAACACGTTCTTCTCGGCAAAGCTAAATTTGTATCGCTTCTACACCGACTATTCGAAGGCCAACCGCAGCACTTACTCCAAATTGAGTGCCATGCAGGGACTTGCTGCCGAAACGGCTGAAGCCGACCGCGACTTGGCTGATTTGTTTTTGGATCACGACACTGTGCAGGCTTTTAACCTCGACCACGGATATCGTGCGCAAACCCACCTTGGCTCGATGCTGATGTATCATGGCATTGTAGAGGCTGCATGCCACTATGCGGCCGACAAGGCTAAGGCAACGGAACCCGAACTGCAGTTGGCCGATTTCCTCACTGAATTGCAGGCCAGCGGCACGGGCGCACGCGTGTTTGTGTTCGGCTCTGTGTTTGGCGGCACGGGCGCTTCGTCGATACCAGTGGTGCCAGAGGCTCTGAAAGAAGCCGTGAACATCATTTCACAAAACACAATCGACTTCAACAAGGTTAAGTTTGGAGCCACACTGCTCACCGAGTATTTCAGCTTCCCGTCTCCTTCTGAAGCGCAGCGTAAGCAGCAGAAACTGATTGCTTCTTCCGACTATTTTGCCATCAATTCGCAGGCTGCGTTACAGTTCTATCAGAACGACAAGACCGTGAAGGAGCGCTATAAGCGCTTCTACCACATCGGTTGGCCTGCAAAAGACATGAACGTGTCGGATGGTAATAGCGGTGATACCATAACCGGAGGAGCACAGCAGAAAAACGCATGTCACGTGGTGGAACTGATGAGCGCCTGTGCAGCCTACGACTTTTTTATGCTTGACGACAACGACCTGCAGAACGCATCGGTCCAGTATCTCTACCGGTCGGTGAACTTGGATGATGCCAAAAACATGACATTCAAAGGTACCGACTTTGTCGGCCAAACCAAGGCTGCAGAGTTTATGCAGAAGATGGGCTCTTTTCTGACCTTGGCGCATATAATCCTTTCCAAACACGGTGGCGCGCTGCAGCAGGACGATGTGAGCAAAACCACAAAGGGTACTCGAGGATTTATTGAGCGACTTAAGGTGCAAGATATTCACCACTATGATGAAATGAGCAAGAACCAGTGCGACGAGATTGACGACTATATGAAGGAATTTGCTTATAACGTAGTCAACGGGTCGATTGTGCGCGGGTGGATCTACCAGATTCACAATTCCGTGCGTGAGGCAGGCGTTAGCCAATTCTTGTTCCCTCCCACGGTGTTTGAGGAAAACATTAAGGCGCTTGCGACTATGGATCCGTGCAAGGAAATTCAGGAGAAAAAGGAAGGTGGCATCTTTAGCAGGGACAAACGTGCCGACTATGACGACTTCATCAAAAATTTGCCTAAGTGCCAGCCCTCCGATGCCCAGAATGTCAGCACAATGAAGGAGCGTTTCTTGGCGCACATGTACAACGCCATTAACATCACTATTCCATTCAGTACTAAGTTATAACGGTTTAAAAAACAAATTCTTATGCCAAATATTACTGCCTTAGTAATCAATGTTAAGCCCCAGAGCAAGCCTCAGGGCGCTGCCGGACAATGGCAGGACTTGACCGCGGGCATCCAGTCGTTTACCCGCGACATAATAACTCCAACAATCCAAGAAGGCGTTGATGTCAGTGCCATCGTTTCTGGTGTGCCATCTGCATTTGCCCGAGCCGACCTGTTTGATCATGCCCTTAATGAGATTCAAACCATCCGCAAAAACGCCTCCGACGGTCTTAACCAATATTACGTGAACCTTGTGGACGAGTGGCGCGGCCTTATAGCCTGCATCGCCCTCAACAATACTGCTATTGAGGTAAAACGCATCGACCTTGCCTACAGTGACGGGAAGGACATAAGGACCACGGCAAACATCTATGAGCCAAAGGGTGCCTTCGGCAATATGCTGATGAACGACCGCCGCCTTTGGATGGACCAGGCTGCAGCAAAGAACGACCAGGCCAAGCCATTCCTGTATGTGATAAAATATAACGGGCAGGTGGTAGGCGCCACGTCGCCACGCTCACTGTTCTTCACCTCTGTGGCCTACAGCATCAACAAAACTGCTGTTTTTGTCGATCCGCAAACGCACCGCTTCACCGACCCGCTGCACAGCACCATCCCCGATGAGCAGCTGCTTAATCTGTATGCTTATGTCGACAAACTGTTGTCGCGAATCCCGAAACTTGAGGACTATTACAAGCAGGCTGGCCTCACCTATCAGGGCTTAAAGGGTGAGCTGGTCACTTGGCGCGATGAGATTCTCTCACTCGTTCGCAGCCGCGGTCTTGATAAGAATGATGCCAGCACACTCCCTGTGCAGGGCTTTGGCGCACCATTCACATTCCTCAACTACACCGAGGAACTTTATGGCCACGATGGCGTCATTTCAGTGGAACCTGACGGAAGTAAAGAGGATATAAAGTTTAAACCCGAGGAACTTTTGCTGCCGAACACCTCTAAGTTGGCCAGGATTTGGCTCCCTCGTGAGTATGAGAAAGGAGAAAAAGACATCAATGCGCTGTCCGTCTATTTGTTGCGTGCCCGCAAGTTGGGTAGTTCTGATTATGCCTTTTTTGCAATTCCACTGAGCCAAAAAGGCTTGCTGGTGTTTGGCAGCAGTGTGAGTTCGCTCCTTGGCTATGTTCAGATGGGCGTTGGCATAAACTCACATATGAGCGCGGACTTTGATGAGGAAAAGTCTGTTCTTTCTGTGAAACTTATGGTCGCTGATGAAAATGGTGCGAAAAAGGCTAAGACTATACCCATCGACTACAATATAAGTGGCATCTTTGCCCGTAACAAAGATGTGGTGGTGTGGCCTAATTTCATCTCCGATAAGTGGAACCGATACTTCATGTATTCCGAGATGCCGCACGATGCGCGTCAAAACGACTGCCCGTATTGTGCCGTGCCATTTGCGGGTGATAATAATGGTAATATCATTGTCGACAACGAAGGCAACATACAATTCCTCGCCAATAAAGGCGTTGCCGCGGAAGGTGCTAAGCTCCTTGTTATGAGCGACAGCCGCACTGCCGCAAGCAACTACAAGTATGAAATCTACGAGAGCGCTAAGCCGTTTAAGGGCGTGCGATTAACGCACATTTCAGGAAGCGACAGTGGTTATGTCTTGATAAACTATAGTAGCAACCAAAATGCAGATGATGGGTTGCCAAAAAATCTCGGTCAAAATTATGATTTGGAGGCAGTTACTGTAGGTGTGGATTTTGGTAGTACCAACACCTCGATAGCTTACCACAATGAGAATATGACAAATGCTGAGGGGCTGCAACTCAGCAGCCAACGATTCTCTCTTTTCACCGACTTGTGCAGCAATAATGCAAATCAAGTTCCAGCCGAACGCAATGTGCTCTTCTTCCAAAATGAGGAGATATATTCAAATGCAATAAAGAGTATTCTTGCTGTCCACGATGACCAGCGTTTGCCCGACAACGACGATATAAACATTTTGTGTGGCAATGCCGTGCAAGGAGGATTCCCATGCTTCAGCCGTCATCTGCCGATTAGCAATGTGACTGCCGATGAGATAATGCTCAGTTTTCGTGGCGGGCAAAATGTGGTTAAGCTGATTCATAACATGAAGTGGAGCGACCGTGATATTGATAAAGCCCACAAACAAGCTTTTTTGTCCTCATTGTTGCTCCACATATATGCAGAGCTGTTTGTTAAGCATTACGTGCCAACTGATTTGAGGTGGTCGTATCCATCTGCGATGGGACACAACCTGATACTCCAATATGGTTCGATTTGGAAAGCTCTAACAAATGTTTCCCCTGTAGTTTATGACGTGCCTCTGACGGTTTCTGACGCTCCAATGGATAACATTCCTATAGGGAATGCTAATCCATTGAAGGGAATGTCAAACAACAACCAGGGTCCTTTTGATGGAGCCCGATTTGGAAGCAATAATCCTTTTGGAAAAAGCCTCAATGAAGACCCTTTAGCAGCCAACGGATTGGAGAATGCTGACACCTCTACAGGATTTGGTGGTTCAAATAATCCATTTTCAGGTTCAGGCCCGTTTGGGGAAAGCACCATGGATTCTGACCTCAAGGTCTTGGCGCCAAATCGTGAACCGTTCAAGTTCGACTTCAAGGCAATTGATACAACAAAAGCAATGACTGAGGCTTGCGCTGTGGCTAATCATATAGCTTACAGCATTAATACTACTAATGAACTTACATTTTGTCTTGACGTGGGTGGCAGCACAACCGATATTTCTGTGATATGTAAAGATGGTGATGGCTGTAAAATGCTGAAACAAAACTCAATTCGTTTTGCCGCTCAGCGAATCTCAAATGCCACTAAATATATGGCTGCCCAATTTGAAAAAGCTCTGAATGTGGTTTGCCACGGCAACGGGTTAAGGCTTCTGGGCTTCAATGACGGCGATGCTAAGCTTTATTCAGCAACAACTGCTCCATACTATTTTGAGCAGGTTGTGGATCAGTTGGACGACAAGCAACTTAGTGGCTTCTACCAAACGCTATTGAATAAATGCCCTTCATTGTTCTGCGTTAATATGTATGTTACTGGACTTGTAACTTACTATGTGGGCCAATTGGCAATTAAACTGATCAAAGAGGCCCGTCAAACAGATGAGTTGACAATGTTTAAAGCAAATTGGCGGCCAAAAATCAAAGTGGTTTTTGCCGGCAAGGGTGCCCGAATATTTGAGTGGCTGAATGTGATTGACGCTAATGGCGCGTTACGATACTATACCGAGCTATTCACTATGGGAATGGGTGGCTTTGATGTGCTAAAGGGCAATCTTGCTGACTGGCCAAACATCAACATTCAAACGAAGCCGGCGAATGATGTCAAGTTTGAGGTATCAAAGGGCTTGGCAAAGACAACAACAAGCAAGTTGATGGTATCGAATAATACGATTGAGATTGTTGGCGAAAACGGATTCACCCTCTACAACAGCAGTACGGGAAAGAGTGAGGAGTTGAAATTTGATGACAGCATTGCTCCTGACTACATAGAAAGTATCGGTGTGTGCTTTAAATCGTCAGATCAGTTTAATCCTAGTCTGTTGTGCTTCTATCAATTTGCCGGAATTTACTATAAGTATATAACGAGCCTTTTCGGCAAAGACATTGTTGACGTAGATGCAATGATGAATGGTATCAATTCGATGTCAAACATTAACACATATATCCAAAATCTGCCAGAGGTACAAAAGGCACGTCGTCAAGATAAGTTTGATTACGTGGCTCCGATTATCATTCTCGAGGGCATGAAGTTTTATGACGAATACCTGATGAAGATGTTTAAGTTAGACAAGTGACGCATAAAAATTGTAATAAAGTGGACTATTGCATATTAGTTACAATATCAAGGAATTGCATATCTTTCCGCTATTGCCGTGCCGATGGCGAAGGCCGATTTGTTGATTTCCCGCGCGATGGCGAATGCGAAATGCCATTTGCCATAGAGTGTGCCGGCAATGAGTTTGTCATAGGGCAAAAAGCATTGGAGACGGCAACCAAAGGATTGTCGCAAAATGCCTTTGCCGACATATTCGACACCTGCAAGGGAATTAAGACGTTTCAGTTTGCGGGCAGGGAAGAGCAACTCAACAAATTGCCTTATTTTGCCATAAGGTATTATATTAGCAAGATTCTGTCCGATAGCTTTTATGGCGACAAGGGCACTATCGACAGCAATGTGTCACAACTGCCGCTTGTGTTCCTATTCACTCCTGAGCTTGACATCGATAGGAGGCTGTTTATAACCAACCCGTTTGAAAAAGCTGGATTCCAAAATCTATACTCCATAGGCTATCATCAACTTTTGCTGCCTGTGGCAATGGACTCCTTAGCGCAAGAGAGGCAAAAAGTCAAGGCTGCAATCATGGTGTCGGTTGACGCTGGTGACTTGCTCCTGCAGACTACTTTTGATGTCATGACATGCAAATCCATCGACGAGTCAATAAGAATTGACGGAAAAGGTTACGACCCAAGGTTGAAGCAAGCCACCGACTTGATATGGAGCAGACTGTTTGGCTACAAATATAAATCGCGAGAACCTGAAGAGAGCATCCTAAAGGCCGCTGCTTTGGATTTCCTTAACGGAGATGCACCGAGCGTTAATGGCACGCTGACTATGAGTGACGGCTCAAAACAGGACTATTTCCTCAGCCGTGGCGATTTGGATGTCTCGGCAATTGGAGATGTCCGTAGCTTGGTAGATTATAAGCTAAGCAACTTTCTGCAGGACCACGACTTGCAAAAGCAGCAGTGCATGGTGGTACTGGTGGGCAATGCCGCAACAGATTATTTCGAGAAAATCTTCAGACCCATGGCATGGGCCGCAGTGGCGAAGGTGCAGGATAAAATGAAGCGGGCCATGCTCGACAAGCTATACAAGATGGTCGCGGACGCAAACTACGAAGTCCGCAACCTGTTTGGCAACACAATAAATCATCAGTCGTGCTGTTCCGTTGCGGATAGAGAAGCGGAAATTCCATTACGACCAGTTGAAGCATATCCGTTATCGGTAGGTGAATGTAAAACTTCAACAACGATTTCACATACAATTGCATATTCACCTTTTGGCACAACGATAGAAGACAGTAAATTGCATGGTGAGATGAGGGCAGGGGGTATAGATAAGTCTCGCGTTCAAGACCCAAATGGTATAGCATCACTCGTTGCAGGTTTGGAATTGTGGATTAAACGAAATGCCGAACTTAGAGAACGAAAGGAAGATGTTTCTAGATTGGACAAGACACCGAAATTCGTTATAGACACACCTCCGTCACAGAGAGTGCCCTTAACAAAGACAAAGCCAAAGTCGTTAGGACATAGATTTGTAGTAATACGTAGTGGTAGATTCATATTGCCACCAATAAAAATGGGCGTTGGCAAACACTATTTGCTCCATAATCACGAAGGCATAAAAATAGACTTTGAATGGGACTCTGAGGCAGACTTGGATGTTTCGGCTTTCCTTGTCGATAAATTTGGAATTACTTTGAACAATGAAGATTTTGTATTCTATAATTCCAATCATCGTGCTAATCCCGAAACAGGAGAGGTTGAGCCATTTAATGATGCTATGTATGGCAACAAGGAATGTTGGCGCACAGCAACGGTGCCTGTTTCGGCCGATGGCTCTGTACTTGGCTCTGCTGATGATACAGGCAGCTCAAGTGCAGCAATGCATGTGAGGTTGTCTAAGGTAAGTTCTAACATTCGGGAAATCAAATTCTTCGTAAGCATATATAACGGCGATAGGGACGGAATTACTTTCAGATCTGTGCGTAAGCTCGTTATCACTATTTATGATGAGGATACTGGAGTGGAGCTTTGCTCATACGACATCAAGAAAAAATTCTCTAAAGAGACTGCCGTTGAGGCCGCCAAACTTGTTCTCAATGACAAGGGCGAATGGGAATTTGTAGCCGATAGTTATGGCTATGAAGGCGGATTAGGGACCCTCATTGACATGTTTATGACCTAATCTACATGGTTGTATTGGCTTAAGAAGCGGTTGCGCACTCCTTTGTCTTTGTGCCCTTGCGCTTCGGTGCATTCATAATCATCTCGTTGAACCGCTGGCGGTGGAAGTCATGGTTTGGAGGAGCAAGGAGTGTCGGTAATGTCTTAACCAAAGTGATGTTGGAATAAACGGTGACTCTGGAACACCGAGGCGTTGAAATAGCTCTGCCATGAACTTGCGGGGTTGTACGTTCCATGACACAAAGAGCCCTCTTCACCGAGACAGCATATAACACCCACACAACCTGTCTTACTTCGTAACGAGGTCGGTGCGGCCTACTTCAAGTGAGTTTATACGATAAATTAAGTTATAACTTGTTAGTAAATAAAAAACAAATGAAGGAAACATACTTTAAATACAGATCATTAAACGACATTAAAAGGTTCCTGCAAATTCTTATATATAGCGAATTATATGGAGCAAAATATAATGAACTAAATGACCCAATGGAGGGATATTTTAACTACAGCCCCCAAATAGACTTAGCGACACGAAAGGAAATGTATAGCAAAAGAGCCAAGACATTCATTTGTTCCGTTTCTAAAAAACACAACATTGGCGTAATGTGGAGTCATTATGCAGATGAGCACAGAGGCTGTTGTATTGAATTTGAGGTGACTTCTAAATGGGATAAAATTGAAGTGGAATATTTAGACGAAATGCCTGAATTAGATACAAATTCGCAGATTGGTGATATACTCAAATGTAAATCAAAACAATGGGAGTATGAGAAAGAAGTCCGTTTTATAAAAACAGTCGAAAAGGAGGATGCAAGACGCCCTAAATTAAAGATTAAAATTAAAAAAATATGGCTTGGCGCTCGTGTTGATAGAAACACAATTTCTTTAATAAATAGGTTGGTGGAGAAATTATATCCTAAGCCAGGCGTCAATAAGGACAATAAGAATGACAATATAAAAGGCAATAAGGAGGTTAAAGTTGAAAAAATACAATACGACCAGATAAACTTTGGCTATAACAGATAGCTTCTCGTTATCACCTATGCCAAGCAACTTCATTCTCAATGTGAATGGTGGAATGACCCACTTCTTCTATCTGTTCAATGCCCGCGCATTCGAGACGGGTCGCAGTGCGTTGCACTTTAAGGGTTGCAACGGGCTGCTGACCATCGTCGCCATAATCCTCATTGGCCAGATAGCTATGGTTGAGGTGCCGGGCCTGCAGCAGTTCTTCAACGTGGAGGGCTTGAAGCTGACCGACTGGATAATCATCGTGGTCGGGTCATCATTCGTGCTGTGGGTGCGTGAACTTTGGCACCTCGTAGCCGGCAAAGAGCGGAAATAACTAATTTCCACCATACTCAATATGAGTATGCACACAAACAATGAAGCCAGGGTTGGATTGAGTCCTGCCCTGGCTTCACAGTTTGCTTATATGCGGATTGATGTGGGGGGTCAGTCGGCCACTTTGCCCATCAGCTCGAAGGGCATGGCTTCGGCGATGGTCACGTTGTAGAATTCGCCCACGGTGAGCGGCCGGTCTTTGCTGATGAGCACCTCGGGGTCGACTTCGGGGGAGTCATACTGCGTGCGGCCCACGTAGTAGTCTTCGTCTTCGCGGTCAACTATCACGCGCAGCGTCTGGCCCACTTTGCCGTCTTGAATCTCTTGAGAAATGCCTTCCTGCAAGTCCATGATTTGCTGCAGACGGTCGTCTTTCACCTCTTGCGGAATTGAGTCGTCGTAGTGCCGCGCGGCATAGGTGCCGGCCTCCTCGCTGTAGGCAAACGCGCCCATGCGCTCAAACCGTGCCTCGCGCACAAATTGCTTCAGCTCTTCGAATTCTGCCTCTCCCTCGCCAGGAAAGCCCACCATAAGGGTGGTGCGCAGGTGTATGCCGGGCACCTCGCGGCGGATGCGTGCAATCAGCTCAAGTGTTTCGGCTTTGCCTATGTGGCGGCGCATGTTGGCCAGCACCTTGTCGCTGATGTGCTGCAGGGCAATGTCGAGGTATTTGCACACGTTGCTGTGCCGTGCCATCACAGGCAGCACCTCGTAGGGGAACTGGGTGGGGTAGGCGTAGTGCAGCCTGATCCACTCCACGCCTTCGATTTGCGCCATGCGGTCTATCAGCTCGGGCAGCATCATTTTGCCATACAGGTCGAGGCCATACGACGACAGGTCTTGGGCAATCACGTTAAACTCCTTCACGCCCTTGGCCACAAGGCTCTGCACCTCGGCCAGCAGCTCGTCGATGGGCACCGACTTGTGCCGCCCCGTGATGAGCGGAATGGCGCAGAAGGCGCAAAAGCGGTTGCAGCCCTCCGATATCTTCACGTATGCGTAATGTCTGGGGGTGGTGAGGTAGCGTTCCGATGCAATGTCGCTGTGATACGACTTGCCCAGGTCGGCAAGCATCTCCTTCCAATTGAATTTGCCGTAGAATTTGTCAACCTCTGGAATCTCTTCCATCAGGTCGTGCATGAAGCGTTCGGCCAGGCAGCCCATCACAAAGAGTTTGTTTATTTTTCCCTGCTTCTTGGCCTCGCCCAGGCTTAGGATGGTGTTGATCGACTCCTCTTGCGCGTCGCGAATGAAGCCGCAGGTGTTCACCACCACAATTTCACCGTTCACCCTTGCGGGGTTGTGCTCCACTGTGTATCCGTTGGCCTGAAACTGTCTTATCAGGTGCTCCGAGTCAACGAGGTTTTTAGAGCAGCCGAGCGATATGATGTCAATTTTGTTTTTACGCATATAAAATGTGTGTATGTCGTCGTGTGTGTAGTGTGGTGCTTATTTAGATGGTGGCGTTACTTGCCAAACAGCGATTTCACAAACTCCTCCTTGCGGAATATCTGCAGGTCTTCCATGCCTTCGCCCAGGCCGATGTACTTCACCGGAATCTTGAACTGGTCGCTGATGCCTATCACCACGCCGCCCTTGGCTGTGCCGTCGAGCTTGGTCACCGCAAGCGCGTTGACCTCGGTGGCGGCCACAAACTGCTTGGCCTGCTCAAAGGCGTTCTGGCCCGTTGAGCCGTCAAGCACCAGCAGCACCTCGTGCGGCGCGTCGGGCACCACTTTGCGCATCACGTTCTTGATTTTGGTGAGCTCGTTCATCAGGCCCACATTGTTGTGCAGGCGGCCTGCCGTGTCGATTATCACCACGTCGGCGCCCTGCGCCTTTGCGCTCGACACTGCGTCGTAGGCCACCGACGCTGGGTCGGTGCCCATTTTGTGCTTAATCACGGGCACGCCCACGCGCTGGCCCCATATTTCGAGCTGCTCGTCGGCTGCCGCGCGGTAGGTGTCGGCCGCGCCAAGCACCACCTTGTTGCCGGCCTTCTTAAACTGGTAGGCCAGTTTGCCAATGGTGGTGGTCTTTCCCACGCCGTTCACGCCCACCACCATTATCACGTATGGCTTCTTGTTGTCGGCCACAGTGAAGTCTTCGCGGCTTGCGTTGTCGTTGTCAACCAGCATTTCGGTGATTTCTTCGCACAGCATGTTGTTGAGCTCGCCCGTGCCCACATACTTGTCGCGGGCCACGCGCGCCTGGATGCGGTCGAGAATCTTCAGTGTGGTGGCCACTCCCACATCGCTGGTCACGAACACCTCCTCCAGGTTGTCGAGCACATCGTCGTCGATAGTCGATTTGCCTGCCACGGCATGAGCCAGTTTGGCAAACACGCCTTGCTTAGTTTTGTTCAAACCCTTGTCGAGGGTCTCTTTTTTCTCTTTCGAGAAGAATTTACTTAAAAATCCCATGCTGATAGTGTGCAAATTGATTATTTTGCAAATTTACGAAATATTACGTGAACTCCCGCTCTTGCCAGGCACACTTTTTCTCTCATTTTACAAATGACCGGAAAAAAGTTTTTTTTAAAAAAGTTGGGGCGGCGTGTTGAATATGCAGCGAAAAATGCGTAATTTTGTACGCAATAAATGACAAAGGTGCTCCGCTGGCACCATCGAAAACAACTTGAGAAGAGAAAGTTTTTAAATTAATATATAATATATGTCATCATTTATTGCCGACCGTGTAAAAATGGATGGACTCACGTTCGATGATGTCCTCTTAATCCCTGCGTATTCCGAAGTCCTGCCCAAGGACGTGAAGCTCACGACAAAGTTTTCGCGCAACATCACATTGAATGTTCCGCTCATCTCCGCTGCAATGGACACTGTGACCGAAGCCCAGCTTGCCATAGCCATTGCCCGCGAGGGTGGCATCGGTGTGATTCACAAAAACATGTCGATTGAGGAGCAAGCCCGCCAGGTGCACACCGTGAAGCGTGCCGAAAACGGCATGATCTACGACCCTGTGACCATCAAGCGTGGCTCGAGTGTGGCCGATGCCCTTAAAATCATGAAGGAGTTCCACATTGGTGGCATTCCCGTGGTTGACGACGACAAGAAGCTCGTGGGCATTGTCACCAACCGCGACCTGCGCTTTGAAGCCAACATGGAACGCAAAATCGATGAGGTGATGACCAGCGAGAACATCATCACCACCTCGCAGTCGACCAACCTCGATGAGGCTGCCAAGATTCTGCAAACCTACAAGATCGAGAAGCTTCCCGTGGTCGACAAAGAAGGCAAGCTCGTAGGCCTGGTCACATACAAAGACATCACCAAGGCCAAGGACAAGCCCAACGCCTGCAAGGATGCCCTGGGCCGCCTGCGCGTGGCAGCCGGCATCGGCGTGACGGCCGACAGCCTTGACCGTGCCCGCGCATTGGTTGAGGCCGGTGTCGATGCCATTGTCATCGACACGGCCCACGGCCACAGCAAGGGCGTGGTCGACGTGCTGCACAAGGTGAAGGCAGCTTTCCCGCAAATCGACGTGGTGGTGGGCAACATTGCCACCGGCGAGGCTGCAAAATATCTGGTCGATAACGGTGCCGATGCCGTTAAGGTGGGCATCGGCCCCGGCTCAATATGCACCACACGCATCATTGCCGGCATCGGCGTGCCGCAGCTCAGCGCGGTCTACGATGTGGCCAAGGCTCTTGAGGGCACTGGAGTGCCTTTGATTGCCGACGGCGGCATCCGCTACTCGGGCGACATTGTCAAGGCCCTCGCCGCAGGCGCATATTCGGTTATGCTCGGCGGTGTGTTTGCCGGCGTGGAGGAGTCGCCTGGCGACACCATCATCTTCAACGGCCGTAAATATAAGTCATACCGCGGCATGGGCTCGCTTGAGGCCATGGAGAAGGGCTCTAAGGACCGCTACTTCCAAAACGACGTTACCGAGGCCAAGAAACTTGTGCCCGAAGGCATCGCCGCACGCGTCCCCTACAAGGGTACCCTCTATGAGGTCATCTACCAGATGCTGGGCGGCCTGCGTGCCGGCATGGGCTACTGCGGCGCTCCAACCATCGAGGAGCTGCACAGTGCCAAGTTTGTGCGCATCACCAACGCCGGCGTGGCCGAGAGCCACCCCCATGATGTGACCATCACAAGCGAGGCTCCCAACTACTCTCGTGGTTAAAAAGTGAAAATTATATGCGTTAACGTATAATATGGCGGCATTCCAGTCCGTTATATTATACGTTAATGTTTTATATATAACTAATTTTTTTCAACACAGAAGAATCTTAATATGAAAGTTAAGTTATTGGCCTGCACGCTTTTGGGAGCCGCCGCGCTGGCGGTGGCCGCAAAAGACCCGGTCCTGATGAAAATCAATGGAAAGGGTGTGAAACTCTCGGAGTTTGAATACCTGTTCCACAAAAATAACCAGCAGCAACTTCAAAAAGAGTCGCTCCAGCAATACGTTGACCGCTTCGTTACCTATAAGCTCAAGGTGGCCGACGCAGAGGCCGAGAAAATCGACACGCTCAAGCGCATCAAGGCCGAGCTTGAAGGATACAAAAATGAACTTGTGGCTCCCTATCTGGTCGACACCACCGTCACCGCAAAGCTTGTGGCCGAAGCCTACGACCGCGCCACCAAAAACGTCGACATCGATCACCTGATGCTGCCTCTTGGCAAGGACAAGGCCGACAACGACAAGCAACTGGCCAAGATGGACAGCCTGCGCAACTGCATTCTCCACGGCCAAGACTTCTCTAAGCTGGCCAAGCAATACTCCATCGACCCCTCGGTGAAGACCAACGGCGGCCACTATGGCTACATCACTGCCGGCGTGTTCCCCTATAAGTTTGAATACGAAGCATTCAACACCCCCGTGGGGCAGATGAGCAAACCCTTCCGCACCGACTTTGGCGTGCACATGGTGCGCGTCAACGCTGTGCGCAACGACGACGGCCAGGTGCACGCCGAGCACATTCTGCGCCTGTTCCCCCGCAACGCCACCGACAGCGCCAAGGCTGCCGTTAAGGCCCAGATCGACTCCATCTACAATGTGGTGGTGAACGGCGGCAACTTTGAGGACATTGCCAAAAATGAGTCGCAAGATCCCGGCTCGGCCAAGCGCGGCGGCGACCTCGGCTGGTTTGGCCGCGGACGCATGCTCAAGCAGTTCGAGGACGTGGCGTTCGGCCTGGCCGACGGCCAAATCTCAAAGCCGTTTGAAACCTCCTATGGCTATCACATAGTCAAAAAGCTCGGCCACAAGCCCACCGCCTCGTTCAAGGAGATGGAGCCGCAGCTGAAGCAGATGATTGCCAGCGACGAGCGCGCCAGCATGCCAGCCGAGGCCAAGCTCAAACAAATCAAGGCCCAGTATAAATACGCCAAGAATCCCACGTTCAGTGCCTACATCGAGTCGCAACTCGACAAGTGCGGCGGCTACGACTCCACGTTTGCAGCCAAGGCCATCAGCGGCTGTAATGTCGCCATATTCACCTACGACGGCATAACGGTGCCCGCCAGCGCGCTGCTGCCGCTTGTCAACACCAAGGCCAAACTCAACAAGGAGGGCGCCGTTAGCTACTTTGGAACGCTGGTCGACGACCTGGCCAACACCGACATCAAGAACCACTACATCGACCAGGTGATTGCCGGAAACTCCGACCTGAGCAACCTGCTCAACGAATATCGCGACGGCACGCTGCTGTATGAGGTGAGCAACAACAAGGTGTGGGAGGGCGCAAGCCGCGACACCACCGGGCTCAACAATTTCTTCAACACCCACCGCAGTGCCTACACGTGGAATGTGAAGCACTTCAAGGGCATTATTCTGCTCGCCAAGAGCGACTCGGTTGCCCGTCTGGTGAAGGCCGACCTCAAGAAACTTAAGGGTGAGCCGCTCGACACCATCACCACCACGCTGCACCGCAAGTTTAAGCGCGACATCAAAATGGAGCGCATGCTAGTGGGCAAGGGTGAGAACAAGATGGTTGACCACCTCGTGTTCAAAGGCCCCAAGGCAGAGTCGAAGGAGAAGGCCTATCCTGTGTATTTCGTGCTCGACGGAAAGGTGCTGTCGCAGCCCGAGGACGTGAACGATGTGAAGGGCCGTGTGACTTCCGACTATCAGGACGTGCTTGAAAAGCGCTGGGTGGCCAACCTCAAGGCCAAATATCCGGTGGAAATATATCAAGACGTGCTCAAGCAAGTGAAATAAAGTGCGCGCCTAAGCGCGCCAACGAATAGAGCAAGTGTGCCGCGCCCCCTTTTCATGAAAAGGGACGCGGCACTTTTCTCGTTTGATAAAATTAAAAGAAATTAAAGCATATTTTATCAACTTGAATTTTGTGATATGGCAAAAAATCAAGAACTTTGCATCCATTAAGCGCGCCGCTGCCCGCGGCCGCTTTTCAATGCGTAGATAATAACGAAAAATCAGAGAATAAAGTGAAATTAAGACTTAGCACCATTTTGCTATTCATAGTTGCCGCCGTGTTCAGCATCGGTGCGCAAAACAACGTCGCCGAGGAGGTGGCGTGGGTGGTGGGCGATGAGCCCATATTCAAGAGCGACATCGAGCAGGAATACCTGCAGGCCCAATACGAGCGCAACCCCATTCAGGGCAACCCCTACTGCGTGATTCCCGAGCGCATGGCCATCGACAAGCTGTTTCTGCATCAGGCTAAAATCGACACCGTGGAGGTGACCAACTCAATGATAGCGTCGAACGTCGACGCCCGCATCAACTATTTCATCGCCAACCTCGGCTCGAAGGAGAAGGTGGAGGAATACTTCCGCAAGCCCATGCCCGAACTGCGCGAGCAGCTTATGAACATGGTGCGCGACCAGTACACCATCCAGGAGGTGCAGCAGAAGCTCACCAAGGGCGTCAAGGCCACGCCGTCCGACGTGCGCCGCTATTTCGAGTCGCTCCCGGCCGATTCGCTGCCGTTCATTCCCAAGCAGGTGGAGGTGCAAGTCATCACCATCAACCCGCGCATTCCGCAGCAGGAAATCGACGAGGTGAAGTCGCGCCTTCGCGACTATGCGCAGAAGGTGAACAGTGGCGAGAGCGACTTCTCCACTCTGGCTATCCTCTATTCCGAAGACCCCGGCACATCGGTGTATGGCGGTGAGACGGGCTTCCGCAGCCGCTCCGAGCTTCTGCCCGAGTATGCCACCGCTGCATTCAACCTCAACGACAATAAAAAGGTGTCGAACATCGTGCAGACCGAGGACGGCTACCACATAATCCAGCTCATAGAGAAACGTGGCGACCGCATCAACACACGCCACATTCTGCTCAAGCCCAAGGTGTCGGACAAAGACCTTAACGACGCTGTGGCCCGCCTCGACACTTTGCGCCTCGACATCGTCGGCAAGAAGCTTGCCACCTTTGGACAGGCCGCACAGCTGGTGTCGCAAGACAAAGACTCAAGAAACAACGACGGATACATGCTCAACGAGAAGACTCGCAGCAACCTCTTTGAGATGGCCGACCTGCCTGCCGAAATCGGCAAGCTGGTCGACACCATGAAGGTGGGCGACGTGTCGAAGCCATTCATCATGCTCAATCCCAAAACCAACAGCAAGCAGGTGTCGATGGTCAGACTCGCAAAGCGCATCGAAGCCCACAAGGCCGACTTGGCACAAGACTACCAGACGCTGAAGGGCATGTGCGAAAACCACACCAAGGAAAAGATTCTTGAAGACTGGATTAAGGAAAAGCAAAAGACCACCTACGTCTACATCGAGGAGGGCTGGCGCAACTGCGATTTCAAGTATGATTGGCTAAAAACCAAAAAGCAAGATCGGAATTAAAACTTACAGTAACGGAGATTTCTGGTGAGATCAAACACTACAAGTAACCACATAACTGGAAGACATAAGGCTGCGCGCGTGGCCTTATGTCTTTTGGCCGTTATTATGGGCTGCACGGCATGGGTGGCTCAGGCGCGCGTGGCTGGCTACAAAAATCCGCAGCACGCCGTGGCGGCCAAAGAGGGTGCCAAGGCCAAGAGGGTGAAGCGCATCACGCCGCAAATTCCCCGCGCCAACCGCAACCAGAAGAACAAGGTGTTTCTCGACAACGCCGATGAACTGTCGGCCAACGAGGCTGTGAGCACCGACTACCAGGTGCTGAAGGGAAACGTAAAGTTCCAGCGCGGCAACATGTTTATGTATTGCGACAGCGCCTATTTCTATCCCAAGACGAGCTCGCTCGACGCATTTGGCAATGTGAAGATAATTCAGGGCGACACACTCAAGGTGTTTGCCGACTTGCTGCACTACTACGGCGACGACGAAATTGCCCAGCTGCGCTACAACGTGAAGATGCAAAACCGCAACATGACCGTCTACACCGACAGCCTCGACTATGAGGTGCGCTCCAATGTGGGCTACTACTTCAACGGAGGCCGCCTTGTGGACTCGCGCGGCAATGTGCTCACATCGGAGTTCGGACGCTATGAGCTCGACACCAAGAAGTCGCAGTTCTCCACCAATGTGCATCTGGTGAACAAAAAGTATGACCTGCGCACCGACATGCTCGACTACAACACTGCCACACACGTGGCCGACATCGTGTCGGAGACCATAATCCGCTCCGACGGCAACGTGATTCGCACCAACAGCGGCTGGTATAACGCCGCCGCCGACAATGCCACGCTCTACAACCGCTCCACGCTGCTGTCGAAGGACGGCAAGACGCTGGTGGGCGACACCGTGTACTACAGCCGCCGCAACGGCTATGGCGAGGCCAAGGGCAATGTGATTCTCACCGACCCAAAGCACAAGGTGATTCTCGACGGCGGATATGGCTACCACAACGAGAATGCCAAGATGTCGTATGTCACCCGCCATGCCCGTGCCCGCGAGTTTTCGCAGAAGGACACCCTGTATTTGCACGGCGACACCATGCGCACCTTTGTCGACACCGCCTCACGCCGCGTGCTCACCGCCTATCCGCGGGTGCGCTTCTACCGCGTGGATGTGCAGGGCCTGTGCGACTCCATGGCATTCTCGCAGGCCGACACCATAGTGCGCATGTATCGTCACGCCCTGCTGTGGAACGACAACAAGCAGATTTCGGGCGAGCAGATAAATGTGCACCTCAACGACAGCACCGTCGACTGGGCCACATTGCCCAGCAGCGGCATCATGGCCGAGCATCTGGGCGAAAACTACTACAATCAGCTAAGCGGCCGTCAGATGCGGGCTGAGTTTGAGCAAAAGGAACTGCGCCGCCTCAGCGTTGACGGCAACGTGCTCACGCTGTTCTACCCTCAGGAGAAGGACTCCACCTACAATAAGCTGATAAGCGCCGAGAGCAGCTACCTCACCATCGACCTCAAGCCCAAGCAGCAAATCGACAAGGTGAAGATGTGGCCCGAGGTCAACGGCAAAGTGATTCCTCTTTTCCTGGCCAAACGCACCGATTTGTATTTGCCCGGATTTCAGTGGTACGACAATCTGCGCCCGCACAATCCCGACGAAATCTACGATGTGTCGAGCGAGATGATGCAGCTGCTCAGCCAGCCCGAAACGGGCGGGCGACACCGCAGTTCCAGCCGATAACAGAAAAGCATGACACATAATACAGGAGAGATATATTACAGCTATGAGCGATGTGATTAAGTTGTTGCCCGACTCGGTGGCCAACCAGATTGCCGCCGGCGAGGTGATTCAGCGCCCGGCTTCGGTGGTGAAGGAACTTGTGGAAAACGCCATCGATGCCCAGGCCACCCAAATTCAGATAATCCTAAAGGACGCTGGCCGCACTCTGATTCAGATAATCGACAATGGTGTGGGCATGTCGGAAACCGACGCCCGCCTCGCATTCGAGCGTCACAGCACATCTAAAATCCGCAAGGCCGAAGACTTGTTCGAGCTGCACACCATGGGCTTCCGCGGCGAGGCGCTGGCCTCAATTGCCGCCATTGCCCATGTGGAGCTGCGCACGTGCCGTCAGGGCGAGCAAATTGGCACCAAACTCATAATCAACGCCTCAAAGTGCGAGAGCCAGGAGCCCGATGTGTGCCAGCCAGGTGCCAACTTCATGATTAAGGACATCTTTTTCAATGTGCCCGCCCGACGCAAGTTTTTGAAATCGAACCAAGTGGAACTCAACAACATCATCAAGGAGTTTGAGAAGCTTGCTCTGATTAACTACAATGTGGATTTCACGCTCACACACAATGGCAGCATCCTCTACAAGCTCATGCACGGCTCCTTTAAGCAGCGCATCACGTCGCTGTTTGGCCGCAGCCTCGACAGCCAGCTGATTCCGCTCAGCACCGAGACGTCGCTCGTCAAGGTCGACGGCTTCATCAGCATGCCCGAAAAGGCCAAGCGGCGCAACTATCAGCAGTTTTTCTTCGTCAACGGCCGCTACATGCGCCACCCTTACTTCCACAAGGCGGTGATGTCGAGCTATGGCCAACTGATTCCCGACGACTGCCAGCCCACATATTTTCTGAATTTCACGGTCGACCCCGAAACCATTGACGTTAACATACATCCCACCAAGACCGAGATAAAGTTTGAAAACGAAATGCCCATCTGGCAAATTCTCTCGGCTGCGGCCAAGGAAACCCTGGGCAAATTCATAGCTGTGCCCACCATCGACTTCGACAACGCCGATGCGCCCGACATCCCGGCCTTCAATGCTGGCGGCGGCACGCCGGCCGAACCGTCGTTCACTCCCAACATCGAGGTCGACAGCAACTACAACCCCTTCAAGGTGCAGCGCGGCGGCTCGCAATCAGCAGCCCGCCCGCAGCCCGTGAAAAGCAATGTGGCCACCAATTGGGAGGAACTGTATAAGAACTTCGAGAAAAACCGGCGTGAGAGCTACGACGACGTCACCGAGAGCGACCTTGAGGGCGTGATCACGGTGGGGTCGAAGCTTAACGCGGTTGGCACCGAGCCGGCTGCGCCCGGCGCCGGCCTGCCGTTCAGCGGCTCGGAACAAGACTCAGGCCAGCACTATTTGCAGTTGCAAGAGCGCTACATAGTGTCGCAGGTGAAGTCGGGCCTCATGGTCATCGACCAGCATCGCGCCCATGTGCTGGTGCTTTATGAAAAATATATGTCGCACGTCGAGGGCAAGCTCATCACCTCGCAAAGTGTGATGTTCCCCGATGTGCTCCACCTCACTCCCGCTCAGGATGTGATTCTCGAAAGTCTGCAAGAGGGCATGGAGAAGCTGGGCTTCAGCCTGTCGCGTCTCAGTGGCAATGACTGGTCGGTCAACTCAGTGCCCACAGGCCTCGACAGTGCCGATGTCAACGACACTGTGATTCAAGTGATTGAGTCGGTGGGCGACGGCAGTGGCGAGCAGGTGAAAGACAAACTGTATCAGAAAATGGCGCTCACCGTGGCTCGCCGCGGAGCCATACCTTATGGCCGCAAACTGTCGGTTGCCGAGATGGAGCACTTGGTGGCCAGCCTCATGCAGTTGCCTCAGCCCAATCACACACCCGACGGCAAAACTGTGATAGCCATAATAGCCAATTCCCAAATCGAAAAGCTGTTCTAAAAAAACAGGAAATTAATCACCTGAAAATGCAGTAAATTAACAGTCGGAATAACAAACAAAGCGTGCGCGCTGGCGGTTGCCGGCGCGCACGCTTTGTTGTGTGTAGGTATGCAAATATGCTACTTTGCCGTTATCATGCGCTTTTGCACAGTGCGCATGCCGCTGGCGTAGGTGGTGGTCACCACGTTGAATCCCGGGAAGGGGACGCTGGACTTCTGGCCGAGCTGGTTGGCGTAGTCGACCGACACCACCTGGCAGTCGTTAACGGCCGTAGAGATGGCGGTGGGCTCGTCGCCGTTGAAGGTGACTGGCACTGACATCTGAGCCACGTAGTATTTGTTGGTGCCGTCAACCTTGCCGTAAAGGCGCACCAGGTAGCTCACCGCAAGCGGGCTGCCCACGGTGGCGCGGCGCGCGCCAAATAGGTCAGTGGTCTGGATTTCGTCGTCGGCGGTCAGGGTGTCGCAGTAGGCCCACAGCGGATTGGTGCGGTAGTTGTAGGCAGGCACTTCCTCCATGGCGTCGCCGTTGCAGTCGCGCCACACCCGGTAGCGCTCCACAGTCACGCCTCCAGGCACTTCGGCGTCGATTTGCAGATCGGTGCTATAGTAGCGGCCCTTGCGGTTGTTGAATATGTAGTCGCTTTGCATGCAATACACGGCCTTGGCCCTAAGGCTGATGCCGTCGGCCTTCACCTTGCTGCATCCGTAGGTGTTGGCCTCGGCTGTGCTGTCGGCTGCATACACCGAGATCACGGGCACGTAGGCGGCGTCTTCGGCTCCGCTGAATGTGCGGTCGCCAATGGTGGCCTTGCCGCTTATGTCGGTGGCCACACTGTGGTCGGTGCCGTTCTCAATCTCAAATGTCGAGTATTTGCCTGCCATGGTGCGCTGCGCGCGGCCCACAACCGCCGCCGTGCCGCCTTCGGCAGTGCGCCACAGCTCATACTTTTGTATGCTTGGACTGTTCTCTACTGTGAAGCTCAGCTGCGGGCCGTTGGTGCCGGCCACCTCAAGGCTGTGGTCGGTGTCGCCGTCGGCATCAGCCTTGCTTATGGTGGGTGTGGCGGCCGTGACAGCGGTCTTGTACACTTTCACGTCGAAGTCGTTGCTGTAATACTTCTCGTCGGTGCCGTCGGGGGCGTAGGTCACCTTGTAGCGGTAGTAGGCCGACTGGGTGTTGGCCACCGTCGACGCGCCAAATTGGTCGCACACGGTGAAGTCGCCGAAGTCCACCACATCAAGGCTGTCGATGGTGAAGCGGCCCGTCGAGGCGGGATATTTGTCGGCCACGGCGCCGCTTTGGTTGCTATAGCTCACGCTGTAGTCGATGGTGGTGTCGGTCTTGGCGGTGACGGCCAGTGTGGCTATGGGTGTGCGTGTGCCCAGCTCGTCGGTGCGGTAGAAGGTGAACTTCGATGCAGTGGTCACACCCTGGCCGCGCACGTTGGTGCCAACGCCATTGTTCATCTTCACGAAGTTGGCATACTGGTTCAGCTCCTTAGTGGCGTTGTAGTGGCTGGTGGAGCTGCCGCCAACGCCCAGCGTGAGGCTCTCGAAGGGGTCGATGCCGGGAATGGCCACGCTCGACTCGTTGCTCCACACGGCGCTCAGGCTGGCGGCACTGTCGAGCGGCTGCGCCGTGATGATGTAGGTGAACTGCCGCCCGTGTTGTTGCTGCGGCTCAACGTAGCTGTAGGTGAAGGCGTTGTCCACGGTGTGGAGGGGCGTCTTGTCGCCGTTCGCTTCCACCTTGTAGAGGTGAAAGCGCTGCCCTATTTCGTAGCCTATGATTTTGGCCAGCGACGAGCTCCAACGCAGCGTCACCGTGTATTCGTCCTTGCCCTCCACCTTGGCGGTGTCGGCCGTCAGACGCACGGTGTAGAGGCTGGTGCGTGGTGCAAACGCGGGGTTGTAGTTGCTGCATAGCATGCTGCTTTGATCACGGTCGCTAAACGCTTGCAGGCGCTTGTCAGGAATGTAGAACACCAGATCGCTCATATCATATTTTTGGTTGCCCGAAGTGCCGCTCATGCTAAACCAGTGCGTATTGCCAGTCACAGTGCCGCAGTCGTGCTGCACCGAATAAACTGTGCCCTGCGCCATTGTCTTGTAGTAGTCCATCAGAGCAATGCTTGAGCTTTGCTGCACAGGACTGTATTGCTCAAACATTTGGAACAGGAATGGGCGGTTAACTGGAAGGCCTGTGTCCCATAGCCTTGCCCTGCCTTTCGAAATAAAGTAAAATCTGTTGGCCGAGCCGCTGATGCGGAACAGCGAGCCCGGGTTGTTGCCAGTGTTGTTGCGCTCGGCGTCGGTGATCACCTCGGCCGATTCGATGCGCTGCGATATGGCATTCACAACTTGGGCCACGTTGGTGCAGTTGGCGTCAACGTTGCCGGGCACCGTCCAGCTGTCTTTCACCTTAATCAGCAGCACGGTGTAACCCTCATTGTCGGCACTCGGCGGCGTGACGCTGGTGATGCCCCAGGCCGGGACGGGTGTGTAGTAGGCCGATCCTTCGCGGGTCACGCCGTCGGCCTTATAGCCGCCATACAAAATGCCCGGCACCTTGGGATTGGTGTACACCTCTTTTATCAAGGCGAAAATGTGCTCGGGCTCGGTGGCTGTTTCGGCTAGATTGCTTGTGTGTGTCTTTCCTGACTTATCGGTCCACGTGAATGTGATTTGCTTGCACTCCTGCTCGGAGATGAGCTTGCTCTGTGCTGTGGCGCTTGTGCTGTAGGCCGCGGCAACTAACAGGGCGAGCACAAATCTGCATGCTCGTTTTACCCCCCCCTATAAACGGCTGATTTATAGAGGCTTTGATTGATATTGCTGTTCATATTGCTAATTAATAGTTATATGTATTCATGTTGCATTTTTTCCTTGCGGCTGCAAAAATAGGCATTTTTTGTGTGATAATCGAACACTTTAACACAAATTGTTGCATGGCATTCAATTGATTTAACCTTAAAGTCCGGTGGTGCGCCGCACTGAGGCACACATAAAAAATAAAAAAAGTGAATTTCGCTTGCGAAATAGTCATATTTGCCTAAAAGTGCCGTTTTTAGTGCCGCAGATTTGATGATTTTTTTTAATTTTGCGAAAATAGCAATGTGGACAAATTTTTAAACTGATAAAATAAACTATTATGAAAAAAGTATTAAGCTTATTTCTGGCCATAGCCATGGTGCTGGGCCTTGAAGGTTGTGGTTCAATGTCGACTACCCAGAAGGGTACTGCCATCGGTGCAGGCGGCGGCGCTGCTCTGGGCGCAGCCATCGGCGCCATTATTGGCAAGGGCAAGGGCGCAGCCATTGGCGCCGCTGTGGGCACAATCGCCGGCGGCACAGCCGGCACGCTCATCGGCAAGAAGATGCAGAAGCAGGCCGAGGAGATTGCCTCCAACGTTAACGGCGCGCAGGTCGACACCGTGACCGATGACAACGGTCTCACCGCCATCAAGGTGACTTTTGACAACGGCATCCTCTTTGCCACCGGCAAGAGCGCACTGAGCGCAGGCGCCAAGTCGTCGCTCACCAAGTTTGCCCAGTCGCTTCAAAACAATCCTGAGACCAACGTGCAAATCTATGGCTACACCGACAACACTGGCAGCCGTGAGGTGAACGAGCGCCTCAGCGCCGAGCGTGCAAGCGTGGTGCTCAACTATCTGGCCAACGCTGGCATCTCCACCAGCCGCATGGCTTCTAAGGGCTATGCATGGGACTATCCCGTGGCCAGCAACGACACTCCCGCAGGCCGCGCCCAAAACCGCCGCGTGGAAGTGTATATCTCGGCTAACGCCAACATGGTGCAGCAGGCCAACAACGGCACGCTGAAGTAAGCCGCATTTGCAATCAATCAGAATCCGTCACAAGGCTGGAGTCTACCGAAGCAGGGTAGGGCTCCAGCCTTTTTTTGTGCAATGGCGGCAAAAAATGAGCGCGCCCCCCTATTGGTTATGGAAAAAATGGCTATCTTTGAAAACTGAAAAATCATATAAACTAATATAAACTAATGAAACTATTAAGAAAAATCAAGGTCGCCGTTGCGGCAGCCTTTATGCTGGCCGCCGGCTTTTCGTTTGCCGGCGCGCAAGATGCCAGCAGTCTTAAGTATTACGACGCGCTTAAGTTCAGAATGATCAACAAGGGTTTCGACAACACCCTCACGCCGTTCACGCGCATTCCCGCCTACCTTAAGGACAGCGTGCGCCACGACCTGTGGGAGCGCGCCAAGTGCTCAAGCGGCATAGGCTTCCGCTTTGCCACCGACAGCAAGACCATAGGCCTGCACTACAACTTGCTGTGGAACACCCACATGATGCACATGGCCGATACCGGCCTCAAGGGCTGCGACCTCTACATCCTTGACGACAACGGCAAGTGGTCGTTCGTCAACTGCAACCGCCCCACCAAAGACTCGATTCAGAGCAAGGTGTTTGTGTCGAACCTCGACGGCAAAATGCACGAGTTCATGATCTACCTGCCGCTTTACGACGGCATTAACTGGATTGAGATAGGCGTCGACAGCAGTGCCGTAATCTCGCAGCCGCGCATCAACAATCCGCGCAAGGAAAAGAAGTTTGTGTTCTATGGCACAAGCATTCTGCAGGGCGGCTGCGCCTGCCGCCCCGGCATGGTGGCCACCAGCATGATTCAGCGCGACCTCAATGCCGAGTGCGTCAACATTGGCATCAGCGGTGAGGGCAAAATGGACTTCTGCATGGCGCGCGCCCTGGCCAGCATCCCCGATGTGGACGCCTACATCATCGACCCCGTGCCCAACTGCACCGAGATGATGTGCGACACGCTCACCTACGACTTCATTAAGATTCTGCGCACGCTCAAGCCCAACACCCCCATATTCATGGTGGAGGGGCCGCGCTACTCCTATGAGGCCTACGACAGCTTCTTCGCCAGCTATCTGCCCAAGAAGAACAAGGCTTTCCACAAAAACTTCATGCGGCTGAAGAAGGAAAATCCCAAGAACCTCTATTATGTGGATCGCGACAACCTGTGGGGCCCCGACAATGAAGGCTCGGTCGACGGAATCCACCTCACCGACATCGGCTTCCACTACTACGCCAAAAAGCTTGAACCCTACCTGAAGGCTGTGCTCAACGGCACCAAGGTCCCCTTCCAGGAGAAAGTGGATAAGATGTATAGCAAATAAGCCCACGGCAATCACATAGACAACTGTGAGGCCGCACACTAAAAAAAACATGGTGTGCGGCCTCACTTTTTTGTCGCAGCGATAATAAATTTGCAATAATGCCGTTATTACTATTGAACAAACTAATTAATAAACTCAAAACACTGCTGCCTATGCACAAAAGTTCTACTCAATTTCAAAATGTGCCTCAAGATGTGGAGGCCGCAAAAACCGTAAAACAACCCAAAGCCTCAACCATTAGCTTCATCAAGCAGTTTGCGCGCGCCTACAAGTGCACGAGTCCGCTGCTGGCCTCATTAGGCGGGGTGGTGCTGAACTGACCCTACACTTTTAGCACAGCAATTACGAAAAAAGAAAAGCATCAAAGGGTGTCTAAGCCCTTTGATGCTTTTGTCATTTATTGTGCGCTTCTGGTGGCTGCTCAGTCGCCCAGCAGACGGTCGAGCACGTTGCCAATCAGGTCGTTCATTGCCGTCTTGTAGTTGGGGTTGGCCGACGTGGCCACGCGGTTGGCAATTATCGAGCAGATCGTCATGGCGCGGTGCCCCATCAGCTTGGCCATGCCTTGCAGCGCAGCGCTCTCCATCTCATAGTTGGTGATTTTGCCGCCCTGGTATTCAAACTGCTCAATGCGGCGGTTAAGTTCAGGCTCGGCCAGCGCCAGGCGCACTTCGCGCCCCTGTGGCCCGTAGAAGCCCACGGCCGAGATGGTGTTGCCGCGCACCATGTCGGTGCGGCCCACCTTCTCCACCAGCTCCTTGTCGGCCTCCACCACATATGGCTTGGCAAACAGCGGGTTCCACTTCACATAGTCGCAAAACTCGCGCTCGAAGTCGAGGTCGCACACGCTGTTGCGCCCGGCATAGTAGTTGAGCACGCCGTCGAAGCCAATGCCGCGGGCCGCAATCACTGGCGTGCCCACGGGCACAAACGGCTGCAGGCCGCCCGAGGTGCCAATGCGCACAATGTTAAGGGTGCGGTGGGTGTCCTTCTCGGTGCGGCTGTCGAAGTCAACGTTGGCCAGTGCGTCGAGCTCGGTCATCACAATGTCGATGTTGTCGCTGCCTATGCCGTGCGACAGCGCCATCACGGGCTTGCCGCGGTAGGTTCCGCCTATGGTGTGAAACTCGCGGCTCTGCACCTCGAAGTCTTGCGTGTCGAAGTAGGATGCAATCATGTTCACCCTGCCAGGGTCGCCGCAGCAAATAATGTTGTCGAGCAGCTGCTCGGGGCGCAGGTGCAAATGAAAAATTGAACCGTCGGAGTTGATTATCAGCTCGGAGTCGGGAATGATTTTCTTCTTGCTCATGATAGTGTGGAGTTTATATTTGTTGATATTAATTGTGGTGTTGTAGTTTCTCTGTTCAGGCCATGCTGTAGATGCACCCCGGCTTCGACAGCACTATGCCGCGGCAGTCGAGTTCCACAAGGGTGCTCATCACTTTGTATACTGGCATGCCCAGCTGCGCCGTGAGCGCGTTGATGTGTATGTCGCCAGCCTTGCTAATGGCGTCGACTATGGCTTGCTCCTCGGGGGTGAACTGCGGAAACAGCTCAAGTTCGCGGGGCTTTTTGCTCCCGGCACTGCCGTCGCCCCAGCGCATGGCCTCTATCAGGTCGTCGGCACAAGTGATGAGGCTTGCCTGATTGTTGCGAATCAGCTTGTTGCAGCCGGTGGAGTAGGGGTCGCTCGTGCGCCCGGGCAGGGCAAACACGTCGCGGTTGTAGCTCTGGGCCAGGTTGGCTGTTATCAGCGCGCCGCCCTTGCCGGCCGATTCGGCCACCACCGTGCAGTCGGCCAAGGCGGCTATTATGCGGTTGCGGGCCACAAAGTTGCCGCGGTGAATTTCGTCTTGCGACTGGTAGTCGGTCACTATCATCCCGCCGCGCTCCACAATCTCTATGGCGTCGTTGCGGTGCTCGGCGGGGTAAATCTTGTTGAGGCCGCGGGCCTGCACCGCCACTGTGGGCACGTTGTGCCTGAGGCAGGCGCGGTGGGCGCATATGTCGATGCCGTAGGCCAGTCCGCTCACCACCACCAGGCCGGACACCCGCTGTGCCAGCTCGGCCACCAGCGAGTCGCAAAAGTGGCTGCCGTAGGCTGTGGCCTTGCGCGTGCCCACTATGCTCACCACGTGCTGTGAGTTCAGGTTGCAGTCGCCGCACTTGTATAGCATTATTGGGGCGTCGGGCGCGTTTAGCAGCCGCGCCGGGAAGTCGCTGTCGGTGTAGTAGGTGATGCCCACGTTGGTGTGGCTCATAAACTCCTGCTCGCGCAGTGCGCGCTCAAGCCGCTCGTTGCGGTAGCTGCGGCCATACACCTTGCTTTTGCCTCCGGTCACGGCCCTAAGTTCCTCCTCACTCATCATGAAGAAGTCGCGCTCCGAGGGAATCACATCAAGTATTTTCCCGGCCAGGTCGATGCCCATGCCCCTGATGCTTGCAAACGCTATGCGGTATGTCAGCTCGTCGCAGTTCATTTAAGATATTCACTGAAGGCTTCGGTCAGTTTCTCGCTTCTCGACAGCCGCCCGTTTTCAATGCTCACCACGCTCACCACTGCGCTTACGGCCAGGCTGCCAGTGGCCTTGTTGAACACGTCCTGGTGGAAAATGAAGCGCACGCCCTTCTGTTCAAGCCACAGCCGGCTGGTCATGGTGTCGCCGCTGTGCAGCGGCGTTTTGTAGTCCACCTCGATGCGTGCCACCACAGGCACTATGCCGGCGTCGGTCATGCCCTTGAACGACAGGCCCGCCTGCTTGCAAAACTCGTGGCGCGTGTATTCCAGGTAGTGCAGGTAGTTGGCATTGTTCACTATGCCCTCGCTGTCGAGTTCGTAGTCTCTTACTGGAATGTCGATTGAGAATATATATTTGTCCATTGCTGTTGTCCTATTAAAATTCAAATTTACGAATTTATTTTGTGATTAGCTCCTACTTTTGTAATTTTGAGGAAAATTTGCACATACTCAACTATTATGAAACGACAAATATTTGCCACACTGCTGCTGTCGTGCGTGCTGGGCGCGCTGGCATGCACCTCGGCCATAGTGTCGGGCCGCCTCACAGCCAACGGGCGTCCTCTGCTGTGGAAAAACCGCGACACCGACGACCAGAACAACAAGGTGGAGCGCATCGCCGCCTCGCAGGGCGGATATGAATATGTGGCGCTGTTCAACGCCACCGACACTGCCAACACCGACGCCTGGATGGGCTTCAACACGCAGGGCTTCGCCATTATGAACACCGCCTCCTACAATGTGAACTCCGACACGGTGAAGCACATGGACCAGGAGGGACGCCTCATGGCCATGGCCCTTAAGAGGTGTGCCACAGTGGCCGACTTCCAGCGCATGCTCGACTCGCTGCCGCGTCCGCTGCACGTGGAGGCCAACTTTGGCGTCATCGACGCTCAGGGCCATGGAGCCTATTTCGAGACGGGAAACTTCAAATATGTGAAATATGACCTGGCCGATGAGCCGACTGGAATACTCACACGCACCAACTACTCCTACAGCGGCCGCCCCGACAAGGGTATGGGCTACATTCGCGAGCAGAACGAGAAGCACCTGCTGGCGCGCCACATAGCCAAGGCCGACATCACACCGGCGGTGTTCACCGAGGAATTGTCGCGCACGTTCTATCACAGCCTGCTCGATGAAGACTTCACCGGCAGCGGGCGTGACTATGTGGTGGACCAGGACTTCATTCCGCGCCGCATATCCACCGCCACTGTTGTTGTTGAGGGCGTGCTGCCAGGCGAGAACCCGATTCTCACCACCATGTGGACCGGTCTTGGCTACTCGCCTTGTTCCGAAATCCGCCCCGTGTGGCTTTGGCCGGGCGGACTGCCCGACGAGTTGCGCGGCATAGCACCGCACGGCCACTCGCCGCTTGCCGACAAGGCTCAGGCCCGCAAGCGCCAGGTGTTTGACGTGACGCGTGGCAACGGCAAGCACTACGTGCGCCTCAGCCGCCTCTACAACCGCGAGGGCACCGGCTTCTGCCAGACACTGATTCCGCTCAACATGGCCGCCTATGCCGCAGGATATGCCCAGATTGAGCAGCGCCGCACCGCACTGGCCAAGCATGGCAAAACCTCTAAAAAGAGCAAGCGATGAGTCAGATGGCGTTAGGATTGACCACCGTGGGACTGCTGGTGGTGTCGAATGCGTTTATGACGCTGGCTTGGTATGGCCACTTGAAGTTGCAGGACATGGGTGTGACCAGCAACTGGCCTCTGTATGGCGTGATTCTGCTGTCGTGGGGCATCGCATTGTTTGAATACTGCTTTCAGGTGCCGGCCAACCGCCTTGGCTTTGTGGGCAACGGCGGCCCGTTCACGCTGATGCAGCTCAAAGTGATTCAGGAGGCGGTCACGCTCACGGTGTTCACCGTGTTTGCCACCCTGTGCTTCAAGGGCGAGTCGCTGCACTGGAACCACGCCGTGGCGTTTGTGCTGCTCATAGCAGCGGTGTATTTCGCGTTTTTAGACACCAAGTGAGTCACACTCTGCGGCAAGGCATGGTAGAAGGCGTATTTAAAATATCACCCGCGGCCTATCTGAAAATAGTTGCCAAAGCATTTATGGCCGATTGGTGGCCGCTGCTGGCACTGCCCGTGCTGGTGTGCGCGTCGCTGGCGGCGGTCAACGTCAACTTTCTGATTGTGGCCCTGATGCTCGTGTTTGTGGCCGCACCCATGGCCCTGGCCCTGCTCTACATCAACTATGTGCTGTCGCTGGAGGCAAGCTGGTCGGTGACCGATAAAAGTGTGGCTCAGCGCCCCAACGGCGATGTGCTGCTCACGTTTGCCGACGAGCGGCGCAGGCCGCGCCTCATAGCGCGCGGCGAGGTGGCCGGAGTCTCCGCCGACGCCCACTCGCTGCTGCTAAGGCTGGGCGTGCGCCGCTACACCTATCTGGTGATACCGCTCACGCAATTTGATTCCGAAGCCGAAGCGGCCCGGTTTGCTAAGGCGTATGAATGACAAGACTAAAAAGGAAAAATGATGAATAGTGAAAACGGCAATATGTTTGAAAAACTGATGGAGCTGCCCCTGTTTCAGGGGGCTAGCCATGAGCAGATTTCCGCACTCGTGGCCAAAATACCATTCCACTTCTTGAAGTTTGGCGACGGGCAGCGCATCGTTGAGTCGGGCGCCCCATCAACCCACTTGCGGTTCATTGTGTCGGGCAAGGCGCGTTCGGTCACTGCGAGTGCGGCCGCTCGATTGGCCGTGTCGCAGACGCTGGCCGCTCCCAATGTGGTGGGGGCCGACTTTATGTTTGGCCGGGAGCCTGCCTACCCGTTCGACCTCTATGCTGTGGGCGACTGCGGCATATTGCAGTTGTCGAAGGCCGACTATATGAGCATTGTGCGCAGCGACGATGTGTTTCTGTTCAACATTCTCAACTACCTGTCGCGCAATGCGCAGAAGCCCAAGCTGTCGCTGCAGCAGATGTCGCACGGCATGGTGGCCGAGCGCATTGCCTTCATGGTGTCGATGCTCACCAGCAAGGCGTCGGCCGACATCACCATCACATTCCGCCAGAAGGACCTGTGCCTTATGCTGGGCACGCGGCGCACTGCGCTTGTGAGCGCGCTCAGCTTGCTCAAAGCCAGTGGCATTGTTGACTACACGTCAAGCTCAATTTCGGTGCTCGACCGCAGCGCGCTGGTGTCGATGATACACGAACGCCCTGTGGAGGAGGAGTGACGCACGCCTGCTATTCAAATTTCATTGTGGATGTGGGCTTGATCGACGACACTATGTACGACGGGCCCAGCAGTGTGATATAGGAAATCACCACTATGGCCGCGTTGAGCGCCACAAGGCTTGCGGCGTTGATCTCGATGGGCACATAGGGCATGTAGTATGCCTCGGGGTTGAGGCTCACTATGTGGAAGTGCTGCTGCAGCAGCGCAAGTCCCAATCCCACGGCGTTGCCGGCAACTAGAGCCCTTATTATGAGCTTTTGCGTGAGATAGATGAATATGCGCCTAATCGAGCCGTTGGTTGCGCCCATGGCCTTGAGCAGGCCCACCAGCCTTATGCGCTCCAGCACTATCATCAGCAGTGCCGACACCAGAGTGAAGCCCGACACCACCATCATCAGTATCAGTATTATGGCCACATTCATGTTGAGCATGCCCAGCCATGTGAAAAACGACTTGTTGTTGTCCTGCGTGTTGGTGACGTTATACAGCGTGTCGCCGCCCTTCTCATAGCTCCACCGGGCCAGCGTCTTGAACAGCGAGTACGACTCATTTCTCACCGAGTCGGTGCTGGCCATGTCGATGCCCACATAGTTGCCCACATAGCTGCTCCAGCCGTTCACTTGCTGTATCAGGGCAATGTTGCCCATCATCACCTGCTTGTCGAAGTGGTCGAAGTCGGTGTTGAAGATGCCCACAATGTGCGAGTTGCGCACCTTCACCTTCGAGTCGATGAAGTAGGTGAGAATTTTGTCGCCCACCTTCAGTCCCAGCTGGTTGGCTATGGTTTTTGAAATCACCACCTCATTCAGTGCGTCGTCGGCTATGCGCGGCAGGCGTCCGCCAGTCAGGTGGCTTTTGATGTAGCTCCAGTCAAAGCCGTCGTCCACGCCGCGATACACTATGCCCTTGAAGTCGCTGTCGGTTTTCAGTATTGCGGGCTTCTCGGCTGTGAGGCTCATGCTCGAAATTTGCGACTTAAACGCGCTGTCGGCCATTATGGGCGCAAACACGTCGCGGCTGTCGACGGTGGCGATGTTGTTGTCGATGCCCACGGCGGCGTTGGTCACCTTTATGTGCGGGTCGAGCGCATATATTTTGCTTGATATTTCGCTCTTGAATCCCATCACTATCACAATCGAGAGTATCATCACTGCAATGGCCAGAGCCACGCCTATCAGCGCCACATTCAGGCTCGGCGAGCCCTTGCTGCCATTTGAGCCAAGCTTAAGCCGGCGTGCTATGAATAGTTCAAAACCCATTTTCTTGTATTATAGTGTATGTAGTTCCTTTTTCAGTGTGCAAAATTAATCAAAAAATTGCAGCGGCGTGCAATGGTGCGCACGTTATCATCGCCACGTTATCAGGCAAAATTGATAATTTAAAGTGTGTTGTGTCCTCAAAAGTGACGATTTATCTGAATAATAGGCTTGTTTATTGAAATATTTTTGTTATTTAAGAATAAAAATTTTACTTTGCAGTCGAAAAGGTGATAAAAGTAATAAAAACATATATAATCACATTATTTATGAAAGGATCGCATATGAAGAAGTTCCTAATATCATCAGTCTTATTTATGCTTGGTCTGACGGCAGGTGCCGAAGCATATCCCTATCTTTCGTTCCAGTATGCCGATGGCTCAGCGGCATCGTTTGGCATAGGGTCGCTGTCGATGACGTTTTCCGACTCGGGCAGCAAACTTGTGGTCAGTAACGGCTCGACAAGCCAGACGCTAAACGTGGCTGACATCACGAAGATGTTCTTCACGGCAAATGACGTGTCGGGCATAAGCGTGGTGACACCGGAAGACACCGATAGCCGTCTGGAGGTGTATGACATTTCGGGCATATACATTGGCAAGTTTGCCAATGCGCGCAGTCTTGGCGAAACTGTGGAGCCTGGAATTTATTTAGTGAGACAGAATGGTAAAACCAAGAAAATCGCAGTAAGATGAAACGCATACTCATGACATTGGCTGCCGCGGGTGCGATAGCAATCGCGGCCGATGCCCAGACCCTCAATGTGGTTGTGGGCAACGTGACCTACGCTCTGCCGGCAGCGGAGGCTGGCGAAATGACCTACACCGGCGGAACGCAGCTCTCCTTCATGGGGCGCACACTCAGCACGGCCGACATAACCCGCATGTATGTAGACGATTCGAAGGTGGATAGCGGCACTGTCAGCGTGAGCTACAATGGCACTTCGGCCTCGGTTGTTGTGGCTGGCGATGTGGCGCAGTATGTGGTGCCGTCGGTGAGTGGAGCGCACGTGACCATTGAACAGGCCGGCAGCGCAGGCGATGACACGAGTGGCGAGATTACCTATGTGCTTAGTGGCACGTCGGCCGACGGCTCGTTCACCCTCGATGGCTCATATAAGGCTTCAATCGAACTGCAGGGACTGTCGCTTACAAGCACGCTCGGTGCTCCGCTCGACATACAGGACGGCAAGCGCATCAGCCTAAGCATAAAGAAAGGCACCTCCAACACGCTAACCGATGCAGCCGGTGGCTCTCAGAAAGGCTGCATAGTGTGCAAGGGTCACCTGGAACTGAAGGGAAAGGGCTCGCTCAACGTCTATGGAAACACTGCCCACGGAATATACTCTAAGGAATATGTTGAACTTAAGAATGCCACTGTAAACATTCTCTCGGCAGTGAAGGACGGGCTCAACTGCAATCAGTACTTCGCTATGGAAAGCGGCGAGCTTAATATATCCGGCACCGGCGACGACGGCATCCAGGTGTCATACAAGGACGACACCGATCGTGAGGCCGAGGACACAGGTGCCATAACGATTACCGGCGGAACAATCAGCATTGCCACAACAGCCACTGCCGCCAAAGGACTGAAGGCTGAGGGCGATATCAATATTACTGGCGGAACAATCAACGTCAGCACCTCCGGCGGAGGCAAATGGGATGAGGATGATGCCAAGACGAAGGCTGCATCGTGCATCAGTTCCGACGGCAATGTGCAGATCGACGGCGGCACGTTGCAGCTATCGAGTTCAGGCAGCGGCGGCAAGGGCATCAATTGCGACGGCGAGTTCATTGCCAATGGCGGCAACATCACCATAACCACCACAGGCGGGATGTATGCCTACGTCAACGGAACAGCATACGACCCCTATACAGGCAACGCAGATCGCCTCTCGTCAAGCCAGAAATCATCGCCGAAGGGTATAAAGGCCGATGGCAACGTGACCATCAATGGAGGGGTGCTAAATGTAACGGTGACGGGTAACGGCGGCGAGGGAATAGAGAGTAAGGCGGTGATGACCATAAACGACGGCACAATCATTGCCAACACTAACGACGACGCGCTCAACTCTTCAAGCCACATGTATATAAAAGGAGGAACCATAACCGTTGTGGCAACCGGCAACGACGGCATCGACTCCAACGGCAACATGTACATTCAGGGAGGAACAATAATGGCTTTCGGCGCGGCTTCGCCTGAGTGTGGCATTGACGCCAATGAGGAGGAGGGCTACTCGGTGATTTTCACTGGCGGCACATTGCTCGCTGTGGGTGGCGGCAACTCCGTGCCGAGTACGTCGCAGTCGACGCAGGCTTATGTGTCTGGCTCAATGAGTGTGAGCGCTAACACTGTGGTATCGCTGAAGGACGGCGACACCGTACTGGCCACATTCACCGTCCCCAGCAACTACACCGCATCGGGCCAGGGTGGTGGCTGGCACTCGGCCGCGCAGGCTCCTGGCGGGGGTGGCCCAGGCGGGCAAGGCGGCGGACCTGGCGGAAGAGGCAGCTCGGTTCTCATCACTAGCCCCGGCATCTCGTCGGGCAGCAGCTACACGCTGACGAGCGGCACATCGTCGTCAACAGTCACCGCTTTGCTGACAGGCAGCACTGGCCGGCCATGATGTGTGGATTATTTCGGCAATGCTGAAAAAGAGTAAGTGTGTTTGATGCATTTTAATTAAGCAGGAAAGGGTTGTGAGTTTTAGGCTCGCAACCTTTTCTTTTTTGCTGCGCTTTTGATATATTTGCACCAGTATTAACGCAACAAACCAAGCAGACATGGCTTTTCACAACCAACTGGGCGCGGCCGGCGAGACGGCGGCCACTGAATTTCTCATTAAGCAGGGAATGACCATCAGGGAAACCAACTGGCGGCTCAACCACCTGGAAATCGACATAGTGGCGCAGTCGGCCGACCGCGTGCTGCACATAGTGGAGGTGAAGACACGCGCCAGCGACGCCCACTTCGACCCCATGCGCTCAATCACGCGCCAGAAGATGCGCAACCTCGTGAACGCTGCCAACGGCTATGTGAACTACTGCCGCCTGCAGATGCCGGTGCAGTACGACGTGATTATCTTGATAGGCGCCTCGCCCGACAACTTCAAGCTCGAATACTACCCGAATGCGTTCTATCCGCCCCTGCGCACCTACCGCTGAGTTTGCAGTGTGAATAATTTTTTGTAACTTAGCAATGCATTAAGGCGGCATGGGCCGCCGCAATGTGAAAGAAACATTATATTAAAACAATAAACATCAGTTATGGCTAACAAAAGACAACTTAAAAGAGCCATCCGCTATGCATGCAGCGAAATGGTGGGTGAGTGCTTCTTTGCAGAAGACACAATCGAAGGCGCCGACCTCGACAAGTGGGACAACATCATCGTCAACATCGCCCTGCTCCAGGCCGAGGCGGTAAACCGCGTGTCGGTTGACTTCGACAAGAAACCCAAGGACTTCGACACCAAGAAGGCCTACAATGTGGCTCGCCGCGCATTCTTCAAGCAGGCCGAGAAAGACCTTGCCAAATATATGCGCGAAGAGACCGAGAAGATTGCCAAAGAAATGAACGCTCTCGTGCCCAAGAGCAAATAAAGACTGACACGACTTGAATCTCGCAGGACTTATTTTGAAATCTGCGGGCTGGCGCTTCAGCGTGAACGTGGACATGCCCGACAAGTGCATAATTTGCGTTGCGCCGCACACCAGCAACTGGGATTTCATTTTGGGAGAGCTGTGCATACGCTCAAAGGGAATGACCGCCGGCTTCATGATGAAGGACACCTGGTTTTTCTTCCCTTTGGGCTTTTTGCTTAAGGCTATAGGAGGCGTGCCTGTGGCGCAGCACCGCCGCACCAATGTGTCGGCCGGTGTGGTGGCGCAGATGGCGCAGCGCCGGCGTCTGGCCATTGCCGTCACCCCCGAGGGCACCCGCAGCCTCAATCCAAACTGGCACAAGGGCTTCTTGCACATTGCGCGCGATTCGCGTGTGCCTGTGCTGCTGGCCTACATCGACTACAAGCACAAGCATGTGTGCATCGACAAGGCTTTTGAGCCTACGGGCGATGTCGAGGCCGACTTGCTGGCAATAAAGCGCTATTATTCGCGCCATGCTTTTGCCCGCTTCCCCGAAAAGTTTTCCACGGGCCTTTAGCCAATATATGGAATGGCAACATCGATTAATTTACATAGATACACACAGATAGAGTTATGCTGTCACGAAATTTAAGGGTCGCAATCGTTGAGAGCGACATTTGCTGGGCCGACAAGGAGCAGAACCTTGCCCGCGTGGCCGAGGTCATGCGCCGCCTGCCCGACGACACCGATGTGGTGGTGCTGCCCGAGATGTTTTCAACTGGATTTGTCGCCGACGATGCCGACCTTGCCCGGCAGCTGGCCGAACGGGGCACAGACGACACCATTCAGCGGCTCAAGGCCATGGCCAATGAGTGCAGTGTGGCCATAGCCGGCAGTTTCCTGGCCCGCACGGCGGGGCAGCTCTACAACCGCGCGTTTTTCATCGAGCCGCACGACGACGAAACCTTCTACGACAAGAGCCACCTGTTTGGCTTCGCAGGCGAGGACAAAGTGTATAACCGCGGATTTCGCGAGGCTCCCATAGTGCGCTTCCGCGGCATGAATATCAAGCTTATCACTTGCTACGACCTTAGGTTCCCGGTGTTTTGCCGCAATGTGGACAATGCCTACGATGTGCTGCTGGTGGTGGCCAACTGGCCCATGGCGCGCATCAACGCGTGGCGCACACTGCTGGCCGCCCGCGCCATCGAAAACGAGTGCTATGTGTGCGGAGCCAACCGCTGCGGCACCGACGCCGCCGGCATCAACTATGGCGAGGGCACCTCACTCGTGTTTGACTTCAAGGGCAAGTGTATTGCCCAGCGTGCCGAAGGCAGCTGCATTGTCGCAGCAGACCTTTCGCCTGAGGCCTTGGCGCGATTCCGCCAGAAGTTTCCCGCTTGGCGCGATGCCGACGACTTCAAGCTAAGCATTAAGCAGCCTTAGCCAATCACCGTTCAATCAGCACCAATTCCATCTCGCATTTGTCGCAGTGGCACACCACTTGCATTGTGGTGCGGCCGCAATGCAGCTGCAGTGTGCCGGGCAGGCGGTGTGCCGCCTTGGCGTCGCGAAGGCAGCATCCCAGCTCGCGCCTTATGCAGTAGCGGGTGTTCATCACCACTTTGCCTATCGGGCTTTTGCTGCCTTTCCAGCACTCCATGGCTGGCTCGGCCACCGTGGCGCCGCATTGGGCGTAGGTGGCCCGGGCAAGGCGGTTGGCCACATTGTCGGCATAGCCGAGGCTCGCAGTGGGGCAGTGGGCGTCGCCGCGCTTGCCAGGCAGCAGCCTGCGTCGGCTTGCCAGCTGGGCGTGGTCGAGTAGCTCAACGGCCTCGCGCCTTAGCCGTGTCAGCACTGAGGCGGGAATAAACTGGCCGTCGAGCGCTTGGCAGTGGCGCAGGCTGTAGATGGTGCCGCCCAACTTTTTCATTACCTCGCGCTGCCTTTGCTCTTGTGGTGTGTTGGCCGCTGTGGCTTCGTGTTCAATACTGTGAATCACATCGTTGCCTCGCTCATCTTTAAGTTCCACTATAAGTTTGCCGTTTGTTTGCCTAAGCGCGGCGTCAATCCAAATCAGCCGCTGTGCCGACGGCTTCGACAGCTTGTCGTCGAGCAGCTTGTTGAACGTGCGGTACACCATGTCGCCGCGCTGTGCGCCTATGCGCTCGCGCAAATGCACCGTTTGCCCTTCGGCACGGTTTACGCGTGCTCCCACCAGTTCTCCGCTGGCATTCACCAGGCTCAGTCCGTCGCCATTGGCAATGGGCTTTGAGGTGTCGATGGTCAGCTGCAGTCCGCTGGTGTGCGTTACGCGCCCAAGCGGCTCGCCCACCGACTTTGGTGTGTCGGTGGCGGCCATTTTGTGCCCGTTTGGCAGTGGGTGGCCGTTAACAAAATAGTCGGTGAAACCGCGGTTGAAGCTGCGGTTCAGCTGCGGGGTGAAGGTGTAGGTGCAGTGTCCGGCCGAAGCCCGCTCCAGCGAGTCGTCGGCGTCGATTATGGCGTCGAGCGCCTGGCGGTAGTAGGCCACCACGTTTTTCACATAGGAGGCGTCTTTAAGCCGTCCCTCGATCTTAAATGAGCTTATGCCAGCGTCAATCAGATGGCGCAGGTTGCGGCTTTGATTGTTGTCCCTGAGCGACAGCAGGTGCTTGCCCGCCACCAGCATCCGGCCTTCGGAGTCGGTGAGGTCATACTTCAGCCGGCATATCTGCGAGCACTCGCCGCGGTTGGCGCTGCGGCCGCAAATGGCCTGGCTCGCCTGGCAGCGTCCGCTGTAGCTCACGCACAGCGCACCGTGCACAAATCCCTCAAGCGGCACCTTCACCGTGCCGCGTATGGCCTTCACCTCGTCCAGCGTAAGCTCGCGGGCAAGCACCAGCTGCGTGAAGCCGAGCGACTCCAGGAAGCGCGCCTTCTCGGGCGTGCGCAGGTCGCACTGCGTGCTTGCGTGCAGTGCAATGGGCGGCAGGTGCATTTGCAGTATGCCCAGGTCCTGCACAATCAGTGCGTCGGCCCCTGCATAATACAAGTCCCATATAAGTTTTTGCGCTTGCTCTAATTCGTTGTCATACAGGATAGTGTTTACCGTTACATAAACCTTTGCATTAAATGTGTGCGCATAGTCGCACACTTCCTTTATGTCATCGATGCCGTTGCCGGCCACGGCCCGTGCGCCAAATTTTTGTGCACCCATATACACGGCGTCGGCGCCATGCCTTATTGCCTCAAGGGCTACCTCCTTGTTGCGTGCCGGGGCAAGCAGTTCTATCTGTCGTGGTTTGTTCATATTTGCCTTTTTTGAGCTTAATTGGGCGTTGGTGCCGCCACTAAGCTGCCTTCACAGTGCAAAATTAAACTTTTTCGGCTAAATGCGGCAAACTGGCGGCATTTTGAATTGGCGCATAATTTTTGTAAATTTGTGGTTGATTAATGCGCATTGATTCATGATTGACAGAGCTACAGTCACCCAAATACTTGATACAGCCAATATTGTCGACGTGGTTTCCGACTTTGTGAGCCTTCATCGGCGCGGGGCCAACTACGTTGGCCTGTGTCCGTTTCACAACGAGAAGACCCCGTCGTTTGTGGTGTCGCCCTCCAAGGGGCTGTGCCATTGCTTTGGCTGTGGCAAGGGCGGCAGCGCCGTCAACTTCATAATGGAGCATGAGCAAATCAGCTACTACGAGGCGCTGAAATACCTGGCCAACAAATATCACATCGAGGTGCATGAGCGCGAAATGACCGACGCCGAGCGCGAGAAGCAGAGCGAGCGTGAAAGCATGCTTGTGATCAACGAGTTTGCCAGCGTTTTTTTCGAAAGCCAGCTACACGACACCGATGATGGCCGCAACATAGGCCTGGCATACTTTCGCGAGCGCGGTTTCTCCGACGAGACCATACGCAAGTTCCACCTCGGCTATTCGCCCGAGAAGAGTACTGCCCTCTATAATGCAGCCACTGCCAAGGGCTACAACAAGAAATACCTGTTTGAGGTTGGCCTTTGCATCGACGACAAGCGGGGCGGCGGTTTCGACCGCTTCCGCGGGCGCGTGATGTTCCCCATATTCAACGTGGCCGGCAAGGTGATTGCCTTTGGCGGCCGTGTGCTCAAAAAGGTGCCCAACGTGGGCAAGTATTTAAACTCGCCCGAGTCGGCCATCTATGTCAAAAACCGTGAACTGTATGGCCTTTACCAGGCCAAGCGCGCCATAGTGAACGAGCAGAAGTGCTTCCTTGTGGAGGGCTATACCGACGTCATATCGATGCACCAGGCCGGCATCGAGAATGTGGTGGCATCGTCGGGCACATCGCTCACCGAGGGCCAGATACGCATGATTCACCGCTTCACCGACAATGTGACCATCCTCTACGACGGCGACAGCGCAGGCATCCACGCCTCGCTGCGCGGCATCAACATGCTTCTGGCCGAGGGCCTAAACATAAAGGTGCTGCTGCTGCCCGATGGCGAAGACCCCGACAGCTTTGCGCGCTCGCACACCGCTGCCGAGTTTAAGCAATACATTGCCGGGCACGAAACCGACTTCATCAGGTTCAAGACCCGCATATTGCTCGAAAACGCGCACAACGACCCCATAAAGCTGTCGGCCGTGGTGCAAGACGTGGTGCGCTCGATTGCGGTAATCCCGTCGCAAATAACGCGCGCCGTGTATGCCAAGGAGTGCAGCGGCACATTCAATATCCCCGAAGACGTGCTGCTGGCATCGATTGCCGACGCCATCAGATCGGGCCAGGCCGAGGACCTCAAGCGCCGCCAGCGCGAGCAGCGCCGGGCCGAGGGCGCACAGCAGGTGCAGCAGCAAACCCAGAAGCAACAGACCCAGCCAGCCGCAAATGTGCCGTCCAGCCAGCCTGCCACCACACAGCAGCAGTTGCTGTTCCCGCAAGAGAAGGAGCTGATACGCTATGTGGTGAAGTATGGCATGTGCTACATTTGCGATTTGGAGGCCGAAGACGGCACCAAGGTGCCTGTCACTGTCATCGAGTATGTGAGAAACGAGCTTGATGCCGACGACATGCGCTTTTCCAACCGCGTGTACGACCTCATATATGAGAAAGCGCTGCAAGAGGTCAACCCGTTTTATGACGAGCTTAACAGAATCGTGGAGGAGCAAAACCGTAACGGTGATGAAGCCTTCAGCCGCCTCACCCGATGCGCGGCACGCAGCGGCAGCCTCGACATCGACGAGGTGGATAAGATGGAGTCACAGCTGCGAGCCCGCATCAGCGAGCGCATTGCACGGCGGGTGAATGAGTTCCGCAAGCTCTATCTCGAGAAGGTGCTGTGCAGCTCGGAAAACGATGAGATCCGCGAAACGTCGTGGAATCTTGCCAACGACGAGCAGCCGCTAAGCAAAATCCACACCCAGTTTGCCACCATAGTCACCGACGAGCAGCGCCTGTTCACCCTTTTGCCAAAAGCCATCAACGGATGGAAAAACGCTATGATAGAATGCCGCATCGTAGACCTAAACGAAAAGTTGAAGACGGCAGCCTCCGAGGGTGAAGTGCTCAGCATCATGCAGCGCCTCTCACAGCTATATTCTCAGCGCAGCGCTCTCGCCAAGGAGATAGGCGAGAGGGTGGTGAACCCGGTGATAAGATAATATTGGCCACGCAAGGCCGCTGAGTTGAATAATTATTGCTACATTTGCACTTTAATGTAAATTGCAGAAAACTAAAAAAATAAGATATGAAATTCTACAAGACTTTAATGGCGGCTGCCGCAATGCTGCTCATGGCTCAGATGCCCATGTCGGCACAACTCCGACTGCCGGTGAAAACCATAGGTCGTGAGTCGTTTTACTACTACAAGGTGAAGAAAAATGAATCGGTGTACGAGGTGGCGCAGAAGTTGCATGTCACTAAAGACGACATCATTAAATACAATCCCTCGGCCAGTGAGGGCTTTGTGAAAGATCAAACACTGTTTTTCCCAGTGTCGGCCTTCGGTGGCAAGACTGGCGCAGCGCAGGCGCAGCGCAGCGCGGCCACTGGCGCTTATGAAACGGTGGTGCACACCGTGAAGAAGGGCGAAACCGTGTATGGCATCTCCAAAGCCTACGGCATCACTCAGGAGCGCCTCATCGAGGCCAACCCAAGCATCGACATAGCAATGAACGTGGGCGACGAGATTGTGATTCCCATTGCCCGCAAGGCTACTACTGCCGCAGCCAATCATGACCGGCAAAGCGAACCGGGCGTGATTTTCCACACCATCAAGCGCGGCGAGACCCTCTATGGCGTGGCGCACAAATACAACACCAGCGTTGAAAACGTGATTGCACTCAACCCAGGCCTTGGCAACGGCAGCTTCCGTGCCGACGACGTGATTAAAATCAAGCCCAACACGCCGCAAGACATAAAGGTGAGCAAGGAATTCCGCCAGTTTGTGCCCTACACCGTGAAGCAGGGCGACACCTACGAGAGCGTGGCCCGCAGCCACGGACTGACGGTGGCGCAGCTGCGCGACAACAATCCCGGCGTCGACAAACTTAAAAAGGGCAAGGTGATATATCTGCCTCAAAGCGGATACGAGGAGACCACAGTGAGCTCAAGCACCGCCACCGAGAAGGAGCTGGAACGCACCTACTCTGGCAAGATAGGCAGCGTGTACAGCCAGCTGCACAAGGCCAAGTCGGGGAAGGAGGTGAGAATAGGCATCATCTTGCCGTTCCAGCTGCAAAAGCAGGACCCTCCCAAGCAGGCGCTGCTCTACACCGAGTTCTACAAAGGTTTCCTGATTGCCGCCGACAGCATCGGCAAGACGGGCGGCAAAAAAATCAGCATCAATGTGTATGACACCGAGCACAACCTCAACAAGACCGACAGCATCCTCGCCCTGCCCGAACTGAAGCAGCTCGATCTGATAATTGCCCCCAGCGAGCCAAAGCAGCTCGAGCGCATCAACACCTTTGGCGAGCGCAACGGCATAGCGGTGCTCAACTGCTTTTCGATGAAAAACGACGACTACGCCGGCAATGCCAGTGTGATTCAGGCCAATGTGCCCGCATCATATCTGGCCACATACGTGGGCGACTGGATTTGCGACCGCTTTAAGAAGCACACAGTGGTGTTTCTTGAAGACCCCGAGACCGAGGACAAAGACATGTATTCCAATATCAAGAACGAGATTGTGGCCCGCAAAATGAGCCACAAGACGCTGACCATAGCCAGCGACCTCACTGCCAAAAAACTGTCGCAATATCTCGACCCGGGCACTAACTATGTGTTCCTGCCCAACAGCGGCAGCCGCAAGCTCACGTCGAAGTTCATCGGCGCGCTTGCCACAGTGAAGAGCGACCGCTTCGACTGCGACATAGCCCTCATCGGCTACCCCGAATACATCATATACCCCAAAGAGACTATGCGCCAGCTGCATAAGATCGACACCTACTACTTCAGCCGCTTCTACAGCCCAGCCACGGCTGCCCCGCGCCGGGTAGAGAGTCTCTACAAGGCCAAGTTTGGCGAGAGCATGATGAACACGGCCCCCAAAATGGGACTGATGGGTTTCGATGTGGGCATATATGTGATGAAGTCACTTGCAGGAGGCTCCGTGATAAATGAGCGCACACCGCAATATGAAGGCGTGCAGTCGAACTTCAACTTCACGCGCGCCAGCAACTGGGGCGGACTGTTCAACAAGTCGTATGTGATAGTGCACTGCACCCCGTCGGGCCAAACGCGCTATGTGGTGCGATAAAAAAACGTAGCAAAACGGAACGATGAAAGTAATGTTTAAGACAATAATGGCGGCTGCGCTGGCCGCAACGGCATCGGTGGCAAGCGCCCAGCACTTTGATGCGAACGTGGCCATTGGAGGCCATGCCGGCTACACGCTGTCGAAGGTGTCGTTCAACCCTTCGGTGCCGCAAGGCATGCTTGGAGGCCTTGAGGCTGGTGTGGCATTTCGCTACATCGAGGAAAGGCACTTCGGCCTCATTGCCGAGGTCAATGTGCAGCAGCGCGGCTGGAAGGAGCAGTTCGACGGCTATAGCTACCAGTTTCAGCGTCGCTTCACCTACGTGCAGGTGCCGTTTCTCACCCACATCTATTTCGGCAGCGACCGCTGCCACATTTACTTCAACGCCGGTCCAGAGTTGGCTTACATGATAGCCAACTCCACCTCGGCCAACTTCGACTATGCCAACTTCAAGCAGATTCCCGATTTTCCATCGGCCAACCGCAACACCGACCAGTTTACCCTGCCTGTGAAGAATAAGGTGGACTACGGCATCTCGGCCGGTCTGGGAGTGGAGCTGTTCACACGCCGCCGCCACTCGTTTAACCTCGAGGGCAGGTTCTATTATGGGCTTAACGACGTGTTCAGCAGTCACAAGAAGGACACTTTCTCGGGGTCGGCTGGCATGTCGCTCATGGTGCGCCTTGGCTACTACTACCGCATAAAGTAACCATTCCGCAAGGCATAAAAAAAGCCTGGCCTCGAATGTGAGGCCAGGCTTTTTATTATTGCTATATGTATGCCTTTAGAAAAGTTTCTCAGGATACACGCCGTCGCGGTGCAGTTGGGCAAACTTGTCAACCACGCCTTGGCGGTCGGCGCTGTAGGTCACGCCAAACCATTTGGAGTCGGTGCGCAGCACTTTCACCTTGGCGGCGCCGTTCTCAATGAGTTCGTCGACGAGGGTGGGGATGAAGAACTCCGACTTGGGCACGTTGATGCTCTTGTTGAGGAATTCCACAAAGCCCTCTTCGCTGTATTTGAAGTAGTCGGGAGTGAAGCCCCAGAAGTTCATCGACACGGGAGTCATCGGGTCGAGCATGTGCTTGCCCTCTTCGTCGGTGTATTCAATTTCGTGGTCGGCATTGTAGCCGATGCTGGTGCGCTCCACAATCGACACCAGATAGTCGCCCTTTGTCTCACACACGCCGCGCGACACTGTGCCGCTCTCCGACATGGTGTTGCCCACGTTAAAGCCCACCATGCAGTAGTTGTCCTTTGAGTCGGCGGGCAGCGACATCAGCTCCTTGGCCATCACCTCAAAGCTGTTGCGGCCATAGTAGTCGTCAGAGTTGATGATGGCAAACGGCTCGTTGATCACGTCCTTGCCCATGAGCAGCGCGTGGTTGGTGCCCCAAGGTTTCACGCGGTCGGCCGGGCACACGAAGTCGCCGGGCAGCGCGTCAACCGACTGAAACACCACCTCGGTGGGTATGTGGTCGATATACTTCGAGAGAATCTTGCTGCGGAAGTCCTCCTCAAAGTCTTTTCTGATTACAAACACGATTTTGCCGAAGCCGCTTTTAATGGCGTCGTAGATGGAGTAGTCCATAATTGTCTCCCCATGCGGGCCCAGTCCATCAAGTTGCTTCAGGCCCCCATAGCGGCTTCCCATTCCGGCAGCCAGTACAAACAGAGTTGGTTTCATTAGTTAAATGAGTTATAATTTATTGAATGTATTTTTTTTGTGTCACATTTGATTTTCGTTAGCACACCTTGTGCGCGCCGTTGGATATTTTCACATCGATCACGCCCGGCTTGTGGCCGAATTTGGCCTCAAACTTGCTGGTGGCCGCCTCCACAAATGCGTCATACAGCCCCTCCTTCACCAGGTTGATGGTGCAGCCGCCAAAGCCGCCGCCCATCATGCGTGAACCAGTCACGCCGCATTCGCGTGCCACCTCGTTGAGGAAGTCAAGCTCTTCGCAGCTCACTTCATACAGGGCCGACAGCCCGTGATGGGTTTCATACATCAGCTTGCCCACCGCCTCATAGTCGTCGCGCTTCAGACTTTCGCACACGTCGATCACGCGCTTTTGCTCGGCCAGCACATATTCGGCGCGCTTGTAGTCCTCATCCGATATCAGCCCTTTCACCGCAGGCAGTTTGTCGATGCTGGAGTTGCACAGCAACTTCACGCCAAGTGCCTTGGCTGCGCGCTCGCACGAGTTGCGGCGCTGATTGTAGGGCGAGTTCACCAACTCGTGCTTCACCTTGGTGTCGATAAGCACCAGGCGGTAGCCCTTGGGGGTGAACGGCACGTAGTCGTATTCAAGCGTCTCGCAGTTGATTCTGATGAGCTTGCCTTCAAGGCCCATCACCGATGCAAACTGATCCATTATGCCACAGTTCACACCGCAATAGTTGTGCTCGGTGTCCTGGCCGATTTTTGCCAATTCGGTCTTGGCAATGGAGTTGCCGTTAAACAAGTCGTTGATGGCAAACGCAAAGCACGATTCCAGTGCTGCCGACGACGACAAGCCTGCTCCCAGAGGCACATTGCCCATGAATGCGGCGTCGAAGCCTTGCACCTTTCCCTGGCGCTTCATCGTCTCCTTGCAAACCCCATACACATAGCGCGCCCACTGCTGGGCTGGGGCATCGGCATCGAGGGTAAATTCGCAACTCTCGTTCATGTCCACAGCGTTCAGCCTCACTTTGCCGGTGCCGTTAGGCTTAATGGCTGCCATTATGCACTTATCGATAGATCCGGGCAGCACATAGCCGCCATTGTAGTCTAAATGCTCGCCTATCAGGTTGATTCTGCCCGCCGACGAGTAGATGGCAGCAGGTGGTGCTGCAAACTTCTCACTGAATACTGTTGCAATTTGCCTCTTCATCGTATGCGTTCTTAAAGTGACTTGAATTTGTCGTTTGATTTTGTGCTACGAAATTAAAAATTAATTTTTACAGTAGCAATAAATTCGCTTAAAATAATGTTTCTGTTTTGTAATTTGTGTAAATTGACTCGTAAAATGGAGTGGGGCGCCACCTTTGCGTTGCCGCTTGAGTGACGCCCCACTGCCATATGTGTGTTGCAGCCAGCCGCGAGTCAGCGCTTCATGGCGCGCTGCATGTCGCGCTTGTCGTCGCGCTCCTTTATCGACTGGCGCTTGTCAAATTGCTTCTTGCCCCGAGCCACGGCAATCACTATTTTTGCCAGGCCGCGCTCGTTGATGAACACCCTTAGCGGCACCACCGAGTAGCCCGGCTGGGCGCTGGCCTTCTCAATGTCGGCAATCTCCTTTTTGTTGAGCAGCAGCTTGCGGTCGCGGTGGGTGTAGTGGTTGTTATACGAGCCGTAGGAGTATTCGGCTATGTACATGTTTTTTAGCCACACCTCTCGGTTTTGAGTGATGCAGTAGGTGTCGGTGAGTCCGGCCTTGCCCAGACGCAGCGACTTTATTTCAGTGCCAGTGAGCACCATTCCGGCGGTGTAGGTGCTGATTATTTCATAGTCGAATGTGGCTCTGCGGTTTTTTATGTTGACGTTCGTCTTGTTGCTGTTTTTTGCCATAGTTTGCGTGTGTTAATTGTTGACTACGATTATTGCGCCCAGAAGCCTCGACAGCACCATGGGGACGGTTATCAGCAGTGTGCCGCACACCAGCAGAAACTTGGTGCGCGCTTCCTTGTCAACCCTCACAAAGCCGAGTCCCCTGAAGGCAATCACGTAGGCATAGATTCTGAAAAAGTTCATTGGCGGGAACTGCTGCAGCACGTTGAGCAGCGTTTCAAGTATCACCAGAAAGGCCAGGATGTAGGCCACATAGTTGCAGCACCGCGCTTTGGCCACTTTGCCATGCGTTTGGCCAGGAAACAGGCAGTCGATAAGGAATACAACTGCGTAGTATGCAATGAAATAGCTCACAAATGCTATGACGGCTCGCATCACCGACACCGACAGCGTCACCGTCTGGTCGTACAGCATTGCGCAGAAGCACGACACCGACATCAGCGCCAGCAGCGGGTAGTACAGCCCGCTGAGCACCGTTGCGGCCGAATAGCCGCTTTTGTCAATGTCGTCCCATCCGGCTGCGGGCGAAATCACCACCAGCGACATGTTTTTTAGTAAGCTCATCGATCAACTAATCTTGTTTAGGAATGCAAATTTAGTGATTTTCAATTGTAATCTAAAGCGGTTGACGCGGCTTTTTGCTGTCGGCAGGCCAAAAAGCCTGAATTGGCGCAACAAAATCAAGGCGGATGGCCTGAAGCTCATGGTGTTGTAGAGCCTGCGGCCTCCGCCTTGTGTGCTTGCGCTGTTGCGTTGCGGCTGGTGGCTACTCGCTCAGCAGCAGCTTGTCGATCTTCTCCTTGAGCGCCTTCTTCTCAATAGAGCCCACGTTGCGGTCCACGAGTTTGCCGTCCTTGAAAAACAGCAGGGTAGGGATGTTGCGCACGCCGTATTCGCCTAAAATCTCATCACCGTCCTCAACATCATATTTGCCTATCAGCACCTTGCCTTCGTATTCGTCGGCAAGCTCGTCGACAATGGGGGCGATGTGCTTGCAAGGACCGCACCATTCGGCCCAAAAGTCAATTACAAGGGCTTTGCCCGACTTGATTTCTTCAGCTGCGTTATCGTCGTTGAATTTAAATGCCATAATTGTGTGCTTGTTATATTTTTTAGAATTGCGTTATTAATTTTGTTCTTGCAAAGTTAGTGCAATCGGCCATAAGCCGCGCAAAATAAAGTGCAAAAATAGTTTAAGCCGCCGCCATGTGCGCTAATTGATTTCATACTTCATGCCCATGTCGTCGAGCAGGTCAACGAGCTTTTTGGTGACGGGCATCTTGTAGCGCGACCGCAGTTCCACCAAGTGCTGGCTCGCTGGGTCGGTCACTTTAAACGTCAGCTCGCAGCGGTTTTCGGTGGAGGCGGTGAGCTGGTCCTTCAGCAGATACACCTGCTTGATTTGATTGGGGTCAACATGCACGCATATTTTGTGCACCATGTTGCCCTTGATGCTGCTCAGCAGCTCGATGGTGCGTATGTTGAAGTTCACCCTGTCGTTGTAGCGGCCTTTGCTGAATGCGCCGCGCACCACTATTGGCGTGCCTTCTTTGCCGTAGTTGCGGAAGTTGATGTAATTCTTGTCAAATAGGAATATCTCGTAGGAGTCGGTGTAGTCCTCAAGCTTGAGTCTGCCATAGTTGCCGCCGCGCTTCGACGGACGCTCAACAAAGTCGGTGACTATGCCGCCAAACGACAGCTCCTTGTCGAGCATCTTGTCGCCTGCCTCCTTAAATTCCTTTATGGTGGTGTTGCAGCCAAACTTCAGCTCAATGAAAAATTGGTCGAGAGGGTGGGCCGACAGGTACATGCCCACCAGCTCGCGCTCGCGTTTCAGCTTCTCCACGTTGGCCCACGGCTCGGCCTTGGGCACCTGAGGCTTGGCGGTGAGCGTCTCGGCAATGTCGCCAAACAGCGAGGCCGACTGCGTGGCCTTGTCGAGCTGGTAGCGTTGGCCGTATTTCACCAGGATGTCGCTGAATGTTTCATCCTTGTTGTTACGCTCGAAGAAGGCTTCGCGGGTCACCTCGCTGAAGCAGTCGAAGGCGCCAGCCACCGCCAGGTTTTCAATGGCCTTGCGATTGCAGGCCGTGAGGTTAACGCGCTCCACCACGTCGAATATGTCCTTAAACGGGCCGTTCTTTTCTCGCTCATCGATGATGGTGTTCACAGCGTTGCCGCCCAGGCCCTTGATGCCGCCCAGACCAAAGCGGATGTCACCGGCCTTGTTGGCGCTGAACGAGCGGAAACTCTCGTTGATGTCTGGCCCCTTCACCTTTATGCCCATGGCCTTGCATTCGTCCATGAATTTTGTGAGCTTGTCGGTGTCGCTTAGGTTGCGGCTCAGCACTGCGGCCATGTATTCCGAAGGGTAGTTGGCCTTGAGGTAGGCGGTCTGGTAGGCCACCCAGCTGTAGCAGGTGGCGTGGCTCTTGTTGAATGCGTAAGAGGCAAACTTCTTCCAGTCCTCCCAAATCTTGTTGAGCACCTTGTGGTCGTATCCGTTCTTTTCGCCGCCTTCATAGAAGAGGCCCTCGAGGTGGTTCATCTTCTCAATCTGCTTCTTACCCATGGCCTTGCGCAGGGTGTCGCTTTGGCCGCGGGTGAAGCCGGCCAGCTGGCGCGACAAGAGCATCACTTGCTCCTGATACACCGTGATGCCGTAGGTGTCTTTCAAATACTTCTCCATGCAAGGGATGTCGTATTTGATCGGCTCCTCGCCCTTTTTGCGGCGAATGAATTCGGGTATGTATTCCATTGGTCCCGGGCGGTAGAGGGCGTTCATGGCAATCAGGTCCTCAAACGTGCTGGGCTGCAGCTCGATGAGGTATTTCTGCATGCCTGCCGACTCAAACTGGAAGGTGCCCGTGGTGCGACCCTCGCAATATAGCTGGTAGGTCTTGGAATCGTCGATGGGTATGCTTTCGATGTCGATGTCCTTGCCGGTGGTCGACTTTATGTTTTCAAGCGCCTCTTTGATGATCGACAGCGTCTTCAGTCCCAAAAAGTCCATCTTAATCAGGCCGGTCGACTCAATCACGCTGCCCTCATACTGGGTCACTATCAGTTTGGTGCCGTCCTTGTCGGGGGCGGTGCTCACGGGCACCCAGTCGGTGATGTCGTCGCGGCCAATGATCACGCCGCAGGCGTGCACGCCGGTGCTGCGCACGTTGCCCTCGAGCTTCTCGGCATATTTCACCGTGTCGGCCACGAGCGGGTCGGGATTGTTTTTCTCGGCCGCAAACTCAGGGAAGCACTTCAGGCAGTTCTTGATGGTGATTTTATACTTCTTGCCCTTCTCGTCCTCAGGCATGTCGTTGGGCTTGCTTGGAATCATTTTGGCCAGGCGGTCGCTTTCGGCCAGCGGCAGGTCTTCGACGCGCGCCACGTCCTTTATCGCCATTTTTGCGGCCATGGTGCCGTAGGTGATGATGTGGGCCACCTTTTCGGCGCCATACTTCTCGGTGACATACTTCAGCACCTTGGCGCGGCCGTCGTCGTCGAAGTCCACATCAATATCGGGCAGCGATATGCGGTCGGGGTTGAGGAATCGCTCAAACAGCAGGTCGTATTTAATCGGGTCGATCTTGGTGATGCCCAGGCAGTAGGCCACGGCCGAACCGGCGGCCGAGCCACGGCCAGGGCCCACCGAGCAGCCAAGTTTTGGAGCTGCCTTGATGTAGTCTTGCACAATAAGGAAGTAGCCAGGGAAACCCATGTTCTTGATGGTCTCGAGCTCAAAGTCGAGCCGCTCGCGGTGCTCGTCGTCCATGTTGGGCCACAGTTTTTTGGCTCCTTCATACACCAGATAGCGCAGATAGTCGTTATTGTCGGTGAAGCCGTCGGGCAGCGGGAAGTTGGGCAGAATGGGCTTGTGGTCGATGGAGTAGAACTCCACCTTGTCGAGCACCTCGTTGGTGTTTTGCAGCGCCTCTGGCACGTCGGCAAACACCTCGTTCATCTCCTCCTGCGTCTTAAACCACTCCTGCTTTGAATACATCATCAGGTTGGGGTCGTTCACCTTTTTGCCCGTCGACACGCATATGAGCCGCTCGTGGGCTTCGGCGTCGTCCTCGTTGGTGAAGTGCACATCGTTGGTGCACACCAGCTTTATGCCCAGTTCCTTTGAGAACTTGATGAGCTGCTCGTTCACCAGCTGCTGCTTGGGGTAGGTCTCGTGGTTGGCACGTGGCACAGTGGCCTTGTGGCGCTGAAGCTCCAGATAGTAGTCGTCGCCAAACACCTCCTTAAACCACAAAACCGCCTCGCGGGCCTTGTCGACTTCACCGTTCATTATCAGCTTGGGCACCTCGCCGCCCAGGCAGGCCGAGCAGCATATTATGCCCTCGTGGTGGGCCTTGATTGTGGCCTTGTCGGTGCGCGGGTGCATATAGAAACCGTCGGTCCAAGCCTTCGACACTATTTTTATCAGGTTGTGGTAGCCTGTGGAGTTTTTTGCAAGCAATATCAGGTGGCGGCCTATGTCGCGCTTGTCGGTGTGCTCCTGCATGGTCTTGTTGGCCACATACACCTCACAGCCGAATATTGGCTTGAACTTGGCAGCCGTCTCGCTCTCCACCTGCTTCTCGAGTTCGGCGATTGCAGCTTGGTCGGGCGCCTCTTTGGCCTTCTCTTCGTCGATTTGCTTCTTCAGCTTTTTTATGTTGCTGTCGTGGTCGCCGTTTTTCTTGTTCACGTAGTCGTGCAGTTCCTTAATGCCAAACATGTCGCCGTGGTCGGTGAGCGCCACGCCCCTCATGCCGTTGGCCATAGCCTTGTCAACCAGGCTCTTCACCGAAGCCTGGCCGTCGAGAATCGAATACTGCGAGTGCACGTGCAGATGTACGAATGGAATCATTGTAGTTTGTCCTTTGTTTTCTTTTTTTTAGTGGCTAATTGTGTGCCAACCGCAATGTGTGCCTTTAATGCTGTGTCAGGTCGGATTCAATCACGCGGCAGCTTTCTTCCACCACTTTGCCTATGTCGTGGCCGTCGGCTCCGGGCGCTATTGGCTTGTGGATGCGTAGCACTATGGTGCCGGGTGTCACGCTGAACGACGTGCGCGGCATCACGTCGAATGAGCCGTCGATGGTGATTGGCACCACCGGCAGCTTGAATTCCAGCGCCAGCTTGAATGCGCCCTTCTTGAAGGGCTGCAGGCGCCCGTCGCTCGTGCGCCGCCCCTCGGGAAATATTACGAGCGAGGTGCCGCCCTGAAGCCGTTTCTCGGCCGTGTGCATGGTTTGCATCAGCTTTGCGGGTGTCGACTTGTCGACCATTATGTGGCCTGCGGCACGGCAGGCGAGGCCCACAAGGGGAATGTTTTCAAGCCCCTTGCGCATCATCCACTTGAAGTTGTGGTTCAGAAATCCGTATATCGAGAATATGTCGAACGCGCCCTGGTGGTTGGCCACAAACACGTAGGAGGTGTTCTTGTCGATGTATTCGGCGTTTTCCACCTTCACCTTCACAAACAGCAGTGCACACCAGCATCGCGCCCATATTTTGGGCGGGTAGTATCCCCACCAGCCGCTGTCAAACAGGCCTCCCACAATGGTCAGCAAGGCGGTGACTATGGTGAGCACGAGCAGAATGGGGGCGGCGATAAGCCACTGATATACGAGAAAAAGGTGCCTCATTATAAATGCAAAAAATAGTGTGTTAGCTTAGTTGGATTGGGCAGCCGCGGGCGCATTGCGCACACGGGTGGCGGTGGCCGTGCTGCTACTACAAAGGTACGAAGCAAAAGCAAAAGATGCAACATCCGTTCACAGATATTGCATCTTTTTTTTGTAATGCCGCCTGTTGGCGCACATTGCGCTTTGTGCCATAAAGCAAGGCTTCAGCCATTACTTCGCATCATTCTCAGGGGCAATGAGTTTGTATCCCTTGCCGTGGATGTTGATGATTTCAATCGACGGGTCGGCCTTGAGGTGCTTGCGCAGCTTGGTGATATACACGTCCATGCTGCGGGCGTTGAAGTAGTTGTCGTCGGTCCAGATGGTCTTTAGGGCGAAGTTGCGCTCCAGAATCTCGTTGACGTGTGCGCACAGCAGCCCCAACAGCTCGCTCTCTTTGGTGGTGAGCTTGGTGGAGATGTCGTCGGATATGAGCACTTGCTTCTGGGTGTCGAAGGTGAACTTGCCTATCTTGTACATCGTAATTTCCTTGCCCTTCTTGCCCTTCACACGGCGCAGAATGGCCTCGATGCGCATCACCAGCTCCTCCATGCTGAAGGGCTTGGTGATGTAGTCGTCGGCACCGCGCTTGAAGCCCTCAAGAATGTCTTCCTTAAGCGTCTTGGCCGTGAGGAATATGATGGGCACTTCGCTGTTGATAGTGCGTATTTCCTGCGCAAGCTGGAATCCGTCTTTTTTAGGCATCATTATGTCGAACACGCAGATGTCGTATTTGCCTTTCAAAAAGGCCTTATAGCCACTTTCACCATCGGCGAAAAGGTCGGTGCTGTAGCCCTTTGCCTGAAGGTATTCTCTCAATAACATGCCAAGATTCTCATCATCTTCGCAGAGCAGAATTCTCAATTTCTCTTCCATAGTCGTTGTTATTTTAACAGTGGTAATGTAATTATGAATTTCGATCCTTTTTTGAGCTCGCTTTCTACCTTTATCGAGCCCTTGAACAGTGTTATCATTTTGTTGACGTAGGCCAGACCCAGGCCGAAGCCTTTCACATCGTGGCGGTTGCCGGTGGACACGCGGTAGAACTTGTCGAATATTCGCTTCAGGTCTTCGCGCTTAATGCCTATGCCGTTGTCCTTGATGGATATCTGCAGCGACTCGTCGCCAATGTTGCGGGTGCATATTGTCAACTCGGGGGCCACTTCGTCGCGCCTGTACTTAATGGCGTTGTCCAGCAGGTTGAATATCACGTTGGTGAAGTGCATTTCGTCCACGTTGACTATTGCATCGGCTGCGTCGAGGTTGGCCTCAATGTGCCCTCCATATTTTTCCACCTTAATGCGATAGGTGTTTATTACATTGTTGATCACGCTGTTGGCATCCACCTCCTGCAGACGCATAGTGGCGTTTTTGCGGTCGAACATCGACATTTGCAGCACTTTCTCCACCTGAAAGCGCAGACGCTTGGTCTCGTCGGTGATCACGGTGGTCACGTGCTTGAGCATTGCCGGGCTCTTGCGCACGCTGTCGTCGTTGAGCATTTGTGCGGCGAGCGATATGGTGGATATCGGCGTCTTAAACTCGTGTGTCATGTTGTTGATGAAGTCATTCTTTATCTCGGTGAGCTTCTTTTGCTTGAACGCCACTATTATGGTGTAGATGAATATGAACAGCAGCACAAACGAGAATGCAAACGACGGCAGCATGAACTTAATCGACGAGAATATGTAGTCGCTCTTGGTGGGAAACATCACCTTAAGCGTGTACTGGCGGTTTTGCGGGTCGTTCTGGAATAGCGTCTGGCGGTACACGTTGTCGCTGCTGGCGCTCGAGAATCCGCCCGTCTTATACACTGTGGCCTTGCTGTGGCTCACAATGGCGAACTCAAACGGCAGGTTAAGCCCGTTGCTGGCCAACTCCTGCTTCAGGTAGCGCCTCACCACCGCAGAGTCGGCACGCTCCATTATTGGACGGTTGCTCGATTGGGTGAGTATGGTGAGTATCACCTCGTTGAGCAGCCCCTTTTGGTAAAGGTACTGCCCCTTGAGTATTTCTTGCCGGCGCTGGTAGCGCTCATCAAAGTTTTGCATTTTGCCCTGCTGGCGCACGCCCATGGGCTGATATTGCGCCGTGCTGTCGGTGTAGGGCTGCGTGTCGTCCCAGGGGCGCATCATCGAGCCCATCAGAGCCTCTGACTCGTCAAGGTCCTGGTCGAGGTAGTGCTTGGTCTCGTCTTGCTCGAGTGTAGCCGACACCCCGTAGAGACTGCGCATCACCACCTCCGAAAATTGCTCATTGCGCATCTTCACCATGTTCTCCATATACATGATTTGCACGTATAGCGAGCCGATGAAGGTGAACGCCATCACAATTGTTAAAAGCCATATGGTTGATTTCTTCATTTCGTTTACAATCCTTACAGTGTTGTGTATAAAAAATTGTACTTTAACTCATTGTGATTAAAAGTTGATTCAATTATGGAATGAGTTACTTTTAACAGTCCACGCCAAAATTAACAATAAAGTGTGAAATAATAAAATAAATTCTGCCTTTTTTCGACAAATAAGCGCATTTTACCGACATTTGCCACATTTTATCAGCCTTTTGTGCAAGTCGCAGCCGCCCACCGAAGCAAGAGGGGAGGCAAAGCGTCGATGCTTTGCCTCCCCTCTGGGTTGTGTTACTGTTGCTTGCAGGCCGCTGTTAAGCTATGCCCAAATCTTTTGCAATTTGGTCGAGCTTCTTATCGGCCCATTCGTTTTTGGCATCGTAGTCGGCTGCGCTCTCCAGCTTGTCGTGCAGCTCGAGGTAGAACTTGATTTTGGGCTCGGTGCCCGACGGGCGTATCGACACCTTTGTGCCGTCGGCTGTGTAGTATTGCAGCACGTTCGACGTTACTGGCATCACCAGTTTGGTCACATTGCCGCTTGTGAGGTCTTTCTCCTCAAGGCTGTCGTAGTCCTTAATCTTAACCACGGGCGAACCTGCGATTTCCTTGATGGGGTTCTCGCGGAAGTTCTTCATCATGGCCTGAATCTCTTCAGCGCCCGACTTGCCCTTGCGCACCACCGAAATGCCGCGCTCTTTCGAGTAGCCGTAGGTCATGTACACATCGATGAGCATGTCGTTCATTGTCATGTCCTTGTCCTTGGCCCAGGCAGCGATTTCGGCCATGAGCGAGATGGCCGACACCGAGTCCTTGTCGCGCACGAAGTCTTCGGCCAGGAAGCCGTAGCTCTCTTCACCGCCGCCCAAATAGTGGGCTTTGCCCTCGTTTTCGCGCATCACGGTGGCAATCCACTTGAAGCCGGTGTAGCAGTCAAAGAGCTTGATGTGCTGCTTCTCGGCAATTTGGCGGATGGTGTCGGTGGTGACTATTGTCTTCACAATGTACTCGTTGCCGGTGAGTTTGCCCAGCTCCTTGTAGCGTGCCATCAGGTAGTAGAGGAATATCATCACTATCTGGTTGCCGTTCACCAGCTCGTATTTGCCCTTGGTGTTCTTTATCACTACGCCGATTCGGTCGGCGTCGGGGTCGGAGGCCACCACAAGGTCGGCGTCGACCTCTTCTGCCTTCTTGATGGCTATGGCCATGGCCGAGGCGTTTTCGGGGTTGGGCGAGTCCACGGTGGGGAAGTCGCCGCTCTGCACGTCTTGCTCGGGCACGTGAATCACGTTGGTGAAGCCCCAGTTGGCCAGCGAGCGCGGAATCAGGAACTTGCCAGTGCCGTGTATTGGCGTGTACACGATTTTCAGGTCGTGGTGGCGCTTTATCACATCGGGACTGAGCGACAGTGTCTTAATCCGGTCGATAAACTGCTTGTCGATGTTCTCGCCCACAATTTCAATCAGTTCGGGGTTGCCCTTGAACTTCACTTCATCGATGTTGTGCAGCTTGTTCACGTATTCGATGGTCTTCACATCGTGCGGCGACACCATTTGCGCGCCGTCGTCCCAATATGCCTTATAGCCGTTGTATTCCTTGGGGTTGTGCGAGGCGGTGATTATCACGCCGCTCTGGCATCCCAGCAGGCGAATGGCAAACGACATTTCGGGTGTGGGGCGAGGGCCCTCAAACAGATAAACCTTGATGCCGTTGGCCGAGAATATGTTGGCCACCGTTTCGGCAAAGAGGCGGCTGTTGTTGCGCACGTCGTGGCCCACCACCACCTTTATCTGATCCTTGTCCTTGAACACGTCGTTCAAGTAGTTGGCCAGGCCTTGCGTGGCCAGACCCACGGTGTAGATGTTCATGCGGTTGGTACCAGCGCCCATGATGCCGCGCAGGCCGCCCGTGCCGAATTCAAGATCTTTGTAGAACGATTCAATCAGTTCTGTCTTGTCGTCGTTGTCGAGCATGCGCTTCACTTCTTTTTGGGTCTCTGCGTCATATCCCTTGCCAAGCCATGCTTGGGCGCGGGAGGTGACTTCGTTTAAAAGTTTCTCGTCGTTCATGTCGTTAAATATGTGTAGTTTTAGTTGTTGTTTTCTGCGAATTTTTTGCTTAGCTGAAAAATTGCTTGAATGCCTTGATCATATATATGTGGTCGGCCACCGAGCCGGTTTCGCGCACCGAGTGCATGGCCAGCAGGGGATTGCCCACGTCCACGCCCTCGATGTCGATTTGGCCGGTGAGTATGTTGCCAAGCGTGGAGCCTCCGGCCACATCGGAGTGGTTCACGAAATACTGGCAGGGCACTTTAGCCTCGGCGCAAAGCTGCTTGAACACGGCAGCCGAGTGCGCGTCGCTCATATACTTGCAGTTGGCGTTCACCTTTATGCACGGCCCGCCGCCCAGGGTGGGGTGGTTGGTGGGGTCGTACTTGTCGGCATAGTTGGGGTGGAAGGCGTGCGCGTTGTCGGCGCTCACCATGAACGTTTTGGCCAGAGCTATGCAGAAGTCTTCGAGGCTGCCGCCCTGCTCCTCAACTATGCGGTGCAGCACGTTGGCCAGTACGGGCGAGCCTGCGCCCTGCTTAGTGCCGCTGCCCGTCTCCTCGTTGTCGAATATGGCTGCCACGCAGGTGGTGTCGGCGTCGGTGCCCTCGACGGCGGCCGTCAGCGCAGCGTGGGCCATGCTGAGGTCGTCGAGCCGTCCGGCCGAAATGAATTCGTTGTTCAGCCCGAACGTGCAGGGCTTCTCGGTGTCATACAGCACCAGGTCGAAGTCCAGAATGTCATTGGCCTCAACCTTCAGCTCCGACGCTATGAGGCCAGTGAGCAGGTTGTCACTTTCCAGCTTGCCGTTGAGCTTGGCTATGATGGGCAGCATGTCTTTTTGCTTCGACAGCTTGTTGCCCTCGTTCACGGCGCGGTTGAAGTGAATGGCCAGGTGCGATATTTGCAGCAGCGGGCGCTCGATGTGCAGCACGCGGCTCGCGGGGTGCAGGGCGTCGGCCCCGCGCAGTATCACGCGGCCAGCAATCGAAAGCGGCCGGTCGAACCATGTGTAGAGTATCGGGCCGCCATACACCTCGGTGTTGAGCTTCACAATGCCGCCGTCGCTATTTATTTCGGCTTTGGGCTTTATTCTGAAGCAGGGCGAGTCGCTGTGGGCGGCTATCAGTTTGAATCCAGTGTCGGCGGCCTTTTTGCGTCCAACCTTCACGGCAAATATCGCCGAGTCGTTTTTGGTCACAAAGAATTTGTCGCCAGGCTTGGCGTTGAGTTTCTCATCGAGCCGTCGCTCGTCAAATCCGTTGGCGGCAAGCCACCGCTTGGCCGTGTCTACCGCGCAGAAGTTGCACGGGCTCTTGGCCAGGAAGTCGAGCAGCGAGTCGATATACTTGGTGTCCATAGGGCGTGGTGATTTTAATTGATTTATATATTGTCGGGATTATAGTAGACTTTGTTCAGCGCCTTTATGGCGTTGCAAATGGTTTGGCTCCAATAGTTTTTAAAGTCGTCCTTGCACAGGCCCAGCAGCTCTTGCTGCACATCGGTGGTGGCATTCTTCACCGATGCTATGAAGTTGAAGAATTCCTGATACAGGTCGGCCAGGTTCTCAGATATGGAAGTGGCCACCGGTGTGTCGGAATACTTCATGTCGTCGACGAATGTGTCGAGATACACATCGTCTTCGGCCATCACCTGGCTCACGTAGTTGCGCACCTGGTTGTAGGCCTCCTCTTCAAGGTAGGAGTCGATGTAGTAGTCGCTGAAGCTTATGTCCAGCTCTATGTCGTTGGCCGAAATGTAGATGCGCGGCAGCAGCTTAAGCATCCGGGCCACAAACGAGTCTTTGTCGTAGTCGAGTATGTTTTCCAGCTCGTGGCAATACTCATTGGTCATTGCAATGAAGGCCAGCGAGTTGGGGCTCAGCTTTACTTTATTTTCCATAACAGTGATTATGTGATTACATATATAGCCTGTTTTCAATTATGTAGCGGTACACGTCGTCGGGCATGTAGTAGGCCATGTTGCGCATCTGCTTGAGGCCGGCGCGTATCTCGGTCGACGACACCTCCACAAGTGGGGCGTCGACCACTTTCACCCTGGCGCGCAGCTCCTTGGGTATCTCCACCTCATAGCCGCGGCGCGGATATATGAGTATGTGGTGCCGGGCGGCAATCTCGTCGTGCGACTTCCATTTGTCGAACACGCTCCAGTTGTCGGCGCCTATCACCAGCCAGAACTCATCGTCGGGAAACCGGCGCTGAAGCTCGTTGAGGGTGTCGATTGTGTATGACGGGCGCTGCAGGCCGAATTCAAAGCCCGACGTCACCACATTGTCGAGCCGGCGGCTCACCAGTTCGGCCATCTTCAGCCGGTGCAGATCGTAGTCGCCGCCGAGTTCCCGCTTCAGCGGGTTTTGCGGCGACACCATTAGCCACAGCTGGTCGAGCCCGGCTTGCTGGCTCACATAGTTGGCTATGATGGCGTGCCCAGTGTGGATGGGGTTGAACGACCCTCCGAATATGCCTATGCGCTTGCCCATGAGCGTAATGCTTAATTGATGAATTGCTTAATGAGGCTGCGCGTCTGCTCCACAGCGGTTGCCAGGTCGTCGTTCACCACGCGGTGGTCAAACTTGTCGGCAAACGTCAGCTCAAACTCGGCCTTTGCCACGCGCTTGGCAATCTCCTCGGCGCTGTCGGTGGCGCGGCCTTCAAGGCGGGCCTTGAGGGTGGCTATGCTGGGTGGGGCTATGAATATCGACAGGGCCTCGCTGCCATACATCCGTTTCACGTTCACGCCGCCTTTCACGTCGATGTCGAGAATCACGTTGCGCCCGTCGCCGTTGATGCGCTCAATTTCACGCTTCAGCGTGCCGTAGTAGCGGCCTGGGTACACTTCTTCGTATTCGGCAAACTCGCCGCCTGCAATGGCTGCCTTAAACTGCTCCACCGTCATGAAGTAGTAGTTCACGCCGTCTTGCTCGCCGCGGCGGGGCTGGCGAGTGGTAGCCGAAATCGAGAACTCCAGCTTCAGGCTGTCGTCCTTTGTGAGTTCGCCTATTATGGTTGACTTTCCGGTGCCCGATGGCGCCGAGATTATTATCAGTTTTCCTCTCTGTTCTGCCATATCGCTGCTGTGTGATGGTTAAAGCACGTTGAGCACCTGCTCCTTTATTTGTTCCAGGTGGTCCTTCATACCCACCACTATCTTTTGCAGCTCGGCCTGGTTGGCTTTCGAGCCCATTGTGTTGATTTCGCGTCCCATTTCCTGGCTGATGAAGCCCAGCTTCTTGCCTTGTGCGTGGCCGTTTTCAAGCGTCTCAAGGAAGTAGTTGAGGTGGTTTTGCAGGCGCAGCTTCTCTTCGGTGATGTCAAGTTTCTCGATGTAGAATATCAGCTCCTGCTCAAAGCGGTTTTTGTCGTAGTCAACGCCTTCAAGGTGCTGCAGCGAGTCGAGGATGCGCGCCTTGATTTTCTCCACGCGCGACTCCTCGTAGGGAGCCACCTCATTGAGCAGCTGCTGTATTGCGGCTATCTTCTCCTCAAAGAACCCGCACAGGCGGTTGCCCTCCTGGGTGCGGAAGTCAACCAGCGCCTGAACGGCCTGACTAACCACCTCGCCCACTGCGGCCGTCTCCTCGTCGCTAATCTCCTCTGGGTTGGTGTCGGCTTTCAGCGCATCGGGCAGGCGCAGCAGGGTGGCATACCAGTCGCTGGGCTCGGCTATGCCCAGCTCCTGCGACATTTGCTCTATTTGCTGCTTGTACACCTTTAGCAGCGGGGTGTTGACGCTCACAGGCGCGGCTCCGTCGATGGCTTCGCAAAACACATACAGGTCCACTTTGCCACGCAGCAGCACCTTCGACACTCTGTTGCGCAAATCAAGCTCAAGACCACGGTAGGATTGAGGCAGTCGCACCGAGAGGTCCAACTGCTTACTGTTTAACGATTTGACTTCGGCGGTGATTTTCTTTCCGTTAATCACCTTTTCGGCCTTGCCAAATCCTGTCATTGATAATATCATAGCTGAAAAATATAATTTACAGTGATGTGAAACAATGCAATGCACTCGCCCACAAGCCAATGCGGCCGCTGTCGAGCGTCACTGCCTAAACTCGTTTGTAAAATTAACTATAAAATCAAACATAAGCAAGCATGCCACCGTGTTTATTCTTAGGCTTGCGGCGTGAAGCGGCGAAAAAATGAGCCCGCGCTCTATAATAAAGCCACACCGCCATGCGTTATTACAGATAAACGAACTACATCTGCCCGCAGGCCGCCAGTGAGGCGCTGCATTCGGGCAATTTATTAACGTGTATTATGAAAGGAAAAATTTTAGTCACCGGTGGAACGGGTTTCATTGGTTCTCACACCACGGTGGAGCTGCTCAACGCCGGCTATGAAGTGGTGATTATCGACAATTTGTCAAACAGCAACCGTGATGTGCTCGACGGCATTGAGCGCATCACGGGCAAGCGCCCCGTGTTTGTGGAAGGCGACTGCTGCTGTATGGCCACGCTCGAAAAACTGTTTGAAGACAACCCCGGCATAAACGGTATCATCGACTTTGCGGCGAGCAAGGCCGTGGGCGAGTCGGTGCATAAGCCCATACTGTATTACCGCAACAATTTGAACATACTGCTCAACCTGCTCGACCTCATGCCGCGTTATGGCGTAAAGGGATTCGTGTTCTCATCGTCGTGCACCGTCTATGGCGAGCCCGATATGAACCCCATCACCGAGGCTGCGCCCACCAAGAAGGCGACTTCGCCCTATGGGGCCACCAAGCAGATTTCTGAAGACATAATTCGCGACGTGATTGCATCGGGTGCGCCCATAAAGGCAATTCTGCTGCGCTACTTCAATCCCATCGGCGCCCATCCGAGTGCCGAAATCGGTGAACTGCCTAACGGCGTTCCGCAAAACCTGGTGCCCTACATCACCCAGACGGCCATCGGCATACGCAAGGAACTCAGCGTGTTTGGCAACGACTACGACACCCCCGACGGCTCGTGCATACGCGACTTTATCAACATCGTCGACCTGGCCAAGGCCCACGTCAAAGCACTCGAGCGCATGCTGGGCGGTGGCGGCGACGACAATCTGGAGGTGTTCAACATCGGCACCGGCGAAGGCGTGTCGGTGCTGCAACTCATTGACGTGTTCCAGAAGGCCACGGGTGTGAAGCTTCCCTACAAGATAGTAGGCCGCCGCGAGGGCGACATCACCAAGATTTGGGCCGACCCCACCAAGGCCAACACCGTGCTGGGCTGGAAAGCCCAGGTGCCGCTGGCCGACACCATGCTAAGCGCATGGAACTGGCAGAAGAAACTGCGCGAGCGCGGCGTGATGTAGGAATCTTGCCGGAGCTTTATAAACTCACACGGGCGGAGTGCCACAAAATCAGGCGCTCCGCCTTTTTTGCCCCCTCGCGCCGGCGCGCACATTTGGCAGTTAGTGCGTAAAATCGTAAATTTGCAGAAACTAAACATTTTTCAGAACACTACACTCATCGATGAAGAATATAAGAAACTTTTGCATAATAGCGCATATCGATCACGGTAAAAGCACTCTTGCCGACCGCCTGCTTGAATACACAAAGACGGTGGGGGGCAAGGAGATGCAAAACCAGGTGCTCGACGACATGGACCTTGAGCGCGAGCGCGGCATCACCATCAAGAGCCACGCCATTCAGATGGACTATTGCCCCAACGGCGAGAACTACACGCTGAACCTTATCGACACTCCGGGACACGTCGACTTCAGCTACGAGGTGTCGCGCTCGATTGCCGCCTGCGAGGGCGCGCTGCTGGTGGTGGACGCCACCCAGGGTGTGCAGGCCCAGACCATCAGCAACCTCTATATGGCTCTTGAGCACGACCTCGAGATAATTCCCGTAATCAACAAAATTGACATGGACAGCGCGCACCCCGATGAGGTGGAGGACGAAATCGTGGAGCTTATAGGCTGCGACCCGAGCGAGATTATCCGTGCCAGCGCCCGCACGGGCGAGGGCATTCCCGAAATTCTCGACGCCATCATCAAGCGCATTCCCGCGCCATGCGGCGATCCCGAGGCTCCGCTCGAAGCCCTTATCTTCGACTCGGTGTTCAACTCATTCCGCGGCATCATCGTCTACTTCAAGATACTAAACGGCACCATCCACAAGGGCGACCTTGTGAAGTTTGTCAACACCGGCAAGCAGTATAATGCCGACGAGGTGGGCGTGCTCAAGCTGCACCTGTCGCCGCGCGACACTATAAGTGCCGGCAATGTGGGCTACATAATTTCGGGCATCAAAAATTCTACCGAGGTGCGCGTGGGCGACACCATCACCCACGTCGACAATCCCTGCCAAGCCGCCATCGAGGGCTTCCAGGAGGTGAAGCCTATGGTGTTTGCCGGTGTCTACCCAATCGAACCCGAGGATTTTGAAAACTTGCGCTCGTCGCTCGAAAAGCTGCAGCTCAACGATGCCGCGCTCACCTTTGCCCCCGAGTCGTCGCTGGCGCTGGGCTTTGGCTTCCGCTGCGGCTTCCTGGGGCTGCTGCACATGGAGATTGTGCAGGAGCGCCTGAGCCGCGAGTTCAACATGGAGGTCATCACCACGGTGCCCAACGTGTCCTACAAGGTGTATGACAAAAAAGGCAACATGACCGAAGTGCACAATCCTGCCGGCTTGCCCGACCCGACGCTCATCGACCGCATCGAGGAGCCCTACATCAACGCGTCGATCATCACACTGTCCGACTACATGGGCCCAATAATCACGCTGTGCCTTAGCAAGCGCGGCATCCTCACCAAGCAGGAATACATTTCAGGCAACCGCATGGAGCTGCACTTCGACATCCCGCTGGGCGAAATCGTAATCGACTTCTACGACAAGCTGAAGTCAATCAGTAAGGGCTACGCCTCGTTTGACTACTACATAAGCTCATACCGCGAAGCCAAGCTCATCAAGCTCGACATTCTGCTCAACGGCCAGCCTGTGGACGCCCTCAGCTCGCTCACCCACGTCGACAATGCCGTGACTCTGGGCCGCCGCATGTGCGAGAAGCTGAAGGAACTCATCCCGCGCCAGCAGTTCGACATTGCCATTCAAGCAGCCATCGGAGCCAAAATCGTGGCGCGCGAAACGGTGAAGGCCGTGCGCAAAGATGTGACCGCAAAGTGCTATGGCGGCGACGTGAGCCGCAAGCGCAAACTGCTCGAGAAGCAGAAGGCTGGCAAGAAGCGCATGAAGCAGATAGGCACCGTGCAAGTGCCGCAAAAGGCATTCCTTGCCGTGCTTAAACTCGACTGACATGGTTTAGCCATTAGGCAGGGTTGAAGTTGACGCAGAAATGTTGAAGCGTGGTGCTGAAGCCAAACGGCTGTGTCGGCCTCAAGCGGCACTTGTGTTGTTGTTTGGATATTGACCAATAACGTTTTTTAGTAGATATAAACGCATTGAATATGAAGAGTTTTGGACCGAAGGCTTGGCTTTTGCCACAGCCTGTGCTGATAATCGGCACATACGATGGTAATGGCCGCCCCAACGCAATGAATGCCGCATGGGGCGGACAGTGGGACTATCACGAGATTATGATTTCCTTGGGCAGCCATGCCACCACAGCCAATCTTGACCGTTGCGGCGAATTCACAGTGGCCTTCGCCACTGCCGACACTATGGCCGAAGCCGACTATGTGGGCCTCGTGAGCGCGAAAAACGACCCTGGCAAAATGGCGAAGACCGGCTGGACTGCCGTGAAGGCTGGCAGCGTCGATGCTCCGCGTTTCACCTGTTTTCCACTTACGCTCGAGTGCCGCGTTAAGCAAAAGATAGGAGAGTCGAAGTCGGGCTACAATCTGGTGGCCGAGATCGTTGACGTGGTGTGCGACGAAAACTACATTAATGCCGACGGCGTACCCGACATAGAAAAGATGAACCTCATCACATTCGACCCCATGGCCAACGGCTACGTGGCCCTTGGTAAGCGTGTGGGTGACGCCTTCAGTGCCGGAAATGCACTCAAATAGCTGCAACTAAAATTCCACACTGGCAAAATTCACTGCCCTGCCACTGTTTAATCAGTCGGCAGGGCAGTTATGGCATATATCTATGGGAATGGCAGGCCAACCTGTGAAGTTGGCAAAGATTGCTCAGTCGTCAAACCTCATCCACATGTCTTTGAAATTCACAACAAGTTTCTTGTGCGACATTAATAGAGGCAAGCCCAGCAAACAGTCATAATCATCGTTCTGTGTAGGCGAAACAATGACTGGCACTTTCGGTAAATTATATTTCTTGCCCGAAACCGTATACGACCACGAAACAGGAATTGTCTTCACCACAGAAACGCCACCTACACCGGCTGAACGTATGGAGTCGGATGCTGTCTTATTATTGAAGCGCGTCTCATTCTTTGTATAGTAGCGGTATGTAAGCAATGTGCCTGCTGCACCAGTGTCGACATTTCCTTCTATTTGCTTATCAGTAAGCCCGTCAGTGAATAGCAGATGCAACCCATGCTGTGCCGAACGATAGAAGTTGGGGGCATAATCGGGCGTCATAGAACAAGAAGCTGGAATGATGAGCTGCATTTTATCGAAATCAAAATGGATCTCGTTTAATGGTATCATTGTCTGACTGCCAATAACACACGAATAATCGAGTTCTTCAAACTTTTTGTTGGCCAAGGCATTGTCGGTCTTTATGTCAACCACAAAGAACGGCACGTTCCTGCAAACCACATCACCAAGTTTTAGCGAATCCAATACGACAACGCTCTTGCTGTTTGCATGCGATATGCCAAGCATCTGTATGCTCTTTGTCGGTACGACGTCAGCCCCTATGCGCTGGGCAAATTCTGGGGTCATAATATTAATACCCGCTCCAGTATCAAATGTGCATTTCATGTTTTTCCCGTTGAAGTTTGCCAAAACATACAGCATCTCGGGTGTGTTGTTGTCGCTTAAGTGGCATGATAACGGAACGTTGACATCATGATTCGGTCTGCTTACTGTAAACGCACCAAATGCTGAAAGCTTAGAGTAAATGTCTTCATACCCTTCAAATGTCCCATTCACTGGTTGCCCGGCTTTTCGATATGCCTCATTAAGACTGTGCAGCAATGCCGATGCCTTAGCGTAATGCCCCAGCGACGCATAGTCCTCTGCCATGAAATACAATATTGAAGGAACCGATGAACTTAATTCATCTTGATAATGCTCGAGAATTTCAGTCCCATATTTAATGGCGCTGTCGGGCTTGTTATAGAATTGGCTTATAAAAAACTTTGAAAGCGGCTTCATGAATGGGGTATGCAAATCCTTCCCCTCCGAAACATACAGATGCCTAAGCTCTGCCCAATCGCTGCTATTCATAGCCTCACCTATCCTCTCATCAATGCTTTTTGCTTGACCAAATAGGGTCAATGCTAACAAGATTGCCACTAATGCTGTGCTGATTCTTTTCGTTGTCATATGAGTTCTGCGCTCCTAATTATTTTTGCTTTTGCAAAGATAACTTTTTTTCAGAAAAAAACGTGAGCCCGCTATCGGCAGCGGGCTCACGTTAATGATATGTATAAACGTAATTAAATTAGAATCTGAATCCTATTGTCAGCGACACGCGGTCGTTCTCATCGCTCACCGAGCTGCCAATGGCTGGAGCAGCATCGGTGCCCACAATCGGTGGAATGGCGCGATATTCGCTCTTGCGGCTCTTGTGCACGTAGGCCATGTCGAGGTAGAGCGACTTGTAGCGGTAGCCGGCGCCAAAGGTGTAGTATTGCGTGGTCTTGTCGAACTGGTAGGCCGGGTTGGTCGACACAGTCACAATGTTCTCCATGTCGTTCTTCACCTCGTCTTTCACTGGCGAAGTCTGGTAGGAGTATCCTGCACGCAGGCTGAAGTTAGGCGTCAGGCGGTATTCGCCACCTATCCTAATAATGTGGGTGGGCTGGTAGTACTGCTTGATTTGTGCGGTGGTCGACGGGTCGTTGTTGCCGTCGTCGTCGCCAACGCGCATCGTGGTGTTGCCCACATACTCATAGTCCATACTCAGCACGCCGCTGCGGCCAAACACGCCTGCCACGCTGCCTATGAAGCGCCAGGGGGTGTTGATGGTGTAGCGCGACTCGTTGTAATATCCTTCGTCGCCGGTCTCTTTCGAGCCGTTGTAGCTGAAGTTTTCGCCATTGCCGTTCACACCGCTCATCTCAAAGCTGCTGCAGGTCTTGTAGCTGTCCTTCAGGTGATAGTAGGTGGGGGTGTGGAATGCAAGGCCAATGCGCAGCTCGTTCACTGGCTTTAATATCACGCCAAGCTTAAAGTTATAGCCTGTGCCGCTTGTGCTCAGGTAGTTCTCATATCCGAAGTTGGTCTTGCCGCGCACAATGTTGCCCTCATCGCTGGTGTTGTCGTTGATGTAGGCGTTGGTCAGCGACTCGCCGTAATACATATACGAGTCGCGGCTGAGGTCGGTAATGCCGAAGCCCATGCCCCAATACACTGTGTTCTTTATGTTGCCGCCAAAGTTGATGCTGTATTCATCTGTGTGGCCGCTTTCGTCGATTTCATATTCGCCAAAGCCGCTTGTGCCGCTGCCATACAAGCCCTGCAGCGAGCCGTCGCTGCGGCCGTTTATCAGATAGGAGTCATAGCTCAGGATGCCAATCCAGGGAGCGTAGCTGTCGTAGTAGGGGTTGTATGAGTCGGTGAATGTGAGGTTGCTTTTGTTCCAGTTGCCCGAATTCAGCGCGCTTGCCACATAATTGGTCACCGATGTGGGCAGGTTGGCCATATTGCCGCGATAGTGGCGGTTGAATGAGTTGATGCGGCTGTACGAGAATCCCCAGTTGAAGTTGGGCATCACATCGTTGTTGAGGCGCATCGAGCCCACGTAGCCAAAGTTGTTGCAATTGAATTTAGTGGCGTCGCTTGTAATGCCTGCCGATTTCGACTGATTGAAGTCAAGGCCCAGGGTCAGGCCCAGATCGCTGCTGCGATACACGCCTATGCCTGCAGGGTTTTGGTTGAGTGTTGAAAGGTCGCCGCCGAGTGCGCCGTAGGCTCCGGCCATCGACATAAAGCGCGATGTGCCTCGCAGCTCGGTTTGCGACAATTGCAGTACATCGAATGCCGCTTGGGCACTCACTGTCAAGGGTAGACCGCACACAAGCAGTCCTATGATTGATTTTTTCATTATTGGTTTGCTAAATTATAATAGTCGTGTATAGAGTTTTTTTATCTGTGTGCATGTTGTGGGCATTAGCGGCGATGGCCTCCGCCGCCCGAGAAGCCGCCGCCACCGCGGCTGCCGCCTCCAAACGAACCTCCTCCGAACGAACCTCCGCCGAACGAGCCGCTTGAGCTGCCGCCCCAACTGCGGCTGCCGCCCCAGCTCGACGATGAGCTTGAACTGCTGCGGTTGCTCTCCCAGCTGCGCGAGCCATTGCTGTTGACAGTGGCAGTGCTGCGGCGCTCGGTGCTGGGCACATACACGCGCTCGGTGCTGTTGCCGCTGTTGCTGCGGTTCATGCTCTGCTGGCCGCCATACACGCTCTCGCGTGCGGTGCTGGTTGTCATCATGGGCCTGCGGCTCATGTTGCCCACATTGCCCACTGTGGCGCGGTTGCCGGCTGCGGTGGCTGTTGTGCTGCCAGTGGTGGCGTTGCCAAAGTTGCCGCTGCCGCGGTGTCCGGTCACTGTGGTGGTGCGCACGCCGCCGTTGTTGTAGTTGTTATTGTAGTTTGCAGCAGTCGATGTGCCAACGTTGCCGCGTGTGGCGCTGTTCACGCCCATCGGGCGGCGTCCAGATGTTGCGTTGCCGCTGTTGCCGGTGGCTGTGGCAAAGCCGTTGCGGCCGTTGTTGCCTATGCCCATCGGGCGGCGTCCTCCTTCAATGCGGCTGTCGCGGTAGGGGCGTCCGCCCCAAGCCCAGTCGTGTGCTGGTCCGCCCCAGTGTGGGCCACCCCAGCCCCAACCCGGGCCGTGCCAGCCCCAGTCGCAACCCCAGCTCCAGCCCCAATTCCAGCTGAAGAACGGGTCATACCAGCCCCAGTTCCAGCCGGCGTAGAAGTGAGGGCCATACCATCCGCGGTAGAACCACGGGTCGTAGTAGGAGTAGGACCATGGTGAATACCAGCCGTCCCAGCCGAAGCCTATGGTCGGGCCCCACCATGTGGTGCCTATAGTGAGATTGACGCTTGGCGCACTGTCGTAGTACAGCGTCACCAGGTCGTTGTCGTTGCTGTTGATTATTATGTCGGGGTTATAGAAGCGCTCGATGCGCTGTGTGTTTGCAAAGTTGCCCTGCTCTGCCAGCGTGTCGATGCTGGCCGTGTCGGCATAGCTGTAGTTGCCGCGGCGGTTATACTCGTCCACATCACGGCCGTTCACAATATTGCTGCTCGGCTGAATGGTCACGGTGTAGGGCTGGTTGCTGCGCACCACCACACGCTTGGGCTGCTGCTTTGTCACAGTGGTCTTGGCGGCTTTGTCGCCCGATGTGCTTGCATCGTAGTAGATGTCGTCGTAGTCTTGCGACCACGCAGGCATCGAGGCACTGCTCAATGCCATGAGTCCTAATAGTGTTAATAATCTGTACTTCATAATATAATTACGTTTTTTTTGTTTTCTCGTTATCGTTTTGTTGCCTTTTTAGACGCGGTGCTTAACCGAAAGTTTAATTCAAGGCACTAAGTTATAAATATTTCACCGTTTATGCGAGTGCAGCTTTACTTTTGCGCGTCAAATTCACGTTTTTTAAAACACAATTGCCACACTTCGAGCCGCATTCAACCATTAAACAGCAAAAATGGTGCTTACTGCATGCAATGCGACATTGCGACCGCTTTAATTCCATTATGGAACGCTTTTTGCCGTGTTGGCACACCGGTGACTTTTTGTCATGCATGGCGGCGGTTTTTGGGCAATACTCGGATTTTAGCTACCTTTGCACAGTAATTACAAAATAATTAGATAGCGAGTATTCAGATGATATCTGTACAGGGATTGACGATGGAGTTTAACAACCAGCTGTTGTTCGACAACATCAGTTATGTGATAAACAAAAAAGACAAGATAGCCCTTGTGGGCAAAAACGGCGCCGGCAAGTCGACGATGCTTAAAATCATCGCCGGCCTGCAAGAGCCCACATCGGGTGCGGTGTCGAAGCCCAAGGGCCTCACCATAGGCTACCTGCCGCAGCAAATGTGTCTCACCGACGGCAACACCGTGAAGCAGGAGGCAGGCAAGGCGTTCGACCACATTAAGGAGATCGACGCCGAGTTGGAGCAGGTGAACCAGGAGGTGGCCGACAGCACCGACTACGACAGCGACCGCTACCGGGCGCTGCTCGACCGGCTCACCCATCTCACCGAGCTGCAAGCCATGTTTCGCAGCGAGAATGGTGAGGCCGAAATCGAGCGCACACTGCTGGGCCTCGGCTTCGAGCGCACCGACTTCGACCGGCCCACAAGCGAGTTCAGCGGTGGGTGGCGCATGCGCATCGAGATTGCCAAGCTGCTGCTCAGCAAGCCCGACGTGCTGCTGCTCGATGAGCCCACCAACCACCTCGACATCGAGTCGATACAGTGGCTCGAAGGCTTCCTGAAAAGCCACGGCAACGCACTGCTGCTGGTGAGCCACGACCGTGCGTTTATCGACAACGTGACCAACCGCACCATCGAAATTACGATGGGCAAGATATACGACTACAAGGTGAACTATTCGCACTTTGTGGAACTGCGCAAAGAGCGCATCGAGCAGCAGATGCACGCCTACGAGAACCAGCAGAAGATGATTCACGACACCGAGGAGTTTATCGAGAAATTCCGCTACAAGCCCACCAAGTCGGTGCAGGTGCAGAGCCGCATCAAGCAGCTGGCCAAAATCGAGCGCATCGAGGTTGATGAGGTCGACAATTCGCGCCTGCGCCTCAAGTTCCCGCCAGCGCCGCGCTCGGGCGATTACCCCGTGATTGCCGACGGCCTTTCGAAGACCTACGGCGACCACAATGTGTTTCACGATGTCACGTTCACCATTAAGCGCGGCGAGAAGGTGGCGTTTGTGGGCAAGAACGGCGCGGGCAAGTCTACGCTGGTGAAGTGCATAATGGGCGAGATTCCCTACGACGGCACGCTGAAGATAGGCCATAACGTGAAGATAGGCTATTTCGCGCAAAATCAGGCCCAACTGCTCGACGGCGAGCTCACGGTGCACGACACCATCGACAATGTGGCCGTGGGCGAGATCCGCACGCGCATCAACGACATTCTGGGCGCATTCATGTTTGGCGGCCCTGCCTCTGAAAAAAAGGTGAAGGTGCTTTCGGGCGGAGAGAAAAGCCGCCTGGCAATGATAAAACTGCTGCTCGAGCCGGTGAACCTGCTCATCCTCGATGAGCCCACCAACCACCTCGACATGCGCACCAAGGACATCCTAAAGGATGCAATAAACGCATTCGACGGCACTGTGATAGTGGTGAGCCACGACCGCGATTTTCTCAACGGCCTTGTGAGCAAGGTGTATGAGTTTGGCGGCGGTGTGGTGAAGGAGCACTTGGGAGGCATCTACGACTTCCTTGAAAGCAAGCGCATCGAGTCGCTGCACGAGCTTGAAGTGGACGATAGCCAAACCTCGACTTCCAAGGCCGCCGCGCCCGATGCCCAGCCCAAAGCCTCGAAGCTGAGCTACGAGGAGCAGAAGGAGCGCAACCGCCAGATTAAGCAGGCCGAGAAAAAACTGGCGTCGCTCGAGAGCCGCATAAGCGAGCTGGAGGGCGAGATCTCAGAAATCGAAGACTCTCTGGCCAAGGGCAACAGTGCCGATGCCGACACCTACAAGCGCCACGCCGCGCTCAGCAGCGAGCTCGAAAGCGTGATGGCGCAGTGGGAGGAGGACGGCGAGAGGCTTGAACAGATGAAGAATGACAACTGAACGAAATCAATTTTATAGTATTATGAACAAAAAGAATTGCTTTTTAATGTCGTTGGCGCTGGTGTCGTCGATGGCAGTGAGCGCCGGCAATCTTGAGAAGGCTGTTGACCGCAGCAATCTCGACACAAGTGTGGCGCCTGGCGAGAACTTTTATCAGTATGCGTGCGGCGGCTGGATGAAGGCCAATCCGCTTGACCCGCAGTATGCGCGTTTCGGCACATTCGACCAGCTGGCCGAAAACAGCCGTGAGCAGCTGAAGAATCTTATTATGAACCTTGGCGACAACCATGCCAAGGGCAGCATCGAGCAGAAGGTTAACGACCTCTTTAAAATGGGGCTCGACAGTGTGCGCCTCAATCGCGAGGGCAACGCTCCGCTCAAGGCCGACATAGCCAAAATTCAGCAGCTTGGCCGCAATGGCGCCTCGGCAGCCATTGCCTGGCTGCACAATGGCATTGCCAACCCGTTTTTTGAGTCGGCAGTGATGGCCGACCTCAAAAACTCGAGCGTGAACCTGTTCTATCTGTGCCAGGGCGGCCTTGGCCTTGGCGACCGCGACTACTATCTTGAGAACGACGCCAACACCGTGAAGGTGCGCAACGCCTATGCCAAATATGTTGAGCAGGTGCTCAAACTTGCCGGCTACAAGGGCGGCGACGCCAAGAAGGCTTCGGCCAGCGTGATGAAGATTGAAACCGAGCTGGCACGCGTGGCCATGTCGCGCGAGGAGCAGCGCGACTACTCAAAGCAATACAACATCTACACCGTGGCACAGCTCAAGAGCGATTATCCCAACATTGACTGGGACGCATACTTCGGCGGCCTTGGTCTGAACAATGTGGACAAGGTGTGCGTGATGCAGCCTAAGTCGATAGCCAAGGTCAATGAGCTGATGAAGTCGCTCAACGACAAGGAGCTGCGCGACTACCTGGTATTCAACTATGTGTCGAGCGCAGCCAACTATCTGAGCGACGACTTTGTCCAAGCCGACTTCGACATGTTCTCGAAGACGCTTTCGGGCAAGAAGACCATGCAACCGCGCTGGAAACGCTCGCTCAGCGTGCCCAACAACCTGCTTGGCGAGGCCGTTGGCCAACTCTATGTGGCCAAGTATTTCCCGCCCGAATCAAAGAAAAAAATGCAGGAGCTGGTCAACAATCTGCGCGTGGCTTTGGGCGAGCACATCGCCAATCTCTCATGGATGAGTCCAAAGACCAAGGTCAATGCGCTGGTGAAGCTCAACAGCTTCACCGTGAAGATTGGCTATCCCGACAAGTGGCGCGACTACAGTGCTGTGAGCATCGACGCAGCCAACTCTTATTGGGACAATGTGAAGGGTGCAAAGCAGTTTGAGGCTCAGTTCCAGTATTCACAACTGGGCAAGCCTGTCGACAAGGACCGCTGGCAGATGACGCCGCAAACGGTGAACGCCTACTACGACCCTTCGACCAACGAGATTTGCTTCCCTGCCGCAATTCTGCAACCGCCGTATTTCGACCCCAAGGCCGACGACGCCAGCAACTATGGCGCAATTGGTGTGGTCATTGGCCACGAGATGACTCACGGATTTGACGACCAGGGCCGCAACTTCGACCAAAACGGCAACATGGTGGACTGGTGGACTGCCGACGACGCAGCCAAGTTCCAGAAGCTGGCCGACCGCCTCGGTGCGCAATACAGCGCAGTGGTGGTGGCCGACACCGTTCACGCCAACGGCCAGTTCACAATGGGCGAGAACATTGCTGACCACGGTGGTCTGCGCGTGTCATACAGCGCGTTTAAGAAGACCGAGCAGGGCAAGGGCAACACGCCCATCGACGGCTTCACCCCCGACCAGCGCTTCTATCTGAGCTACGCCAACGTGTGGGCGGCCAACATCACCAAAGAGGAGATTTTGCGCCGCACCAAGATTGACCCGCACTCGCTGGGCGTGAACCGCGTGAATGTGGCCATCCGCAACCTCGACTCATTCTTCAACGCATTTGGCATCAAGGCTGGCGACAAAATGTATCGCGAGCCGGCCGACCGCGTGATCATTTGGTGAAAAAAAGCAACTTTTCCGCGCTGGCGCCTCGCTTCTTAGCCCGCATCAGCGTGAAGACTTCGGTTAAATAACATGACGCCGCAGTGCGTGCATCATTCCAGCGAATGTGCATCACTGCGGCGCTTTTTTGTGCCCTATGGGCATCTATCGTGGTTTGTATCAATAATTTTTGTATCTTTGCACATACATACAATTTAAAAGCATATAATGTTAGACCTGCTATTTGAAACAAGTTGGGAGGTTTGCAACAAGGTTGGCGGCATCTATGCGGTGCTGTCGACCAAGGCCAAAACCCTCCAAAAGAAATACAAAGACCGCGTGGTGTTCATCGGCCCCGATGTTTGGACTTCCGACAACAAATCCCCATTTTTCACAGAATGCAAAACTCCGCTCGATGCCTGGCTGCGCCAAGCCGTGCTGCCGCAGGGCATGACGGTGAGGGTAGGGCGCTGGAATGTGCCCGGCAAGCCTATTGCCGTGCTTGTGAGCTACAAGACGCTATACAGTTATAAAAACGAACTGTATGCCGAAATGTGGGACCAGTATCGCGTTGACTCGCTGCACGCCTATGGCGACTACGACGAGTCGTGCATGTTTGCCTACGGGGCAGCCCTGGTGATCGAGAGCATAGTGCTTTGGAGCGAAAAAGCCCAGCGCATTGTGGCTCATTTCGATGAGTGGACCACTGGCATGGGACTACTGGTGATCAAGAGCCACATGCCTTGGGTGGGCACTGTGTTCACCACCCACGCCACATCCATTGGCCGCAGCATTTGCGGCAACGGCAAGCCACTGTACGACTACATGAGCGGCTACAACGGCGACCAAATGGCAGGCGAGCTCAACATGCAGTCGAAGCATTCGCTCGAGAAAGCCGCGGCTCATGCCGCCGACGTGTTCACCACCGTGAGCGAGGTCACCGCACGCGAGTGTGGGCAGCTGCTTGAGCGCCGTCCCATGGTCACACCCAATGCCTTTGAGCCCACATTCGTGCCCAAGGGCACAAAAATGCGCATGGCGCGCCAGCAGGCCCGCGAGCGCATGCTGATGGTGGCCGGTGCGCTCACCGGCGCCGACTTCGACCCCGATACGCTGATTGTGGCCACTTCGGGACGCTGCGAGTATCGCAACAAGGGGCTTGACGTGTGCCTGGACGCTCTGAGCGGCCTGCGCAGCCAGCTCGAACAGGCCAATGCGGCACGCAGGGTGCTGGCATTCGTGTTTGTGCCTGCTTGGGTCGACAGCGCGCGCCCCGACTTGGCCGAGGCTGTGGCCTGCGGCTCGAAGTCGGGTCTGCCCGATCCTGTCATCACCCACACTATCCACAATCCCGACACCGACAGCGTGTATTGCCGCATAAAGTCGCTGGGCTTCACCAACGCTGCCGGCAGCGCCGTGACGGTGATCTACGTGCCGTCGTATCTCAACGGCACCGACGGCATATTCAACATGGCCTACTACGACCTGCTTGCGGGTGTCGATGTCACCATGTTCCCTTCATACTACGAGCCTTGGGGCTACACGCCGCTCGAGAGTGTGGCATTCGGCGTGCCCACCGTCACCACCAATTTGTCGGGCTTTGGCCAGTGGGTGCTCAGCACTTGCGGCGACGACTTTGCGCAGACTGGCGTCAGAGTGGTGCCCCGCACCGACTCAAGCTACCACCAAACGGTGGACGGCGTGCAGAGCGCCGTGGCCGAGGCGTGGCGATGGGACGGCGCCATGGCTCAGAAGGTTGGCCGCAATGCGCAGAAGACTGCGAAACTTGCCACTTGGGACAAGTTTATGGCCTACTACTACGAGGCTTACGACCGCGCGCTTGAATGCGCCGCTTTGCGCAAAAAATGATTACTGACACCGCACACGTGTAGTGCGGCAAGCATATTTTACTAATAGAAACAATTACAATTCCTTGTTTATGAAAATACAAGTTAGCAACACTAATGCTCCTGTGTGGAGAAACATTACGGTGAAGTCGGAACTTCCGGCAAAGCTCAAGAAGCTCGACGAACTGTCGAAAAACCTCTGGTGGGTGTGGAACAGTGAAGGCAAGAGCCTGTTTCACGACCTTGACCCCGAACTGTGGCACGCCACTGGCGAGAATCCGGTGCTCATGCTGCAGAAGATCCGCTCCGAGCGTCTGAAGGAGATTCTCGACGACGATGTGATGATGGAGCGCATCAGCACCGTCTATGCCCACTTCAAGGACTATATGAAGCAGCCACTGCGCACCGATGCCCCCTCGGTGTCGTACTTCAGCATGGAGTATGGCCTGTGCAGCGCCCTGAAGATTTATTCGGGCGGCCTCGGAATTCTTGCGGGCGACTACATTAAGGAGGCCAGCGACCGCCGGTACAACATGACGGCAGTGGGCTTCCTCTACCGCTACGGATACTTCACCCAGTCGATTTCGATGGAGGGCGACCAAATAGCCAACTACGAAGCGCAGAACTTCAACCAGCTGCCCATCGAGCCTGTGCTCGACGCCGAGGGCAAGCAGATGATTCTTGAGGTGCCTTATCCCGGCCGCATTATCTATGCCAACATTTGGCGCGTGAATGTGGGCCGCGTGAAGCTGTTCCTGCTCGACACCGACATCGACCTCAACAGCGAGTGGGACCGTCCCATCACCCACCAGCTGTATGGCGGCGACTGGGAAAACCGCATCAAGCAGGAATACCTGCTGGGCATTGGCGGCGTGCTCATGCTCAAAAAACTCGGCATCAAGAGCCAACTATATCACTGCAACGAAGGCCACGCCGCGCTGCTCAATCTGCAGCGCCTTGTGGACTATGTGCAGGACGACGGCCTGAGCTTCAACGAGGCTCTTGAGGTGGTGCGCGCGTCGTCGCTCTACACCGTTCACACCCCCGTGCCGGCAGGCCACGACTATTTCGACGAGGGCCTGTTTGGCAAGTATATGGGTGAATTTCCCGCAAAACTCGGCATCTCGTGGGCCGACCTCATGAACATGGGCCGCGAAAACCCCGATACCAACGAGAAGTTCTCGATGAGCGTGTTTGCACTCAACACCACTCAGGAGTCAAACGGCGTGAGCTGGCTTCACGGCCAGGTGTCGCGCAAAATGTTCCAGGGAGTGTGGAAGGGCTTTGCCCCCGAAGAGTCGCACGTGGGCTACGTCACCAATGGCGTGCACATGCCCACCTGGGCCGCTTCGGAGTGGAAGGAGTATTATGCCAAACTCTTTGGCGACGACTTCATGGAGCACCAGGAAGACGAGAAGACATGGGCCCCCATCCTCGACGCCCCCGACGAGGAGGTGTGGGCCATGCGCATGAGGCTCAAAAACAAGTTCATCAACTTTGTGAAGAAGGATTTCAGCGCCAGCTGGCTCAAAAACCAGGGCGATCCGCAGCGTGTGATTTCCATTCTTGAGAAAATCAACCCCAATGCCCTGCTCATTGGCTTTGCACGCCGTTTTGCCACCTACAAGCGCGCTCACCTGCTCTTCACCGACCTCGACCGCCTGTCGCGGATTGTGAACAACGAGAAGTTTCCCGTGCAATTCATATTTGCCGGCAAGGCCCATCCGGCCGACGGCGCCGGCAAGGATCTGATTAAGCGCATCGTTGAAATCTCGAAGCGTCCCGAGTTCCTGGGCAAGATCATCTTCCTCGAGAACTACGACATGACGGTGTCGAAGCGCCTCATCACAGGTGTCGACATCTGGATGAACACGCCCACACGCCCGCTTGAGGCATCGGGCACATCGGGCGAGAAGGCCGAGATGAATGGCCTTCTCAACTTCTCGGTGCTCGATGGCTGGTGGTATGAGGGCTATCGCGAAGGTGCCGGCTGGGCACTAACCGACAAGCGCACCTACACCGACCAGGGCCAGCAGGACAAACTCGACGCGGCCACCATCTATTCGATGCTCGAGAACCAAATCATTCCCCTCTACTTCGCCAAGAACTCTAAGGGTTATTCGCCCGAGTGGGTGCAGTACATTAAGAACTCGATTGCCCACATTGCGCCCAACTACACCATGTCGAGAATGCTGCGCGACTACATCGACCGCTTCTACAGCAAGGAGGGCGAGCGCACCGCCAGACTTTGCGCCAATAAGTTTGCGCTGGCCAAGGAGATTGTGGCCTGGAAGGAGAATGTGGCATCGAAGTGGAACGATGTGAAGTGCCTCGACATCAACATCAGCGACAGTCTTAAAAATGCTTCGCCCGAAGGAGCGCCCATCGAGGCCACCGTTAAGATCGACACTGCCGGCCTTGGCGACAGCATCGCCCTCGAACTGGTCACTTATCACGTTATCGATGGCGAAGAGAAGTTCCACGGCACGCGCCAGTTCAAGCTCGTGTCCACCGAAGGCAGCGTCAACACCTACCACTTGAAGGATAAAATCAATGACTCTGGCATATTCCGCTATGGTTTCCGCATCTACCCGTGGAACAAGAATCTGCCTCACCGTCAGGATTTCGCCTACATGAAGTGGATTTAATGTGCATTTAGCGCTGTAAAAAACATTATCAGCAGAGCCGCCAATGCAGTCGCACGCATCAACGGCTCTGCTTTTTTATTGCGCCGTCGTGCAAATTGCATTACCTTTGTATGGCAGAAAACATCAATATTACCATATATGGCTAAACTGAAATTTATAGGCATAATTCCGGCACGCTACGGCTCGAGCCGTTTCCCGGGCAAGCCGCTTGCCATGCTTTGCGGGCAGACGGTGATAGAGCGCGTGTGGCGACAGGCCCGCAAGGCGCTCGACACGGTGATAGTAGCCACCGACGACGAGCGCATTGCCGCTGCCGTTGCCGCTTTTGGAGGCAAGGCGGTGATGACCAGTCACAACCACAAGAGCGGCACCGACCGCTGCTATGAGGCCTACGTGACCAACGGAGGCGGTGAAGATGTGGTGATCAACATTCAGGGCGATGAGCCGTTTGTGCGTCCCGAACAGATCGAGGCCCTCATGCAGTGCTTCGACGACGACACTACCGACATTGCAACATTGGTCAAACCTTTTGCTCCGAGCCGCAGCTATGCCGAGCTTGAAAATCCCAATGCGCCCAAGGTGGTGGTGAACAAAAACATGAACGCGTGCTACTTTTCGCGTTCGGTGATTCCCTATGTGCGGAATTGCGACAAAGAGGAGTGGCCGCGCCGCGTGCAGTATTACACCCACCTGGGCATGTATGCCTATCGTGCCGGAGTTCTGGCCGAGGTCACTCGGCTGCCGCAGTCGCCGCTTGAACTGGCCGAGTCGCTCGAGCAGCTGCGCTGGCTTGAAAACGGCTACAAAATAAAGGTGGGCGTCAGCGAGTACGAAACCATAGGCATCGACACACCCGCCGACTTGAGCAACGCCGAGCGCATAATTAGAAACGCTGAGCAGCATGGCAATGAGCACTCCCGACAGGACTAAGGCACCCGCCACGCGTCCATTCACTAGCGTCCGCCTCGATTTTCCCCAGCCCATAAGGCTGTCAAACGGAATTGAGGTCTACGTGGTGGGCAATGGCGAGGATGAGGTGTGCCGCATTTCGTGGTATCTGCCTGGCGGAAAGTTTCAGGAGCGTGTGCCTATGCAGGCTTCACTCACGGCAATGTCGCTGTTTGAGGGCTGTGAGGGAACAACTGCGCAGCAGGTGGCCGACACTTTCGACAGCTATGGAGCCTTGAAATCGGCCCAGGCCTTCGACAATGTCACACTCGTTGAACTGTCGTCGCTCAACAAGTTTTTGCCCAGCGTGCTGCCCGCATGGGTGCGGTGTGTCACTGCTCCGGCATTCTCTGAGGCTGAGGTGGAGGTCAAGCGCCAGTACGTGGCAAGCAGCATTGCCAATATGCAGCAAAAGGTGAAGTACCTTGCCACCTGCGAGATGAACCGCCTATATTACGGCCCTAGTCATCCGCTGGCGCGTGTTAGCACGCCTGCCGAGGTTGAGGCCATTACTGCCGATATGCTCCGCGACTTCCATTCGGCCAACTACTCGCTGGTTGGCAGCCGACTTGTGATTTCGGGCCGCATCACCAGTGCCGAGCTCGAGGCTGTCGATGCCGCGATAGGAGGACTGCCGCTGGGAGGGCGGTGTTGTGAACCACGTGAATGGCCCATAGAGCCAAGCGACACTATGCTGTCGGTAATCGACCGCCCCGGCGCCATGCAGTCGGCCATAGCCATGACCATCAGGGCTGTGAAGCGGTCGCATCCCGACTACCTTAAGCTGCGCCTGCTGGTGATGGCACTGGGCGGCTATTTCGGCAGCCGCCTGATGACCAACATACGTGAGGAGAAGGGCTACACCTATGGCATTGGGGCTGTGCTTGCCGGCCGCTGCGATGACGCCTATGTGGGCATCAGCACCGAGTGTGCCTGCGAGTATACTGGCCGCGTCATTGCCGAGGTGAAGAAGGAAATAGGCCGCTTGCGCGGCGAGCCGATAGGCCTCGACGAACTAAACACCGTCAAGCGCCACCTGATGAGCGACCTTGTGAAGACGCTCGACACCCCGTTTAGCATTGCCGACTATGTGGGCTCAACGTTCCTTTATGGCGTGTATCCCGAGTATTTCAACCGCCAGGTGAAAGAGGTGCGGGAGGCCACGCCCGATGAACTGCAGCGGCTTGCGCAGAAATATCTCGACACCGACAAACTGCGCATAGTGGTGGCGGGCGACAAAACGAAAATGTAGGCCTTGACGGCATTTTCGCACCATTTTTTCAATAAAATAGGTTGCGGATGTTGATAAAGTTGCCGATTTTTGCGAAATTTGCAGCCGAAAACGAGAAATCAAATAATTATTAAAACATTATAACGCAAACAAAATGACTAAGAAAAGCGTACTTCAGCAGAAGCGTGCTGCTTATCAGCCCAAATTGCCATCATCGCTTTGGGGAGCAGTAAAAGCCGTGAAAGGCGAACCGACTCAGTCGGTTGGCGACCAGGAAGAAATCAAAAAATTGTTTCCCAACACCTACGGCCTGCCTGTGCTGACTTTTGAAAAGGACAGTGACAACGCCAAGAAGAAGAGTCCCAACACCATGAATGTGGGTGTGATTCTGTCGGGCGGTCAGGCTCCTGGCGGCCACAATGTGATTTGCGGCCTCTTCGACGGCATCAAAGCTCTGAACAAGAACAACCGCCTCTACGGCTTCCTTATGGGCCCCGGTGGCTTGGTTGACCACAAATACAAAGAACTCACCAAGGACTACATCGACGAGTTCCGCAACACCGGCGGCTTCGACATCATTGGCTCGGGCCGCACCAAACTTGAACTTCCCGAGCAGTTCGAAAAGGGTCTGGAAATCATCAAAGAGCTCAACATCAGCGCCATCGTGATTATTGGCGGTGACGACTCTAACACCAATGCTGCCGTGCTGGCCGAGTACTACAAGGCTAAAAATGTGCCCGTGCAGGTGCTTGGCTGCCCCAAGACCATCGACGGCGACCTCAAGAACGAGCAGATTGAAACCTCGTTCGGCTTCGACACAGCCACTAAGGTCTACAGCGAAGTGATTGGCAACATCGAGCGCGACTGCAACAGTGCCAAGAAGTATTGGCACTTCATCAAGCTCATGGGCCGCTCGGCATCGCACATCGCCCTTGAGTGCGCCCTTCAGGTGCAGCCAAACTACTGCATCATCAGCGAAGAGGTGGAGCAGAAGAATGAGACGCTCAACGACATCGTGGCCGACATTGCCAATGTGATTGCCGCCCGCGCAGCCGACGGCAACAACTTCGGCACCGTGCTCGTGCCCGAAGGCCTCATCGAGTTCATCCCCGCAATGAAGAAGCTCATTGCCCAACTCAACGACATGCTTGCTGCCAACCCCGACTTTGCAAAACTCGAGCCCGAGGCTCAGCGCGAGTTTGTGCTCACTCACCTCACCAAGGAGAACGCCGAGACATTCGCAAGCCTCCCCGAGGGTGTGGCACGCCAGCTGTCGCTCGACCGCGACCCTCACGGCAATGTGCAGGTTTCGCTCATCGAAACCGAGAAGCTGCTTAGCGACATGGTGGGCAAGAAGCTCGAGCAGATGAAGGCCGAAGGCAAGTATGTGGGCAAATATTCGGCCCTGCACCACTTCTTCGGCTACGAAGGCCGCTGCGCCGACCCGTCGAACTTCGACGCCGACTATTGCTACGCTCTGGGCTACAACGCCGCTCAGCTCATCAACTGCGGCGCCACTGGCTACATGTCGTCGATTCGCAACCTCTCTAAGCCGTCAGTGCAGTGGGTTGCCGGCGGCATACCCATCACCATGATGATGAACATGGAGCAACGCAACGGTGAAAAGAAGCCCGTGATTAAGAAGGCTCTTGTCGACCTCAACGGCCGTCCCTTCCAGGAGTTCGCTAAGCACCGCGCAAAGTGGGCAAAGGAGACTTGCTACACCTATCCTGGCCCGATCCAATATTTCGGTCCCGATGAGGTGTGCGACCAGACTTCGCGCACTCTCTACTATGAGCAGAACGGTAAGTAATGAAAAAAGTGAGGATCCGTGCCTGCCTATTGCGGGCTGCGTGCGTCCCCATTTATTATAACTTCTAAACAGCTTGCATCCCTTGGCAAATTACAGCCAAGGGATTTTTTTTGCTGTTTAGTGCGGCGTTTTGCCGGCATTGCCTGAATTAAATTGTGTATAAGGGAAATTTTACTTAAATTTGTACGATTATGTGTGGCGCCTCTCCTTCTGCGGCACCTACACACTCGAAATGTTATTCAGACCGAGGGATTGCATGCAAAAACCACCCTCGCCTGTTTTGGCAGAAAGGGCCGCCCGCAGATGGCCGCAGGCTGTCAAAGTAGAAAAGACTTGTTATGATAATTACTGAATTGGTATTGGCCTTTGTGGTCAGCATGGCGGTAACCGCGCTGGTTATTCCCTGCCTGCTTAACGCATCATTCAGCTCGAATATGCTCGACCACCCCAATGCCCGCAAAATACATAAAGGTGATGTGCCCCGCATTGGCGGTGTGGCAATATCGGTGTCGGTATTGCTTGCTGCGCTGCTAATGTGGGTCATAAAAATGCTTGTCGAGCTTCCGGCGCTCGAGTCCTATGGCACGTCGCTTGGCTGTCTGGGCGGAGCTGGTGCGGTGATGCTGCTTTTCGGCCTGGCCGACGATGTGGTGGGCCTGCGCTACCGCGCCAAGTTTGTGGGCCAAATCATTGCAGCCCTGCTGCTTTGCGCATCAGGCCTCTGGGTCAAGGACTTTTGCGGCATAGTGGGCGTCAATGCCCTGCCCGAGGGCGCTGGCTGGGCCGTTACTGTGCTGGCAGTGCTGCTGGTGACCAACGCCGTTAATTTCATCGATGGTATCGATGGCCTCGCCTCGGGCCTTTGTGTGCTTGCCCTGTGCTACTACACCGCCCTGTTTGCCTCAGCACATATGTGGCTGCACGCAGCTTGCGGAGTGGTGGTCATCGGGGCCCTGCTGCCATTCATGTGGTATAATATGCACGGCACAGCCGCCAAGCACAACAAGATATTCCTCGGCGACACCGGGTCGCTGATGCTGGGCCTGCTCATGTGCGCCATGGGTGTGGCCATAAGCAATGCACAGATAGGCAAGGCGGCAGGGCTCAACCCAATGGTGGTGGCTTTTGCCCCGCTCATTTTGCCGTGCTACGATGTGGTGCGCGTGGTGTGCAACCGCTGCATTCAAGGCCACAACATGTTCATGGCCGACAAGGGGCACATTCATCACAAGTTTCTTGCACTGCAAATGCCGCAGCGGCATGCGCTGCTGTGCGTGCTCACGGCCGCGGTGGTGATGACCGCCTCGGCCGTGGCGCTGTCGAGCATCATCAACGTGAATGCGGTGCTCGTGATTGAGGCCGCACTTTGGGCAGGAATAAATGTAGTGATAACGAGATTAATAAAGAAACAAAAAAACAACGACATATGAAACTTAAAAACTACTTGCTTGCGGCAGCGGCGGCACTGATGCTCAGCGCCTGCCAGACTCCCCAGATAGGATATTTCCAAAATATGCCCGACGGCGAAATCACGCAGCTTCAGGCGCCAAGAATCATCACGGCGCAGCAGGGCGACAAACTCTCGATTTTGGTTAGCAGCAAAAATCCTGAGCTTGCCTACCTCTTCAACCTGCCCATTGTGGGCCACTACAGCGCATCGTCGTCCGACGTGCAGCTCAACACATCGCAAATCACATCGTACACCGTCGATGAGAACGGCAACATCGACTTCCCGGTGCTTGGCACGCTGCATGTGGAGGGCATGACCCGCAGCGAAATCGTGAAATACATCCGCGGCATGCTCATCGACAAGAATCTTATCAAGGACCCCACGGTCACCGTCAGCTTCCTCGACCTCACCTATTCGGTGCTGGGCGAGGTGAAGGAGCCCGGCCGCTTCAACATCGACCACGACAAGGTGACGCTGATCGATGCTCTGAGCCGCGCCGGCGACCTCACAATCTACGGCAAGCGACAAAGCGTGCTCCTCACCCGTGAGGAAAACGGCAAACTGATGTCGTACCGCATCGACCTCACCGACCCGCAGAAGCTCTACAACTCACCGGCCTACTATCTGCGTCAGAACGACATGATCTACGTTGAGCCCAACGACACCCGTGCCCGCGAGGCCACCGTCAATGGCAACAACATCCGCTCCACATCGTTCTGGATTTCAATCGCCTCATTACTAACTTCAATAGCAGTACTGGTAATCAAATAATTAATCGCACACTATGGCAGAAGAAACTTACGGATATGGCTACGATGCGTCAAAGCAAGGCGGACAAGACGACGGCTCAATAAAGATTCAAGAATTGGTTTACCTGTGCACTTCAAAATGGTACTGGTTCTTAGTCTCGCTAGTCGTGGCTTTCTCTTTGGCTGCTTTATATATACTTGTGACGCAGCCTATATACACCCGACAGGCATCAATCCTTATAAAGGACGATAATAGCAACTCATCACTGTCAAAAGAGTTCGGCCAATTCTCCGATATGGGGCTTGCAAACTCCAATACCAACCTTTACAACGAGATGATTTCGCTGAAATCTCCATCATACATGGTCGATGTCGTGAAAAAACTTGACTTGGATATGAATTATGTGGTCAACGGAACATTTCACGATGAAATTTTGTATGGTAAATCGTTACCAGTTAAAGCCACATTACAAGATGTTGGGGAAGAGGAAAATGCCTCGTTTACTATGCTTTTGAAACCCAATGGCATAGTTGAACTGAACGACTTTGTCAAAAATGGAGAGAAGGCCAAAAATACGACCCCAATTATCGCAAAAGTAGGAATGATAACCCATACGCCTATTGGACGTATTCTACTCACGTCAGGTCAAGCATATGTTGGACAACAAGAGAAGCCTATTGTTGTGACAAAATCGGGATTGAGTGATGTTACGGATGCTTATGCAAAAAGGCTGTCGGTAGAGTTAAAGGACGAAAAGGCATCTGTTGTAGATATTCGCATAGACGACACGTCACCACAAAGGGCCGAAGACATTCTCAACTGTTTGTTTCTTGTATATAATGAAAAGTGGGTTGAGGATATAAACAAGCAGGCCATTAGCACCTCTAATTTCATAGACGAGGAGCTGCGCACCATTGAGCGAGAATTGGGCAGCGTTGACGAGAACATATCATCGTACAAGAGCAAGCACCTGGTGCCGGATGTGGCTATAGCTTCCAATTTGTACATGAATAAGGCTGAGCTGACGAGCACTAAATTGCTCGAACTGGACAACCAACTATACATAGCTAAGTATATAAAGCACCAGCTTACCAGCAAACGCAATCAGAATGCGCTGTTGCCAGCCAATTCAGGAATCGACAATGCCTCTGTTTCGCAACAGATAATAGCATATAACGATAAACTGCTGCAACGCAACAAACTGGTGGCTAACAGCAGTGCAAACAATCCGCTCGTCGTTGAACTTGACGAAGGGTTGGCTTCCACAAGAAACGCCATAGTTTCGTCTCTCGATAATGTGATTGTGACTGTCAGCAACCAAATAGCAGATTTAAAAAGCAGTGAGAATCAAACCAACGAGAAAATAGCGTCAAACCCCAAGCAGGCCAAGTATCTGCTTAGCGTTGAACGTCAACAAAAAGTTAAAGAACAGTTGTATCTGTTTTTACTCCAGAAGAGGGAAGAGAATCAATTGTCCAAAGCATTTACTGCATACAACACAAAATTGCTCACCCCTCCGGCAGGGAAGAAGAGCCCGTCAAAGCCTGTGAAGGTCAATGTGATGATTATCACACTCGTATTGGGCTTGATAATACCTCTTGTCCTTTTGATCATCCTCAATAATTTGGACAACAAAGTACATTCGCGCAAAGACCTCGATACGCTCACGATACCGTTCCTTGGCGAGATACCGCTGTCGTATCACAGACGCCGCGGCCTCCTCTCATTCCTCAACAAGCGCAAAGAGGTTCGCGAAATTGTGGTGCAGGAGAAGAGTGGCAACGAAATCAATGAGGCCTTCCGCGTGCTGCGTACCAACCTTGAGTTTGTGGCAGGCAAGGGTGATGGCTGCAAGACCATAATGTTCACGTCGGCCAATGTGGGCTCGGGTAAGACGTTCACCACCATGAACCTTGCGGTGAGCTTTGCCATCAAGGGCAAAAAAGTGATGGTCATCGACCTTGACCTTCGCAAGGCTTCGCTATCGACGTTTGTCAAGTCGCCGGCAAAGGGCTTTGCCGACTACCTGAGCGGCCACGTCGAGAACTTGAGCCAGATAGTGGTGAGCGGCACCATTCATCCAAACCTCGATGTGCTGCCCGTGGGAACCATTCCCCCCAATCCCACTGAGTTGCTGTTCAGCGAGCGGCTCGAACAGACGGTGGCCGAGCTTAAAAAACAGTATGACTACCTGTTTATCGACTGTCCGCCGCTCGAAATCGTGGCCGATGCATCGATTGTCAACAAACTGGCCGACATGACGGTGTATGTGATTCGCGCCGAACTCTTCGACAAGCGTCTGCTGCCCGATGTGGAGAAGTATTATCAGGAGAAGCGATACAAGAACATCAATATCATTCTCAACGGCACCATCACCGAGTCGGGCGGCTATGGAGGTTATCACCGTTATGGCTACAGCTATGGCTATCGCTATGGTTATGGCAACAAAAAATGATTTTATAGGCATTAAAATTTATAAGGGATAAGATTATGAAAGCATGTTTTATAGGCCTTGGATACATAGGCCTGCCCACAGCTATTATCGCCGCGAAGCACGGCGTTGACATACTTGGCGTTGACATTAATCCACACATTGTGGAAATGACCAACGCCGGACAGCTTCACTTCATCGAGCCCGGCATGGAAGACATGCTGAAGGAAGTAGTGAAAAACGGCAAACTGCGTGCCGCCACCAAACCTGAGATGTGCGACGCCTACTTTGTGGTGGTGCCCACTCCGTTTAAGGGCAATCACGAGCCCGATGTGAGCTATGTGGAGGCCGCCACGCGTTCGGCGCTGCCATTGCTCAAGGAAGGCGACTTGTTTGTGATTGAGTCTACTTCTCCTGTGGGTACCACCGAGGCCATGGCAGCCATCATCTATGCCGAGCGTCCCGAGCTTAAAGGCAAGCTGCACATAGCATACTGCCCCGAGCGCGTGCTGCCTGGCAACGTGATTTATGAACTGGTGCACAACGACCGCGTGATAGGCGGCATCGATGAGGCGTCGACCGACAAGGCTATGGAATTCTATGCCCATTTCGTCACCGGTAAGCTGCATCGCACCAATTCGCGCACTGCCGAGATGTGCAAACTCACCGAAAACTCGAGCCGCGATGTGCAGATTGCCTTTGCCAACGAGCTGTCGATGATTTGCGACAAGGCCGGCATAAATGTGTGGCATCTGATAGAACTGGCCAACAAGCATCCGCGCGTCAACATTCTGCAACCTGGCTGCGGCGTTGGCGGCCACTGCATAGCAGTTGACCCATATTTTATTACTGCCGCATTTCCCGAGCAGGCTAAGATCATAGCCGCAGCCCGCAGCATCAACAACTACAAGGCCGACTGGTGTGTGGAGAAGGTGAAGAATGCCATTCTCAAGTTTGAACTCGACCATGGGCGCAAGCCGGTGGTGGCCATGATGGGCCTCGCGTTCAAGCCCAACATCGACGACCTGCGAGAGTCTCCGGCCGTGAAGATCACAGAAGACGTGGTGGCTGACAGCCACGGTGCCTCTGTGCTTGTGGTAGAGCCCAATGTGGCCGATCACAATGAATTTAAGCTCACCGACTACAACGAGGCCTACAAGCAGGCCGACATTGTGGCAATGCTCACCGCCCACTCGCAGTTTAAGTCGCTGCCCTACGATGAGGGCAAGGTGATTCTTGACTTCTGCGGCATCTATAAAAAGTAGGTCATAACCACGGGCAGCGGTGATACTCAGCATTCTGGTATACACATTAACCGGGCTCTCCCTGTTTGGCCTTGGCTGGCACGCGTCAGAGCGCGATGCTAAAAGCCGCTTGCAGGGCGGGAATGGCACTTCATTTCTCAGTTGGGAGATAGTGCTGTCGGTGTTGCTGTTTGCCGTAGTGGCCGGGGCGCGCTACAACACGGGGTTCGACTATGCAATGTATCTGCGCGAGTATGGCTATATGCAATCCACAGGCCACTTCAACCGCTGCGACTTTGAGCCAGGTTTTGAACTTGTCAGCAGGGGCTTTGCTGCACTCAACGTGCATTATTTCTTCTACTTCGCCTTTTGGGGCGCACTGCAGATAGGCCTGGTTTACCTTGGTCTTAACGACCGCAAATTCCTGCTGCCGTGGGTTGGACTCAATATAATGCTGGGCACCAGCTTCATAAGCTGGATGAACTTGATGCGGCAATATGTGGTGGTGTGTGCCTTTGTGCCGATGGCGCTGCTCATAAGGCAGCGCAAGTGGCTTGCCTATTTTGCATGCGTGGCACTGCTGTGCACCATTCACAAGTCGGCTTTGTTCCTTGTGCCGCTATATGCCTTTGGCTACTTCACAATTAAGGTGAACGACGGCAAGGTGCCGTTGCTGATATTGCTGCTATGCGTAATTGTGGGCCTCAATCCCGTGTGGCTGTCGCTGTTTCATAACTTTGGCGACGCATTGGCGCTAATAGGTTATGGCAAGTATGCCGGCCTAATGGAGGATATGGCATGCGGAGGAGCGCAAATCATGAGCTGGGGTCCCAACAGAATCTCGATTCTGCTGATGGAGGCGGTGCTTGTGTGGTATTACAGTCGCGTGAGGGAGCACTTCAGTTCCGACGCCATGCTGCCGCTATACTTCTCGCTGGCTTTTGTGGGCATTTGCCTCGAGAATCTGCTTATCAACACCAATGGCGTGGTGCTGCGTACGGTGCAGTTTATGCTGGTGTTTGTGGTGCTGCTCAATGCCTACACGCTTGAATACTTCCGCCAAACCAGACGCTGGTGGCATTTTGCAGTGTTCGCACTGCTCATTTTCAACTATGTGTATGTGGTGATATTCAAGGCTGTGTATATGCCCAGCAAAGTGATCGTTCCATCGCTTTATAACTTGTTTTTTCGAAATTGATATAGATATGTTGGTATCGGTGATCATACCGGTTTACAATGCCGAGAGCTATATAGCGCGATGCGTTACATCGGTGCTCGATCAGTCGTATGCCAACTTGGAAGTGATTCTGGTGGACGATTGCAGTACCGACTCAACCTTGAGCGTGCTCCGAGGTGTGCTTGACGAGCGCAACGACAGTCGCGTTAGGATTATTTGTCACGAGCGCAACCAAGGCAGCGCTGCCACAAGGACCACTGGAATCAAAGCTGCACATGGCGATTATATGGTGCATGTGGATAGCGATGATTGGGTTGAACGCGACTTTGTGGCCAAAATGGTAAAGAAAGCCATAGTAAGCAATGCCGATATTGTGGTGTGTGAGTACTGCTATGAATATGCCTGTCATAGTGAAAGATGTCATATATATGAGTCAACGGACAACAATGTGTTTCTGGCACGGGTGTTGAGTGGCGATTTGCATGCCTCATTGTGGAACAAGCTTATTCGTAGCAATATCATATTTAAGCACAATTTAACACCTCTTCCGGGGACAAACATCCTTGACGATAAGTCAATGTTGTATAAAGTGGCATACTATGCAAATAGCATTGCCTATGTTCACGATTCCCTATATCACTACAACCGCTGCAATGATGCGTCATACACTTCCGATAGTCAGAATTTGCATGAAACCGTTTTGAAGAATGCAGAATCTTACCTGCAAGTCCTTGCAGACATGTCTCAGTTCTTCAGTGTGAGGTATGTGCCGCCAGTTGTTCTTAGAGCCTTGGTGCAATTCCGCATATTCATACTGTCTCTGATCCTGGTTAACGGCTCAATCGCTATTGTAAAGTCACGAAAAGAACTGTTTTGTGGAATCGGGTGGAAAGATGTTTTTGCTTCGTCGGTAGCTGTGCACTATAAGATAGCCGCATTGTTTTATCTTTGTAAAATGTGGCCAGCTATTGGTCTGCTGTCATCAGCCATAAGGCACACAAAAAAGATTAGGTCTATATGAATATAAATGTTTTAGATAAGTGGTTGAATCGCTCTTTTTTCGGATACGCTATAATTGTGTATCTGATACTGCTTGCGGTATTGTCATTTATGAAGGCTGATAAAGTTCCTGACGACTCTTTGGTTGCATGTCAAGTAATTGGCTTGTCTCTTGTCTTTATTAGCTCAAGGTTCTACTCCTATCGTTCAATTTGGACTACTATTGTAGTAGTGTTTTTCTTTCAGTTGGTTGCAGGTTACGGCCTTAGAATATTCAATATTGAATTTTATGGCGACCCGTTAGGCCTTAACCCTATTGATGCTGGTGACTACAATAGAAATGGAATGCACACAGACCTTTCCATAGTGCAATTCTGTAAAATGCTTGCCAGCAATAGGTATATGCTTGACGACTATGGGTTTAATATAATAGTCTATTTGTGCTACAAGTTGTTTACTCCTGACAACGGCATCCATGTGTTAGTGTTTTTCAATGCATTAGCAGTAGCCGTGTCGAGCCTGTTCTTATATAAACTTTCGAGACTGTATTTCGCCATTGAAGTTTCGATGTTTATTGCCTTCTTGTGGGGAACTGAGTTGTTTGCTGCCTATACGGCTTCGGTTGGCCTAAAGGAGAATTTTATGGTGATGTTTATCATCATTAGCATGTATTATCTGTGCAAGCTTAATAGGGGGGTGAACATTAAAGACACTTTGCTGTTCTTGTTTTTTGCATCGTTTGCCTTGCTGTTTCGAATGGCAATTTTTTATATGCTAATAGCCTGCTGGTTGTTTCAGTTGTCCCTACGGTTCTCAATAGTACAAAAGCACTTGTATATATATGTGGCTTTTGTGGTGGTCTTGGCCGTTCTGTATTATATGCAGACTGTTGATCAACTTGCTATAATGAGAGGATACTCCTATGAGATTTTACAGAAATTGGCGAAGAATAAGATAGACTTGACTGGGCAATATGCAGTGCTCACAAACTATGTGTCGGCAATGATTGGCCCTATTCCAAATTTGCTGTCTCCTGCGCCCGATAGGTCATATCTTACATCATATAGCTTCACGCCGTTTTGCAAGGTGATATATTCGTTCTTTATGCTTTATGGTATTTATCGCGCATTAAAGGACAGAAGTTACTGGCTTCTACCTATGATTGCCTTTTGGGTTTTGGACACCGTAATGCTAATATTCACCTTTTTCTCCTTGCATGATAGGTATCAATGGCCACATATTCCATTTACTATCGTAATAGCGTCTTATGGATTCATAATGTGGAAACGGAATAAGCATTTATTTAATTTTAAGAACGCTTACGCTGTTATGGCGTTATTGCTTGTAATGGTGTTTAATCTCAGATAGCTTATGGCAAAGGAGAGAACAATGGTGCTGACGGTGGGGCCCGACTTCGATCCGCCCAAGGGTGGAATCGCGCAGGTGGTGTGTAACTACCGCAACGATGTGTTTGGCGGCGATTTCCTCTTCATCGCCAACTCGTGTGCAGGCAGCAAGGTGCGCAAGGCCTTGTGTGCGCTGCTTGCGGTGCTGAAAATGGTGTGGGTGCTTGCAGTGAACCGGCGAATACGGGTTGTCCACATCCACACTGCGTCATACACCAGCTTCATGCGCTCGTGCCTGTATATGCACATTGCAAAGGCAATGGGCCGCAAGGTGATGATGCACGTGCACGGCGGCGCATTCCGCGACTATTACAGCGAAAATCGGAGCTGTGTGACCCACCAGCTGCGGCAGTGCGACTGCGTAGTGGTGTTGTCGGACTACTGGAAGCGATTCATGACTCAGAAGGTGGGCGTGGACCGCGTGGAGGTGGTCAACAACATAATTCCTAAACCCGAATTCAGCGCAGAACCGTGCATTGACGACGGAAAGATGCACGCAATGTTCATGGGTCTGCTGATACGCGACAAGGGAATTTATGACCTGATAGAGGCTGTCGCAAGCATCAAGGATAAATTGGCAGGGCGCTTTGTGCTGCACGTGTGCGGCACAGGCGAAACTGAGGCTGTGAAGGAGCGCATCAGCGCGCTGGGCATCAACGATATTGTAAGTCTCGAAGGCTGGGTGAGCGGCCAGGCCAAAACGCGGCTCATGAACCTATGCCAACTGTTTGTGCTGCCGTCATACATCGAGGGTCTGCCATTGTCGATACTCGAGGCCATGTCATACAAAATGTGCATTATTGCCACAAGCGTCGGCTCAATTCCCGAATTGCTGACCGGAGCCAGGTTTGGCGAAACCATAAAGCCTGGCGACACTGGCGCTCTGGCCGCGGCTGTAGCCAAGTATGCGGGCATGCCAGCCGGTGAGCTGCAGGCAAGGGCAGAGGCGGGCTATGAGGCGAGTCGCTGCTATTGGCCCGATGCGGTGCGAGGGCGTCTTGAGCAAATCTATAAAAACTTAATCTCGGAATGAAAGAAATTGTTTACAAGCTGCTGAATCCGTTCCACTTAATTCTGGGGCATAACCAAGAACTGATAATGACTTTGCGCTACAAAAAGAAGATGGGCCGCAAGCTTGACCTTGACCATCCCACACTGTTTCACGACAAAATATTGTGGATGGAGTTCCGCACCGACACCTCGCTCTGGACTGAATTGGCCGACAAATACCGCGTGCGCCGCTTTGTGGCCGAGCGTGTTGGCGAGGATGTGCTGAACGAACTGTATGCAGTGTATGGCAGCGTTGAGGAGATTGACTACAGCCAGCTGCCGCAGTCGTTCGTGCTGAAGACCAACAACGGTTGCGCCTCGCACATAATTGTGCGCGACAAGGCCACGGCCAATCTTGCCGAGATTAACCGCAAGATGCGGTATTTTTTGAATCTGCACTTTGGTGAACTCACGGGACAACCGCACTACACTGGTATTAAGCCGCTTATAATAGCCGAGAAACTTATGGTGCAAGATGGCGACAGCTCGCTTCCGCTCAACGACTATAAGTTTAACTGCTTTAATGGCAAGCCGGTGTGCTGCCACGCATTCACCAACCGCCAGCTCTACACCCACAACGTGTCGGAAATGATCTACGACATGGACTGGAATGCGCATCCCGAGTATTACGACCAGTTGAATGCAGGCCTGCACCTGTCGGACGGCAAGCAAAAGAAACCCGCCTGCTTCGACGAAATGAAGCGGATTGCGGCAAAACTGTCGCAAGGGTTTCCGTTTGTGCGTGTCGACTTGTATGACATCGACGGCCGTCCAGTGTTTGGTGAAATGACGTTCACGCCCGGCCTCGACACCTATTATACGCTTGAGTTTCAGCGCAGGTTGGGCGATAAGATCGACCTGTCGCTGTGCAATCCTAAAAAATAATCACTGCCACATGGAAAAAATCAGTTTGAGAGGGGTTGAATTGTTCCCGTTCACGTCCTGCGACGACGCCATTGACTACATCGATGTCCACAAGGGCATTCTTGTGGCCGTGAATGCCGAAAAGGTGCTTAGTGCGGCCACTCTGAAGGATGTAATAAACAGTAATGTGGGGTATTGCGACGGCGCCGGTGTGCAATTGGCCCTGCGGCGCAACCACGGCCAGCCCAACGCCAGCAAAATAGCCGGATGCGAATTGTGGCTTAAGATAATCAGCCGGTTTGCCGGCAAAAAGAGCTTCTATCTGGTGGGCGGCAAGCAAGAGGTGATAGAAGAGACTGTGGCAAAGCTCAGACGCGAGTTTCCAGACATCAACATTGTGGCCTACCGCAACGGCTACATCAAGTCGACTCAGGAGCGCGCCGAACTGATAGCCGACATTGAGGCCCAGCGGCCCGACGTGGTGTTTGTGGCCATGGGCTCGCCCAAGCAGGAACTGCTAATGAAGGACATGCAGGCGCGCCACAACGCCATTTATCAAGGCCTTGGGGGTAGTTTCGATGTCTATACCGGCCACGTGCTGCGCGCCCCGCGGTGGTGGATTGAGCATAATCTGGAGTTTGCCTACCGCCTCATAAAGGAGCCAAAGCGCATCCGCAGGCAGGTGCATTTGCTAAAGTTCGCCTGGTGGCTGCTGACCAAGCAGGTGTGATTTTCAAGAATTTTTCCGCATAACTCGGCTCATGGCCGAGTTTATTTTTTGTTTCACCTGCCCCTTGAGGAATGCCGGCGCCGATGCTGCGATGGCGGCAAGCAGCACGATCATTAGTGCGGCATTGGCCCATGTGGGTCCAATGTGGTTAAACACCAATCCGCATGCCGCCATTATGCCAAGCGGAATCAGTGTGGCGGGATAGAGCTTTAGCCTGCAGTAGCGGCGGGTGTCAACCCAGCGGTAGGCTATGAGCGTGCCATAGGATATGATGGAGGTGGCAATGATGCCATAGATGCCAAATGCGGGCACCAGCACGTAGTTTAGCGCCACGTTGACCACGGCTGTCAGCACCACCGACGGTATGGCCCGCTTGGTGTCTTTGGCGCACTGGTAGGGCAGCTCGAAGTAGGCCGCTATGGCATAGCACACCGTGGACACGCCCAGCGGATACACATAGCTGATGCCTCCCTGATATTCGGGTCCCACAAGCCAGTGGTAGCACATTTTCACCATAAAGGTGTAGGCTATGAGCAGCGCCACCAGCACAAACACGTAGCCGTTGAGTATCTTTGAGAAAAAGGCGTTGCGGTCGCTGCTTTCATACTGCACTATGGCCGTCTCCTGCCACGTTTGGTAGAATATCACCGATAGCGTCTGTATTATGCTTGAAAAGCGCAGCACCACGGCATACACACCATTGGTGTGCAGGTCGAGAAAGTGCATTATAAAGAAGCGGTCGCTGCTGGTGGTGAGCCACCAGCACAGTGTGACGGGCAGCAGCGGCAGCGAGTAGCGCAGCATGTCGCGCCCCAGTCCTGCAATGGGGCCACTATGGCGCAGATAGCGCGACACTATGTGCGTCCGCATCTCGACATATGCGGTTGAGATCACGCGGGCGGCAATATTGGCAATGAATATGCCCTCAACGCCCATGCCCAGCGCAGCCACCAGCAGCAGGCTCAGCGCCATTATGCCAAACGACTGGATGATGCCGTTGGCCACAAACACGCCGGTGTTGCCCAGGCCGCGTGCCGTCTGCGCCGACACCTCGTTGGCCGACATCACCAGCAGCAGCGCCACAGTGTAGGCCAAATAGGGCACTGGGTGGATCAACGCCACAGCTATGGCCACCGCAATTGCGGCGATGGTCGACGTCAGCATTGCGCGGAAAGCGAACGAAATTATGGCCGACTTGCGGCCCTCGTTGGTGGTGCCGAGCAGAAACCTGAATACGCCGTCGCGCATTTGCAGCGTAACCACTGGAATTAGCAGGAAGCACAGCGTGAGACACACGTCGTAGTAGCCGTAGTCGGCAGGCTTGTCGACGAAGTAGGTGTAGAGCGGCACCATCAGGAATGTGATGAGCTTCGAGCCCAAATTGCCAATGGCATAGATGCCGAAATCCTTAAGGAATTTCGATGCTCGGCTCGTGTTGCTGTTCTCCTGTCTCAAAATTGTGTGAAGTGATTATTTAGCTACTGCAAAGGTATCGCAAAACGGCCTATTGTCCAAATTCTATTCAGCGAGCGGGCAATAAAAAAGCACCAGAGGCCTAAGCCTCTGGTGCCAGAGTTGAATTTAGTCGGCTAAAGCCGATGGGGTTTATTTCTTGATCAAGCGGACAGCCTTCTGGTTGTTCACCTTAACCATATAAACGCCTGCTGCGAGGTTGCTCAGGTCGAGAGTGGCAGTGTTGCCCTCAGCCACGAGCGAACCGTTCATTGCAAACACCTTGACAGTCTTGATGGCCTCACCGCTAACGATGTTGATGCTGCCAACTGTCGGGTTGGGATATACGCTGACCTTAACGTCGGCAACTGTCTCCTCAACGCCTGTAGTAATTTGCTTAGTCACTACCATGGCTTTCTTGGCGGGAACGGTGACTGCGTTGTTGTCGGTAGGAATAGAGTATATGCCCAGGTTCTTGCCGCTCACAATCAGGTTGCCTGCATAGTCGAATGCCATTTGATAGATGTTGGATCCTTCGAGCACTGCAGCCGCTTTGAACGAGTACTTCGGAGTCAGCACAGGAGTGTTGTCGTTCCAAGAGAGGTTGAAGAACTGCATAACGCCGTCGGCGTCGTTGATTACAAGGGTCTTGCCGTCGTTAGAGATGGCGAAGCCGCCGCCGCCAGTGCCGTTGAGCACATCGGGGAAGTCGTTGGCACCAGAGTTGAACTTAACGTTACCTTCAGAGTCAACGTAGATGAGCGATGGAACGCCAGTGTTGTTGTTGCCGGCGGTGCGCACCTGCGATACCCAGATGTTGCCGTTCTCGTCAGCCACTACGTTGCCGTTGGTGTTGAGCTGCAGATAGCCAATGCCATACGATTTGCTCGGAGCCTTGGCCCAAGTTGCTGCAATTGTGCCGTCGGCGTTGCCGATGTTGTAAGCATACACGTCGTTGCCCATGTCCTCGTTGTAGACGTAGAGCTTGGTGTTGGCGCCTGTGCCGGCAATGCAAAGGCCGGGAGATGAAGAACCAACCTTCTCACCATTGTTGGTGATGAGGCCGTCGGCATCGCGAGTGCCTTCGAAGAATGTGGTGAACGAACCCTCCAAGTTGGCGGGATCAGCAACGTATACGCCCGATGTGCCGTCGGCCCAGTCGGGGATGTAGATCTTACCGTTGCCATCGATGCCGATGCGGTAGTTGTTGCCGAAGTTGATGCCGCCGCGGTAGGGCTCAGAGTTGATGCGCTTCCAGTCGGGGGTGTAGGCATAGAGGCCGTTCTGGGCGTTGCCTGCAGAAATACGGTTTGATGCATAAACGCGGCCGAAGAAGTTCGACTCGGGGTTCTTGTCAACTGTTGCGAATGCGCGGGAGTAGGTGTTCTCATCGCTGTTGCTGTTCAGGCGCACGATGTTGGTGATGGCCTTGCCAGCCAGTTTCACGGCCCAGTTCAGGTTCTGACCGTTTTCGCCGGGGAGTTCGATTGCAGTGAGAGTTACAGAGTTCTCGCCCTCTTTAACAGTCACGGGCACTGTGCCAACCTCTTCGCCGCTTGTGGCATCGGTGAAGACGAGTTCAGCGTTGGTTGCATCGCTGTTGGCCTTGAAGCTGAATGTGTAGCTGTTGTCGTCGGCCTTCTCGCTGTTCAGGTCATATGCAAATATGCCCTTAACCACAGGTTGCTCCACATTCTTGGTGGTGAATGTGGTCACCTTGTTGTTGTTTGCCAGGAAGGCGGTGATGTCGGTACCGCTTACAACGGCAGCGCCATTCATGAATTCACTTGCAGCGGCAGCGATGTCGGTGCCGGTGGTGTTGATGAGTTTGGCCTTGTCAAGGCCGTCGGTCACGTCAAACAGTTTGAAGCCTGCCACCTTGCCGTCGGCGAGGTAGGGAGCTACCATCAGGGCATGCTTTGCATACTTGAAGAAGCTTACGCCAGTGGCGGCTGCATCGATAGTGCCTTCGGGCAGACGGCCCAGCACGTCGCAGTCGGTGTTGTCGGTGTCGGCCAGCTTGAACTCAAACGGAGCGATGAGACTGCCGTCGAGAATGTAGTTGCGGTCGTCGCGGGGCGATACGCACAGTTTCATGTCGCTGCCAATCTTCACCTCAGTGAAGTTGCTGGTAGCGTCGATGGTCTTGTTGAGGAACTGAGTGCTTGCCACCATGTTGTCGGCCACGGTGAGGGCAATCAGGCGGAACGATTGCGATGAACCGGTAGTGGTGCCGGTGGTCACAATTGTGCAGTTGTCGGAAGATCCGCTGATGGCCAGCGTCTTACCAGTAGTTGCACGATAGTAGTTACCAGAACTTTGAGTGGTTACCCACTTCTCGGGAGTTGAGTCGAAGGTGTCCCATTTGTAGAATTGCACTGTGCCGCGCACATAGCCTTCGTCTACCTGACCGTCGCTGAACTGGCAGAGCATGCTGTTGCAGCCCACGAGTTTGCCATCGGCAGTGAATGCGATGTCGGCCAGCTTAGAATAGAAGCCCTGGCCCAGGTTAGAACCGTCGATGAGGCCTTCGGTGCTGATTGTCTTCACAAGTTCCTTAGAAGCTGTGTTGACGAGATACAGGGCGGGAGTGCCATTGTTGTCGGTGAGCACAACGGCCGAGTCGCCGCGTTGCAGCACGCGCTTCACGGTGCCTGTGATGCCTTCGTAGGTCTTGCCTTCGTCTTTTGCAAAGTTGAACTGCTCGGCAACGCCAAGGTAGGCGGGCTGCACGGGGTCGTTGTAGTTATGATATGTAACCTTCGGCGGCACGTAGCCTTCGGCCTCGAGCAGAGGCATTGTGTAGGTGGTCTCGTTGGCCTTCACCACGAGCGGAGTGTTGTATTCATCGGTGATGGCCTTGTAGCCGTCGGCTGCGATGCTCAGGGTGTAGGTGCCCGGCTCCACGTCTTCAAACACAAACACGCCATTGTAGTTGTTGTCCACTGTGTAGGTCTTCACGGCCTTGCCGTCCTTCATCAGTGTCACCTTGGCGCCGTTGATGGGCTTCCACTGGTCGTTGGTGTTGGGGGCATACTTGAAGAGGCTGTTCACCATTTTCTCGTGCATGTCCTTCACTGTGCCCACCACATAGCCTGTGGTCTCCTTGTTGAGGCCGAAGTACTCTGCCATGCCTCGTGCATAGCGCACGCCTTCCATATAGCAGTAGTCCTTGTTGAGCGCGCGGTGGCGTGCGGGCTGATAGGTGTGGAAGAAGCCCTCGATGAGCATGCCCGGAGTGCCGTGCTTGAGCACGCCCAGATAGCCGGTGTATTGCTTGCCGCTATTGGGGTCGGTGCGGGTCGAGCTGCTGCCGTAGAATGTGATGTCGCCGCGAATGTTGGGGTTCGTGGGGCTGTAGTACGACTGCGGGTCGATGGCGTTGGTGTAGTTGATGGGCCACATCACCTGGCCCATGGCGCGGCTGCCCACTGCCAGGTCGCCGCCATCGCCGTCGTTGCCGCGGTAGATGAACAGCGGGTAGTTGGTGGTAGAGCCTTCAGAGGCTGCATTGGAGTGGATCGACAGGAACATGTCCATGTTGTTGGCTTCCACCTCAGTGCAGATTTCAGAGAGGTTGCGGTTGTATTTCTCGGCGTCGACACCATCCTTAACGTAGGGATACGGGCCGTTCTCAACGCGAGAATACATGATGTTTTCTTTCTTCACACCCATCTTTTGCAGCACGCGTCCCAGCTTCAGGCCCTTCCACAAGTCGGTGTTCGACTCATAGAAGCCGCAGGTGTCGGGCATGCCCGTTTCGGGCAGATTGGGATAGGGGATAGTGGCGCACGGGCGGTCGTTGGGACCCCAGCTGCCATGACCCGGGTTAATGTAGATGCGAACTTCATCGGCGTTCTTTGCACCGAGCGTTCCTGCCGCCATTAGCGAAGCGGCTGCCAATACAAAAATCTTTTTCATGCCGTGAATTATTTGTTTATGTTAATAATATAGGCCTCGCCGGCAGGGGTTGAGAAGGCTATCTTCTCGCCGTTGAGCGAAGCGTAGGGATACATGGCCACAACCGATGCGTCGGTGAGCACCTGCTGCTGGCCGCTGAGTGTGGTGGCCACAATCGACGATGAGATGATCATCTCGCCATCGTCAACGTCGTTCATGCCAATCACCACATCGTTGCCATACCATTGCGGAGCGCGCACGATGCCGAGGCTCTTTACGTTGCTGCCGTCGATGTTGCACACAAATGCGCCAACGCCGCACACATAGTAGAGGGCTTTGGTGCCGTCAGGCGACACCGATGGCCAGATGTAGCTGAAATTCTTGCCGTTGGGTGAGAATACGCTGGTCTTCCCGTTGCGGGTAATCATGAGTTGGCGGTTGTTGATCGACAACACGGGCACCGATACTTTGCCTTTGGCTGCGAGCTTGCCTTTGTTGATGGCAGCCACAGCGGTGCCCTCGATGGCATAGCCCTGAAGGTTGCGGGTGGGGGCCACGAGGTTGGCCACGGCGCCGCTTTCCACGTTCACCGTGTTGAGCTGTTCCATGCGCAGGTGGTTGGCGGTGTAAGAGTCTTCACGATAGATGACGCTTGCGCCGTCGCTGCTGATCTGGGCGTTGAAGCCCGCACCGCGCGCATTGGTTAACACCTTCGACTCATTGGTCTTCAGGTCGAATTTAGTGAGGCCTACGTTGGTCGACGTAGACAGCAGCAGGTAGTCACCGTTGGGGCTGATGCCTGCCACTTTTGCGTTAGGGTTGGCTGGAATGGGCACCTGATTGACAGAGGCCACATTCAGCACCTGCGCAAACCCACTAAAAGACACGCATAATGCTAATGCTAGGAGTACATTTTTCATAAATGCTAATGTTTTTAGTTTGTAAATAGTTGTTAGTTAATAAAATATTTAAATTAAAAATTTAAACGTTCAAGTTATATGTCAATAGGCTTCTCAATGATAGCCAGTGGCTTATTGTTAACTCCTCAAAGTTATTAAAAATATCTGAAAGAAGCAAATTTATTGCCCGTCAAAAAAATGCGTGGTTGCCATTGTAGCCAAAGTTTTACATCCTGGGGCCGTGGCTATAAAAAAAGCCTGGGCTTTTGTGAAGCCCAGGCTTGGTAATATCGTTTCACTCGTGACAGGTTACACAAGATACTGCGAGCTGATCGATTTGTTGTCGTGCACACGCTTGATGGTGTCGGCAAACATGCCTGCAATGCTTGCTACGGTTGCCTTAGCACACTTGTTGGTGTCGAATGGAATCGAGTCGGAGAAGATCACCTCGGTGAGCGCGCTCTCGTTGATGCGCTCAGAAGCGGGGTCGCTCATAATGGCGTGCGAGGCCAGTGCGCGCACCGACTTTGCTCCGTGCTCCTTCATCAGGTTGGCTGCCTTGCAGATTGTGCCGGCAGTGTCTATCATGTCGTCGACGAGCACCACGTTCTTGTCTTTAACGTCACCGATGATGGTCATTTTAGCCACCACATTGGCCTTTGCGCGCTGCTTGTGGCAGAGCACCAGCGGAGCGTCGAAATATTTTGCGTAGGTGTTGGCACGCTTTGCGCCGCCTACGTCGGGTGAAGCAATCACCATGTCTTTGAGTTTCAGCGACTCAATGTAGGGGATAAACACCGATGATGCATACAGGTGGTCAACGGGCACGTTGAAGAAGCCTTGAATCTGATCGGCATGGAGGTCCATTGTGATCAGGCGGTCGATGCCAGCGGTGCTCAGAAGGTCGGCCACCAGTTTAGATGCGATTGACACACGCGGTTTGTCCTTGCGGTCCTGACGCGCCCAGCCGAAGTAGGGCACTACGGCGATGATCGACTTGGCCGAAGCCCTCTTTGCGGCATCTACCATAAGGAGAAGTTCCATAAGATTGTCGCAGTTGGGGAAGGTGGACTGAATCAGATAAACTTCGTCGCCGCGGATTGATTCCTCAAAAGAAACCTCAAATTCGCCGTCGGCGAAGTGCTGAATGTTCATTTTACCCAGTTCCACACCCAGACTCTTAGCAATCTCCTCGGCTAAATAGTGGGTTTTTGTGCCAGAAAAGACCTTAAATGGAGGCAATAAATTACTCATAGTTTACTTACAGATGACTATTATGTTTAAAATCTATACAAAGGTAATACTATTATGTGGTAAAAACGCCTAAAACGCCGTTTTTTTAGACTTGCTCACTCACATTTTTTCCACGTGAGTTTGATTATGGCCGAGCCGTAGGGCGGCAGGCTCACGTGCAGCGGCATGAGGCTGCTGAGCAGCACGGTGTGGCGCTCGCCGCTGCCGTCGAGCAGGTTGCTGGCCTCATATTCGCCCTGGCGCAGCTGCAGGCAGTCGAACGCATGCTGCGGCACGTTGACGCCGATATTTGCCTTCACGCTGTCGAAGTTCACCGCCACAAGCAGCGTGTCGGCGCCGTGGTGGCGCAGGAACACATACTGGCGGTGGGGGTTGAGCGAATGGTAGTTGGCATACATGAGGTCGAAAAACGCTCCATCGCTTATGCTCGGCTCACTGTTGCACAGGTTAAGCAGGCGTGCATAGCGCTTTTGCAGCGACCGTTCCTGCTCGGTGAGCTTTGTGTCGCGGCACTTGCCGCCGTCATACCAGCGCCGCAGCGTGTCCACGCTCCAGTAGTCGAATATGGTGGTGCGTCCGTCACGGCCGCTGAAGCCCTCGGCGTCGGCCGCCGGCTCGCCAAGTTCCTGGCCCATATAAATCATAAACGGGCACCTCGACATGGTGGCGCTGACTACTGCGGCAGGCAGAGCCTTAAGCGGGTCGCCGGCAAACTGACTTGAGGCGATGCGCTGCTCGTCGTGGTTTTCCAAGAAATTGAGCATGTGGTCCTGCATCCCCTCTATTGCCTGCCAGCAGTTGGTGATGGCGGCTGCCGACACGTTGCCGCACACAATGCCGCGCAGTGTGTCGTAGAGTGTCACCTTGTCATACAGGTAGTCGAACTGCCCCTCGCCTATGAATCGGCCGTAGAGCGACACGTCGTAGATTTCGGCAATGAATATTATGCCCGGATGCCTCTGCTTGATTTGCGGCACAGCCCATTGCCAGAACTCAATGGGCACCATGTGGGCCATGTCGCAGCGAAATCCGTCAATTCTTTTTGCCGCCCAAAACTCAAGAATGTCCAGCATCTTCCACCAAGTGGAAGGAATGGGGAAGAAGTGGTGTGAGCCATTGCTGTAGTCAATGCCATAGTTGAGCTTAGCGGTCTCATACCAGTCGTTGACCGACGGAAAAGCCGTAAAACAGTCGTTGCCTGTGGCTTTGGCTGGAAACTCCACATATTTGTCGCTGCCTTCGCCCAGGCTGATGCTGGGTGCAAACTGCTGGTTGGACAGATAATAGAAGTTGTTGTCGCGGTCGAAGGCTTTTGTTACATCGTCGTGCGCGCCAAGGTCTTCCACTCCGTGTGGCTTGGCGTCGGAGGCATATTCGCGCGCCACGTGGTTGGGCACAAAGTCGATTACCACCTTCAGCCCCTCGCGGTGTGTGCGCGCCACAAGGTCCTCAAACTCGCCCATGCGCCCCCTCACATCCTCGGCCAGATCGGGATCGATGTCGTAGTAGTCACGAATGGCGTAGGGCGACCCGGCGTTGCCCTTCACCACATGCGTGTTGCAGGGCTTGATGCCATAGGCCGAGTAGTCGGTCTTGGTGGCGTGCTCTATGACGCCCGTATACCAAATGTGGGTTGCACCGAGGCTCTTTATGCTTTTCAGCACGTTGGCGGTGATGCCGTTCAGCTTGCCGCAGCCGTTTTCGGCGTAGGTGCCGCAGGGCTTGCAGTTGGCGTTCATGTTGCCAAACAGGCGCGGCAGCAGTTGGTATATTATGGGCTTTGACTTATTGTTCATTGCGTTGGGGCTTGTTATAAGTGAGAAAAAAGTTGTGCAAGGCCACGTGAGGGGGCTTTGCACAACAAATTTAATAATAAAATGCGGAAGTAGGGCAATGCATATGCAACAAAAAAGGCGCGGCCTTGAAACCGCACCTTTATAAGTGAAATATTATGTTACAATATTATCCGAGGAAGCCGAGCAGCACACCAGCTGCCACAGCCGAACCGATCACACCAGCCACATTCGGACCCATAGCATGCATCAGCAGATAGTTCGAAGGATCGTATTTCAGACCCATATCGTTAGAGATGCGCGCAGCCATAGGTACTGCCGATACGCCGGCGTTGCCGATGAGCGGGTTGAGCTTCTTGCTCTTGGGCAGGATGAGGTTGAACAGCTTCACGAAGCATACGCCCGAAGTTGTTGCAATCACAAATGCCAGGAAGCCGAGCAGGAAGATGAACACAGTGTCCTGAGTGAGAAACTCCGAAGCCTGAGTCGACGCACCCACAGTGACGCCAAGCACAATTGTCACCATGTCGGTCATGGCGTTGCTTGCAGTCTTGGCAAGGCGGGTGGTGACACCGCTCTCACGCAGCAGGTTGCCGAAGAACAGCATGCCCAGCAGGGGCAGACCCGACGGCACGAAGAAGCAGGTGAGGATGAGACCGAAAATAGGGAAGAGAATCTTCTCGTTTTTCGACACCTTGCGGGCAGGCTTCATCTTGATGAGGCGCTCCTTCTTGGTGGTGAGCAGTCGCATGATGGGCGGTTGGATTACTGGCACCAGCGCCATGTAGGAGTAGGCGCACACTGCAATTGCGCCCATCAGGTTGGGGGCGAGTTTCGATGAGAGGAAGATGGCTGTTGGGCCGTCGGCACCGCCGATGATGGCGATTGCGCCAGCCTGGTCGGGCATGAAGCCGAGTGCCAGGGCAATCATGTAGGCTCCGAAGATGCCAAACTGGGCTGCGGCGCCCACCAGCATAAGCTTGGGGTTGGCCAGCAGCGACGAGAAGTCGGTCATTGCGCCAATGCCAAGGAATATGAGCGGTGGATACCAGCCTTGCCTAACGCCCTGATAGAGGATGTTGAGCACTGAGCCCTCTTCATATATGCCAATCTCGTTGCCGCTCTGGAAGGGGATGTTGCCGATGAGGATACCGAAACCGATGGGGACAAGGAGCATAGGCTCAAAGTCGTGCTTGATGGCCAGGTAGATGAACAGCAGGCCAAAGCAGAGCATAATCAAGTGCGGCCAAGTCACATTGTAAAAACCTGTGAAATGCCAGAACTGAGCAAGATTACTGCTTAAAAAACTGTCTAACAATACCATAATTATGCAATTACCATTATTGTAGTGCCTTCAAGCACTGAATCTTCTTTAGCCACGTTGATCGACTTCACCACCCCGTCTTTGCCGGCGTGAATCTCGTTGCCCATCTTCATGGCTTCAAGTATGCAAACCACATCGGCGGCCTTAACGGCCTGGCCTTCCTTGACGTTGATCTCCTTGATGACGCCAGGCAGGGGCGATGCAATCACATAGTCGCCTGCGGCCACATTGGCGGCTGCCTTGGGAGCAGCCTTGGGAGCCACGGGTGCGTCGTCGGACAATACCACGCGCTTAATGGTGGGTGCCGACTTCTTTTGCGGCATGTCGAGTTCAACATTATAGGCAACGCCATTCACCTCGACGTGTGCCACATTGTTATCTATGTCGCCAACGGCAACTGTGTAGTCGTTGCCATTGATTTTACATTTGTATTCTTTCATTGATGTAAATTGAATCGTGTTTGTTTAAAGTGAATTATTTCTCTGGCATGGTGCGCAGCAGGTTAAGCTTCGAACCCCAACCGCTGTTGGTGGTGCGGCGCTTGGCGAAGGTGAGCACGCCACTCTCGTGGTCGTGGGCGTTGAGGTGCAGGTGCAGGGCAAGGCCTATGGCAGCCACCACCTCGTCGTCGTTGGTCTCCTTTTCGGGCTCAAGGTCGTAGGAGGGCACCTTTACCGATTGAATCTCACTCTTCTTGCCAGCCTTGACTGCAACTTTGGCAAACAGCTTGAAGCAGATGTAGAGCAGAATGAGCGCGCAGAACACAATCAGCATGGCGATGACAGCAATGATGAAGCCGTGAGGGTCTTTCTCGTGGAACTTCTCGATGTTCTCATTCACGTTGCTTGTGTTGTATTTGCCAGGGGTGATGGCCGTGGCGTCGGTCTTGCCGTCTCTAATCGACCACAGCGACGGGGTGAACTCGTGGGCTATTGAGTCGTGGCCGTCAACGTTGCGCGCATACGAGCAGTTGGCGGGCAGATTGGCAGGCACTGTGACTTCGTCGACCAAATCACCGTTTACATCATAAAGAGCAATGTAGTTTTCACGCCCCGGCGTGAGCGTGAAAGGCAGGTAGAGCGCACCGCCGGCCTGGTGGCCGTTGGCAAAGAGCACAACGTGGGTGCGCGGAGCAATGTCGGTCTCAGCATCGCCGCCAGGAATCTCATACACGCTGGGATCGGTCTTGGCGAGCTTCTGCAGATACAGGTTCTTGTCCTTTTGGGGCAGGTTGAGCTTCTTTGTGGTGATGAACATCTGCTCGATGCCATTGGTGCCATAGGAGGCGTTGAAGAGCTCAATCCAGCCGCTTCTGTGACCGTAGTGGTCCACATAGTTGCTGTCGTTCTGCACCATCACCTCGTTGATGCGCATGTCCATGCGGCCCTGCGCCAGCGCGGTCAGTGACATTATGGCAGCAAAAAGAACTAATAATATTCCTTTCTTATTCATTATGAATATGCTTGATTTTTTAGAGAGGTATGTTGCCGTGCTTCTTAGCAGGGTTGACTAACTTCTTGGTTCTTAACTGCTCAAGGGCACGAATCACGCGGAAGCGTGTGTTGCGCGGCTCAATCACATCGTCGATGTAGCCATATTTAGCTGCGTTGAACGGAGTGCAGAACAAGTCGTTGTATTCCTGCTCCTTCTCTTTGATGTGCTCCTTGTAGTCGGCCATGATCTTCTTTGCCTCGTCTTCCTTGCCGGCCTCTTTAGCAGCGGCTGCCTCGGTCTTGGCTTTCTTGCCATCTTTGGCATAGAGGATGCCGGCTGCGCCGGCAGCGCCCATCACTGCAATTTCGGCCGACGGCCAAGCGTAGTTCATGTCGCCACGCAGCTGCTTGCAGCTCATCACAATGTGGCTGCCGCCGTAGCTCTTGCGCAGTGTCACTGTCACCTTTGGCACAGTGGCCTCACCGTAGGCGTAGAGCAGTTTTGCGCCGTTAAGAATCACAGCGTTGTATTCTTGGCCTGTGCCGGGCAGGAAGCCGGGCACATCGACGAGTGTCACCAAAGGAATGTTGAATGCGTCGCAGAAGCGCACGAAGCGGCCGCCCTTGCGCGAGGCGTTGCAGTCGAGCACGCCTGCCATGCACTTAGGCTGGTTGGCCACGATGCCCACCGACTGGCCGTTGAAGCGGGCGAAGCCCACGATGATGTTTTTGGCGTAGTCCTTCTGCACTTCAAGGAACTGGCCATCGTCAACGATCGAGCCAATCACCTCATACATGTCGTAGGGGTCGTTGGCGCTTTCGGGGATAACCTCGTTGAGTGAGTCCTCAGCACGGTCAATGGGATCGTGGCACTCGATGCGCGGTGCCTCTTCCATGTTGTTCGACGGCATGTAGCTCAGCAGTTGCTTAATGATGGTGATGGCGTCTTCCTCGGTCTCGGCGGCAAAGTGTGCCACGCCCGACTTCGAGGCATGCACAGTGGCACCGCCCAGCTTCTCTTGTGTCACGTCTTCGCCAGTTACGGTCTTAACCACCTTCGGGCCGGTGAGGAACATGAACGAGATGCCCTTGGCCATGATGGTGAAGTCGGTGAGGGCGGGAGAGTATACTGCACCGCCGGCACATGGGCCGAGAATGGCCGAAATCTGGGGGATAACGCCGCTGGCGTTGATGTTGCGCTGGAAAATCTCGGCATAGCCGCCCAGAGCGTTGATGCCCTCCTGGATGCGCGCGCCGCCCGAGTCATTAAGGCCAACCACAGGAGCGCCCTGCTTCATGGCCAGATCCATGATTTTGCAAATCTTCAGTGCCATGGTCTCCGACAGCGAGCCGCCGAACACTGTGGCATCCTGTGCAAACACATACACCAGGCGGCCGCCCACTGTGCCGTAGCCAGTGACCACGCCGTCGCCTGCAATTGATTTCTTCTCCATGCCGAAGTTTGTGCAGCGGTGGTGCACAAACATGTCGAGCTCTTCAAAACTGCCATCGTCAAGGAGCATTGCGATTCTCTCGCGGGCGGTGTATTTGCCTTTGTCGTGCTGCTTCTCGATGGCTTTGTCGCCACCGCCCTTGCGGGCTTGCTCACGCAGCGCAATCAGCTGCTGTATCTTTTCGAGTTGTTTACTCATTTTGTCAGTTGTGATTTTTTTTGATTTTATTTGTTGGGGTTTTCACAGAGTTCTACCAGTGCGCCGCAAGAAGTCTTGGGGTGCACGAAAGCGATGTTCAGGCCCTCAGCGCCCTTGCGGGGAGCCTTGTCGATCACGCGGCCGCCTTTTTCCTGAATTTCGCTGAGTGCGTTTGCCACGCCGTCTTCCACGGCGAATGCGATGTGCTGGATGCCGCCGCGGCCACCGTTCTTCTCAATGAATTTGGCGATTGCGCTATCGGGGCTTGTAGCTTCAAGAAGCTCTAACTTAGTTTGACCAACTTTGAAGAATGCGGTTTTAACGTGCTGATCGGCAACCTCTTCGATTGCAAAGCATTTAAAACCAAGTAATTTCTCATAGAAAGGGATTGCCTCGTCAAGACTTGTGACTGCAATACCCACATGTTCGATGTGTGAAATCTGCATAATTTATTAAATTAGAATGTTGTTATAATAGAGTATGTTATTAGTCTCAATACACATCGCAAAATTACAACAATTTAGTTATTATAGGCCATAAAACAATAAAAATCTTTGTCAAAAAGCCGCCAGTATAGATTTAATAGGTGTTAATATGCACGCGTGCGCCGCACTGCGGCACCGGCCGTGTCATGTGGCATAGTGCCATAGTGTCAGTGTCGGTCGGCGCGCCTGCCTGCGGCCGCGGTTGGCACAACATTTGCTATTCCCCAAGTGCCGCGCGGCGGGCAACCGCAGCGATGGCAAAACTGAAGTTGATTAATAATTAAAAAAAGAATATAACAATGGGAAAGATTATTGGTATTGACCTCGGCACCACGAATTCGTGTGTAGCCGTACTTGAAGGAAAAAATCCGGTTGTGATCCCCAACAGCGAGGGACGCAACACCACTCCGTCGATTGTGGCTTTTGTTGATGGCGGCGAGCGCAAAGTGGGCGACCCTGCAAAGCGTCAGGCCATCACCAACCCTACGCGCACGGTTTACTCAATCAAGCGCTTCATGGGCGAAAGCTACGATCAGGTGACCAACGAAATCTCGCGTGTGCCTTACAAGGTTGTGAACAATGGCAACAACCAGCCGCGCGTTGAAATCGACGGCCGCCAGTATACTCCGCAAGAGATTTCGGCCATGATTCTTCAAAAGATGAAGAAGACAGCCGAAGACTACCTTGGCCAGAGCGTGAACGAGGCTGTGATTACAGTGCCTGCTTACTTCAACGACTCGCAGCGTAAGGCCACCAAGGAGGCAGGCGAGGTTGCCGGCCTGAAGGTGCTCCGCATCGTCAACGAACCTACCGCAGCCGCTCTTGCCTACGGCCTCGACAAGGCCAATGGCGACAAGCGCATTGCAGTGTTCGACCTCGGTGGCGGCACATTCGATATTTCAATCCTTGAACTTGGCGACGGCGTGTTTGAGGTGAAGTCGACCAACGGTGATACACACCTTGGCGGTGATGACTTCGATCAGCGCATCATCAACTGGCTGGCCGATGAGTTCCAGCACGATGAAGGCGTGGATCTGCGCAAAGACCCGATGGCACTCCAGCGTCTTAAAGAGGCCGCTGAGAAGGCCAAGATTGAACTTTCGAGCTCGATGAGCACCGAAATCAACCTGCCTTACATCATGCCTGTCAACGGTGTGCCCAAGCACTTGGTCAAGACGCTGACCCGCGCTAAGTTTGAGCAGCTTTGCGACGACCTGATCCAAAGCACCATCAAGCCCTGCGAGCAAGCCCTTAAGGACGCCAACCTCAGTGCCAGCGACATCGATGAGGTGATTCTGGTGGGTGGCTCCACACGTATTCCCGCCGTGCAGCAGATTGTTCAAAAGTTCTTCGGCAAAGCTCCGTCGAAGGGTGTCAACCCCGACGAGGTGGTGGCCGTGGGCGCTGCAATCCAGGGCGGCGTGCTCAGTGGCGATGTGAAAGACGTGCTGCTGCTTGATGTGGTGCCTCTGTCGGTGGGCATCGAAACCCTTGGCGGTGTCATGACAAAGCTTATTGATGCCAACACCACAATTCCTACCCGCAAGAGCGAAGTGTTCTCGACCGCAGTCGACAACCAGCCCTCGGTAGAAATCCACGTGCTGCAAGGTGAGCGCCCCATGGCCAAGGACGACAAGACTCTTGGCAAGTTCCACCTCGACGGCATCACTCCCGCACCGCGTGGCGTGCCACAAATCGAGGTTACCTTCGAGATTGATGCCAACGGCATCATGAACGTGTCGGCCAAGGATAAGGCCACTGGCAAGGAGCAGAGCATCCGCATCGAGGCTTCGAGCGGCCTGAGCGACGCCGAAATCCAGAAGATGAAGGACGAGGCCGCTGCCAATGCCGCTGCCGATGCCAAGGAAAAGGAGCGCATCGACAAGATCAACCAGGCCGACGCAATGATTTTCCAGACTGAAAAGAGTCTGAAAGACCTTGGCGACAAACTGCCTGCCGACAAGCGCAGCCAGATTGAAGCCGCTCTCAACAAACTTAAAGAGGCTCATAAGAGTCAGGACATTGCGGCCATCGACGCTGCAATGAACGAACTCAACGAGGTGTTCCACGCAGCTTCGCAGGAAATGTATAACCAAGCTGGCGGTGCCCAGCAGGCTGGCGCACAGCAGCAGCCGGGTGCAGGCTTCCAGGGCGGCAACGCTCAGGGTGGCAGCAACGGTGGCAGCAACAACGGTGGCGCTGAAGACGTTCCTTTCGAAGAGGTAAAGTAAAACTTTAAGCCGCATAGCTGCGGCGACTAAAAATGACTAAAGGAGTGCAATCACAACGGATTGCACTCCTTTTTTTTGTGCCCACATCGGGCTTATGCGCCATTTTTTGCTAACTTTGTGCAGCTAAATACTGTAACAACCATTAAAACAAAAGAAGAAATTGAAAGTAAGTGTTATGAAACGCCCTCTGCTCAGGGCATTTGCGGCATTCGCACTGCTGGCCGCCACTGTGGCTACTGCCAGTGCGCAGAAGTTTGCCATTCTCACCGACATCCACGTGGTGCCCGGCAATGCCAACGAAGGCAAACTGAAAGAGGCTGTGGCTGAAATCAACGGCAGCGACGCCGATGCCGTGATCGTGTCTGGCGACCTGACCAACGAGGGCAGCGACGTGCAGCTAAAAAATGTGCATGACATTCTGGCCGGGCTCAAAAAGCCCTATTACGTGATTCCAGGCAATCACGAGAACAACTGGAGCCAAAGCGCGTGCAAGACGTTTACCGACCTTTGGGGTGCCGACCGCTTCGTGTTTCAGCAAGACAGCCTGCTGGTGGTGGGCATGAACTGCGGCCCGTTTATGAAGATGGGCGACGGACACATCAAGCAGGAAGACCTGATATGGCTCGAAAACACGCTTAAATCGAGGGTTAAGCCCGGAATGCGTGTGCTCAGCGTCAACCACTATCCGCTGCTCGACGACTTGGACAACTATGCCGACTATGTGGCGCTGCTGCAAAAATATCCTGTGGTGACACACCAGTGCGGCCACTATCACCGCTGGCGCAAATATGCCACAGGCGGCATCGACTGCGTGATAGCCCGCGCGCTCGATCTTGGCAATGGCAACTATGGCTATTCAACCATCAGTGTCACCCCCGACTCGGTAAAGGTGTATGAGAAGCTCATCGGTCAGGCTCCAGCGGTGAAGTATGCCTATAAAATCAATCTCAACTTCACGCCGCTTGAGCGGCTAGTGTATGCCGACTCTGTGCCGGCCATATTCAAGATTACCAAGGTGTTTACAGACAATGCCTCAATCTTTACTCGAGTAGGGCTTGACCACAACAACCTTTATGTTGGCAACTCGCTCGGCTACCTGAAAGCTGTTGACAAGGCCTCTGGTAAGGTTAAGTGGCAGTACAAGACGGGCGCAATGCTGTTTTCACGCCCTGCGGTCGACAAGAAATACGTGGTCCTGCCCACGGCCGACCGCCGGCTGGTGTGGCTCGACAAGGCCAATGGTGCCGTTGCCTATGAGCATGATGCAAGCGGCCCATATGTGGCCGACGGCGTGATAAGCAAAGGCGTGCTCTACCAGGGCGGCTACAAGACGTTCCAGGCATGGGACGTGAACCGCCACAAAATGCTGTGGAGCTACGACAGCATCAACAACTATTGCCAGGCTGCACCCACCATAAGCGGTGGCGACATCGTGTTTGGCGCTTGGGACACCTATCTGCGCGTGCTCGACAAGAAGTCGGGACGCTTGCGCTGGAAGTGGAACAACGGCAAGGCGCAGAATCTCTTCAGCCCTGGCAATGTGGTGCCCGTGGTGACGGCCGACAAGGTGGTGATCGTAGCCCCCGACCGCTATGCCACAGCCCTCGACCGCAAAAGCGGCAGAGTGATTTGGCGTGAGCACAACGACGAGAAGGTGCGTGAAAGCCTCGGCGTGTCGGCCGACGGCAAGCGGGCATATGCCAAGACCATGGACGGCGAACTTGTGGCTATGAGCACCGAGGGCAACAGCTATCAGCTGCTGTGGAAGACTGATGCCGGCTTTGGCTACGAGCACGCACCGTGCATTGTGCTTGAGCATCGGGGCCTGGTGTATCTCGGTTCACGCCGCGGAGTGCTCACCGTGGTCAACGCTCTCACCCACAAGGTGGTGTTTACCAAACATCTTGGCTCGAGCGAAATCAACGGATTTGAGGTCGACGACAATGGTGACGTGTATTGCTCGCTGATCGAGGGCACTGTGTTCCGCATCCACACCGATCTGATTTGAACAAGGCAAAAGCAGAAAAAAACAAGGAGGGAGGCCGTTCGGTCTCCCTCCTTGTTTTTTCTCTCGGTGCTTTAGCCCAGCACTATCGGAGCAAAAAACTGAGTGGCGTGGAAGTTGGGCTTGTCGAGCGCAATCGGAGCCCACGACACGTAGTGGGGGTGGGCCGTCTTGTCGGCGCACTTGTAGAAGTTGCCCATTAAGTGCGATGGCTTGTGCGCGGGGTCGATGCCCACGAGGCTGAACGGGATGGCCACTGTCAGATCCCAGCAGAATGTGCCGTGCTTTTCGTCAAATGGCTCGGTTCCGCACGACGCATAGCGTTTAATGCCGGCTATCTGCTCATCGGTGAGGCGCACGGCGTTGGGGCGCGTCACACGGTGGCTGGCATTTACGGTGCCAATGCAGTTAAACTCAAAGTTCCAGTATTCGTCGCTGCCTGGCACCTGCATGAAGAATTCCACGCAGCTGTCTTCCGCCACAGGGCTTAGGTTGGCCGTGTTCACGGCGCGCAGGTCCTGGCAAATCACCGAAAAATACACATACAGGTATTTGTCGCTGTGTGCCGTCACCACTTGGCAGTCGGGCTTGTAGGAGTGCACTTCGGGCCAGTTTACGCAGTCGAGCCGCGTGTGCTCAAGGTTCTCGTCAAGATACTGTCCCACTTCGTCAAACGGCATGGCGTCTAGCCGCTTGATATATTTTGATGTGATCGTCAGCTTGCTGTCCATATAGGTTTATGATGCTTTAAAAATTGAAATACACCTTGATGCCCGTAATCAGTCCATAGAGCGACAGCACCAGAATTATGCTGCCCATAATGCGGTTTATGAGCCACATGCTGCGGATGTTGAAGTGTGTGCGCACCTTGTTCACAAAGAATGTGATTACGGCCCACCACAGCAGTGCGCCCACCACAATGAATATGTAGCCAAGCAGGATGTGGTAGTAGCGGTACTCCGGCAGCGGGAATCCAAAGCGGGCAAACAGGGGAATTATCAGGAATATTATAAGGGGGTTGGAAAGGGTGAAGAAGAATCCAGTGAGGGCGTCCTGCACATAATTCTCTTTCTTGTCGTGGGGTGTTTTCATCCGGCTCACTGGGTTATGGCATATCAGATACACCGCGTAGGCCGTGAGCAGCACGCTACCAATTATTTGCAGTATGCTCTGGTTGGTTTCAATCCAGTCGGTGACAATCGACATTCCCAAGCCTGTCAGCAGGCAGTAGAACAAATCGGAGACCGAGGCGCCAACACCGGTGAAAAAGCCCGATTCGCGGCCCTTGTTGAGCGTGCGCTGCACACACAGGATGCCAATGGGCCCCATTGGTGCCGACAAAATCACACCAATGGACACGCAGCTTATGATTATTGACAACAATGTCTCCATTCACTCTATTGATTGCAAGATGCAAAGTTAATAAAAATATTTGTATTTACGTCCAGCGGTCCGATTTTAGCAGATGAAAAAGCAGCGCATTGCCTCTGTGGGGCAGTGCGCTGCTTGCATATGCGGTTGTGAATTTTTTGCTGATAAAAAAACGAGGCAGCACAGTTATAAGCCGGGTTATGTGTCGGCCTGCATAGCAAGCCGCCGCTTGTCATTTATCTGTCCGCACTGTTGCCAGTGCGGTATAGCAGTCCACCCCTCGGCAATGGACGAGTAACCCTTAAATGCCGATATACTTGACCTTGCAACTCACAGGTGGTGCGTCACACCATGTCGCCACAGTGCCCGGTGAGCTCTTACCTCGCCTTTTCACCCTTACCGGCCGTGGCCGGCGGTTGTTTTCTGTCACCTTAACCCTACTGTCGCCAATAGCTTCCCGTTAAGAAATGTGATACTCTGCGTTGCCCGGACTTTCCTCTCGATACCGCCGAAGCGAGTGACGAGCGACAAGCCGCCATGCTGTCTCGTGCTGCAAAGTTAGTGATTATTGTCTGTTCAGGCAACCCTGACCGGCGCAATAATTCGCCTATGCGGCGGTTATCAGCTTGCGTCCAGTGTCTAATAGCAGCCCAATTGCCCACTTTATTATTATTATCGAGCACACTATGGCCACGGCCGAGTCGATCCATGTGATGTTCCACAACCTAACGCACACAAGTCCCACAATGGTCCCGACGCCCGTCATGGCATCGGCCACCACGTGCAGAAACGCTGAGTGGCTGTTGTAGTCGCCCTCGCCGTGCTTGAAGTGTAGCGCGTAGGCGCAAATCAGGTTCACCACCATGCCCACTATGGTTATTGTCATTGCCTCGGTAAACTTGATTGGCTCTCCTCCGCTGGCTATGCGCTCGGCGGCCTCCACCGTGATAAGCACGGCAAACACCAGCAGCAGCACACCGCTGGCAAACGCCGCCAGGGCCAGGATGCGGTCGCCGCTGTAACGCTCGTTGCCTGCTTTGCGCAGGTGGCGCACAAGCACATAGGCGCCAAGTGTGAGCCCGAAAGCCATCACATGGCCGCCCATATGAATACCATTGGCCAGCAGGGCCATTGAACCCGACAGCAGTCCCACCACAATTTCTAGCAGCATCACCACTGCCGAGAATGCTACTACAAACGCGGTGTGCCGCTCTTCTTTTGAACGAGATATGTTTCCTTTTGTCATTTTGTCATGCCGTGAATTGCACTGCAAAGATACTGCAATATCGGCCTATGCGCAAAGGCTGCGTGGAACAAATGTGGCTCGATGCGCTTTATGGGCCGGCCTTTGTGAGGACTATTTTTAAAGAATACAAAATCACTGCTTTCTGATATTAAATTTGATTAATAAGATGCTGCGCGGCATTGGAATTGCAGTTATTAATTGTACATTTGCAACGCAAACCGCAAAAGTTAAAATTAACGATTGAAACTATTAAACAAGAAAATAATTAACATTTCATCATTATGAAACAGAACAAGAAATTAGCGATTTTGCTGGCTGGGGCCTCAATTTTCGGCTCGGCCTCGACACTCTTTGCCGCTCAGATTGCGGGCAAAGCAATCAATGATTCCTATATCCCGGCTCAGGAGTCGGTGGCCACCAGCCAGTCGGCGCTTGTCAACACCGCAGTCTCCCGCCCGGCTTCGGCCAGCTATCCCGACCTCACGGCAGCTGCCGAAACTTCGCTCAACTCTGTGGTGAGCATCAAGTCGTTTGTCACCCCAAAGCAGCAACAGTATTATCAGGGTGGCAACGACTGGTTCGACCCGTTTGAGTTCTTCTTTGGCCCTGGCTTTGACGGCAACGGCACATCGCGCCGCCGCCAGCAGCAACAGCCACAACAACAGCAAAAGGACGCCGAGCCACAGGCCAAGGGCCTTGGCTCGGGTGTGATAATATCGGCCGACGGCTACATTGTGACCAACAACCACGTGGTTGACGGTGCCGAGAAACTCGAGGTTACTCTCAACGACAACCGCAAGTTTAACGCCAAGGTGATTGGCACCGACGCCACCACCGATATTGCACTCCTTAAAATAGAGGCGAAAGACTTGAAGCCGATGACCTTTGGCAACTCCGACAATGTGAAGGTCGGCCAGTGGGTTTTGGCAGTTGGCAACCCCTTTGGCCTTAATTCAACCGTCACCGCCGGTATAGTGAGCGCAAAGGCACGCGGCCTTAACAAGGGCAACAACATGGGCATTGAGTCGTTCATTCAGCACGATGCCGCCGTCAACCCAGGCAACAGTGGAGGCGCGCTGGTTGACACCAACGGCGAACTCATTGGCATCAACACCATGATATATTCGCAGACGGGCAGCTATGCAGGCTATTCATTTGCTATTCCGTCGTCGGTGGTTAAGAAGATTGTCACCGACATCAAGCAGTACGGATCGGTGCAGCGCGCAGTGCTTGGCGTGACATTCACCGAACTTGACGCCGACAAGGCCAAAGAGAAGAATATCACTGCCACCACCGAGGGCATATATGTGGCAAAGGTGGCCGACCGCAGCGCCGCCAAAGACGCAGGCCTTGCCGAGGGCGATGTGATTGTGAAACTCAACGGCCACGATGTGAAGAACGGGGCTCAGATGCTTGAGCAGATGAGCAAGCTCCGCCCGGGCGACAAGGCCACCATCTCGTATTACCGCGACAACAAACTTAAGACGGCCGAAGTGACCCTGAAGAACAATCAGGGCAACACCAAGATTACAAAGGCTGTAGACATGATGTCGCTTGGTTGCGCATTCCAGGAACTTACCGCTCAGGACAAGAAGGACCTTGGCATAAGCAGCGGTGTGAAGGTGAGCGGTATCAAGGAAGGCAAGTTTAAGGCTGCCGGCATCAAGAATGGCTTTGTGATTACCGACATCAACAATATGCGCGTCAACAGCCGCGACGATGTTGAGACCATCTACGGCCAGATAATGCGCGACAACGACAGCGACAAGGTGATGTTCATCACCGGTATGTATCCCACCGGCAAGAAGGTGTATTACGCTGTCGACCTTACCGACTGACACTCGCTTAAGCAGAAGCCGCAGTGGCGGCTCAGCAGCAGCACAAGATAAGAATTAGCAATCCCGACGCTTCTCATAATGAGAGACGCCGGGATTGCTGCGTTAGCGTATGCCTTGGTTAATTATGCGTGCAGAATTTTGAACATGAGTTCTTTGAGCAGGGCATAGCTGTCTTGCCGCGACCCATGGCCTTTGCTCTTTGTGTCGCATTCACGCAGATAGCTGATTATGTTCACGCACGCAAGTGTGCTATAGTTTTGTGCTGCCTGCTTAAACTTTTTGAGCCTGAACAGCGACCTGCAGTTGCACTGCTTCATCAGCCCTTCGTCGGTGCGGTCGCGGCTTGTGCGCAGCAGCAGCACGCTTGAGAAGAACGAGAACAGCTGCGACACCGTGATTGCCACGGGATTGTGTTTGGGATTCTTCTCGTAATAGTCGATTATGCGGTAGACCTTGGCCCCATTGCGCACAATTAGCGCGTCTTCAAGCTCAAAGTTGTTGTAGTCTTTGCTTATGCCGATATTTTTCTCCACCAGCTCGGGCGTAATGCTTTTGTTTGGGCCTACAAGCATTTGCAGTTTGGATATTTCGCCAAACAGTCGCGACAAGTCGGTGCCGATGCTGGTGGCCAGCATTGTGGCCGACTTGTTGTCGATGCTAAGGCCCAAATTCTTCACGTGGCTTGCAATCACGCCCGGCAGCTCGTAGTCGCGCACCTTGTTGGACTCAAACACCACCCCGGCATTGCTGCTTTTAATCTCATCAAGAAGACCTTTTGCCTTTATTGCTCCGCCCTTGTTGCAAATCACCAGAATTGTGGTGTCGAGAGGCCGCTGGGCGTAGAACTTAAAAGAGTCAAGGTTGCCGGTTGCGCTGCTTTTGCCGGCATTTTGGGCGTCTTTCAGCACCACCACCTGCCGCTGTGCCATCACAGGATAGCGTCGGCAGGCGCCTATCAGGTCGTTGATGTTTGCGTCAGCGCCATAGGCTACGGTCAGGTTGAAGTCTCGTTCGTCGTCGCTAAGGGCGTTGGCCACAATCAGGTTGGTGAGACTGTCGATGTAATAGGGCTCTTCGCCCTCAAGCACGTATATGTGGCGGAATTTGTGCTGCATGATCTCGTTGCGCAGCGAGGTGTAGCTCACGCCGGTCTTTTTAGGAGGCATGCTGTGTAATGCTTAAAAATGCTGGTGAAAAAATTAGCTTTGCATGGCCCGTTTGATTTCTGCGCACATCTTTTGACAAGCTTCCTTGGCGGCTGTGGAGTGGGGCGCATATTGGAACTCAAACGGCTCGAGCACTTCATTTTTGGCGCCGTCGAAGGCTGCGGCCATCTTTTTGCTCACGCCTGGCGACCAGGTGTAGCATCCAAAGCAGCCAATGGTGTGGCGCTGCATGGCGCGGTTCTGAAGGGCTTCGATCAGTGCTGCTACAGGCGGAAATATGGCTGCGTTGTAGGTGGGACTGCCCAATATCAGTGTACCGTAGGTGCAGATGTCGCGCAGCACGGCCGACTTGTCGGCCGTGCAAAGGTTGTGCATAACCACAGGGCCGACGCCTTCTTTTGCCAGCTCATGGGCCATGGCTTGTGCCATTTGCTGCGTGCAGCCGTGCATCGAGCCGTAGGCAATCACCACGCCTGGCTTGGTGTCCCAGTTGGCCAGCTGCATATAGCGCTCAATTGTCTGGCCTGCATATTTGGTCCACACTGGTCCGTGTGTTGGGCAAATGGCCTTTATGTTGAGTGACGACAGCTTTTTGGCGGCATTCCTCACTGGAATGCCATATTTTGCCACAATGCAGGCGTAATAGCGTGTCATCTCGTTCCAATAGCCGTCGAGGCACAGTTGTGTGTCGAACAGCGCGCCGTTGAGCGCACCAAAGCAGCCGAAGGCATCGCCCGAAAACAGGATGCCGTCACTGCCCTCAAATGTCATCATGGTCTCTGGCCAGTGCAGCATGGGGGTGAGGTGGAAACTAAGCGATGTGCCGCCCAGCGGCAGTGTGTCGCCGTCGGCCACCACCTTCACGCCGCTGTCAATGCCGTAAAAGCCCTTTAGCATCTGTGCCGTCTTGGCATTGCCCACAATCTCTATGCTTGGATAGTGGGCCCTGATGAGGCTTATCGAGCCTGAGTGGTCGGGCTCCATGTGGTTCACCACCATATAGTCGATGCCGCGGTCGCCAATGCGGGCCTTTATGTTGGTCAGAAAAGAGGCGAAACTGCCGGCGTCTACGGTGTCGATCAGGGCCACCTTGTCGCCTCCGTCCACAAGATATGAGTTGTATGATGCGCCATTGGGAAGTGCCCAAAGACCTTCAAACAAGGTGGTTGTGTGGTCGTCGACGCCAACATAGCTCACTTTGTCGCTGATTTTGTAAATATCCATGATTGCTATTTTATGTTTAGTCCATTCTGTTTTTATAGTCGCTGAATGTGAATTTGCGCAGCAGCTCCACTGTGCCGTCGCTGTGCTGCATCAGCAGCGATGGGTGTTGAATGCCGTTGAACATGTGCGTCTTAACCGTGGTGTAGTGGTTCATGTCCTCAAACGTGAGCCGGTCGCCCACGCGCAGTTCCCGGCCAAACGACCAGTCACCTATGAAGTCGCCGCTCAGGCACGAGTTGCCGCCAATGCGGTAAGTGGGCTTGCTCCTGTCCACCTCGGGCAGCGCCTCGGTGATAGTAGGCTTGTATGGCATCTCAAGGCAGTCGGGCATGTGGCAGGCAAATGAGGCATCAATTATGGCAGTTTTGATGCCGCTGTTTTCTACCACATCGACGACTGTAGAAATCAAGTCGCCTGTGCGCCAGCAAAATGCGCTGCCTGGCTCAAGTATCACTTCAAGGTTGGGATGCTCTTGGCGGAAGCGCTTAATGAGGCCTATTAGGTGCTTGGTGTCGTAGCCCTCACGCGTCATCAGGTGGCCGCCGCCCATATTTATCCATTTAAGCTGCGGCAGGAAACTGCCAAATTGCCCCGTCACCGAGTTAAGCACTTTTTCAAGGTCGTAGGACGTGGACTCGCACAGTGCGTGAAAGTGGAAGCCCTCTATGCCGTCGGGTAGCGAAGTCAGTTTGTCGGCTGTTACGCCAAACCGCGACCCTGGTGCGCATGGGTTGTAGATGTCGGTGTCGACCACCGAGCACATGGGGTTGATGCGCAAGCCGCAACTCACGGGCTCGCTTGTGTGTGCCTCGTTGTACTGCCTCACCAGCGGCACAAAGCGCTCGGCCTGCTCCACTGAGTTGAATGTGATGTGTGAGCTGCCTTCGATAAACCGGCCGATGGTGGCGCCGGTGTACACTGGGCAATAGCTGTGAGCCTTGTGGTGAAGCTCCTCGATTGCCAGCTGCATCTCGTTGAGCGAGCTGGCAGTGGACTGAATGCCATATTCCCTGAATATGGGGAACGTGCGCCACAGCGCATTGGCCTTAAAAGCCATTATTATTTTTGCGCCGCTTTCGCGCATTACACGCGTAATGAGGTCGAGATTGCGTCGCAGCTTGTCCTCATACACGATGTAGTATGGTGTTTGCAGTGTTTCGTTCATTTTATTGGTCTATAGAATTTCAAACTTGGCAAACTTCAGCAGCAGTGTGCGCTGGTCGGCGTTGCTGAAGTTCACTGTCATTTTAGGGTCGGCCCCCGATGTGTCGATGTGCATAATGATGCCTTCGCCAAAGCGGTTGTGCCTGATGCGCATGCCTGTGCTCACCTCATCAACGCCGTGTAGCGTGAACGCTGAGCCCGGTGCCGATGGGGTGGGCCGTGCCTGCGAAACTGGCTTCATGTTAGCTGCCGGCACCGATTTTGGGGCTGCGGCTTTGCCGTCGAACACATTGCGCTCGGCACCGAAATCAAGGCTGCTGCTTTCTCGGCGCTTATAACGGTTGCCGCTGTCCCACTTGCGGCTTGAGCCGTCGTCCCACTTAAATTCGGTGTTTTCCACCGGTTCGTTGAGATACTGCGGGTCGATGTCGGTGAGAAACCGGCTCACGGTGCAGCTCTTGGCCTGACCGTTCATAAAGCGAGAGTTGGCGTAGGTGATTATGCAATTTTCCTGCGCGCGGGTTATGGCCACATACATCAGGCGGCGCTCCTCCTCAATGCCGTCGATGGAGTCGCTGCTTCTGCTCGATGGGAACAGTTCTTCCTCGGCGCCGACTATGATAACATTTTTAAATTCCAGTCCCTTTGCGGCATGCACAGTCATCAGTGTCACGCGATCGTCGTTACCGTTGTCCTCATCTTGGTCGGTGGCCAGCGACGCTATGCTCAGGAAGTCAACAAGCCGTCGGTGCTCATCGCCTTCCTCGTTGGCCTCTTCGGTAAACTGGCCCACGGCATTCAGCAGCTCATTCAGATTCTCTTGGCGTGCAATGTTTTCTTGTGTCTTGTCGCCCACCAGCACCTCCAGAAGCCGCGAGTCGGCTATGATGCGGTTGGCGGTGTCGATGGCTGAGTTATCGGGGTTGTCCATAAAAGCGGTAAGCGATTCAATCATGTGCGCAAAGTCGCCAAGTTTGTTGGCCGTTGACTTGTTCACGCTAAGGCCATGGGCTTGAGGGCTGCAAATCACGTTCCACAGACTCACGTCGTCGTGCATGGCGCATGCCTGCACCTTCTTCATCGTGGTGTCGCCAATGCCGCGCGCAGGGTAGTTGATGATTCGGCTCAGGGCCTCATCATCATCGTGGTTCACCACCAGGCGGAAGTAGGCTATAGCATCCTTCACTTCCTTGCGTTGGTAAAAAGACTGCCCGCCATATATGCGGTATGGTATGCTACGCTGGCGGTTGCCGTGGGTGTCGCGCTTGCCACCGTTGCTGAATGCAGCCTCAAGCTGGCGCGACTGTGCATTGGTGCGGTAGAGCACGGCAAAGTCGTTGAACGAGTATCCGCCGCGGGCCTTCAAGCTCATTATCTGGTTGGCCACCACATAGCTCTCCTCTATGTTTGACACACACTGCAGCACAGTGACCTTTGTGCCGACAGCGTTTTCCGAAAATATGTGTTTCTTTATTTGCCTCTTGTTCTTGGCTATAAGCGAATTGGCCGCCGAGATTATGTTCTGCGTCGAGCGGTAGTTCTGCTCCAGCTTGAACGTCTTCAGGTCGGGCATTGCCTTGCTGAGCCCCAATATGTTTGATATGTTGGCGCCGCGAAACGAGTAGATGCTTTGCGCATCGTCGCCCACCACGCACAGCCGGTGGTGCAGGCCGGCCAACTGCTTCACAATGAGGTGCTGAGCAAAGTTGGTGTCCTGATACTCGTCCACCAGGATGTATTGGAAAAACTCTTGGTATTTCAGTCTCACATCGTCGTGGTCGCGCAGCAATATGTTGGTGTAGAACAGCAAGTCGTCGAAGTCCATTGCTCCGGCTGTGCGGCAGCGGTCCCAATAGCGCTGGTATATGTCATAGGTTAGCGGGCGCAGTGCCTGCTCATCCTCTTTGCGGAAGTCGGCGTTGCGGGCGTAGTCGGTGGGGGAGAACAGCGCATTTTTCATAAACGAAATGCGCGACTGCAGCACCGCTGGTTTATACACCTTCTCGTCAAGGCCCATGTCCTTCACTATGCGCTTTATAAGCGACTTTGAGTCGGATGTGTCGTAGATTGTGTAGTCGCGGGTGAAGCCTATCTTCTCGGCATTGATGCGCAGAATGCGGCCAAAAATGGAGTGGAACGTGCCCATCCACAGCTGTGAGGCGGCAGCTTTGCCCACAAGCGGCTCGATGCGCTCTTGCATTTCGCGCGCCGCCTTGTTGGTAAACGTCAATGCCATTATGCGGTAGGGAGGTATGCCCAAGTTGAGCAAATGCACTATTTTGTATGTGAGCACACGCGTTTTTCCCGATCCTGCGCCTGCAATCACAAGCGATGGACCGTCGCAGTAGAGCACTGCTTCGCGCTGCGGCTCATTGAGTTGGCTTAAATAGTCGGTGTTTCCTTTCACTAATCTAAATGTGTGTAGTTTCACAAAAAGGCATGCTGCTGCGCAAGCCCTTATGCAAAATTAGTGCAAACCGAGCGCAATGCCAAGAAATGAACTCGTTCATTTTCTTGTGCATTGCCGAGGTGCAGCCTAATTTATTTAACATTAGTGCAAACCGAGCGCAATGCCAGGAAATGAGCTTGCTCATTTTGTTGAGCATTGCCAAGGTGCAGCCTAATTTGTGATTGGGTGCAGAGTGGGTTTAAGTCAACAGGTCGTTGTAGTTGGGAATGTCGGGCAGAAAAGCGTAAGAATTTTTCTCATAGTCAATTTTGCAGCAAAAATGGGCCATGCCATTCGACACCATCAGGTAGTGGGCGCGCAGCACCATGTTGTAGCGCACTATTTGGTCAAATACCTTTTGAGTGATTGCAATGCTAGGGGCCTTGTATTCCACTATGGCAAGCGGACTGCCATTGCGGTCGGTCACCAGCGTGTCGCAACGGCGCTTTATGCCGTTTTGCACCAGCGACACCTCGTTGGCCATCAAAGCAGCCGGAAACTGCCGGCTCGTGATTAAAAACGACACAAAGTTTTGTCGCACCCACTCTTCGGGAGTGAGTGCGACAAAGCGGTGGCGCAGCGCGTCGAGCACTTGTATTGATTTTTCGCCTTTGCGCAGCCGCAATGGCTGCGGCGGTAAGTTGAGTTGTTGCATGTGGGCTCTGAAAGTTGGCCGCCCTGGCTGCACATGCCTATGCCGTGCAGGCTTGCGTCATCACCTTTTGGTAGCGCACTGAGTCGCGCATGATGCTGTCGCGCATAAGCACGTACACCAACTCCTGCACTGGCGACAACTCGCTTGGGCGTTCGGTTTTCAAAATTTCATCGCATAGCAGCGTCTCTATCAGCATTTTCTGCTCTTCCTTGCTCATGCCTCTCATCCGGCTGATCACCTTGGGGGTTATTACTATTGCATTCTCCATAACTATTATTATTTTTTTTGATTGGTAATGCAAAAGTATCGGACTAGTGGGCAACCTAATTGCCCATGCCTCTTAATTAGCGTTTATTCGCTCGCCGGTTAAGTTGGCGTTTGCATGCTGAAAAGCAAAAGGCTCAATTTCTGCTGTGAAACTGAGCCTGTATAGCTTTTTGACGCAGATGCGTAAGCGTGTGGCATGTCTGCCGACTTCCACTCTGCTACATTTCTTTTCTTTTTTAGAAGTTGAAGTCGTCCTTCTCCTTTGCCAAGTTGCGGAAAGCAAGCTCGTGGTCGTTATATTCCTGAGTAGCAATGAGCGTAGGCTTGGGGAGTTTCTCGTAGTATCGAGAAATCTCAATCTGCTCGCGGTTTTCCGAAATCTCTTCGAGATTGTCGTTCATCGAGGCAAATTCCTGGAGCTTCTTTTCCAAATCGCTTTTCATCTCGGCGGCAATCTGATTTGCGCGCTTGCTGATGATACACACGGTCTCATAGATGTTACCTGTCTGTTGAGCCATATCCACTAAGTCGTGGATTGTAGTTGTGAGTGGTGCGTTTGTCTTCTTGTAATCCATTCTATTATATAAATGTTTTTGTTGTGTCGTCTTTTTTGTGCCTGGAGTGGTGCGCCTTGCTTTACTGCTCGCCCACGTGCTTGCTGGCTATCTTGAAAATGTTTTCAGCCTCTTTCTTGTCCTTACTGTCGGGGTAGTCGTTAGTGAAGGCGTAGTATTCGTCAATCACCACGCGGTAGCGCTCCTCTTTGCGCTCGTCCACACTCTCCTCGGCCTCCTTGAAGCGGGCTTTGAGCACCAAGAACTCCAGCTGCTCCTTATATTTGCTGTAGGGGTAGTCCTTGATAGCGTTTTTGGCGGTTATAACGGCCGACTCATAGTTGTTGCCCATATAGTTGCCAAGGTTGTAATACAAGGTGGCGTTTTCAAGTTCTTTTAGCACCAACTTGTCTTGCAGCTCGAATATGGCGTTTTGGGCAATCGACACCTTGTCGCTTTTGGGATAATAGTCGAGAAAAGCCTGGAGCTCCTCAATGGCCTTGTAGGTCTCGCTCTGGTCGAGCTGGGCCTCAGGCGAATCAAGGTAATATCCGTAGCCGGCATAGAAGTGAGCCAATTCGGCATACTGGCCTTTGGGGTAGTGCTGGTAATACTGCTTGAAGTATGACCCCGAATTCACATAGTCCTTGTTCTCGTAATAGCTGAGTCCAAGCAGATACAGCGACTCCTCGGCCTTGTCGGTGCCTTTGAACACCGGAATAAGGTCTTGCAGAATTGTGTATGCCTGGGTGTACTTCTTTTGCTCAAAAGCCTTCTTGGCATACGAGTACTTGTAGTTATAATCGGTGCTCTTAAGCACCTTGTTATACTCGCCGCAGCCGGTGAGCAGCAAGGTGGCGCATAGCGATATAAGTATCTTATTTGTCATTTGCCTCTATATAGCTGTAGTCTTTTAGCTTACAAAATTAGGCATTTTTCCACACATGACAAGCAAGTAGCCGCGAAAATCGCTATTTTTCGTTTTTTTTAATTAACTTTCGCTTTGCGTGCAGCCACCGCGGTGGCGCCATGGGCGGTGATATAACATTTTTTATAACAATGCTACGGCCAAAAATTTGTTTATAAGGCAAATCGTGCGTAATTTTACACAAGCATAGCCGGCGTTGCCGGCGTGACGCATTGAGTTTAACATTAAATGAAATAATTATGAAACCGATCAACATCGTTTTAGCAGTGATTGGCGGCGCAATTGCAGGCGCTGCAGTGGGCTTGCTTTTTGCGCCCGAGAAAGGAACCGACACCCGTACAAAAATCGCAGAGCTGCTGCGCAAAAAAGGCGTGAAGCTCAACAGCGAGAAGATGGACGAGCTCGTTGACGACATCACTAAAGAGATTAAGGTAGAGGAGTAATTGCGCACACCGAGGCATTTTCCCTGCATTGTTTAATTGTATAAATCAAATTCACACAGAAAAGACATGAAAGCTCTCAATATTTTATACGCATTCCTTGGCGGCGCCATAGTGGGCTGCAGCATAGCACTGCTTTTTGCTCCCGAGAAAGGTTCTGACCTGCGCAGCCGCATCAAGGAGCTGCTTAAGAAAAAAGGAATCGACTTCACCGACGATGAGGTGGAGCAGCTCGTTGACCAAATCAGCGCACAAATCGATCAGTAATCCACCACTTGGCAGAGGCGAAGCATTAGCCAAAGCGGCGCGCTCGCCTTTTGCTCTAAGCCACAGTGTGCTCGTGGCACGCGTGTTCAGCCGGCTGGCCTGAGTCTATGGGCATAAATGCGGTTGAAATGCGTGCCATGTGCGCCATAAAAACTCAGCATGATAAATAACACATTGTATGGCAGAATTTGATTATAAGTCATTGTTAGGCGAAATCAAGAGCTACGCGTCGGTGCAGTTCGACTATGCCAAGCTCACTGCGGTTGAAAAGCTGTCGGTGCTGCTGTCGGCCATAGGGGTCGCACTGGTGCTGCTCATAATAGGAGCCTGCCTGCTATTCAACTTGAGTTCAGCCCTCGTGGCATGGCTCAACGAACAGATTGGCTGCATGTGGGCGTCCTATCTGATAGTGGCCGTGCTGCTGCTTGTGGTGCTGCTCATCGTGCTCAAGTGCCGCAAGGCGCTGATAGTTGACCCCATAACAAGATTTGTGACCAAGCTTTTCATCAAGCCAAATGACAAACAATAATAGCAAACCCGCGGCAAGCGGAAACGCCGAAAGCCAGTGGAGGGGATACACCCTCGAACAGCTGCGCTACCAGCGCGCGCTTGCTGCCATAAAGTCAGAGGTGGCCAAGGAGCGCATTTCCGCCAAACTGAGCCTGGCCAAGGAGCAGGCCAGCAGTGGCAACGTGCGCAGTCTGCTGTTTGGCAGCGAAGTGATTGGCCGGCTGAAAGCGGTAGACTACCTGCTGATTGGATACAAGGTGTCGAAGCTGTCCTACAAACTGTGGCACAAATTCAGCCACCGCGGCAAGTAGCGAGTGCGCTCATATAAAAGACAACCACATAGGCAGAGAGGAGGAAACGGATATTGCCTGCCCCCCCTCTGCTTGCTTACTATGGATTATGCATAACATTATGCCATGTTGGCACGATAATTGCAGTTCAGTGACAAAAAGTGCATCCTGTTTATTCAAGTGCGAACAACTGCAATTGGAAATTTGGATTTTTACATACTATAAATGAGCAAGAAAGCATTCAATAGTGTAGTCAGCAGAATTTTGATTCACAGCCAAAACGAGGCTTTGAGGCTCAACTGCCATAAGTTGCAGCCCGAGCATGTGCTGCTTGGAATTTTGAAAACTAAGGACTCGGACGCCTACCAGGTGTTTGAAGACTTGCATGCGCCCATTTCCGACATTGAGTCGCGCCTTGAAGCTGAAATAAGCAGTTTCAACACCGATAAGCGATCCGGGTTTGGAGGCAATGACTCGGAGTGTTTTGCCGTGAGTCAGTCGATTAGCGACTTGCTGCGCGACACTCTGCTCGAGGCCGAGCGCCGCCACACTGAAGTGGCCAGCAGCGGGCACATGCTATTGGCTATGCTGCGAAGCGGCAACGACACATTCAACAGCAAACTAATGAAAGAAATGAACATAGACTATGATAAGGTGAACCAAATTCTCAGCAGTGAGGATTTCGTCGCCCCCGAGGCTGGGGCCGACTTTGCCGACGATGATGACACCATCGACGAGGATGGCGCCAGTGGTGACAGTGGCGCTGCCGGCCAAGGCGGACAGACGGCCCAACGCCGAAGCACAGCCGCCAGTGGCAAGGGAACACCCAGCATCGACAAATATGGCAAGGACATAACCCGTGCAGCTGCCGATGGCAAACTCGACCCTGTGATTGGGCGTGAGCGCGAAATCGAGAGGCTGGCTCAGATCTTGAGCCGCCGCAAGAAGAACAACCCTGTGCTTATAGGTGAGCCGGGCGTCGGGAAGTCGGCCATAATCGAAGGCCTTGCACTGCGCATTGTGGCCCACAAGGTGGCGCGAGTGCTGTTTGACAAGCGCATCGTGGCCCTCGACATGGCCTCGGTTGTGGCTGGCACCAAATATCGTGGCCAGTTTGAAGAGCGCATAAAGTCGATTATCGATGAGGCTGCCGCCAACCCCGACCTCATTTTGTTTATCGACGAAATTCATACCATTGTGGGCGCAGGCAACGCAAGCGGCACAATGGATGCAGCCAACCTGCTTAAGCCGGCGCTCGCCCGCGGCGAAATTCAGTGCATCGGCGCCACCACCATCGATGAGTACCGCAAAAACATCGAGAAAGACGGAGCCCTTGAGCGCCGCTTCCAAAAGGTGATGGTGGAGCCGACAACGCCCGAGCAAACACTTGAAATATTGAGAAACATCAAGGGCGTGTATGAGAAGCATCACGGGGTGACTTACACCGACAGCGCACTTGAAGCGTGCGTCAAACTCACCGACCGCTATGTTAGCGACCGCTTTTTCCCCGACAAGGCCATCGATGCCCTCGATGAGGCTGGTGCGCGCTCCCGGATATCGAAGGTGGTGGTGCCGAAGGAAATTGACGACCTTGAGAAGAAGGTGGCCGAGGCGCAAGCCAACAAACTGAAGGCTGTGCAGGCACAGAACTTTGAGAGTGCCGCCGGCTATCGCGACCAACAAGAAAAGTTGCAAACGTCGCTCGAACAGGCAAAGACCGACTGGGAGCAGAAGCTCGATTCTCACCGCGAAACTGTGGACGAAGCCGATGTTGCCGAAGTGGTGGCCATGATGACGGGTGTGCCTGTGCAGCGCATTGCACAGTCCGAGGGGCTGCGCCTGCTTGGCATGGCCGACGACTTGAAAGCCAAGGTCGTTGGTCAGGACGAGGCCATCGACAAGATAGTGCGCGCCATCAGACGCAACAGGGTGGGGCTTAAAGATCCCAACCGCCCAATCGGCTCATTCATGTTTCTTGGCTCAACAGGCGTAGGCAAGACGCTGCTTGCCAAGCGGCTGGCCGAATTCCTTTTCAACTCTGCCGATTCGCTGATACGCATCGACATGAGCGAATATATGGAGAAGTTCACCGTGTCGCGCCTTGTGGGCGCGCCTCCGGGCTATGTGGGCTATGAAGAGGGCGGACAGCTCACCGAAAAGGTGCGCCGCCACCCATATTCGGTGGTGCTGCTCGATGAGGTGGAAAAGGCCCACCCCGATGTGTTCAATATGCTGCTGCAAGTGCTTGACGAGGGTAACCTCACCGACAGTCTCGGCCGCAAAGTTGACTTCAAGAACACAATAATCATCATGACGTCGAACATAGGCACACGCGAGCTGAAGGACTTTGGCGCTGGCGTGGGCTTCAACACCTCGGTCATCACCAAGGATCGCGCCGACTCGGTGATTCGCAAAGCCCTTAACCGCAACTTTTCGCCCGAGTTTCTCAACCGCATCGACGACATCATTACATTCGCCTCGCTCGACAAGCAAGCCATTGGCAAAATCATCGACATCGAGCTGGCTGCGTTCTACAAGCGCATCGGCGTGCTCGGCTACCGCCTCACAATCACCGATGCTGCCAAGCAGTTTATCGCCGACAAGGGTTATGACAACCAGTATGGAGCCCGCCCGCTGAAGCGAGCCATACAGACCTATGTTGAAGACCCGCTGTCGGAATTGATGCTGAAGCACGAGGGCATGGCCGAAGGCACCGAAATGGTGATTGACGTTGACGGCGACAACGTGAAGGCCGAATTGGCCGCAGAGCCAGTCAATGAAGAACAGAAGTGAGTTCAGCCGGAATTCAAGCGACACACGATATGAAAAAATGTCACGCCACAGCGGCGTGGCATTTTTTTTGTAGTATACACTTTTAGACTAACGAATAAAAATAAAAACAGAATTAGATATGCAAAAAGGTTCAATTGGGGTTACCACTACAAACATATTCCCCGTAATCAAACAATTTCTTTACAGCGACCATGAGATATTCCTGCGCGAGATAGTGTCGAACGCCGTCGATGCCACACAAAAGCTTAAGACGCTTGCTGTGGCTGGCGAGTTCAACGGCTCGACCGACGGACTCAAGGTCACTGTAAAAGTCGATAAGGAGGCTGGCACGCTCACCGTGAGCGACAACGGCATCGGCATGACTGCCGACGACATCGACAAATACATCAACCAAATCGCCTTCTCTGGCGCAGAGGAGTTTCTTAACAAATATAAGGACAACGCCAATGCCATAATCGGACATTTTGGCTTGGGCTTCTACTCTGCCTTCATGGTGGCCAAAAAGGTGGAGATACACACATTGTCGTATAAGGATGGCGCAAAGCCGGTGTGCTGGTCGTGCGACGGCTCGCCTGAATATGAAATGGGTGATTGTGACAAGAAGGAGCGCGGCACCGACATAATTCTTCACATCGCCGACGACGACAAGGAATACCTTGAGGAGTCGCGCATCAGCTCGCTCCTCTACAAATACTGCCGCTTCCTGCCCGTGCCCATCGTGTTTGGCAAAGAGCAGGAATGGAAAGACGGTAAGTATGTCGACACCGACAATGACAAGGTGATCAACGATGTGGAGCCGCTGTGGACACGCACTCCCACCGAACTGAAAGATGAGGACTACCTGAAGTTTTATCGTGCCATCGAGCCTGGACAGGACGATCCTCTCTTCTGGATTCACCTGAATGTTGACTATCCGTTTAATCTCACAGGCATTCTCTACTTTCCGAAGATAAAGAGCAACCTCGACATTCGCAAAGACCGAATCAAGCTGTACTGCAACCAGGTGTATGTCACCGACAGTGTGGAGGGAGTGGTTCCAGAGTTCCTCACACTGCTTCAGGGCGTTATCGACTCGCCCGACATCCCGCTCAACGTGTCGCGCTCATATCTGCAGGCCGACCGCAATGTGAAGAAGATTTCCACCTACATTACCAAGAAGGTGGCCTCTCGGCTCGAGGAGATTGCCAAGAGCGATGCCAAGCAATTTGAACAGAAGTGGAACGACATCAAGATCTTCATTGAGTATGGCATGCTCAGCGATGAGAAGTTCTGCGATGCCGCCATGAAGTTTGCCTTGCTGCAAAACACCGACGGCAACTACTTTAAGTTTGACGACTATAAAAAGACCATTGAGGGCAGCCAGACCGACAAAGACGGCAACCTCATCTACCTCTACGCCACCGACAAGGAGGGTCAGTATTCATACATAAAGGCCGCCAAGGACAAGGGCTATGACGTGTTGCTCATGGACGGCCAGCTCGACATCCCATTTGTGGGCAAACTCGAGGAGAAGTTTGAGAAGAGCCACTTTGTGCGTGTCGACTCTGATGTGGTCGACAACCTCATTCGCAAGGAAGATGCAAAAGAGTCGGAACTTGGCAAGTTTGAGCGCGAAATCGCATCCACGCTCTTCACTTCGCAGATGCCGAAGATCGACAAGACCGACTTCATGGTCAACTATGCGGCGATGGCTCCTGACGCGCAAGCTGTGGTCATAACTCAAAACGAATATATGCGGCGCATGAAGGAGATGGCAAAGTTCCAGCCAGGCATGAACTTCTATGGCGAGCTGCCCACCACCTACAACTTCACGCTCAACACCTCGCATCCTGTGGTGAAAAAGGTGATTGAAGCAGCTGTCGATGCCGTGGGTAAGGAAGTTTCACCTATCGACGACGAACTCGACAAGGCAAATGCCGAAATCAAAGCCATTCACGATCTCGACAAAGACCACAAGGGTGTGCCCGACGACAAGAAGGACGAACTCAAGGCCAGCGAGAAGAAGGCCGAGGAGCTGCGGGCCAAGAAGGAGGCAGTGATTGCCGGCTATGCCAAGGGACAAGATGTGGTTAAGCAACTCATCGACATTGCACTGCTGGGCAACGGTCTGCTCAAGGGTGAAGCTCTCAACAGCTTCCTAAAGCGCTCCGTCGACCTGCTCAACAAGTAAACTTTCCCCAATAATATAATAGTGCAAAGGCTCTGGCGCTGACAAGCGTCAGGGCCTTTGCCATTTTTTTACATCAGCATAAAAAATAACACTGGCCGCACCTGAAATTAATCAGATGCGGCCAGTGTCCAATATATATAATAGAATTGTTAAGCCTACTTTAAATACCGGCTCGAATCACACCACGCTTCGAGCCTCGCACAAATGCCACGATGGCATCAAGTTCATCGCTGGCGGGCAGTTCGGCCACAATCTTTTCGACTGCGGCTGTGGTGTTGAGTCCCGACATATACAGCGTGCGATACACGTTTTGGATGCGGTTGATCTGCTCTTCGCTGAATCCGCGGCGGTGCAGACCCACAGAATTCACACCCTCGTAGGTGAGGGGAATGCGGCCGGCCATCACAAATGGCGGAATGTCTTTGTTCACGCGTGAGCCGCCCTGCAGCATCACGTGCTGGCCAATGTGGGTGAACTGGTGCACCAGCGCACCGCCGCCCACCACGGCCCAGTCGTCGACCACCACTTCACCTGCCAACTGAGCGGCATTCGACATTATGATGTTGTTGCCCAGCATGCAATCGTGTGCCACGTGGCAGTAGGCCATAATCAGGCAGTTGTTGCCAATCACGGTTTTGCCCTTCGACGCTGTGCCGCGGTGCACGGTCACAAATTCGCGTATCGACGTGTTGTCGCCGATTATGGCCACAGTGTCCTCGCCCTTGAATTTCAGGTCTTGAGGAATGTCGCTTATCACCGCTCCAGAGTGTATGTGGCAGTTCTTGCCGATTCTTGCGCCGGAGTGGATGGTGGCGTTGCTGTCAATCACAGTGCCGTCGCCAATCTCCACATTGTCGTCGATGGTCACAAACGGGCCAATTTTTACGCCCTTGCCAATTTTAGCACCCGGATGGATGCTGGCCAATGGTTGAATGTCCATATTACGTCCGTTAGTGTTGTTTGTCTTACTTGTTTTTGATAATTTGTGCCATAAATTCTGCCTCCGACACTATTTTTTCGCCCACAAAGGCATATCCCTTCATCACTGCGCAACCGCGACGAATTGGCGACATCAGCGACAGGTGGAACACAAGCGTGTCGCCAGGCACCACCTTTTGGCGGAACTTGACATTGTCAATCTTCATAAAGTAGGTGGAATAGCGCTCTGGCTCCTCTACCGAGCTGAGCACCAGCAGGCCGCCAACCTGGGCCATGGCTTCCACTTGAAGCACGCCAGGCATCACGGGCTCTTGCGGGAAGTGGCCTGTGAAGAATGGCTCGTTGCAGGTCACGTTTTTAACACCCACAATGTAGTTCTCGCCCATTTCCAGCACCTTGTCAACCAACTGCATAGGGTAGCGGTGTGGCAGGAGCTTGCGGATGCGGTTCACATCCATCAGCGGAGCCTTGTTGGGGTCGTAGAGCGGAGCCTGCACATTCTGGTAGCGCAACTCCTTGCGAATCTGCTTGGCCAGATTGGTGTTGATTGTGTGGCCTGGGCGGGTGGCAACAATGCGTCCCTTAAGCGGACGGCCTATCAGGGCCAGGTCGCCCATCACGTCGAGCAGCTTGTGGCGCGCGGGCTCGTTGGTGAAGGCCAGCGGCTTGTTGTTGAGGTAGCCAAGCTCGCTCACATGCTTGTGGGGCACCTTCATGAGGTCGGCCAGCTGGTCGAGCTCCTCCTGCTTCATCGGAGTGTCGTAGATTACTATGGCATTGTCGAGGTCGCCGCCTTTGATGAGGTTCATTTTCACGAGAGGCAGAATTTCGCGCACAAACACAAATGTGCGGCATGCTGCAATCTCGTCCTTGAACTGGCTGATTTTTTCCAGGCTTGCAAATTGGTTTGGCAGCACGGGAGAGTCAAACTCAATCATAGTGTCGATCGAGAAGTCGTCGTCGGGCAGCACTATCAGCGATGAACCCGACTCAGGATCTACCACCTTTATGCGCTTCTTCACCACATAGTATTCCTTATCGGCATCCTGCTCCTCAAATCCCACTTCGTTGATGCGGTTGCAGAATTCAATGGCGCTGCCGTCGAGAATAGGAAGCTCGGGAGCGTCTACCTCAATCAGGCAGTTGTCGATGCCGGCGGCATACAGCGCAGCCATGGCATGCTCTATGGTGCTTACTCTAACTTCTTTGTGCGCCTTGTTGGCAATCACAGTGCCGCGGTGAGTCTCCACCACGTTTTCGGCCACGGCCTCAACAGTGTTTTCGCCTTCAAGGTCGGTGCGCTTAAACACATATCCTGTGTTCACAGGAGCGCTCTTGAATGTGGCCGTCACGTGCAGGCCGGTGTGCAGGCCCTTGCCGCTGACGGTGAACTCACCTTTTAAAGTACGTTGTTTCATATTCTTGTATGTCGTGAGATGATTTTTTATAATTCCTCGTTATTTATTCTCGCCTTTGAGCTCGGCGATGGTCTTTTTAAGCTTGCTGATGTCGCTATACATCTCGGACAGGCGCTTCAAGTACACGTTTTGCCGTGCGTAGTCGAGTGCGCCGATGGCAGGCGAGCCCAGCAGGCGCTGCTTGCTGCCCACGTGGTTGGGTATACCCGACTGTGCGCCAATGCCGTTGTAGTCGCCCACGGTGATGTGGCCAGCAAAACCAACCTGGCCACCCACCATGTTGTGCTTGCCAATCTTTGTCGAGCCAGCCACGCCCACTTGTGCGGCCATCACGGTGTTTTCGCCCACTTCCACATTGTGGGCTATCTGAATCAGGTTGTCGAGCTTCACGCCCTTGTGTATCACCGTGGCGCCCATAGTGGCACGGTCGATGGTGGTGTTGGCGCCGATTTCCACATCGTCTTCAAGCACTACTATGCCAATTTGCGCAATCTTCTCGTAGGTGCCGTCTTTGCGCGGGGCAAATCCGAATCCGTCGCCGCCGATGGTGGCGCCACCCTGCACAATGCAGCGGTTACCTATTTTGCAGCCGTGATACACCTTAACGCCGGGATACAGTGTCACGTCGTCGCCAATGGTCACATTGTCGCCGACATACACCTGCGGGTATATCTTAACGTTTTTGCCGAGTTTCACGCCCTTGCCGATATAGGCAAACGCGCCCACATAAATGCCCTCGGGCAGCTCCACACCCTCGCTCACATAGCTCGGCTGCTCCACGCCCAGCTTTTGTGGGGCTTGGCTGCTCACAAAGTTAAGCAGGTCGGCCAGAGTCTCGTAGGGGTCGGCCACTCTGATGAGTGTGGCCTTCACAGGATGCTCGGGCTTGAAGTCGTCGCGCACCAGCACCGCCGAGGCCTCTGTGGTGTAAATGTAGTGGGTGTATTTGGGATTTGCCAGAAAAGTGAGGCAGCCTTTATGGGCTTCTTCGATTTTAGCGTAATTGTTGATTATCGTCGATCCATCGCCATCGACAACGCCTTTCACGAGGGCTGCCAATTGCTCAGCGGTTATTTCCATTTTATATGCCGTCTTATTAAATTATAACATTCTTATTAATTTGCAAAATTGCGAAAAATGCGCGTCATAGGCAAATTTGCCGCTATAAATTTGCTTAAAACCGCCCATAAAAGCCAGTAAAATCAATTCCTACTTGATTTCGTAAAGGACTATTTGCTACATCAGTTATTTGCTCATTTGTTTTCTATAAAGTTCATTTATATCTTCCTGAGAGTGTCCTTTATCTAATAATTTATCATAATTAGATTTCGGATGATAGTAGGCTAATCCATCTGAACTAAAAGTATACGTATCTGAACATTCGTTAAGCGAATGTAGGGGCTCTTCGCCTAATTTGAGTTTGCATTTAGAAAGTCTTCTAAATAATCTGTTTGCCTTTATTTTGTCTTTTTTATTCGAGGAACAACAAAAACAAATAAATGGATTTTTCTTATGGCTTCTGCTCATCTTAAAGGTAATTAATTACTTTATGAAAACAATGATCTTCACACAATTTATCTACAAAAGACTTTCCATGTGATTTTGATAATCACACATTATGCATTTTGGATTAGTGCAATGTTTGCTCAATAACACCCCTGTCCCAATCCGGCCCCACAATAGCGGCAACGAGCCGCCGTGTGGCCGGATTGGTAGGGTGTGTTGATGCTGGTGTCAGTCTTCTTCCTCGCCGCCTTCAAGCATCGATAGGATGTAGAACGCATTGCGGCGCACCACCATGGCGCCTGGGGGCAGTGGCTGCAGCGGAATCACGTGGGTGTAGCCTAGCTCACTCTCGCCTATGCTCACCTCAACCTGTTCAAACAGGTGGGTCTTGCCGCCGTCGCGCTCACCAGTCTGCACAAATATATATTTTTTGCCGCCTGCGTCCACCACCGCGTCGTCGGGGAGGGCGTCGACGTTTTGCGTGCTTAGGTTCACAAGAGCGTTTACTGTGGCCCCAGGCATCAACTTGGCCCCACCGCGATCGGTGATGCGCACGTGTGCCTTGATGGCCTTTGCCTCGTTGACAAACGAAGAGTTGGTCCCATACACCACACCGCGAATGTGCACATCTGGGCGGTTGGTGAGTGTCATGTCCACCGTCTGACCAGCCTGCACACGGTCGATGTCTTTCTCATACACCATTATGTCGCAGTGCATCTTCAGGTTGTTCACTATGTCCATAAGCACAGTCGACACATCGGCATAGCCGCCTGTGCTCACGTTGATGTGCCCCACAGTGCCTGCAATCGGGGCTTTAATGGGCACGCGGGTCGAAAAATGTCCGGCTGCGGTGCGCGATGGACTGATTGACAGTTGGGCCAGCTGCTGGGCCAGTCCCGATGCGTTGGCTCGGGCCAGACTGCATGCGTTCTGGGCCTGTTGCAGATTTTTTGCCACGCCGGCACCCTGCGCGCTCATGTTTTTTTGCCGCTGCAGCTCTTGCTGGGCGGCGTGCAGCTCTTGCACGGCGGCCATGTAGTTCTTTTGCATTTCAAGGATGCTGGTGTTCTCAATCCAGGCCACCACCTGGCCGGCGCGCACATTGTCGCCCTCCTTCACGGTGATGGAACGCAGCATTCCGCCAATTAGCGACGTCACGTCGGCCCGGCTTTGCGGGTCGGCCTCCATGTTGCCGCTGGTGCGTATCACCTGCGTCAAGTTTCTTTTCTCCATTTGGCCTATTTCTATGCCCACGGCCTTGATTTGGGCGTTGGTGAGCGTGATCTCGCTCTGCTCGGCCTGGGCCTCTTCTTTCTGCTCCGGCTTTTGCTCACTTTGGCCGCAGGCTGTTATCGCCAGCATGGCGGCAATGGCCGAAGCCCATTTGAATATATTGCTTAAAGTCATTGGTTGCTAATAGTTTTTACCGTTAATATAATTTAGTTTGATCACCACTTGGTTGTAGCGGTCAATGGCCTCGATGGCGCTCAGACGCACGCCGTTGGCGCTTTTCAGGTTTTGCGTAAGCTCGGTGTAGTCAATCTCGCCGTTGCTGTACGACAGCTGCGACAGCCGCTCCATTTCAGCAGCTTGCGGAAGTCCTGTGGCGGTGTAGTAGTCCACAGCCTGCTTGGCTTTGGCATACTCGTTGAGCAGCTGCTTGTGGGCGTTGAGCATGCTTGCCGCCTGCTGCTCGCGGCTGAGCTTGGCAGCCTCCACGTCGCGCTGCGCTGCGCGCACCTTGCCGCGTATGGCTCCAAACGACAGCGGCACACTCACTCCAAGTTCAAAGCCCATGAAGTTGCCTTTCTCAAACCGCTCGCGATCCACATTATAAGGGTTGAACCACTTCATCAGCAGCTGCCCGCGCAACGACAGTGACACCGACGGCAAGTAGCCCTTTTTGGTGCAACTCAGTTCGAGTTCGCTTGCTTTCACCTCAAGTGCGTTCACGCTGTCGGCCATGGTGGCGCTTGCGTCAAATGCGCCGAAGGCCTTGTCCTGACCTATGGGCAGCAGCTCCTGCTCTTGCGGCACAATGGTGCGCGATGTGTTGAGCAGCAATTGCAGCTGGCTGTGGGCCTGGTCGTAGTCGTTGAGCGCATTGGCCAGGTCGAGGTCGTTCTCGCGCTGCTCGCGCTCGGCGTTCATCCGCTCGAGCGCGCTGGCCTCACCATTGGAGTGCTTGGCGGTGGCAATGCGCAGGAAGTTGCCGAATATGCTGTCTTGCCGCTGCAGCACGCGGCAGGTGGCGCGCTGGCGCAGCAGGGTGTAGTAGGCGCTGGTCACCTGCATGGCCAGCTCGTTGCGCGACAGCTGTGTGCGTGCACGCGCCACGCTGGTTTGCGCCTTCAGCTGCTTGTGGCGCGACCTGTACACGCTGGGCATGCTGAAGCTTTGTGTCACGCTGAGGCTGTTGTCGGGGCTGCCGCCCGATGTGGGGTCTTGCGCGAGAGTTATTTCCGTTGGGTCAAACTCCAGATAGGTCGATTCCATGTCCTTGGCCTTCAGGGCCTCGATTGCACTGGCGCGCACCGTGAGATTGGAGTCGAGTGCCACTTTCAGGCAGCTGTCAAGGCTGCATATTGCGTTTTGCGCCCGCATCATTGCGCCACACTGGGCGAGTAGGGCGGTAGTAAGGACTAATGCTTTAACTTTGCTCATGATTTATCTCTTTGTTTTGGTTCTCTGCTGTAAACAGTTTGTAGATGGCCGGCAGCACAAGCAGTGTGAGGAATGTGGCCGTCAGCAGGCCGCCAATCACTACCGTGGCCAGCGGCCGCTGAACCTCGGCACCGTCGCTGGTGCTGATGGCCATTGGCAAGAAGCCAAACGACGCCACCAGGGCGGTCATCAGCACCGGGCGCAGGCGCAGCAGGCAGCCCTTGACCACGCGGTCGTGCACATTGGCCATACCCTGACGCTCAAACGCGTTAAACTGGTTGATGAGCACAATGCCGTTAAGCACCACTATGCCAAAGAGGGCTATGAAGCCCACACCTGCCGAGATGCTGAATGGCATTCCGCGCAGCCACAGGGCCATGATGCCTCCAATGGCCGACAGCGGGATGGCTGTGAACACGTACAGTGTTTCGCGCATGGTGCCCAGTGTGGCATAGAGCAGTATGAGAATTATCAGCAACGCCACTGGAAGAGCCACGCTGAGGCGCGACTTGGCCTCCTCCATGTTCTTAAACTGACCTCCATATTCATAGTAATAGCCCGTGGGCAGCTTAAGCCGCTCATCGAGGCGTTGCTGGATGTCGGCTATGGTGCGCTGCACGTCGCGGCCGCGCACGTTGAAGCCTATGTAGATGCGACGCTGCCCCTCCTCGTGGGTGATTTGCGACGGTGCGTTCTCATATCCAATGCTGGCCACCTGTTCAAGCGGCACCGAGCCGCCGCTGGGTAGCGGAATGTAGAGGCCGCGCAGCGACTCCACATCGTTGCGCATGTCCTTGTCCATGCGCAGCACCAGGTCGAAGCTGCGGTCGTTCTCATATATCGTGCCTGCCGTGCTGCCGGCAAAGGCCGTCTTAATTATGCTGTTGGCGTCGCTGATGTTGATGCCATAGCTGGCCAGGCGGTCGCGGTCGAACTTCACTTGAATCTGCGGCAGTCCGGTGACCTTTTCCACCATCGGGTCGGTCACGCCGTCGATGTCGCGAATCAGGCGCGCAATCTGTCCTGCCGTGGCAGTGAGCTTGTCCAGGTCGTCGCCATACACCATTATGGCCACATCTTGCTTGATGCCGGTAATCAGCTCGTTGGTGCGCATTTGTATGGGCTGCGACATCTCCACGTGCAGTCCTGGAATCACGCTCAGGGCCTCCTCCATCTTTTCGGTGAGTTCGCTCTGAGTCTTTGCCGAGGTCCACTCGTCCTTGGGCTTGAGTGAAATCATCATGTCGGCCCGCTCCACAGGCATGGGGTCGGTGGGTATTTCGCTGCTGCCGATGCGGCTCACTGCCTGTTTCACTTCGGGAAACTGTTTTTTTAGTATTGCTTCGGCCTGTGTGCACGACTTAATCATCTGCGACAGCGATGTGCCCTGGCACATGCTCACCTCGGCGGCAAGGTCGCCTTCTTCGAGGTTGGGGATGAACTCGCCGCCCATCTGACTGAACACAGCCAAACTGGCGGCAAACAGCACCACCATCGCCGCAATCAGGGCGCGGCTGTGCTTCAGGCTGCGCTCAAGCAGCGGTTTGTAGGCCGCAGAGATGCGCTCCATCATTTTGTCGGAGAAGTTGCGCTTGTGAGTCGACTTCTTGCTCAGAATCACAGCACTCGCCACAGGCACATAGGTGAGCGACAGCAAAAACGCACCCAATATGGCGAAGAACACCGTCAGCGCCATTGGACGGAACATTTTGCCCTCTATGCCCACCAGCGTGAACAGCGGCACATACACCGTCATTATTATAATCTCGCCAAACGCTGCCGAACTCATCATGGCACCGGCACCGCGGGCCACGGTTTGGTCCATCTGCCGCTGTGTCAGGTGCCCGCCGGCAAAGCTGCCGGAGTGCGATGCTATGTAGGTGCACACGCACTCCACTATTATCACCGCACCGTCCACAATCAGACCGAAGTCGATGGCTCCAAGGCTCATCAGGTTGCCGCTCACGTCAAACGTGCGCATCATTCCAAAGGCAAACAGCATCGACAGCGGTATCACAGATGCCACCACTATTCCTGCCCGGGCATTGCCCAGAAACAGAATGAGTATGAAAATCACTATCAGGCCGCCTTCAATCAGATTGCGGGCTATGGTGCCAGTCACGCGGTCGACGAGCTGTGTGCGGTCGATAAACGGCTCTATCACCACGCCCTCGGGCAGGCCCTTTTCGATGGTGGCGATGCGCGCCTTCACGTTTTTGATCACATCTTGGAAATTCTCGCCCTTAAGCATCAGCGTGATGCCCGACACCACTTCGCCCTCGCCATTGCGGGTCACGGCACCATAGCGCGTGGCCGACCCAAGGCGCACTTGGGCCACGTCGCTCACCAGCACGGGCGCACCGTTCACCGTCTTGATGGGTATCTTCTCTATGTCGCGCAGCGATGTGGCAATGCCAATGCCACGAATGAAGTATTGCATTCCCGACTGCTCTATATAGCTACCGCCGGTGTTGCTATTGTTCTTCTCAAGGGCCGTGAATATCTCGGGCACGGTTACACCCGAGCTGTTGAGCTTGTCGGCGTCGATGGCCACCTCATATTGCTTCACATATCCGCCCCAGCCGTTAACCTCGGCCACGCCTTCGGTGCCGGCCAGCTGCTTGCGCACAATCCAGTCTTGAATGGTGCGCAGATCGGTGAGGCTGTATTTGTCCTCATAGCCCTTCTTGGGGCGGATGGTGTAGTGGAATATCTCGCCAAGGCCGGTGGAGATGGGTGCCATGCCCACCTTTGCCTCGTCTTTGGGAATTTGCTCTTCGGCCTCTTTAAGCTGCTGGCTCACTTGCTCACGGGCCCAATAGATGTCGGCATCGTCCTTGAACACAAGCGTCACCACCGACAGCCCGCTGCGGCTGATGCTGCGGCGCTCAGTGATTTCGGGAATATTGCTCAGCGACATCTCGATGGGGGTGGTGATGTATTGTTCCACCTCCTGCGCTCCGAGCGATGGCGCCTGCGTTATCACTTGCACCTGGTTGTTGGTGATGTCGGGGGTGGAGTCGAAAGGCAGATGCACAAGCGACACAATGCCCCACACGGCAAGTGCAAGCGTTAGTGCTCCAATCACCAGTTTGTGGCTAATGGAGTAGTTAATTATCTTCTTGAACATTAGTGGTTTATTCTGTTGTTGTTTAGATTAATATAGTTTTATTGCAAATTGCAATTCGGTTCTATCTCATCATACAACAGCAGCAGGCGGCGCGCGCAATTGTTGCCACGATGCCGCCACTTCATAGTCGTGCCACTGTTCCGGCAGTGGCTGGAGCGTGATGAAGCCATGTGGCGGGCAAGGCATCGCGCTGCCTTGTGCCGGCAAGACCGCAATGGCGTCGGCAAACTGACAGCCGACTCCGGCATTGTGGGTGATGGCGCTGAATGTGCAGTCGCCATCCGACGGGCCGTGGCGGTCGCTCCTGTGGGCGGTGTGCTCATCGTTAGGCTGCCCGTCGATGGCACACCTCTCTATCATTGAGCAGATGACACTGCTGTGGTGATGATGCGGGACAACGGTGGCCGCCAGCAGCATTGCGGCAGCCATCACAATCAGCGTTATTTCTATCTTATTTCTCAATAAATAGTGGTCTTTTGTTTGTTAGCGGCGGTGCAAAGTTAGCAACCATTCGGTGCAACCAGGTTGCAAAGTCAGCTTTTGTGCGCCTTTTTACGGTTAGGACAGTTCTTGCCACGGCCGCATCCGCAGTCCACCTCTTCCGACGTGGCCACTTTCACAAAGTGCCACACAAAATAGGCAAGGGCCGCCGCCACTATCAGTGCAACTATTATCTTTTCAATCATAACATAGATGTTTGTTGTCGTGTCAACGATTGCAAATTTAATAAAAAAGTGCACGCCGCCACATATGCACGCCGCATTTTGTTGGCTCGGCAAGGGCATTTTGTCGGCAAAATGGACTAACTTTGCCAATATAACATACATACGAGAGTCATTACATGGACGAAATCTTATTTAACACAGGCAGCAAACTATCGGAGGTGGTAACCGCCTATCCCGCGCTGCTCTACTCATTGCCACGCTTCGGCATAGCACTTGGATTCGGCGACAAGTCGGTGGCAGCCGTATGCGCCGAAAGCGGCGTGTCGCCGCGCTTCTTTTTGCTGATGTGCAACGTGTGCTGCTTCGACGGCTATGAACCCGGCATAAGCGAGATCAAGAATGCCGACATGAGCCAGTTGGTGCCATACCTGAAAAAAGCGCATAAGTTCTATCTTGACAACAGGCTTCCGCACATATCCAATCACCTGACAGCCATTCTGAGCAATATGCCCATGCGCGTGGCCAATGCGTTCAACGCTTTCTTTTCGGCCTACCGCCACGAGGTGGAACAGCATTTTTTGTATGAGGAGCAAAAGGTGTATCCGCACATTGAACAATTGCTTCAAGGGCTAAAGCCCAGCGACTTTGCAATCAACGATTTCATCGATGAGCATGGCAGTCTGCAAGACAAACTGAGCGATATGAATCAAATCATTTTCAAATATCTGCCGGCCGACACCACCGACGGCGACAACGAGGCCATCGACGTGATATTCGACATATTACAGCTGTCGGCCGACTTGGCAAAACACTCCCTAATCGAAGAGAAGGTGCTTGTGCCCTACGTGACCTATCTTGAAAAGAGACTGCGATGAAACTCAAAGTGCTTATAATAGAGCCCTCCGAAATCGTGACAGCCGGACTGATTGCTGTGTTGCGTGAGCAAAGCCGCTTCAGACTGCTTGAGCCGCTTCACAGCCTTGACGACGCCGATGTGCAAATGAGCATGTCGACGCCCGATGCGGTGATCATAAACCCCACAATGGACGGCTGCCGAGAGTTTGTTGCCGCACACGATGCAGAATGCGGCTTTCTGGCACTGGTCTACCAGTTTGTGCCGCAAAGCGTGCTGAGCCAGTTTGGCGGAGTGATTGATGTGACCGACAGTCGCGGCGTTGTGGCCGAAAAGATAGTGCAGGCAACGGGAAAGGCTGCCAAGGAGCAGGGTGCAAGTGCCCCTGCAGCCAACGACTACGAACTCACCAAACGCGAAACTGCGGTGCTGGTGCTCGTGGCCAAGGGACTGATGAACAAGGAGATTGCCGACCAACTCAACGTGAGTGTGCACACAGTGATCACCCACCGCAAAAACATCATGCACAAGACGGGCATAAAGTCGGTGGCGGGCCTCACTATCTATGCAATGCTGCACAACCTCATCGACGACGTCACCGAGATAGAGTAGCCTCCGTCGGCAAAAAAAACACTTGTCCACATTGCTTAAAATGTGTCTGTGATTTTCAAATATGGGATTGTTGCAGTAATTTTGTTTTTAGCTTTTGCTGCAAGCAAAACAGCAATACGGCTCTGGATTGGGCCATTAATAAGGCTCTACACACTAAGAATAACGAATACATACTAAATGGTAATAAAAAAATCACTTGAGGATTTCGGCAACTATTGCCAATTCATCTGGAAGTGCTTCAGCCGCCCCGAGCGCTGGCAGGAGTTCTTCCGCCGGTGCGCCATCGAAATCGACAAGCTGGGCATCGACTCCATTCCGCTGATATTAATTGTGTCGCTCTTTATTGGTGCCGTCTGCACCATTCAAATGAAGCTGAATGTGCAGTCGCCACTCATTCCGCGATACTCCATTGGACTTGCCACCCGCGAGATAATTCTACTGGAGTTCTCGTCTTCGATTCTGTGCTTGATTCTGGCCGGCAAGGTTGGCTCAAACATAGCCTCGGAGATAGGCACCATGCGCGTGACCGAACAAATCGACGCCCTTGAAATTATGGGCATCAATTCGGCCAACTATCTGGTGCTGCCCAAAATAGTGGGTTTCGTGTTCATTATCCCGTTTCTGGTGGTGCTTTGCATGGTCACAAGCCTCTTTGGCGGCTACCTGATATGCATCATCACCAACATCGTTGCAGTCGACACCTACGTCTACGGCCTGCAGACGATGTTCACCGAGTGGTATGTGTGGTATGGCCTTATCAAGTCGCTGTTCTTTGCATTTGTCATTGCCAGCGTGTCGTCATATCACGGCTATTATGTGAAGGGCGGCTCACTTGAAGTGGGCAAGGCCAGCACCGACGCCGTGGTGGTGAGCAGCGTGCTGATTCTGCTGCTTGATGTTATTCTCACTAAACTCCTGCTGCAATAAAATAATATGATTGAGGTAAAACACGTAAACAAGTCGTTCGATGGCCGACAAGTGCTGTTCGACATCAGCGCCAAGTTCTATGAGGGCAAGACCAACCTCATAATAGGTCAGAGTGGCTCGGGTAAAACCGTGCTGGTGAAAAACCTTGTGGGCCTCTTCCGCCCCGACAGTGGCGAAATTCTTTACGACGGGCGCGACATCACCTCGATGGAACCGAAGCAAATGAAGGAGCTGCGCAAGGAGATTGGCATGCTGTTTCAGGGTTCGGCCCTATTCGACAGCGAAACAGTGTTGGGCAACGTGATGTTCCCGCTAAAAATATTCTCATCGATGAGCCGCGAGGAGCAGCGCGAGCGCGCACAGTTCTGCATCGACCGTGTGAACCTAACAGGCTCGGAAAGCAAATATCCGGCCGAGCTCAGCGGCGGCATGCAGAAGCGCGCCGCCATTGCCCGCGCCATCGCGCTCAACCCCAAATACCTGTTTTGCGATGAGCCAAACTCGGGCCTCGACCCAAAGACGTCGATCGTGATCGACGACCTGCTGAGCGACATCACACACGAGTATGGCATAACCACCATCATCAACACCCACGACATGAATTCGGTGCTTGGCATTGGCGAAAACATCGTGTTTATCAACCGTGGCCACGTGGGTTGGATTGGCAACAAGGACATCATCTATAACGTTGACAACGACGACCTGAACAACTTTGTGTATGCCACCGACCTCTTTGCCGATGTGCGCAAATACCGCCTTGAGCATGGCTACACCAAGACACAGGGCCGCTGACGCGTGATTTTTTTTACCGGCCTGCACAGGCTGGCATTACGCACTTTTTTCGTAACTTTGAGGTTGCAATGGCAAAAACACATACACCCGACAACATCGACCTCGACAATCCTGAGTTTCAGCATGCTTGGGATTTAATCCAGCACACCCACCGCTCGGTGTTTCTCACCGGAAAGGCAGGAACGGGCAAAAGCACTTTTCTTAAATACATATGCAGCCAAACCAGCAAGGAATTTGTGGTGCTTGCCCCCACGGGCATAGCCGCCGTGAATGTGGGCGGACAGACGCTGCACTCATTCTTCAAGATACCGCTAAAGCCGCTGTTGCCCGACGACCCCGACTACAGCCCGCGCAACATCAGAAAGACGCTGCGCTACTCAAGCGACAAGATAAAACTCATAAAGAAGCTCGATATGATCGTGATCGACGAGATTTCGATGGTCAGGGCCGACGTGATTGACTTTATCGACAATGTGCTGCGCATATACTCGGGCAACATGCGCGAGCCGTTTGGAGGCAAGCAGATGCTGTTTGTGGGCGATGTGTTCCAACTCGAGCCCGTAGTAACATCCGACGCACGCAACATTTTGCTGCACTGCTACCGCCAGTTTTTCTTCTTCTGCGCACGAGCCTTCTCGCAGATGAAGCTTGTACCCATTGAGCTGCGCAAAATCTACCGCCAAACCGACGACTCGTTCATATCGCTGCTCGACCGCGTGAGGGTGAACCATGCCTCGGCTGCCGACATAGCGCTACTGAACTCACGCTGCAACCCCAACTACCGCGACAACGACAGTTTCACCATCACGCTGGCCACCCGCCGCGACACCGTAGACTCCATCAACACCGAGCACATGAATGCCCTCACCACCCCCGAGCACACATTCATTGGCAAGGTGGACGGCACTTTCCCCGACAACGACCTGCCCACGAGCAAGGAACTGACGCTGAAGGAGGGCGCGCAAGTGATATTCATCCGCAACGACAAGGAGTGCCGTTGGTATAACGGCACCATTGGCAAGGTGAGCAGCCTCACCGACGACAGCATTGAGGTGGAACTTGAAGACGGCAACTCCTATAACCTCGAAAAGGAGGTGTGGGAAAAGATTCAATACACCTACGATGCTCGCGAGAAGAAGGTGATCGAAAACCTGCTGGGCACATTCGAGCAATTCCCCGTGAAGCCAGCTTGGGCGCTCACAGTACACAAAAGCCAGGGCCTCACGTTCAACAACATTGTGATTGACTTTGCCGGCGGGGCATTCACCAGCGGGCAGACCTACGTGGCCCTGTCGCGATGCACTTCGCTCGAGGGGATAACCCTGCTGCGGCCGCTCAGCGCGCGCGACATAATTGTGAGCATGGGGGTGGTTGAGTTCAGCAAGCAGTTCAACAACCAGTCGCTCATCGACGACGCACTTAAGCAAGAGGAAAGCAACCGCCTGTTTCGCAAAGCCGCCCACGCCTACGACCACAACGAGTTCCGCACATGCGTGGAAGCATTTGCGCAGGCTTCGCTGGTCAATAATGTGATCCACAACCCCGCAGCACAGCGGCTCATAGCCAAGAAGCTATCGCGCATCTCGGCTTTCGACCAAAAGATTGCCGACCTCGAGGCTGTAATCGACAGCCAAAACAAACTGCTGCGCGACTTAGCCATGGAATATACCGAAATGGGCAATCAGTCGCTGGGCTACGGCTCGCTTGCCGGCGAGCCTGAGGTGGCTTACGGCGGCAAGGGCAAGAAACTCGATGATGTGTCGCTGCACTCGGCCATGGCCAACTACAACAAGGCTCTGCGCATTTGCCCCAACTGCATCGAGGCCATGATAGGCAAAGGCAGGCTTTTCACCACCATCGACCAAACCGATGAGGCAATAGCCACATTCACCAAGGCCATCGCCGTGAACAAGCGCAGCTTCGATGCCCACATGGGCATTGCCGAGGCCCACTATGCCGGCAATGACACGCCAGCTGCCATCAAGGCATATAAGCGTGCCGCCAAGACGGCAGCAAAAAGGCCAGAGCCACATGAGGCCCTGGCCCGTATATACGAAAAACTCGGTCTTGACGATTTGGCCGAAGAAGAGGCCGACATTGCCAAGCGGCTGCGCAAACCCGTTAAAAAATCAAGGCCGCGCAAGCCTAAAGCCTAACTTGTTTTTCAATCTCATCAAGTTTGTTGCTGCCCAGCACGTAGTAGAGGCGGCTAAGCACCTTGCGCGCATCGGTGTTCTTTGGGTCGAGCTTGTAGGCCTTCTCCACATATGGCAGCGACTCGCGATAGAGCTTGGTGGCTGCGTCCGACCGGCGGTCGCTTATGTGCACGGCTTGAGTATACAAGCAGTTGCCCAAGTTAAACAGGGCCCGGGCAAAGTCGGGCTGCAGCTCCACAGCGCGCTGGTAGTAGGGCAGAGCCTTGCCGGCGTCCTCAAGCCGCTCCACAAGTTGTCCCTTGAGGTCGAGATATTCAGCGTTGGCCGAGTCTCGCTTGATAGCGTTGTCGAGCAGGCTGGTGGCTGCCGCATAGTTCTTTTCGTTGAGATAGCAGTTAATAAGAATGCGGGTGTACTGCGGGTCGCTGGCTCCATACGCCTCATTGGCCTCAATGGCCACCTTTTGCACCTTGGCCGAGTCGCCAAGTTGCAAGGCCGATGCTATCCAACTGTCGTACAGGTCTTTTTTTACGTACCCCAAGTTATGTGCGCGCTCAAACTGCATGGCAGCATCGGCATATTTCTTGCCCTGGAATGCCGCCAGGCCCTGATAGTAGCGGTAGTAGCCCACAATGGAGTCGGGCTCTTGCTTGTGGCGGCGCTTGGCATAGTCGCTTTGCGCCTCGGTGCAGTAAATCTCCCAAGCGCGGTAAGCCCCGTCCCAGTCGCTTGCCATAAGCAGGTCGCCCCCCACGGCGCTGAAGTCAATCAGGTGCTCAAGCACGCGCTTCCTGATGCCTGCGGAGTAGCGTGTGCGCACACGCGGCTGCCCGTTGCGGTCGGTAATCACGCTGCCGTCCTTCTTGGTTTGCTTCACGCTGTCGAGCTTCAATGCCTGTGTGAAGTAGTCATATCCGCTAATCAGCATCTTGCCCACGGTCTTCTTGTCGATGTTGCTGCCTATCGACTTCTCCACCATGCTGCGGTCGTAGTATCCAAAGCATATTTTGCCAGCCAGCGCCCAAGTTTCGGCCTTGCCTTTGGTTTCGTCGTTGGCAAGTGCGGGCTTTAGCTTGTCGAGGGCCGACTTGTAGCCTTTTGCTGTCAGCGCAAGCCCGTTGAGGTCCTTCTTTACTCCTTCAACCACCTTGCTTTGCGCGGTGGCACCAATTTGGCTGCCTGCAAACATGGTTCCAAGCACAGCGGCAATGTTCACTAATAATGATAATCGTATGGTATGTTTCACTTTGTGCGTATGAATGGGAGAAATATATAAATAAGCGCTGCACGCTCTCTTCAGCACAACGCCGTCGCGGTTTCATCAACGGGTATGCTCAAAAAAAGCGTGCAGTGCTGTTATTTTGGACTCATCACCCTTCATTAGGATTGATGAGGGAGGTTGGAATTACTCCTTGTCGAGGGCATCGGCCTTGTCGTTCTGGCCCAGCATGTAGTAAACACGGCCCAGCATTCTCTTGATGTCACTTCTTTCCTTATCGATCTGATGGGCCTTCTCCATATACTTGATGGCCTCTTCAAGATCGGGTTGGATTTTCGGACGCAGGTCTTTGTCAACCATGTTGGGGTTGGCAGAAATGAATTCTGCAGCACGCGAAGTGTAGAAGCGGGCGTAGTTGTATAGGGCGTCAACGTTGTTGGGGTCGAGCTCCACTGCCTTCTTGTAGTATTCAACTGCCACCTTCATGCCGGCAGTTGAGTCCATTTCTGCAATGCGGCCACGCAGGTCGTAGATGTTGGCGTCGTTGGGGTCGCCAGCAATGGCCTTGTCTACAATCTTGTAGGCCTTGGCATAGTCTTTGGCGTCAACGGCCTGCTGTGCCATCGAGCCAAGAGCGGCAGCAACACGCTCGGCCACCTGATTCTTGGCATAGCCAAGGAGCTTAGCGGCCTGATAGCCTTTGAAAGCGTTGGCGTAGTCCTTGTTCATGTCGGCTGCATAGCCTTCGAAGAAGCGGATCTCGCCCATCACCGAGTCGGGTTGAGCAGTTAATTTGGCCTTGCCAAACGCACTGTTCTGAATGTCGCAGTAGGTGCTGAACGCAGCCTGAGCGTTAGCCCAGTCCTGTGCGCTGAGGCACGAATTGCCAATGGTCAGGAAATCGTTGACATGAGCAAGGAGACTGCTCTGGATTTCAGCGGAATATTTGGTTTTAACCTTTGCTTGACCAGTCTTTTTGTCAATTTTGGGACTGCCGTCCTTGTTGACTTCGGGCACTGTGTCGAGGGGCAGAGCCTTGCTGTAGTAGTTGAAGCCATTGATGAGGGCAGAAGCCATGTCGCCAGTGTTAACCTCTTTCTTCAGCATTTTCTCGCCCAGCAGAGCGTCATAGATGCCAAACGATGCCTTGCCGGCTGTGTACCAAGTGAGCACTTTGTCCTTTGTCTCGGGGTTGGTGAAGGCGGGTTGCAGCTGGGTGAGAGCTGCTTGCAGCGCCGGAACTTTATTGCCCGAGGCGGCTACTGTTTTCGACACCTCGTCAACGAGTTTTTGCTGTGCAACTGCTGCAGGTGCGAGCATCGATGCGGCAGCGAGTAACAGAATTGCTTTTTTCATTTTTTCGTAGTTTAAATTGTTATGTTATATCAATTGATTTTTCTATTACCATTTATGCCTCTTCTGTGGGGGCGCCATCGGTGTCGGTGGGCAGCTCGGGAGTCTCTACCTCGGCATCTTCGGCCTCATCGGGAGCCGAAGCCACCTTGCATACCGATGCTATCACATCGCCCTTCTTCTCAAGGTTGATGAGGCGCACGCCTTGGGTGTTGCGGCCCATCTGGCGCAGTTCGCTCACCTTCATGCGAATCATTATGCCCGACTTGTTGATGATCACCAGGTCGTTGTTGTCGTTCACATTCTTTATTGCTATCAGGTCGCCCGTCTTGTCGGTGAGGTTGAGCGTCTTCACGCCCTTGCCGCCACGGTTGGTCACGCGGTAGTCTTCAAGCTTGCTGCGCTTGCCCATGCCCTTCTGCGACACCACCAGCACATCATCGTCGGTGTTGGCGCGCATGCATATCATGCCCACCACCTCGTCATCGGTGTCAAGGTTCATACCCTTCACGCCAGTGGCTGTGCGGCCCATCTCGCGGATCGCGGTCTCAGGGAAGCGGATGGCGCGGCCCTTGCGGTCGGCCAGAATCACCTCCGAGTCGCCCTCGGTGAGGATGGCACCTATCAGGCGGTCGTCCTCGCGAATGTTGATTGCATTCACGCCATTGAAGCGCGGACGCGAGTATTCCGACAGGCGGGTGCGCTTCACGATGCCGTTTTTAGTGGCAAACACAATGAAGTGGCTCTGGTTATACTCCGGGTCTTTAAGCTTAGTGGCACGGATAAATGCGTATATTCTGTTTTCCGGACCAATGTTAAGCAGGTTCTGAATTGCGCGGCCCTTTGAACTCTTCGAGCCTTCGGGAATTTCAAACACACGCATCCAGTAGCAGCGTCCTTGCTCGGTGAAGAACAGCATAGTGTTGTGGTTGGTTGCTTCATACACATATTCAATGAAGTCCTTGTCGCGGGTGTCGCTGCCTTTGGCACCCACGCCGCCCCGGCTTTGAGTGCGGTATTCGCTAAGTGGAGTGCGCTTAATGTAGCCGAAGTGCGATATGGTGATAATCATCGGGTCGTCGGGATAAAAGTCCTCAGCGTTCATCTCGCCGGCTGAATACACGATTTCGGTGCGGCGCTCGTCGCCATACTTGTCGCGGATTTCAGCCAACTCGTCTTCAATCACCTTGCGGCACACAGCAGGATCGTTCAATATCTGCTCAAGGTGTTCAATGGTGCGCTGCACTTCAGCCAACTCATCGTGCAGCTTGTTTTGCTCCAGATTGGTGAGCTGGCGCAGGCGCATTTCCACAATGGCACGTGTCTGCACATCATCGAGGCCGAAGCGCTCGGTGAGGCGCTGGCGTGCCTCGTCGGGAGTTTTGCTCTTTCTGATTATGTGAATCACCTCGTCGATGTTGTCGCTGGCAATGATCAAGCCCTCAAGAATGTGGGCGCGGCGGCGAGCCTGCTCAAGTTCAAACTTGGTTCGGCGAATCACCACCTCGTGGCGGTGGTCGAGGAAGTATTTAATGAGTTGCTTCAGGTTCACTATTTGCGGACGTCCGTTCACAAGGCACACGTTGTTCACACTGAACGACGACTGCAGTTCAGTCATCTTATACAGCTTGTTGAGCAGCACGTTGGCGTTGGTGTCGCGCTTCACGTCGATCACTATGCGCATGCCCGACTTGTCGCTCTCGTCGTTCACGTTCGAGATGCCGTCGATTCTCTTTTCTTCCACAAGGCGGGCGATGTTTTCAATCAGCTCCTGCTTGTTCACGTTGTAGGGAATCTCGGTCACCACAATCTTGTCGTGCTCGCCCTCGGTTTCAATCTCGGCTTTTGCGCGAACCACAATGCGGCCGCGACCCGTCTCGAAGGCGTCTCTCACGCCCTGATAGCCATAAATGATGCCGCCTGTGGGAAAATCGGGAGCCTTGATGTAGTGCATCAAGTCATCGACTTCCATGTCGGGGTTTTCGAGCATGGCAATGCAGGCGTTAATCGACTCGGTGAGGTTGTGCGGAGCCATGTTGGTGGCCATGCCCACAGCAATGCCCGACGCGCCGTTGACCAGCAAGTTCGGGAAACGGGTGGGCAGCACGGTGGGCTCTTCAAGGGTGTTGTCGAAGTTGGGTTCGAAGTCCACAGTGTCCTCGTCCATGTCGCGCATCATTTCCTCGCCCATCTTGGCAAGGCGCGCTTCGGTGTAACGCATGGCTGCCGGTGAGTCGCCGTCGATTGAGCCAAAGTTGCCCTGGCCGTCGACCAGCGTATACCTCATGGCCCAGCTCTGTGCCAGGCGCACCATGGCGTAATACACCGACGAGTCGCCGTGGGGGTGATACTTACCAAGCACATCACCCACGATGCGGGCCGACTTCTTGTAGGGCGCGTTGGAGTAGTTGCCCAGCTTTGCCATGCCGTAGAGCACCCTTCGGTGCACAGGCTTGAAGCCGTCGCGCACATCTGGCAGTGCTCGCGAAACGATGACCGACATCGAATAGTCGATGTAGGAGGTCTTCATTTCGTTTTCAATGTTGATCTCTATGATCCGATCGTTGTTCATTAAATAAACTGTTTTAAATTAATCACTGTGGCTGCCCGCAATCCAGGCGAAATTTTGCCCCAGGGCATCACGGAGTCAGCCAATTAGAATTAACTCACAAAGATAACCAAAAAATCGGTGAAATACTGCATCGGCACGGGTGTTTTTTACGGCTTTTTTACGTGATTCACGCGTTTGGGGCATTGTTGGCCCAAGTTCGCTTTTGGAACAGGGCAAAGGCGAAAAAAAAGCAAACGCCGGGCAGCTATTGCTCCCAGCGTTTGTCTTTGTGATTATGTACGGGCGTTAGCCGTGTATGGCCATTAACGCTCAATCTTTATGTCGTCGTTGCGGTAGGGCACTATGGTGCCGCTCATGGTGATGCGCTGCGGCCCCATCATGCGGGTGACTATGGCATCGGCACGGTCGCTGCCGGCCATCAGCGTAATGCTGACATAGGCGTTCACATCGGTGCCAAACAGATTGTAGGTGACCGTGACGTTGCCCTTCTTGTCGGTGGTGACTTGCTTGTTGTTGACCGAACCGTGCAGCGTGATGCCACCCATGCCGTTGAAGCCCGGACGGCCATTGTTGAATGCCACCTGGAATATGCCGCCGTCGTTCTGCACCAGCAGGAAGTTGGCGTTGCTGTTGATGTCGGTAACCACATATCCCATCCGGCCTATCGACAGGTTGTTGGCCAGCAGCACGAAGTAGCCTTGTTCGATGGCTTCAGCGGCCTTTATGTGGGCGATGGAGTCGGTGACTTGCTGCTCGCGCTTTTGCCTTGCTTTGCGTTCCTTTTTGGTCTCGGCCTTCGCCTTTGCGGGTTTCACCACTGTCAGTTCCACCGAGTCGGGATTCACTTGCTGCACCGTGGCGGCACTTGCTGCCATGCTGCTTGACAATATCAAGCTCAGTGCCAATAACAATTGCTTCATCATAATTCTCACGTTTTAGTGTCTGTTATTACATCCTTCGACAGTTGCAAAACACGTGCCACACGCAATTATTGCACGTGGCAGCCGGTTTTTATCGCCATTATTGCGTAATTTTGCAATTATTAAACACTTTGAGTAACTGCAATGACAAAATTAAACATGAGTTTTGGCAGCAAAGTAACGCTGCTGGTGTGCGCGTTTGTGGTGGGGCTGTTTGTGGCTTCCTCTTTTATGTTGCTCTTGCCGCGCCTTGGTGTGGAGGGTAGGGCGGCCTTGACCCTGTCGACCATCGTGCAAGATGTGCTTGTGTTCATTTTTCCGGCCGTGCTGGTGTCGCTGTTCGGCGGCGGCTGCACGCGGGCGCTGCGCCTCGAGGCAAAGCCATCGTGGCGGCAGGTGCTGATTGTTGCGGTGGTATATGTGGTGTCGCTGCCAGCAATGAACTGGCTTGTGGAGGCAAACAAACTGATTTCGCTGCCGCCAAGCATGCACGGAGTGGAGCAGTGGATGCGTGCCAGCGAGGATGCCGCCCTGGCTGTGACCGGGCAACTGCTGGGCTCCGCTTCGCTCGCCACAATGCTGTGCATGGTGGCTGTGGTGGGATTTCTGGCAGCGCTGTCAGAAGAGCTGTTTTTCCGCGGCGCGCTGCTGGGCATGAGCCTCGACCGCGGCGTGCGCGCCCATGCGGCTGTGTGGATTGTGGCATTTGTGTTCAGCGCATTTCACATGCAGTTCTATGGCTTCTTCCCGCGGCTGCTGCTGGGCGCATGGCTGGGCTACCTGATGCTGTGGAGCCGCTCGCTGTGGCTGCCCATCATTGCCCACACAATCAACAATGCCGTGGTGGTGGTGGTCACATATCTGGCCAACATCCATCTGGTGCAGGGCAACTCGCTCGACACATTTGGAGTGCCCTCACCTGGCCAGTTTCCATGGCTTGCCGTGGCCAGCATAGTGGCGACAGCCGCTGTCATAGCCGCTGCACTGCGCAGCAAGGCGTTGCAAGGCACGCGGTGACTACTGAATGGCGCCGTAGTTTTTGCGGCGGAAAATGAAGTTGCGGCCCAGATACTTCTCGCGCACCACGGGGTTGTCGGCCAGCTCCTCGCTTGTGCCCTGAAACAGGATTTTGCCCTCAAACAGCAGGTAGGCGCGGTCGGTGATGCTCAGCGTCTCTTGCGCATTGTGGTCGGTGATGAGAATGCCTATGTTTTTCGACTTAAGGCTGTAGACGATGCTCTGAATGTCTTCCACCGCAATGGGGTCGACGCCGGCAAACGGCTCATCGAGCATAATGAACCGTGGGTTGATGGCCAGGCAGCGGGCTATCTCGGTGCGTCGGCGCTCACCGCCCGACAGGCGGTCGCCAAGGTTTTTGCGCACCTTTTGCAGGTGGAACTCCGCTATCAGCTCCTCCAGTTTGTCGCGCTGATACTCGGGAGTGGTGTTGGTCATCTCAAGGATGGTGCGGATGTTGTTCTCAACCGTCAGCTTGCGAAACACCGACGCCTCTTGCGGCAGATAGCCGATGCCAAGTTTTGCGCGCTTGTACACAGGCAGCTTGGTGATGTCTACGCTATTAAGAAACACCTTTCCCTCATTAGGCGTAACGAGCCCCGTGGTCATATAGAAAGTGGTGGTCTTGCCTGCACCGTTAGGGCCAAGCAGACCCACGATTTCGCCCTGATGCACCTCTATCGACACATGGTTGGCCACAGTGCGCTGGTTATACTTCTTCACCAGGTTGTCGGTGCTGAGCACCAGTTTGCCCTCGTTGCCAAGTTTGTTGAGCTGTTCGGCCTCTGCCTTTTCGTCATGTCGTGTGGCAGTTGCCTTCTTGGCCGCTTCGGCCTGCTTTGGCGCGGCCTTGGCGCTGGGCAATGAGATATGCGGTAGTTTCAGTTTCATCTTTCAGTTAAAGTCAATTTCCCTTAAAACTAAGTTTCATGCCTTTTTGCCATGCGTCAGGCGGCTCTTGATGTAGTCGGTGAGCAGGTTGATGGCCACTTCGTTGTGTCCGCCTTCGGGCACAATGAGGTCGGCATAGCGCTTGGCGGGCTCAATATGCTGCATGTGCATGGGCTTGAGCACGCGTTCATAGCGGTCGATCACCATTTGCGGAGTGCGCCCGCGCTCAATGCAGTCGCGCGAAATCACGCGTATGAGGCGGTCGTCGGCATCAGCGTCGACAAACACCTTTATGTCCATCATTTTGCGCAGCCGCGGGTCGCTGAGCACAAGGATGCCTTCGAGCAGCACCACATCGTGCGGATCCATGTGCTCGGTCTCCTTTTGGCGGGTGCAGGTCAGGTAGGAGTAGGTGGGCATCTCCACCGCTTTGCCGGCCTTAAGCATCTGCAGGTGCTCAATCAGCAAATCCCAGTCGAAGGCTTTGGGCTCGTCGAAATTAATCTTCTGCCGGTCTTCCACTGGCACGTGGCTTGAATCTTTGTAATATGAGTCTTGCGATATGATGCCTACCTCGCCCTTTGGCAGGCGTTCCATGATTTTACGCACAACTGTGGTCTTGCCCGAGCCAGTTCCTCCTGCGATGCCTATGATTAACATATTGTTTGTTGTCTTACTGTTGTTACCTATTAGTTATACTCCACAAAGATACAATAAAATAATGAGAGCCACAAAATCACACTGCCTTGATGAATCGCGGCATGGCAGGATTCTCTAATTGCCACTCAATGTTCATAGGGCGGTTGCCATATGAGCTTAGATAGTTGATGAGGCCCATGCAATAGTAGGGGCATGTGTTGCCAAACCCGTCGTTTTTCTCCTCACGCACAAACAGCAGAAAGCGTCGGCCGTTTTTTTCGCAGTAACGCCGGCCGGCGTTGTCGTGGGCCATGGTGTTTTGCGACTGCCAGTGAAAGCGGTTTGCGCTGATAAAGTAGTCGTCGTATTGCGTCGATGGCGAAAAGTCCTTATCCGACTTATTGATGGTCACAAACAGCAATTCTATGTTTTCCTCATCGAGCGAGAACACACCTGCCACGCTGCCACTCATGCGCCTTGTAGCTGTCTGCCTGTTGAACAGCGTGAAAATCTCTTCTCGGGTGTAGCAGCCATACAGTTCCAATCCGCATGGCAGTGTGGTGTCGTCCATAGCGAATGTTCTGAATTCCAAGTTGTCGGCAAGGTAGTCGATGAGTTCAAGCATCTCCTGCTTAAACAGCGGATATTGGTTCAGGGTGGCTAGGGCCTGGTCTATGCTGTCGAAGTTGTTCTTTGTTATGTTCTCTTGAAACAGCGCGTAATATAGCATCAAGGCAAAATGCCTGTCAGCATCGCTGCCCCTGCAGGGCAGTGTGCAGCCGTTGCCTATGAATTTGCGTATGAACTGCAAGTAGGCCAGCGAGTTGATGTGCACAAGGTTGCCCATTCCTTTAACGAGACGGTCGGTGCCGGCAGTTTCGGCATAGCTGCACTTGCCCGCGCGGCGCTTAAGTGCGGTCCAGCAACTTTTGCCTCGATAAATTAGTCGCACATCCTGACCAATGCCAGTCATAAACTGCGACAGGGTGGGCACGTCAGCATAATTGCGCAATTCGCGCTCTAGCTTGCGGATGTCGTAGATGGCGCTGCTTATGTTGTTCAGGATTCGCTCTTTGGCCACCCTCTCCATATATATTGAGCAGCCAAACGGCAAAATTGTGAACCCGTTGCTCACTTGATCCTTCAGATTCCTGTCTCTCCTCACGCACAATTCACGCAGGCGGCTTGTGAAGTCGAACTGACGGTTGACTTGCGCCACGAAGTCGAGCACGGTAAGAAAGTCTTTGCCGGCGCTAAGGCGCAAGCCGCGGCCCAACTGCTGCAAAAACACCGTAAGACTGTCGGTTGGGCGTAGAAACAGCACTGTGTCCACCTCAGGAATATCTACACCCTCATTAAAGATGTCGACCACGCATAGGTAGTTGACCAGTCCGTTGGCCAAGTCGCGGTTGAGCTGCCGGCGCTGATCGGCACTTGTTTTCGAAGTCACAGCGGCAGCACGCAGCCCGAGTGCACACAGTTGCTGCGCCATGAAGTTGGCGTGGCGCTGGTCGGTGCAGAAGCACAAAGCATGACATTTTGTCTCATCGGGCAAATATTCATGCAATTTGCCAGCTATCAGCCTCACGCGCTCGTTGTTGCACAGGCGCTCCGACAGTTTGTTGACCACATATCTGCCATTGGTCCAAAGTTCCTTGCCCGACAAATCGGTGTCATCCGAGATGCAAATATACTGGAATGGGGTCAGCAGTCCTTCGTTGAGCGCTTGCGGCAGCCTGATTTCGGCACTAATCTTGCCGCCGAAGTCGGGCAGCAGGCTTTGCCCGTCCATACGCTCGGGTGTGGCTGTGAGGCCAAGCAAAATTGTCGGTGTGAATTCGTTGACGATAACACGGTAGCTCGAAGCCTCGGCGTGATGGGCCTCATCGATCACTATGTAGTCGTAGTAGTCGGTGCCCTGGCGCCTGAACAGATCGATGTTGCTATTAAGCGAGGCAACGGATATAAACAAGTGGTCGAGTGAATTGGCGGGACGTTCGCCACCAACCCATAGTTCGCCAAAGTTGTGGTAGCCAAGCACGCTGCGATAGGTGCGGCACGACTGCCTCAGAATCTCTTCGCGATGGGCCACAAACAACAAGCGACTGTGCCCTGGCCGAGATTTGCGGAACCGCTTGTAGTCGAAAGCCGATATCACCGTCTTGCCCGTGCCCGTGGCGGCCACCACAAGGTTACGATACAGACCGCTGTCTTCGCGCACCGCAGCCAGCTTGTCGAGAATAGCCTTTTGGTGGGGGAGCACCTGAAAGCGCTGAAACAGGTCAAGGTTCAGGCTGTTGCCTTCAGCACGGCCGCGCTGAATGGCCAGCTCCTTGTTAAACTTCTCGATGCCGCCAATGTTAAAGTCCTCGAAGTTCTCGCTGTTCCAGTATTGGTCAAACGTGGCTATGGCCGACTTTATGATGTGCGGATTCTCTACGTTGGTAACGCGGATATTCCACTCAAGGCCGTCGGTCTGTGCCGAATGCGAAAGATTTGACGAACCGATGTAGGCCGTACTGAAGCCTGAGTTCCTGATGAATATGTATGACTTGGCGTGCAACCGTTCGATGTTGGCATTGTATGAGATGCGTATTTCGGTGTTGGGCAGCGATGCCAGCTGCTCGATGGCCTTGCCCTCGGTGATGCCGCAATATGTGGTGGTGATCACGCGTAGCGAGTGGCCGTCGACAGCACAAAACCGGCGCAATTCGCCAAGAATCATGCGTATTCCCGACAGCCGCAAAAACGACACTATTATATATATCCGGTCGGCCGAGGCCACATCGCGCATAATTTCGGCTCCCAGCGGCGTGGCCGATTGCCCGCCGGTGAACAAATTGCTCACGCGGAATCCCGACAGGGGTCTCACCACATGCTGCTTTGTGGCCTTGAGCTGCGCGGCCTGCTGGCTCGACATTACAGCGGTGAGCAGCTGTGGCTCTTCAACTATGCGCTCTCCGCCATCAGTGCTGAGGCTCCTTAAAATGCCATTCACCATCTGCGCCTTTTGCTCCACAGTGAGGCTGGTGTCCTCAAGGCGTTTGCGCACCACGCCCGACAGGTACCCTGCCATCAGTTTGGCCGATTCGGCCATATCGATTGGCGAAGTTTCACACTGCCGGCTGCTGTCGGCCTCAGTTTCGCGAATGTCGCTTGCCACCCTGCTCGAAATCAGGGTCTCGTATACTCCTTTTTTCAGTTTCATGCGTTAATCAATGTATCAATATAGCCACAAAATTACAGGATTATTCATGAAAAACCTTCTTTGGCAGCAGTGATTTTTCGCTGAGTGCATCTATTGCTTTTCAAAAGCCGGGTTTTGTGCGGGTTTATTTGCTTGAGGAGGCGGATTGTGCTAACTTTGCAGAATATAATTTGAATATTTGTAAATGGACTTTAAAGTAATAGCTACGAGTAGCGGCTCGAATGCGCGCGCCGGCCTCATCAACACCGACCACGGCCCAATCGAAACCCCCATATTCATGCCCGTGGGCACGGTGGGGGCGGTGAAGGCTGTGCAGATGCCCGATTTGGAGCACGACGTAAAGGCCCAAATTATTCTGGGCAACACCTACCACTTGTATCTGCGTCCGGGCATGGACGTAATTGAGCGCGCCGGCGGCCTGCACAAGTTCAATGGCTGGAGCAAGCCCATTCTCACCGACAGCGGTGGCTTTCAGGTGTTTTCGCTTGCGGCCAACCGCAAGCTGCGCGACGAGGGCGTGACATTCCGCAGCCACATCGACGGCTCCAAGCACCTGTTCACCCCCGAAAAGGTGGTGGACATTCAGCGCAGCATAGGCAGCGACATAATGATGGCCCTCGACGAGTGCCCGCCGGGCACAGCTGAATACGACTATGCGCGCAAGTCGCTATCGCTCACCGAGCGGTGGCTGAAACGTGGCTGGCAGCACTTTTGCGAAACCGAGCCCAAATACGGCCACAGCCAGGCGTTTTTCCCAATAGTGCAGGGCTGCGTATACAAAGACTTGCGCCAAGAGAGCGCAAAGTTTGTGGCCGACCTCGGAGCCGAAGGCAACGCCATTGGCGGCCTTGCAGTGGGAGAGCCCACCGAGGTGATGTATGAGATGATAGAGGTGGTGAACGACATCCTGCCGGCCGACAAGCCACGCTACCTGATGGGTGTGGGCACGCCGGTCAACATTCTTGAGGCCATTGACCGCGGCGTGGACATGATGGACTGCGTGATGCCCACCCGCAACGGGCGCAACGGCATGCTGTTCACCCAACACGGCACCATGAATATGCGCAACAAGAAGTGGGCCGACGACTTCTCGCCGATCCAGGCTGACGGGGCCTCGTTTGTCGACCACATCTACACCAAGGCATATTTGCGGCACCTGTTTGCCGCACAAGAGATTTTGGCACTGCAAATTGCCAGCCTACACAACCTGGCGTTCTACTTGTGGCTCGTGCGTGAAGCCCGCAAGCACATTCAGCAGGGCGACTTCAAGCAGTGGAAAGAACAGATGGTGCAGCAACTTATGGTGAGACTTTAACACAGAGCAGTGAATAATCTGATTAAAAACATATTATACGCAATGCGCAAGCAGTTTAGGCGTGCGAAAGCCAAGTGGTTGCGCAGGCGTCATGCGGCAAAGTTGCAGTCTAAAGGCTCTGCTGGCGTAGCGGCCAAGCCAAAGGTGCGGCGCAGGCTCATCAAGCACTTCGACGCCTACATAATGAAGCAGTTTTTGGGCACATTTTTCTTTGCCATTCTGCTGCTGCTTGCCATAGTGGTGATGTTTGACTTCAACGAGAAGATCGACGCCATGCTCACCGCGCCGGTAAAGGAAACGGTGTTCAAGTACTTCATGAACTTCCTGCCTTACTTTGCCAATCAGTTTGCGCCGCTGTTTGTGTTCATATCGGTGATATTCTTCACCTCCAAACTTGCCGACCACAGCGAAATCATAGCCATGATGTCGAGCGGCATCAGCTTCAAGCGACTGTTAGTGCCATATATGGCCAGCGCCTCAATCATAGCAGCGGGCACACTGCTGCTCGCTCTCTATGTGATTCCGCCTGCCAATGTGAAGCGCATCGACTACACTAACCAGTGGGTGAAGAACAAGCGCATCGACTATGGCGAAAACATCCAGTTGCAAGTGCGTCCGGGCGTTATGGCCCACTTGTCGCGCTACGACAACCCCATGAAGATGGGCTACAGGCTGTCGCTTGAAGAGTTCGACGGCAACACGCTTAAGTCGCGGCTCACAGCCGAAAACGTGAAATACGACACATTGGGCAAGTGGCGCATACGCAACTACTGCATACGCAACTTCAAAGGGCTGCAGGAGAGCATGGTGACTGGCAACGAAATGGACACAATGCTCAATTTCGAGCCGAAAGACTTCCTGATTTCAAAAAACGACGAGGAGATGCTCACTTCGCCACAGCTCAAGTCATACATCAACAAGCAGAAGGCACGCGGTGTGGCCAACATTCAGAGCTTTGAAATAGAGTATGAAAAGCGCTATGCCATGACTGCTGCGGCGTTTATCCTCACGGTGATAGGCCTGTCGCTGTCGTCGCGCAAGGTTCGTGGCGGCATGGGCATGAATATTGGCATAGGACTGCTGCTAAGTTTCTCCTACATCCTGTTTATGACGGTGACTCAGACGTTTGCCGTGAGCGGCTACACATCGCCGCGAGTGGCCATGTGGGTACCCAACATCATCTACACCATCATCGCAATATTCCTTTACCGCCGCGCCGCCCGCTAATGCAGGGTAATGGGGCAGCAAGATATGCAATCGAGGCCGCACATCAGCCCCAAAAGGCAATGCGCGGCCTCGCTTTATGCCACGTAATTGCGGCTACTCCAGCTCCACTACAGTGATGCCGGCGCCGCCAAACTGCACGTGCTCATCGTGGTAGCTTTTGACCCCAGCCACCGTGTTAAGATACTGGCGGATGACATCGCGCAGCACCCCAGTGCCGGTGCCGTGCAAAATGCGCACGCGGTGAGCATTGAACTGCAATGCGTCGTCGATGAAGTAGGTCACAGCCTGCAGCGCTTCATCGGCCCGCATTCCGCGCACGTCAATCTCCTGCTTGAAGTTCAGCTGGCGCGAGCGCATCTCATCGCTTGTCTGCTTGCCTATGAATGTTACCGTCTGAGTTCTTTCGGCCTTTCTGATAGTGCGCTTAAGCCGCTTCACTTCAACCTTGGTCTTAAGTGCTCCAAAAGCCACAGTGGCCCATTTGCCGTCGATGCTCATCACAGTGCCAACGGTGGTGGAGTCGGCCATGGTCACGTTGTCGCCCACGGCAATCGGGCGGTCTTGCCCAGCCTTTGGCTGCTGCTCGGCAGGCTTGCGCTTGAGTGCCACACTGTGCTTTGGCTTTATCGACTGCAGTATCTTCGACTGCCCGGTCACGCCTTCGTCAAGCTGCCGGGTGTTGAAGTCGCTAAGCTTTTTGCGTGCCTCCTTGGTGCGCTCCTTGTCGGCCTGCACCTCCTTGATTTCCTTAATGGTGCGCTCAATTTCGCGGTTGCTCTGCTTCAAAATTTCCTTAGCTTCCTTCTTGGCCTCGTTGATGATGCTGCGGTGCTCCTTGCTCAGCGTGTCAATCTGCGTGTTGTAGTCGTTGATTATCGAGTCGAGGCGTTTCTCCTTTGCGTGCACGTCGCGCCGCTTGTTTTCCCAGTAACGGCGGTCGCGCACTATGTCGAGCAGATATTTGTCCATGTTGATGTAGTCGGTACCCACAATTTCGGTGGCCTTGTCGATCACCTGCTGTGGCAAGCCGATTTTGCGGGCAATCTCGATGGCAAACGAACTGCCAGGATAGCCCACCGACAGCTGGAACAGCGGCTGCATGTGTTGGCGGTCGTAGAGCATTGCTCCGTTCACCAGTCCTTCGGTGTCGTCGGCAAAGTGCTTCAAATTCTGATAGTGGGTGGTAATCACGCCCATCATGCGCTTGTTGTTGAGCTGCTCAAGAATGGCCTGAGCTATGGCTCCGCCAATTTGAGGTTCGGTGCCGCTGCCAAACTCATCTATCAGCACCAGCGTGCGCTCGTTGCCACGGCTGAGAAACGTCTTCATGTTTTGCAGATGTGAGCTGTAGGTGCTAAGGTCGTCTTCTATCGACTGCTGGTCACCAATGTCGATGAATATGTTGCTGAATATGCCCATGTGCGAGTTGCTGTAAAGCGGCGGCAGAATGCCGCACTGCATCATGTATTGCACCACGCCCACCGTCTTCAGGCACACGCTCTTGCCACCCGCGTTGGGACCAGAGATTATGAGTATGCGATTGCTGCGGTTGAGTTCTATGTTGAGCGGCACCACCTGCTTGCCTTGCTCTTTTAGAGCCAGAAACAGGGCGGGGTGCACGGCATGATACCATTCGATGGTCTGTCCGCCGTCGATGTGCGGCATCTGAGCGTCGATGTCGGCGGCGAAAACGGCTTTTGCCCTGATGAAATCGAACAGGCCAAGCGTGGAATAGGTGTCGCCAAGCTCATCGATGTGCGGGCGTATGGTGTCGGAGATCGCAATGAGAATTCTCACTATTTCACGCTTGATTTCGGCCTCAGTCTCGCGGATGCGGTTGTTCGCCTCCACTATTTCCTCTGGCTCAATGAATATGGTCTTGCCCGAAGCCGACTCGTCGTGCACAATGCCGCGCACCTTGCGCTTGTTCATGGGCGACACCGGCAGCACCAGGCGGCCGTCGCGCACCGATGGGGCGGTGTCGTTGTCGAAAATGCCGTTTTGGCGGCCATTGGCTATGATTCGGCGCATGATGCCGTTAATGCTCGACGTAGACGAGGCTATCTGCTGCCGCAACTCACGCAAATGCGGCGAAGCCGAGTCTTTCACGTTGCCAAACTTATCAATCACGCGGTCGATGTCGGCCAGCAGTTCGCGAAATGGCCACATGCCGCCGGCCAATGCAGCCAAGCGGGGGTAGGGCGACTCCGCACCGTCGGCCACCGCAAAGAAGTTCACAATCTCGCCCACAGTAGCCAGCGACCGCCGTAGGTTGAACAGGTTGTCGGGGGTGATGAATGTGCCTGGAGCCGCAATGGCCCTCAGATGCATGCGCATGTCGAAGAAGTAGTTCACAGGAAATTCCTTTTTCGACTGCAATATCGACAGAAACTCGTTGGTCTGGCTCAGCTTAAGCACAATTTCGTCTTTCACCGCCGACATCTGCATTTTTGCGCAGTAGTCCGCGCCAAGCGTGCTTATGCACCGCTTTTCTATTTCCTTCCTGATCGTGTCGAATCCAATCCTCGATTCAAAATTCTTTGGGTAAATCATAGGGTGCAAAATTAATGATAAATGCACGAATAACGGTAAAAAGTGTGAAATAAAAAGCGATTGCAACTGCTCCTCACGGTGCGATAGCGCGTAATTTATTAACTTTGCCTCTGGTTTCAATAAATAATCTCATATGGGCAAATTCCTACATATCCGCGCCGTGGCGGCCATGGCACTAAGCCTGCTAATGGCATCGTGCTTCACAGGTGTGGAGGGTTCGAAAAAAATCACCGAGAAAGATGTGCAAAAGGCATATTCCAAGGTGGCGTCAAGCGGCTTGGCCGACAGCATTCAGGCCTATCGCGACTCGCTGCCAGCATGGAAGCCTGGGAAAACGTTCACCGTGGCCGACGACCAGGTGAGGCTGATTTTCGCCCCGTCGGACAAATATGATGTGAGCAAACTCGCACTGGGCGGCAAACGGCTCACCTACACAGGTTATTCGGCCACCACGCTGCTCGACAACCGCCACATCCTCAACATCAACTTCAGCGACGGCCGTCACACTTTGGTCTACCCGTCGGGCAAGACGCTTGCCGACTTCACGTCAAAGACAACCATACCATTTTTAATCGACAACGACTTTGTGGCCAGTGTCGACCGCCTGATGCGCAACCGCATCATGTATATCCGCACATCCATTTGGTATGACCTGGCCTCCGAAGGCATGGTGGCAGGCCGCAAGTTTATAGCAGTGCGCATCGACAGCGTCAGCCCAGGCAACAAGGTGCTTCCGCTTAAGGTGGCCTTCACAGCCATCGACAATGGCAAGTCGGCCTTTGTGTGGATGTCGGGCGGTGACACCCACATCCGCAACCGCAACTTCGACTCAATGTTCTCGCTCGACGACATTCACAAGTCATATCCCAACATCGGCCCAGAGGTTTGGGATTGCATAGTCAACGGCCGCGTGGCCCTCGACATGACCAAAGAAGAATGCCAACTGGCCAAGGGTGCGCCCAAGTCGATCAACCGCGTTCCCGATCAGACGGGCGTGCGCGAATATTGGTACTACGACGGCGGCAGCTACCTATACTTCACCGACGGCGTGCTAAAGGGGTTCAGATGATTCCCGTAGCAACTGAATAAAAGAATTAAACACGACCACTCAAAATGCTTGAAATAGAGTTTTTAGGTACAGGCACATCCACAGGAGTGCCGCAAATCAACTGCCACTGCGAGGTGTGCAGTTCAACCGACCCGCGCGACAACCGGCTGCGCACGTCGGCCATTGTGCGTTACAAAGGGAAAAAGCTGCTCATCGACTGCGGACCCGACTTCAGGACGCAAATGCTGCGGGCCAGCGACAGCGACATCGACGCTCTGCTCGTCACACACATCCACTACGACCACGTGGGCGGCATCGACGACCTGCGCGCCTACTGCAAAGGTGAGCACAAATTCCCCGTGTATGCGCGCCGCGACGTGCTCGACGACATACGCCGCCGCATGCCATATTGCTTTCAAGAGCATCTGTATCCTGGTGTGCCCACATTCAATCTGCACGAAGTGGGCGAAGAGCCATTTGTGGCCGAGGGCATCGAGGTGCAACCCATTCCCGTGTGGCACTACAAAATGCGCATTAACGGCTACCGCATAGGTCCGCTGGCATACATCACCGACTGCAAGACCATCGAACCCGAGCAGGTGGAGCGCCTGCGCGGAGTACCCCTGCTGGTGATCAATGCCTTGCGCATCGAGCCACACATGTCACACATGTCGCTGAGCGAGGCCCTGGCCGTAATCAGCCGCATAAAGCCCGGCCGCGCCCTGCTCACCCACATGAGCCACGGCATTGGCCTGCACGCCCAAGTGAGCCGCATCCTGCCCGCCGGTGTCCAGCTGGCCCACGACCGCCTCACCGTACAAGTTCCCGACTAACAATCGCAGCAGAGCGAAAAGCCTTGAATTGGCACAAAGGGCACACATAAACGTTTTTTTGCGGCCTTTTGCGGAGATGTGTCTAAAAATGTGCTCGATTAATTCCTGCGGTGTGAGAATTTAGCGTTATATTTGTAAGTTGAATATAACGTGAATTCTAAAGAAGTGAATCGAAAGAAAAATATTGCCATCCTTGGCAGCACCGGCTCGATAGGCCGCCAGACGCTTGATGTGGTAAGTGAGTATCCCGACTTGTTCAGGGCTTGGCTGCTGGTGGCCAATACCAGCGCCGACTTGCTGATTGAACAGGCTTTGGCCTATCGGCCAGAATATGTGATAATATCCAGCGAGGCGTGCTATGGCAAGGTGCGCGACGCTTTGGCACACCTGCCCACCAAGGTGCTCACTGGGCACGGCTCTATTGCCGAGGTAGTCACACACCCCGATGTCGACGTTGTGGTCACTGCCATGGTGGGCTATAGCGGTCTTGAACCGACAATAAGCGCGGTGAAGGCTGGCAAGGCCATTGCACTGGCCAACAAAGAAACGCTGGTGGTGGCCGGCGAGCTGATTACGCGTATGCTGAAGACGTCGAAGTCGGTGATATATCCTGTCGACTCCGAGCATGGAGCCTTCTACCAGTGTCTGGTGGGTGAGCGCAGCAGCGATGTGTCGAAGCTGATTCTCACCGCTTCGGGTGGCCCTTTTCGCACTTGGAGCAAAGACCGCATAGCCACAGCACGCGCCTGCGATGCCCTTAAGCACCCCAACTGGAACATGGGGGCGAAGATTACCATCGACTCGGCATCGATGATGAACAAGGGTTTTGAGATGATCGAGGCAAAATGGCTGTTTGGCGTGCCGCACAACCGCATCGAAATTGTGGTGCACCCGCAGTCGATAGTCCACTCCATGGTGGAGTATTGCGACGGGTCGGTGAAGGCCCAACTCGGCTTGCCCGACATGCATCTGCCCATACGCTACGCCTTGGGCCTGCCCGGGCGCCTGAAGTCGGATAGCCGCAAACTCACGGTGGCCGACTACGCCAGCCTCACTTTTGAGAAGCCCGACTACGACAAGTTCCCCTTGCTGGGCAAGGCCTTTGAGGCTGCCGAGCGCGGCGGCAATGCGGCCTGTGCCATGAATGCAGCCAACGAAGTGGCAGTGGCGGCCTTTCTCAAAGACCAAATTAAATTCTACGACATCTATAATATAGTCGACAAGTCGATGGCGGCTGCGACGTTTGTGGCCCAGCCGTCGTATGACGACTATGTGGCCACCAATGCCGAGGTGCGCCGCTATGCTCAGTCATTAATCAATTTATAATTTATAAAGACATATCAATGAGTCCATTTTTGTTTAAGACGTTTGAACTGATTATCTCGCTTGGCCTGCTTGTGTTTGTGCACGAGTTTGGCCACTACATATTTTCAAGAATATTCGGTGTCAAGGTCGAGAAATTTTATTTGTTTTTCAACCCCTGGTTTTCGCTGTTCAAGTATAAGCCCAAGCCAAAACCCGGCCACGAAGGCAGCAAGCGTGCCACATGGCGCGACACCGAGTATGGCATAGGCTGGCTGCCGCTGGGCGGATACTGCAAGATTGCCGGCATGATCGATGAGTCGATGGACACCGAGCAGATGAAACAGCCTGCGCAACCGTGGGAGTTCCGCTCCAAGCCAGCGTGGCAGCGCCTGCTGATAATGGTGGGCGGAGTGCTGTTTAACTTCATTCTGGCCATTGTCATCTACTCTGGCCTGGTCTACACCTATGGCGAGCAGTTCATTCCATTCCGCAACGCCACCGAGGGCATGGCATACTGCGACAGTGCCCACAAAATAGGCTTTAGGGATGGCGACATACCACTCAGCGCCGATGGCAGGGATCTGTATTACTACAATGCAGAAGACGTGCAGGCCATGCTCACCGCCAAGACAGTGAAGGTGCTGCGCAACCACCGTGACACAATAACTATTAATGTGCCCTCCAACTTCATATTCAATGCAAACACCGATGCCGAAGATGGGCAGATGTTTATGACCTACCGCCTTCCAGTGGTGGTGTCGCAGCTGCAAGCTCGCATGGGAGCTGAAAAGGCCGGTGTGAAGGAGGGCGACCGCATTGTGGGTGTCAACGGCGAGCCAACCTCCAGCTACGATCTATTCACCAAAGCGCTGCAGGCCAACAAGGACAAAACGGTAGACCTGCAGATAGTGCGCGGCGGCAAACCGCTAACGCTGAAGACCAAGGTCGACGGTGATGCCAAGATTGGCATCATGCTCACCGAGCCGGCAAAGGTGTATAAGACCATCACGAAGCAGTATAACGTGTTGCAATCGATTCCACGCGGTGTGGAGATGGGCTGGTCAAAACTGGTGAACTATGTGAAGCAACTGAAACTGGTGTTCACTCCGCAGGGGGCCAAGAGCCTTGGCGGATTCGGCGCCATTGGCAGCATATTTCCCAGCGAATGGAGTTGGATTGACTTTTGGGAAATCACGGCATTCCTCTCGGTAATGCTTGCCGTGATGAACATTCTGCCAATTCCGGCACTCGATGGCGGCTATGTGCTGTTCCTCATTATTGAGATGATAACGCGCCGCAAGCCCAGCGAGAAGTTTATGGAGCGCGCCGTCACGGCAGGCATAGCCTTCCTGTTTTTGCTGCTGCTGTTTGCCAACGGCAACGACGTGTACCGCTATTTCTTTAAGTAACCACAAGTAAACTCACTTTTTAAGCATAACTGAATGGTATATAAAAGAGTAATTCTGCGCAGAGGCAAGGAGGAGTCGCTGCAGCGTTTCCACCCATGGGTGTTTTCGGGCGCCATTGCCCGAATGGACAATGTGGATGAGGGCGACCTGGTGAGTGTGTACTCACACGACGGCACTCTCATAGGCAACGGCCACTATCAGGTGGGCAGCATTGCAGTGCGCATGCTCTGCTTTGACGACAGCGAGATCAACGAGGCTTTTTTCGTCGACCGCCTAACACAAGCCTACAAACTGCGCCAGGCGCTGAACCTGATGCGAGCAGACAACAATTCGTTTCGCTTGGTGCACGGAGAGGGCGACTTCCTGCCAGGCCTTGTGGTGGATGTGTACGGCACAACGGCTGTGATGCAGGCGCACTCGCCTGGCATGCACTTTGCGCGCAACATCATTGCCAACGCACTCACCAAGCTGCCAGGCGGCATCGTTAAGAATGTATATTACAAAAGCGAAACCACGCTGCCGTTCAAGGCTCAGCTCGACCCGCAAAACGACTATATAATAGGCAAGTTTGACACTGATGTGGCCGTGGAAAACGGACTTAAGTTTCACGTTGACTGGCTAAAGGGGCAAAAGACTGGATTTTTTGTAGACCAGCGCGAAAACCGCAGCCTGCTCGAGAAGTATGCCAAGGGGCGCAAGGTGCTCAACATGTTTTGCTACACTGGAGGCTTCTCGTTCTATGCCATGCGGGGCGGGGCGGAACTGGTTCACTCGGTCGACAGCTCGGCCAAGGCAATAAAGTTGACCGACGACAACGTGGAGCTCAACTTTCCGGGCGACAGCCGTCACCAGTCGTTTGCCCAAGACGCGTTTAAGTATCTCGACGAGATGACCACCGACTACGACCTGATAATTCTCGACCCCCCGGCATTCGCAAAGCACAAGAGCGCGCTGAAAAACGCCCTCATTGGCTACCGCAAGCTCAATGCCAAGGCATTTGAAAAGATCAAGCCAGGCGGCATATTGTTCACATTCTCATGCTCACAGGCCGTCAACAAGGAGCAATTCCGCCTTGCCGTGTTTTCGGCAGCGGCCATGTCGCGCCGCAAGGTGCGCATCCTGCACCAGCTCACACAGCCTGCCGATCACCCTATCAACATCTACCATCCAGAGGGCGAGTACCTCAAGGGATTGGTGCTGTATGTGGAATGACGATGCTACATTATTAGAAACAACATAAAAACACATTATTATATGAAGAAAATGTTAGTAGCCACTGCATTGTTTGCCATTGCCACAGGCGCAGGCAATGCCCAAGACAGTAATTTCAACTACAATGCCGACCGCTTTGCCGACATTGAGGTGCTGCGCTATCAAGTGCCGGGATTCAACGACCTGACACTTAAACAGAAGACACTCGTTTACTATCTGCAAGAAGCAGCCCTGCAAGGCCGCGACATATTGTTTGACCAAAACTGCAAATACAATCTGGCCATACGCCAAACGCTCGAGCAAATCTATACAAACTACAAGGGCGACAAAGAGACAGCCGACTACAAGGGCCTGCTGCTATACCTGAAGCAAGTGTGGTTTGCCAACGGTATTCACCACCATTACTCGATGGACAAGTTCAAGCCACAATTCTCGCAGTCGTTCTTCGATGCTCAAGTGCGCGCCCTGCCAGCAGGCAAGCTTCCTCTTGCCAAGGGCCAAACTGTGAACAGCTTCTTGACTATGATCGACAAAGTGATTTTCGACCCGACATTCATGGCCAAGCGCGTCAACCAAGCCGACGGCCAAGACTTGATTCTGACTTCGGCCAACAACCTCTACGAGGGTGTGACTCAAAAGGAAGTGGAGGACTACTACAACAAGGTGAAGGACCTCAACGACAAAACGCCAATAAGCTATGGCCTTAACACAAAGGTGGTGAAGAAAAACGGCAAGGTGGTGGAAGAGCCCTACAAAGTGGGCGGACTCTACTCCAAGGCCATCACCAAAATTGTGTATTGGCTGAAGAAAGCCAGCAACGTGGCCGAAAACGAAGCCCAAAAGGCATACATCGACAAGCTGATTGAATTCTACACTACCGGTTCGCTAAAAACGTTTGACGACTACTCGATAATGTGGGCAGAAGAGACGAAATCAACCGTTGACTTCATCAATGGCTTCATCGAGAGCTATGGTGACCCTCTGGGCATGACAGGCTCGTGGGAAGGCATGGTTAACTTCAAAAACAAGGACGCTTCGCACCGCACACAGCTCATCAGCGAAAACGCACAGTGGTTTGAAGACCACTCGCCAGTTGACCAGCGATTTAAGAAGGCCAACGTGAAGGGCGTGAGCGCCAAGGTGATTACGGCCGCCATACTTGCCGGTGACAGCTATCCTGCAACGCCCATTGGCATCAACCTGCCTAACAGCAACTGGATTCGCGCCGCACACGGCTCGAAGTCGGTTACGCTTGAAAACATCACCGATGCCTACGACGAGGTGGCCAACGGCACTGGTTTTAACGAAGAGTTTGCCTACAGCGACACCGAGGTGCAGCTCATGAAGAAGTACCTCACCATTGCCGACAAGCTGCACACCGACCTGCACGAGTGCCTGGGCCACGCCTCTGGCCAGCTGCTGCCAGGCGTTGACCCCGATGCGCTCAAGGCCTACGGATCGACCCTTGAGGAAGGCCGTGCCGACCTGTTTGCCCTCTACTACCTGGCCGACCCGAAGCTGGTGGAGCTGGGCATATTCAAGAGTCCTGAAACCTACAAGGCAGAGTACTACAAATACATTATGAACGGACTCATGACGCAGCTCACACGCATTGTGCCGGGCAAAGACATAGAGGAGTCGCACATGCGTAACCGCAAGTTCATTTCGGAATGGTGCTACCAAAAGGGCAAGGCCGACAACGTGATTGAATATGTGAAGCGCGACGGCAAGACGTATATCAAAATCAACGACTACGAAAAGCTGCGCAACCTGTTTGGCCAACTTCTGGCCGAAGTGCAGCGCATTAAGTCGACTGGCGACTATGAGGCCGGCCGCGAACTGGTGGAGAACTATGGCGTGAAGGTGGACCCCACAATCCACGCCGAGGTGCTTCAGCGCTATGCCAAGCTCAACATTGCCCCCTACAAGGGCTTTGTGAACCCCGTCTACACTGCCGTTAAGGACAAGAACGGCAACATCACCGATGTGAAGGTTGCTTATGGCGAGGGATATATCGACCAGATGCTGCGCTACTCGCGCGACTACTCTCCGCTCACTAAATAACAACTAACACAGAACACATAAAAGTCGGACCTTGCGCAGCGCACAACACGTAGGGTCCGATTTTATTAAGAGCACTGAAAAGTGGCAATCCAGCAAGTTGTAGGGTGCACCCCACAGCGACGAATGCTGTAGGGACGTGGCATGCCACGTCCACTGTAAACCACTGCAAATAAATTGATTATATATAAATAGTTATAGTCAAAGGAGACGCATTTTATGTAATTTTGCATTCGTGCTGGGGGAGCTACGCCTGTCGGACGCGGCATGCCGCGTCCCTACAGCAAACAGCTGTATGTCAGATTTTTAGAGGTTATTTCTTTAAACTTTAAACCTTATTGTTTGGTGCATTCAGCCCCATCTACTCGCCAAAATCACCACTTTTTCAGTGCTCTCATTTTATTTATACCCTACAGAAATATGGAACTTGAAGAACAATTAAAATCGATAAGGAAAGAATTTTACGCCTACCGCAACGGCATAGTGGCCGACGCTCTGCGCAAGGGCGGCGACCCGCACCAACTGATAATGGGTTGCCAACTCACCGACATAGTAGGCATAGCCTCGGCATATGGCAAAGACCGCGCTCTATCCAACGCCCTCTGGGCCGACACCAAACACCGGGAATGCCGCCTTGCGGCTACTATGATTTGCCCTGCCGACGGCTTCACCATGGCCGATGCCGAGCAGTGGAGCCGGTCGGTGATGAGCATTGAAGAGGCCGATGTGCTTTGCCACAGGCTGCTTCGCCACTTGCCGTATGCCTTGCAACTGTTTCATGCCTTGGAGGCTTCCAGCGAGCCAATGGTGCGCTATGTAGCTTTCCGCCTGCTGCTCAATCTTGTGGTGCTTGGCAAAGTGCAGGCCGACGCCCAGCTCAAGGCACTGATCGAGGCCGAGCGGCCCATTGCCAGCGCACAGCTGCGCCCAGTGATCGACAGTTTGCTGGAAGACTTATAACCGCCACGCTAAGAGCGCGCATATAAAGCAAATGCGGGCAGAAGCTGTTTTAATGCTTCTGCCCGCATTTTTTGCTTATGCTATGCGTGCGCGCGTCAACGCTTGTCGGGATTGCCCTCATACCAGTTGATGAACGCCTTGTTCACCATCTTGTTGCCGCCGGGAGTGGGGTAGTCGCCTGTGAAATACCAGTCGCCAGGGCAATTGGGAATGGACTTGTGCAGGCCTTCGGTTGACTGGTATATCAATTCAACGCTTGCATTAATGTCCACGTCCTTTATCATCTCGGCTATCTTGGCCGAGATTTCCTCATCGGTAAACGGGGCGTAAATCTCGGTTACATAGTTCACCACGTCTTCCTTCTTAAAATCCTGCTGTGCCTTGCACTTGGCATACACGTTGTCGATCACGCTGTCCATGCCGCGCTCCTTAAGCAAGGCAATAGCAGCCCTGAATGCGCAAAACTCGGCCATGCGCGACATGTCGATGCCATAGTAGTCGGGGTAGCGCACTTGCGGCGACGACGACACAATCACGATTTTCTTCGGGTGCAGGCGGTCAAGAATTCTGATAATTGACTGTTTTAGCGTGGTGCCACGCACGATGCTGTCGTCAATCACCACCAAATTGTCGACTCCGGCCTTCACCTGGCCGTAGGTCACATCATACACGTGCGCGGCAAGATCGTTTCTCGACTTGCCCTCGGTGATGAACGTGCGCAGCTTGATGTCCTTGATGGCGATTTTCTCGATGCGCAGCCTGTGGGCCATGATGTCCTTCAGATTTTGCTCAAAGTCGCCGGCATTACGGTCGAGTTCAAGAATTTTGCTCACCTGCTGGGCGCGCTGGTAGTCGTTGATGCCCTCCACCATGCCGATATAAGCAATTTCGGCGGTGTTGGGGATAAACGAAAATATGGTGTGGTCCACGTCATAGTCCACTGCCTTCAAAATCTTGCCGGCCAAGTTGCGGCCAAGGCGCTTGCGCTCCTCATATATGTCGGCATCGCTGCCGCGCGAGAAGTAGATGCGCTCAAACGAGCAGCGGCGGTTGTCGAGCTCATCGAGGATTTTGCTCACCTCCACATCGCCCCGCTTGTTCACAATCACAGCTGAGCCAGGAGTCAGCTCCTTCACCTGGTCGACTTCAACCCTCATGGTGGTTTGAATCACCGGGCGCTCCGATGCCGCCACAAATATTTCATCGTCGCAGTAGTAGAATGCGGGGCGTATGCCATGAGGGTCGCGCATCACAAACATATCGCCGCTGCCAGTGATGCCACACATTGCATATCCGCCGTCCCACGTGCCTGATGGACGCTGCAGCACCTCCTTCATGTCGAGGTTGTCCTCAATGGTTGCGGTCAGTTCCTTGCCGTCAAGGCCCTGGCTGTGGTATTTGTCATACAGGCGCTGGTTGGCCTTGTCGAGCGACTGCCCAAGCTGCTCCAGTAGTATCACTGTGTCGGAATACACGCGCGGATGCTGGCCCTGGCTCACAATGTCGTTGAAAATCTCGTCAACGTTGGTCATGTTGAAGTTGCCGCACAGCAGCAGGTTGCGCGACTTCCAGTTGTTGCGGCGCAAAAACGGATGCACATAGCTTATGCCCGACTTGCCCGTGGTGCTGTAGCGCAGGTGGCCCATATAGGCCTCGCCCACAAACGGCAGCTCGCTCTCGCGTGTGCCGCCCATCACAGCCTCGCTGATTTGGCTGCGCACCTTGCCAAAGATCTCGCTTATGGCACCCGAGCCCAGGCCACGCTCGCGAAATATGTACTCATTGCCCGGCTGTGTGTGTATCGACACGCAGCCCAGCCCGGCGCCCTCCTGCCCGCGGTTGTGCTGCTTCTCCATGAGCAGATACAGCTTATTCAGGCCATACAGGTAGGTGCCGTACTTTTCCTTATAGTAGCTTAGTGGCTTGCGCAATCTTATCATTGCTATGCCACACTCATGCTTTAAAACTTCCACAGTGCCCTCCGGTTAGTGAATAAACAGCAGTTCTCTGTACTTGGGCAGAGGCCACATTTCATCGTCTACCATAAGCTCAAGCTTGTCGATATGGTAGCGGATGGTGTCGAGATAGGGCACCACGGTGTCGTGGTAGGCATTGGCCTTGTCGCGCAGGCTGTCGATCTTGTTGGCCACCTTGCGGGCATTGACCATAGCGGCCACATTGTCCTTGATGAACTGCATATGCTCCGACATTTTCTCAATCATGGCCATGTCCTGAGCTGCAATTTTCTCGCCTTGCTCCTTTGGGAAAAGGCTCTTGATTTTATACACGTTGTCGAGAAGAATCGACTGGTAGCGTGTGGCCACTGGAATTATGTGGTTCAGGGCAAGGTCGCCGAACACACGTGCTTCAATCTGAATCTTCTTGGTGTAGGTCTCCCAGCTAACCTCGTTGCGTGCCTCAAGTTCAACCTTGTTGAACACGCCTGTGTTGGCAAACAGCTCAACCGATGCTTTGTCGAGAAACGAGTCAAGAATCTTGGGCACAGAAGTCTCGCAGTCAAGGCCACGGCGCTTAGCCTCCACTTTCCACTCGTCGCTATATCCGTTGCCATCGAAGTGAATTGGCTTGGAGTATTCAATGAGCCGCTTGTCCTCCTCAAGAATGGCGTGGTCAAGCTCCTCACCGGCTGCCACGCGGGCGTCGACGCGAGTCTTAAACTCTTTAAGCTGCTCGGCCACAGCTGCGTTGAGCACTATCATGGCCGAAGCACTGTTGGCGCTCGAGCCAACGGCGCGGAACTCAAAGCGGTTGCCTGTGAAGGCAAATGGCGATGTGCGATTGCGGTCGGTGTTGTCGAGCAGCAGGTCAGGAATCTGCGACACCTTTAGGTTGAGGGCCGACTTGCCTCCAAACGACAGGTCGTCGTCCTGATCCTTGCTGATGAGCTGCTCCAGAATGGTGCTCACCTGCGAGCCAAGGAACATCGAGATGATGGCTGGCGGCGCCTCGTTGGCACCGAGGCGGTGAGCATTGGTGGCGCTTACAATCGATGCCTTAAGCAGTCCGTTGTATTTATACACAGCGGCCATCACATTGGAAACAAATGTGATGAACTGCAGGTTCTCTTTTTCAGTCTTGCCGGGCTTGAACAGCTGCGTGCCAGTGTCGGTACCCAGGCTCCAGTTGTTGTGCTTGCCAGAGCCATTGATGCCGGCAAACGGCTTCTCATGCAACAGCACACGGAAGTGGTGACGGCGTGCCACCTCGGCCATCACCTTCATCACCAACAGATTGTGGTCGTTGGCCAGATTCGTTTCCTCATAAATTGGAGCAAGCTCAAACTGGTTGGGAGCCACCTCATTGTGGCGGGTCTTGGCAGGAATGCCCAGTTTGTGGCATTCAATCTCCAGGTCGAGCATAAACTCCTCCACTCGCATTGGAATTGCGCCGAAGTAGTGATCTTCAAGCTGCTGATTCTTTGCGCTCTCGTGGCCCATAAGGGTGCGGCCGGTCATAACCAAGTCGGGACGTGCGGCAAACAGAGCCTCGTCAACGAGGAAATATTCCTGCTCCCAGCCCAAATATGAAATCACATGCTTCACCTTGGGGTCAAAATACTGAGCCACTGCCGTGCCTGCCTTGTCAACGCTGTTGAGCGCGCGCAGCAGCGGAGTCTTGTAGTCGAGCGACTCGCCAGAGTAGGCAATAAATATGGTGGGGATGCACAGAGTGTTGTCGTGAATGAATGCCGGCGACGAGATGTCCCAGGCCGAGTAGCCACGGGCCTCGAATGTGTTGCGGATTCCGCCATTGGGGAAACTTGAAGCATCGGGCTCTTGCTGGACAAGAAGTTTTCCGCTAAATTCCTCAATCACTCCGCCCTTGCCATCGTGTTCGATGAAAGAGTCGTGCTTCTCGGCGGTGCCGTCGGTGAGTGGGTGGAACCAGTGGGTGTAGTGCGACACGCCATTGTCCATAGCCCATTTCTTCATGCCTGCGGCCACGCTGTCGGCCACCTCGCGGTTGAGCGGCTCCTTGTTGTCGATTGCATAGATCAATGCCTCGTAGGTCTGCTTGGGCAGATACTGATACATCGTCTTGCGGTTGAAAACATACATGCCGTAGTAGTCCGAAGGTGCGCCTTCAGGGATCTTTACATTAACCGGTTCGCGGTTAAAGGCCTGTTCAACTTCTTTAAATCTCAGGTGTGACATAATTTAATATGTTAATATTATAAACCAGTAAAAAACAATCTTTGATTTTTTGCGCCACACAGGCTGTGGGCTGCGCTGCCCGCCATGCGGCTACAGGGGTATAAAAACAAGAATATCACCCGTTGAGGTGATATCTTTGCTGTTCGGTTAGGGGCGAAATGGGCTACCGCGCTTTTTACAGCACTGCTGCAACTGCACAAATCTGCGCCATTGCACGAGTCGGTATGCCTAAACAATCGTTTCACCCTTGCTAATAATGAGTGCAAAGTTAGCGCATCTAAGCCAAAAAACAAAACAAATCCGGACTGTGAAAGTGGCATTCTGTAGTTTTTTTCACGATATCCCAGCTTTTAGCCTCATAATGAGTCTCAAAAAAAACGGCATAAGTTTTGCCATAGTTACAGCAAAAATGTGTAATT
>CAKUJD010000003.1 GCA_934661195.1 uncultured Muribaculaceae bacterium
TTCGGAACGGAACATTTCAGGGCCGCAGCGGGCGCGTCTAAAGGCCTTGAAGCCCGTTTTGGCTACTGTTTCCTGTCTGAGCGTCCGTTTAGGTTACGAATCGGCAGAAACGAGATTTTTTCACGTGAGGCGATTTTTTATGCTATAGAGCATGTTTTCGGGATTTTTTGGCCTAATGGGCATATTGGGCTTGGTGGGCGGGGATGGAACAAAAAAGGAGCGGGCCCGATTGGGGTCCGCTCCATTTATAATACATTATTATATGTTATCGGGGTTAGTGCAGATCGAGCAGCGAGCGCATTTTGTCGAGCGCTGCACTGAGGCCGTCGACGTTGCGACCGCCAGCCTGGGCGAAATGAGGCTGACCGCCGCCACCGCCTTGGATGAGTTTGGCTGCCTCGCGCACGATTTTGCCAGCATTGAGTCCGTCTTTCACAAGATCCTCGCTGATCAAGACTGTGAGCATTGGCTTGCCGTTGTCCTGAGTGGCTGCAAGGAACACGGTGTTGTCGGCAGCATCGGCCTTGATGGCAAACGCCACGCCCTTGACCACGTCGGCCAGCATGGGGCCGTAAAGTTTGGCCACGCGCACGTTGCCAACCACCTCGGCATTTTTCAGGACTTCCTCCTTCACATCGTGGATGCGGGCCTTGACGAAGTTCTCGACCTGCTTGCGCAGGGCAGCGTTTTCGTCGATTGAGCGTTTAACGGCCACCATGGCATCGGGGGCGTTGTTGAACAGGTGCTTGATGGCATCGAGCACGTCTTCGAGCTTGTTGAGCGCATTCTCCATTTCCTCGCCTGTGATGGCCTCGATGCGTCGGATGCCAGCGGCAATTGAGCTCTCGGACACAATCTTGATCATTCCAATGTTGCCAGTGTTGGGCACATGGGTGCCGCCGCAAAGTTCAACGGAGTCGCCATACTTGACCACACGCACCGAGTCGCCATACTTCTCACCAAAGAGCGCCATAGCTCCCATTGCCTTTGCCTCGGCAATGGGCATGTTGCGGTGCTCTTCGAGCGGGATGGCGCGGCGCACCATGGCGTTGGCCACGTGCTCAACCTCGCGGAGCTGCTCGGGAGTGACCTTCTGGAAGTGGGAGAAGTCGAAGCGCAGCATCTTGGCATCGACATAAGAGCCTTTTTGCTCAACGTGGGTGCCGAGCACCTGGCGCAGAGCGGCGTGCAGCAAGTGGGTGGCAGTGTGGTTGCACGAAATGGCCATGCGCGCCTTGGCGTCGATCACGGCATGGCACGGCTCGGTGGGGTCGGACGGCATCTGCTTGGCGATGTGCACTGGCAGATTGTTTTCGCGCTTAGTGTCGATGATGTCGATTTTCTCGTCGCCGCAAACGAGCACACCGCGGTCGCCCACCTGGCCGCCCATTTCGGCGTAGAACGGAGTACTCGACAGCACTATCTGATAGTATGTGCCCGACTTCTGCTTAATTTTGCGGTAGCGCAGAATCTCAGTGTCGCACTCGGTGAGGTCGTAGCCAACGAACTCGGTGGTGCCCTCGTGCAGCGTCACCCAGTCGCCTGTCTCGACAGCGGCGGCGTTGCGAGCGCGCTCTTTCTGCTTAGCCATCTCGGCGTCGAACTGCTTGATGTTGACCGTCATGCCATTCTCCTTGAGGATGAGTTCGGTGAGATCGAGCGGAAAACCGTAGGTGTCGTAGAGCACAAAAGCCTCTTTGCCATCTATCTCGGTGTTTCCCTGAGCCTTGGCCTGGGCCACTATGTTGTCAATGAGCTTGATGCCAGTGGCCAGGGTGCGCAAGAACGCTTCCTCCTCCTGCTTGGTGACATGCTTTATGAGGTCGGCCTGAGCCTTGATTTCGGGATAGGCGTCGCCCATCGACTCGATGAGAGTGTCGATGAGCTTATACATGAACGCCTCTTTTAGGCCGAGGAACGTGTAGCCATAGCGCACGGCACGGCGCAGAATGCGGCGAATCACATAGCCTGCCTTGGCGTTGCTGGGCAGCTGGCCGTCGGCCACCGAGAAGGCGATGGTGCGCACGTGGTCGGCAATGACACGCATGGCCACATCCACATCCTTGTCGACGCCATATTGCTTGCCCGAGATTTCGCCAATCTTCTTGATGAGCGGCTGAAACACGTCGGTGTCGTAGTTGGAGCGCTTGCCCTGCATGACCATGCACAGGCGCTCGAAACCAAGGCCAGTGTCGATGACGCGCGCCGGCAGCGGCTCGAGCGAGCCGTCGGCCTTGCGGTTGTATTGCATGAACACGAGGTTCCAGATTTCAATCACCAGCGGGTTGTCCTTGTTCACCAGCTCGCTGCCGGGCACCTTGGCCTTTTCCTCGTCGGGGCGCAGGTCGATGTGGATTTCCGAGCATGGTCCGCACGGGCCCGTGTCGCCCATTTCCCAGAAGTTGTCGTGGCGGTTGCCGTTAAGAATGTGGTCCTTGGGCAGGTGTGCCTCCCAGTAGCCGGCGGCCTCGTCGTCGCGGCTAAGGCCCTCGGGGGCATAGCCTTCAAACACGGTGGCATACAGATTTTTTGGGTCGATCTTCATCACATCGGTGAGGAATTCCCACGCAAAGTCGATGGCCTCATGCTTGAAGTAGTCGCCAAACGACCAGTTGCCAAGCATCTCGAACATGGTGTGGTGGTAGGTGTCGTGTCCCACCTCTTCGAGGTCGTTGTGCTTTCCGCTCACGCGGAGGCACTTCTGCGAGTCGGCGCAACGGCGCCATTTAGGAGTCTTATTTCCCAGAATAATGTCTTTGAACTGGTTCATACCCGCATTGGTGAACATCAATGTGGGGTCGTCTTTGATAACCATAGGAGCAGAAGGCACAATGTGATGGCCCTTGCTCTCGTAGAAACGCTTGAATGAATCGCGTATTTCTTTAGCTGTCAGCATATTTATAAGTAAGAATTTAATTTTTCCAAAACAATGTGTTGCGCAAGTCGACACAAATGGCTATCTTTACGCAAAATATCTTACAAAGGTACTTTTTTTGAGTTATTTATGCAACGTGGGCGCATTAAAAAAGCACAACGCACCCCTCTCTGTGCGGCGGCAGGCGCCAATAATGATGAAACAGATGGACAATCTTGACAAGATGTATTACCGCATAGGCGATGTGGCCGAGGTGCTCGACATCCCCGCGTCGACACTACGCTTTTGGGAGAAGGAATTCACCATAATCAAGCCCAAGCGCAATGCCAAAAACGTGAGGCTGTATACGCCCAAAGACATTGAGACCATAAGAATGATCTACTTTCTGGTAAAGGACAAGGGGCTTAAACTGAACGCCGCCCAAGCCGAGATAAGGCGCAACCGCGACGGTGTGAGCAAGCGCTTTGAGGCCATCGAGAAGCTGCGCCACGTCAGGAATGAGCTGCTGGCGCTGCAAGCGGCTCTTGGCCAAATCAAGGCATAGCTGCGCCCCGTCCCACCGCCGCTACCGGACGCAAAAAGCAACGTCAAAGCCCGCCGCGCTGCATCACCGATGCAAGCATGGCGGGCTTTGTGTTGGCTTATCTAACCCACTGACTGCCGCTTAGAATGGCAGATCGTCGCTGGGACTGGCCGGAGCGGGAGCCACAGGGTCGAAAGGCGTGGCTGCGGGCGCTGCAGGGGCTGCAGGGGCAGCCTGGGGCGCAGTTGCCTGAGGAGCTGCGGCACCTTCGGGCAGCACCTCGGCCTTCCAGCCGTTGATGTTGGTAAACCAGCGGCCATTGTACTCATGGCTGTCGATGTCGAAACTAAGGTTAACGTTCTGACCCTCTTCCAGGGGATACTGATTGGCGCGGTCGCCAAAAAAGCTGAAAAATATCTTTTTGGGATATGCCTCCTGAGTCTCGAGCACATACTCCTGCTTGCTCCATGGGTTGCCACTCTTCGAAGTGCCACTCTGCATGGGCAGTTTCTTGATGATTTTTCCTGTTACTTCCATTTGATGCTATTTGAAAATTATTAATCCTATTTTATCACCGCGTGGCATTGGGCCACGTTTTGCAAAGGTAGTAAAATGATTTCAATTGAGGCACCGCGCGGCCATGTTTTTTTTCGAGGCAAAATTATGGGCCGGCTTTTCAAAAAAGCGGCGCGGATCTTAGACAACTGCCGCAAAAGCACTAAATTTGCAGTGCGCAACAAATCAGCAACACGATGGACAAGCGGTTTGTGTTTTCAAACAGCAACGAAATGCAGATGGTGCCGCACAGCGCGATGGTGTATATAGCGTCAAGCGGCAATTACTCGACCATTACCCTGGCCGACGGCAGCGACATACTCATAACGCAGCAGCTGGGGCAGGTGGAATATGAACTAAACAAGACCATAGGATATGACGATGCGGCAGAGTTTGTGCGCATTGGGCGCAAACTAATATTAAACTGCCAGTATGTCCTGGCCATCAACGTGGCCAAGCAAAAAATTGTGATGTCGGACGCCAGGACGTTCCGCCACGAGCTGACGGCGTCGAAAGAAGCGCTCAGACAGTTGAAAGATTACTTAACAACGATTTACAACAATGACGACTCAGCCAAAGCATAGCAAAGACATAGGCGACGATGAAATTCGCGTAATCAGAGGAATCAGGCGCGAGCCGCAGCTGCCCACGCCGCGCCGCAAAATGCCGTGGGCGGTGATTGCTGCAATTGCGGTAATCACCGTGCTTGCCGCAGCGGCGTGGGCCGTGACAATGATGCACGGCGGCCAAAGCGGCCAAGCGGCAGAAAGCGGCCAGGCGGCGTCGACAGCCACGATGCCAGCCAAGGCCACCACACGGGAAGCGAAGCCAAATGTGGCCGTCACTGCGGCAGAATCCAATGGATTGACGCTTACAGTGCTGCGCCCCGAGAACGCCTCCCCGCGGCTGGAGATAGGCGACCGCGCACTCGACGACAGCACGGCTGTGCTGGTGGTGCAGGCGGCCGATGTGCGCGGCGACAACGGCAAAATAGCCGGAGCTTGCATTGTGGACGGCGAGCTGGTGAGCCGCGGCACGCCTAAAGCCGGATTCTGCGCCATAATAAACGATGCAATCACCATTGGGCTGGCCACGGCCACACCGCTGTTTGAGCAGGCGGCCGAGGAAGGCGGCAGCTTCTTCAGGCAATATCCGCTAGTGGCCGATGGCGAGATGGTGGAAAACAAGCCCAAAGGCAAGTCGCAGCGCAAGGCGCTGGCCGAGCTAAACGGAAGTGTGGTGGTGATTATGACCGAGGAGCGCTGCACCCTGCACGACTTTTCGGCCGCGCTGGCCGGCATGGGTGTGAGCAACGCCATAGGCCTGGTGGGCTCCACTTCGTTTGGCCACTACCGCAGCGGCGGACGCATGGTGGAGTTTGGCAAACGCGTGCGCCCCATCATGCCCAACACCAACTACCTGGTGTGGCGCTGACACAGATTCGTACAGCAGCCAGCGGGTTTCATACAATAACGCAGCCCGGCCCTTGACAAGTTCAAAGGCCGGGCTTAATTTTGCTCCCAGAAAATCGGCTGACAGGCTGCCGCCGACAACGAAGGCATAATAAATCCCGCTATGAAACAACACGCCCGGCCAGGCATAGTGCAAAGCTGCTGAGACGAGTCTCGGCAGCTTTCACTCATTTTTGGCATGACTTAACAAAAGCGTCAATTTTGGCAAAAGTGTGGCTCGATTTGGATTGTTTGCACTGAAAAGCGTAACTTTGCAGCACTGATATTAATGCACGTACACATATTTAATTAAATGACAGAAAACAACGAATTAGTAAAAAACATAGTAGAAGGAATCAGGGAGCGCAAAGGCAAGGACATTGCCTGCGTGGACATGAGCGGCATGGAATATGCCACCACACAGGGGTTTGTGATATGCACCGGCACCAGCACAATGCACGTCGACGCCATTGCCGACAGCATACGCGAAACGGTGGAGAAGCAGTTGGGCGAAAGGCCGTATAACTACGACGGATATGGCAACTCGGAGTGGATAGTGATTGACTATGGCACGGTTTATGCACATATATTCCTGCCCGAGTGCCGCGAGCGCTACAAGCTGGAGGAGCTGTGGAACGACGCCACCATCGAGCGGCTGCCCGATGAGGACTGACACCGCGGCACACACAATATTCACCCAAAAACAGATTTATACAACAACACACATAGATAAAAGAGAATGAGTTCACTAAAAAATGACAATAAAGGCTCACGCCGCCCGCGGTTCAACATCTTGTGGATGTACCTGCTCATTGCCATTGCGCTCTTTGGCATGTGGGGCCTGTGGGGCGGCAACGGAGCAAGCGGCCAAGAGAAGTCATGGACCGAGTTCCAGAAAGTGGCCGAAGCCGGCGGACTGAAGAACATAGTGGTGTACAAAAACACTGGTGAGGCCGATGCCGAGCTGACCGACGCCTATGCCAAAAAGCTGAACAGCGGCAAGAGCCCTGCGCAGCGCATAAGCGCCATCAGCACTCAGGTGCCCACCAACGACGCCTTCGACAAGGCTGTGGAGCAGTGGCAGTCAAGCGGCGTGTTTCGCGGCCAGGTGGAATACCGCAAAGCCAGCGACTACTCAACGCTGCTGTGGTCGTTTGGCCCCATAATACTGCTCATAGTATTCTGGTTCTTCTTTATGGGGCGCATGGGCAACGGCAGCGGTGGCGGCGTGTTCAGCGTGGGCAAGTCGAAGGCGCGCCTGTTTGACCGCGACAACAGCGACAAGGTGACCTTTGCCGACGTGGCCGGCCTGGCCGAAGCCAAGCAAGAGGTGGCCGAGATAGTAGACTTCCTCAAAAACCCGCAGCACTACACCAATTTGGGCGGCAAAATACCCAAGGGTGCGCTGCTTGTGGGCCCTCCGGGCACTGGCAAGACGCTGCTGGCCAAGGCTGTGGCCGGCGAGGCCAATGTGCCTTTCTTCTCGATGAGCGGATCGGACTTCGTCGAGATGTTTGTGGGCGTGGGCGCTTCGCGCGTGCGCGACCTCTTTAACCAGGCAAAGGAGAAGGCACCGTGCATCGTGTTTATCGACGAAATCGACGCCGTGGGACGCGCCCGCGGCCGCAACGCCAACATGGGCTCGAACGATGAGCGCGAGAACACGCTCAACCAGCTGCTGACCGAGATGGACGGCTTCGGCTCCAACTCGGGCGTAATAGTGCTGGCAGCCACCAACCGCGCCGACATTCTCGACAAGGCTCTGCTGCGCGCCGGCCGCTTCGACCGCCAGATTTATGTGGATCTGCCCGAACTTAACGACCGCAAAGAGATATTCAACGTGCATCTGCGCAAGGTGAAGATGGACGGCAGTGTCGACATCGACCTGCTGGCGCGCCAGACGCCCGGTTTCTCGGGCGCCGACATTGCCAATGTGTGCAACGAGGCCGCGCTGATTGCCGCCCGGCGCAAGAAGAAGGCCGTGCAGCGGCAAGACTTCATGGATGCGGTGGACCGCATAGTGGGCGGTCTTGAGAAGCGCTCGAAGGTGATGACCGAAGAGGAGCGCAAGTCGATAGCCATCCACGAGGCCGGCCACGCCACAGTGAGCTGGCATCTGCAGTATGCCGATCCCATAATCAAGGTGACCATTGTGCCCCGCGGCAAGGCCCTGGGCGCCGCATGGTATCTGCCCGAGGAGCGGCAGATTGTGCCCAAGCAGGCTCTGCTCGACCAGATATGCTCGCTGCTGGCCGGCCGCGTGGCCGAAGAGATGTTCCTCGGCATCACCGACACAGGCGCTCTCAACGACCTTGAGCGCGCCACCAAGATAGCCTACGCCATGGTCACATACTACGGCATGAGCGACAAGCTGCCCAACCTGTCGTATTACGACTCCACGGGCCAGTCCTACGGCTTCACCAAGCCCTACAGCGACGACAATGCCAAGACGATCGACGCCGAGGTGCAGCGCATCATCGACAGTCAGTATGAGCGCGCGCGCCAAATTCTGGAGCAGCATGCCAACGGCCACCACGACCTGGCCGACTTGCTGCTGAAGCGCGAGGTGATATACACCGAAGATGCCGAACGCATATTCGGCAAGCGCCCATGGATGTCGCGCAACGACGAGATTATGCGGCTCAACGAGCAGGCCGACGACGCCAAGAAAAAAGCCGATGACGATGGCGACGCGGCCCCTGACGGCGACAACGACACGGCTAGCGACAATGAGGCGCAGAAGGCTGACGGCGGCGACACACCCGATGGGGCGCAGACCACTCCCCCACCCTTCGACAAGCAATAACACATCATCACTACACGATACAGAGCCCCAGCATCCCACACCAGATGCCGGGGCTTTTGCTTGCTGCATAAAAACGACAACAGAGACAATGGGAGACAAATTCTTTTTCCTTGCAACGTGTGCCGGCATTGAGAGCGCTGAAAAATTTTATTACTAAGCAGGATAAGGTTTAAAGTTGAGGGTTTAAAATTTAAAGAAACAATCGTTATAACTCTGGGTTACAGCTATTTGCCGTAGGGACGCGGCATGCCGCGTCCGACGAGCGTAGCCCCCAGCACTAATGCAAAACCACGCCAAATGCACCTCCACAGACTGAAATTATTCGCACACAATTAGCTTATTAGCAGTTGATTGCGGCGGACGTGGCATGCCACGTCCCTACAAAATTCGTTGCTGTATAGAGTATTCACCACCCACCAACTTGCTGGGATTCATACTTTTTAAGTGCATACCCCGTATTGGACATTTGGCAAAAATCTGTGATAATCTGTGCAAATCTGTGGGAGATTTACAATCAAAATCCGTGGGTGCCCAACGAGGAAAACATGTACAGGGGCACCATGGTTAATCGTTGTCTCCAATTGTCTCTATTGTCGTTAAAAAAATGCTTTTTTGGGGGTGGTGCATTTGCAGGATTACTCGGCAGACTTGGTGAGGATAGGGGTGAGGCCGGTGCGGGCACAGAAGTCGCTTAGGAGGGTGAGCTCGGCTGTGGCAACGAGGTTGTCGCTGTCGATGATGTCGGTCATCAGTTTGGCCACGGTGATTTTCTGGCTGGGAGTCATCTCGGCTATCATTTTCACGGCGTAGGCGTATTTTAGGCTGCGGCCAAGCTCGAAGATGTCGTCGTCGATGCCCAGCTGATAGTTGATGAAGTTGAGCCGCACAAGCTCCTCGTAGGCCACCACGCTGTCGGCGTTGACCATCTCAATTAGCGCGCTCACTATGGCGGCTTTCTGCTCGACTGTGAATTTGTCGTTCATTGCTGTTGTTTTTGATTTACAAAGATAGTGCAAACCGAGCGCAAAGCATCAAGCTTGCTTGATTGTTTTGCCAAGGTGCAGCCTATTTTCTGTAAAGATACACATTGTTCGGGCAATAAAAAAGGTTCGGGGTGGCTATCAACAGTCACCCCGAACCGGGAATAATAATATGTTAAGAAACTGCTTTAGTTCAAAACAGGGATCATAACACTGCTAAGCGCGGTTGTTGTTTACTTAACCACCTTAACTGTGTTGTTGCCAAACTGGAGCATGTAAACGCCCTTGGCAAGGTCTTGAGCGTCGAGGATGTTGGTGCCCTCGCTCAGGACTGCAGTCTTCACGAGCTTGCCAGCCACGTTGTAGACGTTGAGCTCGCCAGCGTTCTCAGCGCCCTTCACGTTAACGTAGAGGTTGCCGTTGGCTGCATAAGCCTGAACACCGCTAACTGTAACCTCGTCAACGCCGCTCTGGTCGTTCTGACGAACGATGTAGGTGAGGTGTGCGCCGGGGAAGCCGAACTTAACATCGGCGCGGCGGCCGCCCTGCTGACCTGCAGGATAAGCGTCGGCCTTTACAGTAGCTGTAACGAGGCCTTCGCTGTCGCCTGTACCATCAACGTAAGAGATATGCAGCCAGTCGGGGATGTCGCTGCCATCGGCCAGAGTTGTGTTCCAGTCTTCAGAGTTCTTGTAAGAGTAGATTTCCACGCTCTTCGAGCCACCAGCTGCGGGGAAGTTAACCTCGCCAGTCTCGTTGCTGTAGTTGTAAACGATGAACGGAGTCTCAACATCGAGCATGATTGACATACCAACCTTCATTGCACCAGAAGTGAAGAAGTTGTTCAGACCATAGATAGTGGTGGGAACAGAGCCAGTGGCACGGCCAATGTATGCGAGTTCGCCAAAGCCCTCATCCTCCTTATCAGAAGTAATTGTGAAGGTGAGAGAGTTAACGGCGGCGTCGTTGTAGCCGGTGATGACAACGAGGATAGGAGAATCGATTTCGGGAGCGATTTCCATAGGAATGCCCTCAATCTCGGTCTGCAGAGGGAACTCAAGCATTGCGCTCTCGTCGCTGAGGGTAGAAGCATTCAGCGTGCAAGTGCCGCTTGCAATCAGGTTGTCCTCAAGTTTAGCGCACTCCTCGGTGCCATAGCCCACGAGTGCAGAATCGGCGTATTGCTTTATCTCGTCGAGCTTGTAAACCTTGGCAGTGAGGGTTACGTTGGCACCACTCTTCAGGGTAACGTTGCCCACGCGGCCATACACCTTATTGAGCACGTAGGGGTGCTCGGGCTTCTCAAATGCAGCGGCAACGAGGTTGAAGGGGTTCACATTGCCCGACTTGTCGGTGTACTCGTTGCGGCCAAACCAGCAGCCGTCATTGCTGCCATCGGGAGCCTTGCAACCAGTGTAGTATGTCCAGCCATACTTGCTTGTGCCGCGACGGTCGCTGCTGCCTGCATAGTGCGACATAGCCAGCAGAGGAGCGTCAAGGCTGCTGAATGCCTCGGTGTTGACAGGCATCGAAAGAACCTCGGACTGAGCCTCGTTGGTGGCAACACCTGTAGTGGTGTTCATCTTGTAGCCCTTGATGGTGTAAGTGTCAGACACAGCACCAGCCTTAGCAGTGAGCATGGGCACTGAGTCAACCTCGTAGTTGTATGTAACCTTGATGTCTTTCGACGAAGCTGTGTACCACTGACGGGCCTTAGCCTGACGGTCGTAGAGCTGCACCTGCCAGTTGTAGGTGAGGTCAGCGTTTGAAGTCGACATGTTGGTGAACGTATTCTCCATGAAGGGGTGAGTCTGGAGGAACGGCATGATGTAGCCATTGAAGCTCTTGTTCATCTGGAAGTAGAACGCGCCAGCAGGACGGCGGTAGAAAGCGTTAACCTGGGCGGCAGCCTTCTTAGCCTTCTGGGCTGAAGCCTTGCGCTGGGCGGGAGTAGCCATCTCGGCAACCTCATGACCTACGGGGAGATTTCTCAGATTCTGTGCAGCGGGAGCGACATAGTTGGTCACTGCCTTCTCGCTGATGCGCTGTGCGCTTGCACCAGAAGCGACAGTGGCAACAGCAGCTGCGATGAGTAAACTTTTGTTCATAATTAATACTTTTTTTTGAAAGTTAAACTGTATTCTTATAAAAACTTGATTGCAGATAAAAAACATCGGGCAGCACTGGCGGCAAGCCCTGCCGCCCAATGTGTGTAATATTAAAATTGCTTAGAGTCCGATTGTAACGTAGTCGGCATCGCTTGCAGCGCTTGCGGCCTTAATCACTGTTGGCGACAGTGCTGAGGCCGATGACAGAGTGAACGTGTCGGCAGCCAGGGCATCGAGGAGTTCCTTGATGGCAGGGAAAGTCTCAAGATAGGTGGCTGCACGGTCGACGCTGGTGACAGTGAGATCGGTAAACTTGAGTGTGCCATCGGCCCCGATTACGGGAGTGACCTTGAACAGCGGCTTTGGCGTAGCAGTGTAAGAACCTGACTTCACCTTCAACGCAACCTCAAATACATAGGCACTTTCACCGCCCAGGCGCTTGTCGTCGTAGTAAAAACGGATACCACCCAAAGAGTAAGACTTCTTCTGAGATATTTCAGTCTTAAGCTTATCGAACAGCTGCTGATAACGTCCGCCAAAAGCCTTAGTGTCGAAGTTCCAAGAAAGCGACTTGTGAGTCACAACACCTGCAAGGGGTCCGGCCGAAATCACGCTTGTGCCATCGTCAGAGCAAAGCAGTGAGCCATCGTCCTGGCGCACAAAGCGCTGGATGTTGTGGCCAGCCACCTTGAGCGAGCTAAGGAATGCGAGACCTTCGTGCGACACGATGCAGTTGGCAGTCTCAGTGGTCACAATTGAGTCAGAGCCTTCAGGGAAGTAGCTGATGATGCCGTCAGAGCCACCGTTAATCACATAACGCGTGCCATCGGCCAGGGTCATGTAGATGCGTGGGATCTTGGGGCTGAACAGGTTGTTTTTGAGTTCCTTAACCTCGTTGAGGTATGCCTCGTCGTTGACATCTGAAGCAACTCGTGTCATAATCATCTTAAGGCCATGCTTCTTACCTTCCAAATAAATGGTGTCGCCAGAATATTTCATAAGGTCGAACTCGTAGTCGCCCTCATGTCCGCGGCCACCCTCATTGCCGTCGGTAGTAGGAATGTCGGCAGGGTCAGCAAAGATGTGGAACACTTTGTTGAAGGTGTTGAGCGACAGCACAGGGCCGTTGTCGGTGTTGATTTCCCACAGCGAATTGTCGGTGCCATACACATCACCTGAGGGGTTGCCAGTCTGGGCAACGCCAATCCACTGGTTGTAGCCACTGATTTGCACCGTGCCGTTTTTGTTGAATGTGAACAGATAGTCGTAACCCTCCTCACTCTCGTTGGCAAAATACTGGAGTTCCCATTTGCCGCCCTTGTCGGTGAGGATGTCGGTGTAATCCTTCTTTATCTGCTCGAGGCGCTCGCTGGCGCTCTTGTCAAAGATGTCGTCCTCGTCGTTTTTGAAGCAGGAGGTGAGCGACACGCTGAGCGCGAGCAGCAAGGCCAATGATATGTTGAATTTCATTTTCATCTTAAGCATTCAATTTATGTTTGATTTATTTCACTTCGTCAATCTCTTTGCGCAGGGCTTTGAGGTCGACATTCTTCATGCGCTCTTGCACTTCGGCGCGCACGGCGTCGAGGTCAACGCCAAATGTGTCGCGCAGCCAGTTGCGCAGAATCGACACTTTCTGGTTGATGGCAGCCACGCCGTCGATGCCGTCGTTGTCTTCCACATCATAAACCTTGATGCGGTTGCCCTGAGGGTCAGTCTCCATCTTATAGTACTTCTGCACTGTGCCAGTAGAGTCCTCCTCGGTGAAAACGTCGCGCTCATTGCAATACTGCATCTTGCCCTCCATGTCGTTGTAGGGATAGTAGTAGTAGCAGTAGTAGGTGGCTTCCTGCGCGCCATCCACCTTGTTGGAAGCCCATCCGCGGCCAGCCAACTCGAGCAGGCGCGCCCACTCGGCATCGGTCATGGTGATGTAGTTGGCCACAGTCTCGGCCACATCCTCGCGGAACGCCGAGCTTGCATAGGGAGTGGTGAAGCCAAGCGAGGCCACCACGCCGGCGTTGCGGTCCTGCCAATTCTGGCCGTCGTACTTGCCCACGCTGATGGTGTTGAACTCAGTTGGGTAGCTCTTGGCCTGGTGCAGGATGTGGGTGAACTCGTGGTGCATGGTCTGCAGATACTGATTGTTGAGCGCAGCCACATCGCTTGCGTCAAGGCTGTTGACCTTGAAGAGCGAAATCTTCACACCGCCTTCGGCCAGACCCACAGTTTCGTTGTGGCTCTGGGGGTTGATGGCTGCCGAGCCAACGAAGGCAAGGATGCGCGGGCAATACTGCTTAAGGAACTCGGGGCTAACCACCTTGGCGTAAACGTCGAACCACAGATACTTGGCCAGCACTGCCAGGTCTTCGCTCTGGCTGAGGGTGGCGGGCACCAGGTTGTAGTTCATGTTGGTGCTGATGTCCTTGAGCTTATACTGCACCTCCACGTTGTAGGGGGTGAGGAAGTTCTGCTCAAGCCACTTGTCGAACTTATAGGTCACCTGGGTGCTGTCGACAGTGGTGTCGGGATCCGGGAAAATGGTGGGTGTGAAGTCGTCGTCGCTGCACGATGCCAGCGGCAGCAGGGCCGAGGCGGCAAACAGCAGCGGGGCGATGTATTTTGTTTTTATTGTCTTCTTCATCTGGATAATCTGCAATTAAATATTACTTATTGAAGAGTGAAACCAAATCAAACCTCAGGCAGACCTTGTTGGGGTCGCTCTTCGAGGGCGTCTTGGGGGCTTCATAGCGCGGGTTGGGCGTGAAGCCGGTAGAGAGCACCTCGGTAGGAATCTGAATTGCGTAGCGCGAGTCGAGCGACTGCAGAGTTGAGTTGCCCTGGGTGCCGATGTTGTGAGTGATCGACAGGCCCATGCGCTTGATGTCGAACCAGCGCATACCGTTGTGCACATTCTGGATGCGGCGGTAGTGGAGCACACATTGCAGATAAGGCTCGATATCGGCAGTCACGTGATATTTCTCGCTGGGGCAAACCTCATCGACGTGTATATCCTTGATGATGCCATAGCCGGGATCATTCTCGCGGTCGTAGAAGTTGGTGATGAGCTGTGCCGTGAGGGGCACCATGCTCGACGAGCCCTTGTCGGTGTTGTCCTGACGGGCATCGTCCCAAATCTTGAGGTCGGCCACGCAGCCGTCGATGTCACCCATGAAGAGTTTGGCCTCGGCACGGCAGAGAAGAGTCTCCTCGGCGGTGAACTCGGCGCGCACGTTGTGGGTGTAGCCGATGCCCGACACCTTGTCGGTGTACTCAAACTGCTCGCCGGCGTTGCCTGCGAAGTATGCGCCGTATTCTGCGCCGCCACTTGAGCCGAGCACATTGCGGAAGCATGAGTTCATGGCAAATGTTTCCTTGGTGCTCGAACTGGTGAACTTATTGTTCTTCCAACTGGGGCCGGGGCCCTGAATGGTGGCACGCTTGGCGTCGCGGTTGCAGGTGTAGCGATAGTTGCTGCTGAGGCGGCGGGGCCACTGCGAGTAGGTGGCGAGGAGCAGGAAGTTGTTGGGACGCGCAATGCGGGTGTTGTAGAGCGAGATGTCCTTGATGTAGTAGAAACTGGTCTGCGACCAGATGTTGCTCATAAGCTTTGCGGGATCCTGGCCAGAGAAGGCCGAGTCGGCGTAAGCCACCACCTGGGGATAGTCGCGCTTGAACAGATAGAAGCGCGCTGCAAAGGCGTAGGCAGCCTGCTTGTTGAAGTGATACTTGGGCACCTCGTAGATGCCGTCGTTGATGAGGGGCAGACCAGCCTTGAGGTCGCGCTCAATGCTGTCGTAGTCCTGCTTAACGGTGCCGCGCTCATACTTCACATTCAGTTTGGTCTCGGGCTTGGTGATGTAGGGGATGCCCAACTCATTCTGGCTGAGCTCATCGCCGCGGTAGGGCATGCAGAAGATGTTGGTGAGCACGAAGTGGTGGTAGGCGCGGCTCACAAGAGCCTCGCCGCGCACTGCGCGCAGCTTGGCGGCGTCGTCGGTGCTCAGGCCGCCTTGTGCCTCGATGCGGTCGGCAGCCTCAAGCACGGCATTGCACGAAGCAATGGCGGCGTAGCAGCCGTTCCACTGAGCCGAGGGGGAGTTGGCGTCGGTCGACGACTTCACATCTTCCCAGGCAAAGAGCTCGTTGTCCATCACGTCGTAGGGTGCCAGATTGTAGCGCACACCCTTGTCCGACGGAGAGTTGTTGTCAATCACATTGTCGCTTGAAAGTTCGCACACCGTAGAATAGTCGTACTGGTCGTAACCGTCGACCATCAGCTCGCGGAGCTGCTCCACGTCTTGAAGCTCGACGCGGGTGTCGGGCGCCTTGTCGAGGAAGTCGTTGCACGAAGTCATCGACGTGAGCGCCAAAGCGGCAGTTAATGCTATATAATTAAATTTCATTGTTTCTTAAACCGTTTAGATTTACAGTGTATTGATTAAAGTCCAAATCTCAGAGTGAAGGTGAACTGCTTCGGGTTAGGCGAAGCCACACCGCCACTGTTGAAGAACTCAGGATCCTGTCCGTTGAGCTTCTTGTCGGCGTAGAGCAGGCAGAGGTTGGTGGTGGCCAGCTTGACTGATGCGCTGGTGAGCTTGAGCGCGTGGAGGATTACGGCCGGAATGTCGTAGGTAACCGACACCTCTTTGAGGCGGATGAAGTCGCCATTGGCCACGCGGGCAGTACTGTAGTTATATGCGCTGTAGGCGCGTGAGAGCTGACGGTCGGCGTAGTACTGACGGCGCGATGCGATTACAGGGACGTCGGTGTAAGCCTCGTCGCCAGGCATCACCCAACGGTTTTTGAACTCCTTGGGCATTGCGGTGAGGTCGCTGTAGGCGGCTGCGAATGTCGGGGTGAGGCGCACCTTGTTGCCAAAGGCATAGGTGAGGAACACGTTGAGGTGGAAACCGCGCCAAGTGACGTTGTTGCCAAAGCCGCCGGTGTAGGGAGCGTCAACCGGGCCCTCATACTTGAGGTAGCCTGTGTTTTCCCAATCCTGGAAGTTGATGTCGGTGGTCACGACCTCGCCTGTGGGGCTGAGGAACTGCGGAATACCGTGGCTGTTGAGGCCAACGAAGGGGATTGAGAAGATGGCGCGCTGAGGATAGCCTTCCTTGGCGAAACCAGAGCTTTGCACGAGGTTCATCACCGTGGAGCGCGATTGCAGCTTGGTGATGGTGTTCTTTGCATACGAGAATGTGAAGTCGGTGGTCCAAGTCACGCCATTGCGCTCGTGAGAGTCGTTGGTGATGTTGCGCGACGAGATGGTGAACTCAACACCGTGGGCCGACATCTCGGCAACGTTACCAAACTTGGTAGAGAAGCCGCCGACACCAGAGTTATACATACGGCCGATGAGGTCGAAGTTGTTACGCTTGTACCAGTCGAACACAAGGTTCAGACGGTTGCCGAAGAAACCGAGGTCAACACCGAGGTCAAGCTCGTGCTTCTTCTCATAGGTAAGGTCGCTGTTGGCCAGGGCCGAAATGGCGAGGCCAAGCTCCTGAGCATCGCTCTCCTGGCGCCAGGGGCGGCTGGGATAGTAGAGGGCCTCGGCGTTGGCATAGCTCGACGGGCCGCTCTCGGCTGTAAGCGAGTAGCTGGCACGCAGCTTGGCGTAGCTGAGATATTTGTTGCCGCTCCACTTCTTGAACCAAGGCTCCTCGTAGATGTTCCAGCCGGCCGACACGTTCCATGTGGGCAGCCAACGGCTCTGACGGGTCTTGCCCATCTTGTTTGAGCCCTCGTAGCGGAGAGTACCCACCAGCATATAGCGGCCCATGAAGCTGTAGGTGCCTGTGCCGAAGTATGCGAGGTTGCGGGTGTTGCCAAACTGATCGCTGAAGTAAGAGCCGTTCTCCTCCTGCATCTGCTTGAAGAGCTCGTGGCGGGTGAAGGGCAGACGGCCGTTGTTGTAAACGATGCCCCAGCCCTGGAAGGCCTCCTGGTGGCGCTGCACCTTGCTGGCTTCCATACCGCCGAGCACGTTGATGGTGTGCTTGCCGCCGAGCACAGTGTTGTACTGTGCTGTGCCGCGGAAGTCATACTGAGCCACCGAATACTGAGTGAAGTAGAGGATACCGCCCTTGGGCAGCACCGAGATAGGCAGCGAGTTGGCGTCGTCGGGGTCGGTGTAGAGGTAGGTGTTGCTTGAGCGAATCAAGGCGTCCTCGGGATCGATGCCGGCGCGGTAGGCCAGAGCCTGGTTGCTGTTGTCCTTCACATAGTGGTTCTGGTCGCTGCTGCTGTAGCGGTAAGAACCAAGGAGGTTGATGTCAAGACCCTTGATGGGGGTGATGTTGAGTTCGCCCTGGAACTTGAGGTCTTGCACATTGATGTCGATGTAGTTTTCCTGCAACTCGTCGAAAATATTGAAGTTGCTGTAGTTGCGCTTGTACACTGTGTTGGGGTCGAGTGTGCGCGAAGTGTTCATTGCATAGCTGAAGGGGTTGATGTCGAACGAACGCTTAACCTCGCCGTTCACGGCATCAATGTCTTGGCTCAGAGTGCCTGGAGCCTTCTGCTTGCGGTAGCTGTCGCTGGTGAGGATCTTCACCTTGATTTTGTCGGTGAGGCGGTATTGGGCGTTGGCGTTGAATGTGTAGCGTTCAACGCGGCTCGACTTGTACCAGCCCGGATCGTTCATAAGCGACATAGAAGTGTAGAAGTTGCCACGGTCGGTACCACCCGAGATGCTCACTGCGTGGTTCTGCATCACGTTGTTGTTAAACAGGAGGTCGAACCAGTTGGTGTTGCGGAACTCAGCCTCGCGCAGATAGGCGTTTTTGGCTGCGGTGGTGTTGGGCATGCCGAAGCTGCCGTTCTCGTAGCTGTTGATGAGGCCATACATGTGGCCGTAGATACCAGTGTTGGAAGCCTTGGCCAGCGATGAGAACTCGAGCCAGCCTTTCTGCTCCATTTCCTTATATATACCCATCTGCTCCTGCGAGTTGCAGATGTTGTATTCGTTGTAGCTGGGCTTCAGGCGGTAGGTGAACTCGCCCGTGTAGTTGATGGAAGTGTGACCCGCCTTACCGCTCTTGGTGGTAACGACAATCACACCGGCCATGGCCTTGGCACCATATATAGATGTGGCCGAGCCGTCCTTAAGCACCTGGAAACTCTCGATGTCGTCGGCATTGAGGCCGGCGATGGCCGAAGAAATCAGTGTGACAGCGTCGCCCGACGAGAGGTCGTCGGCGCTGACATCGACTGCATCTTCAAGCACCACGCCATCGACCACCCACAGGGGCTTAGATGTGCCATAGATAGAAGTGGCGCCGCGCACGCGGATCTTGGGCGCGGTACCGAAAGTACCGGTCACGTTCTGCACCTGCACACCGGCCACCTTGCCTTCGAGGCCGCGGCTGATGTCGGCCACACCCGAGAGTTTGGCCTTGTCGGCGTCGACCTTGGCGGTGGCACCGGTGAAGAGGCGGCGGTCGATTTTCTGCATACCTGTTGCAACGACCTCAACCTCGCCGAGTGTTGTTGACTTTGAGCTGAGCACGACCTTCATAGGGGTGCCTGGCGTAACAGCCACCACCTTAGTACCGTGACCAACGTAAGAAACCTCAAGATGCGACTTTGCAGATGGCACATTGAGTGTGAATTTGCCGTCAATGTCTGTGGTGGTTCCGATAGAGGGTTTCTCTTTAACCTTTATCGATGCTCCGATCACAGGTTCATTGTCGTCAGATGAAATCACGACACCCGTCACGCTTACCTGGGCAAACGAGCAGAGTGACACAAGTGATATCACCATGAGCAAAAGTAACTTTTTTAGACTCATAAGCACTGATAATTTTTATTTATTTGTTTTTTAACATATTATCTATTAGCTCATTAATGCAAGAATTAGCACCTTCTATAGTTATGCCCCTACCCCAGCTTCGCATTTGCGCGCCTGGGCATAATGAAATAGTAACATTACAGTACACTCTATGCAGTTTCTTAACATTAACCTAAAACAATACGCAAAGAAAAACAAAATTTCTCATTAAAACTAATTTTCTTAGTTAAAAGTGAAGATTTTCAAGAAAATAGTTATGATTTTCACTTAAAAACCTACTATCGATTTTAAGTTTTTCAGGATGCAGAATGCGGCAAAAATAGAAAAATGGCAGCGATGCGGGGAATAAACATATGTTTTACAACATGTTTTTGGCAATTATTTGCATAATTTGTGTTACTGAAATGTCATTTTGTGCATTTCAATCAGTAACGCAGCCCTCGGTGACGGCAAAAACCGATTTCGGGCAAAAAATTGCGATGGCGGCAAGTTACAATCTGTAAGCAGCGAGTTGAAGCAGGTCCACGGCGGCTTGCAGCCAACACCGTCACAAAGTGTGATTTCCGAGCACTGGACACAAGCGGGCAAAATATTCGATTCTCGCGGGGTTTAAAATGGGCATATTTAGCATTAAAAAGCTAATTGGGCGTGAGTTATGACAAATGAGAGTAGTCAAGATTTCGACTTCAGAAAATTGGCGGAGTGGATTTTTGATTTTGACATTGCCGGCATGTTCACTATCTTTGCATATACATTATATATAATATATATAGGGAATGCAAGTAGTTTACGAAGACAACCACATTATCATAGTGAACAAGGCGGCAGGCGAAATAGTGCAGGCCGACAAGACCGGCGACGAGCCACTGGTGGAAACACTGAAGCGGTGGATAAAGGAGAAATACCACAAGCCGGGCAACGTGTTTTGCGGAGTGACCCACCGCATCGACCGCCCGACGTGCGGCCTGGTGGTGTTTGCCCGCACAAGCAAGGGGCTGAGCCGCATGAACGAGCTGTTTCGCAACGGCAAGGTGCACAAGACCTACTGGGCCATAGTGAAGCGCCGTCCGCCCAAGGACGAAGACACCCTGGTGCACTACCTGACCAGCACCGAGCGCAACAACAAGACGTATGCCTCGCTCACACCGCGGCCAGGCGCGCAAAAGGCGATACTCAGCTACCGCGTGATTGCCAGCAGCGACAACTACCACCTGCTGGAGGTGGACCTGAAGACGGGCCGCAAGCACCAGATACGTGTGCAGCTGTCGAGCATAGGCTGCCCCATTAAGGGCGACCTGAAATATGGCGCGCAGCGCAGCAATCCCGACGGAGGCATCTGCCTGCAGTCGCACCGCATACGCTTCATACATCCAGTGTCGCTCAAAGAGATCGACGTCACCGCCCCCGTGCCCGACGACAACCTGTGGCAGGCACTGGCGCAGAAAGCGGCCGAAAATAGCGCATCAAATGTTTCGGAATGACGCAAAAGTTAAGTAAATTTGTAGACAACAAAGGATAACAACAATAACTAAAACACTGAAATTTACGAACTATGGCAACAACACCTGAGTTTAAGTACGCGCCCATGTTCCAACTGGGCAACGACGACACAGAGTATTATCTGCTCACCAAAGAAGGCGTGAGCACCGCCGAATTTGAGGGCAAGACCATCCTTAAAGTGAGTAAAGAGGCTCTCACCAAGCTCTCGCAGCAGGCTTTCCACGATGTGGAATTCATGCTGCGCCGCGCACACAACCTGCAAGTGGCAAAAATCCTGAGCGACCCCGAGGCTTCGGAAAACGACAAATATGTGGCCCTGCAATTTCTGCGCAACGCCGAGACGGCAGTAAAGGGCGTGCTGCCCTTCTGCCAGGACACCGGCACAGCCATCATCCACGGCGAGAAAGGCCAGCGCGTGTGGACCGACTTTGAAGACGAAGAGGCTCTGAGCCGCGGCGTGTACAACACATTCACACAAGACAACCTGCGCTATTCGCAGAACGCCCCGCTCAACATGTATGACGAGGTGAACACCCGCTGCAACCTGCCCGCACAAATCGACATCGAAGCCACCGAAGGCGACGAATACCGCTTTGTGATGGTGGCCAAGGGCGGAGGCTCGGCCAACAAGACATACTTCTACCCCATGACCAAGGCCACCATTCAAAACGAGGGCACGCTGCTGCCCTTCCTGGTGGAGAAGATGAAGACCCTGGGCACGGCCGCATGCCCGCCCTACCACATCGCATTTGTGATAGGCGGCACCAGCGCCGAGAAGAACCTGCTGACGGTGAAGCTTGCCTCAATAAAATATTACGACAACCTGCCCACCACCGGCGACGAGACCGGCCGCGCATTCCGCGACATCGACCTTGAGAACAAGCTGCTCGAAGAGGCCCACAAGATTGGCCTCGGCGCACAATTTGGCGGCAAATATCTGGCCCACGACATCCGCGTGGTGCGCCTGCCGCGCCATGGAGCAAGCTGCCCCATCGGCATGGGCGTGAGCTGCTCGGCCGACCGCAACATCAAGGCCAAGATCAACAAAGACGGCATCTGGATTGAGAAGCTCGACACGAACCCGTCGGAGCTGATTCCCGAGGAATACCGCCGTCCGGGCGAGGGAGCCAAGGGTATCGAAATTGACCTCGACAAGGGCATCGACGCAGTGCGCAAAGAACTCACAAAATATCCCGTGAGCACACGCGTGAGCCTGAAGGGCACCATAATTGTGGCGCGCGACATCGCGCACGCCAAGCTCAAAGCCCGCCTCGATGCAGGCGAAGACCTGCCAGCATACTTCAAGGACCACCCCATCCTGTATGCCGGCCCGGCCAAGACTCCCGAAGGTTATCCCTGCGGCAGCATGGGCCCGACCACTGCCAACCGCATGGACCCCTATGTCGACGAGTTCCAAGACCACGGCGGCAGCCTGGTGATGATTGCCAAAGGCAACCGCACACAGGTGGTGACCGACGCATGCAAGAAGCACGGCGGCTTCTATCTGGGCACCATTGGCGGCGTGGCCGCAGTGCTGTCGCAGAGCAGCATCAAGAGCATCGAGTGCGTTGAATATCCCGAACTGGGCATGGAGGCAATCTGGAAAATCACGGTTGAAGACTTCCCTGCATTCATCCTGGTTGACGACAAGGGCAACGACTTCTTCAAGCAGCTGAAGCCCTGGACTCCGTGCAGCGCTTGCAAAAAGTAAGCCGACTTAGGCGGCATAAAACATATGCGCCCGGCACCGACATCGGTTGGTTGCCGGGCGTTTTTTTGCCCATTTCCAGCCATTTTCAGTAGGAAAACATGCTAAAAAGCATTTTTTCTGCATTTTTTTGGTCTGCACCCCTTGACAATTCAGAAATTATGCTTACCTTTGCAGTGCAAATCGCGGGATGGAGCAGTGGTAGCTCGTTGGGCTCATAACCCAAAGGTCGTCAGTTCGAGTCTGGCTCCCGCCACTAAGGGAAAGGTTGGATGATTACATCATCTGACCTTTTTTTATGTCTAAATATTGGCATCACCCACAATTGCGTATATCCACGGAAATCATTAATTTTGAACCTCACTTAGGAAAAAGATGAAAAAGATAGCCGTAGTTTTCGAAGGAGACATTTACAACCGGTTTGGGGGCACCAACTCCATCCAGAACCGCATTGAGCATCTGCGCCAGTGCGCCGACTACGGCATCGACCCATATATGATTCAGGTGTATGACGGCAAAGTGATGAGGCTGCTGCGCAAAAGCGGCGGCACCCCATCGCGCCCGGCACGCGCCCGCCTTGGCAGCGTAGAGTGCGACATGCGGTGGTTCAAGCGCTCATGGACCGATGCCGTGGCACACCGCTGGCTGGGACAGGAGCCCCCCATGCTGATGCGCTTCACAGGCCGTGTGGCCCGCGAACTTGAAGACTACGACCTGATTAGCGCTCACGACCGCATTGGAGGTCTGGCCGCAATGCGCGCCTCAGAGTTCTACGGCAAGCCATTTTACATGACCTGGCACGGCTACAGCATACACACCGACCCGTTTCGCGACGCGGTGGTGATGGAACAGACACGCCGGCTGCTGCTGGCCGCCGACGACAACTTTTTTGTGAGCAAGTCGCTGTCCGAGGTGGCACAGGAGATTGCTCCGGGATCGAGAGGCAGAGTGCTGTTCAACGGAGTGTCGCACCGGTTTCACCGCTACAGCGACCATAGCCGCGCAGAGCTGAGGCGCAAACTTGGAGTGGACGGATGCAAGGTGGTGGCCTTTGTGGCCCGCTTCGACCCAATAAAGAACGCCGAAAGTCTGCCCGACATCTACAGCAGCATAGCAAGCCACTACGGCGGCAAGGTGGCCTTCTGGGCCATAGGCGACGGCTGCACCAGGGCCAGCGTGGAGCGGCGGATGACTGTGCCGTGCCGATTTTGGGGCTATCAGGAGCCAGAACTGATACCCGACTTCATGAACTGCATCGACGTGCTGGTGCTGCCCAGCAGGCGCGAGGGGCTGCCGCTGGTGTCGCTCGAAGCCATAAAGTGCGGCGCCGGAGTGGTGGCGTCGAGCGGAGTGGGCGCATCGGAATACATTGGCCGCGACAACGTGTTTGACATCACCGCCCCCGACTTCACCGAACGCATAAGCCGCCGCGCCGTGGCCATGCTAAAAGGCGAAGTGCCCACACAAACCATCAACAAAGAAATGACTTGGGCCGAAACCGCACAGCTCGAAAACGCCATCTATGCCAGCCGCCTTGCCCTCTGACGCAAAAAAACACAGCGCCGCAGGCGCGCAATTAGCATTAATTTCGCTACCTTTGAACAAGCCTTTGCCATCGCGGCACAGGCCGCAACTACACAACTTCAACAACAAAACGCCACATTCACATGCCACAATATGCTGAAATACTGCTGCCGCTGCCCATTCAGGGCAGCTACACCTACCACCTGAGCGACGAGTTGCAGACCACACTAAAAGTGGGATGCCGTGTGCTGGTGCCATTCGGACGCAAGAAAATATACACAGGCATTGTGGAAACGACGCACGACATCGCGCCCGAGGGCTATGCGGTGAAGGACGTGATTTGCGCCCTCGACCCCCACCCCATATTGCGCAATCCGCAGCTCAAGTTCTGGCATTGGATAGCCGACTACTATCTGTGCTCGGTGGGCGACGTGTATAAGGCCGCGGTGCCGTCGGGCCTTAAGGTGGAGAGCGAAACGTTTGTCAGTGTCAACCCCGACTATGAGGAGAAGGCCCCGGGCGAACTGAGCGACCGCGCCAAGGCCGTGCTCGACTTCACAGCGCAGCGCGGACGAGTGCAGATCACCGACCTCACTCGTGCCACTGGATTCAAAAACGTGGAGGGACTGGTGAGCAAGATGCTTGAGATGGGGGCCATACACGTGTCGGAAAAAGTGATAGACAACTACAGGCCAAAGACCGAGACTTGCGTGCGCCTCACGGCCGACCGCACCGACGACGAGGCGCTGCACAGCATGTTCGACCAAGTGAGACGCGCAAAAAAGCAGGAGTCGCTGCTGCTGGCCTACCTTGACCTGAGCGGCTGGATGCAGAAGGGGAAGCAGCTGAAAGAGGTCACCAAAGAGCAACTGCTGAAGCGGGCCGACGCCACGCAGCCAGTGCTGGCCGCCGCGCGACAGCGTGGACTGTTTGAGGTGTACAAGCGCGAAATCAACCGCTTTGCCGACCTTGGCACAGCCCTGACGCAGCCGCCCGAGCTCACCGCCGAGCAGCAGCAGGCCTACACCGAACTGCACCAGCAGCTGCGCGATCACAGCATAGCGCTGCTGCACGGCGTCACCTCAAGCGGCAAGACGTCGATATACATGCACCTGATCGACGACGCCCTGCGCCAAGGCAAGCAGGCCCTATATCTCGTGCCCGAGATTGCGCTCACCACCCAGCTCACAAGGCGCCTGCGGCGCGTGTTTGGCGACCGTCTGCTGATATACCACAGCAAATTCAGCGACAACGAGCGCGTGGACATATGGAAACGGCTGCTCGACAGCCACGAGCCGTGCGTGGTGATAGGCGTGCGCTCGGCAGTGTTCCTACCCTACGGCAACCTGGGCCTTGTGGTGGTGGACGAGGAGCACGATGCCAGCTACAAGCAGCAAGACCCGGCTCCACGCTACAACGGCCGCGACGCAGCGCTGGTGCTGGCCATGATGCACGGGGCAAAGACGGTGCTCGGCTCGGCCACACCGTCGATTAGCGTGTACAGTCACGCCCGCAGCGGCCGCTACGGGCTGGTGACGCTGAAAAAGCGCTACGCAGACATAGAAATGCCCGAAGTCAGGATAATCGACACCAAGCTGGCGCGCAAAAAGAAGGAGATGAAAGGCATATTCAGCGACGAACTGACTCGTGAGTGCCGCCACGCCATTGAGTGCGGCGAACAGGTGATACTGTTCCAAAACCGGCGCGGCTACTCGCCCATGGTCACATGCCGCACCTGCGGCTGGATTCCGCGCTGCGTGAACTGCGACGTGTCGCTCACCTACCACAAGCACCTGCACACGCTCACGTGCCACTACTGCGGCCACACCATGACACTGCCCACCGTGTGTCCCGCCTGCGGCGGCACTGAAATTGAAGTGATTGGCTACGGCACCGAGCGCATCGAAGACGAGATTGACAAGGCATTCCCAGGCGAGAAGATTTCGCGCATGGACCTTGACACCACACGCAACAAAAACAGCTACGACCGCATAATCGACGAGTTTTCAGAGCATAAGACCAACATACTGGTGGGCACGCAAATGGTGACCAAGGGCCTCGACTTCGATGGGGTGAGCATAGTGGGCATACTCAACGCCGACACCATGATCAGTTTCCCCGACTTCAGATCGAGCGAACGGGCCTTCGACATGATGGAGCAAGTGGCCGGACGGGCCGGACGGGCCCACAAGCGCGGAGAAGTGATAGTGCAGACCTCGCAGCCCGACGACCCCGTGATAGGCTTCGTCAAGGCACACGACTACGAAGGCTTCTACGCCCACGAACTGGAGGAGCGCCGCCGGTTTGGCTACCCACCATTCACCAAGATAATAAATGTGTATCTGAAGCATCGGCAGGACGACGTGGTGGGCGAGATGGCCGTGCGATACAGCAACATGCTGCGCCAGGTGTTCGGCCAGCGCATATTGGGGCCCGAGAAGCCGATGGTGGCACGAATCCAAAACATGTATATTCGCCAAATCGTAATCAAGATTGAAACGGGCGCGTCGATGGTGAAGGTGAAGCAGGCACTGCGCAGCATATACGAGCAGATGCTGGCCGCCGACAGCCGCATGCGCTCGGTGCACATGTATTACGACGTGGACCCGGTGTAGCCTTAGAAGTCGAGCAGGCGCTCGTGGGCTCGGGCCCATGCCACGCGGTGACGCTCAAAGTGCCACCACTCGCGCCGGTAGGTCATGAAGCCGGCACTGGTCATGGCACTGCGCAGCATGCGGCGGTTGGCCGCAGCCTCGGCACTGAGCCGGCCGCTGGCCACAAGGGCGGCTTCGGCGTCGATGTGGGCAAGCGGGCCGAAGCTGTCGAAGTCGGTGCCCATGTCCACGGGCACGCCACGGCGCGTGAGACTCAGGTCAAGAGCCACGCCATAGTTGTGCGGGCCACCCCTGAACGGCCTTGCCACATAGCGCTCGCCAGTGGTGCCCTCCACACACCGCCACATGGCGCGCTGCGCACTAAGCGGCCGCGCGGCGTCGAAAATCACAATTCCCATATCAGAATCCCGGGCCTGCAATATGCGCAGCGCCATGGCCAGCGAACGCGCCGTGGCCGGCGTGGCGTAGGCCTTGCAGTAGTCGCCATACATATTGCGCCTGGCAAAATTATGCTGCGTGGCATAGCGCAAATCGAGAGTTATGGCCGGACTGATCTGCGACAGGTCGACGAGACCAGCCGAGCGCATCGAGTCTTCGATGGCCGAGCGCAAAGGTGTCACAGTGTCGGCTGCGGAAGGCTCCGTTTGGGCATGGCCCGCCGAATGAGAAGCCCCACCCCATGTGCAGGCGGCAGCCCCAAGCGCAAGGCCGAGGACTGCCGCCAATACCGTTATATTTGAGCCGTGCGGCATCAGTCAAACACGCCCTCCATCACATCGCTTTCCTGCGGCTCGGCCGCCTCTTCCGACGAGTGGCCTCCACCACCGCCCGAACCGTAGCCATAGCCGCCATGGCCGCCACAGGCATTGAAGTCGGCCGGGAATTCAAACTTTGTGCTTTGGCTGTAGGGCAGCGACGGATCGTCGTAAACACTCTTCATATACAAGCCATAGATGGGCAGAGCCATCTCGGCTCCCTGGCCATAGGCCATCGACGAGAAGTGGATGAAGCGCTCCTCACCGCCTACCCACACGCCCGTCACCAGTTCGGGCGTGAAGCCCATAAACCAGCCGTCGGCATTAAAGTTGGTGGTGCCCGTCTTGCCGCCCATCTGGGCATCGATGTGGTAGGCGTAGCGCAGACGCGCGCCAGTGCCGGCATCAACCACATTGAGCAGCATCGACAGTATCTTGTAGTAGGCTTCCTCGCTCATCACCTCGGTTTGCTGCGGAGTGAACTCGGCCAGCACGTTGCCGCTGTTGTCGCAAATGCGGGTCACAAACATGGGCTGGGCGCGCATGCCCTTGTTGGCAAAGGCCGAATATGCGCTCACCATTTCCTTCACCGACACATCGCACGGGCCGAGGCACAGTGCGGGCACTGTGTCGAGCTTGTTTGAGATGCCGAAATTGTGCAGCATGTTCACCAGATTGGCAGGCTTGAGGGCATCGATCAGGCGGGCCGAAATCCAGTTGTTGGAGTAAGTGAGGGCCCAGCGGAGGTCTACCATTTGGCCGATGCGGCCGTGGCCTGCATTGCGCGGAGCCCAGCCGTTGATCACCGGCTGCGTGTTGAGCAGGCGGTCGCACGGGGTATAGCCGTTTTCCATTGCCAGAGTATAGAGGAAAGGCTTCACCGTGGAGCCAATCTGGCGTCGTCCGGTCGACACCATGTCGTATTTGAAGAAGCGGAAGTCGGGGCCGCCCACATAGGCTTTGATGTAGCCCGTCTGCGGATCCATCGACATCACGCCGCAGCGCAGATAGCTCTTGGTGTAGAGCAGCGAGTCGAGGGGCGACATCACGCGGTCGACCTCGCCATTGTAGGTGAACAGGCGCATCTCGGTGGGCGTGTTGAAGTTGCTCATTATCTCGTTGTCGCTCATGCCCGAGGCCTTGAGTGCACGGTAGCGGTCGGTCTGGCGTATGGCAGTCTTGATGAGCGTCTGCTTCTGCTTGGCCGTCAGCTCCTGCGGGTCGTTGGAATATGGGTTGCGCGTGCCGCCGCGCTCGCGCAGGAAGTTAGGCTCAAGCGTGCCGCCCATGTGCTGGCGCACGGCGTCCTCAAGGTGCTTCTGCATGCGCGAGTCGATGGTGGTGTAGATCTTAAGTCCGTCGGAATACACATCATAGGGCGAGCCGTCGGCCTTGTGGTTTTTGTTGCACCAGCCATACAGGGGGTTGTTGACCCACTCCACCGAGTCGTCGTAGAAGGCCTGGCGGTTCCAGTCGGGATAGTCCTCGATGCGAGGTTCCTTGGCCATCATCATGCGGCGCAGCTCCTCGCGGAAGTATGGCGCCATGCCGTCGTTTTTATTCACCTTGTGGTAGTGCAACTCCACGGGCGTGGCCTTAAGCGAGGCGCAGTCGGCATCGCTCAGGCATCCGGCCTTGCGCATTTGGTCGAGCACCACATTACGGCGCTGGCGCGCTCGCTCGGGATAGCGCAGGGGGTTGTAGTACGACGGGTTTTTGCACATGCCCACCAGCATTGCCGACTCCTGCACGTTGAGGTCGCGCGGGTCTTTGCCAAAGTAAACGTAAGAGGCCGTCTTGATTCCAACCGCATTGTTGAGGAAGTCAAACTGGTTGAAATACATTTTTATGATCTCGTCCTTGGTGTAGTAGCGCTCTATTTTCATTGCTATCACCCACTCGATGGGCTTTTGCAGCGCGCGCTGGAATATGTTGGAGCTCTTAGGCGTGTAGAGCTGCTTGGCCAGCTGCTGCGTGATGGTGGAACCACCGCCAGCGCTGGCGTTGCCCATGATAATGCGCTTCACCACCGAGCGCATAATGGCGCGCACGTCGATGCCAGAGTGGCTCATGAAGCGCACGTCCTCGGTGGATATGAGCGCGTCGCTCAGGTGCTTCGACATCTGGTCGAAGTCCACATACACGCGGTTGCCCTTGCTTTTGTAGATGCGCCCCATCTCCTGCCCGTCGCTGGAATAGAGCGTGGAGGCATACTTGTCGGTGGGGTTCTTGAGCTCGGCAATGGGCGGCATGTAGCCGATGATGCCGTTGTAGATGAGCACAAACAATATTACCAGCAGTGCAATGAATATGCCGAAAGCCTGCCACATGCGCCGCACGATGCGTGCGTCGCGGCTGCTGCGCGAAGGCTTGCCTGCTGCTGAAGCGCCGTTGTTGTTCATTTCCAAAATATGCTTATTATGGTTGTTTTGGTTTGTTTTCACGTCAACTATGCGTCAAATGACGCTTGAAATAAAACACAAAGATAACAATTTTATATGCAAAATGCCACATTTTTTCCGATAATCAGCAGCGCAGCATTTTTTTTGCCGCAAGCACGCAAAGTTATGGGCTATTTTACTTAACTTTGTTATCATTATGGATAAGCAACCAAGGCAACACTGCACAGCCGCCAGCGCGGCTCGCGAGCAGCGGTCGCATAACGATCAGCTGCCACGCAGGGGCCTTTATTTTCCGTTGCCGCCAGCCGCCGCCAGCCACCAGCCAATCAACGATGCTGAGGTTGGCCTTTTTTGTGCGGCGGCACGCGGCGGGCATTGGAGCAAAAAGGAAAAAAAACATCACATATCTTAGTTTATGAAAAATAAAAGTTTAGTCTCTATCTCCGACTTGTCGAAAGACGAGATTCTGCGCCTCTTGAGCCAAGCCGAGCGTTTCGAAAAGAACCCCAACCAGAAGATTCTGGACGGCAAAGTTGTGGCGACGCTGTTTTTTGAACCCTCAACACGCACTCGCCTGAGTTTTGAAACCGCGGTCAACCGCCTTGGCGGGCGCGTGATAGGCTTCTCCGACGCCAAGACCAGTAGCCAGTCGAAAGGCGAAACGTTGAAAGACACCATTATGATGGTGAGCAACTATGCCGACCTGATAGTGATGCGCCACTACCTGGAAGGCGCCGCCCGCTATGCCAGCGAGGTGGCACCGGTGCCCGTGATCAACGCCGGCGACGGAGCCAACCAGCACCCGTCGCAGACGATGCTCGACCTCTACTCAATCTACAAGACGCAGGGCACCCTTGAGGGCCTCACCATAACCATGGTGGGCGACCTGAAGTATGGCCGCACGGTGCACTCGCTGCTCGAGGCCATGCAATACTGGAAACCGAAGTTCAACTTCATTGCCTGCAAAGAGCTGCAAATGCCCGAGCAGTATAAGCGATTCTGCGATGAGCACGACATTGAATACCACGAGTCGACCGACTTCTCGCAAGAGGTGATAAACGAGACCGACATCCTGTATATGACCCGCGTGCAGCAGGAGCGGTTCACCGACCTCATGGAATATGAGCGAGTGAAAAGCCTCTATAACCTGCACAACAGCATGCTCGACAACAGCAAGCCCAACCTGCGCGTGCTGCACCCGCTGCCGCGCATCACCGAAATCAGCCAGGACGTGGACGACAACCCCAAGGCATACTTCTTTCAGCAGGCCAAGAACGGCCTCTATGCCCGCCAGGCCATCATATGCCGCTCGCTGGGCATAGAGTGCTGAGCGGATTCACATTAGATTTCAGCAAAAAAACAACCGGAGTAAAAAAACATATTGATTTATTACAATCATGACTGACAATAACAAGAAAGAACTGGCCGTGGCCGCGCTGAAAAACGGCACAGTCATTGACCACATACCATCGGAGTCGCTGTTCAGCGTGGTGAACCTGCTGGGCATACAAAAGCTCACCAACAGCGTGACCATAGGATTCAACCTCGACAGCAAGCTGATGGGCAAAAAGGGCATCATAAAAATCGCCGATGTGGAGCTGCCCGTGGCCACACTCAACCGCATCGCACTCATAGCCCCCAAGGCTGTGATAAACGTGATTAAGAATTATGAGGTGGTGGACAAGCACACCGTGGAACTGCCCGACGAGCTGGTGGACATAGTGAAGTGCAACAACCCCAAGTGCATCACCAACAACGAGCCGATGCACACCCGATTCCGTGTGATAGACCGCGCAAGCATGGTGCTGCAATGCCACTACTGCGAATGCACTGTGGCACACAACGAGATCACCATAAAGTAAGGCTGCAAGCCAGCAATGCCACACGGCAATAAAAAGCGGCAGTCCCGTCCCCCTGCACGTATAGGGAGCGGGACTGCCGCTTGCTTTTATGCCCGACTAAATGCGCTGCAGCTGGCCAGGCAGCGGATTGGCTGCGACTATTTTGCCCGAAGGGTCGATGAGAAACGACTTGCAACTGTCGCCGCCGTCGAGGCGCCACTGCTCCTCAAGGCGGTCGCGCTCGTCACCGCCGCCAAAGTGAAACACGCTGGACGGCTGCAGGCCGTCGAGGCGGCTGGCCAAGGCGCACACGCCGCTGCTGCGGTCAAGGTTCACCGACAAGTGCCTGATGCGGCCCTGGGCTGCCTTGCAAATGCGGTCGTAGCGCATGTTGCTGATTCGCGACTCGGGGTTGGCTGTCGACCAGAATGTGATTAACACATATTCCCCCTTCAATGCCCCGGTCGATAGCGAGGCGTAACGGTTGCTTAAACTGATGTTAGGTGCCTTATAGCCGACACGGCCGTCGGCAGGCGTTGTGCTGTAGGCTGATGTGAGTAGCAGGAAAAATGCAATTGTCACGATTGTGACCAGTGATTTCCTCATGTGAAATTTATTTAAGTTACACTTGAAGGCCGTGTCACACTTTCAGAATTTTGCCCCTCACGCTCTCTCACAGGGCGGAAGCAAGCGGCCTTTGCCGATTTTCGGCTGCGCCGAGGGCGATTGCAGATTGCACCTCGGGCTATGCACGCCGTGGCACAATGCACTTGCCGGCGCGTCTTAAACTGGGCGCAAAGTTAACTCAAAAATCTTTTTCACGCAAATGCAGCAAGTGTAACAAATCATAAAATCCTGAAATCTTAGGCATTACGCATTGAGCATTTTTAGGCAACATTTAATTCAAGCCAAAAATTAACTTAACGTGTTAACGTTGCGGCCAGCAAACGGTTTCGAGCATGCCAAACGCACAACGTCAGCCGGCAAAATTTAAGATTTGGCCATCGGCAGGCAAATGTTAAAATCAGGGGCAAAAAAGTTTGAAAAAAGTTTGGCGCAAGCCTCGATTTTGGGCGAAAAATGGCTAAATTTGCTATTTCATTAGCTATTTAGAACAGATTTTCATGGCGCAGCTGATGCCGCCACATATATATTACATCGTAACAAATATGGAACCCCAAGTGGAAAATGAATTGATTCTCATCAACATATCGGGCCACGACAAGCCCGGCGTAACATCGAGCCTCACTGCCATACTCGGCAAATACGGGGCAACAATCATGGACATCGGCCAAGCCGACATTCACCACACACTGTCGCTGGGCATAATGTTTATGACCACAAGCGACAAGAGCGGAGAAATCATGAAGGAGCTGTTTTTCAAAGCCTCGGAAATGAATGTGGAAATCCGCTACACCCCCATCACCGACGCCGACTATGCGCTGTGGGTGAAAAACCAAGGGCGCAACCGCTACATAATCACGATTCTGGGCCGCACCATCACCGCCGAACAGATTTCGGCCGTAACTGGCGTTGTAGCCGCGCAAAAGCTCAACATCGACGCCATTCGCCGCCTCACGGGCCGCATTCCGCTTGACGCCGCCGCGCAGCAGGACCGCAAGTCGTGCATCGAGTTCTCGGTGCGCGGCAACATACACAACCAGGCCGCTATGCAAAGCGAATTCATGCGCCTAAGCAACGAGCTGGGCTTCGACATATCGCTGCAGGAGGACAACATGTATCGCCGCTGCCGCCGCCTGATATGCTTCGACATGGACAGCACGCTGATTGAGACCGAGGTGATCGACGAACTGGCCATGCGCGCCGGCGTGGGCGACAAGGTGAAGGCAATCACTGCCCGCGCCATGCGCGGCGAAATCGACTTCAAGGAGAGCTTCACCGAGCGGGTGGCCCTGCTGAAGGGCCTCGACGAGAGCGTGATGAAGGACATAGCCGAGCACTTGCCCATCACCGAGGGCGTGGACCGCATGATGTCGGTGCTGAAGCGCACGGGCTACAAAATCGCCATTCTGTCGGGCGGATTCACATATTTCGGCAACTACCTGAAGGCCAAATACGGCATCGACTATGTGTATGCCAACGAACTGGAAATAAAGGACGGGCACCTCACAGGACGCTATGTGGGCGAGGTGGTCGACGGCAAGCGCAAGGCCGAACTGCTGCGCCTGCTGGCGCAGGTGGAAAACGTGAACATTGCGCAGACTATAGCCGTGGGCGACGGCGCCAACGACCTGCCCATGCTGCAGACAGCCGGTCTCGGCATCGCATTCCACGCCAAGCCCAAGGTGAAGGCCACGGCCCGCCAAAGCATCTCCACCATTGGCATCGACGGCGTGCTATACTTCCTGGGTTTCAAAGACTCGTTTATGGAAGACGCCAAGCCCCAAGGCGACGACACCGAGGCCTGACAGAACACCCACCACATTTGCCACACTGGCGCCAATGTTTGGGCAACAGCAAAAAAAACAAATCCGCAACCCATTGTGGGCTGCGGATTTGTTTTTTTTCTTTGGCGGCACGGCGCGAATGCGGCGTGCGCTTATGCTTTATCGCTTAGAGGCGCTGTAGCTCTTGGGAGTGTAGTCGCGCGCCTCGGTGTAGGTGCTCTTGTTGAACGTGTAGGAGTCGGTGTGGGTTGTGCGGTTGGCAAAGTCGAATATTGCCTCGGGATTGATGGCATAGCCCATGAAACGCGTCTCGAAGTGCAGGTGGGGGCCAAAGCTGCGGCCGGTGTTGCCGCTGAGGGCGATGGGTGTGCCTGCCTTCACATACTGGTTGGGGTGAACGAGGAAGCGCGACAGGTGGCCGTAAACGGTTTCGAGGCCGTTGGCGTGGCGCACAATCACGTAGAAGCCAAATCCGCCGCGCTCATACTTGGTGAGGCGCACCTTGCCGTCGAATGCGGCACGCACGGTGTCGCCCATGGCTGCGCGCAGGTCAACACCCTTGTGATAGCGGCCAAACTTGGGGCGGTAGCCATAGTGTGAAGTGACCACATTGCCCCTGACGGGCATGCGGTATTGACGCACGTTAATCACTCGGCTGTTGGGCACTTTGGCGTTTTTGTAGGGGTTCACCATGCCGCTTTCCCAGCCCTCGTTGTAGATGTCGGGTTCCGGCTCCACTTCCTCATAGAGGTCGTGGGCATATTTCTGTGCTTCTTCGAGTCGGATTTGGTCTTGAATGCGAGATTGCTTTGCCAGCAGGGCCGCATGGGCTTTGCGATAGTTTGACACAGATTGCAAATTTTGCGCTGTGGCCGACGGCCACACTACCAGCGACGCGGCAGCAATGATTCCCGCACTGACTATTTTCCTTAAACTCATAAAAATTTCCTTTCTTTTGATTTCTAACAGTTTTCACCAGCTATGCAAAGGGGCTTGCACACGCCACGCGTTTCGCGCTTAAAGTTGGCTGAATACTGCCCGCAACGGTAGCCGTTTTCGCCAGTCTCTTCACATCATTTCACTGATTTTCTCAAATAAAACGTTCAAAATTAAGCATTTATTTTAAAACAGAGACTATAGTGCTGTATAAAAAGTGTAAATTTATGTCTAAATATCGCAACCAATAGCACACAAACCACTGTTTTTCAACGCTTTAAATAGCGCCACAATAAATCAACACTAACAGACGCTAAAAATTCAAGGCCTAATCATAACACTTTGCACACCAGCACGGCAAAATAGGCGTCAACTTATTTGGCCCCAGTTCACCTCGTGGCCATATAACTGCTGCAGGCGCGCGGCGAGCCTGCGACCAGGCAGTGACGCCAGATCGGGGTCGGACTGCAGAAAGGCATTGGCGTCGGCCCGCGCCATTTGCAGCACGGGGCCGTCGGTCGACAGGTTGGATATCTTCAGGTTGAATGCGATGCCACTTTGCTGCGTGCCCTCCATGTCGCCCGGACCGCGCTGGCGCATGTCTTCCTCGGCCACCACAAAGCCGTCGTTGGTCTGCGTCATCACCTCAAGGCGGTGGCGCGTGTCGGCAGCCAGCTTAAATTTGGTCATCAGGATGCAATACGACTGGTCGGCACCGCGCCCCACCCTGCCACGCAGCTGGTGCAACTGCGACAGTCCGAAGCGCTCGGAGTTTTCAATAACCATAACACTGGCATTGGGCACATTCACGCCAACCTCGATAACGGTGGTAGCCACCAGAATGGCCGCCTTGCCGCTGGCAAAGAGTTGCATCTGCGCATCCTTTTCGGCTGGCTTCATGCGTCCGTGCACCATTGCCACCCTGTAGCTTGGAAACGTTTCCTTCACATTTTCAAAACCTTCGGTGAGGTCTTTCAAGTCCATCTTCTCGTTTTCATCGATGAGCGGATACACTATGTAGGCCTGCCGCCCCTTGGCCAGTTCGCTGCCAATGAAGCGGTACACGTCGTGGCGGCTCTGCTCATAGCGCATCACAGTGGTCACTGGCTTGCGGCCCGGCGGCAGCTCGTCGATCACCGACACCTCAAGGTCGCCATACACTGTCATGGCCAGCGTGCGCGGTATGGGCGTAGCCGTCATCACCAGCACGTGAGGCGGGGTGGTGTTTTTGCTCCACAGCTTGGCGCGCTGGGCCACGCCGAAGCGGTGCTGCTCGTCGATGACGGCCAGGCCAAGGTTGGCAAAGCGCACGTTGTCTTCAATCACGGCGTGGGTGCCTATGAGAATTTGCAGCGAGCCGTCTTGCAGCCCTTTGTGGATGCCTTGGCGGCGGAGCTTGCCAGTGGAGCCGGTGAGGAGGTCGACGGTGACACCTATCTGCGATGCCATGGCGCTGATGCTCTCGTAGTGCTGCGTGGCAAGGATTTCGGTGGGGGCCATGATGCAGGCCTGATAGCCATTGTCAACGGCCAGCAGCGCGGTCATGAGCGCCACTATGGTCTTGCCGCTGCCCACGTCGCCCTGCAGCAGGCGGTTCATCTGGCGGCCGGTGGCCATGTCGGCACGGATTTCGCGCAGCACGCGCTTCTGCGCGCCCGTGAGCGGGAACTGCAGCACATGGCTATAGAACTCGTTGAACTTGGGGCCCACATGCCTGAACACGAACCCGCGCTGGCGCAATGGATCGCTCTTGGCATTCCTGAGTATGTTGAGCTGGAGCAAGAACAGTTCCTCGTATTTGAGGCGAAACTGCGCCCGCTGCAATGCCTCGACACTGGCGGGCAGGTGCACCGACTCCAGAGCCTCGCCAAGCGGCATGAGGCGGCGTGCTGCCACCACCTGCGGCGGCAGCCAGTCGGGCATAGAGCGCACGGCCACCGTGTGCAGCAGCGTGGCCACCATCTTCTGTATGGAGCGCGAGGTGATGTAGCGGTTGCGCAGCTTCTCGGTGAGGTTGTACACACCCACCAGTCCCTGCTGCGGCGCATCGGGCGTGTAGGGGTCTACCTCAGGGTGAGAGATGCTATAGCGTCCGTTATACAGCGTGGGTTTGCCAAACAGGGTGTAGACGGTGTGCGTCGTGTATTTTTCGAGTATCGCCCTCACGCGGTTGAACCACACCACCTCGATGGTGCCAGTGCCGTCGGTGAACAGCGCGTTGACCCGCCGTTTGGCGCCCTCGCCCTGCGGCGTGAAGTTGACGAACTGTCCGCGCAGCTGAATGCTGGGCATGTCGCCCGCAAGGTCGCAAATTCGGTACACGGTGGTGCGGTCGAGGTAGCGGAACGGGAAGTTATAAAGCAAGTCGAGGTAGCTGTGGATGCCCAGTTCCTTACCCAGCAGTTCGGCCCGCTTCGGGCCCACGCCGTGCAGATATTTTATGTCGGTTGCTTCAAGACCGCGCATTGCACATGAGGATTTCGGCCACGGCTATGTCGGCCGGATGAGTAATCTTAATGTTAACGGGGTCGCCATCGACGAGGGTCACTGTGTGGCCTGCTGCCTCAACCACCGAGGCATCGTCGGTGAAGGCGTCGCTCGGCTCCACGCGGTAGGCCTTGCGCAGCAGTGCGGCACTGAAGGCCTGCGGTGTCTGCACGGCACGCAGCTGGCTGCGCGGCACGGAATGCGATGCTCCGCCGGCACCGTCGAGGCAGCGCACCGAGTCGGTGACAGGCACCACGGGGATGGCAGCACCGCTGAGACGGGCCGCCTGCATCACGCGCCCTATCACAGACTGCGGCACCAGAGGGCGCACGCCATCGTGCACGGCAATAACGCCGCCGTCGGGAACTTGTGCCACACGCAGGCCATTACGCACCGACTCAAAGCGGCTGGCGCCACCGCTGGCCACCACGTGGGGCACATCAAAACCATGCTTGCGGCACAAGTCGCGCCACAGGCCGTGCTGGTCGGACGGCAGCACCACCACTATCTCGAGCCCTCCGATGCCAGCCGCGGCAAATGCCTCGATGGTGCGCATAAGCACAGGGCGGCCCGCGAGTTCAAGAAACTGCTTGGGCAGCGGCCCGCCGAAGCGCGTGCCACGGCCTCCGGCCACTATTATCACTGAGTTTTCTATTGTCATAACGTACTTTCATTTTTCATTCCGATATCAAGCCGCCTTCATCGCCGTCGGGAGTGGCGGGCAGCTGCTTTGAAGCCTTTATGCCGAGTTTTTTGATGGTTTCAAACCTCGACAGCACATTGCCGCGCCCGCCGCTCAGCTTCTTCATGGCCTCGCTCCATGCGCCCTTGGCATTGTCGAGGCTTTTCTCCACATTTTGCATGTCGGTCACAAAGGCGGCCAGCTTGTCGTAGAGTTTGCCCGTCTCCTCGGCTATCTTGATGGCGTTGCGGGTCTGCATCTCGCGCGTCCAAAGCTGGTTAACCAGCTTCAGCACCGAAATCAGGTGGGTGGGGCTTACAATCACCACCTGGCGGTCGTAGGCATACTGCCACAGTCCGGCATCGGCTCCCATGGCCAGAAGGTAGGCGGCCTCGTTGGGGATGAACATCATCACAAAGCCGGCCGAATTACTCACGCGGTCCTGGTATGCCTTGTCGGCCAGCTCAGCTACATGCTTGCGCACCGAGTCGACGTGTCGCTTAAGCGCCAGATGACGCTCGTCGTCGGTGGCGGCGCTTGAATATTCGGTGTAGGCGGTGAGCGACGTCTTGGAGTCGATCACCAGATTTTTCTTGTCGGGAAGCAGCAGCACCACATCGGGGCGCAGGCGCGTGCCACGGTCGCCCTGCACAGGCTGGCCGTCGACCTCGGTGGCCTGAACCACAAAGTTCTGCCCCTCTACAAGGCCCGAGTTTTCGAGCAACTTTTGCAATATCATCTCGCCCCAGTCGCCCTGCACCTTGCTTTCACCTCGCAGTGCCTGCGACAGCTCTTTGGCCTCGCGGCCAAGGCTGGCGTTCATGTCGTTCAAGTCCTTGATTTGCTGCTTCATCGAAGCGGCATACTCCGTCTGGCGGTTGGAGTACTCCCCCATTTGCCGGCGCAGGCCGTCGATTTGCTCACGCATGGGAGTGAGCAGGGCGGCGAGTCCGTCGGCCTGCTGCTTGCTGGCAGCCTTGCTCTGGTCGGCCAGCACCTGTGCCGCCACCTCGCGAAACACCAGGCGGCTCTGCTCCTGCAGGCGCTGCTGCTCGCGCGCGGCCTGCTCCACGCGCTCGCCGAGGGCGGCGGCACGGGCACGCTCGTCGGCCAGCTGGCGGGCCAGTGAGTCGGCCCTATTCTGTGCTTCGGCCAGCGCCTTGCGCGCATCATCGGTGCTCTGACCGGCCGCGGCCAACTGGGCTTCGGCCGCAGCCTTGGCTGCCGCCATGGTCTGCACCGCAGCGGCGAGCTGTGAATTCTTCTTGTCGGCCGCCATAAGCATATAGCCGAGCACGGCTATAGCAGCTATGGCGACAATGATGATCATGATGTCCATTACAGAGTTAGTTTGAGTGTGTTTTTACCGCACGCAAAGTTAGCGATGCCACAGCACAAAAGCAAATTTAATGCGCAGGCAATGCCGCAGCCATTTGGCGCATTGGGAAATTGTGAGTAAATTTGATGAAAATTGATTTACGCAATGGCAAAACTTAAAATAAGCGACGAGTGGTGGACGGCCCCAGCCGAGGGCAACAGCGGGCAACTGATTATGGTCACGGGGCGGCGCAATATGGACAACGTGATGAACAGCGGCACCTATAACGTGCGCATTGATGTGACGTGGCCCTACGAGCCCGACGCCAAGGGCATGCCCGACTATGCCACATCGACGCTGATGGACAAGGTGAACGAGGCGCTGGCAGCCACCTTCAACGCCGACCCTGTGGCGGTGAACACCGGCATCTACACCGGCGAAGGCGAGCGCAATTGGGTGTTCTACACACGCAGCCTGCATCTGTTTCAGCGCAAGCTCAACGAGGCCCTTGCCGGCTTCGAGGTGCTGCCGCTGCAATTCCACGCCGAGGAAGATCCCGACTGGGAGGAATACCGCGAGATGCGCGAAACCGAAATCATGGACGACGAAATGTGAGCACGGCCGCAGCCTAAATTCGGCGGCGGCGCCAAGTGCCGCGGTGCAGATAGGCGTAGCACAAGGCTAGCGTCATGGCTCCGTAAAGAATCTCAGACGTCCACGCCCAGGCCACATCGGCGCGCATATAGTAGATTACCAGCGTGATGTAAGCCATGTAGAACACAAGCGTGAGCAGCTCGAGGCCAAACGCCACGCGCGTGCTGCCAGTGCCCGACACGCTCTGAAACAATATGTTGGACGGAACTGTAACGAAATATGACAGACACATGACCCACACCGACGGCACCGCGGCGGCGGCCAGTTGCGGAATGTCGGTGTAGATGGCGATGAACACCCGCGGCCACAGCGCAAGCACAGCCACAAGCGGCATCACACACGCATAAGTGAGCCACACGTGGCGGCGTATGGCCGCGCCCACCTGGCCGGCCTGGCCCGCCCCAATCATGTTGCTCACAATCGAGCTGCATGCCGAAGCAAACGCCATGACTATCATAAACAGAAATCCCGACAGGCTGCGCACTATGTTGGTCACGGCCAGCGGCTCCTCGCCCAGATGCTCGATATACACAAAAAATATAAACCACGTGGACAGCGAGACGAAACTCTGCACCATCACCCACACCGACACACCCAGCACCGACCGCAATGTGGCAAAGTCGACAGCTGGCACCACGCCCAGCGCATAGCGGCGAAAGTCAACACGCCAGCGCGTGTAGACAATGAAGAACAGCAGCGACACCAGCTCGGCCAGCGACGACCCTATGGCCGCGCCGCCGATGCCCATGGCCGGCAGACCGCACTTTCCAAACACCAGCACATAGTTGAACACCACATTCGACAGCACCATCACAACCGAATTGAGCGTGAGCGTCTTGGTGCGGGTGGTGGCCACATAGAACGAGCGGAACATGCCGCCGGCAAAGGCAAAGAAGAAGCCATACACGCGCCAGCGCATGTAGTCCTCTGCCGCCCCAAGCACATGTGGCGACGAGATGAGCAGCGACAGCACACTGCCCGACCACAACTGGCACACGGCAAACAGCAGCGCAGCCGTGGCCATAAGAAAGTAAAGTCCCTGATAGAATATGGAGCCTATGCTCCTAAGCGAGCCCGAGCCGTTGCGGCGCGCCATCACTATCTGCGCACCGATGCAAAAGCCGTGGCCCACCATGAACACCACCAAATAGAATACGCCCGCTATGGCCGAGGCGCCAAGCTCCACCTCGCCCACGCGGCCCATAAACGCCGTGTCGGTGAGGTTGATAAGCTGCTCCATGACCAGGCTCACCAGAATCGGGTAGGTGATGGTCCAAATATGCCGGTAACTGTAATCGATTTTCATATGCGGTTGCAAAGGTTGTGCAAACCGAGCGCAAAAACAATTAAGCAGGCTCGATGCCTTGCCGAGGCGCAGCCTGTTTACTGCAACGATACTAGAAAATCGGGTGATGGGGCGACACCCCTTTGCTCCAGGAAGGCGGAAATGCCCCATAAAGCGACAAAGCAGTAGGGTCGTGTCATGCCGAAAGCACTGAAAAAGTAGCAATCCAGCGAGTTGGCGGATCCACCAAACAGCGACGAATGCTGTAGGGACGTGGCATGCCACGTCCTACGCAATTTACTATAAATCAATTAACTATGCGTAAATAATTACAACCAATGGAGGTGTATTTGATGTGGTTTTGCTTTCGTGCTGGGGGGGCTACGCCCGCCGGACGCGGCATGCCGCGTCCCTACACTAATCGGCTGACCTCATGAATTTTACACATTCCCACGACATACTGCAGGCACACATTAAATGGATAGAAGCAGTGGTGGGATGGATGTCAGCGCACGGCCACTTTGCGGCTCTGCGAGCCGTGGGCCGACGTGAGCACGGCGGCATACACGCCAGGAGTGAGCCATGCAGTGCTGAGGCTGGCGCTGCCGCAAGCCTCTACGCGCTTCTGCGCCACCACCGCACCATTCATAGCCACTAGCCGCAGTGTGGCGGCCGTGCCGCCCGCCTTGGCCACAACTTCGCCAACCCGCACCTCAATGCCACCGCCACCGTCTGGGTTAATGGCAGTCAAGGCCGTAATATACTTGTTATATAAGCGTTCGGCCTTATATATTATTTCTCCTCTATCGTTCAATATATGGCTGACGCCTATTGTGTGGCTATCAGGAGCGGGCATAAACTGCTCAATTACGGGACAGAAAAAGTTGCCCGTACTTGATATTGCGCCATATCCCTCAGCGACAATAACAGCCGCCTTACTTTTCACCATAGGATCTGGATCTGGGACAGGAAAATATGTCACTCTGCGATACCCATCTATAACCAAGTCGGTGTCATTTCTCTGCATATGATTCGAATAAAATGCAGGAATAGCATTAAAGTCGTAAATCAGCATCTCGCCAGTAGAGTCATAATCATCGGACTTAAACTTTGGACCACCCCTTCTCATCATTGCGTCTTTTTCAGTGTATGGGTGCTTCTTATTGATGACCGCATACACGCGCTTATCGCTTTCACGCACCCATGCCCAAGGCCAATCGGTATTGCCCATTTCGGGAGCACCAAAGAATTTCATGTAAAGTTTCTTGTAGCTGCGTCCACCGTTCATCACAGTGTCGCCCTTGAAGAACACCTCGTATAAATAATATGGCTTGTATATTATCAAATCACTGTCAGTCTTCTGGTATTTATTGTAATAGTACACCCACTTAACGCCCTCACGTGGCAGTGGTTCATACTTATAGTCCTGCGCGTGCATCCCAGCCACTCCCAGAAGTATGGCCGCCATAATAAGCAATACCCTTCTCATAACTAATCAATGTTTAAGTTGTTATTTGTTATTTATTTTTTAATCGCATGCATTGTTTCTGTGACCTTGCCATTTTGAAACCACATAATAATCAAATGAGCAATTTCCCATTTGTTGCTTTGCGACAGACAATGCTTTTTCTCTGCTAACACTGACCACATTGGCATTAACACTTATCGCAGCTATGGCTACTAACAGAGAAGTTCTGACACGCATAGTTATGTTTTAATTAGCTGGACAAATGTAACTAAAATCAAACAAACGACAAAACATTGCAATTTTTTCTAATCGGACAATATCATGTAAAGGTGTTATGCAAAGTTAGTGCAAACCGAGCGCAAAAACAATTAAGCAGGCTTGATGCTTTGCGCTCAGTTTGCACTATCTTTGCACTTTGGAACGTGGGCTGGCGGGCGGTGGTGAGCGCTACCCGTCCAATCCCCAACAAGCATCACAGCATAGTCAAAATTGGAATGGATTTAAGCAGAATAGGACACAAGATAGCGGGCACGCCGGCCATGACCGACGGCACGGTATATTCGATGCTGCTGATTTGCAGCATTTCGCATTTTTTGAACGACATGATACAGTCGATTATCCCATCGATATACCCGATTGTGAAAGACGAGTTCGGCTTCTCGTTTGCCCAAATCGGGGTGATAACGCTGGTGTTTCAAATGACGTCGTCGATATTGCAGCCCGTGACGGGGCTGTATGCCGACAAGCACCCGCGGCCCTATGCCCTGTCGGCTGGCATGTGTTTCACACTGGCGGGCTTGCTGCTGCTGGCTTTTGCCAGCAGCTATGCGCTGATTTTGCTGGCGGTGGGCGTTGTGGGCCTGGGATCGTCGGTGTTCCATCCCACGGCCTCGCGCGTGGCGCAGTTGGCGTCGGGCGGCAAAAAGAGTCTTGCGCAGTCGATATTCCAGGTGGGCGGCAACGGCGGGTCGGCCGTGGGGCCGCTGCTGGCCGCCGCTGTGGTGCTGCCGCTGGGCCAGCGCTCCATAGCGTGGTTTGCACTGGCCGCACTGGCCGCCGCACTGCTTATGCTTAGGCTCGGCAGCTGGTATAAGGCCCGAATGGCCTATGTGGTGAGCCACCCGCAAAGGCAGCCGGCGCTCAATACCCACATTTCGCGTCGGGCAAAATATGGGGCGCTGCTGATACTGGTGCTTCTGGTGTTCTCGAAATACTTCTACACGGCCTGCATCACAAGCTACTTCACGTTTTTCCTGATCGACAAGTTTGGCATAAGCGTGCAGGCGTCGCAGATATGCCTGTTTGTGTTTCTGGCGGCATTTGCCATCGGCACGGTGGCCGGCGGATTGCTGGGCGACCGCTTCGGGCGCAAATATGTGATTTGGTTCTCGATATTGGGCGCGGCGCCATTTGCGCTGGCCATGCCGTTTGTGGGCTTCACGCTGACTATGGTGTGCACCTTTATGTCGGGACTTATAATTGCCTCGGCATTCTCGTCGATAGTGGTGTATGCCACCGACCTTATGCCCGACAAGGTGGGGCTGATAGCCGGCATATTCTTCGGGCTGATGTTTGGCCTTGGCGGACTGGGGTCGGCATTTTTCGGCTGGCTGGCCGACGCCACGAGCATTGAGTTCATATTCAAGGTGAGCGCGCTGCTGCCGCTGCTGGGAGTGATTGCGGGCCTGCTGCCCGACACGCAGAAATCAAGGGGCTGAAAAAGCAACGGCGGGGCGGCAAAAGAGATTGCCGTCCCGCCGCTTTGGGTATTTTTTCTGTCGGTGGAAAAAAACTGATTACATGTTCATGCCGCCGTCCACTTGGATCACCTGGCCAGTGACGTAGCTCGACATGTCGCTGGCGAGGAACGTGGCCACATTGGCGATATCCTCAACCGTGCCGCCGCGGCGCAGTGGGATGCGCTCGATCCACTCCTTGCGGATGTTGTCGGGCAGAGCCTGAGTCATGGCCGTGTCGATGAAGCCGGGGGCGATGGCGTTGGCGCGGATGCCGCGGCGGCCCATTTCCTGACCCACGCTCTTGGCGAGGGCGATGAGGCCGGCCTTAGAGGCGGCATAGTTGGCCTGGCCGGCGTTGCCGTGCACGCCCACCACCGAAGCCATGTTGATGATTGAGCCGTTGCGCTGGCGCATCATCACGGGGATGAGGGCGTGGATGAAGTTGAATGCCGACTTCAGGTTGACAGCGATCACGGCATCCCACTGGGCCTCGGTCATCTTGAGCATGATGGCGTCTTTGGTGATGCCGGCGTTGTTGACCAGAATGTCGATGTGGCCAAAGTCTTCCTTGATTTGGGCCACAACGGCCTCGGTCTCGTCGAACTTGGCAGCGTTTGACGCATAGCCTTTAGCCTTGACGCCAAGGGCAGTTATTTCTTCTTCGGTCTTTTTGCCGTTCTCGTCAATCACGAGGTCGGTGAAAGCGATGTCAGCGCCTTCGCTGGCAAACTTAAGAGCGATTTCTTTGCCAATACCGCGTGCGGCACCTGTGATGAGTGCCACTTTTCCTTCGAGTAATTTCATCTTTTTTTGTCTTTGTGTATTGTGTGATAAATATCTGTCGTGTAGTCTATTTGTTTACAGTTTGCCGCCATCGTCGGCCGAGATGCCGTGCAGAATGAAGTCGCGGATGTAGGCCCGCAGCTTCATCTTTTCGATGCCAAGGTCGCCAAAACTGTCGCGGATGTAGTGGATGTCGAGCCCTTGCAGGCACAGCATCATCACACTCGCGGCCTTGTCGACGTGCTTGATGCGAAAGTCGCCGCGGTCCACGCCCTCTTGCAGAATTTGGCGCAGGATGGCCACCTCGCGGCCCGTGTTGGCACGGCGCGCGCGCTCCACGCGGCGCACGTCCATAAAGAAGCTGGCGCGCAGCGAGCCGTTGCGCCCCACCACCTCCTTCACCGCCTCGAAGCGTATGAAGATGAAGTTGATGAGTTTCTCCTCGGGCGGCAGCGGCAGCGACGGGAGCTTGCTGAGGCGGTCGACCACGATGCTGGTTTCGCGGCGCACAACGGCGTTGAAAATCTCGCGTTTGCTCTTGAAATAGGTGTAGATGGTGCGCCGGCCCTTGTCGCTGGCCGATGCTATATCGTTCATGGTGGTGTTTTCCACCCCCTTGTGGGCAAACAGCTGCCGCGCCACATCTATGAGCTTATCGCGAGTTTTAGATACCATTGTGATCTGAAAAATTGCACATTTAATTACAAAGTGCGAAATTAATGAATATTGTTGACTTACACAACTGTTGTGCGCGGCAATGCGCATTCCCAAGCACGGCAGTGGCCGCCCGGGCATCAAGAGCGCGGGCGGCCACTGTATGGCGATGGATTGGCGTTGCTGCGGCTACCAGGCAAACATCGGGTAGTCCTTCATCATGGCGTTCACCTTTTCGCGCACGGCCTTGATGTTGGCCTCGCTTTCGGGATTAGCCAGAACGGTGTCGATAAACTCCACTATCTGGCCCATCTGCTCCTCTTTGAGACCGCGGGTGGTGATGGCGGGAGTGCCCAGGCGCAGGCCTGAGGTCTGGAAGGCCGAGCGGTCGTCGAAGGGCACCATGTTTTTGTTGGCAGTGATGTCGGCTGCCACCAGGGCTGCCTCGGCCACCTTGCCGGTGAGGTCGGGATACTTGGTGCGCAGGTCAACGAGCATGCTGTGGTTGTCGGTGCCGCCCGAGCAAATCTTGTAGCCCTTGTCGATGAGGGCCTGCGCCATGACGCGCGAGTTGCGTAGCACCTGCTCGGCATAGGTCTTGAACGATGGCTGCAGAGCCTCGCCGAAGGCCACAGCCTTGGCGGCGATCACGTGCTCGAGGGGGCCGCCCTGCACTCCGGGGAACACGGCCGAATTGAGCAGCGACGACATTTTGCGCACCACTCCCTTCTTGGTGGTTATGCCCCAGGGATTGTCGAAATCCTTGCCCATGAGAATGATGCCGCCGCGGGGGCCGCGCAGGGTCTTGTGGGTGGTGGAGGTGACGATGTGAGCCCACTTCAGGGGGTTGTTGAGCAGGCCTGCGGCAATGAGGCCTGCGGGGTGGGCCATGTCGATCATGAGCAGGGCGCCCACCTTGTCGGCGATTTTGCGCATGCGCTCATAGTCCCACTCGCGGCTGTAGGCGCTGGCGCCGCCCACTATGAGCTTGGGATGCTCGCGCAGGGCCACCTCCTCCATCATGTCGTAGTCCACAAGGTTGGTGTCGGGGGTCACATTGTATTCACACTGGTGAAACACGAGTCCTGAGAAGTTCACTGGGCTGCCGTGCGACAGATGGCCGCCGTGGGCCAGGTTAAGGCCCATGAACTTGTCGCCGGGCTTGAGCACAGCCATGAACACGGCCATGTTGGCCTGCGCGCCCGAGTGGGGCTGCACGTTGGCATACTCGGCGCCAAAGAGGCGCTTGATGCGCTCGATGGCCAGAGTCTCGGCCTCGTCGACAAACTGGCATCCGCCATAGTAGCGGTGGCCCGGATAGCCCTCGGCATACTTGTTGGTCAGGCAGCTGCCCATGGCCTGCATCACCTGATCGCTCACAAAGTTCTCTGAGGCAATCAGCTCGATGCCGCTCTGCTGGCGGTTATGCTCCTTCTCGATGATGTTGAAGATTTCGATGTCTCTTTCCATAAGTTGAAGATAGATGTTATATGTGTTGATTAAAACGGATTATTTCTGCTTTTTCTTGCGCACGCTCCACCCGAAGTGGCCTAAAGGCTCGCCCAGCGTGTAGTACTGGCCGTGGCAGTAGGCAATGAGGTCGGCCCGCTTCATGTCGAAGGCTCCCGTGGCGGGGTCGATGTAGCGGTCGTCGGCGATGACGTTGGTCACCTCGGCAATGAACATGTCGTGGGTGCCCAGATGCACCACATCGCGCACGCGGCACTCAATGCTCATGGGCGATTCGCTGATGTAGGGGGCTGCCGTGGTGACGCCAGGCACTGGGGTGAGACCCATTTCGGCAAACTTGTTGTAGTCGCGGCCCGAGCGCACTCCGCACCAGTCGGTGGCGCGGGCCAGAGTGCGGTTGGTGAGGTTGAGGGTGAAGGCCATGTTGCGCTTCACTATGCCGTAGCTGTGGCGCTCAGGGCGGATCGACACGTAGCACATGGCCGGGTCGGAACAGATGGTGCCCACCCACGAGGCGGTGAACACATTATATTCGCTCTCGCACGAGCCGCAGCTCACGAGCACCGCCGGCAGCGGATAGACCATTGTTCCGGGTCGCCAATTCTGTTTCATGCTTTGAATGACTGATAAAATTGTTGTGTATGCACAAAGATAGTAACAAAAAACGAGAATAGCCACCAGCGGCTGCGATAATGTTGGCCCCGGCGCGCAGACTTGCAATGGGCATAAAAAACATAAAGAGCTATTTTCTACTCAAAAATAGCTCTTTAGGTCTTCAATAGGTATAACTCATATTAAGGTAAAAAGATTGCTTTAGGTTTATGCTGCAAAGATAGTGGGCTTGCCACATCATTGCAAATTAAAAAATATATTTAAAAACATGTTTTTAACAGTTTAATGCCCTGAAGAGCAATACTGAAAGTGGTTAAATCGCTCAGATTTAATCGTTTGTTTCTAATTTTAACAATACTTTGCTCATGAGTTAAACTCTTTTAATGTCACATTAAGAGGAAAGCCGCTGAATTTTAGCCGCCATATGAGCACAGACGCAACTCGGCACCATCGAACACGGCATAGGTGCTCTTGGTTATCCAGTCGCCGAGAAAAGTGACGTCGCCGCCAGCGGCAAGTTGCAGCTGGCGCGCTATGTGCAGGTGGCCATACACGAAGTGCGCTATGCCTCCGCCGCGGCTGTTGTAACCCTCGGAGAACTCCACAAGGCTGCGGGCGCTGGCTTCGGCACCGGCCAGCTCGCTTTGAGGCGTGCGCGAGGTGCGGTTGTCGGCCGACCAGCCTGCGGCTATCTGATAGGTCCAGCGCGGATGAATGGCGGCATAAAGCACTTGGCACACGCGGTTGTAGAAGCACCAGCGCATAAAGCGGTACATGGCCGGGCGGCGGCCCACATCGTCGCCGTGGCTCAGGAAAAAGCGGCGGCCCATGATGGTGGCCACGGTGTGGCCCTTGAGCACAGTGAGCCCTATCTCGTCGCGCAGGTAGTCGAACAGCCACACGTCATGGTTGCCCGTCATCCAGTAGATGCGCACGCCGCTGTCGGCAAGGCGCGCAAGCGCGGCGAAAAAGCGCACATGCCCGCGCGGCACCACCGTGCGGTATTCATACCAGTAGTCGAGAATGTCGCCCAACAAGTAGAGCTCGGCCGCATCGCCTGCGATACTGTCGAGAAAGCTGACCACGCGGCGCTCGTGGGCGCGGTGGTCGGCAATGTAGTGCGCCCCAAGGTGCAGGTCGCTCATGAAGTAAGCCTTGCCGCCCATAGCGCGCCGGTCAGAGCATTCCAAGTTCAAGTTTGGCCTCATCGCTCATCATGCTCTGATCCCACTCGGGTTCGAACACAAGATTCACTGCCACACTCTTGACGCCGTCGATGCTCTCCACCTTTTGTCGGATGTCCTCAAACAGAAAGTCGCCCATTGGGCAATTGGGAGCGGTGAGCGTCATGTCGATGCTCACATTGCCGTTGTCGTCGAGGTCGATTTTGTAGATAAGTCCCAGACTGTAGACGTCGACCGGAATTTCAGGATCGAACACCGTCTTCAGCATCTCCACAATCTTCTCTTCTATCTCAAGTTTCTTTTCTTCAGTCATAATTAGTGCAAAATTAGTGCAAACCGAGCGCAATGGCAAAAAAATGAGCTTGCTCGTTTTTTTTGAACATTGCCGAGGTGCAGCCTGATTTATCAAAAATTAGTGCAAACCGAGCGCAATGGCAAATCGGCTTGCTTGAATCACAGTAGCGGAATCACATCGGCCAAGCGGGTGACGGTGAACGTGGCGGTGCCAGGTGCAGGATCAACGCCGCGGCAGTTGTAGTACACCGTGCGCAGGCCAGCGCGGTGTGCCCCCTCGATGTCGGCCTCAGGATCGTCGCCAATCATCACCGCCTGGCTGGCGGTGGCGCCGCACCGCCGCAAAGCGTAGTCGTAGATGCCACGGAAGGGCTTGGTGATGCCGCAGTCGTCGCTCAGCACTATGCGGTCGATGTAGCCGTCGACGCCAGCCGAGCGCAACTTTTGCTGCTGTGTGCCGCGGAAGCCGTTGCTCACCACACACGTGGTGTAGCCCTTGCGGCGCAAGTGCTCTAGCAGCTGCCGCGCGCCGGGCACCAGCAGTTTGAGCGAGGCGAGCGTAGTCAGGTAGTATTCGTCCATCTTGCCGGCCATGACGGTGCAGTCGCCGCCATAGCCGCACTGCTGCAGAGTGTAGCGGAAGCGCTCATTCATCAGGTGGTCGCGGCCTATGTGGCCGTGATGGTACAGCCGCCACAACTCAAGGTTTTTAGCCAGATACACACGGTGGAACTCATCGCGGCTACAGAAGTCGTCAACCTTAAAAGCGTCGCAGGTGCGGCTGAAGGCCACCTTGCTGTTTTCCGTGAACCACCAAATGGTGTCGTCGAGGTCGATGAGCACCGTGGTGACGCCCTCGAGCGCGGCGGCCTTGGGCGTGTTGCTGTGATTTGATTCAGTCATAACGCACAAAAGTAGTGCAATCCTGCGGCAATGGCAAGTCCGGCGGGCGCACAAAACGTTAAAGAATAGTATTTTCGGCCCGACATGCGGCCCGGCGTCTTTTTATATAATGAGAAACGCACAGCGTGCCCAACGTTTTTTGCCATGCCGACAAGAAAAATGCTGAATAATAGCACTTAATTCAAAAAAAAGTGCGATATTTGCACTGCTTTTAGCTAAACCGCGCAGCGCTGGGGGTCCGCAAGAGAGAATCTGCGCAGCCGGCACGGCAATTTAAGTCACGCGGCGAGGCACACCAAAAGCGCAAGAGTTGAATTTAATAAATTTTAAAATTTTGATATAAAATGACTAAGGCAGACATTGTAAGCGAAATTTCGAAATCAACTGGCATTGACAAGGCCACAGTTTTGGAAACTCTGGAAAAGTTTATGGAGAGCGTCAAAGCATCACTTGCTGAGGGCGAGAATGTGTATCTGCGAGGTTTTGGCAGCTTTATCGTAAAGGTACGTTCAGAGAAGACTGCCCGCAACATTTCAAAGAACACTCAAATCACCATTCCCGAGCACAAGATTCCGGCGTTCAAGCCCGCAAAGGTGTTCATGGAGCAGGTGAAGGACTAATATAGCCAGCAGCAGCCGACGGCTGCGCAAGGCATTGGCCCAAGCAATAACAACAAGAGCAAAACAATTCATTCATTTTTTATAATAATTTTAAACTAAGTAACTATGCCCAGCGGTAAGAAAAGAAAAGGCCACAAGATGGCCACGCACAAGCGCAAAAAGAGACTTAGAAAGAATAGACATAAATCTAAGAAATAATCTTTCTATTTAAGTCATACGCTAAGAACAAACTGATGAAAAAGCAGCTTTATCTAAGCCACGGTATTCATAAGTTTGTTCTTTGTGTTTTTGAAACGCCCCCACCCCGCTCCGCCCCTGGCAGCGCGGGGGTCTTGAAAAAGTATTTTTTACAACAAGCATTTATGTACACACCCTTCTGCGATGAGAAGCGAATTAATAGTTGACGTAAAACCCACCGACATCTCCACCGCCCTGCTTGAGGACGGAAGGCTGGTGTCGCTGCAAAAAGAGTCGCGCGACGCCTCATATGCCGTCGGCAACCTCTATCTTGCCAAGGTCAAGAAACTGATGCCCGGGCTCAATGCCGCATTTGTGAATGTAGGCTATGAGAAGGACGCGTTTCTGCATTACCTTGATTTAGGTTCGCAGTTCAGCTCATATTCCAAGTTCATCAAGATGGCGCGCGACAATCACGGCAAGAAGTCGGTGAGCATATCGAAAATGAAACTGCTGCCCGACATCGACAAGCACGGCTCGGTGACCGACGTGCTTACCGCAGGCCAGGAACTGATAGTGCAGATAGCCAAGGAGCCGATATCGACCAAAGGGCCGAGGCTGACCACCGAAATCACGTTCACCGGCCGCTTTTTGGTGCTCATTCCGTTTAACAACAAAATCTCTGTGTCACAGAAGATTAAGAACGCCGACGAGAGGCAGCGCCTGCGCCGGCTGATTGAGAGCATCAAACCGAAGAACTTTGGCGTGATAATACGCACATCGGCCGAAAACAAGCGCGCCGCCGAACTGAATTCAGAGCTAAAGGTGCTGGTCAAGAGCTGGGAAGACGCCATCGACAAGATGCAGTACTCCACCCCACCCTCGCTCGTGTATGAGGAGGAAAGCCGCGCGGTGAGCCTGATTCGCGACATCTTCAGCCCCGACTTTGAGAGCATTCATGTGAATGACGCTGAAATATTCGACCAGATACACCACTATGTGAGCCTTATAGCCCCCGATCGCAGTGAAATCGTAAAGCTTTATTCCGACGACACACCGATATTCGACAAGTTCAACGTAACCAAGCAGATAAAGTCGTCGTTTGGCAAAACGGTATCATTCAAGTCGGGTGCATACATAATAATTGAAAGCACCGAGGCACTTCACGTGATTGACGTGAACTCGGGAAACCGCTCGAAAAACTCCACCGACCAGGAGAGCAACGCACTCGACGTGAACCTGCTGGCGGCCGACGAGATAGCGCGACAGTTGAGGCTGCGCGACATGGGCGGCATCATTGTGATCGACTACATCGACATGGCCAAGGCCGAACACAGGCAGAAACTGTATGAGCACATGCGCGAGGTGATGCAAAAAGACCGCGCACGCCACAACATTCTGCCCCTCAGCAAGTTCGGACTTATGCAAATCACGCGCCAGCGCGTGCGCCCAGCCCTCGACATCGTCACGGCCGAGACCTGCCCTTCGTGTGGCGGCAAGGGCGAGATACAGCCATCACTGCTTTTCACCGACAAGTTGAAAGACAAAATCGACTATCTGGTGAACTCACTGGGAGTGAGCAACTTTATTATGTATGTCCATCCCTACGTCGATGCCTACATCAAAAAAGGTCTGTTCAGCGAATACTATCGCTGGCGGAGGGCTTTTGGACGGAAATTCAAGATTCTGCCCGACCAAAACCTTGCCTACCTTGAATACAAGGTGTATGACAAAGACAAAAACGAAATCGACCTCAAAGAGGAAAAGGACACCAACAGCTCGTCGAGCAAGAAAGAACGCCGCTCGCGCGAGCAGAAAGACAAAGACAAGGACTGAACCCTGTAAGTCAGTCCGCAGCAAAAACAAACGAGAGGACGCTTCACCCGAAGCGCCCTTTTTTTTCGCAAGCAAATTCACGGCCGATTACTATGGGAGCGCAGCGTGCCGATGCGGCTGATTTTAACGACAATAGAGACAATTGGAGACAATTTTCCCGGAGGCCACTAACGGCTTCAAGTTTTTTATTGTTGTAAATGGCCAAATAGTGATGAGGGCTGTAGGGACGTGGCATGCCACGTCCGAAGTAATTTACTATCAATCAATTAATTATATGCAAACAATTACAGCCAATGTAGGTTGTTTGGCGTGATTTAGCTTCCGCGCTGGAGTAGGGCTACGCCCGTCGGACGCGGCATGCCGCGCCACTACACTAAATATCTGATTTTGTACGTTTTAGTGTAATATTGTACTTTCATACTATGACATCAGTAATGCCACAATTCATGCGGCTTGTAGCAATCGACACAAATGCAATCACTTTTTTAGTGCGTTCGGCATGCTGCGTTCTTACAGTAATTGGCTTTTACACAGTTGTTTTTTGCTTTACAGTGGAGCTACAAGCGAGGCGAAGCGCTTGTTGCTCCACACCACCATGTTGCCGGAGGCGTCGGCGCTGATCAGCATCACGCCAAGCGAGCCGCTGCGCTCCATCATGGCTTTGGCCTTGTAAAGCCCCATGGCCATGCAGGCTGTAGCCCAAGCGTCGGCCGTGGCGCAGTCGGCGGCCACCACCGTGGCGCTGAGCAGGCTCGACTGCTCGCCGCGCCCCGTGAGCGGATTTAGAATGTGGGTCACCTTTTTACCGTCAACCTCCTTAAACTTGCGATAGTTGCCGCTGGTGGCCACGCCGCCACGGTCGAGGCTCAGCACAAGGGCCGACTGGTGGTTGACGGTGGTGTCGTCGTCGATGGGCATGTCGACCGACACGCGCCACTGCTGGCCGCGGCTGTTGACACCGCGGGCAGCTATCTCACCGCCAATCTCCACCATGTAGTTGGTGACGCCGTTGCGCTCCAGCATGCGCCCCACCTCATCGCAGGCATATCCCTTGGCGATGCTGCTGAAGTCGAACTGCACACGCGGGTCGGCCTTGCGCACGCGGCCGCCAGCTATGCTGGTCTTACCCATGCCCACAAATGCCAGCAGGCTGTCGACCTGCCGCTGAGTGGGCAGGCTGCCGCTCTTGTAGCCAAAGCCCCATGCGTTGACCAGCGGCATCACTGTGGGGTCGTAGAGGTGTCCGCTGGCATCGTACACCTTGCGGGCCGTGACATATAGTGTCTTGAAGCAGGAATCGGGCACATCGGTATCGCCGCGGTTGATGCGCGACACCAGCGACTGCCGGTTGAATGCCGACGCGCTGCCGTCGACCATGCTGAACACAGCCTGGATAGAGTCGTCGAGGCTGCGCGAAGCCTCGTAGGTGATGTGGTATTCGGTGGTCCACACCACGCCCGAGGCTGTGACAAACCGCTTGCGCCCGCGCGCGAAATACATCACCACCACGGCGCACAGCAGCGCCAGCACCACGGCATAGTAGCGCCGCGACTTCATTACCTTATCGTTCATTTTCTTATCGTTGTCGTTAATCATTATTTTTCAAAGTTACACATTTTTTCCGACAGGGGCGGCAGAGCGGCAATTCCATATATCAGTTTTTTTTCATAGCTTTGCAGCCGTAAAGCGATAGAATCAAAAAATTTAAACAACGAAAAAAAGGAAACGAAGTTATGAAATCAATCAAGCGAATTTTAGTGGCCACCGCAGTGGCACTGCTGGCAATGGCCCCTGCCGCGGCCCAGGTGCGCTTTGGCGTGAAGGCCGGCGTGGCCCTCAACGACCTGCACTTTAACAAAGACATTGTGAACGACCTTTCGAGCACCAGCAACCGCGCGGGCTTCACCGGCGGTGTGATGGCCGAGGTGCAGGTGCCCATCGTGGGGCTGTGCATCGACGGCTCGGTGCTGTATACCCACCGCAGCGCCGAACTCAAGGGCAGCAAAAGCAACGAGGTGTTTAAGCGCGACTACATCGACATACCCGTGAACCTGAAATACAAGTTCAACATTCTGGGCCTTAGCAGCATATTCACGCCCTATGTGTTCACAGGCCCCGACTTTGCCATTCTGCTGAGCGACAAGGACAAGAACGGATACACCAACAAGACTCTGAACACGTCGTGGAACGTGGGCTTCGGCGCCGAGCTGCTGCGCCACGTGCAGGTGTCGGCCACCTACGGCATCGGCCTCAGCAAGGCACTGGAGTATGTGGGCGTGGGCGACGGCCAGAGCATTAGTGGCAAAGACCGCTACTGGACGGTTACGGCCGCCTACCTCTTCTGAGAGAGCAACGCACAACACAGCACAAAGGCGCGCACCCGCTGAGCCGGGCGCGCGCCTTTCTGTTATAAAAACTGAAAAACTTTGTCAGGGCCATATTTTTATGTAAGTTTGTAGTCTAATTCAAATTACGCAAAGGAATAATGAACAAATCGAAACTGACCATATTAGCCGCCGTGGCCGCAGGGGCCGTGGCGCTCAACTCCCATGCCGACAGCCGCCTGGGCGTGACAGTGGGCGGCAACTACAACGAGGTGCACTTTAAGCAGACCGACATCATAAAGCTCGACAAGCAGATGGGCGTCACCGCCGGCGTGACTGGCGAATACATGATTCCAGGCATAGGCTTTGGCGTCGACGCATCGCTGCTCTACACCATGCGCGGCAGCAAACTGTATCTTGGAGAGAAAAAGATTTGGTCGTCGCAGGGCATTGGCAACGAAAACTGCACGCTGCACTACATCGACGTGCCGCTGAACCTGAAGTTCAAATACCGCAACCTCAACGGCATTGAAAACACCATCATGCCTATCGTGTTTGCCGGTCCCACATTCTCGTTTCTTGCCGGCCACAGCAAGTGTGGCGATGCACTCGACTACAAGACGGTGAGCGTGGGTCTGCACGCCGGTCTGGGCTGCGAGCTGCTGAACAGGGTGCAGGTGAACGCGTCATACAACTTCAGCATAGGCCGCTCGCTGCGCACCAAGCTGCTTGACGAGAATGACGCAAAAAACCGCACTTGGACGGTTACAGCCACTTACTTTTTTTAAACGATTTTGGGATTTTCGACGCATTTATATCATTTTCTCGCAACAAAATGCTATAAATCCAAAAAATATTCACTAATTTTGGAGATACAATAACACTCTAACTGAAGTTGATTCAATGTGTGGGGCTATGCGTCGCGATGATGCGTAACCCTTTTTATTGGTCCCAGCACATTTTTTCGGCTCCAATGCAACAATAGCACAAGGCGCAATGCGGCTCTTCACTTGCACGCATTGCGCCTTGCTTTTAACGCTGTGTCGCGGCTGGGCCTTACACGAGCATTCCGGCGGCGACCTCGTCGGCGGCAGCCTTGCCAAGGCTCTGCTCCACTATGGCCAGGGCAAACGCTGTGGCCGAGGCCGGTCCGTTGCCTGTGACCACGTGGCCGTCGACGGCCACGCGCGACTGCATCACACGCGCACCCTTAAGGCCCTGTTCCATGCCTGGATAGCACACGGCATTGCGGCCCTCCACCAGTCCAAGCGGGCCAAGCACCACGCTCGGCGAGGCGCAGATGGCGGCAATGCCGCGCCCAGCCTTGTCCTGCTCAAGCAGCAGGCGCGTCAGCGGCTCGCAGGCAGCCAGATTCGATGCTCCGGGCATGCCACCGGGCAATATAAGCCACTGCGCGTCGGCAAAGTCGCAGTCGGCAAGCACGGTGTCGGCAATCAACTTCACACCGTGTGCGCCTGTCACCTCGCTGGTGGCGTTAATCGACACGGTGACTGCGGTCATGCCGGCACGGCGCAGCACGTCGACCACGGTGAGGGCCTCAACTTCTTCGAAGCCATCGGCCATAAACACATAAGACGTCTTCATTTTCTTTCTTTTTGGGGGTTAATACATTTGTTTTGGTTGTAAATATAGCACATTTTCACGACTCAGCGCACATTGAACGGCCAGAAAAAACAGCATCGGAGCGCGGCCATATGGAATTTTGGCCGCGCCCCGATGGATATTGTGCATACTGTGGCTTACTCTACGCCAATGCAAGTATTATGATTTGTGCCGTGACCACGCGCAGAAACATGGTGAGCGGGTAAACGGTGGAGTAGCTCACGGCAGGCGCATCGTTGTTGGCCGTCTTGTTGGCATACGACAATGCCGGCGGATCGGTGGTGGTGCCGGCCACAAGGCCCATAAGGGAGCAGTAGTTTATTTTGAACTTGCTGCGGGCAAGCACGCCCACTATGAGCAGCGGAATAAATGTAATCAGGAAGCCATAAGCGACCCACTTGGCGCCAGTAGCGTTGAACACGGTGGCGGCGAAGTTGCCTCCTGCAGCCACGCCCACCGAGGCGAGGAACAGGCAGATGCCCAACTCGCGCAGCAGCAGGTTGGCCGACGACGAAGTGTAGGTGACCAGCTTAATCTTGTAGCCGTAGCGGCCGAGCAGAATGGCCACAATCAGCGGGCCGCCGGCAAGGCCGAGCTTCATGGGGACCGTCATGCCAGGCAGTGCCAACGGAATGGAGCCCACCAAAATGCCCAGGAATATGCCTATGAACATGGTGAACATGTTAGGCTCGTTGAGGCGTCGCATCGAGTTGCCGAGGCGCTCGGCCAGGCGGTTGATGTCCTCGATGTTGCCCACCACAGTGATGCGGTCGCCCACCTGCAGGGAGAGGTTTGGACTGGCCAGCAGGTCGACGCCGGCACGGTTGACGCGGGTGGCGTTGAGGCCGTAGCCCTTGGGCAGGCGCAGCGAGCCAATCTTGCGGCCCGTCATCTCACTTTTGGTAACCACAATGCGGCGCGACACCACCGGGGTGTTGGCTGTGTCGGCCTTCCAGTCCATTTCCACCTTGGGGCCTATGATTGAGTCGAACACCTCCTCGTCTTGCACACTCATCACAATGCGCATCAGGTCGCCCTCCTCCACTTTGGTTTCGTTGAGCGGAATCAGGATCGTGCCGTCGGTCTTCTCGATGCGCGACACCACAAAGTTGCGGTCGATGATGTTGTGTAGGCGGCTGATGGTGCGGTCGAAAATAAGTTTGTTGCTCACGCGGTAGGTGACCACGTGTGGCTTGAGCAGGCTCTGGTCATTCTCGTCGGCAATCTGCTTGGCTTCGCCCTCGATGTTGACCTTGAATATGGCCTTGACCACAATCATCGACAAGATGATGCCCACCACGCCCAGCGGATAGGCTGCGGCATAGCCCATCGACATCGACTGGTTGAGCCCTGCCGCGGCATCGGCTCCTTGGGTTTCGATAAGCGTCTGCTGCGCGGCACCGAGGCCTGGAGTGTTGGTCACCGCACCCGAGAGGATGCCCACCATGTCGGTGATTTTCACATCGCCCACAATGTAGTAGATGGATAGGGCCACCACAATGTTGAGCGCGATAATGAGTATGGCCAGGCCGTTGAGCACAAGGCCGCCTTCCTTAAACGATGAGAAAAACGACGGGCCCACCTGCAAGCCGATGGAGAAGATGAATAGAATGAGGCCGAACTCCTGAATGAACTTCAGAATGCTGGGATCGACGGCCCAGCCGAAATGGCCGGCGGCGATGCCCACAAACAGCACAAATGTGGCACCCAGCGAGATGCCGAAGAACTTGACTTTGCCCAGGATCACTCCTATTGCAATCACGAATGAGTAGACCAGTATAGCGTGGGCCACACTGCTTCCTGTCATCAAATCAATGAACCAATTCATTATAAAACTACGTTATTTCTATGAAAAACAATTAATATTCTGCTTTTGCCGCCGTGCTACTTGCCCACAATGCCGTTGCGCACGATGTCGAGAATCTGCTCGGGGCTGTGCACCACCACGCTGGCATGATATTCGATGAGCTCCTTCTCGGGGCGGAAGCCCCAGGTGACACCCACCGAGTCGATGCAGGCGCGGCGCGCCGTCTCCATGTCAACGCCCGAGTCGCCCACATACAGGGTGTCGTCCTTGGCCACCTTGGCCTTGCCCAGAATCTGGAATACTATCGAGGGGTCGGGCTTCACCTTCACGCCCTCCTTCTGGCCCTCCACGGCCACGAAGTCGATGTCGGGATAGTAATGGGCAATGATGGCCTCGACCGCGGCCTGATATTTATTCGAAGCCACAGCCACCTTCACACCCATGGCGCGCAGGTTGCGCAGCAGCTGCGGCACGCCCTCGTAGGGGCGCGTGTAGTCGGTGCTGTGCTGGTTATAATAGTCTTTGAAGTCGGCCAGCAGACGGTCGACCGTCTCCTCGCCGCGGCAGTCCTCGGGCAGTACGCGCTCCATGAGGCGGCGCACGCCATTGCCCACAAAGAAGGGGTAGCTGGCTATGCTGTGAGTGGCATAGCCGTTCTTCTCAAGGGCGTGGTTGGCGGCGTGGCCCAAGTCTTCGATAGAATTGAGCAGAGTGCCGTCGAGGTCAAAAATCACAAGATTTTTCATAAATCAATTTGTTCCTTTCTAAATGCTATATGTCGTTTTTTTTACCAATCGTCAGTAATTAAAATCATGCGCGCGTCAGAATGGGTAGCCCACCGAGAAGTTAAACTCGCTGTCGCGCTTGAAGTGCGGCCTAAGCAGCGGCCAATGCTCCTGCCCCGAAGCCGGGTTGTGGGCCTTCATGCCCATGTCGAGACGCACCAGAAAATAGTTGAAGTTCAGACGCAGGCCAATGCCGTAGGCCGCGGCTATCTGCTCGTAGAACTTGCCAAAGCGGAACACGCCGCCCGGCTGGTCGGGATAATCCTTGATGGTCCATATGTTGCCCGCGTCGATGAATGCGGCCATCTCGATGACCCAAAACAGCTTGGCGCGGTACTCAATGTTGGCATCGAGCCTGATGTCGCCGCACTGGTAGATGAAACTGTTTTGCGAGTTGCTGGCGTTGAAGCTGCCAGGGCCCAGAGTGCGCACGCCCCAGCCGCGCACGCCGTTGGCGCCGCCGGCATAGAAGCGCTTCTCGAACGGGGCCACACTCGAGTTGCCATAGGGCACTATCACGCCCGCGCCCGCATGGAATGTGAGCGAGTGGCGCGTGTTGAAGTTGTGGGTGATTGAATAGTCGCCCTCCACCTTGAAGTATTGCGAATAGCGGATGCCGAACACCTTGTAGGCGTCGCCCGCGCTCTTGTGGCCGAAGGCCGCCGAGAAGGCGTGCAGCAGGTTGCCAGCCGTTTCGGCCGAAGCACGGATGGTGTGGATGTTGGTCTGCAGGGCGGTTGACAGCGGTGAGCCGTCGATGCGGTTGGTGTGGTAGTATGAGTAGCCCAGGCGCATAATCAAGTGGTCCTCGTAGGAGTAGCGCAGCAGGGGGTTGGCGATGCTGTCGAGGAAGTTGGCGCGGCTCTTGGGCAGATACACATAGTTGATGTCGAGCAGGTTGAGCACATGGCGCTCGGTGTTGCGGGCCTCACTCCACACATAGCGCCATGCGCCGCCCGCAATTATGCGGGTGTATTCGGGACGGGCCTGATAGTCGAAGCTGGTGGCGAACTCGGTGGAGGCCTGCACGCGCTGCTTGAAGCTCTTTTTCAGAAACGGGCACTTAAACTTGGGATAGGTGATGCCCACCTCGGCCGAATATTCCGAATAGTTGTCGTTGATAAGGCCGTTGAGGTTGCCCGAGATGCTCTCGTAGCTGGCCTTGAGCTTTACGTTGAGCCGCTCGCTGCCCTGCATGATGTTGCGGTGCTGGTAGTCGAGCCCCACGCCGAAGCCCAGGTCGCCCTCACTGTTGGTGCCCTCGAGCGACACCGAGGCCGTCTGCAGCTTGTCGCGGGTGAGCAGCACATACACATCGAGCAGCTGCTGGCCGCCTATGCGCCCCACGGGACGCACATCGATGTCGACAAACTTCACTATGTCGAGCCGGCCGAAGGCCTGGTAGGTCTTATCGATTTTGCTGGCGTCGTAGCGCTCGCCAGGCACTATGTAGCAGCACTCCTCCAGCACGCGGCGGCGCAGATAGTGGTCGCGGCCGTAGAACACGGTGTAGCCGTGATACAGTGCTGTGTCGGGAGCGGAATAGTTGCCGTCGTGCATGGTCTCTGGGTCGTAGTTGGTGACGAAGGTCACATTGCGCACATAAAACTCCTCGTGGCGGCCAGCGGTGTCGGCGTGCAGTTTGCCTGCTGCCGGGGCGGCCAGATTGAGAGTGAGGTCGACGTCGCGCGAGCCGGCGGCTGTGTCGGCAGTGAATGTGATGTATTCCTTGTTGAAGGCATAGTAGCCCTTGTTGCGCATGTTGGCGGTGATGAGCAGACGCTCGTCGTTGAGTTTGTTGTGGTCGAACAGCGAATTGCGGCCCACAGGATAGGCGGCAGTGTCGGCAAGCACTATTGAGCGCATCTGGCTGTCGGCCACATTGTAGGCCACCGAGCGCACGCGGTAGGGCTCGTTGAGCCTCACATCATAGCGCACCTTGGCGCGCTTGCGCACCGGGTTGAGGGACACATCATAGGTCACCACGTTTTTCATATAGCCCTTGTTGGTGAGTGCCATCTGCAGCTGGTTGGCGCTGGCCACGGTCAGGGCGGAGTCATAGATCACCGGCGGCGCACCCACGCGGCGCACCCAGCGGTTGAACCACTTGGTGGAGTCGCGCCCCGAGAGGTTGTAGAAGGCCAGCTGCAGGCGCAGCCCGCCCAGCACCTTGTGGTTCTCGGTTTGGCGCAGATAGTTCATAAGGGCCTTGCCCTTGATGGTGCTTGAAGTGTCGAGGATGTTGATTTTCACGTCGTCGAGCAGATAGTGGCCGTCGGGCACATGGCGTGTGAGGCTGCACGCGCCCAGGCAAGCCGCCAGCACAAGCAGCGTGGCGCACATTGCTAATTGTCGGTAATGGCGTATCGAAAAATCAAACATATCATTTCACATGAGTAGTGCAAAAAACAGCGCAACCGAAACACGGCAGAGCGCCAAGCTTGCTTGGGTGCTTTGCCGAGGCGCAGCCTATTTTATGCAAAAATAGCGCAAACCGAGCGCAGAGCACCGAAACGAGCCCCGCTCGATTTAGGTCTTTGCCAAGGCGCAGCCTATTTTATGCAAAAATAGGTGCTTTTGCTCTATTTGGCAAAACTTATTGCCACATTTTTGCCACACCATCAGTTGTGCAAAACAAAAGCCGCCGGAGCTGTCGGCTCCAGCGGCTTGCCATGATTGGGTGGGTGCTGAGGGATTCGAACCCCCGACCCTCTGCTTGTAAGGCAGATGCTCTGAACCAGCTGAGCTAAGCACCCATTGCGTTTGAATTGCGGTGCAAAGGTACGCAACATTTCCCAATTTGCCAAATTCCAACACACGTTTTTTGCCGTTTTTTGCAAAAAACGGCAAAAAACGGCCAAAACAGCCTAAGTCGTGCCGAAGTCTATCTGCAATAAAACGGCAGCAAATGCAAAAAACAAGCACTTGCCGCCGTAACATTTCCGGTGAAAATTATTTCAGAACATCAGTTCTCGGACTACTTATCGCCTTCTTCCCACCAATATTTAGTTTTTTCACCGTCACTTTTTTTGTCCTTTTGCGGACCGCTTGTCTCCTCCTCAGGAGCTACATAACGCACATAAAAACCTCTTGGGGTAGAACCTTGCATCACATCGACACTCGTCTTGTAGCCAGGGCAACCCGCATCCACACTCTTCACCATGCTCTTGGGGTTGACATTGGCCACCTGGCTCACATAGAAATCGTTTGTAACCACCTTGTCCTGCTTGTCATCGCCCACACGATAGCAAACATAGTTGGTGAAGCGGACAGGCGAGTTCGCCGCAGTAAACTCAATGCTCTGCTTATCTTTTTCGGACGGCAATGACTTGAGCGAGCAATCGAGATAGCGCGAACTCATCACTGTGTACTCTCCAAAAGTTTTTGTGCTGTGAGGCGGTATGAGCACAACAGGCTTCTCGCAATAGGCCACCGACGACGATGCCGATGAAGTTGACGAACTCGTGCTCGACACAGTGACAAGGGTTGATATCCACGAGCGCCAAGCCGTTGACGTTGCAGCATCGGATGACGAAACCACGGAACCATTCGACGACGTGTACACGCGGTTTAGGTAGTAGTCGGACGCAATGCCATTTTTTATGAGGAACGACTTTGTCAGATCCACCGTGAGGACCTTGTCGGTCAGATTGGTGACGGCAAACTCAATTCGGCCCCCGTCGCTCCAAAAGTCATAGCTAATGGCACAGTCAGGGCTTTTATGCTCATAAGCCCCATTAGAGCCCACTGGCAAATCACTGCCAACGCTGCAGCGCTGATAGTAGAAAGGTTTTGTTGATGAGCAAGATGCAAGCAAGGCCATTGCGGCCAGAGAAAATAAAAAACACTTTTTCATTTTAGAAATTATAATTAAGATTAAACATTTGTGTTACAGCGGATTCACCCGGATTTTAGCGGGGCTCAACATTATACACGAGGCTTGCGTCGCTATAGTCAACGTAGATTTGAACAGCGCCATCGTATTGCCTACGAATGCGAATATCACACCGCTTGCCATCCTGATCGACACAGCTGAACGTTTCCGTTTCGCCATTAGTATCACGGGCGCCGGTTGAGTCGGTGGCATACACATCGTATTCTTGAATGTTTTTGCTGTAAATAGTAACGCGGTCTATGTCATAATCCACCACCACAAGTATGTTAGTCGGAGTCCAGTCGCTCCAACCACTCCACCTGCGGGAGTTATAGTTGTATAACTTATAAGCGGCACTTGTTGCCTGAAACTTACCAACTTCAGCATAAGCGCCAGCAACGCAACCAATAGCAATCAGCACTGATAGGAAGTATTTTTTCATAACATTTTGAATTAATGGTCAATTAAAATTCAGTTTCACTGACACGCCAAGCACTTTGATCTTGGCGATACATCATATTAACGTAGTGCAACATGTTTTTATTTTTTGACACACACTTTTTTTTTGCAAAAGCCGCACAAAAAAAGCGGTCGAGGGGCTGCCTGACGCACGTCAGACAGCCCCTCGGCGTTATGGATGGATATGATGGATATTACAGGGCGAGTTTTGCGGCTTTGGCTCCGGCCTTAACCAGCACCACGCCCTTGGCGGCGAGCTGGATTGAGGTGGTGCCTGCGGGCACTGTGCCGCTATATATCACGCGGCCTGCGAGGTCGAACACTGCCACCTGGGTGGGTTCGGCAACGGTCACCTCAACGGCTCCGGCCTTGGCCGAAACTGCGGCTGTGGCAGCCACAGCGGTCTCAACACCTGTGACAGGCGACACGGTAATCTCGTTCGACTCACTGCTGTAAATCTCAGTAATTTCGGCCGACGAGTCAACCGTTTCGGCTATGGCCTTAACCGTGTAGGTGTATTTCACCTTGTCGCTCATGTCGAACGACGTGTACACGTCGTAGTTTGTGCCTTCGGTTTGAATCATCTTCTCTATTTCATGCAGCACGTAGCCTGCGGGCACCTGCTGCTTGATGCTGAAGTCGTCGACAAACACCTTGTGGCTGCCTGAATACACGAGTTCGAGCGCCACGGCGGCACTGCCCTTGGTGAAGCTGAGGGCATAGTCCTTGAAGCCCTCGCCAAGAATCACTTCCTGGCTCTCAAGCACCGAGTCGCTGGCGTTGACCAGATTTACGACGAGCGTGTCGCCAGAAGCCATTTGACCATAGCTGCCGCAAGCCATGTTGATATTGGCGGTGAATTTGCCTGAGTTGTTGCTCAAGTCGAGGTAGGGAGTGGTGAGCGAAGCCGATGCAGAGCCGAATGGCGAAAGGGCCAGGCGGCCTCCGGCATAGGCGTGATTCACGGCATACCAGCCGGGCACCTTGGTGTAGGCATCGAGGTATTCCTGAATTTTGCCAAACTCCACTTGTTCGAGCGAGCCGCTGGTGATACCGTTGAAGTTTTCGCTGAGCATGGTCACCTCACCGGCGCTTGCCATGGTGGTGTTGCGATACACGTTAAGCTCGTAGGCATAGGCGTCGGCCACAGGCTGCCAGTTGGCAGTGAACGAGTTGGCTGTGACATTGGTGGCAGCGATGGCCACAGGGGCGTCAAGGCTCTTGATGACTTTGACCACGCGCACCTCGTCGCTGTAGTCGCTCACGCCGGTGCCGTTGGTGGCGCGCACCGTGAAGTAGTATTGCGTGCCTGCATTGAGGTCTGTCACCTTCTTGCTGGTTGTGGTCACAGTGTCGTTGTGCAGCACATATTGCTTGCTGCCGTCAGCAGCCTTAGAATACACGTCGAGGATATATGCCTTGGCGCCGGTGACACGCTTCCAGCTGGCTGTGAACGAAGTGCCGTCGGCATTGGTGGGCTGGTAGGGCTCCGGAGCCGGGAAGAACTCGGGGCTGGTCTCAACGGCAAGGCTGTCGATGAGCGAGCCGTTGAACGTGAGGCTGGGCTCGATGGTGATTTGGCTGAGCGATGAGCCGCCGCCCACCACAAACTGGATGGTGTGCCACTTGTCGTCGGGCACGATGAAGGTCTTGGTGGTGCTGTAGCCAAGCGAGAACTTAACCACGGCGCCCGACTCCGAGAGGCTGCGGTAGCGGCAGGTGATGCGCACCACACCGCTGTTGGCGCTCATGTTGTAGCGGGCGGTCTTGAGATTGCCGCCATCGCCAAGCTTGAGCATGCCCCCTGCTTCATACACATATTTGCCGCTCCAGCCAGTGAGTGTTTTCGACAGTTTGCCCGACGAGTAGCTGGAAATGTCGACATCGGCGGGGTTGCTTTCACTGCCCTCGGTGAAGGCCGAGAAGCCCTCGGCGAATATCACTGTGGGGTCGGCGGCCCACATCATCGACACCGATGCGAGGGCCATGATTAAAGAAAGTAATGCTTTTCTCATTTCAATGATTTTTATTGCTATTGTGATTTCGAAAAAATTTGCACTTCATAGGCATATGGGTACAAAATTAGTAAATCCAACGCTAACGGCGCAAATTCTATCACGTTTTTTAACTATAAAACGCGCATCGGGCACCAAGAGCGGCACTGATGCCTGCCTTGGTGCCCGATGACACACGTTGCTTTTACGTTATGGCGACTACTTCACTGCAAAGTTGGCGCCATACTGGCTCACGAGGGCGGCAAACTGCGGGTGGCGGCGCACCAGCTTGAGGTTGACATAGGGATCCTCGCTGACGCTAACCTCAAATGCGCTGCCGTAGCCGTTGGCCAAGGCGGCCTCGAGATATTTATAGGCCTGGTCGTTGTCGCCCATGTCGCTCAGCAGGGCCGAGGCATAGTAGTAGGCCTGCCCGCCGGTGATGGTGTTGTCGGCAATGATTTTCTCGGCCCACTGGCGCGCCTCGTCGCTGCGGCCAAGCTCGTGCAGGGCAAAGCCGCGCAGGCTGGCCATGTCGGAGCCGCCCAGCAGCACCTTTTGGAAGTCGGCAGTGGCGGCATCGGCATTGCGCAGGCGGTATTTGTTCACCCAGCCGCGCAGCAGCAGGGCCTCGGCATTTGAAGCGTCGGTCATGATGGCCTGGTTGAGCAGCGGCAGGGCTTCCTTGTCCTTGCGCATGGCCACAAACACGCGGGCGCGGGCCATGAGTGCGGGCACATAGGTGGCATTGATGGCCGAAGCCTGGTTGGCGGCGTTGAGCGCTGCCATGAGATTGTTGGCTCCGTTGTGGGCAAGGATGCGCGACTTAAGTATGTAGTAATCAGGCTCGCCCTGGCGCTTGTCGATGGCCTTGTTCACCAAGTCGAGGGCGGCGTCCATGTCGTTGAGCTGGAACTGGCACATGGCGGCGTCGTAATACACGGCGTCGTTGTCGAGCAGATTGTTGTCGATCACCGACTGCAGGCGGCGCATGGCCTGGCCGTAGTGGTTGTGGGCCATGGCCACCGAGGCGCTGATTCGGTAGTATGTGGCCACGCGCGGAGCCTTGCTTATGGCATCGTCGAGAGCAGCCATCACATCGGCATAGTTGGTGTTGGCCATGTCGAAAATTTCACTGATGGCCAGCGAAGTGTTGTTGCCGCTTAGGGCATAGATATAGTTTTTAGCAGCGGCCTTGTTCTCGCCCATCATCTTCAGCACGTCGGCGCGGTTGACATACACCTGCGACTCGGCCGGGAACAGCTCCACGGCCTTGTCGATATAGTTGGCGGCGCGCTCATAGTTCTGGCGCTTGGCCTCAACCTTGCCCAGCCAGTAGAGGGCATCGTAGTTGCGTGGATTGTCGCGCATGATGATTTGAAAATTCTTTTCAGCGGCGTCGAGGTCGCCCATCTTGTAGCTGAGCTTGCCCATCATGTCGACGCATGCCAGCGACGACGGATTGATGCCGGCAGCAGCCTGCAGGTCGGCAAGTTCGCCGTCGAGGTTGTTGCGGTCGTCGTTGAGTTTGGCGCGCAGCATCAGCGCATCGAAGCGCAGTTCCTTTTCTTTCTCGGGCACGGCCTTGAGCACACCGTTCACATCGTCGAGGGCGCGCCGGTTGTCGCCGTTGAAGTAGTATTGGTTGGCACGGGCAAACAGGGTGGCGTAGTCGTCGGGGTGGTCGCGCAACTGGTCGTTATACACGCCCATCACGGCCTCGTTGATTTTACGCTTGGTCTCCTGGTCGCTGTTGGGGGCCTGGGCAACGGCCGATGACACTGCAAACACAGCCACGGCCACAGCCAGCATAAGTTTCTTGATGTTCATATACCTATATATTCTGCTATTGATTTTTTCGCACATTACTTGATTTCGTTGATTTCATTCACGGCTCGGCGCAGCGCAGCGAGGCGGCGCAGCAGGCCGTCAACCAAATCGAGGCGCAGCATGTTGGCCCCGTCGCTCTTGGCCTCGGCCGGATTGGGATGGGTCTCCATAAACAGGCCATCGGCACCGGTGGCGATCGCGGCGCGTGCCATGGTCTCGATCAGCTCGGGGCGGCCTCCGGTGACGCCAGCCGTCTGGTTGGGCTGCTGCAGCGAGTGGGTGATGTCGACAATCACCGGCGCATACTGGCGCATGACGGGCACACCGCGGAAGTCCACTATGAGGTCTTGGTAGCCAAATGTGGTGCCGCGCTCGGTGATGGCCACATCGGCGTTGCCGGCGTCGATCACCTTCTGCACGGCAAAGCGCATGGCCTCGGGCGACAGAAACTGGCCTTTTTTCACATTCACCATTCGGCCCGTCTTGGCGGCGGCCACAAGCAAATCGGTCTGGCGGCAAAGGAATGCGGGAATCTGCAGCACGTCGACGAATTGCGCAGCCATGGCAGCCTCATCGGGCGTGTGGATGTCGGTCACCACCGGCACGTGAAACGTGTCGGCCACCTTGCGGAGTATTTTCAGGGCCTTCTCATCGCCGATGCCCGTAAAGGAGTCGATGCGCGAGCGGTTGGCCTTGCGGTAGCTGCCCTTGAACACAAATGGAATGTGCAGCTCACCGGTGACGGCCACAAGGTGCTCGGCTATGTCGAGAGCCATTTTCTCGCCCTCAATCACACACGGGCCGGCAAGCAAAAAGAAGTTGCCGCTGGGCGATGACGTTAGTCGGTCGATTGTCTTCATATTCATTATCAAATATTGTAGTTGTTCTTAAATCGTTACTTGGCCGCCATGTCGAGGGCGTGGCACAGGGCGCAGGCGAATGTGGCAGCCGTCTCGGTGCGCAGGCGGCTCTCGCCCAGCGACACAGGCACAAATCCCGCAGCCAGCGCCGCCTGCACCTCATCGGGGTCGAAGTCGCCCTCGGGGCCTATAAGCACCATAGTGTCGCGGCCCGGGCGGTAGGCCTGAGCCAGATTGACGCGCTTTTCACGCGGCAGGCTGGGGTCGATGTAGGCAATGAAGCGGTCGCCGCTGAAAGGCTCGGCAATGAGCTGCCCAAGCGGCGTCAGCTCATCGAGCCGCGGCAATTGCGCCTTGAGGCTCTGCTTCATGGCCGCCACCAGAATTTTCTGCACACGCTCGGTCTTGAGCACGCGGCGCTCGCTGTTGCGGCACAGCAGCGGCACTATGCGGTCCACCCCCATCTCGGTGCACTTCTCGGCCATCCACTCGATGCGGTCCACGCTTTTGGTGGGCGATATGCCTATCACCACCTTGTGGCCCCAGTGCGGGGGCGCGCTATGGCTCGACACCACCTCCACGGCGCAGCGCTTGGCGTGGGCCAGCGCAATGCGGCACGTGTAGAGGGTGCCCGCGCCGTCGACCACCTCGATGAGGTCGCCCTCGGCCATGCGCAGCACCTTGACGCAGTGGCGCGACTCGTCCTCGGGCAGGGTGAGCGTGGAGGCTATTTGCGGAGCATAGAACCTGTGCATTTTTTCAACTTATCTAATCTTTATGTTGCTTTAAACTTAAATTCGCCACACAGCCACTCCATCACTCGGCTGGCTTGTGCCTGTAAGGGAAAATGAGCATGAACGCCACTGCCACCACCAGGGCAAAGCCTGCGAAGATGAACCACGCCGTGCTCCAGTCGCCCAGCAGATAACCGCTGTCGCTCCACTGGCAATAGTGGTTGATGACCTCGCCGGCGGCAAGAGTGCCAATGGTGGCGCCGAGGCCGTTGGTCATGAGCATGAACAGGCCTTGACCCGAGGCTCGCACCGAAGGCTCGCACTCGCGGTCGACAAACAGGCCGCCAGACACGTTAAAGAAGTCAAACGCCACGCCATAAACCACGCACGAGAGTATGAACAGAATCACGCCGGGGAAGGCGGGGTTGCCAAGGCCGAAGAATCCGAAGCGCAGCACCCACGCAAACATGGCGATGAGCATAACCGTCTTGATGCCGTAGCGCTTAAGGAAGAACGGGATGAGCAATATGCACAATGCCTCGGCCACCTGCGAGAGCGACACGAGCATTGTGGCATTGTTGGCGCCAAAGGTGTCGGCCATGGCGGGAATGCCCTTGAAGCTGGTGATGAACGGCGTGGCATAGCCGTTGGTCACCTGCAGCGACATGCCCAGCAGGGCCGAGAAGATGAAGAACAGGGCCATGCGGCGCTGCTTGAACAGCTTGAAGGCGTTGAGACCGAGCATCTCGGCCACCGACTGCGACGGCTTCTTCACCAGTTTGCACTGCGGCAGGGTGAGGCAGTAAAGGAACAGCACCACGCCCAGCACGCCCGACACCATGAACTGCATGTAGGTGTACTGGAACTTGCTGGCGCTGTCGGCCAGCGTGAACGACAGCGAGCCGCCGTCCCACACGGCGCAGTTGACAAACCACATGGTGGCTATGAATCCCACCGTGCCAAACACGCGTATGGGCGGGAAGTCCTTCACCGTGTCGCGCCCGTGGGTCTTGAGTATGGTGAAGGCCGTGGTGTTGGCCAGGGCCAGTGTGGGCATATAGAACGCCACGCTCACTGTGTAGAGCGTGATAAACGCAGCCTTGTCGGGCTGGTCGGCAGCCATGCCCATATAGCACAGCCCAATCATTGCCGCGCCGGCAATAAGATGGCAGATGCCCAGCAGGCGCTGCGGCTGAATGTATTTGTCGGCCACTATGCCCATGATGGTGGGCATGAATATCGACACTATGCCCTGAATGGCATAGAACCATGAGATTTCGGCTCCCATGCCGGCGCGTCCCAAGTAATTGCCCATACAGGTGAGGTAAGCGCCCCACACGGCAAACTCGAGAAAGTTCATTACGATGAGTTTGAGTTTTAAGTTCATTTCCTTAATGCTGTTGATGCGAAGATTAATATGTTACTTTTCTTTCTGCGTTATTCGTCGCTGCCGCTGTCCATCTTGCGCTCGCACTCCTTGATTAGCTTCTGTATGGCGGCCGCGTCTTCATAGCGTTCGTCGGCCACGGCGCGGTTCAGGCGCTTGCGCAAGTAGGTGAGGTGCGTGCAGGCCGAGTCGGACTTGAACGAGGTGAGTTCCACCACCTCTCGGGTGGCATAGATGGGCGAACCCGTGCGCAAGGCAAGGGCTATGGCGTCGCTGGTGCGGCTGTCGAGCTGCACCTCGGTGCCGTCGGCAGCAGCCATGCTCACGTGGGAGTAGTACACACCTTCGCTGAAGCGGTAGATCTCCACCTCGGTGATACCTATCTGAAATGCATGCATCATGCTCACCATCAAGTCGTGGGTGAGCGGACGCGGCGACTGCACGTGTTCGAGCCAGAACGCTATCGACTGCGCCTCGGCCACGCCCACCACAATGGGTATGCGGCGCTGGCCGCCGTCCACGGCCAGCAGCAGTGCGTAGGCACCGCTCTGCACTTGGCTGCGCGTGATGCCCAGCACCGTCAGTCCAATTCTGCCATTGTCCTTGTCGTCGTCGTTCATCGGTTGTAAAGAATTATGCGTTCTAATCAATTTTCTGCCCTGTGATCACTCCGCTGCCGTAGCACAAGTGGCCCGTGGCGTCGTAGATCACGGCAAACTGGCCGGGGGCTATGCCCTGCACATCGGTGTCGCTCTCAAGCGCCCACTCGCTGCCGCGCAGGTGGGTGAAGCGGGCCTTGAGCATGAGCGGCGTGTGGCGGTTTTTGAACATCACCTCCACAGGGCCGCTCACGCCATCCCATGGGTTGCCCGAGATGAAGTGCATCTCGTCGAGGTGCATCAGGCGGCCATACTGCTTGGCGGTGCCGTAGCCGTTGCTCACATATATTACGTTGTCGGCCACGTTTTTCTTCACTACATACCACGGGCCTCCGCTCAGGCCCAAGCCCTTGCGCTGGCCTATGGTGTGAAACCAGTAGCCGTTGTGCTCGCCCAGCTTGCGCCCGGTTTCGATTTCAATAATCGGGCCTTTTTTCACGCCCAAGTGGCGGCGTATGAAGTCGTTGTAGTTAATCTGGCCCAGGAAGCATATGCCCTGGCTGTCCTTGCGCTTGGCGTTGGGCAGGCGCACCTCGGCTGCGATGCGGCGCACCTCGCTCTTGGGCAGGTTGCCAATGGGAAACATCACGTGCTCCAGCTGCTCGTGGGTGATTTGCGCCAGAAAGTCGGTCTGGTCCTTGACGGGGTCGACTGCTGTAGCCAGATATTTCACGCCGTCGACCACATCGGTGGTGGCATAGTGGCCGCTGGCCGTGATGTCGAAGTCCTTGCCCCAGCGCTGCTCAAAGTAGCCGAACTTGATGATGCGGTTGCACATTATGTCGGGGTTGGGCGTGAGGCCGGCCTTGACGGTGCGCAGGGCGTAGGCCATCACGTTGTCCCAATACTCGCGGTGCAGCGTCACCACGTCGAGGGGCAAGTCGTACTGGCGCGCTATGAGGGTGCACATCTCAATGTCTTCCTCGGCGGCACAGTCGCCCTCGTCGTCGTCCATGCCTATGCGTATGTAGAACAGGTGCATGTCGTCGTGATGGCCTTCCTCCACAAGCTTGTGGACCACCACCGCGCTGTCGACGCCTCCTGATATCAATACTGCTATGCTCATTAAAAAATATTGTAGTTATGATTGATGTGTTGAGTTGATGAATTAACGCCGCTCCCGGTTTCAGGCCTTGTCGAGCACCGCGCTCTCCTCGTCGCTGCGGTCGGGTGTGAGGTGCAGCGCCAAGAGGTAGTCGAGCGATATTTTGCCGGGTCCGGCAAGCATCATAAACACGAATATGCCCATAAACATGAGCGGATAGCCGGGCGAGAAGTTAAACAGCTGGTCGGCCGCCGTGCCGCCCGACGACAATATCACCTGCTCGGCATGCCACATGAGCACCAGCGACGGCACAAGCGCCACGCGGGTGAGGAAGCCGAGCGTGATGAACACCGCGCACAGGATTTCCACCACCACCAGAGCCACGACCCAGCTTTCGGCCGATGGGCCTTGCATCTGCAGCGTGATTTCGTCGATGTGCAGCGACTGCCTTATGGCCAGCTGCAAAAACATCACGCCAGTGAACAGGCGCAGAAACAGGCGCGAGAGGTTGCTGTAGGTGTGGCCCGCGCTGTAGAGAAACAGATTTTTAATTGCTTTGGGTACCATATTCAATATGAGATTCTATTAATTCTACGTGACATGTTGCGTTGCATGAGTTCAATCGCCGCTGGTGTCAGACTATCGGTTGAACATGTCTTTCACCTGGTCGATGCTGATGTTCTTGCCCTGCACACGGTGGTCTTTGTCGAGGATGAACACCGACGGCAGCATGCGTATGTCGAGCACATTGAGCGCGTCGGGATAGTTGCCCACGGTCCAGTGCTTGGCATAGTCGGCACTCTCCTTGGCCCAGTTGGCGCCGGGACGGCCCACAGTTATATCGTACACCTTGATGCGGCCCGAGGCGATGGCTGCGTTGAGGCCGGCATCGGTGCTGAGGCGCAGGCGGGCAAACGAGCCGTCGCTGTCGTCGCGGGTGAACACCAGCAGATAGCTCTGACAGGTGTCGGCCTTATCGTAAAGTTTGCTCTTGCCGCCGCCAAGGGCGGTGAACTCAAAGTTGGCGATGGGGGCCGTCAGCTTGCTGGCCTCAATGGTCTTCACCTGGTGGCGGAAGTGGGCGCGCACGTTTTTCTCGGCCCAGGTGGCATCGGCCACCGAGCGCGCAAACGCCAGATACACATCGTCGATTATGGTGGTGGGCTGCATGTAGAGCAGCATCTCGGCAGCCTGGGCTATCTTCAGGAAGTTGGACTGGTTGGACTGCGCCTTGAACATGAGGTTGCGCACCGAGGCGAGCGACACATTCACATTGGCGTTCATCATTATCTCCAGATAGTCGCGCACGGCGGTAAGCAGCAGGCTGTCGTTCTCGGCCTTGATGGGCTTCGACAGCTCGCAGCCGTCCCAAAAGCGCTGCACCAGATAGTTGCAGCGGCCCTCAAGGGTCTTGCAGGTGTCGGGGGCCGTGGGATAGGCAAACAGCGTGGACTGCGCACTCGCATCGAATGCGTGGCCGCCGGCTGTGATGGCCACAAACAGCAAAAGCGTTAATAACTTCTTCATTTTGCGGGTTTTAGCTATACATTTATTCAATCAAATAGTAAAATTAGTGTTTTTGCGGCATTAGTCAAAATATAAAGCGGCAAAAAGTGAGCATTTCAGCATTTTTTACAAGTTTCACAAGTTGGCGGTGCTGGCCGGCACGCTTGCACGGCAACGGCATAATTGCTAACTTTGCCATGATGCCGCCACAATAGGCGGAGTGGACTGCATATGACAAACGACACGGGCAACAAACTGATGAGATGGGCAGGCACGCGCAGCGCACTGTGGGTGTGGCTGGCCGTGATGGCCGCTGCCGAGGCGCTGCTGTGCCGGCAGGGGCTCTCGGTGCACGACTCTGGTGTGTATCTGAGCGGATATATGCACTTCGCGTCAGAACCAGAGGTGAACAGCTATCTCGGACAGTGGCTGCTGTCGTATCTGGGCATGGGCTGGCTGTGCGGCGCGCTCGGCATCAAGTCGTTTTTTGGCCTGCGTCTGGTGCATGTGGCGCTGATGGCGCTGGCGCAGGCTGGCATCTACCGATGGGCCACGCACTCGCTCGGCATAAGGCCGCAACTGGCTCTGCTGGGGCTGGTGATGGCAGCGCTGTGCCACGTGCAGGGCTACAGCGAGGTGAACTACAACGAGCTTAGCGCACTGCTGCTGATGGCCGTCACGGCAACACTGACTGGCGGCATACACCGCCAAAAGCCGTGGCAAGTGGCCGCGGCAGGCGCCCTTGTGGCCTTGGCGGTGGCGGCACGCGTGGTGAACGTGTGGTTTGTGGCGCTGCCGGCAGTGGCTTGGCTGGCCGGTGACCGCCGTGCGGCATGGGGCAGCACATGGCTGGCATGGCTTGGCGGCGGACTTGCCGGAGCCGCGGCTGTGCTGGCGCTGCTGTGGGCCAGCGGCACACTGAGCGTGGTGGGCATCACGGCACGCACCATGCTGGGCATGGCCTCGGCCGGGAGCAGCACCCACGGCATCGGCACACTGGTTTTGACGTATGCCGGCGGCATGGGCCACATGGCATTGAGCGGCATAACGCTGATGGCCGCAGCAGCCGCGGTGGCCGCTGTGATGTGGGGCGTGCGCAGCTGCGGCAAGGCAGCAATGGCCGTGGCTGCGGCAGTGTGCGCCGCAATTGGCGCTGTGACACTGTGGCGGCTGAACAGCGGCCCGGTGTGCAACTATGCCATGTTTCTGTCAATGGCGACGCTGGCCGTGATGGCCGTGAGGCTCGGGCAGTCGGGATTGCGCACAGCGGCGGCGCTGTGGCTGGCGGTGCTGGTGCTGTACCCGCTGGGCAGCGCGGCATCGAATGCCGTCAACGGTCCCTACTTTCTGCACCTTGCCATGCCACTGGCAGTGGGTGGCATAGCCAGCGGAATTCAGTCGGCCAAAGGGCGGTGGCGCACCACGCTTGCCCGTGCGGCGGCGGTGATGGCTTTGGCTCTGGCTCTGGCCATGATTAAGCTGAACGCCACCCATGGCCTGTTTCAAGACCAAAAGCGCATGGCATGCCACTATGAGATATGCAGCCCCGCCACGCGCGGCATCTACACCAGCGAGGCCAACGCACGGCTGCACAACTGGCTGATTGCACAACTGAGGCCGCATCTGCGCTCTGGCCAATATGCCATATGCAACTTCTCACTGCCGCTCATAAGCATGCTCGACTGCCGCCCGTATGCCTATGCCGAGAGCGAGTGGGTTGACGACAGCGCGGTGCTGTGCCTCTACATCGACGAGGCGCATAAGGCCTGTCGCCGTCTGCCTGCATTTATCATCGACTCGCGCCGGCTCAATGCATGCGACGCGGCTGTGATGGCCCACTGCAGGCGTCTGGCCCCCTACTCCACTGTGTGGAGCAGCGGCCATTACAGCCTGGTTGCGCCCAATTAAGACTGTGCGGGCTTTGACGGCACCGCTTTTTGCGCTACATTTGCAAAAAGAAGACAGACAACGCGTTTTTTTCTCATGACTATATTTGAGGTTACTTTCAGCTACTTTAGCGATGGCGAAAGCGGCAACGACAAGTTCAGCTTCTCCGACCACGACGAGGCTCAGGCAAAGTTTGACGAGCACCGCGCGGCAATTGAGCAGGAATTTGGCGGTTGCACCAACACCGACCGCATCGATGAAACCGACACTTTTGGCATTATGGACCGCGACTGCGGTTCGTGGGCAAGAGTGTGCATCACCAACCACCAACGAAACTGAGCATTATGACACCCCAACTGAAGCATACCATCGCCGCAGCCATCCTTGCCGCGGCAGCAATAGCCCCCTCCGCAGCCATGGCCGGCGGCAAACCGGCCGATCCCGACGACCGCTTCCGCCACTGGAGCGTGGAGGCCAGCGGCCTGCTGGGCAGCGACGTGTGGGGAGCTGGAGCGGCTGCCAACTACCACCTGAACCCCTATGCGGGAGCGGGTGTGGGTCTGATGATATTGGGCACCACGAGCGACGACGCTCAGGCCGGCACCATGCCCGGCGGGCAGACCGACTGGGTGGCCGAAACGGGACTCAACAAGGTGGGCGCGCTGCGAGCCGAGTTGCTTCTTACCACCCCGCGGCTGAAGCTGGGCAGCGACCGCGAATATGGGCTGGCACTGCGAGTGTCGCCCGGAATCGACGTGCCCATTCCAGTGAACCGCACTGTGACGGTGGGCTACACCCCTCACCAGCCCGGGAGCTATGAGGTGAACCACAGCGACCAAGTGGAGAACCACGGTGGCAAGGCGCTATACGGGCACTGCAAGGTGGCCGCACTGCTCACCATCGACCGCCTTGAGCTGAGTGCCGGCTATGAATGGAGCAACTTCGACGTGTATGGCGGCGCGCGCAACATAAGCATAGGCGGCACCAAGCTGATAGGCAGCGACCGCAAGACCATCCACGCCGCCTTTGCATCCATCGCCTACAAATTCTGACGGAAGCCGACTGCTGTGTGGCGCACTGAATTTTTAAACGACAATAGAGACAATTGGAGACAATGTTTTTACTCTTTTGCGGCATACACACAAAAGCAGAAACTTAGTGGCGGCAGTAGGCTTTCAGCCCGTGTATACCAGCATTCACTGTGGCTGCATTTACATTACAATGCCTTATTGACAATATCATTATACCATTAGGGATTGTATTTGTGCGGCTAATATCCACATTATTCACTATTGGTCACAACATTAGCACCATTCAATTACACTTTTCCAATATGGTAATGGGCATTTTAACACACTTTTCCAACGTAGAATAGGGCGGTTTTATGCACTTCTCCAACATTTAGGGCACAAAAAATCCCCGGCTGCGGTGGCTGTCGGGGATTTAGTGAGTTGCTTTTATGGATTTTATTACTTCACGTAAGGCTTCACGGCATCGCGCCACACGAGGTAGGCGGGCCCCATGAGGTGCAGGCCGTCGTTGGTGAACTCGCGGCGCAGCTTGCCTTCGCTGTCGGCCATGAGCGGGAACAGGTTGATCCAGGTCACGCCCTGGCGCTTGGCCACCTGCTCGAGCGCGGCGTTGGCCTCAACCACCACGTGCTCGCGGCCTGCAAGCAGCTTGTAGCGGCCAAAGTCATTGTTGATGGGCAGCAGACTTTGCAGGTAGATGCGCGTGCGGGGGCTGTGCGTCTTGATGAGCGTGATGAGCCGTTCGGTGGCACGGGCAATGCTGTCGCCGCTCACGCCGTGCGAGATGTCGTTGACGCCGCCCATTATGAAGATTTTCTTGGGCTGGCCCTTGAGTATGGGTGCGAGGCGGTCGATGTAGCCCTGCACAATGTCGCCCACGATGCCGCGGTTTTTGATGTGCGGATTGTCGAGCAGTTCGTTCCACTCGGCGCCGTCGGTGAGGCTGTTGCCGAGGAACACTATGTCGCTCTTGGTGATGGGCAGCTGGGCAAACAGCGTGGCACGGCGGTAGTAGTAGGCGTCATACTTCCCTGCCGGCGGGGTTTGCGGTAGCTGCTCCTGCTGCTGGGCAGGGACAGGGGCCGATGAGTTTTGAGCCGTGCACGATGCGGTGGCTGCAAGTGTTATAGCCATAGTCAGCAATATTCGTTTCATATGTAAAAAAAGGTTTAATAAAAAAGAGCCTGCGCGGCGGGGGCATCGCATTGATGGGCAACGCGGCCGCGGCAGGCTCGATATGAATCCAAAAAAATGAGCAATATATTACTTCTGGGCGCGGTAGGCGTCGACAGCCTTCTTCACCGAGCCGTGGAGCAGCAGCAGTCGCTTGGCCTCGTCGTATTCAAGGCCGAGTTCCTCTACCACCATGCGGGTGCCGCGGTCAACGAGTTTTTTGTTGCTGAGCTGCATGTTCACCATCTTGTTGCCCTTCACGCGGCCCATCTTGATCATGACACTGGTGGAGATCATGTTGCAGATGAGTTTTTGGCCAGTGCCCGACTTCATGCGCGAGCTGCCAGTGACGTATTCGGGGCCGACAATCATCTCGATGGCAATATCGGCTGCCTGGCCTGCAGGCGAGTCGGGATTGCTGCTGATGCTGGCGGTGAGGCAGCCGTTGGCGCGAGCCTTCTCGATGGCGCCGATCACATAGGGGGTGGTGCCCGAGGCGGCGATGCCTATCACGGTGTCCTTGTCGTTGACATTGAAGGCCTGCAGGTCTTTCCAGCCCTGCTCGGTGTCGTCTTCGGCATTCTCAACGGCGTTGCGCAGAGCGGTGTCGCCGCCGGCTATGATGCCGATGATCCAGCCCGGATCCATGCCGAATGTGGGCGGAATCTCGCTGGCGTCGAGCACGCCGAGGCGGCCCGATGTGCCTGCGCCCATATAGAAGATGCGGCCGCCACGCTTCATGCGCTCCACAATGCCGTCGACGAGTTTCTCGATTTGCGGAATTGCCTTCTCCACTGCATCGGGCACCTTGTGATCCTCCTTGTTGATTTCAGTGAGGATCTCGTGTGTCGATTTCAGCTCCAGATTGTCGTAGAGCGATGACTGCTCGCTAATTTTTACAAATGCCATAATATGATGTGCTTCTGTTTTTTGTTCTGATTTGATAAAATACTTGATAAACTTGGTTTAGGCCTCAGTTGAGTGGAACTTGATGAGACCTTCCATGGGGTCTTGGATGATGTTGCCCACGGTGATGCCCTGCGACTTGGCAGCCTCGAGCAGCGTGGCCTTTTCGAGCAGAGCGATTGAGCCGACGAAGTTGCAAGGCAGCTCCTTGTAGTTGTCGTAGTTCTCAACGTTGCGCACGAAGAAGTCGATGAACGAGTGCAGCACGATGCGGTGAATCGAAGGCTCCTCGATGTTGTGCTCGAGGAAGGGGGCGAACTGTGCCAGGAAGCGGTTGGCGGCGGGCTTGCGATACACTGCGTCAATTATCTTGTTGCGGTCGAGGTTGTACTCCTTGAGGAACTTCTCGCACAGGTGCTCGGGGAGCTGTTTTTTCAGCACGTCGCCCACCAGCAGCTTGCCCAGCACGGCGCCGCTGCCCTCGTCGCCGAGGATGTAGCCCAGGGGCGACACATTGTCGACCACCTTCTCACCGTCGTAGTAGCAAGAGTTTGAGCCGGTGCCCAGGATGCAGGCGATGCCGGGCTTGCGGCCGCACAGGGCGCGGGCGGCAGCCAGCAGGTCGCTGTCGACCTCGATTTTGGTAGCACTGGGAATGTTGGCCTTGAGGGCGTTGATCACATGCGACTTGATCTCGTCGCTGATGATGCCAGCGCCATAGTAGTAGATTTCAGTCACCTCATAGTTGGCGATGTTGGGCATGAGCTCGTCGGCGATGCGCTGAGTCATTTCCTCCTGAGTCATCAGCAGGGCGTTCATACCGGTAGTGAAAATCTGAGCTACCTTCTCTTTTCCGTTAAGCAGACACCAATCGATTTTGGTTGATCCGCAGTCAGCAATTAAAATCATAGTTTTGTTTCAATTATTTTTTTGATGATTATATTCGCGTTGTTAAATCTTGATTATTATGTTCTTGCGGTGCAGGAGTTCGCCCACACACCAGTTGACGAAGATGAATATCACGGCGTAGATGCACGAGCCCAGGGTTTCGTCGCCGAAGAGGCTGCTATACAAATTGTAGGCTCCCGAGCGCAGGGTGATCACGTCGCCGTCAGCGCCAGTGCCGAGCGGAATGGTGCTGAACACCACCGACAGCACAGAGCCGCACAGGTAGAGGAACAGCGGGTTGATGCCAAACACGTGGAAGAAGCGGCACCACTTGTGGTGGCCCTGCACGTCGATCACATAGATGAGCAGCGCCAGCACGCTCGAGGCGAGGCCGCAGGTGATGAGCACAAACGAGGTGGACCACACCTTTTTGGCGCAAGGCACGCCATAGCTCAGCAGCCAGCCGCCCAGCAGCATGGCAAAGCCCACAAGCAGCAGTCGGTTGATGCGGTCGAAGTTGTCCTTATGCTCGATAATGGTCTTGCCCATCATGAAGCCGATGAGCACGTGCGCAATGCCAGGCAGAGTGCTGAGAATGCCCTCGGGGTCGAAAGCGAGCTTCAGTCCGTCGACGGTGTCGTGATACATGTGGTTCTCGCCAAGCACGGCGGTGTCGATGCGCGCGATTATGTTGTCGGTGCTCCACTCATAGCCGTTGCCGAAGTAGAGAATCACCGCATACACCACCAGAATGCCGCCTATAATCCAGGGCACCAGTTTGTGCTTGCAGGTGACGGCAATCATCGAGCCGAAGAAGTAGGTGAGCGCCAAGCGCGGGAACACGCCCAGAATGCGCAGCGAGTCGACGCAGTTGACTGCCTCGGCCAGCGTGCAGTCGGGCTTGAATATGTGGCGCATGAAGAAGCTGAACCAGAATATTGCCCAACCGATGAGGAAGAGCAGAATGGTGCGGCGGGCAATCTTCATGAACACGTGTCCGCTGAGCTGGAAGTTGAACTTGCGCAATGAGAAATACATTGATACACCCATCACAAACATAAAGAACGGGAACACCAGGTCGGTGGGGGTGAGACCTATCCACTCGGCATGGTCGAGCGGGGCGTAGATGTGTCCCCACGAGCCGGGGTTGTTGACGAGCAACATTCCCGCGATGGTGATACCACGAAGGATATCAAGGGAGAGAAGTCGTTTTGATTGAGTTGCCATTTTTTAAGTTATTGTTTTCTATCAAATGTTTCACTTTTTCTTGGGCGTGGTGCACTCGTCGATGAGGTAGACGAGCGACTGGTAGGGCACACCGCTGTTGGTGGTGAGGCCAATCTCACATGTGCGGCTGTTGCTGAAGCCGCGCTTGATGCCTGCCGCCTCGATTTGCGGTCGCAGCTTGCGCAGCGCGTAGGCGTTGAGCTCGGGGTGAGTGAAGCCCTTGTCGCCGGCAAAGCCGCAGCAGCCTATGCCCTCGGGCACGAGCACGCTGGTGGAGCAGCGGTGCGCCAGGTCGAGCATCTTCTGGTTGAGGCCCATGAGCCGTGTGGAGCACGTGAGGTGGATGGCCACAGGCTCGCTGGTGGCGTGGAAGTCGAGGTCTTGCGCCACGTAGTCGTGGATAAACTCGATGAGTTCAAGCGGCTTCACGCGCTTCATGTGCTGGCGCATGCGGTGCAGACACGGGCTCTGGTCGCATATCACAGGATAGCGTCCGCCCTGAGATGCCTCATAGAGGGCGTCTTCGAGCTCGGCCGTCTTGCTGTTGGCCACATCGGGCATACCCTTGCTTTCCCATATCATGCCGCAGCACATGTGGCCCATGCCTTTGGGGAATATCACCTCCCAGCCGGCCTTCTTGAGGAAGGCCACCACCTCGTCCACAAGGTCGGGCTTGGGTCCGTGAGGGGCGCGTCCCATGGTCTGGTTCATGCAGCTGGGGAAGTACACCACCTTCTGCTTGGCGCCAAACTCGGGGGCGGGCTTCATGCTGTGAGGAAGCGGCAGAGCCGGCACCATCAGCGGGAAACCCACCGAGTGCAACACGCGTCCGGCCCACCCTATGCCCTTGTCGCCAAGCACGCAGTGCGCGGCGGCGGCCATATAGAGTGTGGCCTTGACGCCGCCGCGCACGGTGCGGAAGTCGCGCGCGGCCATGGCTCCAGTCTTGTAGCCCAGGCTGCCCTTGGGCAGCGCCTCGGCGCGCAGGTCGTGGGTCATTTCGCCCACATTGATGTGCATGGGGCACGAAGTGCTGCACAGGCCGTCGGCGGCGCAGGTCACGTTGCCGTAGTACTTATACTGCCGCTCAAGCCGCGCAAGGCGGTCGGGGTCTTCACCCGTGGCCTTGAGGCGTGAGATTTCGCGCTGCACTATGATGCGCTGGCGAGACGACAGGCCGAAGCCGCAACTCACACAATTCACCTCGCAAAAGCCGCACTCGATGCACTTGTTCACGTGGTCGTTGGTGATGGGCATGGGCTTGAAGTGCTTTATGAAGCAGTCGGGGTCGTCGTTGAAGATGACGCCGGGGTTGAGGATGCCGTTGGGGTCGAACAGCTGCTTAACGCGGCGCATGATGCCGTAGGCCTTATCGCCCCACTCCTTTTTGACAAATGGGGCCATGTTGCGGCCGGTGCCGTGCTCGGCCTTGAGCGAACCGTCGTATTTGTCAATCACCAGGCTCACAATGGCGCGCATCAGACGCTCGTAGCGCTGCACCTCCTCGGGGGTGTCGAACGACTGCGACAATATGAAGTGATAGTTGCCCTCCAGGGCGTGGCCGTAGATGCAGCTGTCGTCATAGCCGAAGTCAACGAGCATCTTGGCCAGATCGTCGGTGGCGTCGGGCAGATCGTTGATGTGGAAGGCCACGTCCTCGATGAGCACCGTGGTGCCGAGGGGGCGCGTGCCGCCCACGCTTGGGAATATGCCCGAGCGTATGGCCCAATACTTGCCATACTCCTCAGGCTTGTCGGTGAAGCGCGCGGGCACATACAAGTCGAAGCCCTCAAGCACCTTGCTTATGGCCTCAACGTTGGCGCTGAGCTGCTGCTTGGTGTCGGCCGAGGTGCGTATGAGCACCGCGGTGAGGTCGGGGCCGGTGGTGTCGTTGACCGAGGCCAGCGACTTCTTGTCGAGCATCTCGGCACACTCCACCGAGTCGGCTGCCTTCAGCGCCAAAATGGCCTCGCAGGCCTTGCGCATCGACTTGAAGTAGAGCATGGCGCTGGCCGAGCAGGGATAGAGGTGGCCGGTGGACATGGTGAACTGGCTGCCGAAGCCCAGCGTGCCCTCCGAGCCCACCATGAGGTGGGTGATGATGTCGAAGGGATCGGTGAAGCGGACAAACGGCGCCAGGTTGAGGCCCGTGACGTTTTTGATGGAGTACTTGTATTTGATGCGCTCCACCAGTGCCTCGTCGGCCAGCACCTCATCGCGCAGCTGCTCGATGGCTTTGACAAACGGGGCGTGGGTGCGGGCAAAGTCGGCGCGGCTCTGCTCGCTGCCGGTGTCGAGCACGGTGCCGTCGGCCAGCACTATGCGCATCGACTGCAGTTCGCGGTCGCTGTTGGCGTGCGTGCCGCAGCTCATGCCAGAGGCGTTGTTGAACACAATGCCGCCCACCATGGCCGAGTTTTTCGACGCGGGGTCTGGGGTGAACACACGTCCGTAGGGGCGCAGAATGTCGTCGACCCTTTTGCCCACAAGGCCGGGCTGCATAGTGATGCTCTTGGCATCGGGCGCCACAGTGTAGTCCTCCCAGTTTTTGCCGGCCACAATCAGAATGGAGTCGGTGTTGGTCTGGCCACACAGGCTTGTGCCTGCCGCACGGAACGTGACGGGCAGGCGCATTTTGTCGGCAATGGCGAGCAGGCGCGACACCTCCTCCTCACTGCTGCTGCGCACCACCACCTGGGGAATGTTGCGGTAGAAGCCCGCATCGGTGCCCCAGGCGAGGCATCGCAGGTCGTCGGTGTATATCCGGTCTTTTGGAATGAACTCGGATATGGCCGACAAATATGATTTATACTTTTCGTTCATTAAACTCACACAATTAGGATTACTATATTATATATGGCGACCGGGCTGTTAGTGATACAGGTAGTATTTGCTCGACTTGGCCTTGAAGGCCTCAACGTCTTTGTTGAAGTAGTCGATGATGTCGGCCACCTTGTAGCGCTTGGAAAAGCGCAGGCGAATCTGGTCGGTGCCCATCACCTTGTCGAACATGCCATAGCCGCGATTGGCGTTGGCGTCGAAGATTTTGGCGCTGGGATACATTTCGTGCACCACCTGCATAAAGTAGAACTGGCACAGAGTGAGGTTGGCCTTGTCGAGGTCGGTGATGTAGACCTGCACGCCGTGCACCTCTTTAAGCTCTTTCGACGCCTCGGGGCCCACCTTGAAGAAGGGCTTGTAGTTGATGGGGCGGAAGCTGTAGCCGGGCAGATGCAGAGCATTCATGGCGTCGGCAAGGCTGTCGGCGTTGATGTAGGTCTCGGCGAAGCACTCAAAGGGCAGCGTGTAGCCAATGCCGGTGTTGAAGGCATAGAGCTCGCCCACCACGCCCGACACGGCGTAGAAGGCCGCATGCTCGGGAGTGGGCACCTGCGGCGAGGGCAGCACCCATGGCAGACCCGTGTCGCGATACTTCATGCTGCGGGTCCAGCCCTGCATGGGGATCACGGTGAGTTTGGCCTTCTTGGCTGTCACGCCCTCCTCGTTGAGGTAGGTGGCCAGCTCGCCGGGGGTGAGGCCGTAGAGGTAGGGAATGGCATACTTGCTCACCATAGAGAAGAAGCCCTTCTCCACCAGGTTGCCCTCCACCTTGTTGCCGCCAAGCGGATTGGGGCGGTCGAGCACCATAAACTCCTTGCCCTGCTCGGCGCAGGCCTCCATGCACATGCCCATGGTGGCATAGAATGTGTAGCTGCGGCAGCCTATGTCCTGAATGTCGTAGACCAGCACATCGATGTCCTTAAGCATCTCGGGAGTGGGCTTGTGGGTTTTGCCATAAAGTGAATAGGTCTTCACGCCAGTCTTGGGGTCGACGGCGTCGCTCACGGCGTCGCCAGCGTGAGCGTTGCCGCGCACGCCATGCTCAGGGCCGTAGAGGGCCACCAGCTTCACGCCAGGAGCCTCGTTTAGAATGTCGACTGTGGACTTGAGCTGGCTGTCGACGCCCGAGGGGTTGGTGACAAGGCCCACGCGCTTGCCCTGCAGCTGCTTGAAGCCGCCGTCGCGCAGCACCTCGATGCCCGTTTTCACGGCCGCGCTGCCACACAGCGACACAATGGCGGCCACAAGGGCCAGAATATATTTCTTCATATTTTTTATTGTTCTCTTCGTTGTTTGTAGTTTAAGTTGATTCGTTTACTTGCGTCCGTAGTTGGGGTCGATTTTGCGGTCGACGAGGTATGTTACCACCAAAGTGGCAACGCAGCACGCCATCACCATCCAGAAGAAGTTGACGTAGCCGATGGCCTCCTGAATGTAGCCTGCCACGAAGCCGGGCAGCATCATGCTGAGAGCCATAAAGGCGGTGCAGATGGCATAGTGCGAAGTCTTGAACTCGCCCTCGGAGAAATACATCATGTAGAGCATGTAGGCTGTGAAGCCGAAGCCGTAGCCAAACTGCTCGATGCACAGTGCAATGGTGATGATGATGTTGCTGGTGGGCTGCTCGAGTGCCAGATACACAAACGTGAGGCACGGCAGCGTCATGCCTGCGGCCATCCACCAAAGCGACTTTTTGAGGCCCACCTTCGAGGCGTAGACACCGCCCACAATGCCACCGGCAAGCAGGGCTATCACGCCGAATGTGCCATACACGATGCCCACCATTTCGGTGGGAAGGCCGAGGCCGCCCTTAGCCTGGTCGGCCACAAGGAAGGGCATGCACAGCTTGATGAGGAATCCCTCGGGCAGGCGGTAGAGCAGCATGAAGGCCACTGCCAGCAGGAAGCCCGGCTTCTTTACAAACGAGGCAAACGACTGGAAGAACTCGCTCATGCCGTTGTTGGGGCCATCGGTGCTGACGCGCGGACGGTCGTCGGCCGAGCGGGGCAGCACGAATATGTGGTAGAGGGTGATGAGGAAGAACACCACGGCGCTCACGCCCAGCGTTATCCGCCACGACATAGTGATGCGGGCGGGGTCGCCGGCCTCAACCCAACCGGCTATGGCCACAAGCACACCCTGGCCAAACACCGATGCGATGCGGTAGGCCGTGCTGCGGATGCCAATGAAGGCCGCCTGGCTGCTGGGGCTGTGGGCCAGCATATAGTAGCCGTCGGCCGCGATGTCGTGGGTGGCCGAGGCAAATGCCGCTATGATAAACAGCACCAGCGTGACCGTGAACATGCTGATAGGGGTGTCACCGGCCTTGATGGTTTCGAGCGAGGGTGATGGCAGCGTCACTGTGAGGGCCACAAGCAGAACGGTCATGAGAATCTGCATGGTGGTGATCCACCATCGCTTGGTCTTCACCACATCCACCATCGGGCCCCAAATGCCCTTCAGGAACCACGGGAAATAAAGCAGGGTGGTGAAGAACGACATGTCGCCGTTAGGCACACCCATCTTGGTGAACATCATCACCGAAATGTTGTTGACCACAAAATATGGCACACCCTCGGCGAAGTAGAGGGTTGGCACCCACCACCAAGGGTTTCTGTAATTACTTATCTGGTTGTTCATTGCTTTTAATATTGTTTAATGATGTTAGCGTTAATGAAGTAGTGGAGCAGGATTTCCTTGTAGCCGAACCCCTTGGCACCCATCACGGCGGCGCCAATCTGGCACAGGCCCACACCGTGGCCCCAACCGGCTCCGCGCAGCACAAACTTGCCCGGATAGCCGTCGGCGCCCACATCGTGCTTCTCGACCACAAAGGCCGAGCTGTAGAGGGCGCTCTCGCTGAGGGCGTAGCGTATGGCCAGTTCCTTGCCTATGATCTTGGTGAGCTTCTCGCCCACGATTTTCAGCTTGTAGAGGCGGCCCGAAGTGCCGCGCGCCACAGGCTGCAGGTCCTTGATGCGGCCATAGTCGTCGCCGGTGCGGCGGCGCACAAGGTCGGCAATCTGCTCTTGGGTGTACTCAACCTTCCAGCGGTAGAAGTCTTTAGTCTCCTGGTCGTAGTCGTTGAGCACCTGCGACAGAATGGCTGGGTCGCTGGTGTTGCAGTAGGCCTGCGGGCTCGACAGAATCCACTCGGCCGCGTTGTCCTCGCAAGTGAGGTCGGGGAAGTCATTCTCGTTGTCGCTGTCGCGTCGGGCTTCAAGGTAGGGATAGTGGGTGGGCTCCCAGCAGTTTTCAAACTCCTCGAGCACACCGCCGCACGATTTCGAGAAGCGCGCGTCGCACAGCTTGCCGTCGTACATCAGCACCTGGCCCCAAGTGGCCTTAATGGCCTGGCGCACCGTCTCGGTGGAGGCGCGCGTAATGCCCTGATAGCGCTGGCAGTGGTCGTCGGCGCACACGTCGAAGTTCACATGGTCGTCGCGGTCCCACCACTTGATTTCCTCGCCTGGCGTGCTCACCTGCGCACTGTCGCCCAGGCGCACATCGGCGCCCTTGGGGGCGGCGTCCTCCTTATGGATTTGCGCCAGCAGCCAGCTGCGCGAGATCACGGCGTGGGCCTTGAGCAGTTCGAGCGACGCCTTGGCGCTCATTTCCGACGAGATCACACTCAGCAGATAGTCTTCCACAGGAAGCACATTGATGGGCGTGAGACGGCCGTTCTCCACAATAAAATGGAGCGCACCGCTGAAGCTCTGATCCTCTTTGCGCTTCCAGTGGAAGCTGACGCCGATGGTGACGCCCTTGAGCGTGAACGAGCCGGCGGCAGCGTCGACAGGCTCAAACAGCAGGTCGTCGTACTCGCGTCCGCCCCACTCTATTTTACCATTGACGCACACAGCCTTCTGGCTGCCGCTGCACACCGCGCCATTCACCTTATAATCGCCGTTGAGCACAAACTCAACTTCGGGCTCATTCATGATGCCCACTCTCACTTGAGGCACTTGTGACATATGCATATTGAAGTGTTAAAGTCGTTTTTGTTACAAAAAATCTGTTTCGGCCAACAAAGCCGCTTAATGGCTGCGCAGGGCGCTTATTATTTCATCGGCGCCACGGGCCGTGACGCAAAGTTCATCGAATATCGAGGCCACGATGCCGGGTGTGAGCGCATTGAAGTCGCGCTCGACAGGCACCGCCATCACCCCGCCCATGTCGACCGAAGCCGGGCTTAGCGTAAACTGGCCCTCGCCCTGGCCGTAGCATGAGGGACGATGGCGAGTGCGCGGAAACACAATGATGTGATACTGCCCATCGGCATGCCAGCACAGCAGGTTTTGCATAGGCTCGCTGTCGCCCTCGGGCACGGGCATGGCCTGCTGCAATGCCTGGAATGCGGCCACGGCACTATCGACACTGCCAGAATCCAAGATGAAGAACCGGCGGGCAAGTGTGTCGACAAGGTCGATTGTGCAGTTGCCCTGCTCCATGACGCGGCGGCGCTGTGCGCTGGCGGCCTCGTCGACGAGCGGCATGAAGCCCTTGTTGCCGGCCTGGAAGTGCATGTGGTCGGGAGCCGAGGCTCCGCAGCGCGGGCCGTTGTAGAACAGCACAAACTTGGGCAGGTCGGCAGCCAGGCGCAGCATGTGGCCTATGCGGCCGGCTATGAGCTGCGGAGTGTGCTGCTGGCAAGCTATGGTCAGATGACGCGGAAATATCGGGTAAGGATTAACCTGGATTTTATACAGGCCGTGCCAGTCGATCATTTCCTGCTCGCGTGGCTGGTTTTCGCTGCACAGAAAGCACTTGCGTGCCTTAAGCGATGCCGCGTCGACCGATGCTGCACTCGAGCGTATGCGCTCGGGATTGAATTGCAGCACCACCCGCGAGCCGCCCACGTCAAGCGTGCGCGTACTCACCCGCTCGAGCGCGGCATAGTTGCGCGCCACCAAAGGCCAGTTAAGCAACTGGCGCGAAATCAGGCTGTCGGTCTCGTCAGAATAGTTCATAATCAATGCTGTGTAGATAGTTGCGTTTTGCGCCTTGATGAAAAATATCAGAATAAGAAACTCGGGTTGGACCGCACGGGTCCAACCGGGTTTCTTACACATTAAGCTGCTTTGTTATAAAGAATTATTTCTTCTTGTTCATTGCCACGCGAGCCTCAAGCTCCCATGTGCGGATGCGGTCTTTGTAGAGGTTGTTGTTGTTCATCTTCACCACATCGAGCGACGCGTCGCTGTTGTCGTCCCAGCGGCGGCACAGATACACGGGAGTGTAGACGCGGCCAATCTGGAAGTGGCGCGAGATGTTCAGGCCCAGAGCGTAGTCTTCGCCATAGCTGGTGTTAGGAATCTTAACGTCGCGCAGCACGGGGGTGTAGAATGCGCGCGGAGCACCGAGGCCGTTGATGCGCAGGGCGTTGTTGCGGCCGTTCTCGGGAGTCCACTCCTTGTGGTCGATGATGCCCGGGGCAATCATGTTGCCGTCGATGTCGGTCATCATGTAGGTGCCCACCACCATTGCCACGTTTTGCTCGTAGAAGGCGTTGACCATAGTGGCGAGTGTGTTCTCGTCCTTATACATGTCGTCGCTGTCGAGTTGCACGATGAACTTGCCAGCCTTCTCGTGGTGGGCGGCAAGGTTCCAGTAGCCGCCGATGCCCATGTCGTAGTAGTCGGCGATGATGTGGATGAGGCGCGGATCGTCTTTGAACTCATCGATGGCCTCGCGGGTGCCGTCGGTCGAGAAGTTGTCAACCACCATAAGGTTGAACTTGAAGTCGCACTTCTGGTTGAGCACCGACTTGATGGCGTCGCGGATGGTGCGGATGCGGTTGCGCACGGGAATCATCACAGTGGCCTCAACCTCAAACTCGCCGCGGTTGAACTCGATATGCTCGAAATTGGGCACCTCTTTGCCGTCGACCACCTTGGTGGGAGCCAGATAGCCGCCGATTTCCTTCAGGTGCTCGGTGCAGGCTGCCTCCATCTCGATTTGGCGGCCGCGGTTCTTGGGATCAACGTAGTCGAAGATCTTCTCGCCGCTCTTGCGGGTGTCGAGCTCAACGTCGCTGTAGAGGTACTCGTTGATGTGAGTGATTTTGCCAAACTGCGACAGCTTGAGGCGCACGTCGTAGAGGCCGGCGAACTCATAGTCGGCCTTCATGGCCTCGGCAGCCTTCTTGAAGCACTTGCCGCAGAAGAAGAGCACCGAGCCGAAGTCGAAGTCGTCGCGCAGCGCGCCAAACTGGTAGTCAATCACGGGAGCCTTGTCGGCGCCGTTGTCGGTCACATTGTAGTGGTCGGCATAGCAGAGGGCCGACTGGCTGTCTTGCGCTATGGTCACGAAGCGCTCGATGGCAAACGGAGCGAACTTGAGGGTGTTATATTTGGTGTAGAACAGCACGAAGTCGGCGTCGGCCTTGGCGGCAATGGCCTTGATGGTGGCCGAAGCGGTGAGGTTCTTCACATTTATCACCTCGCAGCCCTCAACGGTGCCCTGGGCCTCAGGAGTGGCCAGGAGGTAGATTTTGTTGATGAGCTCGTTGTTTTTAAGGCCTTCGATAGTCTTGTTAACCTGTTCTGCGTTAGCAAACGGAATGAAGCAATTAATTCTTCCCATGATTGTTTAGTTTAGTAATTGTGAATATTTTTATTTGTTTTTGTTCTTTTGTATGCGGGCCTTCACCTCCCAGGTGCGTATGCGGTCCTTGTAGAGGTTGTTGGCGTTTTCTTTGTTGATGTCAAGATTGGCATCGGTGTTGTCGTCCCAGCGGCGGGCCAGCGTCATCACATCGTAGACGCGCCCCACGCGGTAGTTGCGGCACACCATCAAGCCCATGGCGTAGTCTTCGCCATAGCAGGTGTCGGGCAGCTGCAGCGCGCGGTAGACGGGGGTGTAGAATGCACGCGGGCCGCCGAAGCCGTTGACGTGCAGGGCATTGTTGCGGCCGTTGTCGGGCGTCCACTCGTGGTGGTCGATGATGCCCGGCGGAATCTCGTTGAGCTTAACGTCGACCATCTTGTAGGTGCCGCACACCATGGCGGCATTCTCGCGGTAGAACTGCGCAACCATGGTGCGCAGCGTGGCCGGAGTGGCATAGATGTCGTCGCTGTCGAGGCCAATTATGAACTTGCCGCAGCGCTTATCGTTGGCAGCCACGTTCCAGCAGCCGCCTATGCCCAGGTCGGTGCGCTCGGGAATGATGTGGATGAGGCGCGGGTCGGCGCTGAACTCGTCGATGGCCTCGCTGGTGCCGTCGGTCGAGTGATTGTCGACCACTATCAAGTTGAACTTGAAGTCGGCCTGCTGGCCGAGCACCGACTTGATGGCGTCGCGAATAACGCGCACACGGTTGAGCACCGGTATCACCACCGTGGCCTCGACGTCGAATGCTTCGCTGTCGAAGTCCACATCGCGGAAATCAGACGGTGCCAGATAGGCGCCTATCTGCTTAAGGTGCTCGGTGCACGCAGCCTCCATCTCGAGCTGCACGGCATTGTTGCGCGGGTCGCAGTAGTCATATATCTTTTGACCGCTCGAGCGGGTGTCGCGCTCCACATCGGTGTACAGGTATTCGTTGATGTGCTCAACGGAATACTTTTGGCTGAGTTTGAGGCGCAGGTCGTAGAGGCCGGCGGCCTTGTAGTCGGCAGTCATGCGCGCTGCGCTCTCCTTAAGTGCTGCTGTGCTGAACACCAGCACCGAACCGAAGTCGAAGTCGTCGCGCAGCGAACCCATCTGATAGTCGATGACAGGGGCTTTGGCCCTCACACCATCCTTCAGGTGATAGTGGTCGGCATAGAGCATGCCGGCGCCGCAGTCGGCGGCTATGAGCGCAATGCGCTCCAGGGCCTGATAGCCCAGTTGCAGCACATCGGGCTTGGTGTAGAGCAGCGTGAGCGGAGCCTTTGCCGCAGCGGCTATGGCCTTGACGGCAGCCGTGCTACGCATCGAGTCGACGCTGAGCTTGCCGCAGCCGGGCACATCGGCCTGGCCCTGGGCAGTCTCAACCAGCGTGACGCTGCTCACAGCGGGGCACGCCTTGAGGCCGCTCACTGTGTCGGCCACATTGCCGGCAGCAAGCACAAAGCAGTCTATTTTATAATCATTAATCATTTTAATATATGTATTGTCCTTTAAACCTTAAACTTTCAACATTTAACCTCACTCATTAAAAAACTTCAGGGCATTGCCAATGAGCATGTTGCGCTGAGCCTCGTTGTCGACCACCTCGATGGGGAAGCCCATCACCACTGTGCGGTAGCCGCTGCGCTGCGACGCTATGGCGGCTGGAATGTTGCTTTCGGTGTAGCGCATTATGGTTGCACCGCCAGCATCACTGGCTGTGATGGCGTCGGGCGACTCCACGGCATAAATTTTGTCGTTGAGCTTCTGCACAAAGCTGAGCTCGCGGCCGCTCTCGATGGCTGTGAACTTGCTGGGCACTGTGTAGACGTCGCCATCGACGGCAGCCTGCCCCTTGAGATAGGTGTAGCCAAGCACCTGCTGTGCAAAGCGCGCCTCATCGGCATTCACCGAGTCGCGGTCCCAAATGTCGGTGGCCACATAGGCGCCGCTCACCAGCACGTTGCCGCCGCCACGGGTGTAAGCCTCGATGGCGCGGCGCAGGGCCGGAGTGAATGCCTTGTAGCGGTTGGGGTAGTAGCCGCGTCCGTTGAGGGTCTCCTTCTGCTTGCCGAGAATGAGGTCTACCGTCTTAAACGAGCCGAGGCGCACCACGCTGTCTTCCACAGCCTTCACGCTGGTGGAGATGAACGAGTAGCCGGCATTCATTATGGCCGAGCCGTGCACGCTGGGATAGTCGAATGTGTTGCCGGCCACGGTCTGAGTCTCGTAGGTGGAGCGGCTGTCGCCAAAGCCGCTGGCGTCGTCGTCGCGCCAGGGCAGTTTGCGGCGGAACTCAAATTGCGGGCCGATGTAGTTGATTTGCTGTATGTAGGGCACGCCATGGTCTTTGGCATCGTCGAAGCCGGCCATTGCGCCCGAATCAAACCAATCGGGGCCGCTGACGCGAGTGAAGCCGTTCACCACCATCACAGTGCCTTTGCTGGCAGGGGCCACGCCAAGCGACAGCACCTCGCTTGGGAAGCTGCGGCCGCCGTCGTTCATGGCCACCACCTGGTAGCTGTGTATTTCGTTGTCTTTAATGTTGACCACATATTTCGGCTCCTTGACCACTGCAATCTCCTTGAAGCCGTTGCCAAGGCCCACACGCTCGAGCACCACATATTTCTTGGGGTCGGCATTGTCGCTGAGGTCGTCGTGGGTGGGTTTCCACGAAAGCACGTAGCTGCCCTCGGCGGCCTGCGTGATGGCAAACGAGTTGACGGCCAGCGGCTGCACCTCATAGTCGCGGTGGTCGCGCTGGGCTATGAACTTGAGCATGCCCTTGTAGATGGCGCGGCTCACGGCAAAGCGAAAGTTGGGGTCGAGGCCATATTTCATGTCGGCGAAGTTCTGGTGCGAGAGCAGCTCGAGCAGCATGGCGGGCACCTCGGGCACGCGTGCCTCATAGTAGGAGGCGTCCCACATGCCGCGGCGAGTCCAGTTGGGCTCAAACTTGGCGCGCACGTCTTTCACAATCTCGCTTACCACAAGGTTGGTGAAGTTGCGCGACAGCTCGCGCGGAGTGCCGTTGGCATAAGTGCCAAACTTCTTGCCGTTCTGCTTGGTGCAGTAGATGCCCAGCGAGCCTATGATGTCGTCGTTCATTGTGGTGCCGGCATCGGTGTGGAACGCAAACGAGATGTCGACGGGCAGGTTCAAGCCCTTGCGGCCTGGCAGCGCCTGCGAGCCGCCCGCCAGATAGTTGACCCACTCGCCGCGGCTGCGGTAGTCGTCGTTGTAGTCGTTGATGCCGCCAGTGGGCGAATACACGCTGTCGGGGAAACCCGACCACTGCAGGAAGTAGCGCGCGCCCTCGGTGAAGCGCATGCGGCGGCTGGTCTGGTAGTCGTAGGTCACGCCCGGCTGCTGTAGGTATTTTGTGCCGTCGCCGGCGAGTTTCACATTCTCAGGAGTCCGCTCGGCAGGACGGCGGGCAATGTTGCCCATGCCGCCGCCAATCTTCACGGCGTCGATGGTCACCACGCCGCCCTTTTGCTTCGACACGTTGCTCACTGTCACCACATTTTTGTTGAGTCCCTTGGCCAGATTGTAGTAGCCCAAGAACACCCACACGCCGCCGCCCATGGTCTGGTCGACCTTCATTTGGCGCTCGCCGTCGAGGCTGTTGATGGTTATCAGGGCGTCGTTGACGCTGTTGGGCAGCGATTTGTAGCTCACATACACGGCATAGCGTCCTGCCTTGGGCATATTGGCATCGAAGGCGGCACGCGACTCCTTTTTGCCCTCGCGCACGGCGTCGGCCTGGCGGTAGGTGCCTTCGGTGAATGGGTTTTCAAAATCTTTGTAGGTGGCGCGCTTGTAGGCAAAACCGGCGCCGCTGCCCTGCTTCCAGCGCGAAGCGTCGTCGCGGTAGCCCGTCTGGGCGTTGCCGCCGTCGGCGTCGACAATAACCTCAATGGGAGTGATGTCGCGGTCGCGGGGGTCCCACACATAGGCTCCGGCATTTTCGAGCATGGGGTTGAGGAATGGAATCACATAGCTTTGTGTGTACATGTCCTCCACCGTCTGGAACATGTGCGCGCGCTGCCACTCCCAGCGGTTGAGCGACGGCTCAAAATACCAGCCGTGGCTCTGCCAGATGGCTACGATGTTGCCGTCGAGGCCTTTCTTGTAGTGCCGATTGGGATTGAGATCGGTGACAAAGGCGCTGTGGCTGCGCTTGTAGGCGGGCTCGAAATTGATGAAGTAGCGGTCGATGTCGTTACCCTCGATGGTCACCTTCACCTTGCAGTTGTCGTAGCCGTTGCCCACGGCCTGCTTGATGCCCGACTTGAGCTTTGCCACGCTCTCTTGGGTGAACGGAATGTCGGCGAAGTTTTCACTCAAATCCACCACAATGGTGTCGCCAATCAGTTCCACGGTTTTGGTCTTCAGTTTGCCAATGCCCATGTTTTTGGGCATGTTGGAGGCCACTACCTCCTGCACCTTAGCGCATTGGGCCTCGCTGAACGTCTGCGCTGTGGCGGCACCGCCGCCTATCAGCCCCGCCACTGCGAGTGCAACCAAAGTCTTATTGTTTTTTTCCATTGTTTATTGTTATTGTTAATCAAGTAATTCACTTCGCCTCATAGCATAGCTATGCACAGACAAAGGTAACACAAACATTTTGCATAATAAAGCAATAACAATTCCTTTTTTATCAATTGAACACTTTTTAAGTTTCAGATACTATTTTTCAGTTAAGACGCAAGTAGTGGCAACGAAAAAGCGCGGCCCAAAGCAGGGTCGCGCCTATAAGTTTTACAATAAAAGCAGTGCAATTGGCTATTTGGCCGGCTTTGCGCCAGTGGCGCACTTCAGCGCATAGTCCATCAGGCGGAAGCGGTCGGCACGGTCGAGGATGGTCTCGAAGGGGAAGCCCATCACCACTGTGCGGTAGGAGCCGCGGTTGCACACCACACCGGCTGGCTTGTCGTTTTCGCAATAGCGCAGAAATATGCTGCCGCTGTCGTCCACGCGGTAGATGGCGTCGGGCGACTCAACGCAATACACCGAGTCGTTGAGCTCGTTGCTGAAAGCCACACGATGGTCGGCGGGTATCTCGGGATAGACGGTAGCCACCGTATGCGCCTTGCCAGTGACACTGGCGCGGTCGGTGCCCCAGCGATAGCCCAGCACCTGGCTGGCAAAGCGCACGGCTGCACTGTCGGGCACCGTGCGGTCGAAGACGTCGCTGGCCACATAGGAGCCCGAGAGCAGCACATTGCCGCCGCCCTTGCAATAGGCCTCAACGGTGCTGCGCAGCGCCGGGGTGAACACGGGATAGCGGTCGGGGTAGGCACCGCGGCCGTTGGGTACAGTCTTCTGCTTGCCCATTATAAGGTCGACGGCGCAATAGCCGCCAAGCGGTGCCGAACCGTCTTCCACAGCCTTCACGCTGCTCGACACAAAGTTGTAGCCGGCGCGCATTATGGCCTCGCCGTGCACACGCGGATAGTCGAACGTGTTGCCGGCCACAACACGTCCCTCCCAGTTGCCGCGCGAGGCACCCCATCCGCCCGAGTCGTCGTCGCGCCAGCGGCGTGAGCGCTTCAGTTCGTATTGCGAGCCAATGTAGTTGGCGTTGCTGATATATGGCACGCCGTGGTCGATTTCGTCGGTGAAGCCAGTGATGCCGCAGGTGTCGACCCAATCGGGACCGCTGACGCGGGTGAAGCCGTTCACCACCATCACGGTGCCTTTGGCGCCATTGACCCGTCCGTAGGCCAGAGTCTCGCTGGGAAAGCTGCGCCCACCCTCGTTAATTGCCACGATGCGGTAGCTGTGCAGCAGCGTGTCGGTCACGGCCGCGGTGTAGGTCGGCGTTCTGACAACGGCCACCTCGGTGAAGCCGCGCTCGCCGCCCACACGCTCGAGCACGGCATAGCGGTCGGGGCGGGCCGAAGGCTCAAGACTGTCGGCTGTGGGGCTCCACGTGAGGCGCACACGGCCCGGAGCAGCCTCGGCAATGGCAAACGAGCTCACGGGCAGCGGCTGCACCACACACTCGCGGTGGTCGCGCTTGGCGATGAAGCGCAATATGCCCTTGTAGATGGCGCGGCTCACGGCAAACTGGAAGTTGGGGTCGAGGCCATAGCGCATGTCGGCAAAGTTCTGGTGCGATAGCAGTTCGAGCAGCATGGCGGGCACCTGCGGCACCTTGGCCTCATAGAGGTCGCGATACATGATGCCGCGACTGTTCCACTTGGGGTCGAACTTGGCGCACACGTCGCGCACGATTTGCCGGCTCACAAGCTGGGCAAGCTCGCGCGAGGCCGAACGCGGAGTGCCGTCGGGATAGTTACCAAAGCGGTTGTTGTTGTAGATGCTGAGCGTGCCCACCACACTGTCGCCAGGGGTGACACCGGCATCGGTATGGAAGGCAAACGAGAGGTCGATGGGCACGTTAAGGCCCTGACGGCCGGGAATGGCCTGCGAGCCCCCGGCCAGATAGTTGACCCACTCGCTGCGGCTGCGGTAGTCGTCGTTGTAGTCGTTGATGCCGCCAGTGGTGCTATACACGCTCATAGGGAAGCCCGACCACTGCAGGAAGTAGCGCGCACCCTCGGTGAAGCGCGGATAGCCGCTCACCTTGTAGTCGTAGCTGATGCCCTGGCGGGCAAGCATGCGGGCGCTGCTGCCGGCGCGCGACACATTGGCCTGCGTGCGCGCGGCAGGGCGGCGTGCAATGTTGCCCATGCCGCCGCCTATCTTTATGGCATCGGCTGTGACCACCCCACCCCGGCACGACGACACGTTGCTCAGCGTCACCACATTGGCATTGTGTCCTTTTTTCAGCGGGAAGGTGCCCAGATACACCCACACGCCGCCGGCCATGGCCTGGTTGACCTTAAACTTGCGGCTGCCACCCGAGCAGTTGACTGTGTAGAGGGCGTCGGTGACGCTGTTAGGCAGCGTCTTGTAGCTCACATACAGGGCGTAGTCGCCATCAGCGGGCACATCGGCGCTCCACGAGGCCTCCGACACATCGAGCCGTCCGGTCTTGGCGGTGGCGTCGACCTGCCTGTATGTGCCATCGGCAAACGGGTTCTCACCGTCGACATAGCTGCCCTTGGCATAGGCGAATCCGCTTCCCTGGCCTGTGGACCAGGCATTGAGCACGCCATGGTCGGCGTAGCCGCTTTGCGCCAGCTGGCCGTCGTTGTCGACAATCACCTCGGCGGTGTGCGTGTCGCGCTCACGCGGATTCCACACATAGGCGCCGGCATTCTCGAGCATGGGCATCAGGAAGGGCACCACATAGCTGGTGGGGTAAAGGTCCTCCACCGTTTGGAACAGGCGAGGCCGCTGCCACGACCACTGGCCCGAGCCGCCGTCGTAGTAGCGGCCGTGGCTCTGCCACATGGCCAGGATGTTGCCATCGAGGGCCTTGGAATATCGGTGCGACGCGCCCAGCTGGCGCACAAACGGGGCGTGGCGGCGGGCATACTTGGAATCGAAGTCAAACAGGTATCGCTCGGCGCGGTTGCCGGCTATGGTGATCACCACTCCCTTGCAGTCGACGCCAGCCTCGTTGAGGCCCGACTTGATGTCGGCCTTGAGGCGGCGCAGATAGTCGTCGGAGAGCGGCACATTGGAGAACTCGCTGTTGAGGTCGATGCGGGCGGTGTCGGCCACCACGCTGCAGCCTGTCACCTTTATAGGCTTCAGCTTCACGCGCTCGGGCACTGATGCCCGCACCACGCGCTGCGCCACAGCGGCAGCAGGAGTCTGGGCCTGGGCGGTGTGCAGGCCCACTGCGGCAAAGGCCGCGCAGGCCACAGCACGCAGCCTCGGGCTATAAAGTTTTTTCATTATCATTGTCTTCATCGTTTTTTTAATATATATGCCGATGCGCCTTGGCCGCGGCACACACCGTTCCAAAGCGCACTAATGCAGATTGCAGCAACGCGCAGCACAGGGCCGGCCGCCCTCCTCTTACTCGGCCGGCTTATGGTAGGTGATGAGGCCTGGCATGCTGTTGCGCATAATCTTCTTGACCGAAGCGCCATACTTGCCGGCCACATGCAGCAGCACCTCGCTATACATGCACGCCACCGAGCCAACAAAGCACACGGGATACTGCTTGTAGTCGTACTGGCACACGTTGCGCTCGAAAAAGCGTGAAATCTCATCGGTGACCAGCTTGCGCACATAGTCCACGTCGAGGTGCTCGGCGAGAAAAAACGAGTATTTGCGCAGGTTGCGATTGGCCAGCGGATTGTTGTAGACCGAGTCCATTATTTCATCGGGGGTGACCTTGAACTCGTCGAAGAATGCCTCGATAAGTTCGGGCGGAGCAATGTTTTTCAAGCAGTCGCTCACAAACAGGCGCCCCATGGCGCCGCCGCTGCCCTCATCGCCCAAGATGAAGCCCAGCGAGCGCACATTTTTCACTATGTTCTGGCCGTCGTAGAGGCACGAGTTCGAGCCCGTGCCCAAAATGCAGGCCAATCCCGGCTCATGCACCAGCAGGCCGCGGGCAGCGCCCAGCAGGTCGCTCTCGACGGTGACAGGAGTCTTGAACTGCGCCACCAGCGACGCCTCCACAATCTTGTTTTTCTCAGGACTCATGCAGCCGGCGCCGTAGAAATACACGTGATCCCACCTGCGCTTGAAAAAGGCAGGCGACAATTCCAAACGAATGCTGTGGCTGATTTCACGCCGCGTAAGGAACACCGGGTTCAAGCCCTCGGTGCAGGCATGCTCCACCACATTGCCGTTTTCCACCAGACTCCACTCGGTGCGCGTGGAACTGCTTTCAGCTATTACGTCTACAGTCTTGTTACTTCGCATGATTAAATGCTGTGGTTGTCACGATTTATTAATTTTCTTTATTTACCGGTGTATTGGCCTTTCATTCTGAACCGCAATCGGTTTCGTTATGCAAATATAGCATCTTTCGCCGTAAATATCAGTCATTAAACTAATTTTAATATTCAAGCATTTTATTTAACTCACATTTCATGTACTATCAATAATAAGAGTGCGGCTGCTCCCATTGAGGAACAGCCGCACTTATCTATGATTATACTATGCTCTTATCGTTGGGAATGCGTCACTTGTGCGCAATCACCACCTTTTTGACGGCTACTTGGCCGCCCACGTATGCCTTAACCACATATGCGCCGCTGGCAATGCCACTGACGTTGATGTAATTGCCGCTGTTGGCGGCCACGCGCTGGCCTGCTACACTGTAGAGTTCCATGCCCTGCACAAAGGCATCGGCGCTTGCCACAATATAGTCGGGACCGGCGGTGATTTTCACACCCGCAACCTCGACCTCGGCAACACCGCTCTCGCCCTGGGCGCGCAGCACATTGTCGAAGCGGATGGCGCCGCTCTTGCCCATGACGCCCTTGTTCTTCTCAAGCACAAGGCCTTCAAACTTGTAGGTCTGCCCTGCGGCGAGAGCCGTGAGGGGCACGCTTTCGTAGCGCCAGCCGTGATAAGTGATGTCGCTGAGCTTGACCAGCTTCACATCGGTGCCGGCCACAAACTTTCCATAGAGAGTGTTGAAGCACATGTCGCCAAACACGTGAATGCCCACATTGTCGGTGCTGGTGAAGCCCTGCTCGGCCGGAGTGCAGTCGACGGCGATGCGGCCTTTGCCGGCCTCGGCAAAGGCATAGGTGAGCTGCAGGGCCATGTTGCCAAACAGCTTGCTCGAGCCGCCCACGGTGGCCACCTTGGCAGTGGTGTAGTCGCTGCTCTCGCCCTCGTTCACAGCACACTGGCCTGCACTCTCGAAGCCCTCGACCAGAGTGGCGCCACTCTTCTCGGCACCCTCGTTCACTGCCTTGAAGGTGTGGGTGATGGTTTGAGGAATGTAGAGTCCGGCGGTGTCGCTGATGATTTTGTCGAATGTCACCTTGTAGGTCTTGCCCTCGGTGAGAGCCTTCGACAGAGGAATGCGCACATAGCCGTAGGGGTCGCCCACCTTGTTCTTGCGCACGCCGCGGGTGTTGATGCCCAGCACATTGCCGGCGTCGTCGGTGACGTGCACATTGTTGAACTGGCCCGGGCTGAGCATTGAGTCGGTGCGGATTTCAACCACGGGTGAAGTGATGTGGATTCGGTCGTTGTCGCCGGGATAGGTGGCAAGCACTGCCAGGTGGTTGCGGCCGCGCGTGCGGAACTTGAACGAGAAGTCCTTGCCCATGGCCGTACCGCCTGCATGCTCGGCTGTGGAGGCCAGCTTCACGGTGTAGGTGGTGTTGACGTCGTAGGCGTCGGTGGGCTTGAACACGAGGCGGTAGTTGGTGTCCTCCCATGTGAATGTGCCCTCAACAGCAGGAGTTATGGTGAACGCCTTCTCGGTGGTGGCGGGGTCCATGTCCCAGTTGAACTGCATCACCACAGGCTCGTTGCAAGCCACGGCGGCGTCGCCGTCGGCCCACACGGGCGAGTAGCTGAGCACCTCGGGCGGCGTGTTGCGCACGCGGTTGAGGTCGAAGTTGCAATACGTCATGCCGTTGGCTGTGACCACCACGTCCTTGGTCTGCTCGTAGTGCGAGGGCTCGGTGATGCGCACCTTGTAGTTGCCCGGCTCTATGAACTTGAACAGATATATGCCGTCTTCGTAGGCGTCGATTTGGCATGTGTCGATGGTCTTGCCGCTGGCGTCAATAAGATAGGCGGTGGCATTGTTCACCGGCTGGCGCACGTCGTCGCCGTGCATCACATATTTGGCGTCGCGCAGCAGGCGCGAGTCGCGCACGTTGCCCGTGACGAAGCCCTTGTCATACTTGTCGAGGCGGTGGAAGTAGCTGTCGGCGCCAAGCGAGAAGTTGAAGCCCTCAACCCAGCAGTAATAGGGGTTGATGAGTCGGTAGGTCTCGGGGATGTAGTCGTGGAAGGTGCCCTCGTTTAGCATCGACACGGCCTTGTTGCCGCGCAGCACGCCGAGGCCTTGGGTGCCCCAGCTGGGATAGAAGGTCCAGTCGCCGTAGATCGAATAAGTGTCGCTGGTCCACACGGTAGACTTGTTGGCCATGAGGAACGGGCCGAGGCAGGCGGCCAGCGAGTCGCTGCCAGGCACTTGCGGGCTGCCGGTGTAGCCGCGGTAGATGCCCATCGAGGTGTTGATGCGGTAGCCCTCGCCAGCGCCGGTGGCGTTGCTGTGGATGGCATAGAACACATCGGCGCCGCTCTGGTTGCAGAGGGCAACTATGGTAGAGAGGGCGAGGTCGCTCTCAGAGTCGTTGGTGATGCGGGAAATGCTGGTTTTGTAGCCCTTTTTGCGCAGCATCTCCTGCAGGGCGAAGCCCTTTTTGAGGCTGGCGTTCGACTCCCAAAAGCCGGCTGTGTCGCCGGCGGCAAACGGCGGGCAGGGCACATTGCGGTCGTCGCTGTCGTGGCCGCCGTGGCCGGGATTGATGTAGACGTGCGGTGTCTGAGCCAGTGCGGCGGGTCCGCCCACCGCTGCAAGCAGCATCAGTGCTGTCTTCAGTATATTCTTTTTCATAACTGTGTGTGGTTGCTGGGTTATTCGTCGATTTTAATTTTCATCTCATACAGGTTGCCGTCGATGGTGGTGTAGACGATTTTGCCTGCCGCTGCGGTGGGCTGCATGGTCATTGAGGCCGGAGTGGTGAGGCTGTGGCGGAACGAGCCGTCGGCCTTGAGCAGCACTATCTGCGACGAGGTGAACTGGTGGCCGTCGTCGGTGGCGTGCTGGGCCACCACATAGTCGTTGTTGTACCAGGCGGGCATCTCATACTGGCCGAGCATGGCCAGCACACGGCCGTTGAGGTCGCACACCACAGCGCCCTTGCCTGCGGCGAAGAAGAGCACCCTCGTGCCATCGGGCGAAAGCGACGCCCACAGGTAGCCGGCAAACGACTCCACGGGGTGCAGCTCGCGCGTGCGGCCGCCCACGGTGAGCACCAGTTTTGAACCGGTGGTGTAGACCGAGGTGCCAATGTTGGCCGCGCTCTTGTAGGCCTTTTTTGGGCCGTTGATGGCCACTCCCTTGGTGCCAATTTGAGGCAGCACTGCTCCGTGCTGCGCCTCAAGCACCACACTGCTCTTGGCTGTGGCCACATCGTAGCGGCAGCCGGTGCGGTAGATTAGGTTGGTGGCGGCGTCGCGCTTCTGTGTCACATAATACACGCTGCCGTCGGGGGCAAAGCGCGCGTCGATGCCCGAGGCGTCGTCGGCGCTGACGCGCGTCACCACGTTCATGTCGTAGTCATAGAGTTTGAGACTTGAGTTATCGCCCGAAGCGAAGAGGAGTTTGGTGCCCGAGCTGTTGAGCTGCGGATAGTAGGCAGGGCCTTCAACACCCTGTAGCAGCCGCGACTGCTTGAGCACGGTCACCTGCTGCGCACTGGCAAGCAGGGCGCAGCAGCCCATGGCTGTAAGTAGGATTCTTTTCATTTTTGATATATTTTAGTTAATAGTTAGTTTTTTTCTTTTCGGCAAGTCCGGGGGGCTACAGGTCGAAGTTGGAGTAGCTGCTTTGGTTGGCCTTGACCACCACAGGGCTCTCGCCGCTAAGCCCATTGGCGCTGACGCGCACGGTGTAGGCGCCGGGCCTCACACCTTGGAACACATACACGCCACTGTAGAGGCGGCCTGTGCCCGCTGTGGCGGCCACATTGCCATCGGCGTCGATGAGCTGCACCCGGGCCTCGTTGACGGGCATGCGCTCGTCGGCGCCATACTTTATGCCCTCGTCGGCAGTGGTCAGCTGTGCGCGGCGCACATTGCCGGCCACCACGCCAAGGCCATAGAGGCCTGCACGGCCAAAGTAGTCGTCGATGCCGAGACTCTGGTTCCAAGCCTCAAGCCAGCAGTAGCTGTCGTCCATCAGCCGGTTGCGTTCGGGCACGTAGTCATGAAACGAGCCTTCACTGAGCATACCGGGCAGTTTGTTGTAGCGCAGCACGCCAAGGCCCACCTTTGGGCCCCAGTCATAGAAGCTCCAGTCTCCGGCCAGCATCTGCTTGCGAGTCCACACTGTGGTCTGGTTGGCAATGAGGTGATTCATTATGCACTGGGCAATGGAGTCGCTGCCGGGGGCTGTGGCGCAGTCGGTGGTGCCGCGGTAGAGGGCCAGCGGAAAGTTGGTGCGGGCCTTGGTGCCGGTGGCGTTGCTGTGGATGGAGAAAAACATGTCGGCGCCGCTGTTGGCGGCAAGGCATACGATTTCGAACAGGTCGAGGTCGTCGGCCGTGGTGTTGGCCACACGCGATGTGGCGGTTTCATAGCCTTTGTCTTCAAGAATCTTCACAAGGGCGTTGCCTTTGCTAAGGTTGGAGTTCGACTCATAGTAGTGCACGGTGTCGGCCACGCCGTGGTTGTAGTAGTGGTCGGGGCGGTCGTCGCTGTCGTGGCCGCCGTGGCCGGGATTGACGAACACGCGCGGCTTGACGGGCGTGCGGGCCTGCACGCCGCCCAGAGTAGAGGCGGCAAGGCACAGGGCCATGCCCATTATTGCTATTGATTTCATTGACGCTCGGTTTTTTTAGGGTTTAACTTCGATTTGCTGCATACTCACGGTGCCGTGGCTGGTGGTGTAGGCCACACGGCCCACGGCGGTGCCGTCGGGAGCAATGCTCACGGTGCGGCATGACGGCTGTATGTGGCCCTCGGGGGCGATGTCGCGGCTATACTTGCCGTCGGCCTTGAGCAGCACTATCTTGTATCCGTTGAAGTGGCGCACAGCGCTGTTGTTGTTGGTCATGGCCACCACATAGTCGTTGCCGAGCCACGAGGGCATCAGGTAGAAGCCCAGGTTGGTGATGGTGTGGCGCTTGAAGTCGATCACATACAGGCCTTTGGCGGCCGCCTCAAACATGAGTTTGGTGCCGTCGGGGCTGTATGACGCCCACAGGCAGCCCACAGTGCCGCTAACCGGAGTCATAGCCGATGAGAATTTTGGCTTGCCCCTGAAGGAGACCACCTGCGCGCCCGCGGTGTAGGCCCCGAGGCCCACATTGCCGCCCGAGGCCCACGAGCGGCTCTCGCCCACCAGGGCAAAGCCGCGCAAGCACTCCACTGGGCGCACGGCGCCGTGCTGGGCCTTGAGCACGGTGCGGCTGCGGCCCGAGGCAGGGTCATACTCGTGGCCCGTGCGGTAAATCAGGTTGCCCTGGTTGCGGCGCTGAGTTATGTAGTACACCTTGCCGCTGGGTGCGAAGCGGGCATCGAAGCCAGGGAAGCCGGTGTCGCACACCGTAGTTTCGCGCCCCGAGGCCACGTCGCGCATGACGAGGCGGCTGGCCTCGGTGTTGGAATACAGCAGCCGGGTGCCGTCGGGGCTTAGCTGTGGGAAAAAGGCGGCGCTGTCGGTGAGCTGGGCGGTGCTAAGCACAGTCACAGTCTGCGCCTGCGCGCACATGACGCCCGCCAATGCGAGCGCAGCAGCCATAGTCAGAGATTTCTTCATCGTTTATGCAATGTAGTCGTTGTCAATTATGTTTCGTTTCTTGTGGTTCAGTTTTTTTCTACGCAGTTACAAATATAGTCATTTTTGGCCAATCTCGCCCCACCCCACGGCACAAAAAAGCGGGAAATCCGTATTGCCGGAATTCCCGCTCTCGCTTAGAATTGTTTGGTTGGATATGTTAAATGGATTTTTCTTATATCAATGTGAACATTGAGCTCACACCTTCGGTTAATTGTGTGAGTGCCGTATATATACAGCTAAGCAATCCTATAAAGATTATTCCAAACACGCACACCACCATGCCAAGGCGCTCGCTCAGGGCCGACTTGATGGCGGGCACGGCGCAGTCGTCCTGACGGATGAACATGGCCTTTACCACCAGCAGATAGTAGTAGAGCGATATGATGGTGTTGACAAGGGCGATGAACACGAGCACGTAGATGGCCACGCTGCCCGTGTGGCAAGCGCCCACAAACACGAAGAACTTGCTGAAGAAGCCCGCGAACGGCGGAATGCCGCCGAGCGAGAACATGGCAAGCATCATGGTGAAGGCCAGCCAGGGGTTGGTCTTGAACAGGCCGTTGTAGTCGTCGATGGTGACTTTGCCCGTCTGACGCTCGATGGCGGCAATCACGGCAAAGGCGGCCAGGTTGCTGAACACATACACCAGCACGTAGTACATCATCGATGCCATGCCGAGGGTGTTGGCCGCAACCACGCCGAGCATTATGTAGCCGGCCTGCGAAATCGACGAGAATGCCAGGAATCGCTTAAGGTTGCGCTGGCGCACGGCGAAGAGATTGCCCACGGTGATTGTGACCACAATCACGGCATAGAGCATCCACTCCCACACCACCGAGTAGGCGGCGCCAAACACCTGCGTGAGAATCACGAGGAAGGCGAATGCGGCGGCGCCCTTGGAAATCACCGACAGGTAGCTGGTGACTGCCGTGGGGGCTCCCTGATACACGTCGGCCGTCCACAGGTGGAAGGGAACGAGCGACAACTTATAGCCCACGCCAGCTATCACAAAGGCGATGGCGGTGATAAGCAGCGCGCTGTGGTTGCCCACCACGCTGTAGGCGATGTCGCTGAAATAGAGCGATCCGCTGAGGCCGTATACCAGCGAGATGCCGAACAGGAGCACTGCCGACGAGAACACGGCGGTGAGCACATATTTGGCGGCTGCCTCGTGGCTCTCGTAGTGGTTCTTCTCGAATGCGGCCAGAGCTGCCAGAGGCAGCGAGGCGGTTTCGAGGCCGATGACGAAGAGCAGGAAGTGGCGGCCCGATATCATGAGGAACATGCCAAACAGGGTGAGCAGCAGCAGCTCGTAGAACTCGCCGCGGCGCACGCTCACGAAGTCGCCATTGGTCCACTTGATTGACTGAAGCAGCACTATGAATGTGCCTATGTTGAGGATTCCCTTCATGGCCCATGTGGCGCCGTTGGTCTCATACATTCCGGCAAAAGCCTGGGCGGCGGGCACGGGGATGAAGCTGAATATGGTGTAGAGCGCAAAAACCAGTGTTGTGAATGCCGGAAGCGCCGTCTGGGCTTTCTTGGGCATGAATGTGTCGTAGAGGAACACAAGCAGGAACACAAGCAGCAGGCCTAATTCTTGCGGCATCATTAAAAATTGCGAATAGTCCATCTTGTTGTTTAAAGTTATCTTGTTTTTAATTCAACACTAAGTTCATTTATCACATCGTGGCCATCTGTATGGCCTTGACTACTGGATCGAAGCTGTTGCGGATGATGTCGCCAAAGAAGTTGGGGAAGCAGCCGATGGCAGCAACGCACACGATGAGGGTGGCGGTTGACACGCGCTCGAACCACTCGGCGTCGGTGAGCTGGCGGTGGCGTTCGTTATACACCTCGCCAAACAGCAGCTTGCCCACCACGCGCAGAATGTAGACTGCGGTGATCACAATCGAGGCGCAGGCAGCGATGGTGAACACGCGGTTGAGCAGCGAAGCGTCTTGGAACGAGCCGAAGAATATGCTCATCTCGGCCGCAAAGCCGCTGAGGCCAGGCAGGCCCAGCGAGGCGAGGCCGGCAATCACATAGCCCACGCCCAGGTATGGCATGATGTGCATCATGCCGCCCATCTCGCGGATGTCGCGGGTGTGGGTGCGGCCGTAGATCATGCCGATGAGGGCGAAGAAGAGGGCCGTCATCAGGCCGTGTGAAAGCATTTGCAGAACAGCGCCGGTCATGGCCGTCTGGTTGAACATGAGTATGGCGAAGAGCACCATGCCGCAGTGGCTCACCGACGAGTAGGCGTTGATGTACTTGAGATCGGTCTGCACGCAGGCGCTAAAGGCACCATACACGATGCTGATGCCCGTGAGGGTGATGAATATCCAACCGAGCTGCGTGGCAGCGTAGGGCATAAGGTAGATGGCGATGCGGAAGCAGCCATAGCCGCCCAGCTTCATAAGCACGCCGGCATGGAGCATCGACACCGCCGTGGGGGCCGAAGCGTGGCCGTCGGGCGACCAAGTGTGGAACGGGAACATGGCGCCAAGCACACCGAAGCCCACAAATGTGAGCGGGAACAGCACGCTTTGCCAACTGTGGGGTATGGAATTGTTGTGGGCAATCTCAAGGATGTTCATAGTGAGGCTGCCGTCGGCGCTCGAGTGGTAGTAGATGCCGATGATGCCGAGCATCAGGAAGGCCGAGCCACCCATGAGCATCAGCGTAAGCTTCATGGCCGAGTAGTTCTTGTTGCCACTGCCCCACACGCCAATCAGCAGATACATGGGGATGAGCGCGACCTCGTAGAACATGAACATGGTGAACAGGTCGATGGATATGAAGAAGCCGAACACGCCTGTCGACAGCAGATAGAACCAAAGGAAGAACTGCTTGGGCAGCGGATTGATTTTCCACGAGGCGAACACGCCGGCAAACACGATGAAGGCCGAAAGCAGTATCATGACCACCGACACGCCATCGACGCCAAGCGAAAGGTTGATGTTGAGCGGAGCATACCAGCTGACGTCGGAGCGCAGAAGCATCTCGCTGGTGTCGCCAGCGCCGCGCGCCTGCAGGAAGTAGGCCACCAGATAGAGTGCCATGGCCACAAGCACTGTGGCGCCGGTGAGCGCAACGGCACGGACGGCTTTGACACCCTTATTGCTGCACAAAGCCAGGCCTCCGAGAGTGAGCAGAGGCACTATCACAAAGTAGATCAATATATTATCGAAAATCATAATCGTATGTTATTAATATATTAGAGTTTGTAGTGAACCGAACTGTTGCGATAATTACAATAGAACACACACCATGGTGGCAGCCGCCAGCAGCAGCGCGCCCATGAGATATACAAACACGTAGGTCTGCACACTGCCCGACTGAAGGCGGCGTATGGCAAACGAAGCTGAATTGGTGAGGTCGGCCAGCACGTTGAAGGTCTGGTCGATGACGTGACGGTCGAACCACGCGATGGGCTTGCAGATGCCTTGGAATATCACCTTGTGGGTGATGAACTGGTAGAGCTCGTCCATGTAGAAGCGGTGGTAGGCGGCGGTCCACAGTCCGCGGCAAGAGTCGGCCATGCGGGCTGGCAGGGGATTTTCCTTGTAATAGAGCTTAAACGCCAGGCCTATGCCGATGAGTGCGATGCACACGCTCGAGCCTGCCACGGTCCAGTTGGTGTGCGTCACCAGCGGCTTGCAGTCGACTGTCACGAGATTGCCGAAGGGCACGAGGCCGCACACCACCGACACCACCGACAGGCACACGAGCGGCAGGCTCATGGTCCAGGGCGCGTCGTGGGGCTCATGCTTGCCCTCGGGGGTGACATGCTTGCTCCAATGGAATATGAGGAAATAGATGCGGAACATGTAGAAGGCTGTCATGCCGGCCACAAGCGACATCCACAGGCCCCAGCCGAGTCCCTTCTCGTAGCAGGCCACCAGGATCTCGTCTTTAGAGAAGAAGCCTGCAAATGGCGGAATGCCCGAGATGGCGAGGCAGCCAATGAGGAAGGCCCAGCTGCAGATGGGCATATACTTGTGAAGGCCGTGCATTGCCGAGTTCTCGTTGCTGTGCACGGCGTGGATAATGGCGCCGGCGCACAGGAAGAGCAGAGCCTTGAACATGGCGTGGGTGAACAGGTGGAACATTGAGGCCATATAGCCCAGACCGCCCTCGGGACCGCTGCCGGCAGCCGTGCTAACGCCGAGCGCCGTCATCATGTAGGCGATTTGCGAGAGGGTGGAGAATGCCAGGGCGCGCTTGATGTCGCTCTGCACACAGGCCACTGCGGCTGCATAGAAGGCGGTGAACGCGCCCGTTACAGCCACCACGTTGAGCGAAAGGCCGTCGATCACATACAGTGGGAAGAGGCGGGCCACCAGGAACACGCCGGCCACCACCATGGTGGCGGCATGGATGAGGGCCGACACAGGCGTGGGGCCTTCCATGGCGTCGGGCAGCCAAATGTGCAGGGGGTACATGGCCGACTTGCCGGCGCCGCCGATGAAGATGAATATAAGCGACCACGTGAGCACGGGCAGGCCAAGGAATGTGGCACCGCCGCCGCTGCTGAGAGTGGCCACGGGATCGCTGAGAATGCCGCTGAAGTTGAGGTCCTTGGCATAGAAGCCAAGCATTATCACACCCACCAGAAAGAAGAAGTCGGCCAGACGGGTCACAATGAACGCCTTCTTGGAAGCGTGGATGGCTGCCGGCGAGCTGTAGTAGAATCCGATGAGCAGGTAGGACGAGACGCCCACCATCTCAAAGAACACGAAAATCTGGAAGATGTTGGTGGCCACCACCATGCCAAGCATTGAGAATGTGAACAGGGCAAGGTAGGCGAAATATCGCTGGAAGCCCTTCTCAGGACCCTCCTCATTGCTCATGTAGCCGAGCGAATAGAGGTGGACGAAGAATGAGATTGTGCAGATCACAATCAGCATCATTGCCGAGATGGGGTCGAGCTGGCAACCCATGTTGGCCATGAGGCCATTGTCGCCAAGCTGGAGCCAGTGCCAGTCTTGGAACACGAGAGTCTGGCGCACGCCGTTCACCACCTGGCCCTGACTGGTGCCGAAGAAGTAGGTGAGCGCGGCCGCATAGGCGATGACGGTGGTAATGCCCTGCCCTATCACGCCCAGCACGCCTGCGGTCATGCGGCGCATCTTAACGCCCGCAAGGCCCAGGAAAAGAAACATGAACAGCGGCAAGGCCACGCATGCTATAGTGTATTGTAAAGGCATATCTGTTAGAATTTCAGTTTAGTGATTTGATTAATGTCCACGTTTTTGGCAATGCGGTACACATTGATGATGATGGCTATGGCCACGGCAGTCTCGGCCGCGGCGATGGCTATGGCAAACAGTGTGAAGAACATGCCGTCAAGTTGTCCGGGGAACAGGTATCGGTTGAACACAGCAAAGTTGATGTCGGTTGAGTTGAGCATCAGCTCAAGCGAAATCAGCATTGAAATCATGTTTTTGTGGGTGATGAACCCGAAGATGCCGCAGCCAAACATCACAAGGCTGGGGACGAGATACATGAGCATTGTTAAGTCCATAATCAGTCTTTCTCCTTTCCTTTTTAAAGTTTAACGACGGCGGGCCACCACAAGGCCTCCGATGATGCATGCCAATAACAAGATGCTCACCGCCTCGAAGGGCAGCAAGAATCCAAACTTGTCGGTGCTCAGAAGCCAGTGGCCTATGGTGGCCATGTCGAGGCTGGGGACCTCGGTGAGCTTCTTCGAGCAGAAGTCGGCGTAGCTGAACAGCGCGCAGCCGCACACGGCCACGGCAGCCACGGCAGCCAGGGCGCCAAGCACGCGCTTGTGGCGCGTGAGGGGCTCGGCATCCTTGCCCGGCTTGTGCGTGAGCATGATTGCGAACACAAACAGCACCACTATGCCGCCCGCGTAGACCGCAATCTGCGTTGAGCCAAGGAACTCATAGCCCATCTGGAAATAGACCACGGCCGTTGACAGCAGCACAAACAGCAGGTAGGTGGCCGAGCGCAGGATGCGCTTGGTGGTCACCGTCAGCACCGAAAACACGATAATTGCAATTGCAATTATGAAATACAAAATGATATTTCCTACTGATTCCATTAGTTTATTATATTATTCTTTATTATCGGGGTTTTGTGTTGCCTGCGGCTTGTCGGCCGGCTCGGCGGGCTTGGCCGGTGCAGCGGCCTTGGGGGCTGCGGCAGGAGCCTTGGCTGGAGCGACAGCTTTGGGGGCTGCTGCGGCGGGTGCCGGAGCGGCGGGTGCGGCAGCCTTTGGAGCGGCGGCGGGTGCCGGTGTCTCCTTTTCGGGCAGATAGTTGAGTTGCTTGATGAGAGCCGCGCGATTGAATACAGCCTGCTCAAAGTCGTTGCTGAACTTTATGGCATGTGTGGGGCACGAGAGCACGCACAGGTCGCAGAAGGTGCAGCTGCCGAGGTCGTAGATATACTTGTCGAGCTTCATCTTCTTCTTGCCATTGGGCAGATCCACCATTTTGGTCTTGATTTCGATGGTGCCGTTAGGACAGTTGCGCTCGCACGATTTGCAAGCGATGCACTTGTGATTGCCTTCGTCGTCGTAAACAAACTGCAGCGTGGCCCTGAACCGCTCTGGGATTTTGAGCGTGTCCCTGTTTTCGGGGTATTGTTCAGTGACCTTTGGTGTCACAAGTTCCTTTCCTGTGACTTCCATACCCTTGATAAGGCTATAAATACCCTTAAAAAGAGATGAGAAATACTCCTTGATGCTCATAGGTGGTAATTATATGAATAAAAAAATACTGTTTTCTAATCGCTATGCCTAAAAAATTGTTCAAAATTAGTTTCCAAACCAAAATGGCCGGTATAAGTTAAAAAATTAAAAAGGAGTGCAGCCGGCATAGAGCCACAGGCTCCTTTTTAATTTATTGTGATTCAGCTGGCGCGCATCAGCGCTCCACCTGGCCGCCGAGGATGTCGAGCAGCTCGGTGGTGATACCCTGCTGGCGCAGCTTGTTGTACTCGAGGTTTAAGCTGTCGAGCAAGTCTTTGGCGTTGTCGCTGGCAGTCTGCATTGCCATCACGCGGGCAGCCTGCTCGCTGGCGGCGCTCTCGGTGAACACCTCTTGCATGGTGGCGCGCAGATGCAGCGGCAGCACGCTGTTGAATATCGAGTTGGCGTCGGGCTCGAAGATGCACGGGGCGTTGGCGCTGCCCTTTGGCGCGCTGCCCGCGAGGGCTGCGGCGCTGAGCGGCAGCAGCTGCTCGTGAGCCAAAGTCTGACGGCTGGTGCTGTGGAAGTGCATGTACACGAGGTCCACCCGGTCGCACTCGCGCTGTGTGAAGCGCTCGCGCAGCAGCTGGGTGAAGTCATGCAGGTTGGCCGAGGTGCTGCGGGTGTGCATGTAGGGCACGTCCTCCACCTTCAGCGTGGCCGACTCAATCTTGTGGGCGGCTTTCGACAGTTTCTTGCCCACAGGAATCACGGTGATTTCCACATCATTTCCAAGCGACTGGCGCTCTTGGTCGATGATGTCGAGCAGCCGCTTGAAAATGTTGATGTTGAAGGCGCCGCACAGGCCGTCGTCGCTGCCGAAGGCCACAATGCACAGGCGCTTCACGTCACGGGACTCGATGAGCGGCGATGAAAACTCCTCGCCGGTGGCGAGCAGGTGGCCAATGACGCCCTGCACCATGCCGCGGTAGGGCGACAGGCGCACCAGGCGTGCCGAGGCGCCGTGCAGCTTGGCCGATGAGATCATCTTCATCGCACTCGTGGTCTTCTGCGTAGAAGCCACAGAGCCAATTCTCTCTTTTAATTCACGTAATGTTGCCATTTCTGTTAAATCCCGTTTTTACTATTGGTTGCGTAGCCAAGTGCGGCTCATGCGCTGTATTTGCCTGCGATTTCGCGGGCGGCCTCGGCGAGCAGCGCCTTCACGTTGTCGTCGATTTTGCCGGCGCGCAGCACATCGAGCACATCGGCCTGATGCTTGGCGTGGAGATATTGCACAAACAGTTTTTCAAACCCTGCCACCTTTTCGATGGGCACCTTCTCGAGCAGGCCATTCACGCCGCAATAGATTACGGCCACCTGCTCCTCGACGGGCACGGGGCTGTATTGCGGCTGCACGAGCAGACGCTCGTTTTTGCGGCCGGTGTCGATGGTGCGCGCTGTCACGGGGTCGATGTCGCCGCCAAATTTGGTGAACGACTCAAGCTCGCGGAACTGCGCCTGAGCTATTTTGAGCGTGCCAGCCACCTTCTTCATGCACTTGATCTGAGCGTTGCCACCCACACGCGACACCGAGATGCCGACGTTGACGGCGGGACGGATACCATTGTTGAAGAGGCTGCTCTCGAGGTAGATCTGGCCGTCGGTGATCGAAATCACATTGGTGGGGATGTAGGCCGACACGTCGCCTGCCTGGGTCTCGATGATAGGCAGTGCGGTGAGCGAGCCTCCGCCCTTCACCTTGTCTTTGAGTACGGCGGGGAGGTCGTTCATTGCGGCGGCCACCTCTTGGTTGGCGTTGATTTTTGCAGCGCGCTCAAGCAGACGGCTGTGCAGATAAAAGATGTCGCCAGGGTAAGCCTCGCGGCCCGAGGGTCGCTTGAGGATAAGCGAGATTTCGCGGTAGGCCACGGCCTGCTTCGAAAGGTCGTCGTACACCACCAGAGCGTCGCGGCCAGTGTCGCGGAAATACTCGCCGATGGCTGCGCCTGCAAAAGGCGCGTAGTAGCGCATCGAGGCCGAGTCGGCTGCTGTGGCTGCAATCACCACTGTGTAGGGCATGGCGCCGTGCTGCGTGAGCTGGTTGACCAAGGCAGCCACGGTGGAAGCCTTCTGGCCGATGGCCACGTAGATGCAATACACTGGGTGGCCTGCCTCGTATTCTGATTTCTGGTTGATTATGGTGTCAACGGCGATGGCAGTCTTGCCAATCTGGCGGTCGCCGATGATGAGCTCGCGCTGTCCGCGGCCAATAGGTATCATCGAGTCGATGGCCTTGAGGCCGGTCTGCAGCGGCTGGTCGACGGGCTGGCGGAAGATTACGCCCGGGGCCTTGCGCTCAAGCGGCAGGCGCACGAGCTCGCCGTCGATGGGTCCTTTGCCGTCGATGGGCTCACCCAGGACGTTGATAACACGTCCCAGCAGGCCCTCGCCCACGGGGATGGATGCGATTTCACCGGTGCGGCGCACTTTCATGCCCTCGCTCACGGTGTCGACCTTGTCGAGCAGAATCACACCCACATTGCTTTCCTCAAGGTTCATGGCCACGCCGGTCACGCCGTTTTCGAACTCAACGAGCTCGTTGGCCTTCACATTTTCAAGGCCGTAGACGTGAGCCACACCGTCGCCCACCTCGAGCACTGTGCCCACTTCCTGAAACGACACCGACTGCTGGACGTCGCTCAGTTGCTGCTTCAGTATATCTGAGATTTCACTTGGGTTTATCATCTCACATTAATTAACTTAGGAGTTTTAAACGCAATTTATCTATTTCACTCTTGACCGAGGCATCGAGCTCGAGCGAGTCGACGGTGACACGGAAGCCGCCTATGAGGGCGGGATTGACCACCGTGCTCAGCTCCAGCTGCTGCTGGCGCAGCTGGCTCTTGACCACAGTCAGGATTTTATCGATCTCGGCCTGCGGCAGCTGTGCTGCTGTCTCGACCTCGACCTTGGCTATGCCGTGCTGCTGGCGGTAGAGCTTGACGTAGCTCAGCGCCATGGCACGCAGGAATTCAACACGATTGTTCCTATCAACGAGCGATATGAACTTATCGAGCGGACCGCCTGGCTGAGCGCCAGCGGCAGCAAGCAGCAGTGCGCGCTTCTTGGCGAGCTGCACGAAGGGGTTGCAGGCAACCTGCTTCAGCTCGCGCGAGGCGGCGAACGCTGCTTCAAGGCTCTTCATCTGGCCGTAGACCTCGGCGTCCTGGCCTTGGCTTGCGGCTTGCTTATAGAGCGCCTTGGCGTATCGATTAGGGATTAGTCCGTCATTCATGATTCACTCAGTTTTTAGTCTCAACCTCGTTCAACAATTTATCGACCAGGGCTTGCTGGGCATCGTCGCCCTCCATGTTGTGCCGGATCACTTTTTCGGCAATCTGGAGTGCGTAAGCCCCCACCTCCTGGCGCAACTGGCGCTCGCTCTCTTTGCGGGCCTGCTCGATGGCAAGCTGAGCGGCGTCGGTCACTTTCTTGGCCTCGACGGCTGCCTGGCCCTTGGCCTGCTCGATGATTTGCGACTTCATCTTGGCAGCGTCGCGGAGTATGTCGGCCTGTTGCTTCTGGGCTTCGGCTATCACCTTGTCGGCTTCAGCTTTGGCGTTGTCGAGGTGCGACTTTGCCTCCTGGGCATAGGCCACGCCCTTGTCGATCAAGTCGGCACGGGTCTCCATGCTCTTGATGATGAAGGGCCAAGCAGCCTTTGCCAGGATGACGTATAGGCACACGAATGCCAAAAACATCCAAAACACCAGGCCAAATTCTGGCATGAACAGTTCCATTACAAAAATCTAATTATTGTAGGGTTGTCTCTGTTTAAAAAAAGCTCTCTCGCAGCGTGCCGATTACACGAAGAGGGCGAGGATGCACACGATGAGGGCGAAGAATGCCACACCCTCGATGAGGGCTGCAATCACGATCATGTTGCTTCGTATGTCGCCAGTAGACTCGGGCTGGCGGGCGATAGCCTCCATTGCCGAACCACCAATCTTACCGATACCGATACCTGCTGCGATTGCTGCGATACCTGCGCCAATACTTGCACCCAGTTTTGCTAACTCTGCTGCGGCTAAAATCATTGCTAACATAATCTTATAAATTTTAAAGTGTTGTTTTTAATATTCTGTTTTTAATGAAAATTCTCTGTGTGTATGTGCTTTTTTATTTGTTGTCGGATTGCTCCGGTTGCATCTCGTGATGGTGCACATGGGCCATGGAGATGAACATGGTTGAAAGGATGGTGAACACGTAAGCCTGAATGAAGCTCACGAGGGTGTCGAGCAGGAGCATGAACAGCGAGAATGCCAGCGAGAACACAGCCGTAGCCGAACCGATGACCACGCCGTAGGCTCCGAAAATGAAGATGAGCAGTGTGAACACGATGACCACCATGTGGCCGCCCATCATGTTGGCAAACAGACGGATCATCAGGGCCACAGGCTTGGTGAAGATGCCGAAGAGCTCGATGATGGGCATCAGCGGCACAGGGGCCTTGAGGGCCACTGGCACGTCGGGCCAGAAGATCTCTTTCCAGTATTCGCGCGTGCCGGTGAGGTTGGTCACCAGGAATGTGCACACTGCCAGCGTCATGGTCACGGCCAGATTGCCCGTGAGGTTGGCGCCGCCGGGGAATATCACCGTAAGCCCGAGCAGGTTCATGGTGAGGATAAAGAAGAACACTGTGAGCAGGTAGGGGCCATACTTGGGCGCGTCCTTGCCCATGATGGGGCGGATGGTGTCGTTGTAGACGAAATCGACGCACACCTCGAGGGCGGCAGTGCCTTTGCGCGGGGCCTTGAGCCCGTTCTTCTTATACCAGTTGCGCACCTTCATGACCATGCAAATCACCAGCAGGGCGGCAATGAAGATGCCGGCTGCGTCTTTGGTGATCGACAGGTCGAGCGGCCTATACTCATTGCCCTGACCGTCGGTGCCCACAATTTTGCCACTGTGGTCGCCGCCCTCGGCAATTCTGAAGCCCTCATACTCGGCTCCGCCCTGCACGCGGCACGACATAAAGCAGTGCCACGAGCCGGCGTAGTCCCTCACGATTACGGGCAGGGGAATTCTGAGCTCATGAGAGAACGGCACCTCCCAGCCATAAGCGTCGCCCAGGTGCTCGAAGATGAGCTCCTTGGGGTCGAGCTTGCCGGCGGCCTGGCTGCTGTGGTGCGAGGCCTGCATATAACCCAGGGCCATTAGCGCCACTATCACAAAAGCCACAACTGCTGTTATAACCTTCTTCATGTTTGGTCAGTTTTAATTAATATAAGCACACCGACACCACATTATCCTTTATATCAGCCACCCCGCCCTGAATGTCGCGGGTTTCGGTCTGGCCGGCGGCCAGAGTGTAGGCCACAGTGCCTGGCACGAGCGATGAGATGAGGGCGGCGTGGTGGTTGAGCACCTGGAATGAGCCTGCAGCTCCTGGCAGTGTAACGCTCGTCACCTCGCCTTCAAACTCGATTTTCTCGGCCGATATGATTTTGAGTGTCATTATTGATGAATGCTAAGTTGTAATATAAATCTCTCTATCGTAAACTCTCTATCACTTGCCCACCTCGGCAAGCATCTTCTTGCCCTTGGCAATGGCGTCGTCGATGGTGCCCACGTTGAGGAATGCCTGCTCGGGGTACTCGTCGACCTCGCCGTCGAGAATCATCTTGAAGCCGCGGATGGTCTCGTTGAGCGGAACCATCACACCGGGAACACCGGTGAACTGCTCGGCCACGAAGAAGGGCTGCGACAGGAATCGCTGCGCGCGGCGGGCGCGCGACACCACCAGCTTGTCTTCGTCGCTGAGCTCGTCAACGCCAAGGATGGCGATGATGTCTTGCAGCTCGTTGTACTTCTGCAGCAGGTGAATCACGCGCTGAGCCACATTGTAGTGCTCCTCGCCGATGATGTTGGGGTCCATGATGCGCGATGTGGAAGCCAGCGGGTCGACGGCCGGGTAGATGCCCAGCTCGGTGATTTTGCGGCTCAGCACCGTGGTGGCGTCAAGGAAGTTGAATGTGGTGGCCGGAGCGGGGTCGGTAAGGTCGTCGGCCGGCACATACACGGCCTGCACCGAGGTGATTGAGCCGTTTTTGGTGGAAGTGATGCGCTCTTGCAGGGCACCCATCTCGCTGGCCAGTGTGGGCTGGTAGCCCACGGCCGACGGCATGCGGCCCAGCAGGGCCGACACCTCAGAGCCTGCCTGGGTGAAGCGGAAGATGTTGTCCATAAACAGCAGGATGTCTTTGCCGCCGCCGTCCTGGTCGCGGAACTGCTCGGCCACGGTGAGGCCCGACAGGGCCACGCGCAGACGGGCGCCCGGCGGCTCGTTCATCTGTCCGAACACGAGGGTGGCCTGCGACTGCTGCACTTGGTCCATGTCGACGTCTTCGAGCACCCACTTGCCCTCTTCCATATCCTTTTTAAACTTGTCGCCATACTTGATGACGCCGCTGCCAATCATCTCGCGCAGCAGGTCGTTGCCCTCGCGCGTGCGCTCGCCCACACCGGTAAACACCGAGAAGCCGTTGTGGCCCTGGGCGATGTTGTGTATAAGCTCCATGATAAGCACGGTTTTGCCCACGCCGGCACCGCCAAACAGACCAATCTTGCCGCCTTTGGAGAAGGGCTCGATAAGGTCGATGACCTTGATGCCAGTGTACAGAATCTCTTGTGAGATTGACAGATCGGAGAAGGCGGGCGCCGGCTGGTGAATGGCGCGGCGGGTGCCCTCTTTGATGTCTGTGAGGTGATCAATGGGCTGCCCAATCACGTTGAGAAGGCGTCCCTTGACCTGTTCACCTGTAGGTACGGAGATCGGCTGCCCAAGGTTTTTCACTTGGGTGCCTCGCTGCAGACCGTCGGTGCTATCCATAGCAACGCAGCGCACGGTGTTCTCGCCGATGTGCTGCTCCACCTCCAGAACCAGATCGCTGCCGTCCTCGCGCTGCACGGTGAGCGCCGTGTAGATTTCGGGGACTTTGGCGTCGGCTCCTTCGAAAGTAATGTCGACCACAGGTCCGATTACTTGAGTGATTTTTCCAAAATTATCGTTCATAACATTTTAGAAAATTGAAATAGGGTCTATAATCTCTAAGTCAGGTTGTCTAAATATCTAAATTATCTTTTTTAGCCATTAAAAATACCACCGCATGCTCACCACCAGGGCCATTACCACGAGGTTGCAAAGGCCAATGGGCATGAGGTAGCGCCACTCGAGCGCCAGCATCTGGTCGATGCGCACACGTGGGAACGACCACTTGAACCAGATGATGATGAATGACACCAGCACGGCCTTGCCAAGGAACCACACCACCGAGGGCACGTAGTCCATGATGGCGTTGAAGCCGTCCCAACCCGGCACATGGAAGGGCATCCAGCCGCCCAGGAAGAGCAGCGAGGCGATGCCTGAGACGATGAACAGGTTGAGGTACTCGGCCAGATAGAAGAAGCCGAAATGGATGCCTGAATACTCGGTGTGGTAGCCGGCCGTGAGCTCGTGTTCGGCCTCGGGGAGGTCGAACGGGCCGCGGTTGGTCTCGGCGGTGGCCGCAATCAGGTAGATGATGAATGCGATGACAGCGGGGATGTGGCCGCGGAACAGGAACCAGCCGTCGGCCTGGGCCTCCACTATGCCGCTCACGCTCATGGTGCCGGCCAGGCACACGATGCACAGCATGGCCAGGCCTATCGACAGCTCGTAGCTGATCATCTGCGCGCCGCTGCGCATGGCGCCAATCAGGGTGTACTTGCTGTTGCTCGACCAGCCTGCCAGCAGGATGCCGATCACACCCAGCGACGAGGCGGCCATCATGAAGAACACGCCCACGTTGAAGTCAATCACCTGCAGGCCGTTGCCCCAGGGCAGGCAGGCAAACACCAGGAATGATGCCACTATCACCAGATAGGGGGCGAGGGCGAAGAGCAGGCGGTCGGTGTTCCACAGCGTGATGAGCTCTTTCAGCAGAATCTTGATCACGTCGGCAAACACCTGCAGCACGCCCCAGGGGCCCACACGCATGGGGCCGAGGCGGCACTGGAACCACGCGCACACCTTGCGCTCATAGAAGATGTAGAATATTGCCAGCAGCGAATACATCACCAGCAGCATCACTCCCACAAGGGCGCACTCCACGGTGGTTGCGAGCCAAGAGGGCATGAAGCCGTTGAGCAGCTCGTCGATCCAATTTGTGACTATACCAAAGTCAAACATATCTTTTTTCTCTTATTATATTGTTTCTTTGATTCGGGGAATACTTGAGTTTTGTTTTCGGCGCGCATCAGCGGTCAATGTCGGGGATCACATAGTCGATCGAGGCAGTGATGGTGATGAGGTCGGCAATCATGTTGCCCTTGCAGGTGAGGTCGACCACGCCGATGAGGTTGAAGCACGGTGTCTGGAAGTGCATGCGGTAGGGCTTCTGGAAGGGTTTGGGGTCGCCGTCGCTCTCCAGATACACGCCGAAGGCTCCGCGGCTGGCCTCCACCTGCTGATACCAGTGGCCGGCGGGCAGCTTGATGAGCTTGGGCACCTTGGCGCAATACTCGCCCTCGATGCCTTCCTTCTCGAGCATGTCGCAGCACTGGCGCAGAATGCTCACGCACTGCTCAATCTCCTTCATGCGCACCATGTAGCGGTCGTAGCTGTCGCCGCCGTTGAGCACCACCTCGTCGAAGTCAACCTCGTTATAGAGCGAATATGGGTGCGTCTTGCGCACGTCGCAGTGCAGGCCCGAGGCGCGGCCTGTGGGGCCGGTGATGCCGTAGCTGATGGCGTCCTCGCGGCTCAGCAGGCCCACGCCCTTCATGCGGTTGAGGGCGATGACGTTGCCGCTGAACAGTTTGTGGTATTCCTTGAGCTTCTCGGGCATGATGTCGCACAGGTGGCGCACATCCTTTATGAAGTCGGGGTGCACGTCGGCGGCCACGCCGCCTATCACGTCGTAGCTCATCGACATGCGTGCGCCGCAGGTCTTGTCGAATATGTCGTAGATGAGTTCACGCTCGCGAAAGCCATAGAAGAATGCCGTGGTGGCGCCCTGGTCCATGGTGAGGCAGCCGTAGCTCAGCAGGTGCGACGACAGGCGCATGAGTTCGTCCATCATCATGCGGATGAGTTCGGCGCGGTGAGGCACCTCGATGCCCAGAGCCTTCTCGATGCACAGGCACAGGCAGTGGCGGTTGATGTGGGCGGCCATGTAGTCCATGCGCTCGGGATAGAGCAGTGTGGAGGGGTAAGTGAGGCCTTCGCACAGCTTCTCGATGCCGCGGTGAATGTAGCCCGACACCACGTCGACCTTGTTGACGATTTCGCCGTCGAGCGACACGCGGTAGCGCATCACGCCGTGGGTGGACGGGTGCTGCGGGCCCACGTTGATCACATATTCGTCGGAGCCGAACACCTTTTTGTCGATGCGCTTGAGCGAGCCGTCGGGCTGCTCCTGGATGGTGTGTGTGTCGTCTTCGTTCTCCTCATCGGTGAGGCGCAGGGGGTTGAGCTCGGGGCTTGCGTCGTAGTCTTTGCGCAGGGGGTAGCCCACCCAGTCGTTGCGCAGGAAGAAGCGGCGCATGTCGGGGTGGTTGATAAACTCGATGCCAAAGAAGTCATACACCTCGCGCTCCTGGTAGTTGGCCACTGCCCACACGTCGCTCACGGTGTGCAGCATGGGCTTTTCGCGGTCGGTGGTGGCCACCTTCACGTGAAGCATTTCTTGTGTGTCGCTGTTGGTGAGGTAGTACACGCACCCCAGCGAGTCTTTCCAGTCCATGCCCACCACGGCGGTCAGGTAGTCGAATCCCAGCTCGTCGCGCAGTTGCAGCGCCAGCTGGTGCCACTTGGCGTCGGGGACGGTGACCAGCAGCAGCTCGCCCGTGGTGTCGAATTGCGCCTCGGGGCAAAGCGTGCTTATTTTTTGTTGAATGTCTGCCATATATATAATGTGTATATGCTGTGGTTTCTGTTTCTTGCTATTGAATTGTCGGGGAGAGGGGCTATAGCCTCGCGCCCGTTAGAGGTCGATCACCGGCTTGGCCTCGGCGCGCGCCTTGGCGTCGGCCTGCTGCTCGCGCTCGGCTGCCTGCTGGGCCTCGGTGCGGGCGGCGAAAAACTTGTCGCGCTTCTCCTTGCGGTTGGTGCCGCCGAAGAATTTCGACACCTTGATTTTGCGCTGCAGCTGCATCAGGCCGTAGAAGAACGCTTCGGGGCGCGGCGGGCAGCCGGGCATATACACATCGACCGGGATAATCTGGTCGATGCCCTTCACCACGCAATAGCTCTTTTTGAACGGGCCGCCCGAAATGGTGCAGCCGCCGCAGGCTATCACATATTTGGGCTCGGCCATCTGCTCGTAGAGTCGCTTCAGTGCAGGCGCCATGCGGTAGGTGATGGTGCCCTGGCACATTATGTAGTCGGCCTGGCGTGGCGAGTTGCGCGCCACCTCAAAGCCGTAGCGGGCCATGTCGTAGCGGGCCGCGCCGAGGCACATAAACTCGATGGCGCAGCAGCTGGTGCCGAAGCAGAAGGGCCACAGCGAGTTGCTGATGCCCCAGTTGATGAGCTGGTCAAGCTTGCCAACCACCACGTTGGTGCCGGCGGCGCGCAGCTCTTCCACAAGTTTTTCGATAGACTCGTTGTCCTTGAAGTCGCTATACTTCATTCCTTTGATTTTCACTTCCATCTCAACGCTCCTTTCTTCCATGCGTAAGCCAGACCTAAAGCGAGAATCACCAAGAATGTGCCCACTGCCAGCAGCGCCGACGAGCCGATTTCCTTGCAGATGGTGGCCCACGGGAAGAGGAACACCGTCTCGACGTCGAACATCAGGAACAGAATTGCGAACAGGTAGTAGCCCACGTGGAACTGCGCCATGCTGTCGCCGCGCGTGGGAATACCGCACTCATAGGGTTCGCCCTTCTTGGCCGTGTAGCTGCGCGGGCCAATGAGCCACGCGATTATCAGTGCCGCAGCCACCAGGACTACGCCTGTGAGGGCCGCGGTAACCGCCAAGGTTGTACTTTGAATACCGATTAAAACCATAAAAAATTCAATATCTATTCTTAGTTTCTATTTTTTTGCGGTGATTAGCATAAAAGCCGGCGAGCCGCAAGTGCCGTAGGCAGTGGCTGCCAAGGGGCTCTTGCGGCTCACGGGGTTGAGTGCCGAGCATGCAGCACAATGGCCGCACACCCATCGGGCGCACGACTCGCTGATACTCAATATCTCGTATGCTTGGTACATTTTCAATTTCAAAAAAAATCACATGCGCACACGCGCTAACATCCACACCGGCAATGCGATAGCCACAACAGTGGCCACTGCGTGCCGGCATGGGAGATTTTCCGATTGCAAATATAGTAAATGTTTTGGTTATGAAAAAATTATAGTCGCCCTATCTCTCGGATTTTAATATTCCATAACGGCACAACAATGGTCGCAATCCAACCAGCCCACCGCGACTATCGCCAGCGCCCACGGCCGTCCTCAAACCGCCACTGGCGCAAAACCGCAACAGCAGCAATCAAAGGCAACCATTTTTTGATGTCATGCCAAATGTGGACGTCTGCCATTAAACGACAATAAAGACAACAGGAGACAATGCAAAAAAAGTTGCGCAACATATTGATTTTAGCATTTGAACACATTAACTTTGGAGCGTCTATAACAATGGCAGTTAGTTAATTCATTCAAAAAAACGATTAATTATGAGATGAGACCTATTAACACTGTTAGCAGCAGCAATTATGCTGGCACCAGCACTGACGGGTTGCAACGACGACAAGGAGAAGCAGGAGCAGCAGGAACCGCGGGCTGAAATACAGCTCACTCAGGAGCAGCGCGTACTGGCGGAGAACGGCAACGAGTTTGCCGTTGACGCATTCAAGGCGATTAACAGCACCGAAGACAACGTGCTGGTAGCTCCATACAGTCTTCAGCAAACACTTGGGATGCTTGCCAACGGAGCTAAGGGCGAAACCCTTGACGAAATAATGAGCGCACTGCACACTGGCGCAGCCACCGTTGGCGGCCTGAATGACTTCTACAAGACGGTGAGCGCGGGTTTAGTGGGGGCAGACAAGAAGGTGAGCCTCACACTGGCCAACGCAGCCTGGATAGCCAAAGGATACACCCCGTGCAACGACTTTGCTTCGGCACTGAAAGACATCTACAACGCAGAGACCACAGCCATCGACTTCAGCAGTCGCGACGCTCTGGCCACAATCAACAAGTGGGCCAGCAACGCCACCAACGGAAAAATTGGCAAAGCGTTCGACTACCTGAGCCCGGCCACAGTGTTCTGCCTGACCAACGCAATGGTGTTTGAGGGCAAATGGGCAAAGCAGTTCAACGCCAAGACCACAAAGAAAGAGACATTCACCAACTGGCAGGGTGGACCGGAGACGTGCCTAATGATGCATCAGCGCAACAACGTGGGCATTTCAAATGCCGATGACGCCGACATGCTTGAACTGGACTACGGCAACGGTTCGTTTGTGATGGATGTGATTATGCCCAAAGACGGGCGCAAAATCAACGAATATGTGGCTGGACTGAGCCTCCAGCGGATCAACGACCTCATCAATGGCTTAAAGGGCACTGCCGAAGTGAGCGTCGGACTGCCGCGATTTGAGGCAAAGTATGAATACGACCTGATTGACAAGATGAAAGGACTTGGCATAAAGAAGATATTCGGCGGCGGCGACTTGAGCGGCATTGCCAACACAAGCGGCTTGGCCGTGACGCAATATTTACAACGGCTGTGGGTCAAGGTGGACGAAGAGGGCACTAAGGTGGCTTCGGTGACTGCATCAAGCGGAGAAGTCACTGCCGTGATGGGCGGAGTGTTCATTGCGGACAGCCCGTTTGTGTACTTGATTCGCGAGCGGTCGACCGGCGTTATTTTGGCCATTGGCAAGGTGCAGACCATGGCCGGGATGCAGTGACGCCCGCAACGTGCTCATAATTAAACGACAATAGAGACAATATGATACAACACCTTTGAGGCGGCTGTGCCGCACAGGTCGTTGTCTAAAGTTGTCTCTATTGTCGTTTTTTTAAAATTCGGCGGGTTGCGGTTTTTGGTGGATGGCATCACCAGTTTATCACCACCATTAGTGATTGCGGGGGCGGCGGAGTGTGAGTAACTTTGCACCGATGAAAAGAGCAGCAACACTTTGCATGACTGCGGCAGCCGTGACGGCAGCAATCGCAGCCCCCGAGGCAGAAGCCCCGCAGGCCACCGACTCGGTGACTCTGGCGGGCGTCACAGTAACGGCCATAAAGCAGTCGGCCGACCTGCGCACGCAGGCCACGGCCTCGACCGTGCTAAGCCGCCGCGATGTGGAGCGCAACGAGGTGACCGGCGCCAAGGCAGCCTCGGGCATGGTGCCCAACCTGTATGTGCCCGACTACGGCTCGCGGATGACGTCGACCATATATGTGCGCGGCATAGGCGCGCGCATCGACCAGCCGGCCGTGGGGCTGAGCATCGACAACGTGCCGGTGCTGAGCAAGGAGAACTACGACTTCGACCTGCTGGACATAAGCCGCATTGAGATGCTACGCGGGCCGCAAAGCACGCTGTATGGGCGCAACACCATGGGCGGAGCCATCAACATCTACACGCTGTCGGCCATGAGCTATCAGGGCACGCGGCTGCTGGCCGAGTATGCCAGCGGCAAGAGCTACCGCGCCGGCGCCAGCCACTATGCGCGGCTGGGCGGCAACGTGTGGCTGGGGGCTGGAGCCTATTTCACCTCGACCGGCGGCCAGTTTACCAACCAATACAACGGCCGCAAATGCGACTGGGAGCATCAGGGCTATGCCCGCGCCAAGCTGGAGTGGCAGCCCAGCAGCCGGGTGCTGGTGAACAACTCGCTGTCGCTGACCATGAGCCGCCAGGGCGGATACCCGTATGAATACATGGCCACGGGCCAAATCAGCTACAACGACACCTGCTTCTACCGCCGCACGGCGGTGCTCGACGGGCTCACGGTGAGTGCCGACCTGGGCAGCGTGCAGCTGTCGGGAATCAGCAGTTTCCAATATATCGACGACAACATGACGCTCGACCAGGACTTCACCCCCCTGCCCTACTTCACCCTGACGCAGGCGAGGCGCGAGTGGGCACTGACGCAAGACGTGGTGGCGCGCAGCCACGGCGACGATGAGCGGATCTACCAGTGGCTGGCGGGCCTCTTCGGCTTCTACCGCCACAGCACCATGGATGCGCCCGTCACCTTTCTCGACACGGGCATAAGCCAGCTGATTGAGAGCCACCGCAACCAGGCCAACCCCGACTACCCCATACGCTGGGACGAGCGCAGCTTTGTGCTGGGCAGCCACTTCGGGCTGCCGCTGTGGGGCGTGGCCGCCTACCACCAGTCGACGCTCGACCTTGGCAAGGTGGCTCTCACAGCCGGGCTGCGCGTGGACTATGAGCGCGCCGGACTGAGCTACACCAGCACCACCCACACGGGCTACAGCACGCTCGAGGCCGCCACAGGCGCCGTCTACAGCCACACGGCCATCGACATCGACGACCGCGGCCGCATGCACAAGGAGTTTGTGCAGCTGCTGCCCAAGTTCACGGCCACCTGGAGGCCGTGGGGCAAGGAGAAGCCCCACACGCTGTACGTCTCGGTGAGCAAGGGCAGCAAGGCGGGCGGATACAACACGCAAATGTTCAGTGACGTGCTGCAACAGCGGCTGATGGGGGTGATGGGCATAGGCGCCAGCTACGACATTGGCAAAGTGGTGGGCTACAAGCCCGAAAAGGCGTGGAACTATGAGGCGGGCGGACACTTTGAGTGCTGGCAAGGCCGCGTGAAGAGCGACCTGGCGGTGTTCTACATCGACTGCACCGACCGCCAGCTCACGGTGTTTCCCGACGGCACCACCACCGGGCGCGTGATGACCAACGCCGGCCGCACCCGCAACTGGGGCGCGGAACTGGCCGTGCAGATGCGCCCAACCGAGGCGCTGGGCCTGAACCTGAGCTACGGCTTCACCAGCGCGCGCTTTGTGGACTACAGCGACGGCAAGGCCGACTATGCCCACCGCCACATTCCCTACTGCCCCAGCCACACGCTGTGGGCCGAGGCCTACTATGAGATAGCCACACGCGGCTGCGGCCAGTGGCTGAAATCGGTCACCATCGACGCCAATGTGCAGGGCGCGGGCGAAATCTACTGGAACGAAGCCAACACTGCGCGGCAGCCCTTCTACGCCCTGCTGGGCGGCAGCGTGACGCTGCGCGGGCGCCACTACTCGCTGCAGCTGTGGGGGCGCAACCTCACCGACACGGCCTACCGCACATTCTATTTTGTGTCGATAGGGCACGAGTTTTTGCAGCGCGGCAAAAGCCGCCAGGCGGGAGCCACTCTGCGCGTCAACTTTTAGCTCAATCAAAACATATTTATTTCATAACTGAAAAAAGACAGACAGACTTTATGATTACAATTAAGCACTTTGCACTGATGGCGGCCACCGCGCTGATGGCGCTTGCCGCCACCGCATGCGGCGGCAACGACGAGCCCGACACCCCCGGCAACCAGCCCATTACCGGCGGCAATACATTCGAAAGCCGCCAGCTGGCCAGCTACGACAACGGCAACAACAACGACATCAGCTATGAGTTCCACCTCAACCAGGCCGGAACCCTGATGGACATATACACCGACCGCGCCTACGGGAACGGCGTTGGCGAGCAGCCCGACGTGTATGGCGTCGCACTCAGCAAACTGGCTGACGGCTGCTACAGCTATGCCAGCGCCAAGAGCCAGGCCAACACAGGCAGAGGCCCCATCACAGTGTCGGGCTACTTCGACACAGTGAACGGCACCTGCCTCACCACGCTGCGCCACGAGGACGGCAGCAGCCCTGTGGTGATCACATCCACATCGCGCAAGATTCTGTCGAGTCTGCCGGGCGGATCGATGGACTACGCCAACACCAGCGAGACATACTTTGAAATCGTGCTGACCGACAACGCCAATGCCGACATATATCTGCACAACATCCAATTTGTGCCCGGCATGCCCAAACAGAAGAAACTGGGAATAACTGGCGTTAGCGCCACGGTGAGCGGCACCACCATAACCCTCGAGGCCAGCAAAGTCACACCCCTCTTCTACGACGCGGCCGGCAACGCCACCCCCATGCCCAGCCGCGAGGTGACCAACCTAAGCGCCACCATAAAGTGGGCCAGCAAGGACGAATCGGTGCTTAAGTTCCACTGCTTCGGCATGGACTACGGCAAATCGTTCGACACACAGTTTGGCGCGCTGCTGAAGTAGCAGTCGGCCGCAAGACGGGAAAAACATAATTTTTGCTAAAATAGACAGGTTTGGTGCAATCATAGGGCATCAAACTTGTTTTTTATTTGGCATGTGGCCCCGAAGTGCTAATTTTGCACAGCAGTCCCATGGCGAGCTGCGCTATTTTTTTACGCTAAAACAGAACAACAAATATGAAGAAAACATTATCACTACTACTATTTGCAGTGCTGGCCATTGTGGGCCTGGGCAGCTGCGGTGACGACGAACCCGATGTGAACAACCGCATAGTGAACGCCACGGCACAGTCGCTGATTCACGTGCTCAACGGCCAGGACGGCACAGGCAGCATGGCCAGCGGCGAGACCAAGATAGCCATCAACCGCGGCACCATGACCACCGAGCTCACCACCACATTCACCATTGGCGGCGAGGCGCAGCAAGTGTCGCTGCAGGGCCTTGCCACAACGGCCGACTCGGAGCGCGGCACATTCACATTCACAGCCACAAGCGCCACAGCCGGCAGCCACACCATCACCGGCCTCACGGGCACCTACAACTACTATCTGGACATGATCACGGTGAGCTACACGGTGGACGGCCGCTATCAGGTGAACGCCACGCCCAGCGAGTTCAGCTACTCGTTCACCACCACCGAGTCGAAGTGCGACACCGCAACATTCAAGTACCCCAACATCCTGTACAGCATAGTCATCAACCCCGCCACCATGAAGGCGTCGCTCAAGCTGGGCGCCGTGCGCCTCAACGACAAGCTGGGCCAGATTGAGCATCTCGACTACGAGGGCCTGAGCGTGGCGGTGAACGGCAACGGATATGAGGTGACAGCCACCGACTGCCCCACAGTGACCGACATCAAGAATCCGCTGAACTACTTGCTGAAGAGCGCCAAGGCGCAGGTGAACGTGGCCAGCGGCTCGTTTAGCGGCACATTCAGCCTGCCGGGCTACACCCTCACGGCAAGCGGCACCGAGACCAAACCCGAAGACAAATAACAACTCTAAAAACTTTTTATCAACAGAAGCAAAAAATGAAAAAGATTCTCATTCCATTCATTGCGCTGGTGCTGGCGCTGGCCACAGCGTCGTGCATCGGCAACGACGAGCCCACCAACTCGATTTCCCAAGTGGTGAAGATGTATAACCGCGCAATGGGCGACAACATCGACGGCTGCCTGTTCTCGACAGCCACAACGCAGATCGCCATCGACATGAACGCCGCCACCATAAGCCTCTCGACCAACGCCCGCGTCAACGACCGCCAGAGGCCAAGCTTCAAGGTGGAGGCGCTGAAGATGACCACACAATCTGCCGGACTCTACACCTTTAGCGCAAGCAATGTGAAGTGCGACAACGGCAGCACGGTGACCAACCTGCAGGGCACATTCGACATGAACGCCGGCGTGATGTATCTGCAATACCTCGTCGACGGCGAAACCACGGTATACTCCACATCGCTGCTGGCCTATGCCTACACCACGCTCGCATCGAGCAAAGACGGCGGCTCACCGTATACCTCCGACAACTCGATGATGATATTCCGCCTCGACTCAAAAGACAGCACCAAGGCCACACTTGAGGTGCGCAACCTGCAGCTGAGCCCCTCCGACATCGGAGTGGACGCAGCCACCTACGACACCGTGAGCGTGAAGGTGACCGACGACGGCTATCAGCTCACCGCCGACCGCCTGAAGAGCAACACCTACGGCTCGACCTACGACATGACCGACTTCAACGGCGTGGTCACCAACCAGGGCCGCGTGCTCAACGCCACATTCAAGTGCAAGGGCTATGACGTGAAGTATCACGGTTCGATGTTTAAGGAAAACTAACCGAGCTTCAGCGAGGGACACATCAGCATAGGCGCAGCCGCCCCAGCCGCTTCGGCGGCAGGGTGGCTGCGCTGTGTTTTTTTCAACGTATTGTCTCAAACGGCAAAAGGGACAATAAAAACGCCGCAAAAAAAGTTGCACAGTATGTTGATTTTAACATTTGAATACCATAACTTTGGAGCGTCAAAAGCTTTGACAATTAATTTTGTAGTTCTAAAATTAATCGCTTATGAGAACTCCATTTTTAACACTGTTTGCTGCAGCAATTGGCATAGCGTGCTTCAACTCGTGCAGCCACGACCAAAACGCGGAGCCGGCAATGGCGGTGAAGAGCAGCGTGGCAAGCGTTGACCCGTTCGCGGTGACAAGAGCCGACATCCAGAATGTGCTTAACGGACTCACGGCAAAGCCCGCATGCCGAAAGATGCGGGCTAAGACACAAAGCAGGCAATACACCGTGTCGGCAATCATCGACAAGATGGGCAAGCCAGCAATCTACGTTGTGAACTACGCCAACAATGGCGGATTTGTGCTTGTGAGCGCGACAAAGAAATTCACCCCGGTTCTGGCCTACTCGCAAAGCGGCAACTATAGCATTGCGGGCAATGCCCCCGATGGAGTTAGAAGCTGGCAAAGCGGTATGGTGGGCACGATTGCCGCGGTAGAAAGCCTGCCAGACGACTCAACAGGCCGCTTCGTTGACCAATGGAACGGGTATATTGAAAAAGACACCACAGTGCTGTCGGGCGGTGACATGAGCAAATTCCAAGCCTAAAAAATTCCGTATATGATATAAGTGCAACATACATCTCTAAGAAATAATTTACAAAACGTTATACATTATGAACTTCTTTAAGAACTTTACAATTGCATTTTTCGTTTTTACAGCTGTGGCTCTGACGGCATGCAACGACGACAACGGGCCGAAATACAGGCCGCGGGCCAACATCCAGCTCACTCAGGAGCAGAAAGCGATAGCCGAGAGCGGCAACGAATTTGCCGTGAATGCGTTTAGGGCAATCAACAGCAACGACAGCAACGTGCTGATTTCGCCATATGGAATGCAGCTGACCCTTGCCATGATGGCCAACGGGGCCAAGGGCGAGACGCTGCGCGAAATCACCAGCGCCATGCACACTGGGACAGCCACGGCAGCCGACCTCAACACCTACTACAAGACTCTGACCAAAGCCCTCGTTGACGCCGACGACCGTGTGGCCGTCAACTTCTTGAGCGCATTCTGGTATGCCAAAGGTCTGTCGGCTAACCCCAGCTTCACCGCCGCACTAAGCGATGCCTATGGCGCGACATCGTCGAGCATCGATTTCTCGAGTCCGGACGCGCTGAGCACCATCAACGGATGGGTAAGCAACGCCACAGGCGGCAAAGTGAGCAAGCTGTTCAGTTATCTGCCGCCCGAGACCCAAGCCTGCCTTGCAAACGCCATGACGTTTAATGGAATATGGCGCCAATTAATGCAAGAGTTTACCGAGCCTGTAGCCGACGAGTTTATAAATTATAGGAATGAAAAGGAACAATGCAAAGTGTTTGGCGGCAACAACATTACCACAAGAATTGCAAATGGCAACGACGCCGACATGCTTGAACTTGACTACGGCAACGGATCCTTTGTAATGGACTTGATTGTGCCAAAAGAGGGCAGTAAAATCAATGAGTTTGTGTCAGGGCTGTCAACGCAAAAAATAAATGCGCTCATATCCGACTTGCGAAGCCGTGCAGTATATCTGCAAATGCCAAAATTTGAGGCTTATTACAACAACGACTTGGTGGGCACATTAAAGGCACTGGGTGTGAGAAAAATTTTTAGCGGTGGCGACCTCAGCGGCATTGTCAACTCAAATATGCACATAACTCAATACTTGCAGCAAATGCACATCAACGTTGACGAAAAGGGAACAAAAATAACCGTTTCCACAGGATGGAGCGGAGACCCAACCGCCATGATTGGCAGCCGCTGCTTCATCAACAGCCCGTTTGTGTATCTGATTCGCGAGCGGTCGACCGGCGTGATTTTGGCCATTGGCAAGGTGCAGACCATGGCCGGGATGCAGTGACGCCCGCAACGTGCTCATAATTAAACGACAATAGAGACAATGGGAGACAAATTTGAGGCGGCCTGAGCCATCGTTGTCTGAATTTGTCTCCATTGTCGTTTTTTCATGGATTGCACGCTTGGGACTTCCATTTTGGGTGGCTGGGAGGCGGCTGTGTATTAAAAAAAGAGAAAAAGGAGGTGCGGCGGAGGCCTACATAGCCGGGGTTTGGAAAAAAATGGATAACTTTACCAAGAATTTACCAACACAGCCAATGAGTTCAAAATACACATACGACGAATCGGAAATCATAGAGCAGCTGCACAGCCAGAGCACCTGCCGCGCGGCGTTTGCCCGCGTGATAGAGCACTACTCGCAGCCGCTCTACTGGCAAATTCGCCGCATGGTGATAGACCACGACGACGCCAACGACGTGCTGCAAAACACGTTTATCAAGGCGTGGACCAACATCGACAACTTCCGCGGCGACGCGAAGCTGTCGACGTGGCTCTACAAGATAGCCATCAACGAGTCGATAACGTTTATCAACAAGAAGAAGGCGGTGAACAAGGTGTCGATTGACGACGACGAGAGCACGCTGGCCAACAGCCTTGAGGCCGACCAGTGGTTTGACGGCGACGAGGCGCAAATCGAGCTGCAGAAGGCCATAGCCTCGCTGCCCGACAAGCAGCGGCTAGTGTTTAACATGCGCTACTACGACGAGATGAAGTATGACGACATGAGCGAAATACTGGGCACGTCGGTGGGTGCGCTTAAGGCCAGCTATCACCACGCCATCAAAAAAATCGAGAGTTTTTTTGGCAAGTGCGATTAAACCTTCACCTGCCATTAAAGTCAAAAGTGCGAAATGAAAGAAGAAGACTCTTACATATTAAAGAAATTGGGGAAAGATCCGGGATTTAAGGTTCCGGAGCACTACTTCGACGATTTCAACAAGCGCATGGCCGAAAGCCTGCCCGAGGTGAAAATCACGCCCATCGCATCCCGCCCGTCGATGTGGGTGCGCGTGCGCCCCTACATCTACATGGCAGCAATGTTTGCCAGCATTTGGTGCATGATGAAGGCGTTTGACAGCTACAACGGCGAGAGCACCCGCCAGCAGCAGGCCAACCAGATTTCGGCCGGCGTGCAAAACGAGCGCAATGCCGACGAGGTGATGATGCATGGCGATGTGAGCGACTACGACATCACCACCTATGAGGACAGCGTGGCCGCAGGCGACAGCGCCAGCGAGCCAGTGCGCTAACCGGAACGCACAAGATGTGTGCCCCCCCAAAAAACAGAGAATTGCCAACGCCACCAAGGCGCCACACACTGGCATGGACTTTGGCGGCAAGTGAATGAAACCAAGAAGGACAAGACTGACACAAGATGAGACTATCAAGACTTTGCACCGCAGCACTGGCTGCCGCAGCCTTGCTGAATCCGCTGGCGCCAACGCTGAGCGCGCAGTCGCAGCAGCGCAGCGGTTGGGCCACCAGAATGCTCGACTACAAGCATCAGCTGATCACCGACAAGCTTGGCATGACCAAGGCTCAAGAGCAGAAGTTCATGCCGCTGTATGAGGCCATGGAGCGCGAAATCTACAAGGTGAACAGCGATGCGCGCGCCCTTGCCCGGAAGGTGGATGCCACGGCAAAGCCCACCGACGAGCAGTATGCCCAGGCTGCCGAGGCCCTGTCGAAGGCAAGGCTGCTTGAGGGACAGATCGAGGCCCGCTATTTCGACAAGTTTGCACAGATTCTCAGCAAAAAGCAGTTGTACCTGCTCAAGCAGGCCGAGCTGAGCTTTACGCGCAGCATGCTGTCGCGCGGCAAAAACGCTGTGAGGAAGAGCCGCTGACGCCACACCGCCAGCGCCACAACAGAACCACAGGAGAAAAAAAACGGACGCCCACACAGGGCAATTCCCCATTTCCAAACATAAATACACAAAAAAGTAGTCCCATAACATTTTTGCATGCAATAATCAAGAGTGTTATGGGATTATATTATATATGCGCAATGCCTGCATGCTTACGCATGACAGGCAGCAAACAGAAGACAATCATTACACAGACAACGCAACACAGTAATACTATGCAAAAGAAATCAGGAATCATAATAGCGGCGGCGCTGGCCTCGGCCATTGCACCGGCCGGCATGGCAGCCAAGGCACCCGACTTCAACTATCCGAAAACGGTGAGCGCCTCGGCCGAGGCCGACCTGCAAAGCGCGCTAAAGTCGAACGACGGCAAGAAGGCAGTCGACGCCATGGTGCGCTACTCAATAGCCCAAAGCATAATCTCATCGGACAACATAGCGGGCATCATGGGCCGCCTCGACTCGGTGAAGCGCCAGGAGCGGCGGCCCGAATACCGGTCGATGCTGTGCTACTTTGAGGCAAGAATGCTTAAAAGCTACGGCCAGATGCACGGTTCGCGAGCCAAGGGTGTGGAGGGTGCACGCCCTGCCGACTACAGCGAGTGGAGCCGCGAGCAGCTGCTTGCGGCCGCCGACAGCCTGATTGAGGAGTCGGTGGCCAACGGGGCCGCTCTCAAAAGCCACCCGTTGGAGGAGTTTGGCTCGCTGATAGCCAACAACACTCCCGACGCAAGGCTCTACTGCCCCACCCTGCTCGACTTTATGCTGATGCAGGGCATGGAGGCGGCCAGCAGCAAGCAGCTGGCAAGCAAACTGAAGCACCGGCTCATAGAAGCCAATGAGGCAGGCACGGCGCCAGGCATGACGGCTCGGCTGCTGGATGCCGACAACGAGAAGATCATGGAACTTTGGCGCAGCAACAAGGGATCGGAATTCAGCGCGCTGGCGCTGCTCCAATATAGCGGCATCGACGCCACCGCCATCTATCAGGCCTTGCAGGAATATGCCCGCAGTTTTCCCGATTCGCGCTACATCAACGGCATTAAAAACTGTATAACGCAACTCGAATCGAAGAAACTCTACGTAAGCTATGACAATGAGCTGGCTCCAACCGACACAGTGAAAGTGAAAGTGGAGCTCAACAACCTCAAGGACTTCAAGCTGAACGTGTATGGCGTGCCCGAAAAAGAGACAAAAGGCTACAACTATAACAGTCTGGAACTTAAATCCCTGAAATTGGTGAGCAGCACCAGTCACAGCGGCCACGGCGGCACGGTGCCCTTCACCGACACAGTGACGGTGGAGCTGCCGCCGCTGCCCTACGGAGTGTATGTGATTGCCCCTGAATTTGAGCAGAACGGCAAAAGCGTTGGGCGCGAACGGCTGCAGCGGGCGCTGCTGCGCGTGCACAACATATCGGTGATGCAGTTCAACAGCAACAGCAAAGACGGCAATGCCCTTGTAACCGCCGACCTGAAGACCGGAGCGCCAATAAAAGGAGTGAAGGTGAGCAGCAAAAAGGGCACAATTGGCACCACCGACGGCAGCGGCGTGCTGCATCTGGACAAAACGCAAAAAGGCTATGGCGGCAGTTGGCTGACCCTTAGCGCAGTTAAGGGCGACGACAAATTTTCGCCTGAATTCGAGGTCTATCGCGGCTATACAAACGCCTACGTGACTAAAGACGCCAGCCTGTTTACCGACCTGGCCATCTACCGCCCAGGCGAAAAGCTGAAATACAGCGGCATTATTTACTGGGCCGACCAGCAAAACCGCCGCCCGTGCGAGGGCGAGCGCGTGACCGTGACACTCAGCGACCCCAACGGCAAGGAGGTGGCCCGCGACAGCAGCAAGATGACCGATGCCTACGGCCGCATCGAGGGCACATTCGACGTGCCCACCGACCGCATGATGGGCACCTACCGGCTTGAGATGCAACGGCAAGACAGCACCATAATCCAAAGAGCATCGGTGCAGGTGAGCGAATACAAGGCTCCGACATTTGCTGTGGAGCTGAAAGATGCCAAGCCGTCGTATAACAAGGGTCTGCCCGTGGCCATCAAGGGTGAGGCCAAAACATATTCAGGCATGGCCGTGGCAGGCGCCAAAGTGAGCGTGAAGCTGTATCGCAGCGAATGGTTGTGGTGGTGGCGCGGCGGCTCGGACAATGACGACGTGGTGGGCGACACCACGGTGACTACCGATGAGAACGGACAGTTTGCCATCGAATATCCCGCCAGCGTGTTTGCCACAGGCGATGACACAGAGACTGAGTGGAAGCGCACGTTCTACAGCTACCGGCTTCAGGCCGAATGCACCGATGCAGCCGGCGAGACGCAGCATGCCGGCACAAACTTTGTGATAGGCAGCAAGCGCAGCGTGAGCCTCAACAGCGACCAGGCCGACTTTGACGCCAGCAAGCCGGTGAAACTGCCAGCCACCTACAACTCCACCATCGAGGGCGACACCCGCGCGCAGTGCCTCTACAAACTAATCACCACCGGCGACGAAAAGAAGACTGTGGCCACCGGCAACTTCGACTCGGCCAACCCGGTGATCGACCTCACCCAAGTGCCGTCGGGAAAATACACGCTGCAACTGAGCGTGCTGGCCGACACCATGGCCGAGCCGAGCGAAGCCACAGTGACGCTGTTCCGCCTCACCGACTCAAAGGCTCCGGTAGACAACTGCCAACTGTGGACGGCCGAGGCTGCCAGCCGTGTTGACAACGATGACACGGTACACATCACCATAGGCACATCGGTGCCGCAAAGTCACATCTACTACGTGGCCAGCGACCGCACTGGCGAGGTGGCCTGCGGCTGGCTCAACTACAAGCCCGGAATGCACGAGCTGAAGCTGCGGATTCCTGCTAAGGAAAACAACACGCTCAAGGTGTGCCTGGCATCGGTGTATGACGGCGAGGTGATACAGCGCACGCTGCAATTTGAGTCGAAGGCTCACGCCCACGCCACGCAGCTGAAGGTGAGCAGTTTCCGCGACCGCATAGTGCCCGGCGCGCCCGAAAAGTGGCAGTTTCAGCTGGTGGACAACAACGGCAAGCCGGTGGCCGGCGCACTGATGCTTGAGGTGATCGACAAGGCCATCAACAGCCTAAGCCCCAACGAGTGGCGGTTTAAGGCACGCTACACCAATCCATACAGCATCAACTATACCGACAACATCGACCCGACACTGAACAGCTATTGCAACCCAGTGTCGTGGACAGGCCGCATGCTGAATTACTCTGGCCATGGCACACTGCCCATATTCAACTTGTATGGGCAGATGCCATTCTACTCATTCAACATGGGCGGCATAAGGCCGCGAATGGCCATGGCAAACAAGGCGTTTGATTCAATAGAAGCATCCGGCGACATGATGCTCGCCGAAAACATGGTGGTGCGGAAGTACAAGAAGACGGATGCGGCAGCAAAGCGGCAGCTCGACAACGTGGCCGTGCGCGAAAACGCTGTGAAGACCGCACTGTGGCGGCCCATGCTCACCACCGACGCCCAGGGCAACGCCTGTGTGGAGTTTAAAGCCCCGGCGCAGAGCACCACTTGGGTGCTGCAAGCCATTGCCTACAACGGCGCCATGGCCAGCGATGTGATGACGCGCGAAATAGTGGCGCAGAAGCCCATCATGGTCAAGCCCAGCCTGCCGCGCTTTGTGCGCCAGGCCGACGAAGTGACGCTAACCGCCAGCGTGCAGAACGCCAGCGACGCCGGCACAGGCGTAACGGCAGTGGTTGAGGTGTTTGACCCGCGCACGGGCAAGACCCTGGCCGAGCGCACCGTGGAGCGCACACTGGCAGCCAAGGCAAGCGACACCGTGGGCATAGCCCTGACGGTACCCGCACAGTTGCCCTACGTGGGCTTCCGCATCCGCGCCACCGACGGCAGCTATGCCGACGGCGAGCAGTGCATGGTGCCCGTGCTGGCGGCAGAGTCGCCGGTGGTGGAGAGCACCCCATTCTACATCGACGCTGCCAAGCCGCAGCTGGCCATGCAGCTGCCGCAGTTCAAGAGCGGCTCGCGCGTGACACTGGAATACTGCGACAATCCCGTGTGGTATTGTGTGCTGGCCCTGCCCACCATCTACAACGGCGAAAACAGCCACGTGGCCACCATCGTGGCCCACGACCTGTTTGCCGCAGCCGTGGCGCAAGGCACAGCCAGCGGCCACCCCGAAGTGGCCGCAGCCATAAGGCACTGGAGTAGCAACGCCGACTCCACCCTCACCTCGATGCTGCAGCGCAACTCCGACCTGAAGATTGGCACCCTGCTGGCCTCGCCATGGATAAGCGACGCCGAGCAACAAACGCTGCGTATGAGCCGCATTGCCGACCTGATCGATGCGCAAAAGGGCAAGGCCGCGGTCGACAAACTCGTTGACGCGCTGGCCAACTTGCAGCAGCCCAACGGCGGCTTCACGTGGTTCAGCTATCCTGGCTGCTCGGCATCGGTGTGGACCACCGGCGAGGTGCTTGAGCTGATAGGCGAAACGCAGCAGCTGGGCTACCTCAGGGGCAACGACAAGTTGGAGCAAATGGTGAAGCGCGCGCTGCAATACTACGACTCACAAACGCTTAAACTCTACAAGCAGCAGACCAAGCGCAGGCCCAACGACCACAGCGGCTTTGGCACATACGCCTACACGCGCACGCTGTTTCCAAGCTACCTGCTTGGCACTGAAAACGCAAGCATGCTGCAAAAGGTGATGCGCAGCCTCGCCAGCGAGTGGAAAGGCGCATCGCTCAGCGAGAAGGCCTTCACAGCCATGACACTGTGGCGCAACGGCAACAAGGCCGAAGCGCGCCGCATCACCGAGTCGATAAGGCAGTTTGCCACCACCAACGCCACCGGCATGCACTGGGACGCGCTGAACAGCGGCGGCTGGTGGAGGCCAGACAAAGTGGCCGTGACAGCCACCATAATGCGCGCACTTAGCGAAGTGGACGGGCGCAACGACGAAATCGACCAAGTGCGCAAATGGATGCTGCTGATGAAGCAAAGCAACGACTGGGGCTCATCGAGCCTCGCCGCCGACGCCGTGCAGGCCCTTTTGGCCACAGGCAGCAATTGGACGGACAGCGACGGCAGCGCCACAGTGACCGTGGGCGGCAAGGCTGTGGACATGGGCTTCACCGACAAGATTCTGGGCTATGGCCGCGTGACGCTCGATGCCTCAGCGGCCGGACAGCAGCTGGAAGTGACTCGCAGCGGCCACGGCCCGGCATGGGGTGCGGTGTATGCCCAGTATCAGGCGCCGATGACGCAGGTGAAAGCCGCCAAGACGGCCGACATCGAGGTGAAGAAGCAATACCTGGTGTATGGCGAGGGCGGCAAGCTCACTCCAGCCGCCACGCTGCGCGTGGGCGACAAGGTGCAGGTGCGCACCACCATAAAACTGGCAAAGGACGCAAGTTTCGTCACCCTGGCCGACGAGCGCGCCGCCTGCCTCGAACCGGCCGACCAGACGTCGGGCTACCGCCGCTCTAACGGCGAGTGGTATTACCTGGAGAGCAAAGACTCGATGACCAACGCATTCTTCCACAGCCTGGGCAAAGGCACCCACGTGCTGAGCTACGACGCCTACGTGACAGCACCCGGCACATTCAACTCGGGCATCGCCACAGTGCAGTGCCAGTATGCGCCGCAAGTCACGGCCCACTCGGCCGGAGCCAAACTGAAAGTGGCCCGATGAGGATAGGACATTGACATTGAACTAAGTTAAGCCCGCCGAGCAAAACCGCTCGGCGGGCTTAACTTTTGCCGTTTTAGCTTAAAATGTGTGACTTTAATTGTCGCAACCAATATTAAGTGATAATTTTGCAGCAGTATGCTCACACTGCAACTGCTCATATCCACCATCGACGGCGGCATCGAGGGCGTGCCGCACATGCTGCTGGCGCCCATCGAGGGCGTGAGCTATGTGGTGTCGTGGCAAATGACGGGCGATACGCGACTCGACCAGTGCCCGCCGCAGCTGCTTGCGCGCAACGATGTGAAGTTGCTCACCATGCACCGGCGCGGACTGAGCCGCAACCGCAACCACTGCATCGACCACGCCTCGGCCGACGTGTGCCTGGTGTGCGACGACGACTGCCGCTACACAGCCGCACGGCTGCGCAAAGTGGTGGAGGCGTTTGAAGACGATCCCGAGCTCGACATGGCCACCTTTGAGACCACGGTGGCCGGAAAGAATACAGGCAAAGCATATCCGCGTGAGGCCACAGTGCTGAAGCGCCGGCTGCCCAAAGGCTACTATCTGACATCGATGGAGCTCGCCTTCAGGCTGAGTTCGGTCAGGGCCAACGGGCTGCGCTTTGACGAGGAGCTGGGCCTTGGCAGCCCCATGCTGTGGTGCGGCGAAGAGGAGCTGCTGCTGCACACTGCCATAATGAAGGGGATGAAGTGCAAGTTTTTCCCCACAGTGATTGTCGACACGGCCACGCCCACCACAGGCTCGACGCGCGCCACGCTGCCGCAGGTGATTATGGGCCGCGGAGCATTTTTGGGCATCGTCCACCCCCACACGCGCCACCTGCGCGCTCTAAAGATAGCCCTCACATTGCACCGCCAGCACGGAGTGCCCGTGCTGGCCACACTGCGCCACCTGCTGGCGGGCATGGCCTATTACCGCCGCATGGCTGTCAAGCGCTAAACCATGTGGTGCTCGGCAAAGTAGCGCCACAGCGGAGCGGCCATCAGAGCCTGCTTCATTTCATCGCGCACCAGCATGCCCAGCACATCATCGGGCTGCATGAGCAGCATCTGCACATCTTCGGTGGCGTCGAGGTGCTGCGTGCCCGTGGGCTGCACACCAGTGGCCACAAAGCAGTGGGTGAGGTTGTTGCAAGTGCTTGGATTCTGCCCTATAGTCATCAGTTGGCGCCACTCGCCGCCAGTGTATCCCGTCTCTTCAAGCAATTCGCGCTTGGCCGCCTGCAGCGGCGTCTCGCCCCTCTCTATCACGCCAGCGCACAGCTCGGTGGAGATGATCTGCAGCGCATAGCGGTACTGCCGCACCATCACCATCATGCCATCGGCCGTGAGGGCAATCACATTCACCCAGTCGGGATATTCCAGCACGTAATATTCCGGATGTATGCGGCCGTCGGGCAGCATGGCGCGGTCGCGGCGCGCGGTGAGCCACGGGCGGCGAATGAGGTACTCGCTGCTCAGCGTGGTCCACTTCTTTATCTCTTTGGTCATAGCTGATTCAATTATTGGTTTTGCGACTGTAAAGATAGCTAAAAATGTGATGCAACGGCGTTATAAGAGAAAAATTGCTTGCCAGTGCAAAAATCGTTGCGAAATAATTGGAATTGATGAAAAGGTGATATATCTTTGCGTTTGATATGAAACGGAAATTGACCATATTGCTGACGCTGATTGCGCTGAGTTGCGGCTACACGGCTCAAGCCGAGCCAAATGGCTCGCAGCGCATCGAGCTTAACGCCGCGGGCAATGCCAGCGTTGAGGGCATGTCGGGCCACATAAGGCTCACGGCAGGCAGCGCAAACGTCACTTTCAGCATCTATACCATCACCGGCCAGCTACTGCGCACCGTCAGGGTCGAGCGCGAGTCGAGCGTCACAGTGGAAGTGCCCAAGGGCTTCTATGTGGTGCGCCTTGAGCGCGCGTGGTCGCGCAAGGTGATAGTAAAATAACACACATTCCAAAAAATCAGTCTACAGCACGGCAAGCACCGAATATAACGGATAATTAGTCATCCAATCTTGCTCGCGATAAGGCGACATTGAAAGGCGCATGCCGTGCATGCCCTGATTCCGCGCCACAAACAGTCGAAGACTTTTGGCCTGCAAATTCTCCTCTGCCTTAACCTCAATTGGAATAATATCATTGCCGCTCTGAACAAGAAAATCAATCTCTCCGCGAGAATTGTCGGCCGACCAATAATAGATCGACAACTGGGAATTATTCTTCAATTGCTGCATGACATATTGCTCGGTGAGCGCCCCTTTGAAGCCAGAAAACAACACATTGCCACTTATCAGGCTTTGAGCTGGCAGATTGCTCATAGCACCCATTAATCCAATATCCGACATGAATATTTTAAATGATGAGAAATCCTCGTATGCCGCCAATGGCATCAAGCCTTTTTTGCATCGGTTCACTTTATAAATAAGCCCAGCATCCTTCAGCCACTCAATGGCAAGTTCAAAGTCCTTGGCACGCGCGCCCTCCTTGACCGCACCATACACGAATTTGCGGTTTTCCTTAGCTAATTGCGAAGGGATAGAATTCCACACCATTCGTATGCGCGGCACTTCAATGATGGGGGCATGCTTCGAGAAGTCACGTTCATAGGAGTCAAGAATACCATTTTGAATGGCACGCACGCGAACAAGATTGCCGCTAGAGGAAAACTCAGACACAACCGCCGGCATTCCGCCCACAAAGTAATACTGGCGCAGACGCTCTTCAAACTTCGACCTGAACATTGTTATGGTCGGCCAATCTTTAGACTGCAGCAAATCGACCATGCTGTGTTCGCCCACGGCATCAAGGAATTCGAAAAAAGAAAGCGGATACAAATACAGGAAGTCGACCTTTCCAACTGGGAATGAGTCGTTTTGATGCATTGATATGCCCAGCAGCGATCCGGCAGCAATCACATGGCATTCCGGTGCTTTTTCCTGAAAATACTTCAAAGCTGTTATGCCGCGCGGCGCCTCTTGAATTTCATCAAGTATCACAAGCGTGTCGGCATCTATGTTGACACCCGTTGCCCATTTGATGGTTGACAGAATTCGCTCAATGTCGAAGTCATGCTCAAACAGCTGGCTAAGCATATCATTGTCCTCAAAGTTAATATATGCGCACTTTTTGTAAGCCTCTTTTGCAAACTCTTTCATAAGCCAAGTTTTGCCAACTTGGCGTGCGCCTTGCACGATTAGTGGCTTGCGGTCGGCTCGTGCCTTCCATTCATATAGTTGTTCTATTGCTTTCCGTTTCATAACTTTCTGTGTCACTTAATCTTTACTTATGCAAAGTTAATCAAATCACATGAAACTAAACAAAAAGTCGAACGTAAAAGTGTGGAATTCCGCAAAAAGTCGAACGTAAAAGTGTGGAATTCCGCAAAAAGTCGAACGTAAAAGTGTGGCTGGCATAATAAAAAAATGCGCCGCGCGGCCCTGAGGGCTGCACGGCGCATTGGCCTATTGGGATGGCGCTAAGCCGCTGGGGAATTAGCGCACTATGAGTTTGCGGGTCTCGGTGCCGGCCTTCACCACATAGATGCCGGGGGCAAGAGTCCAGCGATTGGCTGCCTCGGGAGCAATCTCGCGGCCTGCAAGGCCGTAGATGTGGCCCTCGACGCCTGCCTCAACCACAACAGTGCGGCCGCTGGCCACAATGGCCGAGCCTTTGCTCACCTGCTCGATGCCTGAGCGCGTGATGAGTGTGACGTTGAGCGGGTCGGACCACTTGCTTGAGTCGCCGTCGGTGTACACCACCTTCACCTTGTAGACGTATGAGCCGTCTTGAGTGAGGCCGCTCACCGTGTAGGTGGTGTCGGTGATGCCGGTGATGATGCGGCGGTCGGCATTGCCTGTCTCAACGGGGGCGAGAGCCTCGGTGGCGTCGCCAGAATAGATGGCCACGCTGCTGAGTTCGGCACGCTTCTTGGCTGCGGCGTTGGCAAACGTCACGTTGACGTCGCCCGTGGCGCTGAGCACTGCGGTGTAGGTGTCCTTGGCGCTGGTGAGGGTGTACTCCTTGCTGTCGCTGCCTGCGCTCACTGTGAACTTAACGCCGGTGTCGCTGCCATAGGCACTGGCCTTGAACACCACCGTCACCTTGTCGGCGTCGCCGAGGCTGAGCTTGGGCGATGTGAGCTTGCCGGTCTTCTTGCTTGAGCCAAACTTGGCGCTGCCCTCGCAATTGTAGATGTAAGAGCCCGTCCAGCCGGCATTGTCCATGTAGGTGTCGAGTTTCGACGAGATGTCGGTGCCGTTGTCGGAGGTGAACTTGCTGTTGGAGAAGCCCTCGGTGAGCAGCAGTTTGTATTTGGGTTCGGTGAGCACATTGCCCACATACAGGGTGTAGCTCTCGGCATTGGGCACGCTGGTCCACGATGCGGTGAAGGCAGTAGACTGAATCTTGGTGCTGTCGGTGGGCTCAAGCACGGGGGTTTCCTTTTGGATAGCTTCCTTCATGAACGTGAACGACACCTGCTCGTCCTGCGCGGTGATGCCGGTGATGGGCTTGCCCATGAAGTTGCCGGTGTAGACCTTGGCCGAGGGCACGCTCTCGTCGGTGAGTTCGGTGGCTCCGCCCGAGGGGAAGAGGTCGCCGCTCTCGGTGGCCGATGTCAGTTTGTTGTCGGCCGGGATTATGGTCATGCGCTGGTGGGTGCGCACTGTGTTCACAGTGTTGTTGTTCCATGCGCTGGCACTGTAGTCAACGTGGGTCACCATCATGCCGCTTGCCGCAAGATATTTGTCCCAGCCCTGCTGCTGGCGGTTTTCAAGAATGTAGTATTCATTGGGGTTGGCGTAGTTGACCACCTTGTAGGCGTTGGCGCCCTCGGTGCCGTTGGCCTTAAGCAGGTAGGTGTGGTTCTTGGCCGGCTCGGGAATGGTGTCCCAGCCCATGAACTCGCGCTCGTAGGCGGTGTAGTTGCAGGGGGTGTAGCCGTCGTTGTTGTAGCTGCCGTAGTCCAGAAGACTCCAGCTGCCCATGCCGAATATTGAAGGCGACGAGTAGTAAATGTCGTAGAAGTCGGGCAGACCGAGGCAGTGCGAGAACTCGTGGCAGAATGTGCCGATGCCGTCGATTTTTGACGTGTTGCCGCCGTTAAGCTCGTTGAACACGGCAAAGCGGTCAACCTTGATGCCATTGTAGAGTGATGCAGCGCCTGCGTCGCTCGACGACAGAGCCCACTGGCAGGGCCATATTGCGTCGTCTTCGTCGCTCGAGGCCTCGCCCACGCCGGCATAGAGCACAATGGCCACATCGACCATCTTGTCGCCGTTGTTGTCATACTGCTTGAGGTCGACTCCGCTGGAGGCAATCTTGTCGAACGCGTCGCGCACCATGGTGCCCACGCGCACGTCGTCGCCGTTGTCATCGTTGGCGCCATAGTAGCTGCGCGAATGGTCGAGGGTGACGGGGCCTAGCACGTCGAACTGGGCGTCGAGCTTGCCGTGCGACTGGTCGATGAAATACTGGTGGGCGCTGGCGGTGCCCTTGCTCAGCTGGGCGGTAAACACCGCCTTGGGGTCGGAGTCCTTAAACTTGACGTCACTGTAGTTGACCAGCACCACGGGGATATGGATGGTGCCCGTCTGCGGCACCTCGGTGGCCGAAGCGGCGTCTTTGCGGCGGGCCGACTTGCGGCGGGCATCGGCCTTGGCGGCGCGGGCGGCCAGCGTCATGGTGCCGCGCTCTGCTGCCACAAACGCGCTTTCGCTTGCCGAACGCGCGCTGCTGTTGTGGGCCATCACGCGGCTCACGCCCTGGGCGGTGCGGTAGTAGAAATCGCCGTTGGCCGCCTTGGCCACGGTGAGGCCGTCGTCGGTGACGTAGCTGTGGTTGAACTCATCGCCCATGAGGGTGACGGTGATTTGGCTGCCGTCGCTCTGGGTGAAAGTGCGCGGCACACGCTTGGCCGGCACTGCACTGGCAGCCAGCACACTTGCCGCTGCCAATGCCGTTAGTAGAACTTTCTTCATAAAAATATCATAAAAAATTGTGTATCATTTCATTGAATTTTGTAAAGATACAACTTTTTCAACAAAAAAGGCGCCACTGGGCGCCTTTTTGTGCGTTTTTATTCGTTTTTACTGGGAATCATAGCTGTTCGAGCAGCGCGTCGGCCAGCAACACGCCCTGCAAGTCGTAGCCGCTTTCGAAAAAGTGCAGGTGGTCGCCAGTGTTCATCAGCTGCAGCTCGAGCCACTTGCGCGATGCACCCTCGCCACCGGCCACGGCGTAAAGGTCCCACACCGGAATGTGGTGCTCACGGCCAAACTCCAGAATAATGCCGCGCACTGTGGCCACAGCCGGATTCACGGCATAGCCGCGCCGGCTGCGGCGCTGCGACTCCATGGGGGTGGTGAGCAGGAACTTGGCTTGCGGGTTGGCCTGGCGCAGATCGGATATGAGCCGCTGCATTTGCTGCGCCATATAGGCGTGGCTGCCAAAGGCCTCGTTGGTGCCCAGCGAGATGATGATGAGCCGCGGACGGAGCAAAGCCGTCTGCGCGGCAAAGCTGTCAATTTTGTGATACATGGCATAGGTGGCACCGTTGTTGCCAATGGTGCTGTACACCACGCCAGGCGAATCGTTGTCGACCAGCACGCCCCAGAAGTCAGAACCAGTGGGGATGCCCGCCAGCTGCAGAGAGTCGGTGAGGCCGGGGAGTGCGAACGTTGTGGACCACGGCGAAGTGGCGCGGCCCACGAGGGTGTCGGCAGCCACCACGGCGGTGTCGAATCCCGCGCCGCGCGAGTGCAGCAGCGTGAGGCTGTTGAAGGCGTGTCCCTCACCGATGGTGTGCAGCGCCAGCGAAGCGTGCCCGGCGGCAAAGCGCACCGAAATGCCCGTGAAGCCCATGGCAGTGGACCACGAGCGCATCAGCAGGCGCGAACGCTGGCGGTGGGGAGTGGACGACTTCAAGGCGTAGTCGTGCGGCTGGTTGGTGCCCGCCATTTCAAGCGGCACCAACAGCCCGCGGCCACCATTGCCGTAGGCATACTGGAGGCGGCTGCGCACCCGTCCGGGAAAGATGTCGGGCTGGATGTGCGAGTCGCCAATGTGCAGCACGCTCACCTTGGTGCCGCTGCGGCGGGCCTGGCGCATGGCGCGGCGCAATCCGCTCCAGTCGTCACCGTTCATGCTGATGTGGTTCAGATCGGTGCGGATGAAGTTGATTTCCTGCGCGGTGGCATGCAGCGCCGCAAGCAGCAGCACCGCCACAAATGCCGCCGCAAGGCTGCGTGTGTGGTTAAGACTAATCATCATTGATTACACAAATTTCTTATTTGCCGCCATCGGAGGCGCACTCGTCGGGCACCATCACATTGTGGCTAAGCACCAGCGAGCGTGTGCGCGACATGAACGAGCTGAACTCGGCCCTGTCGGCAGGGCGCAGCAGTTGCGGCTTGTCCTCGGGAATGAGCACATAGTTCTGCCCCGCCCGCTGCGGCTTCTGCACAAAAAACAGCTTGCAGCGCGCGTCGTGCACCACCACGCGGCCGTCGATGCGCGACAGGCACACCTTCACCATGGCGCCGCCGCGGCTGTCGATGCCCGTCTGGTTGGATATGAAGTTGCCCAGACTGTAGACCAGCAGCACATTTTTGCCGAAGCGCGGGCTGAAACGCATTTCCATAGGCTCCACCACATGCGGGTGGCCGCCTATGATAAGGTCAACGCCCTGGTCGACAAGGAAGTCGGCCAGACTGCGCTGGCTGGCCACCGGCGACAGCTGATACTCAATGCCCCAGTGCAGATTCACGCACACGGCCTCGGCGCCAGCCGCGCGCGCGGCCTGGATGTCGGCGCTGATGAGTGCGCGGTCGATGAAGTCGACCACCACGCTGCCCTGCACAGGAATGCCGTTGGTGCCATAGGTGTAGTCGAGAAAGGCGATGCGCATGCCGCCCACATTGGCTATGAACGGCAGGCGCGACAGACGCTGCGCCGCGCTGGCATAGGTGCCGATGTGGCTGATGCCGAGGCGGTCGAGCGCGTCCACCGTGCGCCGCAGTCCGCGGTCGCGGCGGTCAAGGCAGTGGTTGTTGGCCGTGAGCAGCAGGTCGAAGCCCACCGCCTTGAGGGCGGCGGCATAGGCATCGGGTGCGCTGAAGGCTGGGTAGCCCGTGTAGGGGGCTCCGGCCAACGGGCACTCGAGGTTGGCAACGGCATAGTCGGCCTGCTCGATGTCGGGCATGACGTGGGCAAAGCACTGGCTGTAGTCGTAGGCCGCATGGCGAGCCTTGCCGCACTGGGCAGCGGCCTTGATTTGCGGGGCATGCTGCATGGCGTCGCCCACGAAGGTGAGACTGACCGTGGTTTGGCTGGCGTCGAGCAGCGACAGCAGCGACAGCAGCAATATCGACAGCAACTGGGTCATGGCAAGCGCTCCTCTCCTTACTTATAGATGGCGTGCTGGGCAGCCAGCAGAGTATTCTTCATGAGCGACACAATGGTCATGGGGCCCACGCCGCCGGGCACAGGTGTGATGAACGCGCAGTGCGGAGCCACATGCTCGAAGTCGACGTCGCCGTGCAGTTTCCAGCCGCTCTTGGTGGCGGTGGACGGCAGACGCGTGGTGCCCACATCGATAATGGTGACACCGTCCTTCACCATATCCTCCTTCACAAACTCGGGCGAGCCGATGGCTGCGATGAGGATGTCGGCCTGGCGGGTGATTTCCTTAAGGTTTTGGGTGGCGCTGTGGCACACGGTGACGGTGCAGTTGCCGGGGTTGCCCTTCTGCATGAGCATCATGGCCACCGGCTTGCCCACAATGTTGCTGCGGCCAATCACCACACAGTGCTTGCCGCGGGTGGGCACTCCATAGCGCTCAAGCATTGTGAGGATGCCCTGCGGAGTGGCCGAGCGGAAGCACGGCAGTCCTATCGACAGGCGGCCCACATTGATGGGGTGGAAGCCGTCGACGTCCTTGCGGTAGTCGATGGCCTCGATAATCTTCTGCTCGTCGATGTGCTTGGGCAGCGGCAGCTGCACAATGAAGCCGTCCACATCGGGGTCGGTGTTGAGCTTGGCAATGGTGTCGAGCAGCTGCTGCTCGGTGACGTCGTCCTCAAAGCGGATGAGGCTCGACTTGAAGCCGCACACCTCGCAAGCCTTCACCTTGGCAGCCACATAGGTCTCGCTGCCGCCGTCGTGGCCCACGAGCACCGCTGCCAGGTGCGGACGCTTTTGGCCGGCCGCCACCATCTTCTCTACTTCGGCCGCAATTTCCTGCTTGATTTGGGCCGCTGTTGATTTTCCGTCGATAAGTTGCATAACGCTGTAAAAAAACTAATTCTTATTTATTTGTGAATATAAAATACCTAATATGCCTGTTGGCACACAGCCATGAATAAAACCGGTTACGGCGGCGTCCTAAAAAGCCGCCCATCAACCGACTGATGTGCGTTAAATTGCGGCGGAGGTGGCATGCCAAGTCCCTACAGCGTTCGTCGCTGTTTGGCGCATTTACCCCCTGACTTTATTCAAGGCCGTGTCGAACCATAAAAAAGAGCAATGGGCGGCCCACCGCAGTGAGGCGCCCATCGCGTTATCGTTGAGGCTCAGCGGCGACGCATGCCGCGCATTGCCTTTAGGGGATTTTTCATCGTTGCCACGGTGTGCATCATTTTGCGCGTCTGGTCGAACTGCTTGAGCAGCCTGTTCACCTCCTGGATGTCGGTGCCGCTGCCCTTGGCTATGCGCTTGCGGCGGCTGCCGTTCATCACCTCGGGATGCTCACGCTCGTAGGGCGTCATCGACTGGATTATGGCCTCAATGCTCTTGAATGCGTTGTCGTCGATGTCGATGTCCTTAATGGCCTTGCCCACACCGGGAATCATCGAAGCCAAGTCCTTGAGGTTACCCATCTTCTTGATTTGGCCTATCTGCGCCAGGAAGTCGTTGTAGTCGAAGGTGTTTTTGGCAATCTTCTTCTGCAGTTTCTTGGCCTCCTCCTCGTCGTATTGCTGCTGCATGCGGTCGACAAACGACACGATGTCGCCCATGCCCAGGATGCGGTCGGCCATGCCGGCGGGTCGGAAGGGGTCGATGGCCTCAAGCTTCTCGCCCGTGCCCACCCACTTGATGGGCTTGTCGACCACCGAGCGTATCGAGAGGGCCGCACCGCCGCGGGTGTCGCCGTCGAGTTTGGTGAGCACCACGCCGTCGAAGTCGAGGCGGTCGTTGAACTCCTTGGCGGTGTTCACGGCGTCCTGACCGGTCATCGAGTCGACCACAAACAGAGTCTCGTTGGGCTTGATGGCATCCTTGATGGCCTTGATTTCCTGCATCATCTGCTCGTCGACGGCCAGACGGCCGGCGGTGTCGACAATCACCAGATTCTGGCCGTCGCGCTTGGCCTGCTCGATGGCGTGCTTGGCAATCTCCACAGGATTTTTGCTGTCGGGCTCGCTGTAGACGGGCACATCGATTTGCGCGGCAAGCACCTTAAGCTGCTCGATGGCGGCGGGGCGGTATACATCGCAGGCCACCAGCAGGGGTTTCTTGCCCTTCTCCAGCTTGAACTTGCGGGCCAGCTTGCCCGAGAAGGTGGTCTTACCAGAGCCTTGCAGGCCCGACATGAGCACAATTGCTGGATGGCCGTCGACGTTGAACGGCGCTTGCTCGCCGCCCATGAGCTGGGCCAGCTCGTCGTGCACGATTTTCACCATCAGCTGGCTCGGCTTGACCGCCGTGAGCACGTTCTGGCCGAGAGCCTTTTTCTTCACCGTGTCGGTGAAGGTCTTAGCCACTTTATAGTTAACGTCGGCCTCAACCAGTGCGCGGCGCACATCCTTCAGTGTCTCGGCCACATTTATCTCGGTGATTTTACCCTCACCTTTCAAGATTTTGAACGAGCGTTCAAGTCTCTCGCTTAAATTGTCAAACATTGTCGTAAAGTAATATATTGTGTTGGCCCTCCCTGCTGCTGCCGGATGCGGGCGTTACTAAAATCGGTATTGCTCTTGCTCAGTCAATCAGGCGGTTGGTGCGGGTGTCGGGAAACACCACCTTAGGCTTGAAAGTGCGGGCTTCCTCCACCGTGACTATGCCGTAGGTCATTATTATCACCACATCGCCCGTCTGCACCTTGCGCGCGGCGGCTCCGTTGAGGCATATCACGCCCGAACCGCGCTCGCCGGGAATGGCGTAGGTGTCGAGGCGCTCGCCGTTGTTGTTGTCAACGATATACACGCGCTCGCCCTCCACTATGCCGGCAGCGTCCATCAAGTCCTGATCGATGGTGATGCTGCCAATGTAGTTCAGGTCGGCGCCAGTGACGGTGACACGGTGAATTTTTGACTTTATTACTTGAATTTGCATTGCTGTTTCCTATTCGTTATATATGTGTTTTATAGATTTTCCATTGTGGTTGAGAGCGCCCCTACTTGCGGTAGGCGATGTTGTCGATTTCGCGCACGTCGCCGCAATACACCGTGATGCAGCCCACCACATAGGGGGTGTCGGTCCAGTCGGACACGGGCTGAAGCGTGCGGCCGTCGCAAATCGAGAAATATTCCACCTCCATCAGCGTATAGGCGTTGATTTGCTCCACCACCCAGTCGTGGGTCTCGGCCACAGTGTGAGTCTTGGAGTAGTCAACGCTCTCGCGCAGCACGCGGTAGATGTTGGGAGCCACCTTGCGCACCTCGGGGGTGAGGCGCACGTTGCGGCTGCTCTTGGCCAGGCCGTCGTCTTCCCTCACCACTGGGCAGGGCACGATTTGCAGCTTCAGGCCCAGCTGCTCCACCATGGCGCGGATCACAGCTATCTGCTGGAAGTCCTTCTCGCCAAAGTAGGCGCGGTCGGGCTCAACCATGGCAAACAGCTTGCTCACAATTTGGCACACGCCATTGAAGTGGCCCGGACGCATGGCACCCTCCATGACCTCGGCCACGGGGCCAAGGTGGAACACGCGGTTGTCGGGTTCGGGATAGATGTCGGCCACAGTGGGCATGAATGCGATGTCAACGCCGCAGCCATCGAGCAGTGCGGCATCGGCCTCGGCAGTGCGCGGATAGGTGCGCAGGTCTTCCTTATTGTTGAACTGGGTAGGGTTTAAGAACACGCTAACCACCACCACATCATTTTCGCGGCGTGCGCGGTCGACCAGCGACTTGTGGCCACCGTGAAGCGCACCCATAGTGGGGACAAGGCCAATGGTCTTACCCTCGTGACGATATGCCTTGACGGCACTTTTAAGTTCGTCAACCTTAGTTATAATCTTCATCTTTGTTTTTCCGATTTTATAAAATCAGTGCAAAATTAATACTCTTTTCACTGATAGGCAAATAAAATCGCAAAATCGCCCTCCGCCACTGCCCCAGCCCACCGCTTTGCTACCAGCCGTGAAAGGAATGCAGCCGCCATCAAAAATGCACAGAATTTAACATTAAAATTATTTCATATAATAAATTTTAATTATGACTTTACCGCGGATAAATTTATTAATCGCTTTAGTTCCAAACAATAGCATACGAGAGAAATAAAATTAATGTTTAACAACAAACTTATAGAGACATGAGAATAATCAAAGGACTGGGCGCAATGGCGGCTGCTTTGCTGGCTTGCGCTGTGACGACCGGATGCAGCAGCGACGGAGAACCTGAGGCAACACCACGAGCTGACATTCAGCTGACTCCTGCGCAAAAGGCAATTTCACAAAGCAACGTGAAGTTTGCAATCGACTTGCTGAAGGCTTCAAACTCGGACGACAAGAATGTGCTTGTGGCGCCATTCAGCGCATCGGCTGTGCTGTCGATGCTGGCCAACGGCTCGGGCGAAGCCACAAGCAGCGAAATAATTGACGCACTGCACTTGAGTGCAAGCGACGCAAGCGACATTAACGAATATTACAAAACGGTGACCTCCGGACTGCTCAAGGCCGACAACAGGACCAAGTTGACGTTTGCCAACGCTGTTTGGATTGACGGCAGCATGAAGCCGTCGAGCGACTTCAAAAACGCCTGCAACGGCTATTACAAAGCCAATGTGGGCACAGCCGACTTCAAGGGCAATCACACTAAAGCGCTACAGGACATCAACGCATGGGTGAGCAAAGCCACCAATGGTGAAATCAGTGCGATATTTGACCCGCAAGACATAAGCAGCCAAACACGATTCTGCGTGGTGAATTCAGGCACATTCGATGGTAAATGGAAATACAAATTCAACAAGGATGACACAAAGCCTGATAACTTCATCAATTACAAGAATCGGACCGAGAATGTAATGATGATGAGAAGCGAAGGCCAGATGTCTGCCAGCCTCGGTGAAAACGCTGATTTAATTGAGGTACCCTATGGCAATGGTGCTTTTGTGATGGATATAATCGTGCCTAAGCCTGAGATTGGCATCAACGACTATGTGAACAACATATTGGCAACCGACTATGAAAATCTGCTAAGTTCAGCCAAAATTGGCGCGTATGTGCTATACCTGCCGCGCTTCAGTGCAAAAATAAGCAATGAAATGATCAAGGCTCTCAGGAAACTCGGCATAAAGAATGCGTTTACCAGCACAGCCGACCTCAGGCCAATGTTTGACGAGTCATCGGCATATGCAGCCAAAGACCTGTCGATTAGCATCTTCAAGCAAAAAATAAACATCGAAGTTAATGAGCAAGGCACAAAAGTGGTTGTGGTTACGGGAAGCTCGGGCAGAGATGGCAAAGTCGTTGACCACTGCTTTACTATTGACACTCCGTTTGTGTATGTGATTCGCGAAGTGAGCACGGGCACAATCCTGTTTATAGGCAAAGCTCAATCACTGAAAAGCATGCAGTGAGTTTACAGCAAGAGATTATTGACGCACGTTTTATAATCGCTTTTGAATAAAGCCAAAAGGCAGACCACCGGTGATCGGCAGTCTGCCTTTTGTGCTATTGGCAGTTTTGGTGGTGCGGGGCAAGCGGTTTGCGGTTAAGCGCTTAGGGCTTGACGGGGAGCCACAGGTAGGTGGTGACGCTGGATAGCGTGGGCGAGTAGTAGGCTTTGGCCTTGACCAAGGTGGTGCCTGCCGGCAGGGACACGGGGGCGGTCCACACGGGCGAATTGAGTGTGGGCTCGCTGCCGTCGGTGGTGTAGCGCACTGTGAGACCCGACGGATATTGCGTGTTGGCCAGCAAGCGGCCGTCGCGCACCACTATGCCCGGCTGCGGAATGCGGAAACTGTAGCCGCGGCGGGTGAGCAGCGGCAGTTCGCGCCATATGCGCAGGTTGTAGGCGTTGCGGTCGGCGATGTAGCGGGTGGTGTCGGTGTAGTCTTCGCCCCACTCTGGGCGTGAGTTCCAGCCACGCTCCACGAGGCCGAATACCTTGGGCAGACAGTAGTACTGCAACATGTCCCAATTGCGCAGCGTCTCGCCCCACAGTTGTGCCTGCACGCCGATCACGTTGGCAGGCCGCTTAAGCTCCACCTTGCCGCGGGCGGCGTTTTGCAGATCGACGGGGGTGCCGTTGTAAGCAGTGCGGGCCGAGCGGTAGATGTTCCACGGCTGGGCATCGAAGGCGGCAAACTCATCGACCGCCCCACCCCAGTGCAGGCCTATCTCATACTGGTGCCAGTTGTAGCCCATGTCCATATAGAAATTGGTGACATTCGACATTATGACGGGATAGCCGGCATTGGCAATGGCGTAGGGCACGGTGTCGTGGCTGCCCACAGTGCTCCAGGCGTTGACGCCTGCAAAGCGTGGCGCCATAGCGGCATTGTAGGCGGCATCGTGGCCCAGAGCCACCTCTTGCCAGCCCTCCACGCGTATGCCGCGCGGATACAGGATGTCGGTGAGGCGGCGCATGTAGTACTGGCTCACCTCGTGGGCGTTTTTCAGATTTTCCCGCTTCATAAGCGCAAGCACCGACGGAGTCTTGTCCCACGATCCAGCGGGCACCTCGTCGCCGCCAAGGTGCACGATGTCGAGTTTGAGGCCGGCATCGGCATACATTTTTTGCAGTTCGGTGACCACCTTGTCGATAAAGCGGTACACACCGTCGCTGGCCACATTCAGCACATTGTCGTGATAGTTCTGCGCCGACGAGAACACGCTCTGGTCGGCATCGTCCCACAGCACATACTGGTTGGCTGCCACGCTGTCGGTGGGCAGCAGGCGGCGGTAGCGGCTCTTCATGGCCACCTTGGCTGCGCGGGCGTGGCCGGGGGTCTCGATTTCGGGGATTATGCGCACGCCACGCTCGTGGGCGTAGCGCAGCAGCTCCACAAACTGGCTGCGGGAGAGGAAGCCGTTGGCGCTCTGCGCTGTGTCGTCGGGGTTGCCGTTGCCGTCGAATATCTGGGCCAGATAGTCACTTTCGGTGAGCGTGCAGCCGCGGCGCGAGGCCACCTGAGTGAGCTCGGGCAGGCCGGGAATTTCGAGTCGCCAGGCCTCATCGTCGGTGAAGTGGAACTGAAAGGTGTTGATTTTGTAGTAGGCAAGCAAGTCGACGAACTGCTTGATGTGGTCGTATGGGATGAAGTTGCGGGCAATGTCGAGCATAAAGCCGCGGTAGCCCATGTCGGGGGCATCGGAGATTTCGGCGTTGGGCAGCGAGCGGCCCTTGCTGTGGTCGATGGCGGCGATGAGAGTCTTCACGCCGTTGAGCACGCCGGCCTCGGCAGCGCCAGTGATAGTGAGGCGGCGGCCGGCCACGGTCATGGTATAGCCCTCGGCATTGCCGCCAGCCACCTTGGAGTCGAGCCTGAGCTCGATGGCGAACTTCTGCGAGCCTGAGCAGCCGATGCCGCGGCTGCTCAGCTCGCGCTCAAGATAGCGGCGGCCTAGGGCGGTGGCATCGTCCGAACTGGGGCTTTTGACAGTGACGGCAGCGGGCAGCACAGTGTTGCCGCCAGTGAGAGTGACATTCTTTAGCGATGGCATTATGTCGTAGGGTGTGCCGGTGACGGCCGACGTGCGGGCAGCAGTGGCGAGCGACGCATTTTGGGCATAGACGCGGTTGCCGTCGGGATAGTCGGAGCGCATGTCCCACTGGCTGGGGTCGTTGAGGGTGGTGTAGGCTATTTGCACAGGCACGGGGTGGGCGGTGTCGCCGTCAACCACAATGTGGCCGCCCATGGGACGGTAGCTGACGTTGACCATAGTGCCACGCATGAGCATGTCGACCACTATCGAGTCGCCTACGGCGATGGCCTTGTAGCGGCTATTGGGGCGCACTCGGTAGTAGGTGGTTGACACTTCCTCCACGTCGACGGGGCAGTCGGCTGGCAGCACCAGGCGGCGCGAGAATTGGTTGAAGAAGAACTGCCAGTTGGCGGCGAGGCGGCTGCCGCTGGTGTTTTTAATCACGAAGCGCGAGCTGTAGTATCCTTTCTGGGCGCCGTTGCGGCCCATTTCCCAGCGCACCTGCACCGGCGACTGCGCAGCCGAAGCCACTGTGATGGCCGAGAGAGCGGCGGCGGCCGCGAGCGTTAGTTTATTCATTTCTTTGTAAAGTTTTAATGTTGAGAGTTTACGGTTGAAAGTTGAGAGTTTACAGTTGAAAGTCGGGGGTATTGAGCACTGCGTTGAGCAGGTTGAGACAGGCGTCTTCAAGCAGGTCGAGCACGAGTTCGAAACCCTCCGAGCCCTCGTAGTAGGGGTCGGGCACGTAGTCGTAGTGCGGGTGCTGCTTGATGTATCTGCCCATCATCACTATTTTTCGTGCCTCACTGGGCGTGGCGGCCATTTGGCGCAAATCGCGCTCGTTGCCGGCATCCATGGCCACTATCAGGTCGAAGTCTTCAAGGTCGCTGCCTGTGACGCGGCGGCTGCGGTGGGTAAGGTCGTAGCCGCGGCGCGAGGCGTGCACGCGCATGCGGCGGTCGGGCAAGCTGCCTGCGTGGCCGCCATAGGTGCCTGCCGAGTCGAGCGTGAACCTGTCGGCGAGGCCGCGCTCATCGATGAGGCGCTGCATCACGCCCTGTGCTGCCGGCGACCGGCAAATGTTGCCCAGGCACACAAACAGTATTTTGTATTTCTTCTTATTATTATTGTTGTCGCTATTCATAGTTCTATCGTTCATCTTTTTTTTAGAATGGCGGCGGAGTCTCGCCGCTGTCGGGCATAAAGCTGTCGCCGCCCACTGGCGGCAGCGGGGCGTCGGCTGGCATTGAGTTCATCTTCGACTCAAACGTGCCGCCCTGCTCAAAGTCGGCATTGAGGTTGCCCTCCTCCCAGTTTTCGAATTTGGCGAAGTTTTTGCGGAAACGCATCTTCACCGTGTCGACGGCACCGCTACGGTGCTTGGCAATGATGAACTCGGCCAAGCCGCGTATGTCGTGGCCCTCGGCATCCTCGCTCGACTTGCTGTAGTACTCGGGGCGGTGAATGAAGCACACGATGTCGGCGTCCTGCTCGATGGCTCCCGACTCGCGGAGGTCGCTGAGCTGCGGACGCTTGTCGTCGCGCTGCTCGGTGGAGCGGTTGAGCTGCGACAGGGCTATGATGGGAATATTCAATTCCTTGGCCAGCTGCTTGAGCGAGCGCGAAATGGTGCTCACCTCCTGCTCGCGGCTGCCAAACTTGAGGCCGGTGGCGTTCATCAGCTGCAAGTAGTCGATGATGATGATTTGCACGTGGTGTTCGCGCACGAGGCGGCGGGCCTTGGTGCGCAGCTCGAATATCGACAGCGAAGGGGTGTCGTCGATGTAGAGCGGTGCGGAATACAGGTTTTTGATGCGTCCCATCAGCTGGTCCCACTCAAGCTGCGACAGCTGACCGCTCTTGATTTTCTCGCCCTCGATTTCGCACACGTTGCTTATGAGGCGGTTCACGAGCTGGAGGTTCGACATCTCGAGCGAGAATATGGCCACTGGCTCGTTGAGGTCTACGGCCATGTTTTTGGCCATCGACAGCACAAAAGCCGTCTTACCCATGGCCGGGCGCGCGGCGATGATGATGAGGTCGCTGTTTTGCCATCCCGACGTGATTTTGTCGAGGTCGTGAAAACCTGTCTGCAGGCCGCTGAGGCCGTCGGCGCGGTTCGACGCCTCCTGGATTTTGGCAATGGCCTCGCTAATTACGGGGTCGATTTGCACCACGTCGCGCTTAAGTGTGTTTTTAGAAATTTCGAAAAGCTTGCCCTCGGCCTCCTGCATAAGGTCGTAAACGTCGATGGTTTCGTCGAAAGCCAGCGTGCCAATCTGCGAGCTGTAGGTGATGAGCTCGCGCGCCAAATATTTCTGCGCAATGATGCGTGCGTGGTATTCCACATTGGCGGCCGACGACACACGCGAGGTGAGTTCGGAGATGCGCACGGCCCCGCCGGCCTTTTCAAGGTTGCCCTGCTTGCGCAGCTCCTCGGTGACGGTGAGCATGTCGATGGGCCGCTGCTTTACGCCCAGCGACTGTATGGCCTCATATATCACTTGGTTGGCGTATTCGTAGAAGCACTCGGGCTTAAGGATGTCGCACACCACCGAGTAGGCGTCCTTCTCGAGCATGAGCGCACCCAGCACGGCCTCCTCCACTTCGGTGTCCTGTGGCTGTTTTTTGCCGAGTTCGCTCAGCGCCTCCTTTTCGGGGCGCGGCTTGCGCATCGAGGCTATCACGCGGCGGTCGTGGTCTTTTGCCATTTCGTCTAATGCCATTCTTTATGTAATGTTTATAATGTTGTAAGATGAAAGTTTAATGTTTTGAGTCCCATCTTTTTTTTTGGGGGGCTACTTTTTGCTGCTGCATTGCTGCGCTGCAAAGTTATCACCTTTTGGCGGCACTGCAATCGGCTTGCAAGCTGAATTTATCATCATGTTATTAACATCGAGGCTTGCGGGCCGTGAAAAAACAACGAGCAGCGCCGACACTCCCGGACGGGGGGATCGGCGCTGCTTATGAGAAAAATATTTTTCTACTGCTACCCTGTTTTACTCACGCACGCGGCCCACGTAAGAACCGTCGCGAGTGTCGACCTCGATGAGTTCGTCGGTGTTGATAAACAGGGGCACACGCACTGTGGCGCCAGTCTCAACAGTGGCGGGCTTGAGCGTGTTGGTGGCGGTGTCGCCCTTCACACCGGGCTCGGTGTAGGTGACTTTGAGGCGGGTCTTAACGGGCATCTCGGCGAAGAGCACCGACTCGGTAGAGGCGTCGGCAACCACGTCGACCACATCGCCTTCTTTCATGAAATCAACGCCTGTGATGACAGCACGGTTGATTGGAATCTGCTCATATGTCTCTTGGTTCATGAAGATAGCGTCCTCGCCATCGGCATAGAGGTACTGGTAGGGGCGGTGCTCAACGCGCACGTCCTCCAGTTTCTCGCCAATGTTGAAGCGGCGCTCCAGCACGCGGCCGTCGACCACGTCCTTCAGCTTGGTGCGCATGAAGGTGTTGCCCTTGCCAGGCTTAACGTGGAGAAAATCGATGCAGAAATACAGACGGCCGTCCATGCGGATGCATGTTCCAATTTTAATGTCTTGAGCGTTAATCATATTCTTTCTAAAATAATATTGAGTTATGTGTTGTTGTTATATATTCTTATGTATTGCCACACAAAAAACGATGCAAAATTAATTGAAACATAGAAAATTTGCAAAAACTTTGGGGCAAAAATAGTGGCTGGCTTGTTTAATTTCAAAAAAGTGACTACTTTTGCAGACCAATATTGCAAAAAACAAAAGTAAGATAAGAAATGAAAAGAACATTCCAACCCTCGAACAGAAAGAAAGCTAACAAGCACGGTTTCCGTCATCGCATGGCCACAGCCGATGGCCGCAAGGTATTGGCACGCCGCCGCGCAAAGGGCCGCTACAGCCTGAGCGTGAGCGACACTGTGTACAAGTAAATCACAGCGCGGAAGCACACACGCATTAGCTTGTGAAAGTCATTGAGCGGGCAGGCCATTATGGTTTGTTCCGCTATTTTTTTGTCCCTATGCAAAGCCAAGCCGTGCGGCCACCGGGAATTTAAGTTTTTTTTGTGTGTGGTAGCCGTGCGAAAGAGCGTAGGTTTCGGCAAATTGTTGTAAATTTGCGTTGCCCATAATGGGACTTACGTTTTAATTTATCGGTTATTCAAACGGAATTTGTTATGACTTTTAAATATTTAATGGCCGCAGCGATGGCAGCGGCCACACTGTGTGGGTCGGCGCGGCAGCTGCCCGAGCCGCAAACCACCGGCGGCAAGCCGCTGATGGAGGCCATAGCCGAGCGCCACTCGTCGCGCGACATCGACCCTGCAAGCCAAGTATCCAGTCAGGATCTCAGCAACATGCTGTGGGCTGCGTGGGGCATAACCCACGATGGCGGCAAGCGCACGGTGGCCACGGCGCTCAACCGGCAGGAGCTTAAGCTGTATGTGATCACGGCCAGCGAGATCGAGCTGTATGACGCGGCAAGCAACAGCCTTGCCACAGTGGCCACTGGCGACTACCGGCATCTGGCCGGCAAGCAGGACTTTGCCAAGGGCGCGCCGGTGAACATCGCATTTGTGGCCGACGGCGCGAAGCAAGACCGCGCGGAGTTTCAAGCCTATGCGGCAGGCGCTGCGTCGCAGGATGTGTATCTGTATTGCGCTCAGGCAGGCCTGAAGACTGTGGTGCGCGCCAGCTTTGACGCCGACGCGCTGGGCAAGGCCATGAAGCTGGGCCCGAGCGAGCGCGTGCTGCTGGTGCAGACGGTGGGCCGATAGCAGTTGAAAGATTAAAGTCGAAAGATTATAGTCGAGGGTTGTCTTCATCTCGACGGGGCATACATTATGCCTGTTATAAAAAATAAGGAAATGCAAAAGACTATAATGGCAGTGGCTGCCGCAGCACTGATGTGGGCGGCAGCCAGCTGCGGTGGCGGCAGCACCGAGAGCGGCAGTCCGCAACCCGCGCCACCTGCCGCACCGCAGCCGCAGGTGGTGATCGACCCGGGCAAAGCGCCGGAGGCCAATGCCAAAGTGCACTCGCTGCCCACACACATAGTGCCGGGCCGGCTGCGCGACATATTCACCGACAGCAACTATCTGCAGCTGCGGGCAGCCAGGGCCAACGGATTTGACCCTATAGTGGACCTGCGCTCGGCCTACAACCTGAAGCGGCCAATAGTGAAGATACACACTTGCGACGCCTACGCGCTCGACCCCATGCAGCACTCGCTGCCCTACCTGGTGCCCAAGGCAGCCGAACTGCTACGCACCATAGGCAAAGCGTTCAGCGACACAATTAAGGCCCGCGGCGGCAAGGCCTACCGAATAAGGGTGACCAGCCTCACGCGCACCGACTACAGCGTGAGCAAACTGCTGAAGCGCAACCGCAACGCCACATCGCAGTCGTGCCACCGCTTTGGCACCACGTTTGACATAAGCTGGATAAAGTTTGACTGCCTCGACCCGAGTTTCGTGGTGTCGCTCGAAGACTTGAAAAACATTTTGGCCGAGGTGGTGTATGACCAGCGGCAAAAGGGCAAGTGCTATGTGATGTTTGAAACCAAGCAGGGCTGCTTCCACATCACCGCGCGCTGAGCACACAGGAATGACACTAACGCATAAATCAGAGAATAAACAAAGCACAAAAAAATGACAGAACAGAACGCGATTGCCAACTACTTGAAATACACTGGCAACAAAAGCATCGACATAAAGGTGGCACTCATCGACATGGACGGAGTGCTGTATGACTCGATGAAAAATCACACCCGCGCATGGGTGAAACTGATGACCAAGAACGGCATAAAATGCACCCGCGACGAGTTTTACCTGTATGAGGGCATGACCGGCGAGGCCATAATCAAGCAGATATTCAAGCGCGGCGCCGGCAAAAACATAACCGACGACGAGGCCAAGGCACTCTATGGCGTAAAGGCACGCTACTTCCACGAGCTGGGCGAGGTGGGCAAAATTGCCGGCGCCGACCAGATGCTGGCAGCCCTCAAACAGGCCGGGCTGGAATGCGTGCTGGTGACCGGTTCGGGCCAGAAATCGATTCTCGACCGCATCGACGCCGACTTTCCAGGCGTGTTCAGCGACAAGCGCATCACCAGCGCCGATGTGAAGCACGGCAAGCCCAACCCCGAGCCCTACCTGAAGGGCATGGCCAAGGCCGAAGCCAAGGCCAACCAGTGCCTGGTGGTGGAAAACGCGCCGCTGGGTGTGCAGGCAGGCCATGCGGCAGGCTGCTTCACGGTGGGCGTCACCACAGGCCCGATTCCTGAAAAAGACCTCTACAAGGCCGGAGCCGACATTGTGTATGCCGACATGAACGCATTCGCACAGGCGCTGCCCGGACTCATAGAGCAGTTCAAGGCCACTCAGCAATAAAAGACAGACTGGAATGGCAACGGGCAAAGGACAACAGCTGCACTTCACCAACGATGTGAGCGCCGCCCTCGGCAGCATAATCGCCGCCGAGAGTCCCAACCGCACCTTTGTGCTGGCCGACACCAACACCGAGCGGCTGGTGGTGCCGCAGCTTGGCATCGAAGGAGCGCAGACACTGGTGATGGGCGCGGGCGACGCGTGCAAGACCATCGACACCCTGAGCAGCGTATGGTCGCAGCTGGGCCGGGGCGGAGCCACGCGGCACTCGCTGCTGATTAACGCGGGCGGCGGTGTGGTGACCGACCTGGGCGGGTTTGCCGCAGCCACCTTCAAGCGTGGCATCAGGTGCGTGAACGTGCCCACCACCCTGCTGGGCGCGGTCGACGCCGCCGTGGGCGGAAAGACGGGCATAAACTTCGGAGGGCTGAAAAACGAGATCGGAGCTTTCGCGCCAGCATGCCATGTGGTGATATCGACACGGTTTTTCGGCACGCTGCCCGAGCGCGAAGTGAAGTCGGGGTTCGCCGAGATGCTGAAGCACGCAATGCTAAGCAGCGACGAGGCCATGGACAGCTTGCTCGACTACGACCTCGGCTCGTCCGACCCCGAGCGGCTGCTGGCCCTGCTGCGGCACTCGGTGGAGGTGAAAGAGCGCATAGTGAAGCAAGACCCCGAGGAACACGGGCTGCGCAAGGCCCTGAACCTGGGCCACACCGTGGGGCACGCCCTTGAAAGCACCGCACTGAAGCGAGGCAAACCCGTGCCGCACGGATATGCGGTGGCATGGGGACTGGTGGCCGAGACGGTGCTGTCGCACCTGCGCCTGGGTTTCCCAAGCGCAAGGCTGCACCGGTTGGCGCAGACGGTGCGCGACAACTATGGCGTCATGCCCATCACCTGCGACGACTACCCGAGCCTGACCGGCATGATGCGGCATGACAAAAAGAGCCTCAACGGCGAAATAAACTGCACCCTGCTGGCAGCGTGCGGCGACATCCACATCGACCAGACGATAGCCGTTGAAGAGATGAATACAGCCCTCGACATATTCCGTGATCTGATGGGACTATAGGAAACGGTAGGGGTTAATAAGTGCCTGATTGCGAAACACAAAGCAGACACCACCGTTCGCTGAAGAAAACGCCGCGTTCGCTGAAACTGACTTGCATTTGCCGAAAAAGGATTATACATTTGCATAACGGTTCTAAGGACAGGAAAAACAAACCCTGTTTTAGTCTTGCCTAGAATGCTATAACATTCGAAGATGGCAACAAGTAAGATTATCTCATAATGTGCGTGAGGCCCACGATGTTGATATCGGCAGCCTCATTTTTTTGCCCCATTGCCTACCGGTTGCGGTAGCAGGCGGCACTGCATCAATAACTGCGGTAAAAAATCAGGCCTGCGATATAATTATCGCAGGCTTTTCACGTTATTAAATTATTATATTGTGCTTAATAATGATGACGACAAACATAAAATCGCTGACGCTGACGCTGCTGTGCATGCTCATGGCAGTGGCAGCCGCGGCGCAAGTGACCATAAAAGGGAAAGTGACCGACGAAACGGGCAGCCCCGTGGGCTTTGCCACAGTGAGGGTGTTGGGCACCACAGTGGGAGTGAACACCGACCAGAAGGGCGACTACGAGCTGAAGGTGCCCGAGGCCGACACCGTGATGGTGGAATTCACCTGCCTTGGCTACAGCACCATCAAGCGGCAACTGCTGAAACCGCGCGGCACGGTCACACTCAACCCAAAAATGTATGAGAAGACCCACGAGCTGAACACAGTGGAGGTGACCGAATACCGCCGGCAGACCAACACCATGCAGAACATCGACGTGGACAAGGTGAAACTGACGCCCGACGTGGCTGGCGGCGGAGTGGAGAGCGTGCTCACCACACAGGCCGGCGTGAGCTCGAAAAACGAGATGAGCTCGCAATACATGGTGCGCGGCGGCACATATGATGAAAACAGCGTATACATCAACGGCATAGAAATCTACCGCCCGCAGCTAATCAGCTCGGGCCAGCAAGAGGGACTCAGCATCATCAACCCCGATCTGGTGAACCAGGTGACATTCTCGACAGGCGGCTTCAACGCCGAGTATGGCGACAAGATGGCCTCGGTGCTCGACATCACCTACCGCGAGCCGCAGGCCTTCGAAGGCTCGTTTGCGGCCAGTCTGCTGGGCGGCAGCCTGTCGCTGGGCCAGAGCAGCGGCAAGTTTTCGCAGCTGCACGGCTTCCGCTACAAGCGCAACTCGTCGCTGCTGGGCTCGCTCGACAGCAAGGGCGAGTATGACCCGCAATATTTCGACTACCAGACCAACCTCGTGTTTAAGCCGTCGAGCAAATTCAAGGTGTCGTTCCTGGGCAACGTGTCGATCAACGACTACCGCTTCACGCCCGAGAACCGCGAGACAAGCTTCGGCACATCGACCAACGCCAAGACATTCAAAGTGTATTTCGACGGCCACGAGAAAGACAAGTTCCAGACCTACTTCGGCGCGCTAAGCCTCAACTACCGCCTGAACAAGGGCAATGACTTCAGCCTCACCGCATCGGGCTATCAGACCAACGAGCTGGTGGCCTATGACATTCACGGTGAATACTGGCTCGACGAGGCCGGTACAAGCGGCAGCGGCGGCGTTGGCGGCGAGCTGGGCGTGGGCAAATATCACGAGCACGCGCGCAACAGGCTCAAGATAAGCGTATTCAATGTGGGGCTGAAGGGCAACACATCGCTCAACCACAACAACTTCACCTACGGCCTTAACCTGCGCCGCGAAACCATCTACGAGCGGTCGCGCGAATGGCAGTGGCGCGACTCGGCCGGCTACTCGCTGCCGCACGTGCCTGGCGAAGTGAACGTGATCTACAGCCTCACCTCGCGCCACGACCTTAGCACCACACGCTTTGCGGCCTTTGTGCAAGACACCTACAAACTGATGACCGGCGCCGGCCTTCTGAGCATCAACGGCGGCGTGCGCGTGAGCCACTGGGATTTCAACAAGGAGACGCTGATTTCGCCGCGCTTCAGCCTGGGCTTCGTGCCCGAGCGCAACAACCGCTTCTCGCTGCGCATGGCGGGCGGCCTCTACTACCAGGCGCCGTTCTACAAGGAATACCGCATGCAGACCACCGACACGGCAGGCAACGCCTGCATTGCGCTTAACAGCGACATCAAGTCGCAGCGCAGCGTGCACTTCATAGTGGGCGGAGACTACACCTTCCGCGCCATCAACCGCCCGTTTAAGTTCACCGCCGAGATGTACTACAAGCGGCTGAGCAACCTCATCCCCTATGAGGTGGACAACCTGAAGCTGTCGTACACGGGCGTGAATTCGTCGAAGGGCTACATTGCCGGCGTCGACTTCAAGCTGTTTGGCCAGTTTGTGGAGGGCACCGACTCGTGGATAAGCTTCTCACTGATGAAAACGCAGGAAGACATGGGCGGCGGAGTGAAGGTGCCGCTGCCCACCGACCAGCGCTATAGCGTGGCTCTGTTTTTCACCGACTACTTTCCCGGCATTCCGCGCCTGAAGTTCAGCCTCAAGGCCATATTGAGCGACGGACTGCCCACCACAGCGCCGCGCAAGACCCGCGCCGACGGATACTTCCGCCAGCCCGCCTACAAGCGCGCCGACATAGGCGTGAGCTATATGCTGGTGGGCGGCGAGCACCGCCCCACCAGCGGCCTGCTGAGCCACTTCAAGAGCATTTGGCTGGGCTTGGACGTGTTTAACCTGCTCGACATTTCAAACGTGAGCAGCTACTACTGGATAACCGATGTGAACAACATCCAGTATGCCGTGCCCAACTACCTGACGCGCCGACAGATAAACGCGCGTCTGTCGCTCACATTCTAAAGACGACTATAATATGACAACACAGCGAAAAGTGATAGGCATAGGCGAAGTGTTGTGGGACATGCTGCCGTCAGGCCCAAGACTGGGCGGCGCTCCCGCCAACTTTGCCTTCCACGTGGGGCAGCTGGGCCTGCCGGCCGCAGTGGTGAGCCGCGTGGGCCACGACAGCCTCGGCCGCCAGGCCACCAGGCAGCTGCGCGGGCGGGGTATTGAAGTGATGGCCGGGCAGTGCTGCCTGCCCACAGGCACCGTAGGCGTGCAGCTCGACGCCGCCGGCGTGCCAGCCTACCACATAGCCACCCCCGCGGCGTGGGACTGCATCGAGTGGACTCCAGCACTTGAAGAAGCCGCCAGCCGCGCCCTGGCCATTTGCTGGGGCACGCTGGCACAGCGCGGCCACTCAGCCGCAGCAATAAGGAAAGCGGCCACAAGCGCCCCTCACAACTGCCTGAAAATATTCGACGCCAACCTGCGCGCTCCGCACTACAGCATGGACACGATAGCCGAATCGCTGCAAATGTGCAACGTGCTGAAGCTCAACGACGACGAGCTGGCGCTGCTGGCCAGCAAAGGCCTGGTCCCGACAGCGGGCGATGAAATCGAGGCTTGCCGGGGCATATTGCACTGCCACAGCAGCCTGCGCATGGTGGTGCTCACCTGCGGCAGCCGCTGCAGCCATGTGGTGACCTCGGGCGGCGAGGCCTCAACCGTGCCCACCCCGCACGTGAATGTGGCCGACACCGTGGGGGCAGGCGACTCGTTCACAGCCGCCATGTGCGCCGCCCTGCTGAGCGGCATGCCTGCGGCCGAGGCGCACCGCCTTGCTGTGGATGTGAGTGCCTATGTGTGCACCTGTCACGGCGCCATGCCGCCAATGCCGGCGGCGCTCAAAGCGCGGCTGACGGCGGCCAAATGATTTTTTGCCCCCACACAGTGGCTAATTAGCGCAAAAAAGACTAACTTTGTGGCTATACAATAACATTAATAACAACTAACAATAACAGACATAATCATGGCAAAACCCTACGTAATAGGCATCGACATGGGCGGGACTAACACCGTGTTTGGCATAGTTGACGCCCGCGGCAACGTGATAGCTAGCGACTCGATAAAGACGGCTAAGCACGCCGATATCAACGACTACATCGATGAGCTGCACACCGAACTCACACGCATCATCAAGGCTAACGACGCCGAAGGAAAAATCAACGGCATCGGCATTGGCGCGCCCAACGCCAACTACTTCACCGGCGTGATTGAAGACGGTGTGAACCTGCCCTGGCCCACCCCAATACCACTGGCCGACCTCGTGAGCCAGAAGTTTGGCATCCCTTGCCTCATAACCAACGACGCCAACGCGGCAGCCATAGGCGAAATGACCTACGGCGCGGCGCGCGGCCTCAAAGACTTCATAATGATAACCCTGGGCACCGGCGTGGGCAGCGGCATAGTGATCAACGGACAGATGGTGTATGGCCACGACGGATTTGCCGGAGAGCTTGGACACGTGATAGTGAAGCGCAACAACGGACGCATATGCGGCTGCGGACGCACGGGCTGCCTCGAAGCATACTGCTCGGCCACTGGCGTGGCGCGCACCGCGCGCGAGTTTCTTGAGATACGCAACGACGATTCGCTGCTGCGCAACCTCGACATCAGCACAATCACGTCGAAAGACGTGTATGACTGCGCAGCCGCAGGCGATAAGATGGCCAAGGACATATTTGAATACACGGGCACAATTCTGGGCGAAGCGCTGGCCGACTTCGTGACATTCTCGAGCCCCGAGGCGTTTGTGCTGTTTGGCGGCCTCACCAAGAGCGGCGACTATATCATGAAGCCCATAAAGGAGGCATTTGACAAAAACATTCTTGGCATTTACAAAGGCAAAGTGAAGATACTGCTGTCGGAGCTCAAAGAGAGCGACGCCGCAGTGCTGGGCGCATCGGCTCTGGGCTGGGAAATAAAGAACAACTAACCAGCACCGCCGCGTGTGCGAACCACAGCGGCCGGGCCGCCACCCACTCCTCCACGGAGCGTAGCGGCCCGGCCGCTTTTGTTTTTTTGTGCGTTAAAAACTTGATTTTTATCCGTTTTAGTGATAATTTTGCGCCGATAAAAGGAAAAAATCGGAATAAAGAATATGAGATTACACATGCTACTACTGCCTGCCACGGCCGCACTGTGCGCCGTTCAGGCCCAAGCGCACGACTACAATGTGGTGTACACCGAGAGCCCCGGCAGCAAGATGACCCTGACGTGGGTCGACAACAACGTGGCCGACTTGCACTACTTTGCCCTGCCCCAGACGGGGATTCAAAAGTTTTTCACAGCATCGAGCCTCAGCCCGAGCTATGAGAGCCAGCATCCGGGCAACAAGTTCAGCCTCGACCGAGTGCTGACCGAGTTCTACATTTCACGCCGCGAGCTGATGAACGGCGACGCCAACGCCACAAAGGAGGGCTGCGCCACAAGCCAAGTGGTGCCAGAAGGCGCACAGATCACAAGCCTCGCCCTGCCCGGCCAGTGGCTGAGCGGCAGCAAAAATGCTGTGGCTGACGCCTACATGAAGAACGCCAACAACGGCGCACTGAACGTGGACATGGGCCACGACGACGTGGTGGCGCGCGCCGGACAGTGCTACGCCGACTCGCAAGCGGTGGAACTGGGCAAGGACGGCAAACTGATGGCGCTCACGCTGAACGACGGCAAAGGACTCCCCTTTGCCTACAACGGCAACGACATAATCCTCTCCATCGACACGCAGGTGCCCGACGGCGCCAGCGAGTTTGCCTGGACCACGGCCAGCGCCGAAAAGAACATGTCGACTGCCATACACGGCCAAAGCGCAGGCAAGAACGTGTTTAACACCAGCGCCGGCGAGAGCTACGGCACCGCCGGAGCCGTGGCCACATTCATGCAGTTTAAGCGCAACCAGGCTCCGGCCATCGAAGCCACCTACTACACCAACGACGTGAAGTTTAAAATCACCGACAACGAGGGCAACCTCGTCAACGACACCATCAGCGACCGTCAGCCCAACGGCCGCCCCTTTGTGCGCCTTAAGCAGGGCAACACCGTGATAGGCATCCACGAAGTGGACGAGAACGGAGAATACATCTTCCACGGGGTTGACTACACCAAGACCTACAACATTAGCGTGGCCAGCAACTCGTATGGCTACATCGAGGCCGACGGCATACGATTCGACGACGCTGGCCGCAAGGTGGAAAACGACATAGTGGTGGAGGTGAAGTTCCACCTGATGCCAGGCTTCGAGCCGCCGTTTGGCGGAGTGGAGAGCGTTGAGGCCAAAGCATTGAAGGTGTGGGGCGGCAACGGTGAGATAGGCGTCGAAGCCGAGACGGCCACGCCCGTCACCGTGTGCGACCTCATGGGCCGCGCGGCACGCCGGCTCACCGCCGAGCCCGGCCGCACCAGCATAGGCGGCCTTGCGCCCGGCATATATGTGGTGAACCACACCAAAGTGATAGTGAGGTAAGCCAGCTCAGGAAAACACGATCCGCCCCGCTAAGCAGCAGTTGCTTGGCGGGGCGGACTGTGTTATGTAATGTGGCTGGTTAGTGGTCGAGCAGGCGGGTGAACGGCTCGGGATAAGGAGTCTCGAAATGCAGCTCCTGACCGGTGACGGGGTGGCGGAAGGCCAGGCGGTAGGCGTGCAGGCACATGCGGCCGGCGGGGTCGCACGTGCTGCCATATTTGCGGTCGCCCACTATGGGGTGGCACAGCACGCGCATGTGCACGCGAATCTGGTTTTTACGCCCTGTGTGCAAGTGCAGCTCAATGAGCGAGAAGCGTCCGTTGGTGCGCAGTAGGCGCCAGTCGGTGCTGGCCCACTTGCCGCCATTGTCGGTGCGCGAGCTGACGATGCGCATGCTGGGCGTGTCTTTAAGCCAACTTTCGATGTGGCCCTGCTCCTTGGTCATCTCGCCCTCGACCACAGCCACATAGCGGCGGTCGATGATGAGGTCGCGCCAATTGTTGACAAGCCGCTGCTGCACCTCCACGCTCTTGGCATACATCATGAGGCCCGAGGTGCGCACATCAAGGCGGTGCACCACATGGGCGCGGCAAAACTGGTGGGTCTGGGCGAAGTAGCTGTCGAGCAAGTCCTTCATGTTGAGGCTCGACGCGCCCACGCCCATCGACAGCACCCCCTCAGCCTTGTCGACCACTATCACATCGCTGTCTTCATACACCACGGTGAAGTATCGCTCGCGCTGCTGGCGCCGGCCCTGTCGTGTGCCCGGGTCGGCGTCGCGGCGCTTGCTCACCTGCACCAGCTGGCGCGGCTCCACCACAAAGTCGTGGCGGGTGACGCGCTTGCCGTCGACCAGGACTCCGCCATTGGCCAGAATGGCCTTGGCCTTGCTGCGGCTGATGCCGCTCAGTTTGCGCATCACATAGTCGAGCAGGCCCGACTCTTCGCCTTCGCGCACGAGAAACTCGGTGTAGGCTGCCGCCGACTGCGGCACATTGTGGTTATGACTGCGGCGCATAGTGTGTGTGGTTTAACATATCAGTGCAAAAAACACCTAAGCCCGGGCACGCCAGACACAGACAGCTGTGCCGGCACTTTCCCGGGCTTAGGCAACTTTCAATTATGCTTGTTTCGTTAATCATTTATCAAATATGTGGCGCAGCGTGCTGAATATGCGCTGGCGAATCGACTCCGACGGCTTCACGTTGGCCGAGTCGCGCAGCTTCTCGATGGCGGCGCGCTCGTCAGCGTTGAGGTTCTCGGGCACATACACCATCACGTTGATAAGCAGGTCGCCCGTGCCATAGCCGTCGGGCGAAGGCAGGCCCTTGCCACGCAAGCGCAGCACACGGCCCGGCTGGGTGCCGGGGGCTATGGTGACGCGCACGCGGCCGTCTACGGTGGGCACCTCCACCTTGCCGCCAAGCACGGCGGTGGGGAAGTCGAGCATCAGGTTATACACCAAGTCGTTGCCGTCGCGCATCAGCTGGTCGTCGCGCTCCTCCTCAATCACAATCAGCAGGTCGCCGGGAATGCCGCCGCCGGGGGCGTCGTTGCCCTTGCCGCTCATTTTCAGCGTCATGCCGTCGGCCACACCGGCGGGTATGTTGACGGTTACCACTTCTTCGTGGCGCACGAGGCCCTGGCCGCCACACTCGGGGCAGCGCTCCTTAATCACCTTGCCAGTGCCACCGCAAGTGTGGCATGTGGTCTGCGTCTGCATGCGGCCGAGCATGGTGTTTTGCACGCGCACCTCCACACCGCTTCCGTGGCAGGTGGGGCATGTGGTCTGCTCGGTGCCGTTTTTAGCGCCAGTGCCGTGGCAGGCAGCACACGACACCATGCGCGGAATCCTCAGCTTCTTCTCGGTGCCGTGGGCAATGTCGCTGAGCGTGAGGCGCACGCGCACGCGCAAGTCGCCGCCGCGGCTCACACGCTGGCCACGGCCACGGCTGCGGCCTCCGCCGCCAAAGGCCTCAAAGATGTCGCCGAGGCCGCCACCGCCGCCGAATATGTCGCCAAACTGCGAGAAGATGTCCTCCATGCTCATGCCGCCGCCCGAAAAGCCGCCGCCTGCACCCTGGGCTCCGGCGAAGCCAAACTGGTCGTAGCGCTGGCGCTTGTCGGGATGGCTGAGCACATCGTAGGCCTCAGCGGCCTCCTTAAACTTCTCCTCAGCCTCCTTCTTCTCGGCATCGGTCTTGCCCTGCTGACGGTCGGGGTGATACTTGATGGCGAGTTTGCGATATGCTTTTTTCAGTTCCTCGGGGGTAGCGTTTTTGCTCACCCCAAGCACTTCATAATAGTCTCTTTTGTTGTCCATAAGTCAAATTATAGCTCCTTTTCTTCATGTTACTTGCCCACTACCACCTTGGCGTGGCGCAGCACCTTGTCGTCGATCATGTAGCCCTTTAGGGTGGTGTCGATCACCTTGCCCTTCATAGCCTCGTCGGCTGCCGGGAATGTGGTGATGGCCTCATGATAGTCGGTGTCGAAGTCCTTGCCAGTGGAGTCGATGGCTTTCACCTTGTTGCTTTCCAGATATTTGATGAATTTGTTGTAGATGAGATTGATACCCTCCTTGGCGCTGTCGAGGTCGTCGGCCTTGTTGATAGAGTCGATGGCGCGCTCGAAGTCGTCGACCACGGGCAGCAGGTTGCGCATGGCCTCCTGGCTGCCATACTTCACGAGGTCTTGCTTCTCTTTGAGCGTGCGCTTGCGGAAGTTGTCGAACTCGGCCATAAGGAACAGATATTCCTTCTTAGCCTGCTCAAGTTCATTCTTAAGGCGTTCCACCTTTTCGTCGGGGGTTTCCTCTTTGGCTTCCTTGGCCTCGGCGGCGGCAGCCTCTTTGCCATCGGCCTCGGCTGCCTGCTGCTTGGCGTTTTCGGCCCCTTCGGCCTTGGCGGCCTGCTCGGCTGCCTTCTTGGCTTCAGCCTCTTTCAGCTTTTTATCTTTTTCCTTTTCTTTGCTCATGATTGTATATCGTTTTTTAATTTTCTTGAACATTGATGTCATTCATGCTTAACCATTCAAAAATGCTGCCAACGCCGGGAGGGCACCACTTAGTGCGCGCACACGCGCACTATAGGCCCAAAGGCATGACAAAATGTAGGCAGTGGGCAAAACCGCGCGCGGCGGCCTCTGCCAAATTGGCATCATCAAAGATGCCGAATATCGACGACCCCGAGCCCGACATGGAGGCATAGAGCGCGCCCGACTGCACTATTTTACTCTTGATGGCCGCAAGCTGCGGATAGGCGGCAAACACGCTTGGCTCAAACTGATTGCACACGCCTGCAACCTGCCACTGCCCCACGGGGAGCGACAGCTGCTGTGTGAGCCTTGACTGCGACGGCTGCGGCGTGACGCGTGAATAGGCCACTGCTGTTGGCACCGACACTTCGGGCTTGACCAGCAGCAGCGTGCAGCCGCCAAGGCTGACGCGGGCCGGACTGAACACATTGCCTATGCCTGTGGCCATGACGGGCTTGTTGTAGATGAAAAACGGGCAGTCGGCCCCAAGCGTGGCGGCCATCTGCGCCAGCCGCTCACTGCTGAGTCCGAGACCGAACATCTGGTTGAGCATGAGCATGGCGTGAGCGGCATCGCTCGAGCCGCCGCCAAGGCCGGCTCCGTCGGGAATGTGCTTGTAGAGATGCATGTCCACCTCGGGGGCTCCGGCCTCGCGCTGCATCAGGCGGCAGGCCTTCATCACAAGGTTGCTATCTTCGGGGCAGTCCACCGCACGGCCATAGCAGTGCAGCCGGGTGGTGGCGGAGGGCACTATTTCGAGCACGTCGGTCAAGCCCATTATCGGGTAGAACACCGTCTCCAGATTGTGGTAGCCGTCGGGGCGGCGCTCAACAATGTTGAGTCCTAAATTTATTTTTGCGTTAGGAAATGTTATCATCAGGCGAAAAAAATTATTTGTGCAAGAGTGTGTTGATTCTTTTTTGCGCGGTGCAAAGGTAGTGATTTTAATCCACACCACGGCTCTAAAGCACGGGGCTCATGAGGCGCACTATGCTCTCATACACCTTGTGACGCAGCGGCCGCATGGGCCACAGGCCTGGGTTGATGCGCGTGCAGTGCCGCTGGTCGGCAGTGAAAATGGCGGCCATGCGGGCGTTGAACTGCCGGCTGTAGACCAGAGCGTTGCACTCAAAATTGTGTTCAAAGCTGCGGAAGTCGAAGTTGGTGGAGCCCGTGGTGGTGAACTCGTCGTCGACAAGAATCAGCTTGGCATGCAGCATGGCGGGTTCGTAGAAATAAACTTTGATTCCAGCGTCGAGGCACTCGCGCACATAGCTGTAGGAGGCATACTTAAGAATTTTGGCATCGGGGTTGCGAGGTATCATGAGGCGCACGTCGACGTGGGCCAGAGCGGCAGCCTGCAGGGCCTTGAGCAGACTGTCGTTGGGCAGAAAATAAGGCGTCTGCACATACACGCGGCTCTTGGCGCCGCTTATGGCCTTGAGCAGCACCAGCGATATGTTGCTCCACTTGCCAGTGGGCCCGCTGCGCACCAGTTGCACGCCATCGGCAGCGTCGGGCTGCACGCCCTGGCAGTGCAGGGTGGGCTCGTCGAGCAGCTGATGGCAGGTGAAGTTCCAGTCGACGGCAAACGAGTATTCAAAGCCGGCCACGGCCTCGCCAGTGACACGCAGGTGGGTGTCGCGCCATGCCTCACCGCCACGGTGCGTGACCTGCACATAGCGGTCGGCAATGTTCATGCCGCCAATATAGCCGATTCGGCCATCGATGATAACCAACTTGCGGTGGTTGCGCCAGTTGATGCGGTTGGCCAGCTCGGGAAATGTGACCTTGAGAAACGGGTAGGCCTCCACCCCACCCCGGCGCATGCGCTTAAACAGGCGGGCGTTGAGGCGGAACGAGCCCACGTGGTCGTAGATGACCCGCACCTTCACCCCTTGGTGCGCCTTCTCAATCAGCAGGTCGGCAAGGGCGCGGCCGGTTGTGTCGTCCTCGAATATGTAGTATTGCAGATGCACATAGCTGCGGGCGGCGGCGATGTCGCGCATCAGAGCCTGCATCTTGTCGCGCCCGGCGGTGAACACGTCGATGCTGTTGCCTGGAAAATAGTGGCAGCCGCCCAGGCGGCCCACAAGCCTTATGATCTGCTTGCTTTCGGCGGTGAGTGGAAGCGAGTCGATGTCGATCGACGGGAACTCCTCGCGGCTGCGCAGGGCCTGGCGGTTGCGCCGCGAAATCATGTGCACGCTCTTGAGGCTGCGCCCGAAAAACAGATACAGCACCATGCCCACCACCGGCAGCAGCAGGAGCACCGTGACCCACGCAAGGCTCTTCACGGGGTTGCGGTTTTCGCTCACCACCACGCCTATGATGCCGAGAATGGTGAGGAAGTAGAGCACCGTGAGCCCCACAAACACCTGATGAGCGTATGGAAAAATTTCGGCCAATAACATAGCTGCGCGATTTGCGTGAAAAAAACTATTGCGCTAATTTAGCGATTTTTTGCGACACAGGCGTTTTTTTCTGGCCGAAAGTGTCACCGCGCCAATATTGCTGAACTTTACCACCTGCATGGAGGGGCAGGCATGCAATAAATGTGGCACCGCTTGCGTTACATTTGTTAGGGGCAGTGGCAAAAGGCGCTGCCGCCAAGGCATTTTTTCAACAGAACGCAATGAAGAGATATCTGCACATAATATTGGCACTGGTGCTGGGCGCCATGGCTGTGGGCACTCTGGAGGGGTGCAAGCAGGCCAAGCTGCGCGACGCCGACGAGGCCTACGACCGCGGCGAATATAACGACGCCGCCAACATCTACCGCAAGGTGTATAACCGCCTGCGCAAGAAGGAGGACCGCACCATGCGCGGCGACGTGGCCTACCGTATGGGGCTGTGCTACCAGCGGCTGAACCAGAGCGCCAAAGCCGCGGCCGCCTTCCAAAACGCGCTGCGCTATGAGTACCCCGACAGCATGGCCTACTACTATTTGGGCCACGCGCAGCAAATGTGCGGACAGTATGCAGCCGCCATTAAGAGCTACAATGAGTTCCTCACCTGGAAGCCCGACGACCGCCTGGCACAGGTGGGGCTGCGCGCCTGCCGCATGGCCCCGAAGTGGAAGGAGGAGGGGTCGCGCTACACGGTGAAAAACGCGCGCCTGTTCAACTCGCGCCGGGCCGACTTCTGCCCAATGTTTCTCGACAAAAACGCCGATGTGCTCTACTTCACCTCGTCGAACGAAAAGTCGAAGGGCGAGAAGCCGAGCGAAATCACGGGGACGAAAAACAGCGACGTGTATTTTGCAAAAAAGGACGAGAAGGGCAACTGGCAGCGCCCGCAGGCAGCCGAGGGCGAGCTCAACACAGAGTTTGACGAAGGCATAACCACGTTCACCCCCGACGGCACCACCATGTATCTGGCCCGCGCCGACCGCAAGCAGAACTCGGGCACCTCGGTGGAGATCTACAGTTCGCAGCGCAGCGAGGCTAAGTGGAGCGCTCCGGTGAAGGTGGAAATCACGGCCGACACCCTGTCGGCCTACGACGACCCCGCCGTGAGCGCCGACGGCAACTGGCTGTACTTCTCCAGCGACATGCCAGGCGGCCAGGGCGGCAAAGACCTGTGGCGCATCAACCTGAAGGACCCTCACGGCACGCTTGAGAACCTTGGCGACCAGATAAACACGCCTGGCGACGAGCGCTTCCCCTACTGCCGCACCGACAGCGTGCTGTATTTCGCCAGCGACGGCCATGCAGGCTTCGGTGGCCTGGACCTGTTCAAGGCCACGCTGCAGCCGTCAGGCAAGTGGAACATCGAAAACATGGGCGCACCCATCAACTCGAGCGCCGACGACTTCGGCATCACCTTCGGCAAGGGCGAGAGCGGCTTCTTCAGCAGCAACCGCAACGACGGCCGCGGCTATGACCACATCTACAGCTTTATAAAGCCCGACCTGAAGATATGGATTTCGGGCTACGTGCTCGACAAAGACGAGGAGCCTGTGCCCAACGCCATAATACGCATAGTGGGCAACGACGGCAGCAACCAGAAGGCCGTGGCCAAGCCCGACGGCACATTCCGATTCGACCTGCAGCGCGGCGTGAGCTATGTGATGCTGGCCGGAGCCAGCGGCTACCTCAACGGCAAGCAGGAGTTCACCAGCGACATGGCCGAGGAAGACGCCGAATACAACGTAGACTTCATTCTGGCCGCCATGACCAAGCCGCAGGTGATAGAGAACATATTCTACGACTTCGACAAGGCCTCGCTGCGGCCCGCCTCGAAAAAGGCACTCGACGGCATGGTGCAGGTGATGAAGGACAACCCCTACATCACCATAGAGATGGCGTCGCACACCGACCGCATAGGCACCGACCAGTATAACAACGCGCTGTCGCAGCGCCGGGCCAAATCGGTGGTCGACTACCTGATAGCCCACGGCATCGACGCGGCGCGCCTGCGGCCCAAGGGTTACGGCAAGACGCGGCCCAAGACCGTGACCAAGCGCATAGCGCGCCTGTATCCGCAGTTCAAGGAGGGTCAGGTGCTCGATGAGGAGTTCATCAAGACCCTCTCGAAAGCCGACCAGGAGGCCGCCGACCAAATTAACCGCCGCACCGAGTTCCAAGTGCTCACCACCGACTTCCAGCCCTTTGTGGAAGACCGCAAAGCGGCCGACGATGGCGAGTGAAACCGAGGCGGCACACTTGCCAGTGTGGCGCAAAGGCATTAATTTTGCCATGCGGGCGGCCCCGGACAGGGCGCCTGCGCTGACAATGACAGACATTATAACACAAAAAGAGGAAACATGTTTTCAGGAATAGTAGAAGAAGCGGCTCCGGTGGTGGCACTGCGCCGCGAGGCCGGCAACCTGCACCTGACGCTGAGGTGCTCGTTTGCCAGCGAATTGAAGATTGACCAAAGCGTGGCCCACAACGGCGTGTGCCTGACGGTGGTGGACCTGCCGGGCGACGGCACCTACACCGTGACGGCCGTGCAGGAGACACTGGACCGCAGCAACCTGGGCGACCTCAAGGTGGGCGACGAGGTGAACCTCGAGCGCTCGATGCTGATGAACGGCCGCCTCGACGGCCACATAGTGCAGGGCCATGTGGACCAGACGGCAGTGTGCACAGGCGTGACAGAAGAAGACGGCAGCTGGCGCTACGCATTCAGCTACGATGCCAGCCCCGAGATGGCGCGCCGCGGATATGTGACGGTGGAGAAAGGCAGCGTGACGGTGAACGGCACCAGCCTGACCGTGTGCAACTCGCGCCCCGACGGCTTTGAAGTGGCCATCATCCCCTACACCCACGACCACACCAACTTTCACCAGATAGCCAAGGGCTCCCGCGTGAACCTGGAGTTTGACATCATAGGCAAATACATTGCCCGCATGATGGAGTTCAACTCATAACCCCAGGCGATGAAAAAGATAGGCATCATAAGCGACACACACTCGTATTGGGACGACCGCTACGCCGAGCACTTCAGCGGCTGCGACGAGATATGGCACGCCGGCGACATTGGCAACGAGCTGGTGGCCGACCGCCTGGCAGCCCTTGCGCCGGTGCTGCGGGCCGTGTATGGCAACGCCGACGGCGGCGAGCTGCGCCACAGGTTTAAGGAGATGGAGATTTTCACCACCGAGGGCGTGAAGGTGGTGCTGACGCACATAGGCGGCTACCCGGGCCGCTATGCGCCCGGCATACGCAGCCGCCTGATGCTGTCGCAGCCCAAGCTGCTGGTGTGCGGCCACAGCCACATACTCAAGGTGATTCCCGACCGGCAGCTGGGAGTGCTCACCATCAACCCCGGGGCCGCGGGACGGCAGGGATGGCAAAAGGTGCGCACACTGATGCTGCTCACCCTCGACGAGGGCAAGATAGCCGGCGCGCAGGTGATAGAACTGGCAAGCGACCCGCAAGGGCTGCACGGAGGAGTGATAGGGTGAACGACGACAACCGACAAACGGCAACTGGCGGCGCTGAGGGCCGCAAGGTGTGGTATGCCCTGCGGGTGACCTACAACCGCGAGATGAAGGTGAAGGCCGACCTCGACAGCAAGGGCATTGAAAACTTCGTGCCCATGACGTGCCGCGCAGTGGAGCGCGACGGACGCCTGGTGAAGCGGCTGGTGCCCAGCGTGCACAACTTGATATTCGTGCACATCGAGCCCGAGCGCATGCGCGCCTACAAGCAGGCCACCGCCATGCCCGTGCGCTACATAATGGACGCCGAGCGGCGCCACCCGGTGACGGTGCCCGCCGACCAGATGGAGAGCTTCATAGCCGTGGCCGGCACGCTCAGCGAGCAGCTCATCTACCTCACGCCCAAGCCGGGCGACTTCAGCAAGGGCGACCGCGTGCGCATACTGGGCGGCCCGTTTAAGGGAGCCGTGGGCCGATTTGTGCGCGTCAAGGGCGACCGCCGCGTGGTGGTGTGCATCAACGGCGTGGTGGCGGTGGCCACCACATTCATCCACCCCTCGCTGATTGAGAAACTAAACGACTAAACGATTAACAATGACAACAACCATTCAACAGCAACCAACCACAGCAGCGGCGGCCGCTGCACCCAAGCGCCGCATCCCCTACTTCGACCTGATTAAGGGCGTGGCCATTTTCCTGGTGGTGATGGGCCACGCCCTCACCATGTGCATCCGCGGCATCGACTCGGCCTTTGTGTTCAAGCTCATAGCGCAGGTGCACATGCCGCTGTTCTTCTTTGTGAGCGGATACTTCACCTTCAAAGCCACCAGTGACGGCGGCTGGGCCGCACCCAACCTGAAAAAGCGGTTTCTGCAACTGATGGTGCCATTCGTCACCATGAGCGCGCTGTGGACGCTTTACTTTCCGCACAGCGGCCTGCAGTCGCCGCTGGCCACCAACCTGCACGACCTCTACCAGTCGTACTGGAAAAGCGGCTACTGGTTCACGCTGTGCCTGTTTGAGCTGATGCTCATCTACTGGCCGATGAGCCGGGTGCTGAGCCGCCTGCGCCGGGTGTGGCAGCAGGTTGCGGCGATGCTGGCGGTGTATGGCGTGCTGATAGCCCTCAGCGTGACGCTGGCCGATGAGGACGCCAACGTGGACTGGGCTGGCTTCGGGCTGCTGGCGCAATTCTACCCCGTGTTTATGATCGGCGCCATGGCCCACCGCCTGCGCGACAGATTTGAGCGGCTGCGCCGCAAGCAGTGGTGTCTCACAGCCTCGATAGTGGGCTTCGGCGCGCTGTGGTATGCGCTGGTGTACCCGTGGGACATGCCGTGGGGCGAATGCACAGCAGCGGTGACATCCATCAGCTTTGCGGCCATGCCGCTGATGCACTTCGCCCTTGTGGTGGTGGCGCTGTCTTTGGTTGAACCATGGAGCGAGCGCCAGTATGCGCCAGGCGTGCGCCCCAATGCGGCCACCCGCTTCTTCCACCTGCTGGGCAACGAGAGCCTGGGCATATACTTGTGCCACTACTTCTTTCTGTTTCCGCTCACCGCACTGCAAGAGCCCATGCGCCAGCTGGGGCTGCAGGCAGTGCCGCTCACCGTGGTGGCCGCCGCAGTGGCGCTGGCTGTGACCGCCGCCACACTGCTGGCCATAGCCGTGATAAAGCGCAGCCGCCTGCTGGCCTTCCTGCTGATTGGCCAAAGCCTTAAATAAAAGCGGTGCGGCAGAGCCGCCGAAACGAAAAATTTGCGTAAGTTTGCAGTACAGAAACAAACATTCAAGCACTATATGAACGAGAACAACCAGAAAGTGGCGCTCATAACCGGCATCAACGGGCAGGACGGGTCGTATCTGGCCGAGCTGCTGCTGGCCAAGGGCTATGAGGTGCACGGCATAATCAGGCGCAGCAGCGCATTCAACACAGGCCGCATCGAGCATCTTTACCTTGACGAATGGGTGCGCGACATGAGCCAGAAGCGGCTTGTGAACCTGCACTATGGCGACATGACCGACTCCAGTTCGCTGATACGCATAATCGAGCAGGTGAAGCCCGACGAGATCTACAATCTGGCGGCGCAAAGCCACGTGAAGGTGTCGTTTGAAGTGCCCGAATACACAGCCGAGAGCGACGCACTGGGCACCCTGCGCCTACTGGAGGGCCTGCGCATCACCCACCGCGAGAAGCTCACCAAGGTGTATCAGGCCAGTTCGGCCGAGCTGTTTGGCAAGGTGGACGACCGCAGCGTGGGGCAGAACGAGGGCACCCCATTCCACCCGCGCAGCCCTTATGCCTGTGCCAAGCTGTATTCATACTGGATAATGAAGAACTACCGCGAAAGCTACGGCATATTCGCGGCCAACGGCATACTGTTTAACCACGAGAGCGAGCGCCGCGGCGAGAACTTTGTGACGCGCAAAATCACCTTTGCGGCGGCCCGCATCATATGCGGCCTGCAAGACAAGCTTTACCTTGGCAACCTGGACGCAAGCCGCGACTGGGGCTATGCCAAAGACTACGTGGAGTGCATCTGGGCCATCATGCAGCAGCCCGAGGCGGGCGACTTTGTGATTGCCACGGGCGAGAGCCACACAGTGCGCGAGTTTTGCACACTGGCGTTCCACTACGCCGGCATCGAGCTTGAATGGCGCGGCAGCGGTGTGGACGAAAAGGGCGTGGACCGCGCCACGGGCAACGTGATAGTGGAGGTGAACCCAAAGTATCTGCGTCCGAGCGAGGTGGACTATCTGCGCGGCGACTCAAGCAAGGCACAGCGGCTGCTGGGCTGGAACCCGCACCGCACCCCATTCAACCGCCTTGTGAAGCGCATGGTGGACCACGACGTGCAGCACGTGCGCAAGCTCTATCACCTCGATTAGTCCAAAAATCAGTTGTTTAACGTTTGGGCAGCACTGAAAGATTGATTTTTCAGTGCAATTTGCCGCAAAAGCTATAGGCGACATTATCCCGTTTTAGGGATAAGATACGTGAGGCAGGTATGCAGCGCGGGCGTAGCGATAGCGAAGTCCGCGCGAAATGCCTGCTTTGTTGCCGCCTGTTGTCGCATTCCTGACGGAATGCCAATATTGGGTTACTGCTAAGCAGGCATTTCGCGTCGGCTGCGCCTCCGCAGCATACCTGCCTACACATATCCAATCCCTCCGGGATTGCCTCTTTTTCAGAGAACTCGGCATGCCGACCTACATGAAAAAGTGATTGCATTTGTGACGTTTGCCGCAAAAGCGCATGAATTGTGACATTGCTGATGCCATAGCCCAAAAGCACAACGTCACACTAAAACGCACAAAAATCAGCCATTTAGCGTAGGGACGCGGCATGCCGAGAGCACTGAAAATTTTATTCCTAAGCGGGATAAGGTTTAAAGTTGAGGGCAAAAAGATTAAAGAAACAGTCACTAAAAACCTGGTTTACAGACGCTTGCTGTAGGGACGCGGCATGCCGCGTCCGACGGGCGTAGCCCCCAGCACGAAAGCAAAATCACATCAAATACACCTCCATTGGCTGTGATTGTTTTTTTGCACAATCAATTGATTTGCAGTGATTTGCGTTGGACGTGGCATGCCACGTCCCTACAGCATTCGTAGCTGTATGGTGCGCCCACAACTCGTTGGACTGCTACTTTTTCAGTGCTCTCGGCATGCCGCGTCCGACGGGCGCAGCCCTCCTCCAGCGCAAAAGCTAAATCACACCAAACAACCTGCATTGGCTGTAATTATTCACACATAGCCAATTGACTAATAGTAAATTGCAGCGTACGTAGCACGCCACGTCCCTACATCTTCGGCAACTGCGGCCCATTTTCGTTGGGGTAACAAAAACAAGAAAGGCTAAGCAACTTGCGTTGTTTAGCCTTTTTGCAGTGTCGGGATGACTAGATTCGAACTAGCGACCCCACGCCCCCCAGACGTATACTCTAACCGGACTGAGCTACATCCCGAACTTGTGATGCTTGCTTCGGAGTAACTTTCGTTCTCAAAAGCGATGCAAAGGTAGCACCATTTTTTTAATCTGTCAAGAGATTTCGCGTTTTTTTTGCCAGGAGGGGCGTTTTTTTCTTATTTTGCGGGTTTCACAAGCGATCGCCACTGCATGAACTGCTTTGCCATTTCGGGATCGTGGTGATCGAAGAATAGGCTGCGGCGCTCGTCGAGAGCGGCTATCTGCTGCATGTCGGCCTCGGTGAGGGTGAAGTTGAGCGTGTCGAGGTTTTCGGCCATGCGCTCGCGGTGGGTGCTTTTTGGAATTATTATCACACCGCTTTGCAGCAGCCAGCGCAGAGCCACCTGCGCCGCCGACTTGCCGTGACGCTTGCCAATCTCGACAAGCGCAGGGCATGAGAAAAGTCCGTTGCGCCCCTCGGCCAGCGGAGCCCAAGCCATGATGCGGGTGCCGATTTCGTCCATGTATTTGCGCGCCTGGCGCTGCTGGTTGAACACGTGCGTCTCCACCTGATTGACCATAGGGGCAATCTCGACATTGGCCGCAAGGTCGATTAAATGGTCGGGATAGAAGTTGCTCACGCCAATGGCGCGCAACTTGCCCTGCCTGTAGGCTCGCTCCAAGTCGCGGTAGGCGCCATAGCGATCGCAAAACGGCTGGTGCAGCAGCATAAGGTCGATATAGTCGGTGCGCAGGCGGCGCAGACTTTCGTCGATGCTCTTCATAGTCTGCCCGTCGCCATAGTTGCTGATCCACACCTTCGACACGAGGAACAGCTCGCTGCGCGCTATGCCACTCTTTGTCCAGGCCTCGCCCACAGCCTCCTCGTTGTGGTAGGCCTGTGCGGTGTCGATCATTCGGTAGCCCACGCTCAGGGCGTCGGCCACACAGCGTTCGCACTCCTGCGGTGTGACCTGATACACACCGTAGCCCATTTGCGGCATTTCCACGCCGTTGCTTAAAGTTATTTTTTCCATAATGAACATGTATTTAATGTATAGACAACAATCAATGCCAGACGGAAAGCCGCCCAATATGCAAAATTATGCATAAGACAGCAAAGTTGCATTTCACTTTTTTCGACAAAGTTTTCACTTTTTTCTATAAAACTATTGTATTGAAATGCCTGTCCTGTATTAATTTAGCAACATGGATAGGAACAAAATAGTGTGCTCGAGCAGTGCAGAGGCAATGAGCCGCATCAACACGCGCGGCTGGTGCATCCACGCCGCGTGCATTGCGGGAGGCGGCTCAATGACCTACCGCAAGCACCGTGTGGGTTTTGAAGCCAACGACCTGCTCATTATCCCCTACCCCGAGCTCGTTGAGGGACTCACCTTCAGCCAAGGCACCGCAATTGAGTTTATGGCAGCTCCAGTCAGCTATCTCAACAGCCTGCTGCCTGCCAACAACTATGGCATCAGCGGCCGGGTTAGCCTGTGGCATAATCCAGTGGTGAGGGCGACGCCGGCCGACGCAGCCGTGATGACGGCCGATCTGCGCGCAATTGCCGCAAGACTTGCCACCGATGCCTCGCGGCCTTTCCGACGCCAAGCCATCGACGCGCTGGTGACGGTGTTGATCTACGACCTGTTTGCCTTTCACATGCTGAGCAACGGCGGCGACACGGTCAATGAGTCGGAAGCGTCGATAGTGCAGCGGTTTGTGGCCGACCTCGACTCCGGCCTGCCACGCACCATGCGATCGGTGTCGGCCTATGCCAGCCGCATAAGTGTGACGGCCAAATACCTCTCGGCCGCAGTGAAGCGCGCCACCGGCCTCACGGCCTCACAGATGATAACGCAGCGCGCACTGTCGATGATAGCGGACAGTCTAAGCAACACTAACCTCACAGCCTCGCAAATAGCCGCCGAGATGAATTTTGCCTCGGTGAGCTACTTCAGCCGCTATGTGCTGAAGCACTTGGGCGAGACACCCAGCAGCTTCAGGCGGCGTCTTGGGGGCGGCGGCAGCGAAGGATTTGGGCAGCATGATGGCACTAAGTGAGCCCATTGTGTTGCGCAAGCGGCGGCAACGTTGTAACTTTGCAACCGATATGACACGAATATTTGCAACATTCACCATAGTGGCGCTTGCGCTGCTCGCCGCCGCGGGCGCGTGTGCCAAGAGCAATGTGAGGCTTGAGCCGTCGCGCGCATGGAGCGTGAGCGAGCCCCTGGGCCTGCAATACCCGTCCACCATCGACACCCTTCCGCACAACTACCACCAGCGGTTTGTGCCCAGCGCGCTAAGCCGGGCCTGGACCACCACTGGCAACTATGGCGCCGAGGGGCAGAACCAGATGTTTTTTGAGCGCAAACCGACGGGCGACTTCTTTTTTGCCGACGCGCTCGACCAGTGGCTGCCCACCCTCGACAAGCAGCGCTTCTACAACACGCGCATACCCATGACGCTGCTCAGCTACAGCACCGGCGGCAACAAATACAGCAACCAAGACCGCACCACGGCCATATTCAGCGGCAATGCCGGCAAGCGGCTGCAGGCCGGGGCCATGATGGACTACATCTACAGCAAGGGATCGTATGACTACCAGGCCGACAAGGACTTCTCGTGGGGGCTGAACGCCTCATATATGGGTGACCGATATGAAATGCAGGCTTTTTTCAACAGCTACAACTTCCTTAACAAGGAGAACGGCGGCATCACCGACGACCGCTATATCACCGACCCCGCTGCAGTGCAGGGCGGCGACACCCGCGTCGACTTCAAGAACATTCCCACCCGGCTCACCGCCACCCACAACCGTCTGTCGGGCCGCGAAGTGTATATGAACCACCGCTACAAGGTGGGCTACTACCACTATCTGCGCGACTCGGTGACCGACACCATTGTGGGCCGCGTGTACGTGCCTGTCACCAGCTTCATCTGGACTATGGACTACAAGGCGGCCAAGCACTTGTTTCTGAACACCAGCGCCAGCGACGACACGGCTTTTTTCAGCCACACATATCTTAGGCTGGGCGGCACCGACGAGACCACCAACTACTGGGCACTTACCAACACGGTGGGAGTGTCGCTGCTTGAGGGCTTCAACAAATATGCCAAATTCGGCTTCGCCCTCTACGCCACCCACAGCATGAGGCGCTACACACAGGTGGCCGACTCCACGTCGGCGGGCACCCAGGGCCTCACTCCACTGCCAGTGAGCGTGGACCCGCGGCACACCGACAACCTGGTGTGGGTGGGCGGGCAGCTCACCAAGCAGCGCGGCTCAATTCTGACCTACGCCGCCACGGCGCAGTTTGGCGTGGCGGGCAGCGTGGCGGGTGACATCGACGTGACGGGCGACGTGGCCACACGGTTCCGCCTGCTGCGCGACTCGGTGACGCTGCGCGGATACGGATATTTCAAGAACCTTGAGGTGCCCTACCTGATGCAGCAGTTTGTGTCGAACCACTATGCGTGGGCCAACAACTTTGGCAAGGTGAAGCGTCTGCGCCTGGGCGGCGAGCTCACGGTGCCGCACACGGGCACACGCGTCAACGCTGGCTATGAAACGCTGAAGAGCTACGTGTATTTCAACGCCGAGGGCGTGCCCGAGCAGCACAACGCGCCGGTGCACGTGCTGAGCGCCACCGTCGACCAGCGCCTGGCCGTGGGCATACTGCACTGGGACAACGCCGTAACCTACCAGACCACGAGCAACGCCGACGTGCTGCCGCTGCCAAAGCTGGCGGTGTACAGCAACCTATACCTGAACTTTGCCGTGGCACGTGTGCTGAAGGTGCAGCTGGGCGTTGACTGCAACTACTACACGCGCTATTATGCGCCGGCCTACAACCCCGCCACCATGACGTGGCACACGCAACACGAGCAAAAGTGCGGCAACTTCACATTCATGAACGCCTATGCCAACTTCAAGCTGAAGCGCGCCCGATTCTATTTGCTCTACAGCCACGTGAACGGCGGTTCGCTGGGCGGCAAGGCATACTTCTCCACCCCCCACTATCCGCTCAACCCAGGGAGATTTCAGATGGGAGTGTCGGTTGACTTTGCCAACTGACACCAATCAGGGCCACAAGACATAAATGCGCTGATGCACAATGCATTGGCGCATTAATTTTATATCTCCGCAACCATTGTTACGCGAGTAACAAAACCGTTGGCAAACAGATTTTTTTGCTACTAAATGAAAAAAAAATTCATTTTTCTATTGAGAAAAAGTTTTTTTTGCTACTTTTGGACCACAGATACTAATTAATTCAAAAAACCTAAAAAACTTCTGGCAAAATGAAAGTTGGAATACCTAAAGAGATTAAAAACAATGAGAATCGCGTGGGCATGACCCCCGCAGGCGTGGCTGAACTCATCAAGCACGGCCACACAGTGTATGTGCAGCACACTGCTGGCGAGAACAGCGGTTTCCCCGATGCCGAATATGAGGCCGTGGGCGCAAAAATTCTGCCTACAATCGAGGAAGTGTATGCCACAGCCGAGATGATCGTGAAGGTAAAGGAACCCATCGAACCCGAGTTCCCGCTGATTCGCAAGGGTCAGCTCGTGTTCACCTATTTCCACTTTGCAAGCGACGAGCCTCTGACAAAGGCAATGATAAAGAGCGGAGCCGTGTGCCTGGCCTACGAGACTGTGCAGCTGCCCGACCGCTCGCTGCCGCTGCTGATACCCATGAGCGAGGTGGCAGGCCGCATGGCAGCCCTCAACGGTGCCTACTACCTGCAAAAGACCAAGGGCGGCAAGGGCAAATTCATTGGCGGCGTGCCCGGCGTTAAGCCTGCCAAGGTGCTTGTGATAGGCGGCGGCATAGTGGGCGAGGCCGCAGCGCGCACTGCAGCCGGCATGGGTGCCGACGTGACCATCACCGACATTTCGCTGCCGCGTCTGCGCCAGCTCGACCTTGAGACTCCAGCCAACATACACGCCCTCTATTCAAGCGAGCACAACATCCGCAAGGAACTGAAAGACGTGGATGTGGTGATTGGCTCGGTGCTGGTGCCAGGCGACAAGACACCACACCTCATCACCCGCGACATGCTTAAGGAGATGGAGCCCGGCACAGTGCTCGTGGACGTAGCCATTGACCAGGGCGGATGCTTCGAGACATCGCACCCCACAACCCACAGCGAGCCCACATATGTGGTCGACGGCATTCTGCACTATGCCGTGGCCAACATTCCAGGCGCAGTGCCCTACACTTCTACCACTGCCCTCACCAACGCCACTCTGCGCTATGCCGTGGCTTTGGCCGACAAGGGCTGGAAGCAGGCTTGCAAGGACGATCCCGCCCTGTTCAAGGGCCTGAATGTGGTTGACGGCAAAGTCACCTTCAAGGCCGTGGCCGACGTTTGGGGTCTGAAGTACGAGCCCATCGAGTTGTAAAACATAACTCACACACTTATATAGCGAAGGCTGCCTCCCAAGTGCGGGAAGCAGCCTTCGCCGCGTTTTGCCGGCAACTCTCTGCAATCGGCACAGAGGGTGGCAGACATGTTGACTTGGTGGCGTGACGGAGGCCCAGCAAAGTCATAACTATACTCAGGGGGCCAGCTGCACGGCCACCAAAAACGATCTGAAAGAGCATAAGCATTGCCACTCACCACACACTTCAGAGGAATGCGTGGCTCGGGGGGACGGTTAGCAGGCATTTCGCGGCGGCTGCGCCGCCGCTCACCTGCCTACACATATCCAATCCCTTTGGGATTGGACAGTGCATCATACAGCGATGAATGCTGTAGAGACGTGGCATGCCACGTCCAGCGCAAATTACTGTAAATCGATTGATTGTGTATGAATAAATACAACCCATGGAGGTGTATTTGATGTAATTTTGCCTTCGTGCTGAATGGGGCTGCACCCGTTGGACGCGGTATGCCGCGTCCCTACAACAAAACAGCTGTAAATCAGATTTTTAACTATTATTTATTTTAACTTTAACCCTCAACTTTAAACCTTATCCAGCTTAGAAATAAAATTTTTCAGTGCTCTCGGCATGCTGCGGCCATACTGCGTTTGGCGGTGGTGTCTTTATTTACCGGCACAAAAAACGCTCAGCGGTGGGCTGAGCGTTTTTTTGTGGGTTTATTTCTGCGACGGGGTTACCAAATCACGGCGCGGTCGGCGGGGTCGAGCCACATTTTGTCGCCCTGCTTGATGCCGAAGGCGTTGAAGAATGTGTCGATGTTGCGCAGAGTGGCGTTTACACGCCAGCGGCCCAGTGAGTGGGGGTCGCTCTTGGTCTGCTGATAGATGGCCTGGTCGGTGACGTTTTCGGCCCAAATGCGGCCGTAACTCAGGTAGAAGCGCTGGTCGGGCGTGAAGCCATCGATTTTCTCGTTGCTGTTGCCCTGACTGGTCTTTTTGAAGGCGTCGTAGGAAACGCGCAGGCCGCCCTGGTCGGCGATGTTCTCGCCAAGTGTGAGCTGGCCGTTGGCTTTGAGGCCTTTTACCACCTCGATTTGATTGAACTGAGCGGCAAGTTTCTTAGCTGCTGCGTTGAAGGCATCGGCGTCTTTGGCCGACCACCAGTCGCGCATGTTGCCGTCGGCGTCGAAGTTGCGGCCCTGGTCATCGAATCCGTGAGTCATCTCGTGCCCAATCACCACGCCAATGGCGCCATAGTTGGTGGCGTCGTCGGCATTGGCGTCGAAGAATGGAGCTTGCAGAATGGCTGCCGGGAAGCAAATTTCGTTGCTCGACGGGTTGTAGTAGGCGTTGATAGTTTGCGGAGTCATGCCCCACTCGCTTTTGTCAACAGGTTTGTCGAGTTTTTTGAAATTGCGCTGGGTCTCATAGTAGTTGGCGGCCTTCACATTGTCGTAGAGCGACAGGCTTGGGTCGATGTTGAGGCCCGTGTAGTCGCGCCACTTGTCGGGGTAGCCCACCTTCACAGTGATGGTGTTGAGCTTGACGAGGGCGTTGATCTTGGTGCTGTCGCCCATCCACTTGAGCCCGGCGATGTGCTCGGCCAGCGAACTGCGCAGGTTGCCTATGAGTTTGAGCATCTTGGTCTTGCTGTCGCCCGAGAAGTACTTGTCGACGTAAAGTTCGCCCACGGCCTCACCAAGCATTGAGTTGGGAAATCCCAAGGCACGCTTCCAGCGGGCTTTGCGCTGCTTTTGGCCAGAGAGCATCTTGCCGTAGAAGTCGAAGCTGGCGTCGCCGAAGGCATCGCTCAGATAGCTTGTGCTGCCCTTCACCACCAGTCCGGCGCAGTAGTCGCGTATCTCCTGCTCGGTGAGTGTGGACATGAGCTTGTTGGCCACAGCCATCACCTTAGGCTGCATCAGTATCACCTGCTTCACGCTGCCAAGGCCCATGAGGCTGAAGTATTTGGTCCAGTTGACGGCAGGATAGTCCTTTTGCAGCTGTTCCACGGTGCGGATGTTGTAGAGCTTGCTGTAGTCGCGGGCCTCGGCGCGGCTGAGTTTGGCCTGTGCAAAGGCGTATTCAATCTTGTAGATGGTGGCTGCGGCGCGCTTGGCTGCGGCAGGCTTGTAGCCGGCCATGGTCAGGATTTTTGCAAGAAACGCGCGGTAGGCAGCCTGAATTTTGCGACTGTCGGCATCGGTGTTGAGGTAGTAGTCGCGGTCGGGAAGGCCGCTTGTGCCAGCGCTCATATAGAGGGCGTTGACGTCGCTGTTTTTGAGGTCTCCGTCCACGCCCACGCCAAAGAAGGGGTTGTCGAGCGTGAGGTGGGCCTTGGCCAAGAACTCAGTGAGACTGGCGCGCTTGAAGCTGGCCACAAACGCCAAGTCGGCCTTTAGCGGGGCAGCGCCCTCGCGGTTGAGGCGCACACTGTCCATGGCTAAATTGTAGAGGTCGGTCACCTTCTGGCCTACAGAACCACGCTCGTGGGTCTTTGCGGCCAACTCGGCGAAGAGGTCTCGCAGCTGCTCGCGGTTTTTGTCGGCCAGCAAGTCGAATATGCCGTAGCTTGAATATTCGGGTTTGAGCGGATTGGCCTTCATCCAGCCACCGCCGGCATATTCATAGAAGTCGTCGCCGGGCTTGACACTTGTGTCCATGTCGGCGGGGTTGATTCCGGCCTTGGGCGTCTGCGCCACCGCGGTGATTCCGGCGGTGAGGGCAACTGCCACGGCCAGTGCTTTGATTGTTTTTTTCATTTTCTATTCTAATTGTTTACTTATTGTTTGTTTTTTTCAGCGCTTGGCCCTGAAGAAGTCGGTGATGATGCGCGCGCACTCGTCGGCCAGCACGCCGCCCTCAAGGGCTGTGCGCTTGTGAAACGGGTTTTGACAGTAGGTGTGGAAGCCGCGCTTGTCGTCGGGCGCGCCCCACACCACGCGGGCAATCTGGCTCCAACCAAGCGCGCCGGCACACATCAGGCAAGGCTCAACGGTGACATAGAGCGTGCACTCGGTGAGATACTTGCCCCCAAGATGCGATGCGGCCGCCGTGATGGCCTGCATCTCGGCGTGGGCAGTGACGTCGGTAAGGGTCTCGGTGAGGTTGTGGGCGCGGGCAATTACGCTGCCGCCGCACACCACCACGGCCCCGATGGGCACCTCGTCGCACTCAGCCGCCTCACGCGCCTCGGCAAGGGCCAGGCGCATAAACTTTTCGTCGTCGGGTGTGGCCATGGGCGGTTAGAGTGATACTTTGGTCACATAGCGGCCCACGCACACCAGGTAGACGCGACCGCGCGGAAGGTCGCAGATTTCGCCGCTCACCGACGGGCGCTCGTAGAAGAGGTTGCCATACACATCGTAGACGCGTGTCCAAGTGCCATAGTTGTCACCCGAAATGAATATGATGCCGCTGCTGGCCCACACTGCGGGATGCCGGTCGGCCTCGACCGTGCTGACAGCCGCGGGAGCCACGCTGAAGGTGAGCGGGTCGCCGTCGGCAAGCATGTTGGTGGGCACTATGGTGTAGTCAACATTCTGCGCGGTGATGGGAAAGTAGTAGTTGTCGGCCGCGGTGACGGCAATAAGGTCGGTGCCGCGGTAAATTTTGTAGCCGAAGTTGTTGCCCAGAGCCAGGCGGGTCCAATTGGAGCCATAGGGGGTGCCGCTGAGCGTCATCGACAGCGACACATCCTCGCTGGGATACACATTGAATGTGGCTTTGTCGCCCCACACGCCGTCGGCCTCATAGGCGCTCACCGCGCTGGCGGGCACTATCAGGTCGATGTTTTGCAGGCCGATGAATATGGCCCAGCCGGTGGCTGTGGGCGGCTTGGCGGCTGCGCTGTAGATTTCGGCCAGACTGTGGCAGTTGTTGAAGCCGTAGGCATCGATGAAGGTGAGGGTTGACGGCAGCATCACAGTGTGCAGCGACGGGCACGACTGGAAGGCGCCGTAGCCCACAGTGGTCACACCCTCGGGCACCAGCACCGAAGTGACGCCCGTGCCGGCCAGCATGGTCTTGCTTATGGCCTTGAGGCCAGTGGGCAGAGTGACGCTGGTGAGGGCCTCGTCGTAGGCGAAGGCCGACTCGCCGATTGTGGTCACCGTGTTTGGAATCTGCACCTCGGTGGCCTGCGACTTGCTGAAGGCGCTGTCGGCAATTGCCGTCACGGTGTAGGTTTTGCCGTCGGCAGTCACTTTTTCGGGAATAATATACACACCCTTGTAGGTGTTCTCACCATCGGCGGCGAGGCGCTTGTCAACCTTCACTTCGGCGTTTTTGCCGCTAATGCGACTGTAATACAGGCCATTGCTTTCAAAGTCGTAGGCGCTGGCGCTGAAGTGGCACAGCATGGCGGCCATTGCGGCCGCGACGGTGATTTTTAATGTTATCGACATTTCTCGATTCTAATTTTTTTGTGGTTGATTATTATATTGGTTGATTAATGGGTAATCGGGTTAGTCGCGGTAGTACACCCGCTTCACGCGCGGCGAGATGCTGGTGAGTATCTCGTATGGGATGGTGCCGCGCACCTCGCTGAGCCGCTCGATGGGAATGTGCTCGCCGTATATCTCCACATGGTCGCCCACCTTGCAGTCGGCGTCGGTGACGTCGACCATCACTGCGTCCATGCACACGTTGCCCACGGTGGGGCACAGCGTGCCGTTGACCCACATGCTGGTGCGGCCGTTGCCAAAGTGGCGGTCAAAGCCGTCGGCATAGCCTATGGTGACGGTGGCAATGCGCGACTGGCGCTTGAGTATGCCGCGGCGGCCGTAGCCTATGGTGGTGCCGGCAGGCCACTCCTTGAGCGAGATGATGACCGAGTGCAGCGAGGCCACTGGGCGCAGGGCGTCTTCCGAGCCGTCGAACACCGTCTTGATGCCATAGAGGCCGATGCCGATGCGCACCATGTCGGCCTGATGCTCGGGGAAGCGCACAATGCCAGTGGTGTTGAGGATGTGGCGCGTGATGTGGTAGTCGAACGACTGCTGAATGATTTCGCAGCACTCGTCGAAGTATTCAAACTGGCGCATGGTGTAGTCGTCCTGCGCTGGCTCGTCGGCCACGCACAGGTGCGAGAACATTGACGACGGCTTGATGATGTCCTGGCTGTGCAACAGCTCGAGCAGCTCGGGCAGCTGCTGCTTGATGAAGCCCAGGCGGTGCATGCCGGTGTCGAGCTTGATGTGCACGGGGAAGTTTTTGGCGCCATACTTGCGGCCCTCGCGCACCAGTTCGCGGGCCTCCTCGATGCTGTAGACCTCAGGCTCAAGCCGGTACATGAACATGGCCTTGTAGTTGACCACCGAGGGGTTGAGCACAATTATTGGCATTGTGATGCCGGCCTTGCGCAGGTCCACGCCCTCGTCTTGCACGGCCACGGCCAGATAGTCGGCGCCCATGTCCTGCAGCGTCTTGGCTATTTCATACGAGCCGGTGCCGTAGCCCGAGGCCTTGACCATGCCCACCGTCTTGGTGGCGGGCTTGATGAGCGACTTGAAGAATTTGAAGTTGGATGCCAGCGCATTGAGGTCGATGTCCTCCACCGTCTGGTGCTGGCGGGCCTCAAGCAGGTCGACCACCTGGCCGAAGTCGAACTGCGGCGCGCCCTTCACCAGTATCGATTCGTTTTCGAAGTCGCTTTGCGACATGTTGTCCAAGAACTCCTTGGTGCTGGCAAAGAAGGTGGCGTTGAGGCTGCTGAAGTAGCGGCGGTGACGGCACATGTCGGGACCGATGCCGATGAAGCGGCTCACGCGCTTGCTTTTAAGCAGCTCGCTGACGCGTATGTATAGTTCATCGTCGCTGAAGGTCTCGGTCATGAGGTCGCTCAGAATCACAGTGATGCTCTGGCTGGGGTTGGAGCGGCGCGTAAGGAAGTCGGTGGCGGGCGTGAGCGAATAGTAGTCGCTGGTGTAGCCGTCGACAATCACGGTGCAGTTGTTCACGCCGCCTATCACATTGAGCCTCGTGCCCACGGGTGTGAGCCGCGCCATGCGCTGGGCAATGGTCTCGGGCTTGACATTGAGGTAGAGCATCACCGCCAGGCAGCAAATGGCGTTCTCAATGTCGCGGCCGCTGGTGAATGGCACCGTGAGCCTGTGGGGCACACCACTGTAACAGTAGTCAACCACAGTGGCTCCGTCGGCAGTGGCGGCGGTGCTTTTAATGTAGAGCGTGCGCGTGGGGTCGGTGCGCGACCAGGCTATCTCCTGGGCCACGTCCACATCGAGCAGCGGCTTGATGGTGGCGGTGACCAAGGGGTCGTCGGCGCAATACACAATGCACTCGCAGCTGGTGAGTATCTTCGCCTTTTCCTGCGCTTTCTCGGCCATCGACGCGAAGCCTTCGTTGTGCTCATCGCCAATGTTGGTGATGACGCCTATGGTGGGCCGTATCATGGCCTGCAGGTTGGCCATCTCGCCGGTGGTGGAGATGCCGGCCTCGATGATGGCGAGGTCGGTGTTGTCGTCGATGTCCCACAGGCTCAGCGGCACGCCAATCTGCGAATTGTAGCTGCGCGGCGAGCGCACTATGTGATAGTCGGCGTTGAGCAGCTGGTAGAGCCACTCCTTCACCGTGGTCTTGCCGCGGCTGCCGGTGATGCCAATCACGGGGATGTTGCGGAAGCGGCGGCGGTGGAAGGTGGCAATGGCCTGCAGCGCCTCGAGGGTGTCGGGCACGGTGATGAAGTTGGCGTCACGCCTCAGCGAGGCCGGCACCGCGCTGGGCGAGTCGACAACGAAGTTGCGCACGCCCTGCTCATAGAGCTGCGCTATGTAGTGGTGACCATCGTTGTTTTTGGTCTTGATTGCAAAAAACAGTGTTTCTTCGGGGCATATGAGCGAGCGCGAGTCGGTGAGCAGCTGGCTCACAGAGGCCTCGGGCAGCTTAAGCGACGCATTGTCGGTGCCCAGAATCGAAGCGATTTCTTTAATTGTATATTTCATAACAGCAATCTTTTGAATGCATTATCTCAGTGTTGTTTATCTCTTTGTTTGCCTAGTGGGGCGCACTTTCCACACTTTACTACTCCTGCATCAGGCAGTTTTGCACCTCGCGGTTGGCCTCGATGTAGGGGTATTCCCTCACCAGGTTGCGCACCACGCTGCGCGTGTCGGCGTTGAAGCGCTCCACCACCTCGCGGTTGGCGCTCATGGGGCGGTGGCGCAGGCGCCGTGCCACACGCTCGCAGCGCGCTATGGCCTGCGCCGAGGCGTCGTCGAAATACGTGGCCTGAAACGCCTGCCAAATATATTCCACAGCCACTTCGCTGGGATGCACCATGTCGGCGGCATAGAAGCGGTAGTCGCGCAGGTCGTCGTTCATAATCTCGTAGGCCGGGAAATAGCCGCACAGCTTGGCCTGGCGGCACACATTGGCCACCGCCACGCGCAGGGTGGCCTTACTGAGCGAGTTGGCCGCCAGCCCGTCGGCTATGTGGCGTATGGGGCTCACTGTGAAAATCACGCGCAGCGCAGGGTTGAACTCATGCAGCCGCTGCACAGTGGACGCGAGCACCCCGGTGATGGCCTCGACGCTCTCCATTTTGCGAGTGAACTCGTGCTGCGGCACCTTGTGGCAGTTGCTCACCACCTGACCGGTGGACTTCAGCCGGTAGACGATGGCCGTGCCCAGCGTCAGCACCAGAGTCTGGCACTGCCTGAGGTGGCTATGGGCAGCGGCTATGCGCTGGTTCATGCGCTCAAGCGCCATGCCTTTGTCGGGCATGGAGAAGCGCGAGTGGAAGCAGTAGCTGTTCCACACCCCGTTGGCCGAGAACAGGTCGACGCCGGCTATGGGCTCGCCGCTGATGATGCGGTCGACCGAGGCAGCGATGCTCATGGGATTGTAGATGGTGCCAAACGGGTTGATGTCGACATTCATCATGGCGCCAGCCAGTTTGGCCCCAATATTGTCGCTGAAGCACGAGCCAATGAGCATCACGGCATCGCTGTGGTGCATAATGCCCTGATTGTCCGAGGTTTTAATTGTAGTTCTGAAGTCCATATAGCCGCAGTTGTCTATTAAGTAGCAAATTTACTACTTTTTGCGCCATTTCACCCCCTGTGCCCCCAAAAATATTGTAAACAAAGCGGGGAAAGCGGCGGCACAGATGCCTAACGGCTGGCGGTGAGGCGGCGGTAGAGGCGGTGGCACAGCAGCGGCAGGGCGGTGCCGGCCAGGGTGTAGAGCAGGAAGAAGCCGTCGGTGTCGGAGTTGAGGTGGACCACCATGTGGGTGCCCATCTGGTGCCAGTCGAGGCCGTAGGCCATGATTTTGAGGGCGGTGACCACCTTGAAGGCGCATATGTGGAACACAAACACGTAGAGGGTGTTGTCGCCGCAATAGCACAGCAGGCTGCGCAGACGGCCCGGGTGGCGGTCGATGACGGTGGCTATGTGGTGGGTCATGAGGAAGCCTATGATGCCGGTCACGGGCAGCGTGGCCACGTCGTAGGGCTTTGGGGTGAGGTTCATGCCGTGCAGGCTAAGGGCCGACCCGCCAAGGAGCAGCGCGGCGTAGACGGCGGTGAGTGCCCAGTGCTGCCTGAATCGCCCTTCGTGGCGGCGGTAGAACACGCCGAAGGCGAAGAAGAACATGCCCCAGCACTCTCTGATGCCGCCCTGCACCAGGGTGGTGATTTTAAGTCCGAACTCGATTTTCACGAGGGCGAAGGCCAGCGCGCCTGCGGCGATGACGCCCAGTGTGGCATCGGTGGTGAGCCACCGGCGGCGGCCGTCGAGGGTGCGGTAGAGGATGAGGAACACTATGCTCACCACCAGCAGTGCGCGGAAAAACCAGAAGGCCCCGGCCAGAAACTCGTCGTAGCCGCCCATGCCTGTGACTATTGTCACCAGCCGCTGCAGCATGTCGTGCAGCGTGTAGGGGTGGGTGACGCCTCCGTTCCAGTTGCCGTACTGCTCGTTGAGGATGCCCACCTTGAACAGCAGGTTGTGCAGGATGAGGAAGAACACGCTCCACTTCACAAATGGCACGTACAGGCCCTTGACGCGCTTGACGCAAAACTGCCACGGCTGGGCGGCGTGGCGCTTGCCGAAGAAGTAGCCCGCCGTGATGAAGAACAGCGGCATGTGGAACAGGTAGATGAAGTTGACCAGCAGGTGTGGGCCCTCGGTGTGGCCCATCACCATGAGGATGATAGCCAGGCCCTTGCAGATGCTGATGCTGGTGTTGCGCTTGGCGGCAGGTGGTGTTGCAGTCATTTTTTCAGAGTCACTCGATTGGATAGGGATAGGTGATGCTCCACAGATACAGGGCGTGCCCTGGCATCGAGGTGCCGGCCTTGCAGCGGTCCTGGCTCTCGATGATGCGGCAAAATTCGTCGACGCCTATCTTGTGGTAGCCCACCAGGGTGAGCGTGCCCACAATGGCGCGCACCATGTTGCGCAGAAAGCGGTCGGCGGTGATGGTGAACACCCACTGGCCGTCGGGCTCGGGGGTCCACTGCGCGTGTGTGACGCGGCAGTTGTTGGTGGCCACGTCGGTGTGCAGCTTGCTGAACGAGGTGAAGTCGGTGTAGCCAAGCAGGCGGGCTGCGGCCTCGTTCATCAGTTCAAAGTCGAGGTCGGGGCGGCAGCGCCAGCTGCGGTCGTGCAGGAATGGCGACTTGCATGTGTGGGCAAAATACTTGTAGGTGCGGCTGGTGGCGTCGAAGCGTGCGTGCGCGTCGGGCGCCACTGGGAATATCGAGTATACGGCTATGTCGCGCGGCAGTATGCCGTTGAGGCTGTGCGCCAGCTTGCGGCAGTCGGCAATGGGCGCGGCGGTGTCGAAGTGGGCTATCATCATGGCCGCGTTCACGCCGGTGTCGGTGCGGCCGGCACCGGTGACAGGCGTGGGCGCGCGCATCACCATGGCCAGTGCCTGCTCGAGGGTTTGCTGCACCGAGCAGTCGTGTGGCTGCACCTGCCAGCCGTGGTAGTTGGCTCCGCAGTAGGCGAGCCTCATGAAATATCTCATAGGCCTTGGGGGTCAGTTGGTTTCCAGATAGGTGTAGCCGTAGAGGCCCGAGCGGTAGTTGCGTATGAACTCGTTGCCCTCGTCGCTGGTGATTTTGCCCGTGCGTATCGACTCGGTGACCCACGACTCCACATTGCGCACCAGCTGCTTGGGGCTGTATTGCACATAGTCGAGCACCTCGGCCACCGTTTCGCCGTCGATCACCTGATCGATGCGGTAGTGGTCCTTATACACGTTGATGTGCACGGCGTTGGTGTCGCCAAACAGGTTGTGCATGTCGCCCAATATCTCCTGGTAGGCGCCCACGAGGAACACGCCCAGATAGTAGTGCTCGCCCGGGCGCAGTGAGTGCACCGGCAGGGCGTGGGCCACGCCCTGGGGCGAGATGAAGTTGGATATCTTGCCGTCGCTGTCGCAGGTGATGTCTTGCAGGGTGGCCATGCGGTCGGGGCGCTCGTTTAGGCGGTCGAGCGGCACGACGGGGAACACTTGGTCGATGGCCCAGCTGTCGGGCAGCGACTGGAACAGCGAGAAGTTGCAGAAGTATTTTTCCGGCAGCATCTTGGCCACGCCGCGGAGTTCCTCGGGCATGTGCTTCATTTCACTGGAGATGAGGTGCACCTCGCGCGCCACCGACCAGAAGAGTTTCTCCACCATGGCGCGCGTGCGCAGGTCGATGAGGCCCAGGCTGAAGCGGTCGAGGGCCTCTTCGCGTATCTGCAGTGCATCGTGCCAGTCCTCGAGCAGGCGCACCTGGTTTATTTTGTCCCAAATCTCATAGAGGTCCTTCACCAGCTCGTTGTCGTCGTCGGCCACCTTGTCGCGCTCCTCGTCCCACTTGGGCAGCGAGGTGGTTTCGAGCGTCTCGGCCACCAGAATCGAGTGGTGGGCAGTGAGCGAGCGTCCGCTCTCGGTGATGATGTTGGGGTGCTTGAGGCCGTTTTTGTTGCACACGTCCACAAAGGTGTAGACGGCGTCGTTGACATACTCCTGAATGGAGTAGTTCATGCTGTTTTCGCTGGCGCTGGAGCGCGTGCCGTCGTAGTCAACGCCCAGGCCGCCGCCAATGTCGATGAAGTCGATGCCGAAGCCCAGTTTGGTGAGCTGCACGTAGAATTGCGATGCTTCACGCAGGGCATTCTTGATGCGGCGGATTTTGGTGATTTGGCTGCCTATGTGGAAGTGGATGAGCTTGAGGCAGTCGGCCATGTCGTTGGTGCGCAGGAAGTCGAGCGCGGCAAACAGCTCACTGGTGTTGAGTCCGAACTTGCTGCGGTCGCCGCCGCTTTCCTCCCACTTGCCGCTGCCGCTGCTCGAGAGCTTGATGCGCATGCCCACGTTGGGGCGCATGTTGAGGCGCCTGGCCACGCGGGCTATGAGCTGCAGCTCGTTGAGCTTCTCCACCACCAGGAATATGCGCCGGCCCATCTTCTGGGCAAGCAGCGCCAGTTCCACATAGCTTTCGTCCTTGTAGCCGTTGCAAATTATCAGCGAGTTGTCGCTGAAGTCGGCCATGTTGATGGCCAGCACGGCGTGCAGCTCGGGCTTGGAGCCGGCCTCAAGACCTATGTTGAACTTCTTGCCGTGGCTCACGATTTCCTCCACCACCTGCCGCGTCTGGTTCACCTTGATGGGATAGATGATGAAATTCTGCGCCGCATACTCATATTCCTCGGCGGCGCGCTTGAAGCAGCTCGAGATTTTTTCGATGCGGTTGTCGAGAATGTCGGGGAAGCGCAGCAGAATAGGCGCAGTGATGTTGCGCGTGCGCAGCTCGTCCATAACCTCCACCAAGTCAACCCCCACGCAGTCGCGCTTGGGGGTAACGGTGATGTGCCCCTTTTCATTGACCGAGAAATATTGCAGTCCCCAGCCGTGAATGTTATATAGTTCGGCGCTGTCGTCGACGCGCCATTTAGTCATGCCAGTCGTAGTTGTAAGTTTTTAGCAGTTAAACCAATGTGAATTACTGTGCAAAATTAGTGCAAACCGAGCGCAATGCCAAGAAATGTGCTCGCACATTTTCTTGAGCTTTGCCGAGGTGCAGCCTGATTTATACAAAAATCAGTGCTTGTCGTCATGCGCTTGCGCGTCGCGGTCAAACGTGGGGTGCTCGTCGGGCATGGGTATCACCAGTTCAACCAGCCCCGCCACCTCGCCGCCCGGCTGCCGGCGCCACGGGGTGTGGTGCACCAGCTTGCGACGGCCGTGGGTGATGATTTCGTAGGTTCGGCTGCGGCCTGTGGCCAGCATGGCGCGGATTATGGCCTGCGAACGCTCGCCGTGGCAGCCAAAGAGATTGCGCCCCACTGCGTCGCCGTCGGCACGGCGCGAGGCTGCGTTCTGATACACCACCACCCCACTCGCATCGCACACCGTGGCAGAGAAGTCGACGTTGCTCAGATAGTCAAACTCCATCATTCTCACCTTATTATCAGCTTCACGGGGCGGGTGGAATTGGCTGCGGTGAACACATACACGCCCATGGGCAGCGTCAGGTAGTCGTCGCTGCACAGCCGCTCAATGCCCTTCACCAGCACGCCGCTGGGCGAGTAGATGCGCACACCCGTCAGCGGCTCGCCGCACTTCACCAGCACTCCGCCTCGGGTGGCGATGAATGCCACCGGACGGTCGGCCTCAACGCCACTCACGCCGCTGGCGTCGACGGTCACCACATTGCTCTCGGCCGAGGTGTAGCCCAGGCGCGATGCGGCCACCGAGTAGGTGTGCGTCTGGCCGGGCCGGCGGTCGTTGAAGCGATACGATGTTTCGTCGGTATTCACCTGGTCGCGACTCACCACATTGCCGCTCTGGTCGTAGATGGTGCGCGTCACCACATAGTAGTCGATGGTGTCGGAGCTCGCCGTCCACGTGGCCACAAAGCTTGAGTCGGTAACCTCCTGCGCCGGCAGCGCTGTGACGCTGCTCAGCGATGGCACTGGCAGGCAGCGTGCCTCCAGCTCCACACCCACGCTGCCCACCAGGCCGCCGTCGCTGAGCAGCAGCTTGGCCTTGTGCGAGCCTACGGCCGTGGGGGTGTAGGTGACGGTGAGCGGGTAGCCGTCGGCAGTCATGGCCGCCGAGCGGTCGACCGACGACACTGGGATTGAAAACATGCGGTAGTCCGAGCGGTAGAGTTGCAGGCTGAGGCTGTTGGTGAGGTTCATGCCCTTCACATACAGCACCATGCTGGCACTGCGGCCTATGGCTACATCGCCGAAGTTGAGCACAGTGCCCTGCGTGGGCGTGATGAGCTCGGGATCGCCGCCGGGTGTGTCGCCGCCATCGGTGTTAAACACCTGTCCGGCCTTGTCGCCCCAGATGTATTCAATCAGCTCGGGATTATCGATAAAAGGGTTGCGGTTGTTCTGCACGCGATACACGGCATCGTTGCGGTCCTTCTCCTTGTCGCTCACAGGGTCTTGTCGCGCCCACTTCAGCAGCAGGTTCACTGCCCACTGGTTAAGGGTGCGCCAGTCGCTGTTGTTCACCATGTAGGTGTATTTCCACTTGTAGTCCTGATAGCAGGTTGCCATGTAGAAGTAGGTGCGGGCAAAGTCGCCCTTGTAGCGGTCGTCGGGCTCAAACACCGTGCCGGCGCCGCCGCCCTGCCCAGTGACAGGCGTGCCGATGAGGCTCACACCGTTGTTGAACGAAGCCTGCTGCACCTCGCCCAGCGGCCAGTTGCTCTTGGCCATGTTGGCCGGGCCGTCGGAGGGGTAAAGGTGGTTGAGGTCGGTGTAGGCATCGACCTGTGTGCCGCCCCACCAGCTTTTGGGGAACGAGTGCTCCTTGTTCATGCCGCCCACAGGGCTTGTGCCGCGGAAGCGGTAGTTGTTGTCGCTGTACATGTCCCACACACGGCCGCGGTCATCAGGATAGCAGTCGGTGCTGGGGAAGTAGTCCCACAGGCTGTTGTAGTTGAGCACCGTGTGCTTAGCCGTGAGCTCATGCACGGCATTTTTCAGTGCCTGACCGCTCTTGCCGTTGAGCGAGGCGTAGTATCCCGCCGGCACGGCGGCCCATGCGGCGGCCACCGCCACCGCAAGCAGCGCAAAGGCTGCCACTCGTCTTGCAGTTGTATTCATATCGCGTTAAGATAGTTAGCTTATTGTGAGTAATTTTACAAAATTAGACAAAAAACCTCTATTCTGCAACCGCACACCAGCACTCGCACAATTTTCTGACCATGGCTAATAAAGGACAATTTTTTCAGAAAGCCGAAATGGGTTCTCCACAACATCGTTTTACATTTTTAATACGGCCATGATTTTTAATTATTTTTTTCTAAAAAAGTTTGCATATGTTTAATTAACTGATTATTTTTGGCGCAAGGACGAAGCAAACTAACTTTTTAGCACTTTGCAAGCCAGCAATTTTTGTTTAATAAGCGTTTCCCGTCTAATTAACTCTAACGAATGTTTAAATGAAGCACTCATTAGCACTTCTAATGGCATGCTCGGTATTATCGGGATTTGCCGCACAAAAAACTGTTGACGAAGCCGCTGCACTGCAGCTGGTCAAGAGTCAACGAGCTATGACAACCGCCGACACAGCAAACTTCTACATCGGCACAGTGACCAACTACATCAACGAGAGCTATTGCCCCGTGGACGAGGCTCTGGCCAGCCAACAAAAATGGCTGGTCTCCTCACAAGACAAGTGGCTTGTGTTTGCAAATGAAGAGCCTCTTATGACATGGACGCATAATTGCACATACTATTATGTACCAAAGAGCTATGATGGCGATGGTCCAGCACCCGTTTTTGCGGTCAAAGGAACTTTGCCCAGCAGGAAGATATTTTGTGAGCCTGATTGTTGACGGCAACGTGATATCCAATAAACAAATCGTTAAACTATAAAAAACAACCGCGTTATGAAAGCATTCAAATCATTATTGGCATCGGCGGCAATTCTGCTTTGCTGCAGCATGGCCACTGGCGCTGAATACAAGTATGTGCCACTTGTGCAAGAAGGGGCTAAGTGGGAATACTACAGCACTAAATACTACTTCAGGTCATTTGACGACCCCATGAAGGACATCAGTTTTCCATTCACCATAAGCCTTGAGGGTGACTCAGTGGTTAATGGAAAAACTTACAAGAAATGCTGGCTTAAGTTTTATGACAAATATATGCACCTGACCACAGAGACCGACCGCAAGCTGTATGGTGGCCGAACGCGCTTCCTGATAGCCCTACTACGTGAAGAGGACAAGCGTGTATATGCCATATATCAGTACGACATCGAGCTGTTTTTCAAAAACTATGCGTTCGGGTCTGGCAGCTGGATTAGGGATGGCGATTTCTTCGAATGGATGATATATGACTTCAACAACATTGAAAGCGTGCTCGACATGCCATATTCCAAGACACACGACCCCGCCATGAACCTTGAGCTTGTGAAAGACAAGGATGAGACGTTTGAGATAGACGGGGCAATGCGGAAAGGGATAAAGCTGGACTACAGATATCGCAACGTTGATGGAAATCTGATTCAAATCGACGAGCGCAGCAGCGACATTCACATAATTGAAGGCATCGGTGTGGTGGAATTGTCGAAAAGCACCGACATATCAACAAATAGAGCTTTCCTGTTTTTAAGTCCGCAAGCATACCCCATAAGCATGGATGAAATCGGATTGACCGGATTGCCAAAAGCCTTGTTCTATAAAATGACACTGAATGGCAAGGTGATGCTAAAGTCAAAGCTCTGCCCAGACTTTGGCATCGACGAGCCGCAAACGGGGGTTGAAAGCGTTGAAAGCGATGCCACACAAAGCGCTGACAACAGCTACTACAACCTGATGGGGCAGAAAGTGGACCCCGACAACCTGACCACTGGCATATATATTCACCGCGGCCAAAAGGTGCAGGTTAAGCGTTAAAATGGTGAAAAGCTCTAATAGTCTTTACGAGGCTGTGTCACAAAAGGCACAGCCTTTTTACCGTTTTCGCGCAGATATGAGGCGCGGCGGCCCAAATGAAGTGCGAAGTGTGTGAGTGTTTTTTCTTGCCCTGTATGAGAAATTTAACGGAGTGTTAATTATTATTTCGGGGCAAATCGTTATATTTGCAGAGTATGCCGGTGTGCGCAGTTGCCAATGTGGCTGCCGCTGGCGTGCAGCAGGCTTATTCAGAGGAACAAGGCTGCAAGTGTGGCTGCGCTAAACTATGGGGAAAGGCGCAACCGCCACCTTGAAAAAGGAAAAGTTTTTTTAGATTAAATATTTTTACTATGGCTAAATCGTTAAAAATTCGTGACTTAACCTTACGCGACGGGCAGCAATCATCGTTTGCCACACGCATGACGCAACAGCAAATTGACCGGTGCCTTCCATACTACAAAGATGCGGGATTCTATGCAATGGAAGTGTGGGGCGGAGCGGTTCCCGACTCGGTGATGCGCTATCTGGGCGAAAATCCATGGACACGACTTGAAAGCATACACAAGGCCATTGGCAGCGTGTCGAAGCTCACCGCTTTGTCGCGCGGCCGCAACCTGTTTGGCTATTCACCCTACACCGACGAGATCATCGACGGCTTCAGCCGCAACGCTATTGAGAGCGGCCTGGGCATTATGCGCATTTTCGACGCGCTCAACGATGTGGACAATGTGAAGTCGACTGTGAAATATGTGAAGCAGTATGGCGGCATTGCCGACTGCGCGGTGTGCTACACCGTCGACCCCAAATATCCCAAGCTGTCGCTGCTCGACAGGCTCAAGGGAAAGAAAAATCCTGCGCCGGTGTTCACCGACGAGTATTTCCTCGACAAGGCGCAGCAGATGGCCGCGCTGGGCTGCGACATGATCACCATCAAGGACATGTCGGGCCTGATACCGCCGCAACGCGTGAGCGCGCTGGTGAAGCTGTTTAAGCTGCACATCAATTTGCCGCTCGACTTCCACACCCACTGCACCCCGGGCTACGGCCTGGCATCGGTGTTTGCCGCCATTGTGGCAGGCGTCGACATTGTGGACACCAACTGCTGGTGGTTTGCCGGCGGCACAGGCGCGCCGGCACTGGAGCTGGTGTATGTGTTCTGCAAGAAGCTGGGCATCGACCTGGGCGTGAACATGGAGGCGGTGGCGAAAATCAATGTGGAGCTGCGCTCGATTCGCAAAGAGCTTGAGTTGTCGGTGTTTGGCAAGGAAAAGCCCGAGCCAAAATCCTTCAATCCGCTCACCGACGAGCTGTCCGCCAGCGTTGAGAGTCTCTTCGACACCGCAGTCGAGGCCGCTAAGAGCGACGACTTCGACACGCTGCTCAGCGCAAGCCAGCAGATAGAGGCATACTTCGGCTTCCCAGCCCCCAACGAGAATGTGAAGAAGGCCGAGATTCCGGGCGGCATGTACAGCAACATGGTGGCCCAGCTCAAGCAGCTCGGCGCCGAGGAGATATTGCCGCGCGCCATGGAGCTGATTCCGCCCGTGCGCCTGGCTGCGGGACTGCCGCCGCTGGTGACACCCACGTCGCAAATCGTGGGCGCCCAGGCAGTGAACTGCGCCATCGACGAGCGTGCAGGCCGCGAGCCGTACACCAACAAGAGTTCGCAGTTTGTGGGTCTTGTGAAGGGCGAGTACGGCCACACACCGGTGGAGATTGACCCCGACTTCCGCATGAAGATATGCGGCGTGCGCGAGGAGACTCCCTACGACACATCTAAATATAAGATGCAGCCCAACCCCACGCTGCCCGAGGCTGGCGGCGTGAAACTTGCCTCCAACGAGAAGGAGGTGCTGCTGCTCGAGCTGTTCCCAATGGTGGCCAAAACATTCCTCAAAAATGAAAAGGTGAAGGAGTATACAGCCAAGAACGGCGGCAAAGTTGCCGCACAGACCACCGCAACCGCAGCAGCCAAGCAGGCAGTGACTGGCTACACCGTCGACTCGCCGCTGCCCGGACGCGTGACCGCCATCAATGTGAAGGCCGGCGACCGCGTAAAGAAGGGCGACGTGGTGGCATCGCTGGAGGCCATGAAGATGGAGAACAGCATTGAGGCCGACTGCGACGGATATGTGCGCCAGGTGCTGGTGGCCGAGGGCGACTCGGTGCTGGCCGGAGCCCACATCATCGAAATCAGCGACACCAAGCCAGAGCCTCAGGCCCAGTCGCAGCAGGCCGCCGCACCCGCAGCCGCTCCAGTTGCAGCTGCCCCAGCGGCCAAGCAGCCCATCACGGGATACACCGTCGACTCGCCACTGCCTGGACGCGTGACCGCCATCAATGTGAAGGCCGGCGACCGCGTGAAGAAGGGCGACACAGTGGCATCTCTGGAGGCCATGAAGATGGAGAACAGCATTGAGGCCGACTGCGACGGATATGTGCGCCAGGTGCTAGTGGCCGAGGGGGATGCGGTGCTGGCCGGAGCCCACATTATAGAAATCGTTGACTCCAAGCCCGAACCTCAGATTCTGCCTCAGCAGCAGGCGGCACCAGCCGCTGCACAGGCTCCTGCAGCCGCTGCCAAGCTGCCAATCACGGGCTACACCGTTGACTCGCCGCTGCCCGGACGCGTGGTGTCGATACTCGTAAAGCCAGGCGACAAGGTGGTGACGGGCGACACAGTTGTCACTCTTGAGGCCATGAAGATGGAAAACGCCATCACCAGCAACTACACTGGCGTGGTGCGCCAGGTGCTGGTGGCTGAAGGCGATGCGGTGCTGGCCGACACTCCGCTCATCGAAATCGAGCAGTAACATAACAAATCCACAATACACCAAAAGGGCTTTGCCACACATGGCAAAGCCCTTTTTTTACACCTTAATTAATCGACGCTAACGCTAATTACGTAAATCACTTAATAAAAGCAAATTAGCTGTAGGGACGCGGCATGTCGCATCCGACGGGCGTAGCCCATCCACCACCCCCCAAAAGCACCATTCCCGCCTGCCGAGCGCAAGCGTCCTTAATGTCGAAAAAAATCTGTGCACATCTGTGTAATCTGTGGGAGACACTCCGTTCCGTTGCCCTAAACGCAGTGATAAAAACATGTCTTTATGCCTTTCTGCCGAAAACCACGCCGCCGCCACTGTGTGGCTTTATGTCGAAATGTACCGATCCCGAGCGGCTGTGTGGGGGCTACGCCCATCGGACGCGGCATGCCGCGTCCCTACAGCTAATTTACTGGTATTATGTTTATTATCACTTAGGGATGCTTCACCTGCAAACAAAAAAATTCCCGAAACTTCAATTGAGGCTTCGGGAATTGTGGTTATGCGTCATGCCGCCACAGTGGCGGCGCGATGGTGGCTATCAATCGGCTGCCTTGCCGTCGCTGCCAAGCACGTTGATGATTTTGTGCTTGTACATCTGCTCCATAAGGTCGCGGGCGGGACCGCAATATTTGCGGGGGTCGAATTCACCCGGCTTGTCGTGGAACACCTTGCGCACTGCTGCGGTGAAGGCCAGACGCGAGTCGGAGTCGATGTTGATTTTGCAAACGGCGCTCTTGGCTGCCTTGCGCAGCTGCTCTTCGGGGATGCCAACTGCGTCGGGCAGCTTGCCGCCGTATTGGTTGATCATGTCAACGTATTCTTGCGGAACTGAAGAAGAGCCGTGGAGCACGATGGGGAATCCGGGCAGCTTCTCCATGATCTCGTCGAGGATGTCGAATGCCAGTGGCGGCGGCACGAGGCGGCCAGTCTTCGGGTCGCGTGTGCACTGCTCGGGCTTGAACTTGTAGGCGCCGTGGCTGGTGCCGATAGAGATTGCAAGCGAGTCAACGCCGGTGCGCTTAGTGAAGTCGATAACCTCGCTGGGCTGTGTGTAGTGCGACTCCTCGGCCGAAACCTCGTCTTCCACACCGGCCAGCACGCCAAGCTCACCCTCAACGGTAACGTCGAACTGGTGTGCGTAGTCAACCACCTTCTTGGTGAGGGCGATGTTCTCCTCATAGGGGAGCGAAGAGCCATCGATCATCACCGATGAGAAGCCAAAGTCAACGCAGCTCTTGCACAGCTCGAAGCTGTCGCCGTGGTCGAGGTGGAGGCAGATTTGCGGATGCTTCCAGCCCAGTTCCTTGGCATATTCCACAGCGCCCTGTGCCATGTAGCGAAGCAGGGTCTGGTTGGCGTAGTTGCGTGCGCCCTTAGAAACTTGAAGAATTACGGGTGACTTAGTGTCAGCGCAAGCCTTGATGATGGCCTGAAGCTGCTCCATGTTGTTGAAGTTGAATGCAGGGATTGCATATCCTCCTTTGATTGCCTTGGCAAACATCTCGCGGGTGTTGACAAGACCCAGATCTTTATAACTTACCATTTTCGTTATAATTTATTTTTATTAGTAAATCTATTTCCGTCTTATAGTGTAGCCAAAAAGCGTGCCAGCACAGGCTGGGTTGCCATTTTGGCACCTTTCTTGATTATCCGGGTGCAAAGATACTGCAACTGTTGGGGTTATCAAAAAAATAGCGTGTAAAATTACCGATAAATTTCTGTAATGGGGCCATTCAGAACGTGAGCATGGCCGAGCAGCCGGCCGCGTGGCCGTCGTAGAACGGCACTGCGGTGATAGTGGCCCCGCCCGATGCCGAGCGCGCCCCGCGCACCACTTTAGGGTAGAGCCAGTAGACCAGTTTGGTGCAGCCCACGCCAATGGCGGCGCCAGCTATCACATCGTGGGCATAGTGGCGCTTGTGGTGCACGCGCAGCACGGCTGTGGCGGTGGCCACGGCATATCCGCCGGCCCATATCCACGGGCTGGCGTGCCGGTGCTCCTGCCACAGCATCTCGGCCCCCATAAAGGCTATGGCAGCATGGCCCGAGGGGAAGGCGCGGCGGTCGGAGCCATCAGGGCGGCGCTCGCTCACCGCGCTTTTAAGCCCCTTGCTCACGCCCACGGTGAGCAGCGCCGACACGGCGCGCATGGCCATGCGGTGGCGCAGGCTGTATTCGTTTTTCACACTCGTCAGGTCGAGGGCAAGCACAGCGGCGGCGGGGGCAAACTGCATGCAGTTGTCGAGGGTGTAGCTTGTGCGCACGGCAGCCTCACCGGCGGTCGGGCCGCTGCCGTCGCCAGTGGCATCTTGGGCGGACACATTGGCGGGGACGCTCACGGCAGCCGCGGCCAAGGCGCACAGAAGTGTTTTCTTCACTGTCATTTTTTAATGTTGTGATTGTTTAGTGTCTATGCGGCGCGGAGTCACAGTTTGCCGTGCTCCACATAGCTGTAGTAGCCTTGGCGGCACACCACCAAGTGGTCCACGAGCTCGATTTCCACCGCCCGGCAGCCTTCGGCCAGGCGGCGGGTAAGGTTGTCGTCGGCCGCACTGGGACTGGGGTTGTTGCTTGGGTGGTTGTGTGCCAGCAGTATGCCGTCGGCCTGCCGCTCGAGGGCACGGCGCAGAATCAGTTTGATGTCGGCCACGGTCGACGAGGTGCCGCCCGTGCTAATCAGCACCTGCCCCGTGACGCGCTTCGAGCGGCTGAGAATGAGCATGCGCATCTCCTCGTGGTCGAGCGCCTCCATGCTGGAGCGCAGATAGTGGTATGCGTCTTCGCTTGAGCGTATCTGCTCGTCCTTAACATAGTTTTCGCGCTGATATCGCTTGGCCAGTTCAAGGGCTGCACCGATTTGAATGGCCTTGACCATGCCGATGCCGGGGAAGCGGCGTATGTCGCCCACCGACATCTTCACAAGGTTGTAGATGCGGTTGTCGGCCAAGTTCATTATGCGCTGGCACAGGTCCACCACCGACCAGCCGCGCGTGCCCGTGCCTATGAGGGCGGCAAGCAGCTCGGCGTTGGTGAGCGACGCCAGGCCGTTGGCCATGGCCTTCTCGCGCGGGCGGTCTTCGGTGGCCACGGTGGTCTTAAGCGACTTGCACTCGTCGGTGGCAGGCTTCTCGGCCACAAGACTGTCGGTGTAGTGATGTTGCTCCATAGCTGCCCCTCTACTTGCCCTTGCGCATGGCTATTTCCTGCTCGATGTCGCGCCCGTGGCGCAGCAATATCTTCCACGTGAACGCCTGGATGAAGCCCACGCCGTAGGCCCCCAGCTGCACAAAGCTGGTGACGATGGCCAGCAGCGAGATCAGGAGGCTGCGCGTGCTGCACAGCGCGCTAATCCACAGCAAGGCCACATACAGTGCCAGCGGCAGTATGGCCCACCAATGCCACAGCACCGACAGCAGCACCAGCGCCACGCATCCCAGCACAAACACCGCGGGCAGGCAGTGCACCAGCTTCAGCGAATCGGGGTAGAGCAGTTTAAGGGTGATGCGCGACATGCCGAACACGTAGGTCTGGCGGGCGAACTTGCTGAGGCTGGTGCGCCGCTTGTGGTAGACGAAGGCCTCGCGGATGAGGCTGATTTCGAAGCCGGCCTTGCGGATGCGCGTGCTCATGTCGATGTCTTCGCTGAACATCTCGCGGAAGCCGCCCACCTTTTCCCATACCTGGCGCGAATAGCCCATGTTGAACGACCGCGGCACAAACTTCTCGAGCTGCACCTTGCCGCCGCGTATGCCGCCCGTGGTGAGGAACGCCGTCATCGAGAAGCTGATGGCCTTCTGCACCAGGGTGAAGTCGCTGCTGGCCGCGTCGGGCCCGCCGAAACAGGGCACATAGTGCCGCCGCAGCGCATCGCGCAGCGTGGCAAAGTAGTCGGGCGGGATCACGCAGTCGCTGTCGAAAAACACGAAGTAGTCGCCGCTGGCACGCTCTATGCCATAGTTGCGCGCTATGCTGCGCCCCTCGTTGGCCTTGTAGTGGTAATGCACATCTATGGCTCCGGCATACTTCTTCACCACGTCGCCGCAGGGCACGGTGGAGCCGTCTTCCACAATCATCACCTCAAAGTCCTTGCACGACTGCGCGGCCAGGCTCTTGAGCAGGTCGTCGACCTCGTCACACCGGTTATACACCGGCACTATCACAGAAAAATATGGCATGTCAAAATCAATTCATTAGTTAGCGCAAATGTAGTTAAAAATCCCCACCCCCGCAACTTGAGCAGTTTTTAAGCCTTTAAAGTTGAACGTTGAGGGATTGAAGGATGCTTAGCGTTTGAGGGGGGGGTAGGAGGCGTGACGAAAGGCGGCTTTGAAGCTGGCGGGGCATATTGGAATCATGGGGACGAGAAGGATTAGGAGCCATGCGAGTTTTATTGCCATTAATGCCGTGATAGGGAGTGCGAGTATGATGCTGCAAAGCATTACAGTCAGGCTCCAGTTGGTAAGGTTGTCGGTGTTTTTATCCGGGAGGCTGTGCCAGTGGCTTTCGACGTATTCCCTCACAAGGCGCCTTTTGACGAGTTCTTTTTTATACCAGTTGCCGCTGACCTTTTCCAACTCGAGAGCAACAACGGGCTGGGCCTCAGTTTCAAGGCGGCTTCTTTTGCGCTCCTTTGCCTTGCTCCAATTTGCTGAAATCATCATTTCCACCACAAACAGGACAAGGCCTATGCCATAGATGACGGCTGAGAATATTAAGATGTGAGAAAAAGAGGAAACGGGGAGACAGGTGTATGCGGAAATCGACGCTACAACTGCCAAAATGATCAATGACGCCATCAATGCTTTCTGAATCTTAATCTTTTTCATAACAATATCTGATATTTTTCGGGTGCAAATATATGCTGACCAAAGCATATGGCAAGAGGTTTGCAACCTTGCTTGTATGTAATGTGCCGTTTGCTGTACGAGATGTGCAAAAAGGGGCGAAGCCACTGCCGCAGCGGGTGCGGGCAGTGGCTTCGCGGCCATTATAGTATGTGTATTGCTGAAAAACGCGCTTTAATTGGCGGGGTCCATGGTGAGGGTGAGGCGGTGGCCGCCTTGCAGCAGTTTCACAAAGTCGCGCACATCGGCAGGTGTGATGCTGTCGAGGGTGCTGAGATAGCTGGTGTTGAAGTCGATGCCATACTTGTCGCGGTCTTTGAGCATCACCATCCAATAGGTGTTGTCGTCGAGGTCTTCTTTATACACCTTGCGCAGATACTGCTTGGCGGCATTGAGCTGCGCGGCAGTGACGCCGTCGCGGGCCACGCGTGCCACCTCGCTGGTGATGATTGAGCGCGTCTCGGCGCTCTTGCCGGCGGTGACGGTGACGTTGAGCGGCATGAAAATGACGGGGCGGTCGTTGCCATTCATGTCGGCCACCACACTGCAGTGGGTGTCGATGTGGTATGTCCAGCCGCGGTCCTCGCGGATTTCCTTCAGGAAGATGGCGCTGAACACCTGGCCGGTGATTTTTGCCAGCAGTCGGTTGCGCAGCGTGAGTGGGCAGTCGTTGGTCCAGAAGAAGTACACCTTGCTTTGCGGCGTCTGCATTTTCGACTGCCAGAAGTTTTCCTTGTCGGCGCTGAACAGGCGGTAGCCAATGTCGGCAGGCCTCTCGATGCGGCCCTTCGACGGCAGGCTGGCCACGTACTTCTCAACGAGGGCGCGCAGCGTGTCGGTGTTGAAGTTGCCCACTATGTAGAAGTCCATCTGGCCGCAGTCGCTGAAGCGGTCGCGGTACACGGCCATGATTTTGTCGTAGTCGACCCGGTCAATCTCCTGCTTCGAGAGCTTTTCGGCTCCCAGCGGATGGCGGGCAAACACGTTGGAGAAGATGGAGTCGGCGAACTCAAACTTTGGGTCTTTTTGGTTTTGCAGGCGCACGCGGTTCTGCTCCAGATACTGGTTGAAAGCCTTCACGTCTTTGCGGGGCGAGGTGAGTTTGAGGTAGGTGAGCTGGAACAGCGTGGACAGGTCGCGCGGCGAGGCCGAGCCCTGCAGCCCCTGCTCGGTGCGGCTGATGAATGTGCGCACGCTGGCGCGCTTGCCGGCAAGCATCTTTTTGAGCTCGCTGCCAGTGAACTGGCCGTAGGCTGAAAGCGACATGACGCTGTTGACGGCCTTGAGCGATGGCGCGTCGGCGGCATTGTAGTTGAGCGACAGGCCGCCAGGGGCGGCAGCTCCAATCACCACCTCGTCGGCCTTAAACGTGGTGGGCTTCACATACACCTTTATGCCATTGCTCAGCGTCCACACCTTGGCGCCAAAGTGTGGCACTGAGTCCTCGGCCACGATGCGTCCGGGCACGGGCTCGGCCATGAGCAGGCGGCCAAGGCGCACGCTGTCGGTGTAGGCGGTGACGGGGGCTGCCTTGCCACGGCGGAAGGCAGCGGTAAGCGACTGCGGCGTGACCTTGGCATCGGCTGTGCAGAATGCCACCAGAGCCACATTGCGCTCGGTGGGGCTAATGAGCGAATTGAAGTGGGCGTTGACCTGGCTGAGCGTGACGCCATCGATGACGCGGGTGACGATGGTGCGGAAATCGTCGATCGAAGGAATGGGCTCGCCGTCGAGGAAGGCGCGCACAAAGTCGCGCGCATAGCGGGTGTTGGAATACTTGTCGCGCTCGCGGTAGAGGGCGTCGACCTGCGACTCATAGTTGATGCGGGCGCGGCGATACTCGCTGTCGGTGAAGCCGAAGCGCACGGCGCGGGCCACCTCGCGGGCCATAACGGCGGCGCAGCTGTCTTCCATGCCAGGCTTGGCAAAGGCTATCACCTCGAAGGCCTGGCGCGTCTTCGAAATCATATAGTTGCGGTCGTGTGCCACAACGCGTGTGAATGGCGACGACGGCTCTTGCGAGAGGTCTTTGAGGCGTTCGGCAAGCATGGCCGACACCACAGTGTTAAGGTAGTCGTTCTCGAAGAAGCGAGTGGTGGAGGCGTCGGCGGCAGGCAGATCGGCGTGCTTGTAGAGCAGGCGCACCATGGACTGCGGCTGCTCGGCGTCGCTCTCAACCGACACTATGAGCTGCTCGTTGTCGGGTACGGCAACGGGGGTGACAGGCACTGCGTTTTTGGGATTCTTTATGTTGCCAAACAGTTCCTTGATTTTGCCAACGGCATAGTCTGGGTCAACGTCGCCGACCACAATTATGGCTTGATTTGACGGATGATACCATTTTTTGTAGTAGTCGCGCAGCTGCTTATACTTGAAATTCTTGACCACGCTCATAAGACCTATGGGCATACGCTGGCCATAGAGGCTGCCGGGATACAGTTGCGGCAGGGCGCGCTCGAGCATGCGGTTGGCCGCGCTGGTGCGCATGCGCCACTCGCCCTCTATTACGCCACGCTCGGCGTCGATGTCGCTGCCCTTGAGCAGCAGACCGTGGCCCCAGTCGCTGAGCACCAGAAAGCAGGAGTCGAGCGACGACTGGCGGGCCGTGGGCACATTGCAGATGTTATACACCGTCTCGTCGGTGGAAGTGTAGGCATTAAGGTTGGCGCCAAACTTCACGCCTATCGACTCAAGATAGGTGATGAGCGAGTTGCCGGGGAAGTGGCGGGTGCCGTTGAAGCACATGTGCTCGAGGAAGTGGGCCAGACCGCGCTGGCTGTCGTCCTCCTGCACCGAGCCCACGCGCTGGGCTATGAAGAAGTCGGCGCGGTGCTCGGGGTAGGCGTTGCGCCTCACGTAGTAGGTGAGACCATTGTCGAGTGTGCCCGTGCGCACGGCGGGGTCGGTCGGAACGGGCTCGTAGGCCCATGCGCTTAGAGCGCCGGCCGCGAGGACAAGCGCGAAGATGCGTCGTAGTAGTGTGGATTTGATCATTCTCTGTTATTATTGTTGTTTTCAATTGATTTTTTTCAGAACACCACACCGGCCGCCACCGTGACGCAGCTGGTGTGGGCATCGGCCTTGTAGGCCGTGCGCTGCCACTGTGCGCGCAGGCGCAGGGCGTAGGCCTTGCCAAGGGCCACATCGGCTCGCAGGCCGGCGGCTGCAGTCCACGAGTCGGAAGCCTGCACGGCGTGGCGGGCTGCCACAAGGGCCGACAGCGGCTGCAGCTCGTCGCGGGCAGTGGCCAGCAGCAGGTTGTGGCCCACATTGCCGCAATATGCGGCAGAGGCATTGGCGGTGAGCAGCACACGGCCTGTGCGCACGCTGGCACGCGCCTCGGCGCTGCCCCAAAGGCTGTTGACCATGTCGCGGCTGCGCGGGTCACGATAAATCTGGTTGCGGTGACTGTAGCCAGCGGCTGGCGTCAGAGTCAGCACCACGTGGCTCAGCCGCCACGTGGCCATGCCGCGCAGCGATGCCTCAACGCGGTTTTCGAAATAGTTGTCGCGCTCGGCTATCTTGGGGAATACGGCTGCCGAGGCGTCGCCAAACACATTTTCGGTGCCCTTGCGACGGCTCACCAGCAGGCGGGCCACTGCGCCCATGCCGCCCCGTCCCACCCAGGCGGCTTCGGCCCGCAGCTGGCTGTGGACCGCACGCGCCATGGGCAGATTGTTGAGGCTGCTGAGCACATTGGTGATGGTGTAGCGCACAGCCTCGGCGCTGAGCATGAGGCCGCGTGCCGTGGCCAGGTTGATCCCCAGGGAGAACGTGTTGCCATTGTAGTAGGTGTCGGCGGCGTCGCCGGCGAAGCGGCCGTAGTCGCTGACGGGGCCGGTGAGGTGCAGCAGCCTGCGCGAGCCGAGTTCGCTGTAGAAGTCCACCTCGTTGGTCTGCTTGTATTTGGCATAGCCCAGCATCAAGCCGGCCGTGCAGCCGCCGAAGCGGTAGGTGCCGCCCAGCGAGAAGCGCAGGTTGCCCGTGACATTGCGCGGCCGCGGATCGACGGCGCGGTAGTAGAGGCCAGCGGTGTAGCCTATGGCCCCGCCCCACCCAAGCGGGCCGCGGCTTGAGGCGTAGCCGCCCGAGAAGCTGTAGATTTCCTTCTTTAGGTCGCCGCCTATGGAGTCGGCCATCAGGTAGGGATAGACCAGCGGCAGCTCGGAAGTCTCATTCCAGCGCACGTCCAGATCCTTGCCGTTGCGGTAGCTGGCAGCGCCCCACAGGGTGCTGCCTTTATACTTCATATATGAGTCGGCATCGAAAGCCCAGTGGCGTGAGCCCGAGCCCTGCTGCGGGTCGACGGCCCGGCCGCCGCCATCGCTGCGGCTGAAGTAGCTGCCCTCCACGCGGCTCATTGAGTAGCCGCGCTGCAGGGGCATCATGGCCGGGTTGGCGAAGGCCACTTCGACCAGGCTCATGGCCGACACGCCGTCGGCCTCAACGCGGCCCAGCACCGAGGCGGTGTCGGTGGCGGCGGCAGTCGAGGCTCCGGCCTGAATGGCTGCACCGGCCAGGGCCGCTGCGGCCGCCATTCGCATTGTGATTGTCATCTTGCTGTTCAATTCTTTTTTGCTCTTGATTATTTCTTGGGCGTAACGCCATCCCAAGTGATTTGTGTGGCCTTGCTGCCGTCGATGTCCTTCACCGAGTGCTGCTGCTCGATGACGCTGGGCACGCACTCGGTGTTGAAGTCTTCGGTGGAGTTGTTGGTGTCCTTAAGATAGGCGCGGCCGTCCTTCACATACAGCAGTTTGCGGCGCACGCTCTTGAAGTAGCGCGTCATGTCCTTGTCGATGGTGCCGCAGTGCGTCCAGCCGCGGTCGAGCGACGGGGCGGTTACATTCCACACGTATTTTGCGGCCACCGAGCAGTTGACGGCGTCGACCACCCATGAGTTGGGCAGGCGGTAGGCCTGCTGCTGCATGGGATATGTGCCCGAGGGCAGCACCATGGTGTAGCTGTAGGTGTATAGGTAGTCCTTGAGGTAGGTGTCCTTGTCGACGGGGATGCGCGCCAGGGCATAGGTTTTGAAGCCGCGGTTGTGCAGAATCCAGTACGACAGCGTGTAGCAGTACCACTTGTCGAGGTTGGGCACGGGGCCGTCGATGTCCATGTGCGAGGGCGACGTGGACACGTCGTACCACTCAAAGTCGGCGTTGCTCAGGTCGAAGGAGTATTCGTTGGCCACGCGGTGGTCGATGCCCGTGTCGCACAGCAGCAGGCTCTCGCCCGGCTGCACGGGGTGCTCGCGCCCGCTGCCCGGGATGGTGTAGATGGCGTCGACGGTCATGGCCTGGGCCATGATGTCGGGGGTGTAGTCGTATTTGTTGACGGTGGTGAACTTCGACTCCACCAGCGAGAGGCCGTCGGCATAGAGCACGTGGTCGGTGTTGTTGTAGATCATCACATAGTCGTCGCCGTTATACTGGTTGCCCGAGGGGCGCAGCGTGCCGGCGAAGAAAATCTCCTGGATTATGAAGTCGTTGTTGTCGGCGTCCTCATAGGCGTCGAGCTTGAATGTGAAGTTCGACTGGGTGAGCTGCACCGAGGGCGAGTAGGCCTTGATATGGCGCGTGACGGGAGTGGAGTCGGTGGGCACGCTCACCTCGGCATCGTAGGTCACATCGTAGAGACCGGCGGGCAGATTGATGCCCTTCACCGAGCTGAAGGTGACGGTGCGCGAGGTGGACACGTCCTTAAAGGCAATCTGCTCGCTCTGCACGGTGGCGTTTTCCAAGCCCTGCGACATGGCCACGCTTATCGAGGCGGCCACCTGGCCGTCGGTGTCGTTAAACTTGTCGTCGCATGAGGCGGTGACAGCAGCCAGCAGCAGCGAGGCGGCCAGCAGTGTGCACATGTGAAGGTGTTTAAATGTAAGAGTCATATCTGTGTAATGTGTTTAATTGATGTTTATACTTTTTTTTATTTGCATCAAAGGGTGAACACCAGCTCCATTCCAAAGTAGGGGTTGGTGGAGCGGCGCACGGTGAGGCCGTTGCTCTTGTACGACGGCAGATAGTCGATGAGGCGGTTGGCAAACACGGCTATGCGCAGGTGGCTGCCCACCTTTTTGGTGGCCTTTAGGTTGACATACATTGCCATGGGAGTGGTCTGGCGGCGATACGTCTCGCTGTTGTAGGTCTGCACCAGGAACTGAAGCAACTTGTCGGTACGGCTGTCGGCAGTGTAGGGGTGCAGCTGCCCGTCGGCCACATCGAGATAAAAGTCGGGCACGCCGTTCTGCCACAGCTTGGTGGTGCTCACATACCACACATTCTGCACCGAAGTGGTGAATATCAGGCCCCAGCGCGGAATTTGGGTGTCGAAGGTGATGTTGGTGCTCAGCTGCTCGTTGACGCGGCCGTCGTTGGTGTTGTAGTAGCCCACATAGGAGTTGCGCACTGGCGAGCCGTCGACCACGTCGCTCACCGTCTGGAACAGCATCTGGGAATTGCTGTAGGTGGTGCGCAGCCATGCGCCCGTCACGTTGAGCGCCGTGCCTATGGCCTGCCACCGGGCTGTGGAGGCCGTGAGCTCCACACCCTGCTTGCTTATGCGGCTGCCATTGGCAGCGCGGCTGTAGCCGTCGAGCACGCTCACCTCCTGGCTGGGCAGGGAGGCGAGGTCGGGCGGAGCGGTGAGCTTGGCGGCGTCAACGCCACTGGCGTCATACAGCGTGTAGCTGTAGGGGTGGTAGACGCTTGAATAGCGGTAGCCTGTGGTGAGCCGCTCACTGAAGTAGGTCACCGAGAAGCTGTTGCCGCCCAGCGTGCCGCCCAGGCGCACCTCCCACTTGCGGTTGCGCGCGGCGCGCAGCTGGTAGTTGGTGACATCGTCGACGTAGGTGCGAAGACTCACGCGGCTGTGCTCAAGCGGATGAAGCGCGTCGTAGTAGTTGAGTTGGATGAAATCGTTGTATTGCACCTGCGGAAAGAGGTAGGCGATGGTGGGCATCTTGGTGGTGAGGCCGTAGCCGCCGGCCAGCACCAGCTTCAGGTCGCGGCCGCCAAGACTTATTGCCGGGGCCGAGAGGCGCACGTTGATGCGCGGGTCGAGATAGACGTGGCTGCTGAGCCAGTAGCGGCTGTCGAGGCCCGGCAGCTGCATCGAGCGCACGCCGGCCTGGGCGTCGAGGCGCCAGCGGCCCATGGTGACGCCCACATTCTCTTCGGCGTAGAACGAGAGCACCTGCAGCGACGGCACATCTTTATAGGCACGCGGGCGCGTGGGCCACGATGCGCTCAGCGGACGGGTGATGTCGTAGATTTGGCCGCTGCCGTAGTTTTTAGAGAACGTCCACTCCGCGCCCAGCTTGTGTCGCAGGCCGAGCCATTTGGCTGGCTTGAAGTGGCCCTCGGCCTTGAGGTTGGCAAACAGGTTGAGGGGTTTGCCGTCGACGGCGAAGTCGGCCACATACTCTTGCAGCAGATACTGGCCGTCGTGTACGCCCGCCTCCATGCTGGTGGGGGCCACCGAGGCGCGGCTGGGGGCCACCTGCTTGCGGCGGTCGAGGCGGTCGTGCTGGTAGCTGGCGCTGACGTTGAGGCTGAGGTAGCTAAGCCAGTTGATGCGCTTGAAGGCGAAACTGAGGTCGCTGTTGTAGTTCAGGCGGTTGTAGCGCGACTGGTAGTCGTTGATTTTATTCTGGCTCAAGTCGGGATCGGTCTTGCTGTTGTCGAACGAGCCGGTGTAGTCGAATCCGGTGTTCCATCGCGTGAACACCGTCTGGCTGTGACTGCGCAGATTGTAGCGCACCGAAGCGGTGACGCGCTTGTAGTTCTCGAAATTGTTGCGCGGGTCAACCTTGGAGTCGAGATAGCTGACGTCGGCGTTGAGCACACGGCCCTCGCCCACGCTCAGGCCCTTGCCCACCGAGAAGAGTTTGCTGTATTCGTCGGCCTTGAAGCGCGCGGTGAGCGGCGTGGCCGAACTGATGCGCTGAATGCGCACCACGCCGCTGGTGAGGTTGCCATACTCCACCGAGGGGATGCCGCGCACCACCTCCACGCTCTCGATGTTATCGGTGCTGATGGTGCGCATGTCCACGCCCTTGTTGGTGATGTCGCGCTTGTAGTCGGGCGACGACTGGTCGGTGCCCGACTGCGGCACGCTCTGCATGTTGGCGTCGCCGTTGATGGGGGCGCCGTCGACCATAAACAGTGTGCCGAGCGACGATATGTTGTAGTCGCTGTTGCTCACCTTGGTGCCTGCGGCCCCCATTGTGCCCGTCTCGCGCAGAGCTATGGTGTTGGCCTGCCCCATGCTGGGAGTTTGCGATATGTTGCCGGGCAGCAATTCGAGCAGGTCGGCAAAACTGGTGGGCTGCAGGTGGCTCATGGCGTCGCGGCCTATGCGCGAGCTGCTGGTCATTCCGGTCGACTCCTTGGCAGTGACCACCACGGCGTTGAGCACCTTGGAGTTTTCGGTGAGTGTGATTTTAACGTCGGCGGGCGTTGTGCCCAAGGTAACGGTTCGAGTGGCAGTCTTATAGCCCACAAAACTCACAGAGAGCGTGTAGCTGCCCGGCTTCAGGCCGGCAATGGCAAAGCGGCCGTGGTCGTCGGTGGCCACCGACTGCCCTCCTGGCTTCAACGCCACCGTGGCAAACTGGATGGGGCCGCCGCCAGCGGCGTCGACCACCGTGCCACTGAGGACCGGCTGCTGAGCCGCAGCTGCAAAGGCTGTGAAGCAGATTGCAATGATTTGCAGTGTCGTTTTAAGTAATTGTCTCATTTATCAGTGTTTTATGCCGCAAAATTACGCCCGCCGCACTGCGGCGGCAATACCTAATGATTGGTATTTACTTCCTGCCTAATCACCAATTATTACGATTGCCGCACAATACAAACCACTACCCATAATGGCACAAAATACCCACAAAAGGGTATCTGACGGCAAAAAAATCATCATTATAAGCGATTTCGGGCCTTGTGGAGTGAAAGTAATTTTGCACCGGTGACACAAGGCGACGACGCAGTGCCGCCACACATACATTATATGTAAAGAAACAGAACACAAATCATAAAACAAACTCAAAAAAACTTATGAAGAAAGTTTACAAACTTTTAGCAGCAGCCTTGGTGGCACTGGCACCAATGGCAGCAATGGCACAGGCTGCCACCCAGCCTGTGGCCCTGTGGGGCAAAGTGGTGAGCGCACCACAAAAGACGGGCATGGGCTATGACCTGGCTGTGGCCAGCGACGGCTCGCTGTATTCACTCACCAGCGCCGGCACAATGACCGACACCGAAGAGATTAAGTTTGGCGACGAGGTGATAGGCCACGGCACCACCAACAGCACCACCTCGGGCAACAACAATCTGGTGCTGATCAAGACCGACGGCAACGGCAACCGCCTGTGGAGCGCATACTCCACAATCGGTGACATCTATTCGGGTTGCGGCTGGCTGGCTGCCACCAGCGACGGCGGTGTGATGATGGTGGTGAAATTCCGCCACAGCAACGGCCGTTCGGAGAAGCCCGCTTTTGTCGACGGCACAGGCAAGACCACCGAGCTCGACTGGGCTCCAAACGCCAGCGGCCGCTTCTACCGCATGGTGATGGTGCGCTTCTCGAAAGACGGCGCCATTGAGTGGACCCGCATGGCCGACGTCGACACTACTCCGCAAGCCAAAGCCTCCACATATTCTAAACTCACACCCGATGGCTTTGACGTGTATACGGCTAAGATCGACGGCAACCAAAACCTGTATGTGGGCGGACGCTTCCGCATGCCCATCAGCTTCCAGAAGGCCGACGGCTCGAAGGTGACCCTCACCCCCTGCAACACAAAGGGATGGTCGGGCGATCCTCAAACTCAGAACGGCGACCTCTTCATTGCCAAGTTTGACGCCAACGGCAACTACCTGAAGAGCCTTGTGAGCACCGACAGCGCCAGCTATACAGCCATTAAGAATGTGCGCATTGCCAACGATCGTCTCTACTTCGAGGGCTACTTCCAGGGCCGCACCATGAATGGCGCAATCAACCCAGTGAAGCTGGGCGGCATTGACCTGGGCCTGAAGAACGCCAACACCGCCCTGCTGGTGGGTGTGGCCGACCTCGACCTGAACGTGCTCAACGCCAAGACATTCGCCTCTGAAGTGAGCGGCTCGGTGTATCAAACCACCGCGCTCGACGTGATTAACGACAACATCTACCTCACAGGCAAGACAAAGTGCAAACTCGACCTGGCCAGCGGCACAATGGACGCAAGCGCCAACACCCGCGACGGATATCTGATTAAGCTCAACAGCGAACTCGAGCCCCAGGGCTCGGTGCTCAATGGCATCAACCAAAGCGGATTTATGGGCGTGGTGGCCGACCGCAACGACAACGACAACATTTATGTGCTGGGTCACAAACTGATGGGTGCCCTGTTTATGAAAAAATATGACCGCAACACCCTTGCCTACAAGGATGTGGAGTGGGATCTGACCAACAACGCATCGGCAATATTCCCGATGGTGGCGTCTAACGACACTCTGTATGCACTGTCGCGCGTAAGGGGCACAGTGAAGCTCATTGGCGATGAAATTTCGCTCTCGTCATCGGCATTCAACGCTCTGGTGGCTGCATTCAAGCTGCCCGTGCACACTGCCACTGCCATCGAGGCCGTGGCCGACGGCAATGCCATCAATGTGACCGCCACCCGCGGAGCCATCAGCATCACCACCGCCACTCCCGCCACTGTGAATGTTTATAACATCACAGGCGCCATGGTGGCCAGCGTGAAGGCTGCCGAAGGCACCACCACCGTCGAGCTGCCCGCTGGCCTCTACATTGCCGCAGGCAAGAAACTGATAGTGCGCTAATCTGAGCTAAACACTTCACACCTTAACCTACCGGGCCGACGGGCCGCCTCAACGCTGAGGCACCCGCCGGCCCGAGTTTTTTTGCCGATTTGCTGTCGAGGACTTGCGTGATTGTGGCAATTTGGCTAATTTTGGCCTCGACAAAAGAGACATTGGCAATAACACAGTTAAACACAACACACAATCATGGACACACTCAACACCTACAAAATCACATCGTCGAAGCAGAGAATCTTAACTGAAAGAGACGATGGAAAAAAGATCAAGACAATGGCGCCGCCGTCAGGCCGCGCGAGTATTTAAGGCGCGGTTGAAGCGCTGCTCAGCCACATTTACATTTGCCACACCTGGCAGGGACGGGCACGTGTGTCATCCTCACTGGTTTGAACTGGCAAAACTGCACTGGTTGCAGGTGTATCGCACCACCGGCACCCCATGCAGCTGCTGGATGTGCCGTGGCAAGCGGTATGACCGCCTGGAGGCTAAGCGCGCAACGCGAAAGGCCATCAATGAGGGAAATCTGTGATTTTCTTAAAAGCAACTAAAGCAAAAAGCGGGCGGCGCGAACGAGGCCGCCCGCTTTTTTTGCTCGGTAGGGCAATTTACGCTAACTTTACACCTATGAACGTTGACGAAATAATCGAGCGCGCGGGCCGGCTGCCGGCTGCGCAAATAGCCTACAGGCTCAACAGCGAGTTGGAGAGCAGCGGCACCGTGGTGGTGACCGCCCCGCCCGGAGCGGGCAAGTCGACCCTGCTGCCGCTGACCATAATGGCCGGCAGCAGCGGCACGGGCAAGACGCTGATGCTGGAGCCGCGCCGCTTGGCAGCACGGCAAATAGCCGAGCGCATGGCACACACGCTGGGCGAGGCGGTGGGGCGCACGGTGGGCTACCGCGTGAGGCTGGAGAGCCGCACGTCGGCAGCGACGCGCGTAGAAGTGCTCACCGAGGGCATACTCACGCGCATGCTCATCGACGACGCCACTCTCGACGGCGTTGACACTGTGATATTCGACGAGTTTCACGAGCGCAGCATCAACTCCGACCTGGCACTGGCACTGACGCGGCTGGTGCAGCAGACACTAAGACCCGAACTGAGGATAGTGATAATGTCGGCCACCATCGACGCCACCGGCATCTGCGCCGCGCTGTGTGCGCCACTGGTGGAGAGCGAGGGGCGCATGCACCCCGTGCAGGTGACTCACTCGGCCGACGACTGCCCCATGCACGACTGCGCCAGGGCAGTGGCAAGCGCCACACTCAAAGCACACCGCGAGTGCGAAGGCGACATTCTGGCTTTCCTGCCCGGCCAGGGTGAAATAGCACAGTGCGCCGATATGCTGGGCCAGTCGCTGGCACCCACGCGCATCTATCAGCTGTATGGCAACCTGCAGCCCGAGCAGCAGCGGCAGGCAATAGCGCCATCGGCCCCGGGCGAGCGCAAGGTGGTGCTGGCCACGCCCATAGCCGAGACGTCGGTGACCATAGAGGGCGTTCGCGCGGTGGTTGACTCCGGGCTTTGCCGCAAGCTGGTGTTTGACCCTCGCACCGGGCTCAGCCATCTTGAGACGGCGCGCATAAGCCTCGACATGGCCACGCAGCGCACCGGGCGCGCGGGCCGCGTGGCCAGCGGCGTGTGCCACCGGCTGTGGACACTGGCCACCGAGCACCACATGGAGCAGCAGCGCAAGCCCGAAATATTGGAAGCCGACTTGGCTCCGATGGTGCTGAGCATAGCCGCATTTGGCGAGGCCAACGTGATGTCGCTGCCATGGCTCACCGCCCCACCGGCTGGCAACGTGGCAGGAGCGCGCCACCTGCTTGAGGATCTTGGCGCCATCGACGGCAGCGGCGGCATCACAGCCACCGGGCGCCGCATGGCTGCCCTGCCCTGCCACCCGCGCATTGCGCGCATGATTCTCGGCGCAGGCAGTGGCGAGATGAAAAGCCTGGCCTGCGACATCGCCGCCCTGCTTGAGGAGAAAGACCCGATGGCCGACAGCAGCGATGCCGACCTCACGATGCGCGTGGCCGCGCTGCGCTCGGCCCGCGGGCGTAAAAACCCGGGACGGTGGGCGCGCATTGCCAAGATCGCAGCCGAATACCGCCGCATGGCACACGCCAGCGAGCATAACGGCGGCGTGGCAGCCACCGACGCCGGGCTGCTGGTGGCTTATGCCTACCCCGAACGCGTGGCCATGGCCACCGACGGCATCGGACACTACCGGCTGGCCAGCGGCGGGCAGGTGGCCATCGACCAGGCCGACGCCCTTGCCGCCCACCCATGGATTGCCATTGCCTCGATGCATGCGCCTGCGGGCGGTGCAGGGCGCGTGTTTCTGGCCGCGCCGCTCAACCCCGAAGAGCTGGATGGCGGAATGGTGAAGGAGCGCGACCACGTGGCGTGGGACGGCAAGCAGGGCTGCATCACCACCCGCCACGAGCGCCGCATAGGCTCTCTGGTGATAGGCAGCAGGCCGCTGCACAACGTGCCGCCCAAGCTGATCACCGCCACCATTTGCCAAGCCGTTCACAAGGACGGGCTGAGCATGCTCGACTGGAACGACGATGTGCAGCGGCTGCAGCGCCGTGTGGCTCAAGTGGCCGCATGGCACCCCGAGATGGGCATTCCCGACCTGTCGACGCCCCACCTGCTGGCCACCGCCGAGCAGTGGCTGCCGCTGTATCTGGCCCAAGGCGGACACGTGCCTGCCAGCGTGGCCGAGCTGAAGCGCATCGACCTGTGCGCCGCCGTCTGGGCCATTGTGCCCTATGAGCTGCAGGCCGAGGTCGACCGTCTGGCCCCGTCGCACGTGCAGGTGCCCACGGGCAGCCGCATCAGGGTGGACTACCGCCAGGGGGCCGAGGCGCCGGTGCTGAGCGTGAGGCTGCAAGAGTGCTTTGGCCTGGCCAGCACGCCGTGCGTGGACGGCGGACGGCAGCCGGTGCTGATGGAGCTGCTGTCGCCTGGCTTCAAGCCGGTGCAGCTCACGCAAGACCTGCAAAGCTTTTGGCAGGGCACCTACTTTGAGGTGCGCAAAGAGCTGCGCCGCCGCTACCCCAAGCACTATTGGCCCGACAATCCGCTCGAAGCTCCCGCCGTGCGTGGCGTAAAGCGCAAGAAGGGCAGTTGATTGCAATCTTTTTATTATCTTTGCATAACAACAAAAAACGAACGCAACGATGAAGAAACTTATAGCAGCCATTGCGGCAGTGATGACGGCCGCAGCAGTGTGGGCACAGCCCAAAGTGTATATGACCTCCGAAATCAGCCCCGAGGCGCTGGTGCGCATCTACAAGGCTCTGGGCGTGCCGGCCACCGGCCATGTGGCCATTAAGATAAGTAGCGGCGAGATGGGCGGCAACAACTACCTGAAGCCCACCCTGATTCGCGGCCTTGTGGACGAGGTGCACGGCACGCTGGTGGAGTGCTGCACTGCCTACGGCGGCAGCCGTCAGGACGTGGGCAAGCACTGGGCCACGATTCACGCCCACGGCTTCGACTCGATTGCGCCCGTCGACTTGATGGACGAATACGGACAAATGCGCATTCCCGTGCGCGACAAGAAGCACCTGAAGTATGACATCGTGGGCGACCATCTGGCCAACTACGACTTTATGATCAACCTTGCCCACTTCAAGGGGCATGCCATGGGCGGATTTGGCGGCGTACTCAAAAACCAGTCGATAGGCGTGGCCTCGACTGCCGGCAAGGCCTACATCCACACGGCCGGCTACACCGACCGCGCCGACTCGCTGTGGCAGCACCTGCCCAAGCAAGACGACTTTCTGGAGAGCATGGCTGCCGCCGCGCAGGGCGTGGCCGACTACTTTGGCAAAAACATAATCTACATTAATGTGATGAACAACATGAGCGTGGACTGTGACTGCGACAGCCACCCCGCCGACCCCAAGCTGAAGGACATGGGCATTCTGGCATCGACCGACCCAGTGGCCCTAGACCAGGCCTGCCTCGACCTGGTGTTCGGGCACAAAGGCAAGCCGGGCGACGACGAGAAGCCGCTGATAGAGCGCATCAACCGCCAGCACGGCACCTACATCACCGTGTATGCCGAGCAGATAGGCCTCGGCAGCCGCACCTACCAGCTGGTGAAAATCAAATAGTGGTAGTTCAACTGGAACCACTGATATTAAATAATATTGATTTTAAATCTATTAAATATTTAATCATTAACTATTTAACGTAGGGACGCGGCATGCCGCGTCCAACGGGCATAGCCACAAAATCGGCAAATCACATAGCGCCAAAGAGGCGGCGGCCACATTCCGCTGGAATGCCTTTGGTAGCGTGTCGTGTTGCAAGCATTTCACGTCGGCTAAGCCTCTGATGCATGCCTGCCTAAACATATCCAATCCCTTGGGATTGCTTTGCTGCGCGCGGCTGTTTCGGTTGGCGTAAATTGGTGATGTTCAGTAGATTACATTCGGACGCGGCATGCCGCGTCCCTACAGCTATATAGCTAATACTCACACAATTATGTCCATAGTCGAGGAGACATTGCCATAGTGGGGGTGTGATACCTACATGGGGTGATGTGGGCAACACTTTTTACCGATTTTTAGGTATTTTCCTTTTTTGTGAGGCGCAATAACTTTGCACCAGTAAAAAAGCAAAACAAAAAGGGAAAGTGAAACAATCTACAATTCTATCGCTGGTGGCCCTCGCGGCCATAGGTTCGCATCAGGCGGCAACGGCTGCCGAGAGCGCCAGCGAAACACAATCAGCAGAACAAAACAGCACTAAGACTGAGCAGCGCCGGGGCTTCTTGAGCGGCCTGAGCGTGGGCGGATATGGCGAGGTGGCGCTGTCGCGCAACTTCTACAGCGACAACGTGTATCGCTACAGCAACGCCGGCAAGTACAAGAACGACCCGAGCCACGGACGCTTCGACATTCCGCACGCAGTGATCTACCTGAACTATGAGTTCGGCAGCGGCTGGCGCATGGGCACCGAAATCGAGTTTGAGCACACGGGCACCGGCGTCTCGTTTGAAAAAGAATATGAGGAGAGCGGTGAATGGGAGCAGGAAGTGGAAAAAGGCGGCGAAGTGGAGCTGGAGCAGTTCTGGCTTGAGAAGACCATTAAGCCTTGGCTCAACATCCGCGCCGGCCACATCGTGGTGCCCGTGGGCCTGAACAACAGCGCGCACGAGCCTCTTAACTTCTTCACCGTGTACCGCCCCGAGGGCGAGAACACCATTCTGCCCAGCACGTGGCACGAGACGGGCGTGAGCCTGTGGGGCCGCACCAAGCACTGGAAATACCAGCTGCAATTCCTTCCGGGCCTCGACGCCATGAACTTCTCGCGCGACTACTGGATTCAGAAGGGAGCGCACTCGGCGTTTGAATTCAAGGTGGCCAACAAATATGCCGGCGCTCTGCGCATCGACAACTACTCGGTGCCCGGCCTGCGCCTGGGTGTGAGCGGCTACTACGGCCACAGCATCGACAACACTCTGGGCCGCGACGCCAACGGCAAGGCCAGCCGCCTGAAGGGCGCTGTGACGATAGGCAGTTTCGACTTCACCTACAACGCCCACAACACCATAGTGCGCGGCCAGGTGACCTATGGCCATCTGGGCGACGCCGTTGAGGTCTACGCCCTGCCGGGCCGCCAGTCGAAGACCAGCCCGTTCTCGCAAGACCACGTGGGCAAGGCGGCCATCGCAACCGGCGTTGAGGCCGGATATGACTTCTTCTCGCAGATTGCGCAGACGCGCGCCCGCCGCCAGAAGATGTATGTGTTTGGCCGCTATGAGTACTACAACAGCTACATTCCCGACAAGAACAAAGAGCCGGAATACCCCTACACACAGCGCCACCGCATGGCTGTGGGCCTGAACTACTTCCCGATTCCGCAAATTGTGGTTAAGGCTGAATACTCCAAGCGATTCCTGAAGGCGCAGTACAACGACGAGCCGTCGATTTCAATCGGCATCGCCTACCAGGGCTTCTTCAAATAAATCACACATAAGAAAAAACTCACTAAAAAACAAAATAAGGAAATGAAGACATTAAAACTCACAGTGATGGCACTGGCAGCCATCTTCACTCTGGGCCTTGCCTCATGCAACGACAGCAAGGACGAACCCAACAACGGAGGCACAACACTTAGCGAAGGCGACAAACTGCTGCAGGAAGTGCTTGCTCAGAACGTGGACGGCAACATCAACTACACCTACAAGGAACTTGCCGACAGCACCAACCAGCTGTATGAAGCATTGCAGCAGATGCGCACCGCATCAAAGACCAACAGCGTGACGCAGGAAATGGTGAACGACGCCTGCGACAAATTCCTCAAAGCCCGCTCTAACTATGAGCAGAGCGAGGCCTTCCTGCTGGGTGCTGCTGCCGACTTCAGCATCGACCCGCACATCGACTCTTGGCCACTTGACCTGAGCCAGCTGCTCATATTGTTTGAAAGTCCAAAAATGATTGAGAACCTCGATGGCGAGAATGGACCAGAGGTGGCCAACAACTCTCTCGGCCAGAGCCTTCTCGGCTTCCACGGTATCGAGTTCATACTGTTCCGCGACGGCCAGCCCCGCAAAGCCGCAGAGCTCAACGCCAACGGCCACGACTCATATAATGAGGACAACCTCGACTTCACCCAATTCACCGGTGAATATGAGCTGATCTATGCCACTGCCGTGTGCGGCGACCTGCGCAACAGCGTCTACCGCCTCGAGACATCGTGGAACGCCGAGGCCCCCAAAAGCCACTTCGACATCATGGAGGCCCTTGAGTGGAGCACAGTGACCACAACCAGTGGCATCTCGTATGGCGAAAACATGAAGAAGGCCGGTGTGATTGGCAGCACCTACACCAGCGTGAAAAACGCAGTGAGCGCAGTCCTCGTGGGCGATGGCGGTGCAGCCGGCATCAGCGACGAAGTGGGCAATGTGAAAATCAACAACCCCTTCTCGGGTGAAGACATCAGCTACATTGAGTCGCCCTACAGCCACAACTCGCTCACCGACTTCTGGCACAACATCCAAAGCATCAAGAACACTTGGATGGGCGGCCGCCCCGAAAGCCGCAACTCGGCAAAATCGTTTGAGGCATATTTCAAGAAATACGCTCCCGAAATCAACACCGAGGTGGAGGAAGCCCTCGATGACGCACAGGCCAAAATCTATGCGATTCCCGCACCCTTCGTGCTGAACTACAACAGCCCCAAGTGCCAGGCCGCAATCGAAGCCTGCCAAAAGGTGACCAACGCGCTTAATAAGGCCAACGACTTTATTCAGAACACCAACAAGTAAGCAGAAACGAGAGAAAGAAATTTCACTCTATCCCCATAACATAAGGGAGACGGGACCGCACTGGCGCGATGGGGCGCAGCGGCCGCCGTCTCCCATTTGGGGTAAAATGACACAGACGAAACTAAAACTCCAATATTTCACGAAACTATTATGAAGATTTCATTACTTAGCCGGCTTGCCGCAGTGGGCATGATTGCCACACTGGGCACGGCCTGCAACGACAACGACATTCCAGTGGTGAACCCCAACACCGGCATCGGCGAGGGCAACGACACCTTCACCGCCGCCGAGTGGTATCCGGGCGGTGTGCTGGGCACCACCAGCAACGAGCAGGGCTGCTATTCCAACCCCTCGCCGTTTGTTGAGTCTAACGGCATGTACGCATCGTTTAAGAAAGGCGAGACGTTCTTTGAAAACGACTATACCATCAACACCGCCCCGCGCCGCGGCCTGGGACCGGCCTGGGTGCGCTCGGGCTGCCTATACTGCCACCCCAACTACGGCCACGGCCAGCGCATGGACCGCTACCGCGCCAACGACCAGGGCAACGGCTACCTGCTGGTGATTTACCACCCCACCGCCGGCTTTGACGCCAACGGCAAGGAATACAAGGCCAACTCCTACATAACCGAGGTGACCGGCATGCCGCAAACCAAGGCCCAGTCGCCCTTCCTGCCGCCCATCGACGAAGACGGCATACACATCACGTGGAAGAAGGCCACCGACGAGCACGGCAACAAGTTTGCCGACGGCACCACCTACGACCTGGAGTATCCCGACGTCACCATCGACCAGGACGCATTCAACACCGATCCAAAGCCCAGCAACTATGAGGTGCGCCTGGAGTCGACCATAGGCATCTATGGCACCGCACTGATCGACGCCATCGACGACGACTCGCTGAAGGCACAGTATGCCCACGAGGCCAAATATGTGCAGCTCAATCCTGACATGTGGGCAGGCAACGACTGGGCAGGCAGCGCATGGTATACTCTGGCCGACGGTGCTAAACACATCAAGCGCTTCACCTATGCGCTGACCCGCGCCTCGCTGCAAGACGGCCCCGGCGCCAACGCCATCTGGAATATCACCAATGTTACCCGCAGCGACCGCCACTACCTCTACACCACCGCGGCATGGGCCAAGGCCATGAGCGAGAAGAGCAGCGTGATTGACTACATTCAGAAGTATGGCAAGCCCGCCGTGTCGCTCCTGCACCCCTACTATGCCGACGGCTCGCGCGACAGCATCAAGATAATGGTGAACAAGCTGCTGAGCCTCAGCAAAAACGACGCCGAGACCCACGCCACCTACGAGAAATACTTCGTGAGCCAGCAGGGCGAGGAGATGAGCGACCAGGACTACTACGACTTCATGGTGTGGCACCGCGGCCTTGCCGTGCCGCAGGCCCGCGGCCTCAACAACGACCAGGTGAAGCGCGGCAAGAAGCTGTTCAACGAGATGGGCTGCGCCACATGCCACCGTCCGCAGTGGACCACCGGCAACGACAACTACTGGGCTCCTGAGAACATCAAGAAGATTGGCAAGCTGCCGCAGTATGCCAAGCAGACCATCTGGCCCTACTCCGACTTTGTGCAGCACCGCCTCTACATGGTGAATGACATTCGCGGTGGCTGGTGCCGCACCACACCGCTGTGGGGCCGCGGCCTCTCGGTGCAGGAGACCGGGCGCAGCGACCGCCTGCACGACTGCCGCGCGCGCACTGTGATCGAGGCCATCATGTGGCACGGCTACAGCAAGCAGAGCGATGCCTACGAGAGCGCCCAGAAGTTCTACAATCTGCCCAAGGCCGACCGCGAGGCCGTGGTGGCATTCATCGACGCCATCTAAGCCGCAAGGGCAGCACACATAAAGGCAACTTTTTCACGCAAGCTACTAAATATAAACTCCGAAGCCGAAGCATCGCGCCGCAGCCCACAAAGCCACGGCTGCGGTGCTTCAGCTTTCTTTTTTTCATCAGAAGAGACAAGACAAAATGAAAAGTTCGATATTCAAAAAAGTGACCATTGCCGCCTACGTGGCGCTGATAGTGGCCATGGCTGCCGCCACACTGGTGGGCCAGGGCGAGGCCGACAGCGCGGCGCAGCAGCATGCGGCGGTGTATGGCACATGGTGGTTCACACTGCTGTGGGCCGCGCTGGCTGTGGCAGGAGCCGCCTACTTTGCCAGCCGCCACATAAGGCGGCTGAGCGTGGTGCTGCTGCACGGCGCCTTTGTGGTGATACTGGCCGGCGCACTCACCACCCACCTCACAGCCAAGCGCGGCATAGTGCACCTGCGGCTGGGCGAGGTGGTGAGCACCTGCATGGCCAGCAACGGCAGTCAGGACGGCGGCCAGCTCGAGCAGCTGCCCTACTCCATTGCGCTCGACGGCTTTGAGGTGGTGAGCCACAAGGGCACCAGCGCAGCCAGCGACTACGTGAGCCGCTTCACCATAATCGAAGGCCAGAGCCGCACCAGCGGGCAGGTGTCGATGAACCGCATATTCAGCTACAAGCACACGCGGTTCTACCAGACATCGTATGACGACGACATGCGCGGCACCTACCTCACCCTTAACCGCGACCCCTGGGGCATAGGCATCACCTATGCGGGCTATGGTCTGCTGTTGGTGGCACTGGTGATGATGCTGCTCGACAGCCACGGCACCTTCCACTCGCTGCTGCGCAACCCGCTGCTTAAGAAGGGCGCGCTGGCACTGCTCATTGCCGCAGGCGGCATTGGCCACGCGCAAGCCGCCAGCACGGTGCCGCAGGCGCAGGCCACCAAATTCTCGAAACTGTTTGTGCTGTACAACGGCCGCATATGCCCATTCCAGACGTTTGCCCTCGACTTCACCAAGAAGCTGCACGGCAGCACGGACTACGACGGCCTCACGGCCGAGCAGATGGTGCTGGGCTGGGTGCTGTGGGGCAACGAGTGGGACTCCGAACCGGTGATAAGGGTGAAGAGCGCAGCCATGCGACAGGCCTACGGCCTGCCCGAAATGGCCAGCATGCGCAATTTTTTTGACCGCAGCCGCGGCGGCTACATTCTGGGCCAGGCTTTGGACGAATACCGCCACGGCAACACCGACGGGCTGCACAAGGCGGTGGCCGACATCGACGCCAAACTGCAGCTGGTGATGCAGCTGCGCCAGGGCGAGCCGCTGAAGATGTTTCCAGTGACCGGCAGCGACGGCCACTGCCAGTGGATTGGCCCCGCCGACAGCATTCCGGCCGGCGCGCCAAAAGCCTGCGCCGAAATGGTGAGAAACTGCTTTGGCGTGCTCAACGGCCTTGCCCACAGCGGCAACTATGACGGCTTCGGGCAGATGGTGGGCCAGATGCGGCGCTACCAGGGCGACTTTGGCGGCGACACGCTGCCTGCGCCCTACCGCGCCAAAGCCGAACTTGCGTACAACAGTTTTCCGTTTGCCACCGTGCTGTTTGTGTTCAACCTGGTGATGGGCATCGCGGCCTTTGCACTGAGCATGTGGCGCATGACGCGCGGCGGCAACGGCGGCGGCAAGCAATGGGCCTTTGCCGGCCTCGGCGCAGCCATGGCGGTGAGTTTTGCCGCACTCACGGTGTGCGAGGGCCTGCGGTGGGCGGTGAGCGGCACGGTGCCCATGTCCAACGGCTACGAGACCATGCTGCTGCTGGCGTGGCTGGTGCAGCTGTGCGCGCTGGCAGTGTGCCGGCGGTTCAGAATTGTGCTGGCCTTCGGCTTTCTGCTGTCGGGGCTGTTTCTACTTGTGTCGCACCTGGGCGAGATGGACCCCAAGATTACGCCGCTCATGCCGGTGCTGTCGTCGCCGCTGCTCAGCGTGCACGTGGGCATCACCATGATGGCCTTTGCGCTGCTGAGCATGACCTTTGTGTGCGGACTCACGGCCTTGGCTGTGAACGCCGCAGGACGCTGGCGCGGGACCGACACCAGCCAGCAGGTGCTGGCCCTGCAGCTGCTGTCACGGATCATGCTCTATCCCGCCCTGGCCGCGCTGGCCGCAGGCATATTCATCGGTGCGGTGTGGGCCAACGTGTCGTGGGGGCAGTACTGGGGGTGGGACCCCAAGGAGACGTGGGCGCTGATAACGCTCATGGTGTATGCCATCGCGGCCCATCCCGCATCGCTGCCGCAGCTGTCGAAGCCCTTGGCCTACCACGCCTTCATGACCGGTGCGTTTGCAATGATAGTGATGACCTATTTCGGGGTCAACTACTTTCTGGGCGGCATGCACAGCTATGCCTAAGCAACAAGTGATAGTAACAAATGGTGATGCCCCGGCGGCGCATATCCCCATTAATTGCGATTGCCGCGGCGGCTGTGAATTAGTTACTTTGCAACCGTAAACAATCACACTACAATCACACACACGGAAAGACTTCGATATGAACAACGACTGCAAATACAGCCCCGACGACAAAATGAGCTACCTAATTAGCGACAACTTCCAAATTCTGATGGTGATGAGCCGCTTTAACATAACGCTCGGCTTCGGCGACAAATCGGTGCGCGACGTGTGCCAAAGCCAAGGCATCGACTGCCCCACATTCCTTGCCGTGGCCAACTTCATAAGCAGCGAGCAGAGCGGCTTCTCGACCGACGGCGAGCCGCAGTTCAGCCTCACCGCCCTGATGGACTATCTGAAAAACGCCCACACCTATTTCCTCGACTTCAGCCTGCCCATGATAAGGCGGAGGCTGATAGAGGCCATCGACTGCACCACGCGCAACAATGTGGCATTCCTCATACTCAAGTTTTTCGACGAGATGGTGGCCGAGGTGCGCAAGCACATGGAGTATGAAAACGAGATGGTGTTCACCTATGTGGGCGAACTGCTGGACGGCAAGCGCCACCCCACCACCAGCATACGCCAGTTTGTGCGCGGCCACAGCCGCGTCAACGAGAAGCTCAGCGAGCTGAAAAACATCATCATAAAGTATTACCCCGAGAATGGCAACAACAATATGCTCAATGCCGTGCTCTTCGACATATTCAACTGCGAGCAAGACCTCACCTCGCACCGCCAGGTGGAAGACTGCATGTTTATCCCCGCAGTGGCCGTGATAGAAAGGAGGCTGCACAATGAGCGCTGACAGCAGCGGCATAAAGGTGGTGGTGGCCGACAACTCGGTGATAGTGCGCGGCGGCATGGTGGCCGCCCTGAAGCGCATGACCGGGCTCAACGCCACGCCCTTTGAGGTGCAGACCACCGAGTCGCTGCGCAACTACGTGCTGCTGCACTCGCCGCAGGTGGTGATTGCCAACCCCACGTTTGGCGGATACTTCGATGTGCGCTCATTCAAGGAAAACGAAGGCGCGGCACAGGTGAAATATGTGGCCATGCTCAGCTCGGTAATCGACAAGAACCTGCTCAAGGACTACGACGACACATTCAGCATCTACGACGACCCCAGTGAAATAGCCGGCAAACTGAAGCGGCTGGTGAGGTCGAAAAAAAGCGCCCAGGCCAGCGGCCACGAGGCACTGAGCGAGCGCGAACGCGAAATAGTGGTGTGCGTGGTAAAGGGCATGACCAACAAGGAGATAGCCGACAAGTTGTGCCTGTCGATACACACAGTAATCACCCACCGGCGCAACATCAGCCACAAGCTGCAAATTCACTCGCCAGCGGGCCTCACCATATATGCCATTGTGAACAAACTGATTGAGATCACCGACATCAAGGAGCCAGCCGCGCAATAGAGTGCAGCCAAACGCACACACGCCACGGCAGCCGCGGGGCGCAGAATCCGGATAAATGTTGGATTCGCGCCCCGCGGCTGCATAATAAAAGCAGTGATTTTTGCGTTAATTATCAAATAGCAACATTCACAACCAAAGCATGGCAAAACATCACATCAATATCACAGCACTGCCCAAGGCAGCCGCGGCAGTGGCGGCGGCCCTGGCGCTGGGATGCGGCAGCGCAGCCGCATTCGCTCCAAGCGCCTATGCCGACACGTCGCGCCTGAGCAGCGGGCGGTGGGTGAAAATCAAGGTGAGCGAAAGCGGATTCTACCAGATTACGGCCGACGACGCACGGCGCTGGGGATTCGGCGACGTGAGCCGCCTGCGCGTGTTTGGCTACGGCGGCGCGCAACTGAGCGAGAAGCTCACGGCCGACCAGCCCGACGACCTGCCGCAGGTGGCCGTGACGCGCACCGGGGGCAAAATAGTGTTCTATGCGCAGGGGCCCACCATGTGGACCACATCGAGCAACATCACCTATGTGCAGAGCCACAACCCCTACTCCACCGCAGGCTACTATTTCGTGACCGACAACCAAAGCATTGCCGACGCCACAGTGGCCAAGGCGAGCACTCCAGTGGTGGAGGGCGGCACCGAGATAAACACATTCACCGGACGCACCTATCACGAGAAGGACATCGACAACCCCGGCGAGACGGGGCGCACATTTCTGGGCGAGGACTTCCGCTACACCACATCGCAGGCCTTCAAGTTCAGCCTTCCGGGCCTGGTGAGCGGCAGCGAGGTGAGCGTGCTCACCAGCTTTGCCGCCAAGACCATGGACGGCACCAGTTCGGTAAAGTTCCAGTACAACGGCACCAACCTGCCCAGCAGCACCGCCGATGAGATGGAGCCCGTGTCAGCCACCGAAAGCTCGCACATACACTATGTGCCGTCGACGTCGGTGAAGCGCTTCAACCTGAGCGGCACCGGCGACCTGACCTACACCGTCACCTTCAAGCCGAGCGGCACGCTGTTTTTGGCGCGGCTCGACTACATCACGGTCAACTACAAGCGCCAGCTGGCCATGGGCAGCGACGGGCTACTGTATTTCGGCTACACAGGCGGGCGCACCGACAGCCGCTACGCCCTGAGCGGAGCCAGCGCATCGACCCACATTTGGGACGTGACCAACGTGTGGCAGCCGGTGGAGATGAACGCCACCCTTAGCGGAAGCACAGCCACATTCTCGGCCACCACCGGCGGACGGCGCGAATATGCCGCCTTCAACGAAGGAGCGTCGCTGCCGTCGCCCACCATGGTGGGCACGGTGGCCAACCAGAACATTCACGGCAGCGCCACGCCCGACATGATAATAATAGCGCCAAGCGAATATGTGGCGCAAGCGCAGCGCGTGGCGCAGCTGCACGAAAGCGTCGACTCGATGCGCGTGCTGGTGCTCGACCAGAATGCGGTGTTCAACGAGTTTTCGTCGGGCACGCCCGACGCCATGGCCTACCGCCGCGTGTGCAAGATGTTCTACGACCGCGGCACCAGCGCCAACGGCCACAGCCTGGGCTACCTGCTGCTGATGGGCAACGGCAGCTATGACAACCGCCAGATAAGCGACAAGGTGAAGCTGCTGTCCTACCCCATGCTGCTCACATGGCAGAGCGCGGCCAGCGCCACCGAGAGCTCGTCGTACACCAGCGACGACCCGTTTGGCATTCTTAGCGACGGCTCGGGCCCGGCATTCGCCAGCAGCAAGATCGACATATCGGTGGGCCGCTTCCCGGTGAAGAGCGTGGCCGAGGCGCGCACCTGCGTCGACAAGCTGATAAAATATGTCACCAAGCCCGACTACGGCAAGTGGAAGATGAACGTGCTCAACGTGGCCGACGACGAAAACCAGGCCGTGCACATGGAGCAGGCCGATGCGGTGATTTCGACAGCGCAACAGAATGGGGCCGCCGACTTCATGTTCAACCGCGTGTATATCGACGCGTTTGAAAACCGCAGCAACGGTGGCGGACGCTACTACCCAGACGCGCGCAAAAAGATGTACAACACGCTCAGCGACGGCGTGGTGTGGTGGAACTACACCGGCCACGCAGGCCCCACCAGCTGGACCAACGAGGGACTGATGACCATCACCGACATTGAGCAGAACCTGTATTACAACCACGAGCCCATATTGTATGCCGCCACGTGCGAGTTCACGCGCTTCGACGCCACAGCCACCTCGGGCGGCGAATACATGTTTCTGAATCCGCGCGGCGGAGCCATATCGGTGATATGTCCGCCCCGCCTTGTGTTCATCTCCAACAACGGCAACCTTAACCGCTCGGTGGCAAAATACATATTCGCCAAAGACGCCGACGGGCGCCCGCTGCGCCTGGGCGACATTCTGCGCCGCGGCAAGAACGACACCGGCAGCGACGACAACAATTCACGCTACTTTCTGTTTGGCGACCCGGCCATGCGCCCAGCCTACCCCACCGCCAAGGTGGCCATCGAGAGCATCAACGGGGCCGACGTCACCACCACCGACCCGGCAAAGATGCCCGTGTTCAAGGCACGGCAAAAGATTAGCGTGGAGGGCCACATTGCCGACGCCTCGGGCAATCCGCTCACGGGCTTCAACGGCCCGGTCACGGCCACCCTCTACGACAGCGAGCAGAGCGTGACCACCCACGGCTATGGCGGCAAGGATGGAAAGGAATACACCTTCCAGGACCGCAGCAATAAGCTGACGGTGACCGTCGACTCGGTGAAGGACGGACGCTTTAAGCTTAACCTCACCATTCCGTCGGAGGTGATAGCCACTACCGACAACTACAGTCCCGCCCTGCTCAGCGTGTATGCCGACAACCCCACCGACTCCGTTGAGGCCATGGGCAGCAACAGCAACTTCTACATCTACGGCTACGACGATGCCGAACTCACCGACACCATCGGCCCAGAAATAAAGGTGTTCGGCCTCAACAGCGAAGACTTTAAGGACGGCAGCAACGTCAACGAGTCGCCGCTGGTGATTGCCAGCGTGGCCGACGAGAGCGGCATCAACCTGTCGACAAGCGGCGTGGGCCACGCCATGACGCTGATGCTCGACGGCAACAAGAACTACAGCGACCTGAGCACTTATTACACCCCCATGGCCACCGAAAGCGGCTATGCGGGCACGCTGCGCTACCAACTTAGCGACCTCGCCAACGGCCATCACACGCTGCGCCTGAAGGTGTGGGACGTGTTTAACAACTCAAGCGAGCGCACCATCAGCTTCAACGTGATCAACGGCCTCAAGCCCGAGGTCTACAGCCTCTACACCGACGCCAACCCCGCCACGGTCGAAGCCAACTTCTATGTGCGCCACAACCGCCCCGATGCCACGCTGCGCATCACCCTCAGCATCTACGACCTGATGGGCCGCGAGGTGTGGAGCACGCAGCAAAGCGGACGCAGCGACATGTTCCGCTCGGCAGCCATCACCTGGGACCTCACCGACCGCAGCGGACGCCGCGTGCCGCGAGGCATATATGTATGCCGCGCCAGCGTGTCGACCGACGGCGTGCAGGAGGCCACCAAGGCCCAAAAGATAGCGGTGGCCGGCGAATAAAGCCGCCCACCACACACAGCGAAAGCCGCGCTCCCCACGGAGGCGGCTTTCGCCGCATATTGCAGCATTTTTAAAACGACAATAGAGACAATAGGAGGCAATTTTTTTGTGGCAGAGAGTGTGTTGCAGGTAAAAATGCGCCATGCAACTGTAGGGACGTGGCATGCCACGTCCGCCGCAATTTACTACTAATCAATTGATTATATATGCACAATTGCAGTCAATGGAGGTGCATTTGGCGTGATTTAGCTTTCGCGCTGGAGGAGGGCTGCGCCCGTCGGACGCGGCATGCCGCGTCCCTTATAGCTAGCATACTGATAATTAGGTAATTAAGTGATGAATCCATCCGTTGGGGTATTAAGCCCCAACGGATGGATAAATGTATGTTACTGCCTTTTTGTGGGCACTTTCTGCTATCTTTTAACCAATTACATACTATAGCTTATATCTCGTCCGTAATCCTTTGTGATTTTTGCTTTGATTTGTTTCAACATTTTGACCTGGGCTGCGGTAAGTTTTTTTATGTTTATTTTCGCAAGGTAATCCGAAACAAACCCAATTTTAGCTAATGTTCTTCCAGCTGGCGTCCAATACGGCATTTGCTCTTGTTCACTCATTTTGCTTGTGCGCTTACCAAATCTATCGCAACTGATATACACTGCATCGCAAGCCTTCAGATAATCATCAATTCTATTATAATCTACACGACTATACTTTTCAACAACTTCAAAATCATGACCTTCAAAATCATAACCTTCACATAAAGACATAAAATCTTCTTCTATTGGAACATAATCTTTGTTAAAATAGCCAAAATCCGTTTTCAACAAATCGATTCGAGCCATCGCCTTGTCAGATGAAAGTGATATTGAATACTTTCTGCCAAAAAAGCAATAACAATCATTTTCTCTATACGTTCCTGTCAGTTTGTTATTATCCGGGCTGAATTGCTGGGAGCCGATGAAGACGCCGTCGGAGTTGTATTCGTCGAGTTCAATAAGGCCGCTGTCGTCTTGGGTGCCTTTTAGGTACATCAGGGCTTTGGGACCAAACTGCTTGTAATAGTAGGCGCCTTTCACTTTGTGGTCAAGGCCGATGCAAAGGGTCATTTGCACTGCCTTGCCTGCTATGGTGCCGGCGAGGTTGAGGCAAAGCGGATATTTCACTTCGGGCATGGTCAGTGTGAATTTGGCGGCGTTTTTAAGTGCGTCTTTAGCTTTGTCACCGTCAGTCATCACCTTGGCAAATGTCACCTCGGCTTCGTTGCCGCTGGCCAGCATTTTTTTAATCGCCACTTTGTCTGCATCGCCAAACAGCGACAAGGTGTAGAGGCTTGCGCCATCCTTGCCAACAACGTCAACCACCATGTCGGACGACAGCTGGATGTCGTCGATCTTGGCAGTGTCGAGGTTTTCGAGCGGCTTGTTGCGCTTCAGCTTCACAGTAAGGCTTAACATTGCGCCCGACTTGCTGTCGTCGGTGATGGTGAGCTGTGCGTTGCCATCAACTGCAACCAATTCGGGCTGGTCGCCTGTGACCTTTGCGCACGGAATGTCCACCTTGTCGCTGCCACAGCTGGCAAGGAGGAGCAAAATCATTGAGAATGCGAGTAAAGTTAATCGTTTCATTATTAAAATAGCTTTTTAGTTACAGTATTTCTTGTTTTAGTCGTGTGAGCAAAGAGGCATTAGTCGGATTACCATTTGTAGAAACTCTTGGCTCGAGCCTTGAGTTGGTTCAGCCTTTGAACTTGAGCGGCATTGAGTTTTTTCACATCCACTCGCGGCAGGAAATCCTTCAGGAATGCGCTGCGGCCTTCTGCATTAATGTTATATGACTCAACCGACATTCTGTCAAGCCCACTTAGCGTCTTGAGGTATCTGTAATATTCTTGATTCTCACAAATCAATGCATTGCAGGCCTTTATGTAGTCATCAATTTTGTTGTAATTGATGTTCATAAATTCACTCATCGACCCGTAACGTCTATATATCCACCGGCCAATGTCTTCTACAAGCGTTCGATACTCCTTATTGAAATAGCTGAAGTCGATCTTCGACAAGTCGATTCTGACCATCGACTTGTCAGGGGAAAGCGATATTGGATATTCATCTAAATTGTATCCATCGCCACCACGGCCTTCGTACGTTCCTGTGAGTTTCCAGTTTTTGGCAGTGAGCTGGTGTGTGCCGATGAGGACGCCGTCGGAGTTGTACTCATCGAGTTCAATTTTGCCGTCCTCGTCTTGAGTGCCTTTCAATACAAGCAGGGCTTTGGGGCCTGACTGCTTGTAGTAGTAGGCGCCTTTCACATTGTGGTCAAGGCCGATGCACAGGGTCATCTGCACAGGCTTTTTGGCAATGGTGCCGCCAAGGTTGAGGCAAAGTGGGTATTTCATCTCGGGGGTGGTCAGGGTGAACTTGGCGGCATTTTTCAGCACGTTGTTGGCCTTGTCGCCGTCGGGCAGAACTTTGCTGAAGGTGACTTCGGCCTCGTTGCCGCAGGCCAGCATTTTTTTGAACTCGACTTTGTCGGCGTCGCCAAACAGCGGCAGCGTGCAGAGCGTAGAGCCGTCTTTGCCAACAACGTCGACCACCATGTCGGACAACAGCTGAATTTCTTCGGTCTTGGCAGTGTCGAGGTTTTCAAGCAGTTTGTTGCGCTTCAGCTTTACGGTGAGGTTGACCATAGTGCCCGACTTGCTGTCGTCGCCGCCAGCAAGGGTGAGCAAGGCGTTGCCGTCGACCGACACCAGACTGGGCTGGCTGCCGCCGACCTTGGCGCACGGAATCTCCACCTTGCCACCGCTGCAGCTGGCAAGGACAAGCAAAATCATTGAGAATGCGAGTAATGCTAATCGTTTCATTGCTAAGGGGGATATTGTTAGTCGCGGCGGAAGATGTCGCGGGTGTAGACCTTAGAGGCCACATCGTCGAGGCAGGCATCGTAGCGGTTGGCAATGATTGCATGGCTCTTGGCCTTGAACTCGGCAAGGTCGTTGACCACGCGGCTGCCGAAGAACAGCGAGCCGTCGTCAAGGGTGGGTTCGTAGATTATCACCTCGGCGCCCTTGGCCTTGATGCGCTTCATGATGCCCTGAATGGCGCTCTGGCGGAAGTTGTCGGAATTCGACTTCATAGTGAGGCGGTAGACGCCTATCACCGGAGGCTGGGCAGAGTCGCCGCCGTGGCTGTACTGGTTGTTCTCGCTGTAGCCATACCAGCCGGCGCGGCGCAGCACGGCATCGGCAATGTAGTCTTTGCGGGTCTTGTTGCTCTCCACGATGGCCGACATCATGTTTTGCGGCACGTCCTGGTAGTTGGCCAGCAGTTGCTTAGTATCCTTGGGCAGGCAGTAGCCGCCGTAGCCAAACGAGGGGTTGTTGTAGTGCGTGCCAATGCGCGGATCGAGGCCCACACCCTCAATTATGGCGCGGCTGTCGAGGCCCTTGACCTCGGCATAGGTGTCGAGCTCGTTGAAGTAGCTCACGCGCAGCGCCAGATAGGTGTTGGCAAACAGCTTCACGGCCTCGGCCTCCTTCATGCCCATAAACAGGGTGCTGATGTTCTGCTTGATGGCACCCTCCTGCAGCAGGGCGGCAAAGGTGTGCGCGGCCTGCTTGAGCCGCTCGACATCGGTCACCGACTCGATGGCGCGGTTTTCGGCCTCGAACTCGGGGCGGCTGATGATGTTGGGGTAGCCCACAATGATGCGGCTTGGATACAGGTTGTCGTAGAGGGCCTTGCTCTCGCGCAGAAACTCGGGCGAGAACAGCAGGTTGAACTCCTTGGCGCCCTTTTGGGCATACTTGAGGTAGAGGTTGCGGGTGTAGCCCACAGGGATGGTCGACTTTATCACCATCACGGCCTTGGGGTTGACTTCAAGCACGAGGTCGATCACCTCCTCGACGTGCGAGGTGTCGAAGTAATTCTTCACCGGGTCGTAGTTGGTGGGGGCGGCAATCACCACAAAATCGGCGTCGGCATATGCGCTGCGGCCGTCAAGAGTGGCCACGAGGTCGAGTTGCTTTTCGGCCAGATATTTTTCGATGTATTCGTCTTGAATGGGCGATATGCGGCTGTTTAGCTTGTCCACCTTTTCAGGAATCACGTCGACAGCCGTCACATGGTGGTGCTGCGAGAGCAGCGTGGCGATGCTCAGGCCCACATAACCCGTGCCGGCCACCGCCACCTTTATGTCATTGAAATCACGCATGATTGTATTATACTATTTTTGAGCAGTAAAGTTACAACATTCTGTCATTTTTTCCAATATTGCGCTACATAAATCGACTTCGGCTCATTACAGGCGCCATAACTCCTCATCCGTTTGGAAGTGATGCATTTCCCGTATGCGCCAAACAGCGACTAAGGCTGTATGGGCGTGGCATGCCACATCCATAGTAAACCACTGAAATTCAGAATATTATACACGAATAATTACAGTCAAAGGAGGTGTATTCGATGTTATTTTGCTTTCGTTGCAGGGGGCAACGCCCGTCGGACGCGGCATGCCGCGTCCCTACAGTAAACAGCAGTAGACCAGATTTTTAGCGGTTATTCCTTCTCTAATGACCGATTTGGGATAAATACTTTATTGTTGGTTGCTGATAAACATTCAGTGGTCGTAGCCGTCGCGGCTGAGCACGCCCTGACGGTAGTAGTGCTTCACTTCGCGCATGTCGGTCACCAGCTGGGCTGCATCGACAAGCCACTGCGGGGCGTAGCGGCCTGTGACCACCACCTCGGTGGCCGGGTGACGCCCGTCGATGGCGGCCATCACCTCGGCCTCGGTGAGCAGGCCGTAGTAGAGGGCTATGGTGAGCTCGTCGAGCACCACCAGGCCATAGTCGCCGCTGCTCATTAGGGCCGAGCACCGCTCGAGTCCGCGCCGCGCGGCCTGCACGTCGGCCTCGGCGGGCTTGCGCGACAGGAAGCAGCCACTGCCCAACTGCTCAACGGTGAGCAGCCCTTGCGGCAGCATGGCGGCGAGGCGGGTTTCGCTATACTTTTCGTCTTTCACAAACTGGCCCACATACACCCGGCGGCCCGAGCACAGCACCCTCACGGACAGGCCAAAGGCTGCGGTGGTCTTGCCCTGACCGTTGCCAGTGTAGAGGCGCACAAAAGTTTTTTCCATATTATTATGCCTTGTTTCAAAAAAAGCCATAGGGCAGCCGCCGCTGTTGCGCATGGGGCTGCCCTATGACCATAGTTGGGGTTTACTTTAATTCTTTCATTTGCCGCCCTCGAGCGGATTGATTACAACCAGACGGCCAATGGCGGTGCCGCCATAGTAGTTGCCGGCGGTGTAGGTGCCATAGTACTTATACTGGCCGGGGGCCACGCGGCGGCCTTCGCTGTCGCACAGGTTCCACTTCAGCGGGAACTGGGTGGCCTTCTGACTCCACAGCACATTGCCCACGAGGTCGGTGACGGTGACGGTGACCTCGGGCTGGCTGCTGAAGCTGTGGCGCACGGCAAACTGCGCCTCGCTCACGGCCGGATCGCTGCCTGCATCGAGGGTGAGAGAGCCCGGAGCACCGATGGCAAACGAGATTGACCTGCTTGCGCTGTTGCCAGCAAGGTCGTAGACGGTGAACGTGGCCGTGTGGCGGCCCTGGTCGAGCGAGCCGATGGGATAGCTAATCTGCACCGACTTGCCGTCGGCGTCGAGGGTGGCATAGCTGGCCACATCGGGCATCGTCTGGCGGCCGCCGTCGATGAGCAGGCGCATGTTGCTGCCAATGCTCATTTCCTGCATGTTGATGCCGCGGTCGTCGCTGGCGGTGATGTGCAGTGTGCTGCCTGCGGGCACGAGCGCGCCCTCGGACTGCGCCTGCTCGTCGGTGAAATACATTGCATCGACGGTGGGCGCAATGGTGTCGACAATCACCAAATCGCTGAAGTATGGGCGTATATTCAATTTGCCATACTCGCCATTGACCATCTCATCGGAATTATCGCGATGGGCATACACGCGCAGCATGCCAAACTCATATTGGGCCTGCACTGTGCGCGGCAGCATGAGGCGGGTTTTAATCACTCCGTTCTCCACGCGGCACTTTTTAGTTGAAAGCAAATTGCGCGGGTAATAAATGTTACGCGTCACCGACTGCTTGTTGACGGTGGTGGTCACTGTGGTGTTGATGCGCTGAGCATCATAAAGCGCCACTGTGGCTTCGCCATTGAAACTGTTGTCGACTTCCTGCGAGCCAGGCTTCAGCACATTGGCCGTCACCTCAAAATCTTGAAGGGCACGGGTCTCGGCCACAATGCTGTCGTTCACCTCATAGCCGTTTATCTTGGTCACCTTAAAACGGTTCTGAGGGTAGTTGATGCGCATGGCGGGGTCGCCGATGAGCAGGAACATGAGCTTATTGGTGTTGCTGGTGGTGCCAAACGACTGCTTCGACTTGAGGTACACATCGCCAAGGCGCGGCATCGAGCCGCTAAACTTGTAGTTGAACATGGCCTTGATGAAGGCGGTGTTGAGGGCATCGTTGCTCTCGGCATACACCGAGCGGGTGGAACCGAGCAGGGCAATGACGCCGCCGTCGGTCTTGTGGAACATGAGTTCGCCAATGCCCTTCTTGTCGCTGTCGAAGCGCGACACGTCGCAGGCGGCAAACGTCATTATGGGAAAGTGCGGATAGCTGGTGTTCTCAACGTTGGTGTTGGTCCACAGCTCGGCATACTTGCTGAGCGCCGTGGTGCCGGCGTGGCCAATGTAGGTGGCAAAGTAGGCGCCCTTGGCCAGCACCTCCTTGAAGCGGCGCGTGCCCATCTCGCAGCGGCCCAGGCGGTCATCATCGATCCGCACCTGCGGGAACTGCGACACATACACCTTGTCGAGGTTCATGCCAGTGTCCATGGTTTTGCTGAATATGTCGGCCACACCCTCGGCCTGCGCCACGTGCATCAGATTGTCGGGCTGGTCGGCGCTGATGAGCACATTGTTGCGCCAATATCCGTAGTCGGGATTGGTGACGTAGTTGATGAGCTTGTCGACGTCGGCCTTGGCCTCAAGGGGGTCGCTGGTGGGAATGCGGCCAACGGCTATGCGCAGCATGTCGGCGCTCAGGTTGTAGCCCGAGTTGTCGTCGAGCATGCCAAAGAAGTCGTCGCAAGTGTAGCTGTAGTTCTCGTCGTTGCTGCAGTCGCTCTCGTAGGCCAGCAGCAGCTCGCCGCGGTCGGAGGTAATCGAGCGGTTGTCGTATGAGCCGTCGCCAAACAGCAGCAGATATTTAAACTTGTTGCGGTCGCGGTCGTAGAGCATCTTGCACAGCATGCGGTAGGCCATGGCATCGGGCGCTCCCGACGAGAACTCGTTGAATATGAGCCGGTGGTCGATCACGGCCACCTTCATGCCGTCCATGTCCTCGTGAAGCTTGGCAATGCGGCGTGCCTGCTCCATTAGGGGCTTGGTGGTGATGATCATCATGTCGGGCACCTCCATGGCGTGCAGGTTTTGGTTGGCCACGCTTTCCCAGCTGTCGACGGTCATGAGTTGCTGGCTGGGGTCGAAGGCCACAAACTGCGCCATGCGCGCCTCATAGCCAGGGGTGAACGAGGCCATACCCGAGCCGTCGGCAAGGGTGGTGTGCTCAACGGCATAGCTCACAGGGGCGGCTGGGTTGTCGACGTTCCACACCACGAGGCCTGTGGCCGCGGTGCCGATGTCGATGCGGTTGCTGTCGGCAAGCTCGCAAAAGCCCATGCGCAGCTGGCCGTTGCGGCCGTAGTCAAGGCTGTTGCGGCGGCAGAATGTGAGCATGAGGTAGTCGAGTTTGGCCGACTTGAACACGCCGCCTGTGGCTATCTGCACCTTTACGCTGCCCTGGTCGGCCGGCGCCTGGATTGCCGCCACGGGCGATGCCTGATTGTAGTAGATATATGCGTTGGTGCCCGGCGAATAGATGCGCGAGGCACTCACGCTGAATGGCACCGAGTCGCCGCTGACCCAAGTCCTTATCGAGCCGGACTCCTTGTCGATGTTGGCAGCGGCGGCGGTGTTCACCACCAGCCGGCTGCCCTTGACCACGCCCGGCAGGCTGTAGGGAATCTCAATAGGCTTCTGCAAGTCCTCGCCAAGCATGTCCTTGCCCGAGAAGCCCACCGAGGTGAGGTCCTTCTCGTGATAGAAATAGTCGATGCTGGTGTCGCGCGCGGCCACGCCACGTTTCGCTGCCGGCTCGGCAGCCTGAACCGAGGCCTCGCTGCCGCCTGCGTCGGTAAGAAAGTAGTAGCCCACCGACGAATAGGCATTGACGCGGCGTGTGAAGCGCGGCGCCTGCGAGCGAGGGTCAACTATTTTGAAGCTGACTGGGCCGGCGGCGTAGAAACAAATTTTGCCGTCGCGCCGCATTACGGGCACAGGCTGCAGGTCGTCGGGCTGCGAGCCATCGAGCTGCTCACTCATCATGTGGCCGCCGCTGCCATACACCCTCACGCTGGCGGGGTTGCTGAACCCCATCTTGGCAAGGTCGTCGGCGGTGAGCTGATACACGCCGTTTTGAGGTATGGCAATCTTCACCCACTTGCCAGTGGCAAGGCGCGACTGCGTGGCATAGTGCGACGGCGACAAGGCTCCCGCCTGCGGGGCCAGTGCGGCCGCAAGGGCCACTATGGCCGCCTTGAGCCATGATTTTTTGGAGTTGAGATGCATAAGCGTAATTTGTGATGTTGTGTGTGTGCAATGCCGCAACAGCGGCATTGTGAGAAAAACGTTTTCTTAGTTATAATAACGTGGCGCACACCCGTTTTAGTGCATGGCGCGCATGGTTTTTATTTCACCCTGATGCGCAGCGAGGGCTCGCCGCCCACGGTGGCCGTCACGGTGTCGCCTATGGCTATGGGCTCGCCGGGGCAAAGGCTGCCGGTGAGAATGATGTCGCCCATCTTCAGCGTGAAGTAGCGACTCACAAGCTCGATGATGTCGTCGGGGGCCATGGGCGGCTCGGCGCACCCGCAGGCAGCCTGGCGGGTGCCGCCAAGCTCCATGGCCACGGCTGTGCCGCCAAGCTGGCCGAGTGGTTTGAAGTCGCCCAGCCACACCGATCCGTCGAAGGCGGTGGCGAGTGCCGAGTCGGCACCGACGGGCGGCGTCAGGCCGTGGGCAGTGACCACGGCGGCAGCCGCCGCGGCGTCGTAGTAGCGGTGGGCAAAGCGGCGGGCAATGCACTTGCCCAAACGGCACACGCGCAGCGCAAGCGTGGGCTGCACTGTGAATCCGCCGGCAAAGTCGGGAATAAAAAACGGCTTGCCGCTGGTGAGCACCGATGAGTCGGCCATGAGCCTCACCTGGGGCATATCATGGCCTTTGCCATAATGTAATGCTATTATCTTCACTTTAATTTAATCTATGCTGCAGAGTGGTGTGTGTAGGCTTTATTCCGGCATTGCAGGCGGCGCGCACCCTACTTGGCGTTCATCTCGTCCATGCGGTTGTACATCACGGCCAGGTGGGCGTAGATGGAGGTGTTTTGAATCACAATGCCAGCGGGCACCTTGATGCGAAACGGTGTGAAGTTCCATATGGCCTTCAGCCCGCTTTGAATTATCACATCGGTCACCTGCTGGGCGTGCTCGACAGGCACGGCGAGCACCGCTATCTGCACGCCATACTCGCGCTGGCGGCGGGCAAGCTCGTCGATGCCGAAAATGGGCACGCCGCAAATGCTTTTGCCTATAAGGTCGGGGTTGACGTCGAAGCCGGCCACAATGTTGAGCCCATACTGGGCCAGGCCCACATCCTGCATCAGCGCTCCGCCCAGCGAGCCAGCGCCTATCATGAAGGCGCTGTGCTTGTGCTTGAAGCCGAGGAAGTCGGTGAGTTCCTTCACCAGTTTGTGCACCTCATAGCCGATGCGCGTTTTGCCCTTGATGTTGATAAACGAGAGGTCTTTTGCAATTTGCGAGGCGTCGACGTTGATTTCCTTGGCAATCTGCGTCGACGACACGTATTCCACGTGGCGGTTGTCGAGCAGCCGCACGTATGCCAGATACCATGGCAGCCGCCTGAGCGTGGGCTCGGGCAGAAGCCCTTTTGATGTATTTTTAATGTCAGCCATTCACACGTGTTTGGAATTCCAGTTTTTCCTATTCACAGGCAGCAGCTGCGGCTTGAAAAGCGCTGATACCCACTGCCAATCTGCAAATTTATAAAAAAATCCGCTTTTTTCCAATACGGCATTTTGCCAGTGCGGCAAAAAAAGGCAGGGGCGCTTCCGTTTTTATCACAGAAGCGCCCCTGCGCGTTATTGTTCAGAATTTACTTTTCAGATGTGAGTGTCGCTACAATCACCAGCCTGGATTCTGCGAGCAGCCGCTGGCCTGCAGTTCATCGGTGGGCACGGGGAAGAAGTAGTACTTCTTGTCGAATGTGCGCACCTTAGATGTAACGGCCTTCACATAGCCACCGCTGAGCGTAAGTGCTGCGTCGAGGTGGGGAACCTGGCTCAGGTTGGCACCCTCGTTGATTGAAGGATACTTGTCGGAGTCGAGCTTGTCGAGCTGATGCCAGCGCACGAGGTCCCAATAGCGGTACCAGTTGTCGGTCATAAGCTCGCAGCGGCGGCAGCGGCGAATCTCCCACAGGAGGTTGCTCACGTTCATGTTGTTGGCAGGATCGGCTGCCGGCGACAGAGTGAGGTCGGGCAGGCCGGCGCGGGCCTCAAGCTTGTTGATGGTGTTGTTGAGGTCGTCCTGGCTGATGGTGCCGAGTTCGGCCTTGGCCTCAGCATAGTTGAGGTAGATCACAGCCAGCCAGTAGATGGGGGCGTCGGTGTAGTTGGTGCCCGTGTTGCCGCGATAGTAGTAGTCGCAGAGGGGGGTGTCATACTTGCCGATGTTGTAGGCTGTGGACGACGTCATCATAGCATCGTTTGCGCTGTAGCCGCGCTTCCAGGCATGGCCCTTGAAGCAGAGCACAGAGTCGAGCAGCACGCCCAGACGCTTGTCGCGCACAGCGGTCATGTTGTTGATGGTGTAGATGGTGTCGCCATTCTTAATCACGGGCTTGGGCAGGTCGCTCTTGTCGAGTGTGGTGGTGGCCAGAGGCTTGCCGTCGAGGAAGAGGAACGACTCCACAGCGTTGCGGGTGATGCCGTATTGCTGCGACGACGAACTTGTCCAGTCGACCGTTGAGTGATGCTGCACGTCCTTCTCATAGTTGCGGTAGAAAATGATTTCGTTGCTGCCGCTCAGGTCCACCGAATTGTAGATGGTGCCATATTTGCTTTCGAGCGTGTAGCCCATGCCCATAACGGCTTCAGAGGCCTTTACGCTCTCTTGCAGATACTTCTCGGCTCGGGTCTGATCGGGAGCCTTGCCGTTGTCTTGCTGAGTGCGGTATTTGCAGTATGTGCCCTCGTACAGGCAGATGTCGCTCTTCATGGCTTGGGCCATGGCGGGAGTGAACGAGTTCTTGTCCTTGCTTGCAGGCAGGTTGGCAATGGCGAAGTCGAGGTCGTTGAGCACGCTGTCCATCACCACATCGCGGTCGGTGCGCTGCATCTTGGTCTCTTCGGTTTTGTTGGGGTCAAGCACCACTGTGTTGCGCCACTGCACGTCGCCATACATGCGCACCAGCTGGTAGTATTGCCAAGCGCGGTTGAGGCGCGCAATGGCTATATACTTGGTCTTGTTGGCCATCGAAGAGCTGGCCAGCATGGTGATTGCGTAGTTGGCGCGGCGCACTTCCTCGTGGCCGGTGCTCCAGTAGCTCGACGTCTGGGGCACAGAAGTGAAGGTCCAGTCTTCGAAATCGGCCCTTGCCTGGTCGTCGCTGAGGGTCTTGAAGTAATACCAGCCGCCACCAGTGCCGGTGCCATAGCCAGAATAGTCTTCAAAGAACGTGTTGCAGTAGCTCGACACCAGATTCTCGTTCTGCCAGAACTCGGGGTCGTTGATTGGGGTGTCGCGCGGAGACTTGTTAAGCATGTCGTTGCAGCTCGACAGCGCGAGCGCGGCCACCGTCAATGATAATAATATTGTCTTTTTCATTTCTATAATTCTTTAGTGGTTCGGAAACAGTTAGAAAGTAACTTGGAGGCCAAACGACCAGCTGCGGGTGATGGGGTATGTGCGGCCCCAAGTGCCGTAAGAGAGAGCGCCCTGGCCTTCGTTCATTTCAGGATCGATGGGGAGGTCGCCGCTGCCCTTGTGCAGCAGGCACAGGTTGTTGACGCTTGCATAGAGGCGAAGCTTCTGGATGTAGGCCTTCTTGGTGAGAGCGGTGGGCAGAGTGTAGCCCAGAGTCACGTTCTTCAGACGCAGGTAAGACATGTCAACCAGGTACTTGCTCTGAGGATAGTAGTTGTAGCGGCCACCTTCGCCGGCAAGGCCGGCCACGTTGCCTGCAGGGTCGCTGCCCGGATACAGAACCGGGAAGTCGGCACCTTGGCTGATGTTGCTCTTGGTCACAGTGAATGCGCCAGTGGTCTGGTCGATGTTGTATTCAAACTCGTTGAAGTTGGTCTGGTTGGCATAGATAGCCAAGTCGCTTTCGCGCATTTCGGGGAACACCATCGACGACAGTGTCCACATGTCGCGCTTGCCCACGCCCTGGAAGAAGAGGTCGAGGTCGAAGCCCTTGTAGGCGCCACCCAGGTGGAAGCTGTATTCGTAGCGCGGTGTGGTGTTGCCAATCACCTTAAGGTCGCCATGGTTTTCAAGAGTGCCGTCGCCGCCATCGATTTTGCCGTTGCCATCGAGGTCCTTATACTTTATGTCACCGGGGCCGTAGATAAATGCGCCAGTTTGAATGCCAGTCTGATCGGCAACGCCGTCCTTGTATTTCCAGCCTGTGAGCACATAGCCGGTGCCCTTCTTTTCGATGATGGGGCCGTTGAAGTCGGCTTCGGTGAAGTAGCGGTCGGTTTCAAATCCCCAGATGTCGCCCCAGTTCATGCCTTCGTAGGCGTAAGAGGGATCGTTGGGATGGCCGATGAGGTTGCTGCTTGTGGTCCACTTGGTGACCTTAGCCTTGGCATCGCCAATGCTGAAGGTGAGGTATGCGCTCAGGTCGCTTGTGAACTGGCGGCGCAGGTTCAGGTTAAGTTCCCAACCGCGAGAGCGGAGCGAACCGGCGTTGGTGTAAGGCGAAGTGGCGCCTACACTCGGAGCGACGGCAGTGCCGGGGGCAAGCATGTCGCGGGTGTCGCGCTGATACCAGTCGAAGCCCAGAGTGATCTGGTCGTTGAGGAAGCCAAGGTCAAGGCCGACGTCAGTGGTGCGGATGCGCTCCCATGTGAGCGACGGCGATACCCATGTGGGCATATCGAGTTCGGTGACTTTGCCGTTAGAGCTGTTGAGCCAGTGCACATAGCCCTTGCTGATGGTTTCAATCTTAGAGAGGAACATCCAGTCGCCCACGGCCTCGTTGCCAATTTCGCCGTAAGACAGACGCAGCTTACCGTTGTCAACGATGTCGCGCAGCTTGTCCCAATATGCTTCCTGGCTGAAGCGGTAGCCCACAGAGAACGAGGGGAAGAATGCCCACTTGTTGCCTTCGGGGAAGCGCGATGAGCCGTCGTAGCGGCCGTTGAGCTCGAGCAGGTAGATGCCCTTGTAGTCGTAGTTGATGCGGCCAAAGTAGCCGGCCGAGGCGCGGTCTTGAGTGTTTGAGTTGATTACCCACTTCTTCTCGTCGCCATATGTGAGGTTGAGCTCGGGCATAGTCTCGGAATAGAGTTCGGGACGCTGAGCATAGAAGTAGTCGTAATACATGTCCTCGCCGTTGATACCCAGCATCACACCCAGGTTGTGCACGTCGTTGAACGTCTTGTTGTAGTTGAGGTAGGCATTGGCCGTCCACATGTTGCGCTTGCTGTTGTCGCGCCAAGTGTCGGTGGCCGACTTGTTGACGATGTAGCCCGGAGTTGTGCCGTTCCAGTTCATGCCATACACGCTGTTGTCGGCCGAGCTGCTGTTCATGTTCTGAATCTCGTAGGTAAAGTCGGCGTTAAACGTGAGGTCCTTGGTGATGTTGGCCTTCAAGTAGGCATTCAGGCGCAGCTGGTCGCGCACCACCACCTTGCGTGCAGCCTGCTTCTGCATGGCCACCACGCGGAAGTCGTTGCCGTCGATGGTGCCCGAGGGGATGAAGAATGAGCCCCAGCGCCACAGATACTGATAGATGTTGCTGTATGAGTCGGCGCGCGAGAAGTGGCGGCGTGTGAAGTTGATGCGTGTGCCCACGGTCAGCCAGTCGGTGATGTCGGTCTGCACATTGGCGTTGGCGCTATACTTTTTGCGCTTGCCGGGGTTGAACTTCATGATGTCTTCCTTCGAGTCGTAGTTAAACGAGGTGAAGAAAGTGGTGCGGCCGCTTGAGCCCTGCACCGAGAGGTTGTGGCTCTGCGACGGAGCGGCGTTCTGGTACCAGATGTCGCGGATGTCGAAGTCGGCGTAGTACAGCGGCTTGCCGTTGAGGAAGCGGTAGTCGCCCACGTTGTTTTCATCTACATAGGGGCGCATTTCGCCATATTTCAGTTTCTTGCCGCCGTTCTGCTCTTTCCATTTCTGGGCATAGGGCAGCAGATCGTCGAACTGCATACCGAAGAGCTCCACGGCATCGCCGCCGGCGCGCTTCTTGGCAGTGATGGCTGCCTGCAGCTGGGTGGGCACGTCGGGGAAGTCGGGCAGGTAGGTGGAGTTGTCCCAAGCAAAGTTGTTGCTGTAGTTCACCGAAACCTTCTCGCCCTTCTTGCCGCTCTTGGTGGTGATGAGGATCACACCGAATGCGGCACGCGTACCATAGATCGACGATGAGGCGGCATCCTTGAGCACGCTGATGCTGGCGATGTCGCTGCTGTTGACCATCGAGAGGTCGTCGACCGGAACGCCGTCGACCACGATGAGCGGGTTGCTCTTCTGGCCATTGCTGAGGGTACCCAAGCCGCGGATAGAGATCGACGGCTCGGAGTTGATGTCACCACTTGAATTAAGAATTGTGAGGCCGGGCACCGCACCCTGCAGTGCTTTGGTCACATCCTGCTCGGGACGGCCCTGCATGGTTTTGCCCAGGTCGACGGTGGCAACGGCGCCGGTGAGGTTCACCTTCTTTTGCTGGCCGTAGCCCACCACCACCACTTCGTCGAGCAGTGCGTTGTCCTCCTTAAGGGCTATCTTCATGCCATTGGCTGCCTTCAGCGTCTGGCTCTTGTAGCCCACATAGCTCACTTGCAGGCGAGCGCCTGCGCCCACCTTGAGCGAGAAGTTGCCGTCGATGTCGGTGGCAGTGCCGCGGGTGGTACCTATCTCCTGGATGCTGGCACCGATGACGGGCTGGCCCTTTTCATCGACGACAGTACCCTTAACGATGCCCGCCGTGGCGGTCATCTCCTGTGGTGCGGGGGCAGCATAAGCGTATGTGCCACTCGTGCCACATGCCAGAAAGAGTGCTCCTAAAAAAGCTAACTGTTTCTTCATAAGCGTGCTTGTTGTTGTTTAATGTTAAACTTTAGTTGATTAATTCGTTGTTCAGTTCTGTGCTTGTTGGTCGCCAGCAGATGACAGACGACTTGCGCCACCTGATTTTTCAATGTCAATCTGCTTGCCACTGGCCAATCGAAATAACACACAAAATAAGCGACTTTAATTTAATTATCCAAATTAAAAACAAATTTATCGGCGTTTTTAGAATGTTAACGTAACTCACAAACAGGCAAAGTGTTAAAAATATGTTTTGCAGCATATTTTTAACTATGGCAGCACCCTACCCCCAGAAAAAAAACGGACAGCCGCCTCACAACGGTGTGTCGGTGAGGCGGCTGCCCGCATTATGCGGTGATTACTTTACTTCTCGTTGATGAGGGCTACGGCATAGGCGGCTATGCCCTCGCCACGGCCCGTGTAGCCAAGGCGCTCGGTGGTGGTGGCCTTTATCGACACCTGACCCTCGGCGCACCCCATGCACTTGGCCAGCTCGCGCTGCATGGCAGGGATGTGGGGGTTGATTTTGGGCTGCTCGGCGCAGATGGTGATGTCGCAGTTGCCCAGGGTGTAGCCTTCGGCATCGATGAGGCGCATCACTTCGGCCAGCAGACGGCGGCTGTCGATGCCTTTATAGCGCGGGTCGGTGTCGGGGAAGTGATAGCCGATGTCGCGCAGACAGGCTGCTCCAAGCAAGGCGTCGCACAGGGCGTGTATGGCCACGTCGGCATCGCTGTGTCCCAGCAGCCCCAGTGTGTGGGGAATGTACACTCCGCCCAGCCACAGCTCGCGGCCGGGCACCAGGCGGTGCACGTCAAATCCCATTCCTATTTTCATAATGTTGAATGTTGAATGTTTAATTCCCAAAATCACTTGCCGCCGAAGAGGCCCTTAAGGCCGTCCATGTCAAACGACAGGGTGAAGCGGAGGGTCTGGTCGAGGGGGCTGTTTTGCGCGGTGGCAATCATATAGGCGGCGTCGAGGCGCAGCACGTTGAGCGCGAAGCCTGCGCCAAGGCCAAAGTACTGGCGGTTGCCCTTATACTTGTTTTCGTGATAGTAACCCGCGCGGAGGAAGAACTGCTGGTTGTAGGCATACTCGGCGCCAATTGAGTAGGTGATTTCGCGCAACTCCTCCTTGAATCCGCCGGGGGCATCGTTGAACGACTTGAAGATGCCTGAAATCGACGACTCGTCTTTCCACTTTTGCAGGGCGTCTTCATACTCCTGCTGGTTTTCGTAGTCGGCCAGGCGCGGCTTCACGGGCACCAGGAGCTTGTTGGCATCGATGGCAAACGTGAGGTTGTGATAGTCGGCCAGCGGGAAGGTGAAGGCGGTGCCTATGCGCAGGTTGGTGGGCAGGAAGGCGGGGTCGTTGCCACCATTGTAGCTCACCTTAGAGCCGATGTTGCTTATGTTCCAGCCCCACGACCACTGGCACTCGTTGCGGCCAATCACGGGATAGGTGGTGAAATAGCCCGAGATGTCGGCGGCAAACGCCGAAGCGCCGCTGCTCTGGTCCTGAAGCGACATTTCGCTGTAGCCAAGGTCGCTGTAGATGTAGCGCAGGGCCACACCCATCGAGAACTTCTCGCTTAGCTTGCGCGAGTAGCCCACATCGACCGACATTTCAAACGGGTTGACGCTCGACAGCTTGTTGCCCTGGTCGTCGGTGTTGCTGATTTCGCCCAGCGAGAAGTAGCGCAGCGAGGCACTCACGGCCTGATTGTCGCCGCTGCCTATTTTCCAGTAGCCCGACAGGTTGGCCAAAAAGATATCGTTCACAATTTTGCGCAGCCACGGAGTGTAGGACAGCGACACGCCGGCGCCGCTGTAGGCGAAGGCATATTTCGACGGGTTCCAGAACTGTGAATTGACGTCGGGGTCGGTGGCCACACCCAAGTCGCCCATCGAGGCTCCGCGGGCATCGGGGGTGATGCTCATCGACGTCACACCGGTGGTGATGGGGTTGAACTCATTGTTCTTTATGTCGTCGTCGGCGCTGGCGCTGAGCGGCACAGCCAGCATGGCGGCTGCGAGTAGTGAATATGCTAAAATCTTCATGCAGTAAAATCAAATATTACATTGCTATACAACAATAAGAACTGAAAATATTGCCTTTTATTGTGCCAACGGGCAAGTTTGTGCCAAATTAATTGCAGCACCCGGCATCTGAACAAAGCAAGCGCGGCCGCCCATGAGTGGACGGCCGCGTGTGCCTATAGTTGCCTTAAATGCGCATCAGCTGCGGTTTGAGCCGAATATGCGCAGCAGGTAGATGAACAAGTTGATGAAGTCGAGGTAGAGGCTGAGCGCACCCATTGTGGCAAGCTTGCCCACCTGGCTGGGGTCGCTCTCCATGGCCCACTGCTTAATCTTCTGGGTGTCCCATGCGGTGAGGCCAATGAAGATTGCCACGCCTGCCAGGCTGATGCACCAGTCAAGGGTGGAACTGCCCATGAACACGTTGACAATCGAGGCCACAATGAGGCCAATGAGCGCCATAAACAGGAATGTGCCCATCTTAGTGAGGTCTTGACGGGTGACGAAGCCGAAGATGCTCATTGCGGCAAACACGGCTGCGGTGATGCCGAACGTGAGCACTATGGAGTCGGGCGAAAACACCACGAATATGGCCGAGAACACCACGCCGTTAAGCACCGAATAGAGGTAGAACAATATGGTGGCCGTGGCGTTGCTGAGGCGGTTGATGGCGCCCGAGAGCACAATCACCACTGCAAGCTCGGCTATGATTAGGCCAAAAAAGATGACCTTGTTTGAGAATATAGCCGAAAACAGGGCTTCGTTGCCAGCCAGCATTAATGCCGACAGGGCAGTCACAAGCAGTCCGAGGAACATTTTCACATACACGCGGCGCATTACGCGCGACACGTAGGAGCTCATGGTCAGCTCGTCTTCAAACACGGCCGCACGGCTGTTGAGGCCCTGCATGCGGCCCGAGTTAAAATCGTTGTTGTTCATAATCATTATCTTTTTTAGTCAGTTAATACTTTCATATTAGGCAATTGCAACAACCGTGCCACGCGGGTGCGGCGGGCTGTTCCAAATGTCAGCATGTGTGGGCCTCTGCCCTACCACTCCCTACATGCGGCTTGGCACCTCGATGCCCAGCAAGCCGAGGCCGCGCTTGATGATTTGCGCCACCGTGGCCGAAAGCTGAAGGCGAAGCGCACGCACAGGCGCGTCGGTCTCGCGGAGTATGCTGTAGTCGTGGTAGAACTGGTTGTAGGCCTTGGCCAACTCATACACATAGTTGGCAATGAGGGCCGGACTGTAGTTGCGACCGGCGTCGGCCACAGCCGAGGCAAAGTCGGCCAGGCGCTGAATCAGGTCGACTTCCTTGTCGTTGGGCTGCACGGCTGTGATGTCGGCCGTCAGGTCGGCGGTGTCGGCCTTGCGCAGCAGCGACTGGATGCGGGCGTAGGTGTATTGGATAAACGGGCCGGTGTTGCCGTTGAAGTCAATCGACTCGCTGGGGTTGAACAGCATGTTGCGGCGCGGGTCGACCTTGAGGATAAAATACTTGAGTGCGCCGAGGCCTATCATGCGCAGCACCTCGTCCTTCTCGCCGTCGGGCACGCCCTGCAGGCGTCCAGGCTCATCGCTCATCTTGCGGGCGGTGGCTATCATCTCGTCCATCAGGTCGTCGGCGTCGACCACAGTGCCCTCGCGCGACTTCATTTTGCCGTTGGGCAGCTCCACCATGCCATAAGAGAAGTGGATGAGGTCTTTGCCCCACTTGAAGCCGAGCTTGTCGAGCAGCAGCGACAGCACCTGGAAGTGGTAGTTCTGCTCGTTGCCCACCACATATATCATTTTGTCGATGGGATAGTCCTCATAGCGCAGCTTGGCTGTGCCGATGTCCTGCGTCATATACACCGAAGTGCCGTCGCTGCGCAGCAGCAGCTTCTGGTCGAGGCCGTCGGCGGTGAGGTCGGCCCACACCGAGCCGTCGTCTTTGCGGAAGAACAGGCCCTTTTCAAGGCCCTCAAGCACCTTCTTTTTGCCTTCGAGATAGGTGTTGCTCTCGTAATAGATTTTGTCGAAGTTCACGCCCAGGCGCTTGTAGGTTTCGTCGAAGCCGGCATACACCCACGAGTTCATGGTGCGCCACAGGCTGCGCACCTCCTCGTCGCCGTCTTCCCACTTTTTGAGCATGGCGTGTGCCTCCTTGATGAGGGGCGACTCCTTCTCGGCCTCCTCCTTGCTCATGCCCTTGGCCATGAGGTCGGCCACTTCGGCCTTGTAGTGCTTGTCAAACTCCACATAGAAGTCGCCAATCAGGTGGTCACCCTTCTTGTGAGCCGTTTCGGGGGTGACGCCGTTGCCCCACTTGAGCCAGGCGAGCATCGACTTGCAGATGTGGATGCCGCGGTCGTTGACAATGTTGGTCTTCACCACCTTGTTGCCGTTGGCCTGCATGATGCACGCCAGGCTGTAGCCCAGCAGATTGTTGCGCACGTGGCCCAGGTGCAGGGGCTTGTTGGTGTTGGGCGACGAGTATTCAATCATCACCAGCTGGCTGTCGGGCGTCACGGGCTTGAAGCCATAGTCGGGGTCGGCGGCAATGCTGTGCAGCACCTGCGCCCAGAACGACGGCTTGATGGTGATGTTCAAGAAGCCCTTGATCACATTGAACTTCTCCACCGCAGGGCAGTTGTCGGCCAGATAGGCGCCGATTTCCTGCGCTGTGGCGTCGGGAGCCTTGTGCGAGGCCTTGAGAAATGGGAACACCACTACGGTGAGGTTGCCCTCAAACTCCTTTTTGGTGGTCTGGAGGGTTATTTTTTCTACTGGAAAGTCAACGCCATACAAAGCCTTCACGGCTTGGGCGGTAGCTTGAGCTAAGATATTATCGATCGACATAAATTTGAGTATGTGTTAAAAGTAACCGTGTGTCGCTGCAAGAGCGGCACACTGATAAATGCAATTGCCTTGCAAAGATAGTGCAAGCCGAGCGCAATAGCAAATTGCGCGCGTGTGATTTTCAGCCGATTTTGCCACCGGCGGCGGTGTCGGCGGCATTGCGGCGGTACTCCTCGCGCATCAGCGAGCCGGGCTCGGCGGCCTCATACTGCGCCATGCGGCGGTAGCGCGGCCTCAACAGCCACCGCTCGATGCAGTAGGCCAGCACAAAATAGACCCCCACCAGCACCCACAGCATGGCATAGTGGCGGCTGGTCTGCTCGAGTGTGGCGCCATCGCTCTGCATCAGTATGTAGGCCTCGCTGGCCCACGTGCTGGGCACAAAGTTGCCCAGCGCCGTCCACAGCGGCCCGGTGGCGTAGCGCGGCCACGAGATGCCGGTGAAGAACACAAACGGAATGGAGGTGAACACCACGGCCAGGAACACCGACTCGCGGTCATTGACAAACGCCTGCACGCACTGCCCCATGAGCGAGCACGCAAGCAAGAAAGGCAGCGCCATGGCCAAGATGTCGAGCGAGTGGCCGTTTTGCGGAAAGTCGAAGAACATGGGCACGAAGTGCAACACATACACCGTGGGTACAATGTAAATTATCCAGTGACACAGAGCCTTGCCAACAATGGTGGCACCAACGCCCGCCCCTGCGTCCATGGGGTCGGAGCCGCCGTTGCGCAGACGGCGCTCGCGGCTGCCGGCGCGCAGCATGCCTATGCCAAGCAGCATGCTCTGCTGCAGCACCAATATGAAGATGCACAGCAGCAGCGACGAGGCCAGGCCCATGCTTTTGTTGCCCAGCGGCACCTGGCGGCTGCCAATCACACTGCCCGTCTGGTAGGTGAGCACGGCCAGCTTCTTGCCTATGCCCTGCGTGGTGATGTGCTTCTGCACGGCGGTGAGGCCCATGAGCATCTGCTTGTAGCGCATGAGCACGCCCATGTCGCAATACATCATCACGTGGGCCGTCTCGCCGCGGCCAAGGCACAGGCTGTAGTCACGCGGAATATACACAATGCCGTAGCACAGCTTTTCGTTCATCATGCGGCGGGCGTCCTGCATGTTGCTGGCATAGTCCACCACGCTCACCTCGGGCGTGGCGTCGAGCTGGCGCGCCAGCTCGCGGCTTTCCTGCTGGCGGCAGTCGTCGACCACCACCACGGCCACATCGCGCGCCACCTCGGGGTTGTAGATGAGCGAGTACACTATGGGATAGGTGGCGCACAGCACCAGGAAAAACGTGATCACGCCCTGGTCGCGGAACACGAGCAGCAGCTCGCTGCGCAACACGCGGCACACGTCGGTGAGCCACCTTGTTATCTTAAGATTCTTCATTTGCACATCTTCATTTTTTATTTAATCGGCACACCGACAGGCGTCAGGGCACATACACGGGGTTAAGGCACTCGCGGCGCAGGCGCCAAGTGAGCGCCACGGGCAGCAGCGCGTAGGCCAGCAGGGCGGCATAGTAGAGGCGCGAGTAATACAGCGGAATGCCGTTAAGGGCCTGGTCGATGCTGAGCAGGAAGTAGTAGCGTATGGGCATGACGTAGCCCAGCGGCTGCACCCATGCATACATAGCCTCGGTGGGCACCGAGAAGCCGCAGAACGAAAACGACAACATGCCCAGCAGGCTGCACACCGTGGTGCCAAGGCGGAAGTTGGGCACAGCGCACATCACAGCCAGCGCAAAGCCCTGGTTGGCCACCACCAGCAGCGGCATGGCCAGCAGCATGTGCCACGGGTTGCAGTTGAGCGGCAGCCAGTAGATGCGGTACATCATGAGCTGCATCATCCAGCCCACGGCGGTGAAGATGAGCGTCTGCGGCAGCAGCTTGCCGGCTATGGCCAGGCCCATCGAGCCGCCTGCGCTGCGCAGCCATGCGCGGCAGGTGCCGTATTTCAGCTCGGTGCCTATGCTGAAGCAGGTGATGAGCATCACCAGCAGCGCCAGCAGGCACGGCGGAAACGAGAGGCCCAGATAGTAGCCGTAGTTGGCCCACGGGTTGCCGATGCCGTGCACCTGTGTGGATATGCCGCCCATGCCAGAGCCAAGCTTCTGCGCCGGCAGGCCTATGCCGCTCATCACGCTCTTGGCCACCGAACCGTTGGCCAAGAGCGTGATGGTCTCAAAGCCGCGGTACTGGAACGACGCCGGCGGATAGTAGGCGTAGTTGATGTAGTAGCTGATGGTGGGCTGGCGGCCGCTGAGGGCACGCTCGGCCAGCCCGTGCGGGATGTAGATGAAGCCGAGAATGCTGCCGCGGCGCACCGCGTCTTCGGCCGCGGCAAATGTGGCATAATGGGCCTTGACATCAACCGCATTCATGGCGCAGAGCGAGCGCACCAGGCGGCGCGACACCGGGCTGTTGTCGAGGTCGACCACAGCCACGGGCACACGCGTGGGCGAGCCGCTCTTCATCATGTCGAGCAGCATGTAGGTGCACAGCAGCGGCATCACCACCATCATCATGAAATACATGGGGCGGCGCACCAGCGACACCAGGCCGCGCCTTAGCGATTCTATTATATTTTGCTTAAGCATGCCGGTGTCAGTCGTCGAGCAGCACGCTCATGCCTGGGCGGAAGCCCTCGATGGGGCGGGCCGGGCGCGCCTTGATTTCAAACGTCTTGCTGTCGTACTGCCCATAGGCCTTGGTAGCCGACCACACGGCATAGCTGCCCATGTCGTGCACATAGTATATCTTCAGCTTGGTTTTCGCATTTTTCAGTGCTGGGATGGTGACACTCACCTCCTTGCCCATGCCGAGCTCGCTGAGCTTCTCCTCACGCACATTGAAGGCCACCCACATGTCGCTCAGTTTCGAAATCGACATAATGGGGGTGCCCAGCGACACCAGCTCGCCCTCGTGGGGGAAGATTTCGCTCACCTCGCCGTCGCATGGTGCTATGAGGTACTGGTCCTCGAGCAGTGACTCCACCTCCATCACGGTGCCGCGCGCGGCGTCGACCATGCTGCGGCTTGCGCTCTTGTCCTCGCTCTGGGCTCCATTCTGGGCCAGGTCGAGCTGCGACTTGGCCGTGCGCACAGCTGCCGACGCGGCTTCGTAGGCAGCCTTGGCCTCATCGCGCTTCTGCTCGCTGACCACGCCCTGCCGAAACAGGTTTTCCATGCGCTCATACGTCTTGCGGGCAATGCCTTCGGCGGCCTGCGCCTGCTGCACGGCGTTGGCGGCGGTGCGCTTCAGTTCGTCGCGCGTGCCGCGGTCCACCTTCTGGCTTTGCGAGGCTGCGGCGCTCTGCATCGAGCGCGCCTTGTAGAGCGAGGCGTCGACGGTCTTGCTATAGATGCTCACCAGCGTGTCGCCCTTGTGCACATAGTCGCCCTCGTGCACGTAGAACTTCACCACACGACCGGGGAGCTTGCCGCTCACACGCACCACGTCGCAGTCGGCCTGACCCTGGATGGTGTCCTTGGGCGGCTTTATAAGCAGTATGCCTAAAATGGCGATGCACGCCATCACCAGTGTGAACACTCCCACTGCCGCAAGCAGTGCCTTGTCCTTTTTGCGGACTTCAGTAGATTGTTGCTCAGTTGCCATATCTCGTCTTTTTTCCTTTGATTTCTATTAGTTTTTTATGTGATTGCGTTAATACTTCATGGTGCCAAGCACCTTCGACAGATACACGTTGCACAGCTGCACGTCGATTTCGGCGTCGATGCGCTCGCTGTTGGCCTGCACCCAGGCCGTTTGAGCCGTGAGCACATCGTCGGTGGTGCCCATGCCCTCCTTGTAGGCCAGCTGAGCCACGCGCAGGTTTTCCTCGGCCTTCTTCATGTTGGACCGCGTCATTTCGAGCGTCTTCTGCGCCTCCTGGCTGCGGTAGGTGGCCTGCTGCACCTGCAGCTCGATTTTTTCTTTGGCGTCGTCGAGCGCCACCTGCTTCATGCGAGCCTCGCACTCGGCGGCCTTCACCTTGCTGCTGAGTCCGCCCCAGTGCCACAACGGAATCTTCACCATGGCACCCACACTGAAGGCGAACCCGAACTTGTTTTCAAAGCCATTGTAGCTGTTAGGGTTCATCACGTGGTAGGCTCCCACTGCTGCAATGGTGGGCAGCATCTGGCTGCGGGCCACACGGGCCTTCTGGTCGTAGATTTTGCCGGCCAGCTCAAGCGAACGCACCTCGGGGCGGCGGGCATACACATCGGCCATTCCTCCACCGGCAGGCGCGGGCTGGCACTCCCACGTGTCGCGGTCCTCATCGGCCAGCGTGAAGGCGCTGGTCACCGGCTGGCCACACAACTGGGCCAGGCGCATGCGCGACAGGGCCAAGCCGTTTTCCACCTTTGTCAGGGCCACATTGGCCTCGTTGAGGCGCACATCCACCGTGAGTTTGCTTGCCTTGGTGGCCACGCCCTCGGCGATGAGCTTGCGCACATCGGAGTCGAACGACTCCACCAGCTCCACATAGCTCTTGGCCAGCTTCTGCTTGGCTTTGAGCGACACCACCTGCCAGTAGGCCTCATCGACACTGAGCACCACATCTTGCGCCTTCGAGTCGCAGGCAATGCGTGCAAGTTCTTCGGCATAGCGGGTGATCTCGTTCATGGCCTTGATTTTGCCGCCCATATAGATGGGCTGCGTCACCGTGATGGCGCCGGCAAACACATTGTGCACATTGTAGGTGAGCGCGCTCTTGGGCAGCAGCGCCACAGTGCTGGGCACCACGTGGCCGTTGACCACCACGGGCTGGCCCGCGGCGTCCTTCAGCAGGTTGAAGTCGTAGGTACCCGTCTGTGGATTGAACGTCTTGGTGGGCAGAAGCTGGTCGGCGTCGACCAGTGACAGCTGCTTCTGGTTGTAGACGTAGCTTGCCTCAAAGTCGAAGCTGGGCAGATAGGCGGCCTTTGCCTCCTTGCGCTGGTAGCCAGCGGCCTCAACCCTGATGCGTGCCTGGCGCATCTCCTTGTTGTTGCGCAGGGCCATGATGCGGCACGAGTCAAGCGACACCTGCGCTCCGGCCTGGCCGAAGCACATGGCGGCAAGGGCCGCTGTTATGATAAGCATTTGTTTTCGCATAGTGTTATGTTGATTGATTTCCATGTGCGAACTCACACGAGTGCAAATATAAGGCATTTACGCCTAACAGCAACGAATGTATTCCGAAATCGAACACAAGATTATGCCATTTAGAACACTGGCATGATAAAAGCAAAGCCAGCAGAGGCGTGCACGCCTGCTGGCTTTGTGATGAGTGTGGAAAAAGGCTTACTTGCTAAACACGAACGAGCGCGAGCCCAGGCGGTAGCGGCCGTCAAACACCTCCACCGTGTATTGGCCTGGATTGAGGGTGGTGTTGACATTGTAATACAATGTGACAGGCACCTCCTGGCCACCGTATTCAATTGCTTTGTGGGCTGTGTAGGCCACATGGCCGCCCTCGAAGCTGAATGTGCCACTCTGGCCCAGAAGCGAGCCTTCGGGCCCGGTGATGCGCACATACATCTGCTTGATGCCGGCGGGGGTTGAGTTGTTTTGCGTCACGGTGAAGCTCACCATAAGCTGGCGGGCCTTGGTCACCTTTTTCTCGGTCTTGCCGTTGCCCTTGAGCGGTGTGAGGCTGAGGCCGGTGATGTTGAGTTTCTCGGCCAGGGTCATGCGCTTGTTAAGATTGTCGTTTTGCGCGGTGGCCTCGGCCACTTGGCTGGTGAGAGCCTCATTCTGGCTGCGCATTTGCGAGTTTTCGAGCTTGAGGCCAGCGTTTTCCTTGCCCAGCGAGTCGATGATGCTCACGTAGTGGCGCATGATGCCCTTGAGAGTAACGATTTCGTTTTGCAGCTCCTTGATGCGCTTTGCGCTTGTGGCCTTGTTGGAGTTAAGTTCCTTAAGCAGCTCCTCGACGCGCGCCTTGGCCTGGTTGTACTTAACCAGCACGGTGTCGTTTTTAATGTACTGAGTCTGCCCTTCGAGGTTTTTGAACTGGTTGTCGAGCAGCTGGTATTGGCTGGCCAGCTGCAGCTGGTCGTTTTTCAGTTGCAGTTGCTCGATTTGGCTCTGCTGCTCTTGCGCGGCCTTCTTTTCGCTGGCCACATAGTAGATGAGAGTGCCTATTGCGGCCACAACCACTATTGCGGCCAGGGTGATGATTGCTTTTTTCGATGAGTCGGTCATAATGCTTTTTACTAAAAGTCTTGATTTTTAAGTACTCTTTTTTTATTAATTTGGCTACACGTCGAAATATTTTTCGGCCTTGGGCTTGGCGGCGGGTTTTGGCTGCTGGTTTTGCTGCTTCTGCTCGCGGTCGGCGTCGCTCTTTTTCTGCACTTTTTGCTTGTGCTTCTCGCGGTGAGGCTGCTGCTGCTTGTTTTCGGCAAAGCTCTTCACCATGTCTTCCACCGTTTCGCGGTTGCCCATAAGGTAGTTGACGGTGATTTCGGCAATTATATGGCTCTTTTTCGACACCAGGTCGGCAATCAGCCCGCGCGAGCCGTCGGGCATGGTGCCGCTAATGCACTTCGAGTCAAATCCGCTCACCTTCAGCTTTTCCACTTTGGTGTCGTACATGTTGAAGTCGGCGGCCTTGCGGCGCAGATTGTCCTCGATTATTTTGGTGTCGCCATCGCGCTTCTCATACAGCTGCACGGTCATCACCATCTCGTCCCACCTGATTTCGAAGCGGGTGTTGGAGTTGTAGGTCACCCAACCGCCGTCGGGGGTCTCAAACGTAAGGTTGTGGCGGCTCCAAGTGTAAACCGCCGCCTGCGCCTGTTCCCATCCGCCAATAGCGGCTGCGGCGGCGATGGCTGCCACAATGAGTTGATGCTTCAGTCTGTTCATATATCCTTTTTATCGTTATAGTTCATTTTTTAATAATGGAGGCTACTTGCGCGCCCCAGCCTCGCTGAGCCAGCTGCGCCACTTCTGGCGCGAGCCGTTGAACACATTCATGTCCACCTCTCCGTCGATGCCGTCCACCGTGCCCCAGTGGCTGAACTGCTGCAAGTGGTGGCGGTAGTGCTTGAGCGACTCGGGCGAAGTGAATGAACACAGCCACAGATAGTCGTGGTTGAGCTCGGTGCCGCGCACATACTTGCGGTAGCCGTCACCGTTGGTGTAGATCATCACCTTGTAGCCACGCGCCTTGAGCGATGCCACCATGGCGCGCAGGCGGCTTAGCGTGGCGGCGTCGTCGACCATGCGGTCGTTGCTCCAGTCCTCCACATCCACCACTATGGGCAGGTCGAGCTGGCGGCCCGAGAGCACCGCGGCAAAGTTGGCCGCCTGCGCCCGGCCGTCGGACTTCTTGCGGAAGAAGTGGTAGGCGCCCACCTTCAGCCCCGAGCGGCGGGCAGCCCTGACGCGCTGCGCAAACGACGGGTCGCGGTAGCCCTCGCCCTCGCTGGCCTTGGCTATCACAAAGCTGATGCCGTCGGCCTTGACGCGGTCAAAGTCGATGCGGCCGTTGTGGTTGCTCACATCGATGCCAATCACGGGATACACCGTGCGGTCGATTTTAACCCGCGGGTGAATTATGTGACGGCGCTCGACATACAGCAGCACGCACACCGCAGCCAGAGCCACGGCGCCCACCCACAGCAGCGCGCGCCTAAGCCGCGCCGCACGCGAGCCTGCCCTGTTATGCCTTTTGCCTGCCGCCATACAAAGCTTTGGTTAAAACATCGGGAACGACACCGCCGGGTTGTCATACTTCTGCTCGAAATCGGCCTGAGTGCCTGCAAGCATCATAATGCCTTGGATAACCGACAAAATGGCCGGAATCACAGCCACCATGCCGCACGACAGCAGCGACACGAGCAGGAACACAAGTCCCGGCGTGGTCTTGCCCAGATAAAAGTAGTGAATGCCCAGGCTGCCAAGGAATATGGCCAGCAGGCCGGCCACGCCGCGGCTTTTGCCCGAGCGTCCGGGGGTGAAGATGTCGTTGGCTGGGGCTGCCGGGGGCACTTGCTGGCCATAGGGCTGCGAACCGTAAGCAGTCTGAAATGTGTTGCCGCAGTAGGGGCAGCGCACACTTGGCTGCTGTCCGGCCGTGGTGAACTCGCTTTTGCAGTTGGGGCATTGATACTTATACATAGTGGTCGTTGCGTTTGCTTTATTAATCTGCTAAGGTAGTAAAAAAACTCATATCAGCCCCATTCATTGCACCGATTTATTGGCACCCGGCAAAAAAGTTTGCGTTTTCGGCTTAATTGGCTACCTTTGCAGCATAGGAACACCAGGCATCAATTCAAAGTGAAAGCCCCAACCATCATACCACTCATGGCAGTCCTTGGGCTGCTGATGGCCCCGCAGGCTGCGGAGGCCAAGGGCCACCGTCCCTATGCCGCAGTGCCCGCCAAAGAGGCCGAAGTGCCGCAAGTGAGGCTCGACGACTGGCGCACGCTGAACTACGACAGCATACGCCTACGGCCAGGCGTCATGTTCATACCGCTAATATTCAACCAATTGCAGCAATTTACCGTCGACAGCGTGGCCGCACCGGCAGCACATTCAAAGCATCACAATCCGCTCGACGACCACTCACAATGGCTCGACTCGGTGGCGGCAAGCCGCACGGCTGACGCCCGCACGCGCTATGAGGTGATGATTAGCCACCCGCTGCTGGTGCACTACAACACGGCCACGCTGCCCGAGCCGCCCAAGGAATATGTGGTGGAGGCCGACCCATCGCGCAACAAGCTCACGGTGGACCCCTTCGTCGCCGCCGAGGCAAAGCCCGAACGGCCGGTGGACCGCCGCCAGCTGCGCCGGCGCAACTGGCTGCACACCCTCACCAGCTCGCTGCACTTCACGCAGGCCTACATCAGCAGCAACTGGTATCAGGGCGGCGAAAACAATGTGAACGTGCTGGGCGACATCGAGTGGCAGTTCAACCTGAACCAGAATTTGCATCCCAACATACTGTTTAGCAACACGATGCGCTATAAGGTGGGCGTAATGACTGCCCACAGCGACACATTGCGCAACTACAGCCTCAACGAGGACAACTTCCAGTTCAACTCCAAATTCGGCTACAAGGCCATTAAAAACTGGTATTACTCGGCCACGCTGCAATTCAAGACGCAGTTTTTCAACAACTACAAGGCCAACAGCCACACCATGTCGGCTGCGTTTCTGTCGCCAGGCGAGGTGAACGTGGGCCTGGGCATGACGTATAACTACAGCGATCCGAACAGAGACCGCTCGGTGTCGCTGTCGGTGGCGCCGGCATCGTACAACCTGAAGATTTGCCGCAACATCACCGACCTCAAGCCCACATCATTCGGTATCGACGCCGGACACCACACCAAGCACAACGTGGGTTCGAACCTGGAGTGCAAATTTGTGTGGCGCTTCAACGCCAGCATAGGCTGGACGTCGCGCCTGTATGCATTCACCAACTATGAATATGTGCAAGGCGACTTCGAGAACACCTTCGACTTCTACATCACCCGCCACCTGCAGACGCGGCTCTACGTGCACCTGCGCTACGACAAGTCGCGCGCACGCGACGATGACTGGCGCTACTGGCAGCTGAAGGAGATTCTGAGCCTCGGCCTCACCTACCGCTTTGCCACCAACTGACACCCAGCGATATGAGCCACACAGCAATCACAACGACACTAATGGCGGCCTTGGCTATGACCACGGCCCAGGCAGTGACGCTGCCCGAAAAGTCGGTGGTGCTGCCTGGCATCGACGAAGACTCGATGCGCACGCGCCTCGGCGAGAGCGACATGCAGCCGCTGGAGGGCATCTGGCACTACCCAGCCGAGCAAATGACACTGGCCATTGAAAAGTGCAGCCCCTCCGACCACCAGATGGCCTACCGCCTGATAATGATTGAAAGCCGCGACACCTATCTGCTGCCTGGCACCGTGATAGGCTACGTGGAGGCCAGCGCGGTGGGCGGCAAATACCGCCTGTGGCTCTACACCCAGCGCGACCGCACCACCCTGCTCCACCCCATGCAGTGCGTAGCCACGCTCAGCGCCGACGCCACAACGCTGACCTTCGATCCGCCCAAGTGGCGCGTAAAGGTGCGCGTGAACCTGGCGCGCTTCCTGCCGCGTCTGTTCCGCTCGGTGAGCATAACGCCCGAAAAGGAGAAGGAGACACTGCCCGAAGGCTTCCGCAAAATCTTTCCTGCGGCCAACGGCAGCAATCAGGACATAAACAAAATAATTTATCTTTAAACTTCACAGCCATGCCACACCCGTCACTCGTCACCTGCATCATGACAGCGGCTGCAATAACAATCGCACTGGCCGCCACAGCACGCACGCGCACCACCCAATCGCAGCTGCGCGACACGCGCACACCGCTTGAACGCATGACCACAGCCGCCGAGACCGACAGTGCGGCCGGCGTGAGCCAAACCGACGTGACGCTGCGCGGCTACAGCAAGCGGGCCAGCGACGCCAAAGAGTCGTTTTTCATCACCAACCACACTACGCACCGCATCAGTGCCGTGCGCCTGCTGCTGCGCTACACCACCATGCAGGGCGACATGCTGCACGAGCGCCAGGTGACGGTGCCCGTGAGCCTCGGCAGCGGCCAGTCGCAGCTGGTGAGCATAGCCACATTCGACGTGCAGCGCCTGTTTTACTACTACGCCGGTCCAAAACCGCGCAAGCAGGCCACCCCGTTCCGCGTGAGCTACCGCCTCACGGGTTACGACATTCCCGTAGGCCGATAGCAAAAAGATTGCTGCTCACTGTGCACTCACTGCGCATTTAAGGGCGTTTCACGATTTTCCGGCTAAATTCTTGAATATGTCGGGCTTTTTTCCGACCTTTAAATGAAGTTGTGCATGAGCGAGATATTTGCAGCCAATGGCTTAATTTTCACCAATTCACCATCCACAAGCAATATACGCGGACACATCATTACAAATATTTTTTAATGTTCAATTCAACCAACGAGTTTACAGAATAAATTTACAGAAAAATGAAACGGATACTATTGATGCTCTCATGTGTGGCCTGTGTGGCTTGCCTGGCGGCCACAGGGGGGCAGACGCGGAAGTCGCGAGCAAAAAATGTGGTAAAGCAAACCGCTAAGGCAAAGCCGGCTAATGGCGCAGCGGTGAAAGCAGTAACGAGCAGCAAGAAAGCGCAGCTTCCCAACGACACTATCGTGGTGAATGGCGTGGCGTTTGAGATGGTGCATGTGGCGGGCGGCACCTTCACTATGGGCTTGCTCCCTGAGCGCGACGGCGACCCTGCCGATAGCAATCCAATCACCAAAAACCAATTCATTGCTCCAGCTCACCGCGTCACACTCAGTGACCACTGCATTGGCCAGACAGAGGTGACCCAGGCTTTGTGGAATGCCGTGATGGGAGAATCAAACTCTGACCTGACCGACACAAACGACTATCTAACCAGCATGGGTGAAATGCCAATAGTAGCTGATGGCAAACTGCCAAAAAATTATGTAAGCTGGGGGCAATGCCAGAAGTTCATCGATAAGCTGAATGCTTTGACTGGCAAGAAATTTCGCTTTCCCACCGAGGCCGAGTGGGAGTATGCAGCCCGTGGCGGCAACAAGTCGAAGGGCTACAAGTTCAGCGGAAGCAATGACATCAACGAGGTGGCATGGTATTACGCCAACAGCGGCAAGGAACTGCATCCAGTGGGCACTAAGGCCCCCAATGAGCTGGGTATCTACGACATGACCGGCAACGTGAAAGAATGGTGTGCCGACCTGCGTGGAGATTACAGCCTAAAGCCGCAAACGAATCCGTTGTGCACAGAGGGCGGATCACGTGTAGTGCGTGGCGGATACTGGGGTGCGCTGTCGGTCGTCTGCCGCACCGCAGTGCGAGGTGGCGAGTATTCAGATTACCGGACATCCAACGTGGGCCTTCGCCTTGCCTATTAGCACACAGTCCGCACACAAGTGACAAAGTTTTTACCACTGCATAGCGCAATGCGGGCGCATTACGTGCAAATATAATTTGCCGTGTTTTGAGAAACAAAACGATAATGTCTTTTTGCATTTTAGTGCGTTTGGTGGGCGGCGGTTAGGCGCCGGCATAGTAGACTTTGACTTCGCCCACGGGGAGCTTGCCCACAAGCATCAGCGGAATGCGGCGGGCGTCGATCGACAGATAGGCGTCGATGCCGTCGCTCGACTTTCGTCCGCCGTCCTGGGTGAAGGTGAAAGTTACGTGGTAGGCCTTGTGCTGCGTGCCGTTACGCATCTTTATGGTCTGCACTCCGCAGTAGCGTATGCGCAGGTTCTCTTTCTGCTTGCCCGAGAAGATGGCGGTGTTGTAGGTTTTGCCTGCCGCCATTGAGCCGAAGTTGAGGTTGCGCAGCATGTAGAACACGCTGAGCATGTCGTAAGCACGTCCGCGCGCCACAAGGCTGACGCGCTGCGGGGCACGGTCGGGGCGGTAGCGCACACACGAGCCGCGAGTGGTGCCGTTGCTGTACGAAAAGTTGACCACATCGCGGGCATAGTAGCTTTTTTCGTGAGTGAGCTTCTGATAGGTGCGCGGAGTGAGGTCGCTGTTCATGGCGCACTTCAGTGTGTCGCGCACGGGATACACCTTGTCGGCCCACGAGCGTGTGCGGCCCACGAGCATGGCGTTGTAGCCGGTGCCGCTGCGCTTGATGCTGAGTGTGGCGTTGGCTGCGTGCTTCCAAATGAGGCCCCAGTGATACACCACCTGGTAGTTGAGCCGCTCGTTGGCGAAGTTGACGGCCTGCGCACGGCTGGGGATGAGCAGCGCGGTGGCCAGCGCCAGCGCCACGGCGGCATATTTGAGTCTGCTTAACATTTTCATTGCTCTTTGCGTTTTTTGTTCGTTTTGGGGGTTAGACGCAAGCACGGGCGGCAAGGTTTAACGCGGGCCGAGCGTTTTTTACTTTTCAGGCTCAACCACCTTCAGGCGGTCGCCCGAGCCTTTGACCACGGTGTTGTAGTAGTCCTGAGTGTAGCCAGGCCACTGCGGCTGCACGGGCATGCCAGCCTCGTTGCGCTCAAACTTGCCGTCCTTTTCGCGCTTAACGTTGCCGTCGAGATATTTCACAAACAGGTATTTGGCCAGTTCCTGATAGCGGTGTGTGGCGTGCTGTGCGGTGTTGACCGAATAGTTGGTGAGATATTCCACCGCCTGCTGCGGATTGCTTTTGCACAGGGCCACTGCCTTGGCCTCGACCTCAGGCTGGCGCTGGGCAAAGCCGTCTTCGAGGGCACTCTGCACCTTGCGGATGTCGGGAATCATGAGCGAGTAGCGGTTGTAGGCCTGGTTGGCCACCACATTGTTGACCCAAAAGGCGGCGTCGAAGTCGAAGTTGTAGAGGTCGCCCTTGCCCACGGCATAGCTGGCAGGGACCTCGGTGATTGAGCAGTAGATGGGCACAAACACGGCAGTGTTGGCATCGTCGACGCCAAACCACATGAGGCCGCCCACCTCGTCGGGCAGCCACGAGCGCATTTGCGACACAAACACGAAGCCCGTTTGCTGGGTGGCAATGGCACGCTCCTGGCAGTAGGTGACACTGTCCACCTTAAACTCCATGGGACGGTAGCGGTAGGGCACACCCCACCAGTTGGTGGCGCCGGGGTCTTTGGTCATGTCGAAGGGGGTGCCCTCGTAGTGGTCGCGCATCATGTTTTGCAGGTCGCGGGCGGTGAGCTTGCGGTCGGGCTTCACGTAGAGGGGCATCACCTCGGCGCCTTTTTTGCCGGCAATGTAGGGCAGATAGGCGTCCATGCCGGCCTTGAAGCGGTTGAAGTAGCTCCACACGCGGGCGTCGCAGCCGCGCAGAGTGCCGAAGTCGGCCGGTGAATATGCGCGAGAGAACTCAAAGTCGGCGTCGCGTCCCTTAAAGTAGCCCATTTTGCGGGCAAAACTTATCACGTCTTTGGAGTAGAGGCAGTTGGCCTTGTCGTTGAGCGGAAACTTAAAGATGCGGGTCTGGTTGGCGTGGGCCGAAATGCAGTCGTCGGGTATGCGCATTGCCACCCACACGGCACCCTTTTCCTTGCCGCCCTTGCCTATCATGTCGAGCACCCAAATTTCGTTGGGATCGCCAATGGAGAACGACTCTCCCTCGCTGTTGTAGCCATAGCGTGCCACAAGGTCGGTCATCACGGCAATGGCCTCGCGGGCGGTGCGGGCGCGCTGCAGCGTGACGGTGATGAGACTGCCATAGTCCATGATGGCGCCTTTGGTGGTGTCGGCCAGTTCAGGGCGGCCGCCCCAGGTGCTTTCGGCTATGGTTAGCTGGTGCTCGTTGATGTTGCCCACCACCTTATAGGTGTGAGCCACCTCGGGGATGTAGCCGTGCATGATGCCTGTGTCCCAGTCGCGGATGGCTCGCATCTCGCCTTTTTTGTGGTCGGCGGCCGGCAGATAGCTAAGGTCGCCATACAGGGTGTGTGAGTCGGCCGCATAGGTAATGAGCGTGCTGCCGTCGGCGCTCGCCTTCTTGCCCACGAGCAGATTGGTGCAGGCCTGCGCCTGCGGAGCCACCGCGGTGGCCATAGCCGCCAGAGCGGCGGCGCAGAGTGTGGAGTTGATGATGTTCATGTGTTGTGTATGCTGTTTTGATTATGTTCTGTTGCGGTTGTGGCTTGTGCGATGGTGAGCACCAGCTGTGGAGTGACGCTGCTAAGCAGGCCGAAGCGGGTGCCGTGGAAGTGGCCGCGGTGGGCCAGTTGCGAATCAAACCCGAGCGGCAGCGTGAATGGGTCGAGGCGCAAGTCGTCGCGGTAGTGAAGACCCTGGCGCACGCTGATGGCCTTGAACATGGCCTCCTTGGCCGTCCATGCCACCAGCAGCGGCAGTGCGTCGGCCTCGCTTATCCACTGCTGCTCGGCGGCGTTGAGAAAACCCTTGCGCACTGCAGCCAAGCGGCGGCCATGGCTCTCAATGTCGATGCCAATGGGGCGGCTGCCCACGGCTATGCAAAGCCAGTGGCGGCTGTGGGCTATGCTCACATTGGCAAGACCCTCGACCAGCGGCGCGCGGTCGGCATTGTGCGTCACCGGGGCATAGCGGCCTGTGATGCGGTGCAGCAGCAGGCGCTCGGCCAGCAGTTCGCGCTGGCGGCTAAGGGCGCGGGCGTCGGCGCAACCGGCCGGCATGCCAAGGGCGGCGCACTGCCGCGCAAGCTCGGCGGGCTGCTCGGTGAGTTGCCACCAGTGCAGCGAGGCGCCGAAGGCCGGATAACTTGATGTGTGGCTGTAGGGCATGGCGTACTGGGGTCACTTTTTGTCGGCCGACGGCTGTGCTGACTTCACCTGCACGCGCACTTTGGCTATGCGATGGCGCTTCACCTTGAGCACCTGGAACTCGCAGCGGCCCCAAGTGAGAGTCTCCTTCTCCTCAAGAAAGTCGCCCTTGATGTTGAGCAGCAGGCCGGCAAGGGTCTCAGCGTCGTCGGTAGCCGAGGCGAACTCGTGCTCATCGAGGCCGGTGACATCAAAGAAGTCGCCAAGCTGCGTCTTGCCATTGAAAATATAGGTGTTTTTGCCCACCTTGCTGTAAAACTTCTCCTCGGTGTCGTATTCGTCGTCGATTTCGCCCACAATTTCCTCAAGCACATCCTCGAGCGTGGCAATGCCCTGTGTGCAGCCATACTCGTCGACCACGATGGCCATGTGGCGCTTTTTGGTGCGGAAGTCCTCCAGCAGGTCGTCGATCATGCGTGTCTCGGGCACGAAATGTGCCGGGCGCACCAGTTGCTGCCAGCGGAAGCCCTCGGGGCGGCTGTCGATGTATGGCAGTAGGTCTTTGGCATAGAGCACGCCCTTAATGTTGTCGTGGTTCTGCTCATACACTGGCATGCGCGAATAGCCGTTGTCGATAACGGTTTTCAGCACCTCGTCGAATGTGGAGTCGTAGTCAACGTCGACCACGTCGACACGCGGGCGCATGATTTCGGCCACCGTCTTGTCGCCAAATTTGAGGATGCCCTCAAGGATGTCCTTCTCGTCGGCATTCTTCACATCGCTTGCCTCAAGAGCCTTCGAGAGGTCGTCCATCGAAATGTTGTCGGCCCGCTTGGTCACCACCTTATTGACGATAAACGTGCTCTTCACCATAAGGCGCGACACGGGGCTGAGCAGCGTGCAGGCCAGCTGCAGCGGGGTGGCTGCAAAGGCTGCAAACTTCACGTTGGCATTGCTGGCATATAGCTTGGGCAGCACCTCGCCGAAGAGCAGAATGAGGAATGTGAGAATCACCGTCTGCACCAGAAAACTGGCCACGGGGCTGTTGAACTGGAACATCTGGTTCATGGCAAAGTTGAGCACCACCACTATCATCACGTTCACCAGATTGTTGCCAATCAGGATGGTGGCAAGCAGCTTCTCGGGGTTCGACAGCAGCCGCGCCACCTGGTGGCGCTTGGATTCGCTGGCAATGGAGTTTACGTCGTCGCGCGTCAGCGAGAAATAGGCCAGCTCGGAGCCGGAGTTGAATGCCGACAGCGCAAGGCCAATCAGGGCCACCACAATGGCCGCTATGCAGCTGGCGTTGGGCATGTGGAACTCAATGGCGTGCGCCGACGGCTGGGCGGCACACAGCAATGAAAGGATGCAGGATAAAGGGTCAGGGTCCAAAATTACGAGTTTAAGTGAAACAATAATGCGCCCCTGTGGGCGCAGCCTGCCCAACGGCACACTGAGCCTCCGCAGGCGCTTTTCCTGCACAAAGTTACAAAATTTTCGCAATATGGCTCACGCCCCCGCACAATTATCGAAAAAGGCATACAAAAGCACTGCGCGCACAAAAACGGCCAACCATGTTGTATAACATGTTTTAATGGCCATCACATATTTAAAATTCAGTTTAACTTTACAACGGAAAATAGCAACAGCGTTTTATGAGAACAAAAACAACACTCAAGCTTTGTTTATTTGCTACTTTATCCTTTTTTATCGGTAGTATGTGGGCTGATGAAAATCATTTCACAAAATCTATTCATTGGCCGTCAGATGGAGACAAGGTTTCAAAAAAGCACTTTGAATATACAGGGCGAGTTAGCAACAGCTATTATCCTTACGAGGGTTTTATGGGAGAAGCCAACTTCGGAGTGCAGCCACTCAAATACGGAGCAAAGGAGCCCGACCGCGAAAACGGCCTCGACCTCTACGACAGCAAAGCCCGGTGGTACGACCCCATGATAGGCCGAACTTCCACCCAAGACCCTCTTGCGGAAAAATACAGCGGTGCCAGTCCATACCTTTGGTGCGCCGCCAACCCCATCAAGTTTATTGATGAAAGAGGCGACAGCATAGCTGTGCTATATCTCCCTGGGGGTGTAGGGCATTTGGCTTTACTAATCCAAAACGATAATGGAAAATGGGCTTATTACTCCATGAATGGGTATAATATTTATAACTTAACTAAAGGCACTGCCGGAGGGAAAGGTTATCATGATTTAGGTTCAAAAACAGTTGACAGTCCGATAGCATTCTTGAATAGTTCCTATAATCAAGAAGGTAAAAATAAACGTGACATACAAGATGACAAAGTCAATAATTATGGTTATGAAGAAGCATTTGTGATTCCTACAGCACAAAAGCAAGACAAAAAGATTAGAGAGAAATTCTTGAATGAAACTCATCAATCATATAATTTAGTGAACAGACAATGTGCGCAAGTTGTTCAAAAAGCCCTAAATGCGGGAGGTATTAAAACAACAACTTTGGATTTTTTGTATTTTGATGATTTCACTCCTACAGAAACAACTCCATATATGCCAACAAGCACATTCAGAGCTATTCGAGATAATAATCCAAACGGAATATACATGCGAAAAAGATGAAACATACAAAAGCAGGCTCCGCAGCGCCGTCCTTGCAGGGGTGGCGCTGCGGAGCCTGGCAAATCGGCATTCAAGCTACTTGGTGATAACGTGGCGGATGATTAAGTAGCCGCCCACCACCTGCAGCAGCATGCCAGGCAGGCCTATGCGGAAGTCTTGCACGGCAGCGGCAAAGCTGCCCGTCAGAGCCCATTCGCCAAGTGTGCCCGCCACCTGATAGGTGAGCACCACGGCCAGCATGATGGGAATCGACACCTTGCGGCTGCGGCGTGCGGCATAGCCGGCGACCGTGGCCAGCAGCACCGACTTGAGCAGGATGGCCGGCAGGGCAGCCGCCATAGGCATGCCAAACAGAGCCGAGTTGGCAAGCGGCGACAGCACTGCCGTGAGCAGGCCCACCTTCCAGCCATATTTGTAGGCCGCAACAAGGGTGAAGAAGTAGATTGGCAGCCACGTGACGCCACCTTGCGGCACAAGGTGGAACAACTGCGGCAGCAGCACGTTGCCCACGACGAACAGTGCGGCCGCAAAATAGGTTTTTACCTCGGCATAGCCGAGAGTGTAGAGTTTTACCGTTGATGTTTGCATATTATATCGAGATATTGTTTTAGAAACTAATGTTAATGCCGCCCATGGCCGTGGCTCGGGGCATGGGATAGCCAGCGTTGATTTCATATCGTTGCGCAAGCAGGTTCTCGCCACGGGCCCAAAGTTTGAGCCACTTGGTGGCACTGAACGATGCTCGCACGTTCCACAGCACGAACGACTCCTTGACGTCGGGTCCGACCGAAGTGTAGAGCCCTGCCACATATTGCACACCCGACGACACGCTCCAGCGTCCGCCAGTGAACAATGCGCCGGCATACAGTTTGTGGCACGGGGCGGCCACCACAGGATTTTTCATGTGCAGAAAGCTGTAGTTGGCGTCGGCCGACCAATGAGCATTGATCCGCCATGCGGCTTGCAGTTCGAAGCCACTATTGCTGATTTTGCCCGAATTCTGATTGAGCATGCCGCTGCCGTTGGGATTGGGCAGAGTCATAATCAGGTTTTTGCCGTCGATGTGGTAGACATTGACCCCATAGCTTAGGCGACCTTCGAGCAGCTGCTGCGAGAAGGCCAACTCGTAGTTCCACATCGACTCAGGCTTTAGGTCGGGGTTGCGCGGCGGAAACATGTACATTTCGCGCAGCGTGGGATAGCGGAATCCCTTAGAGGCCGACACTTTAAGCTCCACTTGACGCGGCAGGTGGAATGCCGCACCCGCCTGCGGCACCCACTCGGTGCCCACACGCGAATGATGGTCGGCGCGGAGGCCGGCGTTCAGGGTGACCCACGCGGCAAAGTTCTGTCTGAAGTCGATGTATCCGGCCACCTCGTCTTCGTGCTTGTCGACCATAGCGGTGCGCGTGCCGGCTTGGTCGCCCTTCACCATCTGCGTCCAGGCCTCACCGCCATAGCGGAACCAGTCGAATCCAAGCGTGGTGCGGTTGCCGCCAAACAGCCGCACACTCTGGTAGGCCGAGACGCCCGTCATGTAGTCGTGCGACTTAAACCGACTGTCCTTTGGACTCTCGCCGCGCCCGGGGGTGTAACCGTCGTTAATCCAATGACGGCCCCAATTGTAGAACAGGCTAAGCGCGCCCGAGGTGCTGTGGCCATAGCGGTTTTCTACAGCAAGCGCCGCCATGCCGCGCGTGATGCTTTGGTCGCCCTCGTACAGCGGTGCCGACACTGGGCCAGGATAGGAAGCATTGAAGTGGGTGACATTGGCGTCGGCCCGTGCGCTCCAGTTGGCCGTCAGACTATAGGCCAGTTTAGCATAGCCGCTGTATTGCTCAAACTGCATGCGCGGCCGGTGGCCGTCGGTGCGGTTGTAGGAACCGCTCAACACGCTCGAAAAACGGCCATGGCGCACCTCGTTGGTCAGTTCGGTTTCCAGAGTGTTGTAGCTGCCGTAGCCCACGTGCAGGTTGGTGTTGACACCATCGGTGTGGCGCTGGCGTGTGACAATGTTCACCACTCCACCCATGGCATTGGAGCCATACAGCACCGAGGCCGGGCCGCGCAGCACCTCCACCTTGTCGGCCAGCATCGTCTGGTAGGCATCGGCTATGGGGTGGCCGAATATGCCAGCATATTGCGGATGGCCGTCGATGAGCACCATGAGGCGCGCGCTGCCGCCCGAGAGGCCGCGCAGCGATATGCCGCCAGCCGCGCCCCCCGACACGCCATAGCCCATCACACCGCGGCTGGTGGTGAACAGGCCTGGAATCTGCTCGGTGAGCACCGGCAGCAGCGATGATTGCATAGACTGCTCGATGGCGGGGCGGCTGAGCACAGCCACCGACTGCGACAGGTGTCGCACATCGGTGGCTGTGCGCGTGCCTGTCACCACCACCTCGCTTATTCGCATGGCTTTTGTAGCCACAGAGTCGCGCGCCGCTTTGGCTTGGGCCGGATTGGGGGCGAGTGCGGCCGCCAACAGCAGCGGCAAGAATTTGATCACTGATTTTTGCATGCTTTCTCCTTCATTTCTTTCATAAACAGCGTTATTTGTCCGAGGCACTCCTCGGGGGTGGGACACGGCAGGCAGCGCTCTTCAAGCGGGCAAAGGCCGGTTGCGGCGCGATTGGTGATGTGCGGCACGGCTCGGCCACACGTGGCCGTCACGCCATTGGCTGCGAGCAAGTTGAGTGCGGGTTGGCTGGCCACCTCGGCATACACCTGTGCCACTCCGCCCAGCGTCATGAGCGCCGCGGCGGCCTTTCCCACCACCTTGTCGGCCACAAGCGCACCGCGCAGCAGCCGGGGCGAATCGTGCAACAGGCGCATAAGGTCGGACACTCCACGCCCGTCGCACACCGTCACAGCATCGCCATTGGCCAGCACCAGCGAGTGCCCGCCGTCGCTGAGCAGCAATTTTACTAACTCGGCAATGGTGGTCATTGGTCGTGCTGCTTTAATTGTTCAACAAACTGGTCGATGCGGCGCATTTCCTGAGGAATTTGTATGCGCTGCGGGCAGTGGGGTACGCACTGCCCGCAGCCAATGCAGTGGTTGGCCTGGCGCAGACGCGGCACATCGCGGTCGTAGCCAACAAGGAAGGCCCGGCGCGCCCGGCGGTAGTCTGGGTCTTGGGCACCCTTGTTGGGCATGTTGCCCTCCTTGGCGCACTTGTTGTAGTGCGAGAACACGGCCGGGATGTTGATGCCATAGGGGCACGGCATGCAGTAGTTGCACTCGTTGCACGGAATGGTCTTCAAGTCATACAGGTCACGGGCCACATCCATCAGAAATGCGTTTTCCTCCTTGCTGATGGGGCGCAGCGGCGAGTAGGTGGCCAGATTCTCCTTGAGGTTTTCCATATAGGTCATGCCACTCAGCACCGTCAGCACCCCCTGGGGCGTGCCCGCAAAACGGAAGGCCCAGCTGGCCACGCTGCTTTCGGGCTCGCGCTGCTTCATCTTGGCCAGAATGCTGTCGGACACATTCGCCAAGCGCCCGCCCAGCAGTGGCTCCATGATGATGGCGGGAATGCCGCGCTTATGCAGCTCGCCATAGAGGTAGACGGCATCGGTGTTGCGCTCGTTGATTTCGTTGGCATAGTTCCAGTCGAGATAGTTAAGCTCGATTTGGGCAAAGTCCCAGTGATAGCGGCCCTCATCGTGCCATTTAAGGGCCAGATTGAACACCGCAATGTCGCCATGATACGAGAATCCAAGGTTGCGGATGCGCCCTTTGCGCTTCTGCTCCACCAACCAGTCGAGAATGCCATTGTCAATGTAACGGTGGTAGAAGTCCTCCATGCCGTGCTCGCCCATGCCAATGGCATGCAGCAGCAAATAGTCGACATAGTCGACCTGCAGTTCTTTGAGCGAGTTTTCAAACATCTCGATAGAGGCGGCACGCGTCCACGTCTCTTCGGCGAAGTTCGACAGTTTGGTGGCAATGAAGTACTCCGACCGCTTGTGGCGGTGCAGAGCCACACCAGTGGCATGCTCCGACCGACCCTTGCAATAGGCAGGCGACGTGTCGATGTAGTTGAGCCCGTGGGCCAGGGCGTAATCGATTTCGCGGTTCACCATGTCCTGGTCGATTTCGGCATCGGGGTTCTCGCGCGCGGCACCGCCGCCCACCACCGGCAGGCGCATCATGCCATAGCCGAGCACCGACACCTTGTCGCCAGTGTTGGGATTGGTGCGGTAGGTCATTTTCTCGCGCTGAGGTTCTGGCAGTGTCGAACCGCCCCTGTCGCTGCGGCATGCGGCAAGCACACCCGAGGCCGCCACGGCACTGCCGCCCAGCAGTTTCAGAAATCCTCTTCTGTTTAATTCATTATTCATTGTGCAAATTGATTTTTTTAGCGTGACTACACAGTGCGATGCACTTCGTGCCCCTCCACATATATTGCGCTGAACGGCCTTGCGGGGCACAGGTTTTCGCAAGCTCCGCAGCCTATGCAGCGCGCGGTGTTGACGGCCGGAATCATGTGTGAGTCGGGGTTTGACGGGTCGGCCGCCACCATGGTGATGGCCCCCACAGGGCAGTGGCGCGCGCAGTTGCCGCACTCCACGCCGTCGGTGAGCGGAATGCAGTTTTTCTTGATCCACACGGCATGGCCTATTTGCGTGGCCGACTTCTCGGCGCGCGTTATTGGCGTTATGGCACCGGCCGGGCACACCTCGCCGCAACGAGTGCACTCGGGGCGGCAATAGCCGCGCTCATACGACATGGTGGGCTGCATCAGCGTCAGCAATCCGGCCGACGGGCGCAGCACATCGTTGGGGCAGGCCGACACGCACAGTTGGCAGGCAGTGCAGTGGCGGGCCATGTTGCTGGCCGACAGCGACCCAGGCGGTGTGAGCGGTGTAGCGCGCTCGGGCGCCACCTTGTCGACAATCACGGCAAGTCCGCCGTCCACCTTCTTCTTTTCTTGCGCTATCACCGCCGAGGTGGTGGCCACTGCGGCACCGAGCAGGAATGTGCGGCGCGCCGTGTCGGCGGTCTCTGCCTTGGACTTGACGGCAGGACCATAGGTGATGGCCTGCTTGCGGCAGCGGCCTATGCAGTCGCCGCAGGCCACGCAGCGGCTGTAGTCCACCGTGTGATTTTTGTAGTCGATGCACGAGGCCTTACAGCCACGCGAGCAAAGGCTGCAGCCGCTGCACTTGTCGGCGTCGATGCGCACCTTGAGCCACGAGAAGCGCGCCAGCAGGCCCAGCACAGTGCCCACGGGGCAGATGGTGTTGCAGTAGGTGCGGCTGCCGCGCCATGCCAGCACGGCCAGCGCCACGAGCGTGACAGCGGCAATGACAAATGTGGGCAGGCTGCGCAGCCACACGTCGCGGCCATATATGGCATAGCTGCCGGCATGCTCGGCCACGAGGGCAAGAGCGTTGTTGAGCCACAGGTAGACGGGCGAGAACAGGTTTTGCGCTATGCGGCCAAATGAACTGTAAGGGGCCAGCAGCGCCACTACCGACCCCACGCCAGCCGCCATTGCCGCCACAAACAGGGCCAGCACGCCATAGCGCAGCCACTGCTTGGCCGGCGAGTAGCTGAAGCGATACTTCTTGGCCTTGCGTCGGCCGCTGAGCCATGAAATCACGTCTTGCAGCACCCCAAGCGGACAAATCACCGAGCAATAGATGCGGCCAAACACCAGTGTCAGGGCCACAAGCCCCAGCACCACCCCGACGTTCAAGGCCATAACTGCAGGCAGCAACTGGATTTTTGCCATCCAGCCCAGCCAATGGTGCAGTGTGCCAGTGAAGTCGAGAAACAAGGCCGTGACACATACAAAAAACGCCACGGCCAGCGTCAGTCTAACTTTTCTTAGCATATTAATATAACCACTTTCTTATGTAAGTAAATTTTGAGATTGTAAAATTAGTGGCTAAAATTCAAACGAACTTACACAAATCACGGCATAAGTTACCAATTTCTCGGCCCAGGTGTTTTTTTTCTCATTTTTTGGCCGCACGGCTGAAAACCATTTGGCGGAGTGGAATTATTGTGATATATTTGCCGCTGGAAAAGAGAGTATGGTATCGGTTGACCGTCAACACACAAAGCACACAAGAACCGTTGGCCTCGATTGAATACCCCGACCCACATCTAAAGACAACTTTGCAACTGTTCCCGCAGCAGCACGCGCGCAATCATTCTCCCCGTTTGCGAAGCGCTGCCTAAGGCACAAATATTCATTTAACACAAAACATTAACTATTAAAAACTTTACTCAAAAGTTATGAAAAGAATCTTATCTATTTTGTGCGTCGTCCTGGCAGCGCTGGGCATGATGCAGGCAAAAACCATCACGGGCAGCTTTGCATGGCAGAAAATAGCCAACCAAGGCTCGTTCAGATTTACACAGACCTCTATTCCTGTGACAATCACCATCGACGAGGACGCCAAGACGGTGAGCATCGACAACATGTTTGGCTACCGCGGCATGCCGCTCAAGGGCACCTACACCGAGAGCAGCGGAGCGGTGAAGTTCACCTTCGACAAGGCGCAGAAAGTAGCCTACGACCCGTCAGGGCAAGACAAGTATGGGTTGTACACGGCCTATGAGTCGTCGTATGGCGCCACATATTACATTAATACGGGCGTGAATGATGACATAAAGGCCACGCTGGCCAGCGACGGCAAGAGCCTTGCGTTCAGCAAAGATCTGGGCCTGCTGAACATGACAATGGGCGGAAGCCAGGCCACGGTGTTCTTCGGCGGCTGCTCGATTACACTCGACACGCAGCTGTTCAGCGACCCCCACGACATCGACATCTTCATCGACAACCAAACCACTGGCATCGTGAAATTCCAAGATGAGACGGGCGCCGCAAGGGAGAAAGTGGTGGCCGTGCAAAAGGCATTTTTCAACGGCGAGGGCTACGAAGGCATGCTGCGGCCATATGAGCCGGCAGAGGTGGCCCAAGACTATGTGGTGAACCCCTGCCAGTCGAAGACGGCCGCCACGTTCACCGGTCTCGACGACGCCACAAAGGCGGCTATGCAAAGTGCAGGCTACGACACCGACTGGATTACCGCCAACACCACTTGGCGCGGCTACGGGTATGAGGTGTCGCTCAACACCACCGACGACTTTCAGGCCGAACTGGCACGCTGGACAAGCGAGCAGAATGTGATGATTACACGCACCGCGCCCAACATGAGCGACGCCTCCGACATTGGCCAAGGCTGGATTGTGCCCAACGCCACCGCTCTGCGCGCAGGCTGGGAACTGTATGACGAGCGCGAGGTGGAAGCGGGCGTCAAGGCCAAATGCGGCCTGCACTTTAAGGACGTGATTCCGGTGAGCACGGCGCTTAGCAGCTTTGACGTGGACTATGTAATCTACTGGTATGGCAAGGTGAAGAGCGACATGGTGGGCCAAATTCCGCAAGGCGACACGCGCAACAGCAGCTTTGTGCAAGTAGGCGACGACTGGTACTACTACGCCCTGCCCAGCAGCAACGACATCTATGTGGCCTCCTCGCAGATGAACTACACAGCAGGCACAAGCGGCGACCCCACCTACCGCCACCCTGCTGGCTACCACCTGAACGCGCACTTCGATGTGGACAATGTGTCGACAGGCCTCGACCAAAACCTGGCCGGCAAGCAAGTGGCTTCCACACGCTACTACAACCTGCAGGGCATTGAAAGCCCGGTGCCGTTTAACGGGTTCAACCTGATGCGCATAGTCTACAGCGACGGCACAAGAAAGGTTACCAAGATTTTCCGATAAAGTTGAAGATTGAAGGATTAAGGAGGGAGTCGGCAGTCATCCAATGGCAAGCGGCTGCAACTGCTACCCCACACCCGCTCCACAAGCCTTTCAACCATCGATCCTCATAGGACATAAAAAAACATCGGGGCCAGACTTTTCGGTCTGACCCCGATGCGTTTTTTTTCACAATAAACCTAAATCTAAACTACTACTTTGCGTTGGTGCGTTTTTATCGTGCTTCCCATGGCGGTTGCATTATACCAATATACACTTATGAATCATTGTTGCTTTTTCAAGCGGCATCACTTAACGTCGATGACCTTTTGGGCCTTCTTGAGCTGCTCCTGTGAAACTTTTGGCAGAACCACGTTGAGCACGCCGTTGTTGACGCTGGCCTCAATCTTCTCCTTGTCGACATCATCGGGCAGGATAAGTGCCTGATGGAATTGAGTGTAAGAGAATTCGCGGCGCAGATAGTGAGCCTCTTTGTCTTTCTCTTCCTTCTTGTCTTTCTTCTCAAATGCTATCACAAGGTTTTCATCCTCATCGAGGCTAACCTTGAAGTCGTCTTTGGTCATGCCCGGAGCTGCGACCTCAACGTCATATTCATTATCTTTTTCAATCACATTGATGGCCGGAGCTGTGGCGTTGGCCTTGGGCAGATAGTCGGTATCAAAGAAATCATTGAATACATCGGGTAACCAAGTCTGATTATTTCTGCGAGTGATCATAATTTTAATCTCCTATATTTAAAAGTCCTTTTTTTTATCAATTTTTCTTGAACGCTGCCCACTCGGTGTGAACCGCGTTCGCCTATAGGCTTTAGCAAATGCTGTGCCATGGCATGCCGGCGGCAATTTTCTGCAATTTTGTCCACCTGGGCGACAAAATGTAGCCAACCGACCCCATTCCGCCTATAAATCATGACAAAGCTACCACTTCGGGCACCATGTGCACCGTCTAAGACAAAGAAGCTGAATGTGGGGGAGGCCGCACCATTGGAAAATGACATATATCAGTTGATTAATACATGATTTTATTAATTGTGTCTTCGGGGTTTTTCAGCAGCGATGCCACAATTCATACTTTTTTATAGCGAAACATGTGTGGCAACGCCCATCGGCGCGCGGTAGGCCGCGCCACTACATTAATTTTCTGCGCCTCAAAGGGTTAAATCGAGAAGTTTCTAAAGAATGGCATTAAAAAAGCCCCGAGGAAGTCACCTCAGGGCTTTGATTGGTAGAGACGAGGGGAATCGAACCCATGACCTCTGCAATGTGACTGCAGCGCTCTGAACCAGCTGAGCTACGCCTCTGTGTTTTTGTTTACACTGCAAAAGTATAAAAAATTTGGCAATGCGGCAACATAAATCAAAAAATATTTTTCTTTTTTTTCCTCAACGCGCCACTTTGCATGCTGCAAACTCACTCGGCGCCGCTATTCATATTAATAGACATGCTTAACTTTTTTAACAACAAATCACGCAAACACATGATTTTTCCATAAATTTGCAGCAAAACAATGCAATTAATAGCATTACACATAAAACAGATTTGACTAAATGACACATACACATTGCACTTACATGCCGACTGCCCACCCAAAGCGGCCTTCGGCCAAACGCGACACTGTTTTTTATCAATACAAATAAATCTGACAGCCTATGGCAAAAAAGTTTTATCTCTTAGCATTAGTCGTGCTTGCTGCGCTCACCGCCCGCGCATGGGACGGCAGCGGCACCGAGTCGAGCCCTTACCTTATTAGTAATAAGGCCGACCTCATGGAGCTGTGCACACAGACTTCCAAAAACCTATTGACCTACGATGGTGTGTATTTCAAGATGACAGCCGACATCGACCTCGAGGGCGACACGCTGTTTACCGGCATAGCCACCAGCTCGTCGAACAAGACGAAGCGCTTTTGCGGCACATTTGACGGCGACGGCCATGCCATTCATGGCATCAACATCGACTGCATGGTGTGGAAAACCGCGCCCACGGCCACAACCATGGGCACGCCCAATGGCACCAAGTGCCTTAGCAACATTGGCTTCATCGGCTATCTGGGCGCCACCGGCACGCTGAAAAACCTGGTGATGGCCCGCGACAACAGTTTTGTGTTCTTTGGCTACGGCGCTCCTTTCGTTGGCCGCAGCTATGGCACTGTGACGGGCTGCGCCAACTATGCCAACGTGACGGGCTACTCGTCGGACATAGGCGGCATAGTGGGCCAGAGCGAGAAAGGGTCGGTGATAACCGACTGCCTCAATGCCGGCAACATAAGCACCGGATTTGTGGAAAACGGCGGCATTGTGGGCAAGAGCAGCGGACGCGTGGAGCGCTGCGTGAATGTGGGCCGCGTGGAGAGCAGCGTGATTTCCACCTTCAAGAGCTCTAACATGACCGGCATTGTGGGCGGCATTGTGGGCAGCGGCTACGGCGCAATTGTGCGCGATGTGCTCAACCTGGGCACCGTGGTGGCTGCCTACAAGGCCGGCGGCATTGTGGGCAGCTGGGAAAAGCCCTACAAGGAAACCACGGGCGACGGCTACAACGACATGTACCGCGCCGTGAGCGCCGGCACCGTGATTTGCGCCAACCATGCGCAGGAAGGCGGCATTGCTGGCATCGACGGTTCGCTGGGCGAAACAGCCAACGTGTACTGGGACGCGCAGATTGCCCCACTGCACGCCATGGCCCTGAACGCCCACGATGGCACTAAGGGCGTTGAGACCAGCGTCCTCACCAGCGGCACAGCCCTCGAGGGGCTGCCCACCGACCTGTGGACCTTTGACGCCGGCAAATACCCAGTGCTCAAGCAATTTGCCTCCAACGCCACGGTAGAGGCCGCGCGCAAGGTGATTCTCGGCATTCCAGCCAGCCACAGCACCCGCGACCTGAAGGTGAACGCCACACTCAGCACCGACGGCGGCTGCACATGGGCCCTGAAGCGTGGCGACGCATTCAGCCTGAACGGCAGCACACTGGTGGCCCCCGCCACCGTGACAGCATTCACCACCGACACCCTGGTGGCCACATGCGGCGACTTTGAAAAGCAGTATGTGCTCACCAGCTTCCAGGCAATTCCGCTGCAGGGCAGCGGCACGGCCGAGACCCCATATCTGATAGGCAGCCTCGGCGACTGGAACAGCCTGGCCGAATACATCGACGACACCCAAGCCAAGTTCGACGGCCAATATCTGAAGCTCACAGCCGACATCGACTTCCAGGGCCATAAGTTCACACCGCTCTACAACAGCGGCGTGTCGGAATTCCAAGGCACCCTGCTGGGCAACGGCAAGACCCTGAACGGCATCAGCTTTGCCGCCACCACGGTAAACCAGGGAATATTCCGCATAATTGGCACACATGGCACCGTGCAAGACCTCACCGCCTCGGGCGCAATAACCTCGGCTTACGCATGCACGGGTGCGTTTGCAGGCGCGCTAAAGGGCACAATTAAGAACTGCATTAACCTTGTGAACGTGACTTCGACCAAGAACGGATATGCGGCCGGCTTCGCCGGCCAGGCCGCCGGCACGGCGCGCCTGATTGGCTGCGTGAACCGCGCCACCATAAGCGCCAAAAACAACTACGTGGCCGGCATTGTGGCCCAAGCCACCAGCGACGGCACCACTTATGACCACTGCGCCAACGAGGGCACCGTGGTGAACAACGGCACAGCCACAGGCCAATGCGTGGCCGGCATCGTGGCCTACAGCAAGCAGGCCACATTCACCGACTGCAGCAACACCGGCAAGGTGGAGGCCAGCGCGCCCGACAAGGTGAGCGCACTTGCCGGCATCGCGGCCCAACTATTCCACGAGGGCGAGAAGAGCAAGCCCAGCCAGTTCACCCGCTGCTACAACACCGCCAACCTCGAAGGCAAAGCCGTGCTGGGCGGCATACTGGCCGACGTGTCGACCAACAGCAAGAAAAGGATGGACAACTGCTACAACACCGGCGACATCAAGGTGGTGACCACCAACAAGACCAACCTGCTGCCGTCGGCAGGCCTTAGCGCATACTACATTCCGGGCGACAGCTACACCGACTGCTACAACACCGGCAACGTGAGCGCCACCACATGCGGCGAAATAGCCGGACTGGTGGGCAACTTCAAGACCGGCGCCAACGACACCACCGCCGTGGTCACCATCAAGCGCTGCTACAACACGGGCAACATCAGTGCCCCATTCAGCGTGGTGGGCGGCATAGGCGGCTCATATTTCGACGATGCGATAACCGTTGACAGCTGCTACAACACGGGCGACATCAGCGGCCTCTTCATGGTGGGCGGCATAGTGGCCTCGTTCGGCGGCCCCACCAACACCATAAGCAACTGCTGGAACTCGGGCAGCATCACCGGCGCCAACCGCGTGGGCGGCCTCGTGGGCAACGACAGCGGCAAGAGCCGCTTGACCGGCTGCTACAACACAGGCCGCGTGGCCACCAACTCACAAGACACGTCCAACACCAACGGCCGCGAAACGAGCTACGCCATCGGCGGCCTGGCAGGCACAGCCAGCTCGGCCTACACCAACTGCTACAACATGGGCGACGTGAGCGGCTGCAACCAGACGGGCGGCCTGATTGGCCACACGGCCAAGCTGAAGCCCGCAAGCCTCACCAACTGCTACAACGGCGGCAAGGTGGCGTGCAGTCTCACCGAAAACTACGGCAACGTGCTGGGCGTGGACGCCGACAGCACCGAGGCCAAGGTGGCCAACACCTATTTCGTGACCGACTATGGCACACACTCGGTGGGAGCCGAGCACGCCACCGGCCTTGCCATCAAGCAGCTGGCCGGCAGCAAAGCACTGGGCGAGGCGTTCGCCGCACCCGATGCATGGTCGCTGCCCGTGCTGGCGGCGCGCGCCGGCGACGACGAGGCCAAAGTGTGGGCCGCGGCAGTGGTGCTGAGCGAGGGCGACACCTACGACAAGGTGACCTGTCCATTTAAGCTGGGCACACCGGCAGGCGTGAGTTGGACATCGTCGGCAGCCGGAACCGCCATCGATGGCAACGACGCGCTGCTGCCCCAAGGCTTCAGCGGCGAGGTGACACTCACAGCCACCTGCGGCAGCACAAGCCGCCAGATTGTGATCAACGCAGCCAACTTCACCGGCATCGGCACCGTGACCGCAAGCGACCCCGTAGTGGCCACCACCTACTACGACATCAAGGGCAGCCGCGTTGCCGCACCGGCCACGACTGGCGTCTACATAGCCCGCGACCGCCACATGAGCGGCACCGTCACCACCCGCAAAGTGCTCATCCGCTAACTTCGCCCCGAACATAGACCTGCAGGGCCGGTCCTCTACCAGAGGGCCGGCCCTGCTTGCTTGCAGCACCCAGCATTGGCACTAAGAGAGTCCAAGGCGGGGTGCTGCACATTTGTTTCAATTCAAGCCCTATGCGGCTCACTTGAAGCCCACGCGGGGCCGCTGCGGGCGCTTGCGCGTGAACTCGTCGCGGATTCGCTCGCACTGAGCAATGGTGTCGGCCGAAACAGTGGGCTCAACCTGCGCAATGGCTTCTTCAAGCACAGCCTGAGAAATCTTCTCAACCTTGCGCTTAAACACCATTCTGGCTGCAGTGTCGATTATCAGCCTTATGTCCGACGACACGCGGTTTTCGGTCAGAGCCGCCAGCCTGTCGTAATCGATGCCCAGCTCCGTGTCGCGGTCCTTCAGCCCGATTCTGAAATATTGCTGTCATAAAGACGTATACTATGCAGAAATAGGCTATATTAAACTTTCACTTTCATCAGAATGCAATTTATTGTTTTCTAATACGCATTCTTTACTTGCATTAGCATAGCAATACACACAAAAATGCTTGCAAGTATTATACATACCGATATCTTTGCTAATCATGCAGCCACATACCTTTCTTTGCCCTTTGTCTTTCATACCTTTGGCATCTTTGATTTTGTGTGGCTTAGATAATTGTCCAAACATATCTCGTTCTGGCAGATAACCAGTATTTAGATAGTAGACAAAGTCTTCATCATCTGCAAATAACTCCTTCATTAACTCACCGTCAATACAACGATTATGCTCTATACCATATTGATCCAAATCTATGTTTTCGGCACAAGTTGCAAGGGAAAGATTCCACCCTTGTTCTTTCCAAATGTCACGCAGTTTAACCAATCCCTCAACTATTTCCGTTCGTTGTTGTTGACTCATTTCTGATAAGCCAACATTCTCTTTTGTAAAGCATTTGATTTCCTTTATCAGATTATTTTGTACTTTACGATATGCCAACACATCAACGAAGCTAAAAACAAGTTTGTCGGTATATCCCTTTAGCATATTGCCAACCTTCCATATTCTATACAAGAGGACTCTTGGAGTTATTTCTGGAGTTAGGATGAGAGGGTCAAAACGCCAAATAACCTTTTCTTTTCCTATCATCTCGGATAGCTGTTTGAACGTTTCGACTCGTTGCTCTACAGATGGAACATTAGGTTCTAATCCTTCTTTCACATAATCACTTAATGTTACTTGGAAGTAATAATGAATGCCACGCTCATCCAACTCTTTCAGATATGGTAGGATTGGCTTGGGATTTTTCGTCCAAAAAACAATAGCCTTTACATTATTAAAGGATATGTACATTGGCTTTTTGTTGAAAGGATTGTACCAAACACAATACCCCTTTGCCAAGCGGTTGAAAAACCACTTGGCATAAAAGGCTGGTATATCTGTAGAGCGGCTTGCCGAAATTATTATAGGAGCAGTTGCTTCAACGTTGTCTCCTATATCTGTAATGATATTTATTTTATCGAGCATTATAGTATTCTTTGAGTTCCGCTTCTACTTCTTTGCTAAGATTACCTACAAACACGTCTTTTAAAGATGTTGGTTTTGTAGATTCACCACGTCCCTCTTTATTGCATAAATTGATGAAGTAACGGATGTGCTCTTTTATGTCATTCGGATAATTTATTCCTGTATATTCCCAATTTTGTCCTAATCGTCTTACCACATTAGCATGAAGCCTTTCAAAACATTTCAGATTGGGGAGACCATATTCTTTATCCTCAGATGTCATTTTGACAACTTTGTCGATTTTTTCTTGATGAGAACCTGTACTTAAGAGTTTCTCTATTTTTTTGTAAGCAGCATCACTTGGCTTCAAAAAGTTATTTAGTATATCGAGAAACGCTTTAGGATCTTGTCTCTTTGCTTCCAACTCGATGATTCTGTCTATTTTTGCAATAGTTTCTTGACCACCTTTTCCTTTCGGGAGTTTAGGTCCAACTATAGCCATTATCTTACTTCTAAACTCTGTAGGATGATAAAGGTTTGAATCATTCTCAAAGTTTGCTTCTTTCAATGCTTCATAAGCATTGCTTCGCTTTCCGAGAATATCATCAGCAATGAACATAAACGTCCTTGGACTTTGAACAGCATCCTCCAATCGTGCTGTTTCTTCCACAGCACTTATAATCTTTGCTTGTTTAGATGTTGTAGTCTCTACTTTTTCGATATTCTGAATAACCTTAGAACCAATAGAACTTTGACGCAAAGTTGTTGACAATTCTTGGAAAATCGCATTGTTTATTTTAATGTCAAACAGGTACTCATATATAGTGAGCCAAACTTCTTTATAATAGTCTTTTACACCATTTATTAGTGCAGAGGTAAATGTCTTGGGCAAAGAGGCAAAACCTCGTGTTGCTCCATATAGTCCAAAGGCAAGCTTATAGTTGCCAATACCATTCTGAACCAAATAATCTTTTAGTCGGTCTATATTATCACCTTTTTGGCAAAATGCAGCAAAGGAAATCGGAACATCATTTTCTATAGAAAACAAATCAAAACCTGTGTTGTCTTGGAAATGACTCAATAAAGAATTGACATAAACACGGATAGGAGAGTTTTTCCAGTTCTCACCCATAATTTGCTGTAAGATGTTTCCACCATTAAATGCAATGGCAAGTGGTTCTTCCACGCCATTTTCTTTCATAATTTTCTTGTATTCCAAGTATAATAAAGACTGCACAAGTTTTTCGTAAAACTCGTGCGTAAAAGAAGGGTCAACTATATGAATGTGCTTGTTTGCGTCAACTTGAATCAAGTTTGCCAAATGTTTTTTTTCTCTCTTAGAAAGTTCACTTGTCTCTACTTGCAAAACCGCTCTGTTAAGTTTATCTATAGCCATAGCGTAGGCATCTTGTGTTGTATATTCTACACTTGTCCATAAATCATTTGCGTCATAGACGGGAGAGAGGTGTAATTTGTCACAAAAATTGTCATAGACGTTGCAATACTTCAAAAAACGTATGGCTGCTTCAACACTAATCCCCAATGGGTTCTGTTTCAAAGAAGATGAGATTTTCTCTTGGTTCTGCTTTGCCATATCGTCTTTCACTCTAAAAATAGAATTGAAACGCTTAATCTTTCCTACCAGGATTTCATCTTGCTTATCTGTCGGACGATGCTCTGGAGAATTGATAACGGCAGACAAAGTGTTTCTTAAAACTTTTGCAATAGCTTTAAGTTCACCAATTTCTTTGCTAACTGATAAATTTGCACCAATCAAATAACAATACAAAAATCCCTTAAGTCGATCAATGTATGCATCGTTTCTCTCGTCAGAACAAGTAATTGCTTTAGTTGGTGCATAAGTTTCATTCCACAAAAACTCTGTTTGCTCTGTTTTCGCGAACACATCCCGACCCTTACTCCAAGTTTCTTTCACTTCATGTCTCCATATTCTGAGATTAGGAGAATAAAGTTTGGAAAACTTGTTCTCAAGGCTTTGCTCCGCTTTTGTCAAAACTCCTTGTCGTGCCTCATAACTATCGAAATAGATAAAGCAATGGAATGGATTCAGATAAATCGTACTTGCGCAAGTATAAGTTTTTATTCCATTGTTATCGCTATAAAGATTAAAATCCACCAGTTCATAATCATCTGTATCTATTTCTATAACCATAGGATAGTTTTCCAAGTCGGTATTATCAACTTGAAATACGGGATATTTTGAGTACAAAGTAATAGCCGCATCAAGGCTATTTGCCTCAACGGGATAATACCTTCTATTTCCAAAGCCTCTGATTGCATAGTATGCTTTAGGGGATATGGATTCTGTGCTGAAGATATTATTGAAGTTCAACGTACACGTTGGAATAAACAGTTTCATAAGCGTTTCTTTTAAAGTTGCAATTTTGTACCACTTGATAGCGTTGTATCATACACATCCATAGGTACGGCATCAAATAAACTTGACAAGTTGCCAGAATGCATGATATACAAAGTCCTATATGAACGTGTTATTGCTACATATAGGGGATTCCGTTCCTCTTCTCCTTCCACAGTACACTCTGGCAAGAACACATGTTCAAACTGCAATCCCTTTGAGCTATGATAAGTCATTAATTTGGGATTGTCTGAATTAAAATCCAAGTCTATGAACCGGCCAAACTTGGCTTCGACATTCATGCCATGATTCTTAAAATAATTATAGGCATTTTCCACTTCTTCGTTATGGCGGAATAAAATACCAACATCTTCCATATTTTTATTTTGTATCAAAGAAATAATAGCTTCATATTGTGCCTCTATTGTTTGATATTGAAGAATCTTTGGCTTTTCAGAGCCTTCTTCCGTACAACGCTCTTCAAGTTCGTCATTCTCAGAGTTGAGGTATTGGGCAAGGCGTGCTATCTTCTTTGGAAGACGATGATTAAATACCAGTTGTTCTATTGGATATTTGGTGAAGTACAGAATATCTTCCATGGAAACAGTTACCTTTCCTTTCAAAAATTTATATAGCTGTTGCGCTGTATCGCCATAGATGAGAAAAGCTTTGTTTACCTTAGATTTTAGAATATCAATGTCCTCACGAGAAAAATCTTGAGCTTCATCTAATATTATATAATCATATCTTCCCATTTTCCAACCACCGCGAACAAACGAGCCGTACTCATCTCTTCGCCAACTAAAGCACGCGTCATAATTAACGACATTTCTTGCTGGAAGCCCTACTTGCATAATGCCATCGTTCATGTATTGTCTCAATGACTTGGTATAAACAACATACAGAAAAGTCCCTTTATGTTCGTCCTGTATCTGTTTCGCTTTCCAAAGTGCAAGTATTGACTTTCCACTTCCTGCACAGCCTTTGACTATATAGGAATTGTCAGTCTTCTTGTTTATGACCTTTACCTGATAATCATCAAGTTCTGAATCTTTTACATAGAAACTTCTTTTAGCCATGTTTAAATATTTATGTTAAACGAATCAATAATATCTTTATTTCCTATGCTATTGTTGCAATATGCACCTTCGACATCCCGCTGGTACCTTATAGGGTTTATTATATAGGTCTTGTTGTTTGTGAGACTATTTGACATCAAATATTCCTTGAATCCTTTTTGGCATAAAATGCGATAAGAGACACGGCTTTCATCATCTTTCTTCTGCGCATGAGTTACCCGAAATGTTTGTTGTGTAAAGCAAGGGGTTCTGCAATCATTATATGTAGCACACGATAATGGCAACAATGTTTCGATTTCTTTTGAACTCCTTACAAAATTATTGAGTTGAAAATTCATCATTTGAGGATAAAACATCATCGTATCCTCACACTTTGTGGTCACATCCAACATAACTAAAAGGCCTTCTTCAGAAAGTCTTTTACTCAAGAAACCCGCTAAATATTCATAGCTTTGTTTATTGACCCCATGCGATATAAATTCACAGCAAACCTTGTCACACAATTCTATGTCAAAAAAACAAACCGGGATATCTGTTTTTTCAACATCATCCAAATTCCTAATCTCTTTGCGGATAGACAAGAAATTATATTTATGTCTGGACAGACTTGCAGCCCTGTCCATTATTTTATGCAGATAGTCTAAAGCCTTCTCATTCCCATCACAAACAACAACGTTTATGTTTTTTTCATCTTGGAAATATTTATCAAAAGCAGCCAACAGGCCAATGAGTTCTCCACCTGTACCACAACAGAAGTCAAAAACATTTACATCTTTTTTGTTTTTATAGACTTGCCAAATAGCTTTATTTTGAAACATATTGTCAAAAATGCAAAAGACTTCGGCATAGCTGCGTGGAAAATATGTTCCCAAATAAACTTTCAACTCGTTTTCATTCAAGTCAAGATTATATTCATATCTTGTATATTCTGGAGCGTATTTGGCACCCAATTCTTCAAACAAGTATTTATCCAGCCACAATGGTAATACCGTTTTTGACTTACGGAAAGAAACTTTTTTATTCGATCCATCAACATCAAGATGCTTGGATATTTGGTTGTTTGTCCCATCGAAAGAGGCATCATTAAAGCATTCTCCTTCAGCTAAACAAATTAAATTTTTATTTACTACAAAAACGCTCTTGCTTGTAAATTTCTCGATTTTTGCAACTTGTTCGAATATATTTTGGGATTCTATCAGTACATATAGTTGATATGATTTCAGAGCATTTATACTTTCTCTCAACCCTATGGCTTCTTGCTCCTCTGCAGAAACCACTCTAATATTAAACTCATAGCCTTTTAAAACCACACACATCACTTGCTTGACAAATAAAGCCAAACTTCTTCTTTCATCATTTAAAGTTTCTTCATACAGATCTCTTTCTGTATGTTCTATGTCGCGATATGAATGAGGTAATGACACCATCTTCAATAAATTTAAAGCTGGCTACCTCGGCTTGTGGATTTCTATGGGGTATCTACAAAAAAAGCGCGGAGCCAGTTTTGCCGCTTGCTCCACGATCGATAGGCCTTCGCATTGCCACTCTTGTCAAGAAACAAGCAACGCTGAAAGCCCCACGCCAGTGCATGCTATATATAGTCAGCGCTCCTCGCAGCGGCAGGCTGTGGGGCCCGCCAGCTCCGGGGAGTTGGTATATATAATACACCTCATGAGGCGTCATGGTTGCTTTGCTTTCGGTGACAAGAGGTCTTGAAGTTGCGAAGTTCATCGATCGTCAAAAAAAGCAAAAGCGCACAAAAACGCCTTTTCAATACTATGTCTGTCATGCCCGCCTAAGCCCCACTGGAGGCTTTCAGCGCTGGCCCGACACTGCAAATGTAGCAATTTCTGCCTTAACCACACACATTCCAAAAAAAATATTTTTCACCCGCCGCCGCAATGCCGCGCAGCGGATTAATATTATTGAATTATTTGTAAAATTAACTTGCGGGAGGTTTTATGGCGTGGCAGATTGTTAATGTTGTGAAAAATATTTGTAACTTTGCGGCAGGAAAACAAAAATAGGTGTTAACGTGCACACAACTTATAGAAACAACAACTAAAAGGCATGAAAAGGCAGTTACTAATCATTATTTTAGCCCTGCTTGCTCCGCTTGCTATGGTGGCGCAAGACAAATTGTCGGTGGCCGGCTTCTCGCTAAATGAGAACGACGCCGAAGCATTGACCGAAGGCACAAAGAAGTTGGACCCCAACGGTGAGACTTGCGCCATTATCAAGGTTATATCCACACCGGTGCTCAAGGGGCTCTCGTTTGAGTCGGGCAGTCTGGCTATTGTGGCCGTCGAGGAGAAGACGGCCGAGACGTGGGTGTATGTGCCCCGCGGCATGAAAAAGATCAAGATTTCGCATCCGCAGCTGGGCAGCACCAGCTACACGTTCCCAGTGTCGGTTGAGGCCGGACGCACCTACACCATGAGGCTGACCGGCGATGTGGTGCAGACACTCACGTTCAACGACAAGAAGAGCCAGGAACTGGTGCTCAATGTTGACCCGCCGGAGGCCGAGGTGATAATCAACGGCATGGTGGACAACATTGTGAACGGCACACTGCGCAAGACGCTGGCCTTTGGCACTCACAGCTACACCATCAAGGCCAAGGACTACTATGACGCGCGCGGCACATTCACCATCAACGACCCCAACGCGCCTCAGGAGTTCAGCGTGAGGCTCAAGCCCAAGTTTGGCTGGCTGCACTTTGGCAACGCCTTTTTGCTCGACGACGCGAAGCTGTATGTTGACTTCAACAACTCCACCCCGCTGCAAATCAACGACACGCCGATAAGGCTGGGCAGCGGCACGCATGCGGTGAGAATTGTGAAGCCGCTGTATGAGACGTTTGAGGCCGAGGTGAAAATCAGCGACGCCGACACCACGAATTTGAGTCCCGAGCTGGTGGCCAACTTTGGCACGGCCGTGCTTAAAGCGGCCAACAACGATGTCGAGATTCTGGTCGACAATGAGTCGCGCGGCAAGGGCACCATGAGCCTCCAGCTGGGCAGCGGCAAGCACATGGTGGTGTGCCGCCAGCTCTATCACACCGACGCCTATCAGGAAATTGACGTGAAGCAGGGGGTGACGTCGACGTTCACCCTGCCCTCGCCTGCGCCAATCTACGGCTCGCTGAACGTGTATGCCCGAAATGCCGAGGCCACGTTTGCTGTTGACGGCGGCAAACCGTCGCGCCCCACAATGGCGTTCAGCATGGACAAGATTCTCATTGGCCCGCACACCGTGGTTGTGGCCAGCAAGGGATACCGTAGCGACACGATCAGCGTTGTGGTGGCCGAAGGCCGAATCACCAGCAGATCGGTGCTGCTGCAGCATATAGCCATCGTCACATTCGACGTGACGCCCAAAGACGCCCAGATAGCCATCGACGGCGGCAGCCACTCATTCCCAGTGTTCACCCGCGAGCTTTCCAGCGACACCACCCACTTGGTGTGGATGGGACGCGACGGCTACTATCCTCTGATGGGCAACTACAAGTTCACCCGCGACCAAGAGTTCAAGCGCCGCCTCACAAGAATCATGTACCACAACGCGCGATTCTATATGGAGGCCGGCTACCAGATCGGAGCCCTTCAGGCTATGCATGCCGCGATAGGCTTCTACTACAAGGGCTTCAACATGGAGTTTGGCATGAAGTTTGGCAAGAAGTATAAAGACTCGTTCTACTTCACCCCAACCGAATCGCAGCAGGGCAACCTTCTAAGCAGCACGCTGAAGCCAATGACCTACGAGGGCAAAATAGGCTGGGGATTGGTGCTGGGCCACGTGCCTGTGCTCAACCGCTTGTGCGTCACTCCGCAGGTGGGCTTTGCCTACACCGGACTGCATGGCGACAAAAAGAGTTCGCTGATGACCGACAAGCACAACCCCGTGACCTATGTAACATCGGGAGTGGCCGCAATTCGCCTGCAGGTGGCCATAGTGCGCGGCGTGAGCATAAGCGTGATGCCAAGCTACAGCTACGCATTCAAGAAGGGCAATCTGTATGAGCAAATAGAGTCGCTGTCGAGCGACCTGAAGGGTTGGGGCACAGGCCTCAACGTGACAGCCGGACTCAACCTCTACTTTTAAACATTAACCAAGAGACATAATCAAGAGGACAACATTATGACAATAAAAAAGCACTTAATAATAGCAGCCGCTGCGCTGGCCGTGATGGGCTGCGGCCTGCCATCGTGCAAAGACATCGACGACGGCAACTATATAGTTTCGGTCAAACCCTACGAGCTATTGGTGTCGGGCAGTTCGGTGAGCAAGGGAGATGACGGCATTTATGTGTTGACAGCCTCCACCTTGAAAGAGTCACACATAACACTATCGGTGTATGCTATCACCGGTGAGGAAACATGGACGTTCACTAATTTGCCAGACTGGATTTCGGTGTCGCCAAAGTCGGGACACGGCAGCAACAGCGTAACAGTCACTGCGCAGCCAAACGCCGATTACAGTAATGACCGGGAAGGAATCATCTACTTGGCCTCGACTAACTCTGATTGGAGCCGCACTATTGGCATTAAAGTGACACAAAAATGCGCCGAGCCAGAACTGAGCAACGCTGGTATGAGCTCGCAATTTAGCTGGGCTGGAGGCACAAAAACGAACAATTTTCACGCCAATTTTGAACCGACGGTTGAGAGTACAGTCGACTGGTTGGAAGCTAGCGTGACCCCCTTAAACGACGAAGGCTACTATAACAACTACACACTAACGGTAACAGCACAGTCCAACCTAAGCAGCACCCGTCGCAGTGGATGCGTAATACTTAAGTGTTTGGGAACAGAATTGAAAACCATTGAGTTCAGTCAATTCGAAAAACAATTGTTCGATTCTAAACGGTACAGCGGTGAGTGACACGCGTCCTACCCCGTCAAAAAGATTATTTAAGCGATGAATTAGTTCAACAACAAATTAAACACAACCAATAGTTATGAAAAAAATCATCATGTTTTTAATGGCGCTCATACTCATGGCACCGGTGATGAATGCACAAAACAAGCTGCTTGAAAAAGCGCAGAAAAAAGAGTACAAGGAAAAAATCAAGGAGTTTAAGAAAGAAGGCTGGAAGCTGTATGGCAGCAGCCGCTCGATTGAGGTGGCCCTGCTGACGCATTACGACAAGCTGGCCAAGCTTGGCGACAACGGATATGAGGTGATGGGCGAAGCCAGCCGCTTCAAGTCGAAAAACGTGGGCAAGATGATGGCCGTGAACAACGCCTGCAACCTCTATGCCCGCAATGCCGGCAGCCACATCAAGGGCCGCGTGCTCAGCGACCTGTCGGGCGACGCCGACAAGCCCGACGCCGAGTTTGAGCACTTCTATGCCGCCTACGAGAGCCTTGTGGAGAAGGAGATAAAGGGCGAGATGCAAGAGTCGTTCTCGGTGATTAAGGACAACAAAGACGGCACCTACAGCATGCAGACGTTTTTCATAATCAACGAGGACGCCGCTGTGAAGGCCCGCATCCGCGCAATGGAAAATGCTATGAAAGAGAGCGAGGCCGCGCAAAAGTATGCCCAGAAGGTGAGCGACTTTGTGAAAGAGGGCTTCCAGAACGAGAACGCTGACGCCAAAGACTAACGGCCGCATATGACAGCCAAAGTCAAGACAACTGCAATGAAAGCACTATGCATAATTGCTCTGCTCTGCCTTTCGGTCCTGGGCTTGCAGGCCCAGGACTGGGAGACGGTGAAGTCGAGCAAGCTGTTTCTGTATGGCGAGGGCTACGGGTCGACGCTTGGCGAAGCCGACCAGCAGGCGCTGTCCGACCTGATAAGCAAAATCTCGGTGAGCATATCGAGCAAGACATCGCAAAACGAGGGAGAAACCACGAGCAACGGCAAGGTGGACTCGAAGAGCGACTTCAGCACCAGCATCACCACCTACGCCCAAGCCACGCTCACCAACACCGAGCGGGTGGTGCTGCACAACGAGCCCGATGCCCATGTGGGCCGCTGGATAAGGCGATCGGAAATCCAAAAGATATTCGAGTCGCGGAAAGACAAGATCAACGAGCTTGTGGAAAACGCCCAAAAGGCCGAGCAGAACCTGAAAATTGACGACGCCCTCAGAAACTACTATTGGGCCTACACACTGCTGCGCTCGCTCCAGTATCCCAACGAGATGACTGTGGCCGACTCCACCGGCGCCAAGCATGTGATGGCGGTGTGGATTCCGGAGCAGCTCAACCGCATTCTCGACAACATTAAGGTTGAAGCCGAGAAGAGCGACGGCCAGGAGGTGGAGCTCAAGTTCACCTACTGCGGCCGGCCCGTGGCCTCGCTCGACTACTCCTACTTCGACGGACGCGACTGGGGCAGGCTCTACAGCGCCAAAGACGGCACCGGAGTGATCGACCTGCCCGACGGCAGCAAGCCCAAGCGCTACCAGCTGAAGTATGAGTTTGAATACAAGGGCCAAGCGCACATCGACAAGGAGATGGAGGCCGTGATGAACGTGGTGAAGGGCATACCGCTGAAAAAAGCCTATGCCAGCGTCAAGGCGGTGAAGGCCAATGCCGGCGGCGATGGCGACGCCGGCACCATGGTGGCCCAGCAGCCGGCCACCAACAGCATTCAGGAGCTATCGGCCGACGACTGCCAGAAATATGCCGATGCCATAATGTCGGTGGTGAACACCATCAGGCGCAAGACCTACACGGCCAGCGACGACATGTTTACCGCCGATGGCAAAGACGTGTACGACAAGCTCATAAAGTATGGCAGCGCAAAGGTGGTGGGCGAGCCCAACCTGAGCATCTACCGCGACGGCGACAATGTGGTGGCCCGGGGCCTGCAAATGGCGTTCTCGTTTAAGAACGGACTCAGAAAGTCGTTTGTCGAAGACCTGGTGTTCACCTTTGACCCCAGCGGCAAAATATGCAACATAGCGTTCGGCCTTGGCCACCGTGCCGAGACCGACATACTGAGCAACAAATACTGGCCCATGGAGTCGCGCAAGAAGATTGTGGACTTTATGGAAAACTACAAGACTGCCTACTCGCTCAAGCGGTTTAACTACATTAAAAGCATCTTCGACGACAACGCCATCATCATCACGGGGCGCGTGATGAAAAAGACCACACTGGCCATTGGCCCCGAAGGCTACGGCAAGGCCTCGGGCAGCGAAATAATAAAGTACAACCGCCAGACAAAGGACGAGTATCTGCGTAATCTGGCCCGCTGCTTTGCCAGCAACGAGTTTGTGAACATACGCTTCTCCGACACCGAAGTGCGCAAGCCGGGCAAGGGCAAGGAGACCTACGCCATTCAAATAGCGCAAGACTACTACTCGTCGAGCTACGGCGACCACGGCTACCTGTTTCTGGAGGTTGACATCAACGACCCCAAGAAGCCACTCATCATAATACGCACGTGGCAGCCCAACAAAGATCCGAAATTCGGCCTATACGGCCCCGCCGATTTTTAATGCACTAAACAAGGAGTGACCATGCATATGCACCGAGCAATAGCGCTTATCATTTTCGCCGCCGCGGCAGTAGCCGGCGGGCAGGCGCAAGACGCGGGCGAGTTTCAGCGCCAGCGCCAGCAAATGATTGCAGACTTCAGCAATTTCAGACAAGGCATCATAGCCGACTATGCCCGCTTCCTTGGCGAGGCATGGGACCGCTATCAGGTGTTCAGCGGCAAAAAGTACTACCCAGGCAAGAAGCCCGACACACAGCCGAGGCAGCCATCTGGCGGTAATGCCGATGGTGGCAAGCCCACCCCAGTGCAGCCGCAGCAGATTGTGAAAAAGCCCGCAGTCCCGGCGGTCAAGCCTGTGCAGCCGGCTGTGGTGAAGCCTGCAGCCCAAAGCGCGACATTCTCGCTCTACGGCACCCGCTTCAAGGCCCCAAAAATAACCGTCAATCAGCTTGCGTCAATGTCGGAGGCTGACATAAGCAAATGCTGGGCTGCGCTGCAGCGCAGCAGGGTGTATGAGGCAGTGGCCCCTTCGCTGCAGGCCATTTGCGAGGCAGGCGCCCTATCCGACTGGCTGGCGTTTGTGGCCGTGCGCAAATATGCCGACGCCCTGTGTCCAGGCGACATCAACACCAGCATTGTGCTGTCGCACTACCTGCTGGTGAACATGGGCTATGACATAAGGCTCGGGCGCACCAACAGCCAGATGGCCCTGCTCGTCAACTTCAAGCAGATGGTGTATGCCCGCCCCTACATCACCATAGGCGGCAACAAATATTTTGTGTTTCTTGGCGAGACAGGGCGCCTGACCAAAGACTTCTCGGGCATGTCGTCGTGCCGCCTTCCGCAAGACGCTGCTCTTGGCGCAGCAGTGAATCTTGTGATGCGCCCGCCAAAGCTGTCGGGCGGCGTCACGCAAGCCTTTCACGCCCAAGCCAGCGGCATAGAGGTGAGCGGAGAGTATGACACCGCCATCAAGCAGATTGCCGGCGAATATCCGCAGACCGACATTCCAGTGTATGCCGCCTCGAGCCTTTCGCAGCAATTACGCTCACGCCTGATTGAGCAAATCAGGCCGCAAGTGGCAGGCAAAACCGAAAAAGAGGCCGTCAACCAGATTCTGCACTTTGTGCAAAACGCGTTCAAGTATGAGACCGACGGCAGCCAGTTTGGCTACGAGCGGCCGTTTTTCGTAGAGGAAAATTTCATTCACCCGGCCAACGACTGCGAAGACCGCGCCATATTGTTTGCGTTCATCATCAAAAACGTGATGCACCTCGATGTGCACCTCATCAACTACCCTAACCACGAGGCCACAGCCGTGGCCTTCACCGACCAGAGCATGGCCGGCGACGGGTATGAATACCGAGGCAAGCGCTACTTGATATGCGACCCCACCTTTATCGGCGCCTCACTGGGGCGCTGCATGCCGCAGTACCGCTCCGTGAAGCCCACCGTGCAGCTTTGGTAGCCATTCTCCGCCATTGTTGGCTCACTGCCTCTGGTGTGGGGGGGTTGCAGAATTGGGGATTTGTGGGTAACTTTGGGGTCGAATCAATTTTTTAGGATATGATGGATTCTATGGACTGGAAGGATAAGCTGGGCGCGGCGCTGGGCATTGAGGTGCCCAAGGCTGCGGAGGCTGATGGGGCCGAGGGGCAGCAAAACGCCGACCGCGGCGATGCGGCTGAGCAGCAAGGCAAGGATGTGGTGAATGTGATGCTTGACAAGCGCAACCGCAAGGGCAAAAAGGTGACGCTGGTCACAGACTTGCACTGCGACGATGAGGCGCTGAAGGCGCTGGCGGCCGACTTGAAGCGGCACTGCGGCGTGGGCGGCTCGGCCCGCGGCGGCGAGATTCTGATTCAGGGCGACTTGCGCGACAAGGTGCTGGCCTACCTCAAGGGACGCGGCTTCAAGGCCCGCATCATATAGGGCCCACGGCGCGTGCCAGGGCCGCTGCTTTTTTTTGCGACAAAAAATCTTAATACTTAATCACATATGCACAACGGAATTCACATAATCAAGGCGTCGGCCGGGTCGGGCAAGACCTACACGCTGGCCAAGGACTACATAAAGCTGCTGATTGCGCAGGAGTCGCCGCAGCTGCTGCGTGGCGGACGGGAGAGGCAGAAACTGCTGCGCGGCGGTGACAACCATGAGCACATTCTGGCCATCACGTTTACCAACGCGGCCACGAGCGAGATGAAGCAGCGCATTGTGGAGCAGCTGTTTCTGCTGGGCCAGGGCGACGGCAGCCGGTGCAACTACTGCGACGACTTCAAGAGGGAGTTTGAATATGGCAGCTTCGGCGAGGTGCAGAGTGCGGCGCGGCGCGCGCTGAGCGGCATTCTGTTTAACTACAACTCGTTTAGCGTGAGCACCATCGACTCGTTTTTCCAGACGATATTGCGCACGTTTGCGCGCGAGCTCGACTGCGACTACAACTATGAAATCCAGCTCGACACCAGATATGCGCTGGCGGTGGCCGTGCACAACATGCTGGCCAAGCTGGGCAGTGGCTCGCAACTCGACAGCTGGGTGGAGGAGTTTATAAAGAGTTCGATTTCGGAGCGCAATGGCAGCGGCAACATATATGGCGCCGGCACGGCGGCCGACCTCATAAAGTTTGCCGAGACGCTCAGCAGCGAGCAGTATAGCAGCCAGAGCGCGGGCATACGCCAGTATTTGCAGAACAAGAGCGGCGGACGGATGATGATCACGCTGTTCCGCAAAAGGCTGATTGCACTGCGCAACGCTGCCGCCAGCAGCTGGATGGACAGCGTGAAGAGCGCCATCGACGAGCTGCACTGCATTCCGGGCGCCGACGACAAGATGAGCAAGAGTAAAGCTCTGCGCAAGCTGCTGGACGCCGACAGCAATTTGCTGCCAGGCAGGGTTGAAGACTATGAGGCCAAGCTGTTTGGCAAGGAGTTTTGGGACAAATTCAGCTGCGAGGCCTCCAAGTACTACAACAAGGGCGCCAACCCGATGACCATCGCCGCGGTTGACAGCCGCGTGATGCCCAAGATGCAGGAGGCCATGGCGGCCAGGCTGCGGCACAAGGCGCTGGCCGAGCTGCTGAGCGCACTGTGGAACTTGGGCCTGCTCGGGGCCATCGACGAAGAGCTGGAAGCCTACCGCAAGGACAACAACCTGATATTGATGAGCGACACCAGCAGCATGGTGAGCAAGGTGATTGACAGCGGCGTGCCATTCATGTACGAGCACGTGGGCACGTGGATAAACAACTACATGATCGACGAGTTTCAGGACACCAGCCGGCAGCAGTATGAAAACTTCAGGCCGCTGCTTGACGACAGCATTGGCAACGGGCACAACAGCCTTATTATAGGCGACGAGAAGCAGTGCATCTACCGCTTCCGCAACAGCGACCCCGAGCTGCTGCTGCACCAGCTTGAGAATGACTTCAGCGGCAGCCACAGCCGCCAAAGCCTTGACACCAACTTCCGCAGCCGCGCCAATGTGGTGAACTTCAACAACCGCTTTTTCAAAGACTTGATAGCGCGGTATGCCGCGAGCGATGCCACCAAAAACTTTGCCACACTGCAAGACACCTACTCAAGCATCGAGCAGAAAGTGAGCCCGCAAAACGCCAAGAAGCACGCTGGATATGTGGAGGTGAACGTGATGCACAAGGTGAAAGGCTCGTCGGCCACGCCCGAGCAGTATGTGCTGCAGCGCGTGCCCGAGCTGATAGTGGAACTGCGGCAGCGCGGCTACCGCCTGCACGACATTGGCATACTGGTGAGCCGCCGCAAGGAGGGCAACCAGGTGGTGGAGGCCATACTCGACTACAACGACCGGCACAAAAACGATGACGGGTTTGCCCCCATACAGATAATGTCGGCCGAGTCGCTGCTTCTGCTCAACTCACCTCAGGTGAGGCTCATAGTGAGCGTGCTGCGCTTTCTCGACTCCACCCACCTGAGCGGTGCGGCGGCCACAGGCAATGACGACAGCGACGGCATACGCGCCGCCTACGTGCGGCGCATGCTCAGCAACCAGCGCCTCTACAGTGTGATTCACGACTTTGAGTGCGGCGTGGCCCGGCTGCGTGCCGCTGGAGGCAACATGCAGGAAGTGAACGGCGACACCACACCCGACTACGGCAGCCTGCTGGCCGAGAGCTTTGCCGCCGACGCGCGCCAGACGGGCACACCCGATGAGAAGGCACGCCAATATGCGGCCAAGATGGCACGGCTGCTGCCCGACGGCAACACCGAGCCCATGAGTATCACCACCATAGTGGAGCGAATAATAAAAGAATACGTGCTGGCCGACGGCGACGGCAGACTCAAGGAGCAGCAAGTGGGCACCACATTCCTGCTGGCGTTCCAAAACCTTGTGGCCGACTTTGCCACACGCAGCACCAGCGGCACAGTGCGCGAGTTTCTGCAATTCTGGGACGAGAACAAGGACAAACTTGCCGTGAACTCGCCAGGCGACGCCGACGCGGTGCAGGTGATGACCATACACAAGTCGAAGGGACTGCAATTCAGGTGCGTGATACTGCCCAAGGCCGAGTGGGACATGGTGGACCAGGACCAGAAGCATAGCAGCGTGATTTGGGTGGACCGCCAGGAGTGGCTTCAAGGCTACGCCGACAATTTTGAAGGCAGCGAGCAGACGGTGCCGCCACTGGTGCCAATGACGCGGCGCGCGGTGAGCGCGTCGGCCAACCTGCGCCACATCACCGACAAGATGGATCAGGAAAGCCTCATCGACAACGTGAACAAGACCTACGTGGCCTTCACACGCGCCGAGCGCGAGCTGTACGTATTCGCATACTCGCCAACGTCGAGCAAAAAAGACGTGCCTCCGCTGGGCTGCGAAATAGAGGGCATCATGCCCGGCATCGACGATGCCCAAAAAGCCCCCGAAGAAGACTGTGATATTAAACTTGGCGAAGACCAGCAGCCGCTGGAACTGCTGCAGTGGACCATAGGCGAGCCGGAAGAGAGCATCGAGGCCGCCAAGGCAGGCGACGGCGGCACAGCAATGGAGGCTATGCCGCAATACTACGTGGGCCTGAGCAGCAGCGATGTGGTGAAGGTGAGCCTGCCCGAATTTGAAACCGCCGAGCAGCATTCGGGCAATGCTATGCACCGACTGCTGAGCCGCGTGCGCACAGCCGCCGATGTGGATCGGGCTTTGAAGTTCGGGCTGACGCGCGGCATAGTGACCGACGAACCCGGCCAATACTGGGACGCCGGGCGCATTAGCGCCACACTGCACCGCCTGGTGGAAGACGAACGCACCCGCAGCTGGTTTGCCGCAGGCAACCGCGTGTACAACGAGCGCAGCATCACCTACCAAGGCCCCAACCACGACCAGCGCCACGCGCGGCCCGACCGCGTGGTGCGCCGTCCCGACGGCACATGGGTGGTGGTGGACTACAAGACCGGCGACAATGAGGCCAAGGAGACCATCGGCCGCTACCGCAAGCAGGTGGCCGGCTACATGGACAAAATCAGGCAAAGCTCGGGCGGCGCCGCGGTTGAGGGCTATGTGATGTTTCTGCGCTCGTGGCACATTGTGACGGTGCAGTGAGGCACGGCCCGCATCGGCCCAAAAACCGACGGCGGCAACCTATGTTTTAACCCAAATGTAGCACCATATTGGAAAAAAATGGCTAATTTTGAAGGCGGTTCGGAGCTGAAAGCTTTGGGCCGCCTTTAAACGTACAACATAAATTACTAACTTTTATAAGCATAAGCCGCAAATGAAAAGAATTGTTACTTCATTAGCAACCGTTATCGCTGCCACATCGGGCATGATGGCGGCAATCAACATCAACGGCACCGAGTATGCCTGCGACACGCTGCAGCGCCGCCAGATAGGCCCCGGCATTGTGAACACCATAATGCGCCTGCCCGACTACCCGCTGAACGTGTATATACTCGAAACGGATCTCAACAACCAGTATAACCGCGTTGAGACCACAATAAGCAACGGTCACGTGGGCACCACCGAGCTGCTGACCAATGCCTTCAAGCGCAACCGCACAGCCACCAAGCGCCCGCTGGCTGCCTGCAACGCCAACTTCTGGTGCGTGACCGGCCACGGCACCCCGTTCACCACCTACATGATGGGTTCGCCATTCGGCGCTGTGGTGCGCAACGACAGCATCTTCCTCAACACCAACACCATAAGCGGCACCGACAAGTGGAACGGCGGCCCCAAGCGAACAGGCGCCACAGCCATCACCAAGGACAAGAAGCTGTATTTCGGCCACCTCACTTGGGCTGGCGTTGTGAAGTCGCCCAAGCTTAGCACAAGCCTCGACATAGCCACCGTGAACCGCCGCGCCCTCACCAACCAAATGGTGCTGTGGAACGGAGCCTACACCAAGACCCGCGAGTTTGAAAACGACTGGACCGGCTACAACGAGAAGGGCAACAACGAGTCGGACAACTACTATCTGGCCCTGAAGCCCGGCAGCACATGGCAGGTGAACCAAGACATGACGTTCGTCATTAAAAAAATAGTGAAGGGCGCCGACCGCCAGAAACTGGGCGACTATGACGCATGCCTCACACCCACCGGCACATTCAAGACCTATATGGCACCGCTGGCCGAGGGCGACGAAATAGTGATTTCGCAAGGCTGGACCACTGCCGACGGCAAGGCCGAGAAGCCGCTGATTGAAAACATGGTGGAGGGCAACGCCACACTGATGATGAACGGCGAGCTCACTCAGCGCAACTACGACGAGACCTACAACTCGCAGGTGTATTCGCGCACAGCCTACGGCGCAAGCGCCGACGGCAAGCACCTGTACATGATAGTGATTGACAACTCGGTGAGCAAACTCTATGGCCGCTCAGCAGGCTGCCCCACAGCAGTGATGTGCCAGATTCTGAAGAGCGTGTGCCCCGACGTGAGCACCGTGGTCAACTATGACGCCGGCGGCTCGGCCGAGATGATGGTGGACGGCAAAATAATCAACACCACCACCGAGGGAAATCCGCGCGCCGTGGCCTGCGGCTGGATGCTCGAGACCGTGGCCCCCGAAGACAACGAGATTGCCTCAATAGCCTTCGATGACTTCCGCATAAGCATGCCTGTGTACTCATCGTTCACCCCAAAGGTGCTGGGCTACAACAAATATGGCGACCTCGTCAGCACCGACGTGCAGGGCTTCAGCCTGAGCACCGACGCCACAGTGGGCCAGACCGAGGGCCAGACCCTGATTGCCGGCGGCAACATCACCACAGGCACCCTCACCGCCAACTACAATGGCATGAAGGCCACCGTGAGCGTCAACACCATGGCAGCGCAGCCTGCAATAGCAGTGAAGCCCATACTGGTGGACAACCGCCACATCGACATGCCTGTAAACGCCACCGTGGGCAACCGCACCTACACCTACGATCCCTCACGACTGGGCTGGACCGTTGAAAACAAGGAAGTGGCCACCATTGAAAACGGCAAGCTGCACGGCGTGGCCAACGGCCAGACCCGAATTGAGTGCCAGATTGGCGACATGACCGACGTGGACACCGTGACAGTGGAGATCAGCGACACCCCCTACAAGTATGCCGAGTGGACCGGATGGACCACCAAGGGCTCGGGCGCAAAAAGCATCACCCTCGACGAAAACGGCTTGGTGAAATACACCTACGCATCGGCCCGCGCGCCCTACCTCACCCTGCAGAAGCCCGTCACATTCTACAGTCTGCCCGACACGGTGGCGCTGCAGTTTGAAAGCTCAATAGCACTCGACTACTTGCAAATTGACGTGCGCAACAGCCTGTTCACCTCGCAGAACTACATGAAGTATACCAACGACGACAAGGGCTTCGAGGCAGGCAAGACCTACACCGTGAAGGTGGACCTTGAGAAGATGGGCGGCACCGACAACCTTGCCACCTACCCCCTCACCCTGCGCGAAATCAAGTTCACGCCCAACAAGAGCGCAGCCAAGGGCGAGCAGACCCTTAACCTCAAGGCCCTCTACTGCCACTACAATCTGGAGGCGACCGGCGTCGACGCCACAGTGGCCGAGGCCGCACGCCCGTCGGTGGCCGTGACAGGCAGTATGATTCACGTGAACGGCGCAAGCAACGTGGCCATCTACAACGTGGCCGGCGCACTGGTGAGCACCGACAGCAGCGCTTCGGTTGCTCCCGGCATCTATGTGGTGGTGGCCAACGGCTACGCCATCAAGGTGCTTGTGAAGTAAGTCAGCACACATAGCAACGCTACACATAGGCAGCGCCCCGCTACTCACCGGTGGAGTAGCGGGGCGCTGTGCATTTATCCCAAATCCTAATGACCGATTTGGGTTTAAACGTACATTTATTTTGAGGGATTTAAGTCATTCACGGGACTTGTGTCAGTTGACGGCCACGGTGGCGGTGGTGTAGGAGTTTTTGCAGCGGATGTAGAGGGTGTGGCGGCCGGCTGCTGCTCCGGGCTGCACGGTGAGGCGGAAGGTGGTGGAGTTGCGTGTGGAACCTGCCTCCTCAACGCTTATGGCCGCGCGCGACCCGGCGGCCACCTCGGCCTCGCAGCCCTTGTGGCGCACCACGGCAAGGGTGCTCTGCTCGCCTTCCGAGGCATTGATGGTGGCAATGGTGCTGCCCCACTCGGGCAGCGAGAGGGTGCGTGGCGCGTATTGCGCATAGTTGACCACGGCGCCCACATTCGTCTTGCCGTCTTTTATCCACGAATCGACCCACATGCGGCGGTAGGTGGAGTTGATGGCAATGCCCACACAGCCCGAAGGAAAGCGGTGCACACTCTCGCGGCTCATAAGCAGGTAGCCCTCGTCGGGCTGCACGGCGGCCTGGTTGGTGAGCGTGGTGATGTCGGGGTCGGCCTCCTCCACATGCCCCAGGTCGAGCACCTGGCCATAGTCGCAAATGAAGTTGTCGGCCGTGGTGAAGTTGTGGTTGCGGTCGATATACACATCGGTGGTTGCGAGCAGCGTGCGGCCGTGGTCCTCGTCCATCATGTTCTGGGTGGCCATGTCGTAGGGCAGGCTGAAGGGGTCTTCCTCGTTGCACGAGCACATGAGGGACACGCTCACTGCAGCGGCGGCCAAGAGGGAATGCCTGAATTTGAGTGTCATATGAACGTATTTAAGTTGCTTTAGAAGTTATATGCGCAAAATTTGCAGGAATTGCCGCTGCGGCAAAGCAAGGCGGAAAATGCGGCACCAGTTGTGACTGTTGCAGACACACAATGGGGCTTTGCACGCGGCTCAGCAGCCGCTTAGGCAGCAATCACGGCCAGGGCAGCAGGCATCAGCGCAAGACTGAAGAGCGTGCGGCTAAAAGTTGTAGCGCAAGCCGGCTGTGGTCACCGACTGGTTGTGGTCGCTCACTATCTGATAGCGCCACTCGGTGAAGAATGTGAAGTGGTCGGCAATGGTGTATTCAGCGCCGCAGCCCACATTGGCTCCGCAGTGGTCCGACTTCACCTTGTTGTCAAGCAGTCCGTCGGGATAGCTGTAGTCCCAGTGCTGATAGGTGAAGCCCACATAGGGGTAGATGTTGAAGCCGGCGTAGGTGTGGATCACATACTGGGCGTTGATGTTGACGTTCGACGTGCTGAAGCGGTCGTTCTTGAAGAAATACACAAACTCGGGGGCTACGCGCACGTTGGGCAGCACCTCGAGCTGGTAGTGAAGGCCGAGTCCGGCCTGGTTGCACTTTGAGGCGTAGTTGAAGCTGGCACCGACCGACATGTCGCCCACGGCGGCCGACGCTGCGGTGGCGCACATTGCGGCCACGGCTGCAAGCAGCAGATGTTTTACTGATTTCATTGGAGTATCCTATTTTTTGATAGTAATAATGTGTTTATATTATCGCGACAAAAGGCTGCCCGCCGGCTCGCATGCGGCCTGGGGCAGCCCATTTTTATTGAAAAGAAATTCTCTCTTTTTAGTGGCGCTTAGAAGCGGAACTTGAGGCCGAGTGAGGTTACCGACTGGCTGAAGTCGCTCACCAGCTGGCCGCGCTCCTCGAGGAAGAAGCCCACGTTGCTGGCCAGGCGCACCTCGAGGCCTGCGCCCAGGTTCACGCCAAAGCGGTTCTCTGAGTGGTCGAAGTCGTCGCTCCAGTTGCTGTACGACAGGCCGGCCAGGGGATAGAAGTCAACCTTGGGAGCAAGGCGCACCACATAGTGGAAGTTGCAGTTGATGTCGAAGGTCTCCACACCTTTGTTTTTGAAGAAGTAGATGAACTCCGGCTCGATGCGGAAGTTGCGGGTGATGCCGGCCTGCAGCTTTGCGCCTATACCGGCCTGGTCGAATTTTGTTCCATAGTTAAAACCGATGCCAAAGGCCAGGTTGCTCGACTTGGCCTGAGCGCCCAGGGCTGCCATGAGGCAGATAGCGGCTGCTAAGATAATCTTTTTCATAATCGCGTTTTTTTTGAAGTTAATAAAATTTTAATGTGATAAGTAGTATGTTTGGATAATTTCCCTTTGTCAGTTGTCATCGCCGCCGGCCGCTGCTGGCGGCTGCGCGGGCATGTTCTCGTCGCGCTCCTGCGGCTTGAATTTTTGCAGGCGCACCTTCATCTCGTCGAAGCCCTGGCCGTAGATGCCGTTGACGTTGGCCTGCGAAATGAGGGCGTCGTTGTCGATGGCCTTGATTATGCGGAACACCGTGACGCTCTCAAACTTGCGGCACATAACCAGCAGGATTTTCACGTCGCGCTTGGTGTACCAGCCAGTGCCGTGCAGCAGTGTGCAGCCGCGGTGGGCCTCATTGTTGATGGCGTTGGCTATGTCTTCCCACTTTTGGCTGAATATGAGAAACTGCACCGCCTGGCGGTTGGAGTTGATCACGAGATCGGCCACAAACGAGTTGATTATCATAAATATGAGACCATACACGATTTTGTCCACGCTGTGGAATATCAGGTAGCTCGACGAGATTATCACGAGGTCCATATACAGCATCATGCGGCCAAACGACACGTTGGTGTACTTAGTGACCATGGCGGCCACGATGTCGGTGCCGGCCGAACTGCCGTTGTGCACAAACACAGTGCCGATGCCCACGCCGCAGAAGCATGCGCCTATTATCACATTCATAAACGGCTCGTGGGCCACTATGGGCGCGTGCGACAGCGGCGTGAAGGCATATATGAGCAGCGACGCGGCCGTGGCGCCGAAAATGGTGCGTATCACAAACTGGCGGCCCACCGTGCGGTAGGCTATGGCAAGCAGCAGCATGTTGATGGCGTAGAATGTCCACGACACGGGCCAGCCGAGGCCGAAGAGCAGCAGCGACGATATGCCCGTCACGCCTCCGGTCACCACCTTTTCGGGCAAGATGAAGGCGCAAAAGCCAAATGCGTATGAGGCCAGACCGATGACTATGATCACGTAGTCCTTGAGTCCCTTCAGCAGTCGTTTAACGTCAGTTGCCATTGCTCAATGCTGTTTTTAGTTTCTTTAATGCGCTAAATTAGGGAATAGTTTCGATTTTTTGCGCTTTTTCAAACCACAAATCACAAAAAAAATGCTAAAAAGCCCGTTGGCAGTGCTATTTTGCCTACCTTTACCTCTTGAAAGGCGGCCCAAGCCGCTTCACAACGTAACAAAAACTAAAGAAACGATTATGATAGCAACGTTACTTATCTCGGCCTTGGCGGTGGGCATCACCGCATGGCTGCTGCCCGGCGTGGGCATTGACTCGTGGCTGTGGACCATTGTGATAGCCGTGGTGCTGGGCGTGATCAACGCGGTGGTGAAGCCGGTGGTGAAGCTGCTGGCGCTGCCTGTGAACCTGATCACGCTGGGCCTGTTCTCGTTTGTGATCAACGCGCTCATGATTGAGCTGTGTGCCGCTGTGGTGCCGGCCTTTCACGTGAGCAGCTTCATGTGGGCCATGGCCTACAGCGTGGTGCTGGCCGTTGTCACCTGGCTGCTGGGCATCATTTTCGACCGGTAGCCGGCAATGTGGCAACAAAAATGTCGGCCTGGGCCATCAGTGCCCGGGCCGATGTTTTTTGTCGTATCTTGATTTTAATGCGATTTGAACTTAAGGGCGTTGCGCTGAGCGCTCTCGATGCGGCGGTTGCGCCAGCAGTGACGGCACAAAGCCACATACTTGTCGTTGCCGCCTATTTCCACTTGGTCGCCGTCGATGACGATGTTGCCGTGACTGTCGATGCGGGCATTGACTATGGTCTTGCGGCCGCAGGTGCAGGTGCTCTTTATCTCGTCGATGGTGTCGGCCAGCTCAAACAAGCGGCGGGAGCCTTCAAACAGGTGTGTCTGGAAGTCGGTGCGCAAGCCGTAGCAAATCACGTTGACGCCATAGTCGTCAACGATGCGCGCCAACTGGTCGACTTGCTTGGCGCTTAGGAACTGCGCCTCGTCGATTAAAATCCAGTCCTTCACCTGCAGGCTGTCGTCGAACAGCTTTTTAAGGTCGTTGTAGAGGTCGGTCGCGGGGTATATCCACTTGCAGGTGCGCTCAATGCCTATGCGCGAGCGAATCACGCTGTCCTTCTCGCGATTGTCGATGATGGGCTTCATGCACAGGTATTGCATGCCGCGCTCCTCGAAGTTGTAGGCCTGCGTGAGCAGCAGGGCCGTCTTGGCCGAGCCCATGGTGCCGTATCTGAAATATAGTTTTCCCGAACCGTTCATGTCAGTAGTCTTATATATGATGTGTGTATTGCTAATAGCATCACACCGTGTGTGAGCATAAAAAAATTGCGGACAGCGCCACACCCGAATTGTGCGAGTGCGTGGCGCAACCGCAAGCAAAGTTATTATTTTTTTGGCCAACGCGCGGCATGGCGGGACATAAAGTTATTAACAACCTGTTAGCCGTCACCACCAGCAGGCCACCTTCACGCAAATCTTCCTGATGCGCTCGCCCTCATGGCCAATGATTGGCGCATGGGCGTCGTGGGGCATCATCACGGCGAAGTCGCCGGGGTGCAGGGTGACGTAGGCCAGGGGACGGTCGGCGTAGAAGGCTATGTCGCGCGCAGGGTCGTAGGCCTCGGCCACGCTGCGCAGCATGCAGCCGGGCAGGTAGCCAATCACCTCGGGACGGTCGACGGGCACGTGGATGTCGATGAAGCGGCGGTGCAGTTCAAGCCGCTGAGCGTCGCGGCTCAGCATGAGCGGCGTCTCCACATTGGCCCAAATCACATCGGGCTCAAGCACCGCGCGGCCCGCTTCCAGAGTGGCGTAGCGCACCTTGATCCATTCAAGCGCATTGGCCAGCCGCGGGTGCAGGCGGCCGGCCTCGCTTGTGTCGCTGAAGTTTCCTATTATCATATGGTGCAAGTCGTTTAGCGGTCGCTCATGCCGTTCTCAGGCCACAGCTGCTTAGAAAACGCCTCGGCGGCCTTGCAGTGGAACTCAATGCCGCGGAACTTCTCCATCACGCCGTGCCAGCCGTTGATGATGTCGGGCATGCCCTGGCTCACGTGGCACATGCATGCCTCGTGCTTCTTAGCCACCACCGAGTCGATGTTGACGTAGTCGGTGGGGATGAAATTCTGCGACTGCAGCCCCGACATGGCCTCGGCATAGTAGAGGTCGAAACTGTGGTCGAGCTGGCGCCAGGCGTCATACACCAGCAGCGAAGTGGCGCGGTGGTCGCGGTGAGCGTCGATGGGCCAGTGTGTGAACACCACATCGGGCTTCTCGCGCTCGATTACGGCCTTCATCTGCGCATAGCGGGCGCGGTTGATCTCGGTGTCGCCGTCAACCTGATCCATGAAAATGTGCCTTATGCCCATCACGCGGCAGGCGTCCTCGCTCTCCTTGTGGCGTATGGCGGCCGCCTCGTCGTGGCTTTTGCCGGCTATGCCGGCCTCGCCGCCGGTGAGATACACGCTCACCACCTCGCACCCCTGGCCCTTAAGCACCAGCATGGTGCCGCCGGCTATGGTTTCGGGGTCGTCGGGGTGTGCGCCCACCACCAGAGCTTTCTTATAATGAGCCTGGGCAATGCGCTGTGCGTGCGCAGGCATGGCGGCCCCTGCGGCAAGCACAGCCGCAAGAGCAAGAGCAATAAAAGGGTGTTTTGCTTTCATTAGCGTATTTTTGTTGTTTGGGTTATTAATAGTGGTAGCACTCAGAAAGGTGCAGTGCAATATTAGTGAAATTCCGCGATGTGTGCAAGCATTGAGTGGCAAACTTGAGCGCGGCCACTCACCCGCCGCACGGGCTAAGCAGCACAGGATTTCCTTCTGAAAAGGAAAGATTTGCCCAAAAGTTTCCTTTTCAAAAGGAAACCAACCATATTAATAGCCAAATTTTGAGTATTACCAAGCATGGGTTGCCTGTTACCCAGAATTAAGCGCAGGCGCTCCGAGCTTGAGATTTCCCACAGATTTCACGGATTTACACAGATTTTTTTTGACTTTGCAGGAATTAAATTCAAAAAAGTATCCGTTAAATAGAAATCCGTGATAATCTGTGTAAATCTGTGGAAAATATAAGTCAGCAACTGAGTTCGCGGAATCCTACTACTTGGACGGTGGTGGGGTGATGGTGCCGTCGGGCGAGATGCGGGGGCGGAATGGCGTGGCGATGTCGGCTGCCGTGAGGGCGGCTATCTCGCGCGCTGCGCGGTGCTGGGGGTCGAGGCGAGGTCCTGTGCCCCACCCCTGCACCATTGAGTGTATGCGGCCGCGCACCAGGCGGCCCGTAGAGCGGCTGACGGTGGCTGTAAGCAGCGGCGCCAGCCCGCACTTGCCTGCCACGCTGATGCCGCACGGGGTGCAGAAGTTGCCAAGACTGTAGGCGATAAGGTGGCCGCGATACACCTCGATGGCACGCACCACATGCGGCCCGTGGCCATATACCACATCGGCGCCGCGGTCGATGCACAGCCGCGCAAACCGCCTCACGTTGCCGCGATTGTCGCCCAGATAGCGTTCGGTGCCGTGTGGCAACCGGCGGTAGTCAAGTCCCTCGCCGCCACCGTGAAAACTCACTATCACCACGTCGGACTGCTGCCTCAGACGGCGCACCACGCGGCTCACGCGGGCGGTGTCGGAAGTGAGCAGCGTGCCCCAGTTGTGGCCGAAGGCGGCAAAGCCGTAGGTGACGCCGCCTATGCGCCGCACTGCCATCTCGTCGCCTTCGGTGCCGGCGTGGCCTATGCCCAGGCGGTCGAGCACACGGCGTGTGGAGGCCACGCCGGGGGCCAGAAAGTCGAGCGCGTGGTTGTTGGCCATGCTCATAAAGTCGTAGCCCGCCTCGGCCTCGAGGCGCGCCATGCGCGAGGGGGTGAGGAAGTAGTAGCTGAACTTTGACTGAGGCTTCGGCCGCGGCTTGAGGCCGTCGCCCAGCACGCCCTCCTGATTGCCGCACGCCACATCGGCCGCACGCAGCAGGGGAGCAGCATCGGCAAACAGGCGGCGGCCACCATCGGGCGGCATCTTGCGCTCGGGATACACGGTGCCAAGCATCACATCGCCTGTCATGGCAATGGTCACAGTGGAGTCGGCCACGGTGTCGGCAGCCACAGCGTCGGGGGCGGCAGTCGACTTGGCCGCCCGCGTGCATGCCGCTATGCAGAGTGCGCCCAGCAGCATCGGGCAAAGGGTGCTGCGCCTCATTGGCCTGAGCCGCTGTTGGCGGCGCCGGCAAACGGCGCCACGGTGAATCCCTGGCCGCGAAGCAGTGTTATAAGTCCCTTGGCTCCCGGCAGATGGCCCGCACCCACGCACACCAGCACCGGTCCTTGGGCCATGGCTGCGGGCAGCATGGCAGCCCAGCTGGAGTTGAGGTCGTAGATGAGGCGCTGAGCCTCACGGCTGTCGCCGGCGCACTCCTCGTCTTCCATCAGCTGCAAGAGGCGGTCGAGGTCTTGCCGCTCGTAGGCGCTGCAGATTTCGGCCGACACGGCGGCATAGACGCTGTCGCGCTTGCACATTTCCAGCAGGTCGCTGGCTTGGGTGGTGAGCGGCGCGCCCAGCAGCAGGCCTATCTGGAAGTCGATGCTCTCAAGGCCGTGCACAGCCTTGCCGGCCGCACGGCCGCGGCGCTGCACCACGGCGTCGATTTGCTGCGACGGGTCCCAGTTGCCCATGTTGGCGGCATCGCGCAGCACCTGCATCTGCGTGGCTATGGCCGTGGGCTTGAGCGCGTCGAGCTGCTTAAGGGTGAGGCCAGTGGCGCCAAAGTATTTGTTGAACGTGCGCTCCACCACTGCATAGCCATCGGCCGAAAGCAGGCGGCTGAGCGCGCTGTCGGGCGGAGCCATCATTGCCATTGCCATGCGCTGCAACACCTGCGGGCTGGCCATGCTGTCGCAGTCCACCTCGCCCCACACGGCGCCGCTTGCCGCCAAGGCATCGGAGAAGCCGCTGATGGAGTCGAGCATCGACGGCAGTGCCAGATGGTGCGTGCCCATAATGTAGGAGGGCCGCTCAAGCCCGTTGCCGCTCACGCGCCACAGCAGTTGGGCGCGGGCCGGCAGCCACAGCAACGCTGCAGCCGCAAAAATGGCGATGAGAAGTGATTTTTGTCGCATAAATTAAGCGTTAGTCGGTTAAAGAAATGTCCAAAAGTAATAAAAAGAGATGACACAAACCGCCACAAGGAGCAATTAAAGCCGAAAAAATACCAATTATTGGCGATTGCGTGGGCGGCAAGGCGGCAGTAACTTTGCAATCGTAAAAAGGACAATGACACTACAGTAGTTTAAGAGACAACTGCTTCTATGCAAGATAAAAGTGAATTAGTTATTAGTTGACATTATTACGTAGCCACATTTCTAAGTTAATAGTAAGTAATCGAAAAAATCGCTGCCGGACTCCCCGATGTGAATCGCAGTCACCCGGCAGCTTTTTTTATTGCCCCTTATGAAGCCGCTGAAATGGCAGATGTAACGATTCAGCAATATTAACTTTTTTTATATTTCATAAGGGGGGGTAACATTTTTTGACATACATTTGCCATGAAAACTTTTTTCAAACAAAAGAGCGCATTAATTCTAATGCGCCAAAATAATAGGCAGTAAACAGATTGTTAAACAATAACTTGCAAAAACGAATATCAGTTATGAAAGCATTAAGGACTATGATTGCGGCGGCGGTGACCGTACTGGCCGCCGCGAGTGCGATGGCAACCACATTTGAATACCAGTATACTCCGCTGGTGCGCGAGGGAGCAAAATGGGAATACCGATGCGGCTTGGGCTACGTGAGCCAGACGCCATTCACCATAAGCATTGAGGGCGACACCACACTGGGCGGCAAGGCCTACAAGAAGTGCTACATCGACCTGTATAAGAACCACATGGAGAACTTCACTGAAAACGACATAAAGTATTTCAACTACTACCACATAGGCACCCACACCCTGGCCGCCCTGCTGCGCGAGGAGGACAAAAGGGTGTATGCCATATATATGGACGGATACCTCGCTTTGTTTGACAACTGCTGCTTTGGCCAGCGCACATACATTAAGGACGACTACAGCAACACAAAGAGAGAATGGCTGCTGTATGACTTCAACGATGTGGCAAGCGTGCTCGCCATGCCATTCTCGCGGGTGTATGTGGAGCCCGACAGATTTGTGGGCTACACCATCACATCAACGATACAGACAAAGATAGGCAAACATCTGCGCAACAGCTACAAGGTGTCGGTGGGCACGTTTGACGGTGCAGGCAACCTGCTTGGCAGCAGAAACTTGGGCATGCGAATTATTGAGGGCATCGGCCTCGTACAAGGCGAAGCCTCGTCTTCTGACATATACTACAACCCTGAGATGAATGGCTCCACCGTGTTTGCTCCAGCGGCTTCATTCATAAGCTTGTCCGGATTGGACTTCAATGGTCTCTACCTGCCGCAGTTCCGCAGAATGAAGGAAGACGGCAAGACGGTGTATAAGGGCACATATGACTATGGCGGCTTCCCCGACATCGACACCGATGACGCCACCGGCATAAGCGAGGTGGGCACCGACAGCCAGGCGGCCGGCGGTGACTACTACAACCTGATGGGGCAAAAGGTGGACTCGACCAGCATGACCCCGGGCATCTACATTCACGGCGGCAAAAAGGTGATAGTGAACCGCTGACCTGAATCGGGCTGCGGCACAACCGGCTTTGGCGGGAAATCGGCACACGCGCATGGAGCGCTGCCGGTTTCCCGCCCGTTTTTTTGTCGGCGCACAAATTGGCGAAAAAGCGGGTAATTCGGGACTCAGTCCGCACCGCGTTTTAATTATTTTTTTCTAAAAAAGTTTGCATATGTTTAATTAACTGATTATTTTTGGCGCAAGGACGAAGCAAACTAACTTTTTAGCACTTTGCAAGCCAGCAATTTTTGTTTAATAAGCGTTTCCCGTCTAATTAACTCTAACGAATGTTTAAATGAAGCACTCATTAGCACTTCTAATGGCATGCTCGGTATTATCGGGATTTGCCGCACAAAAAACTGTTGACGAAGCCGCTGCACTGCAGCTGGTCAAGAGTCAACGAGCTATGACAACCGCCGACACAGCAAACTTCTACATCGGCACAGTGACCAACTACATCAACGAGAGCTATTGCCCCGTGGACGAGGCTCTGGCCAGCCAACAAAAATGGCTGGTCTCCTCACAAGACAAGTGGCTTGTGTTTGCAAATGAAGAGCCTCTTATGACATGGACGCATAATTGCACATACTATTATGTACCAAAGAGCTATGATGGCGATGGTCCAGCACCAGTTTTTGCGGTCAAAGGAACTTTGCCTCCATTAAAAGAGCGGCTTACCCTCATTGAACGCAATGTGAACCAGCCGTCATACAATGGTAAGCAACTTGTGGCGAGAGGCATGGCCAGGGCAAACGAAAAAATGGATAATCCATATGGGAAAAAAATTCATGCAGTTTTAATGTGTATTGGATCCGGGGAAAACACTAAGGGAAGATACGATGCTTGCTCAGGCACCTACAAAATGCTTACTGATTTATATGGCGTTCCCAAAGAGAATATTTCACTTTTGTTAGACGACAACTCCTCGGCGAATTTAGATGATGGATCAGGTCAATTTTCACATGACATTGATGGGGATAACATTGATGAAGAAATACTTGTTCCAAATATTAAGAATCTATATCGCTCCATTGCGCACCTTAGGAATAAGACAGGCATGTTTTTATTCTACTATTTTGGAGAAATTGGCCGCAGTAAAAACGGTAATGTTCGTATGCTCTACTTTAAGAATGACGATTTAGAAAACTTATCAACATTCACGGAGCAGAATTTAGCTGAAGTGTTATCTTATATAAGCGCAAAGTACAACAACATTGTAATTGTTGGTTCAGCGAGCAATGGTTTTAGTCCACATACACATAACACCACCACAACAACATCATCAGGAGATATTCACTTTAAGGCGACAGAAGAGCAACAACTGGCTTTTGCAAGTACTTGGATTGAAGGCCAATGTCCGCCTGCTTTAAAAGCCGATACCGACAAAAGCGGTTATGTCTCAATGGAGGAAAACTGCAACTACATCGAAGAGACGCTCAAAGACCTGTATAATGGAAACTTCCCATACATTGTGTCAACACCCGCAGGATTAAAGGGGAAGCTCGCATTAAACAATATACCAGAGATTTCTGGGCCTATGATTAGAGACAACATTGAAGATACCGGCAATGAGCCCAACACATCAAGCAAAATCACATGGAACAGCCCCGATATTTGGGTTAGGAACAATGATGATGGCCTTAATGTTCAGGAAAGTGAGCATATTAAAGGAGACAGTGTGGGAATGGTGCATATTTATGTTAGGCTCAACCACAATGGTGGCGAAGTTGCTGATAATGACCCAGAACGACTTCTTAGTTTATATTGGAGCATAAAGGAACTGGGGTGTAGTACAGAAGACCTGATATACAACGAGTCAACTGGTGGAAAAATCGCTGAAATAATCTTAAGGGATGCGGATGCGCTTGCTCCTAATAGCTCATTAATACGAGCATACTCATGGCAATTACCTGAAGTCCTACGCAAGCGTATTATTTCAAACGAAGGCGTGCTTGACATAGCCATAACAGCAATCATAACCAAAAGATATGAGGAGGTGGTCGACGATAAATACTTTAACACTGCTTTATACAACACTGCGGCAAGGAGCACAATCACTGTGGTAGACCCATCTTACGGGCAACAGCATCGAGGGGATCGGCCTATAGACCTCACAAAAGAAGGCGTTAAGATTCCCGTTGTCATACATAACAATAGCGCAGCGACTCAGAAATTCAATTTGAATATCTTGCCCAATGGCTCAATAAAGGACAATAATGCGTTTGAATTTTCAGAAATCACAATGTATTTAGGAAACAAATTGCACAAATCGTGGGTTGCAAATGGCAAAAGCGGAACTGACATAAAGAACTATACGGGAGAGCCTCAACGCATTTATTTGAAAAGCCCGAACAGCTCAATAAACGGAATAGAGCTGGCAGCCAACAGCAGCGACACAATTTTCATGACCATACAGACTTTTGCGGGCATGACAAGTACATTCAAACTTGATGACACATTCCACCTGACGCTGGCAGACAGCGACAACAATCTTATAGACGGCACTGCATTCAGAGTCTTAATAAACGGCTCTGGCAGTGACATTGCTGAACCTGTTATTGGAGAAATAAATCCAGGCATAGGGTCACTTGGCACTTTGACGGCCAACAATATCAGCCAACAGGCCGCATGCAAATGGATGGATAAAGACCACAACACCCTTGGCACAGGAAAAAGTCTGACAATTGACTTGGGCAAAAGCAGAAGAGAGTATATTTTGAAAGTGACTTCGGCCAAAGACAATTCTGTGGCTTATGCCTATACTGAGCCAATAGGGATACAGATATCGGGCATTTCACCAAATCCATGTTCATCTCAAATCTGCATCAGCACAAATGTGCCCACGAGTTCAGGCACAGCAATCAGTATTACAAATGTGGATGGCACTTGGCACAAAAATGTTCCAGTGAAAGAAGGTGAGACACAAATAGAAGTCTCTACAGCTGATTTTCCAGCGGGAAGGTATTTTGTGAGCCTGATTGTTGACGGCAACGTGATATCCAATAAACAAATCGTTAAACTATAAAACCAACTGCATTATGAAAGCATTCAAATTATTACTGTCACTGGCCACTCTATTGATGTGCAGCAACATAGCAGTAAGCGCAGAATATAAATACGTCCCTTTGGTGCAAGAAGGCGCGCAATGGGAATATTACTGCCAGAAAACTGGATTTTCGCATTTTCCCGACAATGTGATTGACGAGCATTTCCCATTCACCATAAGCCTTGAGGGGGATTCGATCCTGGCAGGAAAAACATACAAGAAGTGCTGGCTTAAGTTTTATGACAAGTATATGCACCTGACAACAGAAACCGACCGCAAACTGTATGACGGCAGAACGCGCTTCTTGATAGCCTTAATGCGCGAAGAGAATAAGCGTGTGTATGCTGTATATCTGTATGACATCAAGCTGTTTTTCGAGAACTATGCGTTCGGATCTGGCAGCTGGATTAGAAACGGAGATTTCTATGAGTGGATGATATATGACTTCAACAACATTAAGAGCGTACTCGATATGCCGTATTCCAAAACACACGACCCCTCCATGAACCTTGAGCTTGTAGCAGACAAGGATGAGACGTTTGAAATAGACGGGGCTATGCGAAAAGGCATGAAATTGGACTTCATGTATCGCGATGTCGACGGGAATCCGATTGAATTTGACGAACGCATCAGCGACATGCACATAATAGAGGGCATTGGTTTGGTGGCGCTGTCTCAAAGCAACGTTTTAGACAGAAACAGGGCATTCCTATTCTTAAGTCCGCAAGCCTATCCAGTAATTATGACGGAAATCGGCGTGACTGGATTGCCCCAAACACAATTCAATAAAATGACATTGAATGGCAAGGTTATGCTACGAGCCAAAAGTTGCATGGACTTCGGAATCGACGAGCCGCAAACGGGGGTTGAAAGCGTTGAAAGCGATGCCACGCAAAGCACCGGCGGTGACTACTACAACCTGATGGGGCAAAAGGTGGACTCGACCAGCATGGCCCCGGGCATCTACATTCACGGCGGCAAAAAGGTGATAGTGAACCGCTGACCTGAATCGGGCTGCGGCACAACCGGCTTTGGCGGGAAATCGGCACACGCGCATGGAGCGCTGCCGGTTTCCCACCCGTTTTTTTGTCGGCGCACAAATTGGCGAAAAAGCGGGTAATTTGTGCCGAATGAGGTGAAATTGGCGGCACGGTGTGGCTCTATTGAGAAATAATTGCTATTTTTGCAAATTGTAATTATCAAATAAATTAGGCAGTGGATACACGATACATTTTTGTGACAGGCGGTGTGGTTTCCTCACTTGGTAAGGGAATCATCTCATCGTCGATAGCCCGTCTTTTATTGTCACGCGGCTTTAACGTAACGATTCAGAAGTTTGACCCATACATCAACATCGATCCGGGCACACTCAACCCCTATGAGCACGGCGAATGCTATGTGACGGTCGACGGCCACGAGGCCGACCTCGACCTGGGCCACTATGAGCGCTTCACCAACATCAAGACCACGCGCGCCAACAACATCACCACCGGCCGCGTGTATCAGAGCGTGATCGACAAGGAGCGCCGCGGCGACTATCTGGGCAAGACTGTGCAAATCATTCCCCACATCACCGATGAAATCAAGCGCGACGTGAAGCTGCTGGGCAACACAGGAAAGTATGACTTCGTGATCACCGAGATTGGCGGCACGGTGGGCGACATTGAGTCGCTGCCTTTCCTTGAGGCCGTGCGCCAGCTGCGCTGGGAGCTGGGCAACAAGTGCGTGTGCGTGCACCTGACCTATGTGCCCTACATTCGCGCGGCCAAGGAGCTGAAGACCAAGCCCACACAGCACTCGGTGAAGCAACTGCAGCAGGTGGGCATACAGCCCGACATACTGGTGCTGCGCACCGAAAAGGAGATTCCGCTGGCCATGCGCCGCAAGGTGGCACAGTTCTGCAACGTGGACGTTGACGCTGTGACGCAGAGCGTGGATCTACCCACCATCTACGAGGTGCCGCTGATGATGCACGAGCAGAAGCTTGACAACATAATTCTGGACAAGACGGGCACCCCCTACAGCGGCGAGCCCGACCTGACGAAGTGGAACCAGTTCCTGGACCACATGCGCGCCGCCAAGGGCACGGTGAAGATTGGCCTGGTGGGCAAGTATGTGTCGCTGCAAGACGCCTACAAGAGCATCGACGAGAGCCTGCTGCAGGCCTGCACCTATCACGAGCAGAAGCTCGACCTGGTGTATGTGAACAGCGAGAAGCTGACCGACGCCAATGTGGAGGAGCAGCTGAAGGACATGGACGGCGTGATAGTGGCTCCTGGATTTGGCCAGCGCGGCACCGAGGGCAAGTTTGTGGCGCTGAAGTGGTGCCGCGAGCACGACATGCCCACCTTCGGCATTTGTCTGGGCATGCAGTGCATGGTGATTGAGTATGCGCGCGACGTGCTGGGCATGGCCGAGGCCAACAGCACCGAGATGGATCCCAAGACGCCCTACAACGTGATCGACCTGATGGAGGAGCAGAAGAGCGTGACCAACATGGGCGGCACCATGCGCCTGGGCGCATATGCCTGCCACCTGAAGGAGGGCTCGACCGTGGCCAAGGCCTACGGCAAGCTCGACATCGAGGAGCGCCACCGCCACCGCTTTGAGTTCAACGACGAGTTCCGCAAGCAGTTTGAGGACGGCGGCATGAAGTGCGTGGGCGAGAACCCCGAGACCCACCTGGTGGAAGTGGTTGAGGTTGAAGGCAAGAAATGGTATGTGGGCACACAGTATCACCCCGAGTACAGCAGCACTGTGCTCAACCCCCACCCGCTGTTTATGAGCTTCATCGGTGCGGCCATTGCCAACCGCGACAGCCGCAAGTGATGGCGCGCTAAGCGCAAAAAGAGACATATTTCATTCAACTACAAACAGATAAAACACAAAACACACTCACAAAAGAATGGACAAGAACACTGTGATAGGCTTGATCCTGATGTGCGCGGTGATATTCGGCTTCATGTATTTGAACGAGCCCAGCCAGGCTGAGCTGGCCGAGCAGCGCCGCCAGGACTCCATAGCCAAGGTTGAGCAGACCCAGAGGCAGCAGCGCGCCGCCTCGGCATCGGCCACCGACACCCTCAGCTCCGACGACTTGGCGCAGCTGAAGGAAGCCATGCGCAAGCTTGGCTCCATCGACAACGGCGGCGTGAAGCTGAGTCTGGGCCAGGGCGACATGGTGCAGGGCACCGTGGCCGCCGGCGGCAAGACCATTGACTTCAACGAGCTGATGGGCACCGACGCCACCGACGCCAAGGCTCACAATCTGGCCGTGGCCGCCGTGAAGGCCGAGATCGACAAGTTTGCCAAAAACGGCTCGTTTGCCTCGTGCCTGACAGGCACCGAGCAGATAGTGAAGATGAAGAACGACGTGCTTGAAATAGAGCTGTCGACCAAGGGCGGCGTGGTGTCGCGCGCCACACTGCTCGACTACAAGGCCTACAACGCCCCCCACGTGGAGGTGTTCACCCCTGGCGACAACACCTACAGCTTCATCCTCAACGGCAATTCGCAACGCTTCGACACCCGCAACTTCTACTTCACCCCCCGCCAGCTCAACGACAGCACCGTGGAGATGGACCTGAATCTGGCCGGCGGCGCCGTGTGGGGCCTGCGCTACACACTGCTCAAGGGCAGCTACATGGTGCGCATGGAGGTGGTGCAGCGCGGCATGGCGCAGGTGATACCCACCAACATTCCCAACATGGACCTGGCCTGGCACCAGAAGATGAGCCGCCACGAAGAGGGCAAGATGTTTGAGGAGCGCAACAGCGGCATCTACTTCAAATATGCAGGGCAGGACGGCTCGGTTGAGAACCTGAAGGAAAGCGGCGACGACGAGAAGACGACGCAAGACCAGCTGAAGTGGATTTCGACCAAAAACCAGTTTTTCTCGGCAGTGCTGATTGCCGACCACAACTTCACAGGCGCCAAGCTCGAGAGCCACGAGATAAAGAAGGACTCGCCCGACTACGACCGCTTCCTTAAGGAGATGGACATCACCACCTCGGTGCAATACAGCTCGAGCAACCCCAACCCGGCATCGTTCTACTTCTACTTCGGCCCCAACAAATACAAGCTGCTGTCGGAGTATGACAAGTATTCGCCAAGCGAAGACCTCAAGCTCACCAACCTGATTCCGCTGGGCTGGAAGTGGCTGCGCTGGATCAACACGGGCATCATCATCCCCGTGTTCAACTGGCTGGGCAAGTACATCAGCAACTACGGCATCATCATCCTTATACTCACACTGCTGCTCAAGCTTGTGCTGTCGCCGCTCACCTACAAGAGCTACATTTCGCAGGCCAAGATGCGCGTGCTTGCACCCGACATCAAGGCCATCAACGACAAGTATCCGGGCCAGGACAACGCCATGAAGCGCCAGCAGAAGACGATGGAACTCTACAGCCAGGCCGGCGCCAGCCCATTCGGCGGCTGCCTGCCCATGCTGCTGCAGATGCCCATACTCATTGCCATGTTCTGGTTCTTCCCGTCGTGCATCGAGCTGCGCGGTGAGTCGTTCCTGTGGGCCAAAGACCTCTCGGCTCCCGATGCCATCTGCTCGTGGACTACTCAGATTCCGTTCATCACCAGCTACTTTGGTAACCACATCAGCCTGTTCTGCATGCTCATGACGGTCACCAACATCGCCTACACCTACCTCACCATGCAGTCGCAGCAGCAGTCGCAGCAAATGCCTGGCATGAAGTGGATGATGTATTTGATGCCGCTCATGTTCCTGGTGTTTTTCAACAACTACGCTTCGGGCCTGAGCTACTACTACTTCATATCGCTGCTCATCACCATCGCGCAGACCTACAGCAGCCGTCTGCTCGTGAGCGAGGAGAAGGTGCGCGCCAAGATGGCCGAAAACGCCAAGAAGCCCAAAAAGAAGAGCGGCTTCATGGCACGCCTCGAAGAGGCCCAGCGCCAGCAGCAGGCAGCCCTGCGCGAGCAGGAGAAGCGCAACAAGAAGAAACGCAAATAAGACTCACACACACCGACATAGGCAGTCAGCCCCGCGGCAAGTTTATTTTTCAGCTCGCCGCGGGGCTGACTCTTTATTGCTGCGGCATGTGCAAATGTGTGGATTACAGTCGTAGGGGTGAGGATTTTACGCGCGATTTGTTGAATTATTGTGACAGAAGCGTTACCTTTGCCGAGATTTTCAGAACTTGACGACGAAAACACAGCAAACACATATATATAAAGCAACAGAATAATTTAACCAATTATGAAATCAAGCAAACTCATTATGGCCGCATCGGTTGCGCTCTGCGCAGCTGGCGCAATGGCCCAGGGCGGCAACTTCAACGCCACAGTGCTCACTTCGAGCAAGCAGGACACACTGCAATTCGGCAAGACACCCATAACCGACAGCGTGGGCAACATCGCCTACCAGCGCGTGCAAAGCAAGGTGCTGACCCACACGTTCCAGACGCTCCGCAACCAGTATGTGCTCACCGCTGGCGACTTCGAGGGCAAGCTGCCAGCAGGCGCCAAGGTGACAGGCATAGCACTCGACGGATACAACAACGGCGGCAAGACCACCACATTCAGCGCAGTGGGCGTTGGCATCGAGGCCTGCGACACAGTGCCAGCCCTCAACTACACCCAGGGCCTCAACGAGAGCGACACCATTGCCAACATGCACACCGGCTGGGAGCAGTGGACTATCGACGCAGCCGGCCGCGCCGACTCGGCAGCAACCGTGATCAACGCCCCCTTCACACAGGGCAACCCGCTGGCCTACAATGGCAACAATCTGCTGATCACCATGCAACTGCAATATGAAGGCCGCAACGGCATGGACTACTGCTACCAGAAGGCAGCGGCAACAACCGAGGTTGCCACCGTGATGCGCTCGGGCAGCTTCGCATTCAGCGGCAAGGGCGTGTGGTATAAAGAGAACAACAACTTCTGGAACAAGGGAGTGGCCGACGCCGTGGCCGGATATATGAGCATTGAGGCCAACACAGTGCCCGCATTCAAGCTCAGCTACTACACCAACGACATGCACGTGACCGTGCGCGACAACGACGGCCGCGATCTGGAGGCAAGCCTCTCACTCATCGACGAAACAACCGACAAGACTCTGTATAACAACATCAACAAGGCCAACTACACGTTTGCCAACCTCGACTACACCCACACCTACACTCTGGCCATGAAATGCGGCGACCAGCAGAAGCAGGTGACCGGCATCAAGTTTGGCGACAACGCAGCCGATGCCATCAGCAACGACGTGTATGTGGAGCTGAAGCAGCAGACCAGCACTGGCGTTGAGGCCAACGTGGCCGAAGCCCAGGTGGCAGGCGTGCAATACGTGAGCATGTCGGGCGCCGTGAGCAGCAAGCCGTTTGCCGGCGTCAACGTGGTGGTGACCACCTACACCGACGGCACCCGCACAGTTGCCAAGAAAATTGTGAAATAAGGCACTTGCGCTGGCAACATACATAGCCACCGCAACGCGCACGACCATAACGGCCGCCGCAAGCCCGCCCCACAGCGCAGGCTTGCGGCGGTTGTTCGTTTATTTCCGGCACAGGAGGGCTGGTGGAGCAATTTTTTTTGACCAGCAAGGCCAGCTACAATTGCGGATTTTTCGTTCACGGTTAAAATATCGGCTTGGGTTATTCGTCTATATTAATGTAGCGCTATTGCGAAACATTATTGTAACTTCATAAAAAGACAAGTACATTGGAAAGAAAAACAAGAACTAAGGTGCTGTGCGAAATTTTGCACTACGCTTCGTGGTTAGGAACTTTGGCACTATACATTGCATGCATCATGTGGCTTTGGAATTGGCTCGTGCCTTCGATTACTGGATGGCCGAGCATCAATTATCTGCAAGCAGCCGGTTTGTTTTTAATGATGCATCTAATGAGCGGCACATTAATTAGGGTAAAGGACCTTGGCCGCTGGAGCGAAGAACGTGAGGAGATGTCGGATGAAGACCGGAAAAAAGCATTTTATCGCATCACATCGAAAATGGACAATGGCTTTTTGTCGATAAAACGAACTACAATAGTGCATGACGATGATGAAGCGGAGGACGACGATGATTTCAATGAGGAGCAGGACTTCGATGACGATGAGGATGAGGACTTTGATGATGATGACGACGATAACTTCGATGATGACGACAACAAAAAGCATAGCCGCAAATTTATCAGTATTGAAATATGCGGCAAGAAGGAATTAAATATCGGACAAGCGGCAGATGAAGATGGCGAAAAGTAGCGTTGCCGACGCATTCAACAAATACCGACGCCAGCTACTGTCGTTTATCAGAATCCGAACATCGGGCTATGACGCCGAAGACGTGCTGCAAGATGTGTTTTTACGCCTTGTGGAAACAGACAACGACAGTCCTGTAACGCAGACGGCAAATTGGCTCTACAAGGTGGCAAGGAACAAAATCATTGACAACAGCCGCAAACGCCGAGAACGGCCCGTTACATTGGCTGAAGGCGATGAAGCCAGCGATAATTTCATTAGCTGCATAGGCGAGCTTATGGCAAGCGATGACTACTCACCCGAAATGGAGCAACTTAGAAAAGCCGTATGGGCCGAGGTGGAGGATGCTCTTAACGACCTTCCCCGTGAACAGCGTTATGTGTTTGAGCAAACAGAATTTGTAGGACGGTCGTTCAAAGATTTATCGTTGGAGACCGGCAAGCCGATTGCAACGCTAATCTCAAGAAAGCATTATGCAGTGATGTTTCTCCGAAACAGGCTGAGAGAAATCTACAACGAACTGATTACTGACTGTTGAAGAGGTGCGGTGGTAGCATTCCAATGGAATGCGGGGCTGGGGGAGCAGGCATGCCGAGAGCACTGAAAAAGTAGCAATCTAACGAGTTGCGGGCGCACCATACAGCAACGAATACTGTAGGGACGTGGCATGCCACATCCGCCGCAATTAATTATTAATCAGATAATTGCATATAAATAATTTCAGTTTGTGGAGGTGTATTTGGCGTGGTTTTGCATTCGTGCTGGGGGGCTACGCCCGTCGGACGCGGCATGCCGCGTCCCTACAATAAGCATCTGTAAACCAGGTTTTTAGCGATGACTTCTTTAATCTTTTAACCCTCAACTTTAAACATTATCCCGCTTAGGGGTAAAATTTTTCAGTGCTTTCGGCATGCTGCGTTCCACAGTTAGCACACTGATTTATAGTTAATTGTATTCTTGATGGAAAACAAAAAAAATGGAAGCTTTTGAGCTTCCATTTTTCTGCTGGTGACCCATATAGGATTCAAACCTATAACCTTTTGATCCGTAGTCAAACACTCTATTCAGTTGAGCTAATGGGCCATTTTTCGTTTTGCTGTGCAAAGGTAATGCTTTTTTGTGAATTGTCAATGCTTTCGGGCAAAAAATCGTGCAGAGAGCACCTATTTTTTAGAATGCCCACAGCGCTGCCAGCCACACAAGCATTATGATGAAGGCGATGAGGGTGGCACCCTTAAGCACCTTGTAGTTCACAATGTAATAGCCTTGGCGCGGTGCCTCCACCTTTTCGGGCTTTTTGTCGGCCACGGCCAGCTTGTGCTCGTCGATGGGTTCAACGGGCTGGGCGTTTTCGCTATATAAACACGCTTTCATAACTGTAGTGAGTTAATTTATTGATTGGTCTCTTTTATTTTATGGTGCAAATATAGTGCTTTCCGGCCACCCCGGCAAATAAAAGAGGGTGAAAGGCGGGTGCGGCGCACGTTTTTTGAAGGCGAATGTGTGGCAATGTTGACGCATTTTTTGTAACTTCGCAACGTTTAGCAAGAAATAATAACTAAAAAACTGGTAAAATAGATGCAAGACGAAAAAATTGAAAGACAAGACGAAATGAGTTTGCCTGAAAACGCGTTTCGCGAGCTGAAGCCTGGCGAGAAGTATGTGCCTGTGCTAAAACCCGACCGCAGCTACCCGGAGGTGACACCCTACTCAGTGTCGATGGGCCTGATAATGGCCGTGATATTCAGCGCGGCAGCGGCCTATCTGGGGCTGAAGGTGGGCCAGGTGTTTGAGGCGGCGATTCCCATTGCCATAATCGCTGCTGGCATTGCCAGCGCCACCAAGCGGCGCAACTCGCTGGGCGAGAATGTGATTATCCAATCGATTGGCGCGGCATCGGGCATTGTGGTGGCCGGAGCCATATTCACGCTGCCGGCCCTATACATTCTGCAGGCCAAGTATCCAGAGATTACCGTGAGCTTTCTGGAGGTGTTCCTGAGCTCGCTGCTGGGCGGTGTGCTGGGCATACTGTTCTTCATTCCGTTCCGCAAATATTTTGTGAGCGACATGCACGGCAAGTTTCCCTTCCCCGAGGCCACAGCCACCACTCAGGTGCTGATTTCGGGGCAGAAGGGCGGCGAGCAGGCCAAGCCGCTGCTCATAGCCGGCCTTGTGGGCGGCCTCTACGACTTTGTGCTGAGCACGTTTGGCTGGTGGAAGGAAGTGCTCTCGAGCACTGCCATTCCGGCCATGCAAAGCATCACCGAGCATGCCAAGATGGTGTTTAAGGTGAACACCGGCGCGGCTGTGCTGGGCCTTGGCTACATTGTGGGCCTGCGCTACAGCTTCATCATATTCGCCGGCAGCGCGTTTGTGTGGTGGGTGATAGTGCCCCTGATGGGTATGAACCCGAGCCTGGCCGGATCGACGGCCGAGGAGATATTCAAGGGCGGCGCGCGCTTCATAGGCATTGGCGGCATTGCCATGAGCGGCGTGATTGGCATCATAAAGTCGTGGGGCGTGATTAAGAGCGCCGTGGGCCTGGCCGGCAAGGCATTCAGCGGCCAGGAGCAGGTGAAGGTTGAGCGCCACCAGCGCGACATTTCGATGAAGGTGCTGGTGTTTGCGCTGGCAGCCGCACTGCTGGTGACGCTGGTGTTCTTCTATGTGGGCGTGATTCACAACGTGGCCCAGAGCCTTGTGGCCTTTGTGGTGGTGACGGTGATTGCGTTCCTCTTCACCACCGTGGCAGCCAACGCCATAGCCATTGTGGGCAGCAACCCCGTGTCGGGCATGACGCTGATGACCCTCATCATTGCCTCGGGCATATTTGTGGCCGTGGGCCTGAAAGGCTCGCAGGGCATTGTGGCTTCGATGGTGATAGGCGGCGTGGTGTGCACCGCGCTGTCGATGGCAGGCGGCATGGTGACCGACATGAAGATCGGCTACTGGATTGGCACCACGCCCGCCAAGCAGCAGACGTGGAAGTTTGTGGGCACAATTCTCTCGGCCGCCACTGTGGGCGGTGTGATGATAATCCTCAACAAGACCTACGGCTTTGTGGGCGACAACGCCCTGGTGGCTCCGCAGGCCAACGCCATGGCTGCCGTCATCGACCCCTTGATGATGGGTGGCGAGACGCCGTGGCTGCTCTACATCGTGGGCGCCATACTGGCCGTGCTGCTCAACTGGCTGGGCGTGCCGGCGCTGGCATTCTCGCTGGGCATGTTCATTCCGCTTGAGCTCAACACCCCGCTGCTGGTGGGCGGCATCATCAGCTGGTTTGTGAGCTCGCGCAGCAAAGACGAGAAGGTGAACAAGGCCCGTCAGGACCGCGGCACACTGCTGGCCTCGGGCTTCATTGCCGGCGGCGCCCTTATGGGTGTGGTGAGTGCGGCAATGCTATACTTCGGCTTCCAGTACACCAGTCCGCTCAGCGACACTGCAAGCAACTGGCTGGCCGTGGTGATGTATGTGGCACTGATTGCCTACCTCACCATCTCGTGCATCAAGGCACGCAAAGAGTAAGGCCACGCTTCGCTCCACCTAATACGCATAAGGCCGGCCAGCCCCCGTCATGGAGGCTGGCCGGCCTCTTTTTTTTGAGGCTGCGCATTGCAAGAGCGAAGTGCTAATATTTATTGTGGCATTTCCAACAATTCGTTTGACTTCATAAGCAGCACACGGCAAAAAAGTTTCATTTTTAAGTTGAATTATTGCCCCATTATGATTTTTTTGTATAAATTTGCGTATTCGTAAAAACATATATTTTTGTTATTTTTTTAATCTATTTTCTCTATGACGAAGAAGTTACTTTTCGGTTTGCTCCTGACATCGATGGCCGTCACGGCCACCCAGGCGCAAACGCAGGTCATTGAGCAGGCGGCACAGCTGCGCAGCATCACCAGCCATGGTGGTGCAGGCGCCACAGTCGCGGCCAGCTCAACAGCCTCGCAAGATGCCGAAGCCGTCAAGGTGATACAGGCCAAGATTGCCCAAAGCAGGCAAGCGGGCCAGCCCAAGGCGGCGGTGGCAACCGTTGAAGAGAGCGTGAAAGCCGAACGGGCAAAAGGCCTCGGACAGCCTGCGGGCAAGTACACGGCCGGCTCGTGGCAAGTGACCAACAAGGGCGGAGCGCGCCGAGCATCAAAGGCGCCGGCAACCTTGCCCGATGTGCTGCACGCGGCGGAATACGACACCAAGTATTCCGACGGCACCACCACGGTGAGCGGCATTGCAACCTTCAAGAAGACCGATGACACGCACGCAGTGCTCTACAACCTGTGGGGCCTGAGCGACACGCTGCAGTGCACCTACGACCAGGCGTCAGGCACCGTGGCCGTGACACCGGCAAAAATCTACGACCACTCAACCTACGGTCCCGTGTGGGCATGCTCGATGGACCTGAACAAGCGCGTGTACAGCACGTCGACCCCTATCACGGGCACAATTGGTGCCGACGGCACCATCACACTGGGCTCATGGGGCGTGATAGTGACCACGGGAGAGTCGCAGGGCGGCTCGTTTGGCATTTTCAGCAAAAGCGAGTTCCGGCCCACAAATGCCACAATAAGCGAGACGATTTACAACGGCAAGTCGGCTACCAACACCGACTCGGTGCGCACCTATCCGGTGTATATCAACCAGACCTATGACAACCAGGTGGACATTGTGAACTTCACCAATAATGGAGCCGTGGTGAAAATGCGTCTCAAGCCAGACAAGTCGGTCAGCATATCACCTCAGCGCATATTCACCAACATGCTCTATGGCCCGTTCAACTGCTATCCAGCCAACTGGGCCAAGAGCAAGAGCGCGCAAAAGGGTAACATGCTGGGCACAGGCACCGACACCGAGATTAACTTCGGCAACTACGGCGTGTTCTGCCAGGCAAGCCAATCCACACGCGCCCTTGGCGTGCTGTCGGCCACTATAAAGTTCAGCAACGGCGTGGTGAAATATCCCACGCCTTCGGTTCAAGACTGGAAAGGCGACGGCACCGAAGCGTCTCCATTTATAATAAGCACCCCCTCACAGCTCAACGCATTTGCCGACGATGTGAACAGCGGCAATGACTACAAGGGCAAATATGTGAAGCTGTGTAACGACCTCGACCTCAGCAGTTCAACCATGGCCTACACGCCAGTCGGCACTGAGAGCACGCCATTTCGCGGCTCGTTTAACGGCGGCGGCAACATGGTTAAAAATCTTTACATCAATGTGGGCGCAGAAGACTATCAGGGCCTGTTTGGCGTAGCCGACAGCACCAGCAGCATAAGCAACCTTAAGATGCAAGACGCCACCATTGTCACAGCTGGCACATATGCCGGAACCGTGGCTGGCAAATGCTCGGGCACAATGACCGACATCACCGTTGACGGCAGCAACATCACAGCCACAGGCTACGGAGCCGCTGGCGTAGTGGGATACTTCAACGGCCCGAAACTCACCAACTGCCAGTTTAACGGCAGCATCACCGGAGCCGGAGAAAACGGCGGTGTGGCCGGCACAATAGCCGGCCAGGCCGTGGCCAGCAACCTTGCAGCCCACGGCTCGATTACAGTGACAAGCCTGGCCAGCTCGATGTGGAAATCACTCGGCGGCGTGGCAGGCTCGCTTCTTCCGGGCAAGCAATGCAACTCGCTTCTCACCGACAGCTACAGCGACATGCAACTCACCGACAAAAGCGGCAACGCATACGTTGGCGGCGTGGTTGGCGAAGTGCTCGACGCCACGCTGCAACGCAGTTTCAACGCAGGCCCCATCAGTGCAGCCTCAACCACGAGCAGCTCAAGCACCAAAGGTGCTGTAGGCGGTGTGGCCGGAGATGTGTATGGCGGCAATGTATATGACTGCTACAACGGCAACTTGGTGCTGAACTCAGGCAACTCCACCAGCGTGGGCGGCGTGATTGGCTACATTCCCAACCCGTCGTACACCACCGATACGCACGGCAACAAAGAATATTCATATCTGTCGAACGTGAAGCGCTGCTTCAACTACGGCCAAGTGCGCAACGGAGCCGTATATGAGAAAATGGGCGTGTATGGCACCGCCTACAGCGACAGCATATTCACCGATGTGTATCACGACCAGCAAATGGTGGGCACCATAATGCCAGCATCTGCAAAACGCATGGAACAGACCACAGCGCAGCTCACCAGCGGCAAGGCATACAACGGGTTTGACGCCAGCGTGTGGACATTCACCAACGGCCTGTATCCGCGCCTTAAAGCAATGGAGAGCACTAACGCGGCCTATCTAAGCGCAGCTCCCATCAGTTTCAAGAATGGTGAGAATGTAACCAAAGTGCGCAGCACATTCAAGGTGTCGACAGCCAACGACATTTATTGGAAACTCTACAACGGCTCAACCTTTGCCGACGAGACGTCAGGCCTTAAAATAGCCGGCGACTCTGTGACAGTGAAGAGCACATATTCCAACGAGGTGCTGGTGGCTCTGTCGAAAGCCGACAACAGCATAGTGAAAATGTATTCACTCGCAACCGTCAACCCGACGCTTTTCAGCGGCTCAGGCACTGAGGCCGACCCGTATCTGATTAAGAGCAAGGCCGACCTTGAGGCCATGGACGAGGGCATCTCGAAATATGGCCAGACGTTCAAGGGCGACTTCTTCAAGCAGACCAACGACATCGACGCCACAGGTTTCGGCGGCATTGGCATGGGCGGCAACAGCGCGCGCCAGTTCAACGCCACCTACGACGGCGGGGGCCATGCAATCCACAACCTGAAGATTGACGGTGTGGTGTATGGAGCCGACGGCAAGGCCGACAACAAGCAATCGCTCATTGCAGTGTCGCTTTTCGGCTTTATCGGAACAAATGGCACAGTGAAAAACCTGGCCATGGCCAGCGACTGCTCATTCAAAGCCTACAACTACGCATCGGGCATCGCAGCCGTCAACTACGGCCGCGTGACCAACTGCAAGAACTATGCCGATGTGACCACATCATACAACTACGCAGGCGGCGTGGTTGCCCTCAACCAGCCCGACGCTGTGGTAGACGGCTGCTACAATGCGGGCCACATCCTCACCGGCAACTCGTATGCCGCCGGTATCGCGGCCTACTCGCTGGGAACAGTGCAGTATTGCCAGAACGACGGATACATTGAAGGCGACAGTGTGGATGCAAGCCACAAGGCCAACAGCCAGTATCAAGTGGCCGGCATTGTGGCCACCAATGGTTCGGAAAGCCTGATTCGCGGCAACATAAACTCCGGCTCAATCTATGCCAACCGCACAGTGGGCGGCATCACCACCGCAGCTGTGCAAAAAGGCACCATCGAGCATAACATCAACTACGGCACCGTGGAGCGCAGCAAAGCAGGCGACGCCGCACGCGGAGCAGTGCTTGCCACTGCGCCTGGGGCATCGTATGCTGTGGCCAACAACTACTACGACACTCAGATAGGATACTATGGCGCGGCAGCCAGCTCATCAATTGGCGGCGCCACAGGGGTTAACACAAGCGTTCTCACAAGCGGCAAGGCCATAGAGGGCTTCGAGTCCGACCGCTACGACTGGAGCGAAGGCCTGTATCCCGTAATCAAAGCGTTCAAGGACGAGCCGGCAGCCATTGCCAACCGCAAAATGGTGGTCACATTCGCTGACGGCCAAAACGCCGATGACGTATACACCGACGCCACACTCTACAAAGCCAGCGACCTGCAGTGGACACTGGAAAGCGGCAAAAACTTCATTGCTGCCAACGGGGTGCTGAAGGTGAACCTCACCGCCGACACCACATCGCTGCGCGACGTGCTCACCGCCAAAGTGGGCAACTACAGCAAGGTGATCGCACTGCGCGCAATGCCCAACGTGTTTGAAGGTCAAGGCACAGCCGACGAACCCTTCCTGATTAAGAGCAAAGACGACATGCTGAAGCTGGCCAAGTTCACCAACACCGAAGCCTACCCGTTCAGCGGACGCCACTTCAAGGTGCTTAACGACATTGACTTCGGCAGCACCACCTATGAGTGCGTGGGCGTGGACGCAGGCAACTTCAACGGCGACTTCAACGGCAACGGCAAGAAATTCATGAACATCAACAACACATACACAAGCACCCAGAGCAACCGAGGCCTGTTTGGCAACGTTGGTCCGCAAGGAGCCGTGCACGACCTGACTGTGGCAAGCGGCACCATCACCAGCTACCGCTACAACGGCGCCGTGGCCGGCAATGTGTATGGCAAGGTGTATAACTGCCAGAACTACGCAAACATCTACTCAGAGAGCAGCGCGGCTGCCGGCATCGCCGGATATGTGAAAAACGGCGGATCGGTGGTCAACTGCCAGAACCACGGCAAAGTTGACTCAAAGGGCAACTATCTGGCCGGCATCGCCTATTACGTTGAAAAAGGCGCACTGGTGGAGAATTGCGAGAACGACACTACAATTGGCTATGAGAAGAAGAATGGCGTGGGCGGCATTGCAACCTATAGCTACGGAACAATTCGCAACTGCGTCAATAAAGGCACGCTCGCAGGACTCTCGACCATAGGCGGCATTCTGGCCAACTCTTACGGCGGCGACTCGATTCTGTATTGCACCAACGAGGGCGAGATTCAATCAACCGGCAGCAGTGTGGGCGGCATTCTGGGCACAGGCAGGAAATCACTTGCACCCGTTGTGATCACCGGATGCCACAACACCGCAGCCGTGACCGGCAAGGGCTACCTTGGCGGCGTGGCCGGACGCCTGTATGAAGGCTCAGTGCTCACCGACTGCTACAACACCGGCGATGTGACAAGCATCTCATCGACCAACATTGGCGGTGTGGCAGGAGCTCTGGCCGGTGGCAACGGCTATGTGTCGAGCATGACACGCTGCTACAACACCGGCAACATCATCAGCGCCGGCCAATATACCGGCGGCGTGGTTGGCGACAACGATGAAGAAACCTACTACGAAGACTGCTACAACACTGGCGACATCATCAGCAGCGCCAATTATGCAGCCGGATTTGCAGGAGGCATGAGCGGCAAGGCCGTGAACTGCTACAACACCGGCAATGTGGAGGCCTCGGGCTACGGCATTGGCGGCTTCGGCGGCATTGGCGGCGGCGAAATCCACAACTGCTTCAACCTGGGCAACGTGACCTCGACAAGCGCAGCCAACAGCTATGGCGTGGCTGGCGGCCTTTGGGGCTACGGACGCTGCAAGATATACAACAGCTACAACATGGGCAAGGTGTCGGGCCAAGGCTATGTGGGCGGCATTGCCGGCGGCACATTCGACGGCTTCACTTTGGTGAATTCGTATAACGCAGGCGAAATCGCCACTCCCGACACCACCCACAGCGGCAACATTTGTCCTATCAACAACGACAAGGAGCTCTACCTCACCAACGTGTATTACGACACCGACGTGAACAAGGGCTTCACCCCGTCGAACACCGACGCCATGGCCAAGGGCGTGAGCACCCGCGACCTGGCGCTGTGCAACGCGCTTGAGGGCGACACCGTGTTCACTCTGATTCCGGGCATGTATCCCACAATCAAGGCCCAGGCTCAGAATGAACTGGCCAACTGGTTTGCCGCCGTGCCCGTGGTGGGCGAAGGCGAGGACTACCAGCACGTGCGCTCGGCATTCACCGTGGGCACTCCGGCTGGCACCGTGTGGACCACAAGCGAGCACCTGTTCCTGAAAGACGGCAAGGTGGACAGCAACGAGAACGGCGCCGCATGGGTGACCAAGACCTATGGCGACCGCGTGAAGACCTACAACCTTGTGATTGAGCGAGCCACTGGCGTTGACGGCATCGGCACCGACGCCGCCATTGTCAAGACCGACTACTACACCGTGAGCGGTGTGGCTCTGGGCTCGCAGCGTCCCGACGCTGCAGGCGTCTACATTGCCAAGGACTACTACACCAACGGCAAGAGCGCTGCCCACAAGATTGTGGTGAGCGGAAAGTAACGAAGAGTAGCACTACCCTATAAGCGAAACGCGGGGAGCGGCCAAGCGGCCGTTCCCCGCGCTCGTTTTCTGTAGAGCCCCTACATCAGCACATCGGCCAGCAGCCACAGGTTGAGGACTGTGACCACGGCGGCAAGGGCATAGAGGAAGCACTTGTTGGGCAGGCTGTTGGCATAGCGGCCCATTACGCGGCGCGACGAGGTGAGCCCCACTTGCAGAAACATGGTGAAGGGCAGCTGCACGCTGAGCAGCATCTGCGAGTAGAGCAGCCCCTTAAAGGGGTCGCCCACCAGCATGATGCACACCACGGCAAGGCCAAGCGACAGAGATATGCCCGTCACCGAGTGGGCGTCGCGCGGATGATACTGCTCGCCAAACATGCCCGAAAATATGCAGCCAGCCGCCATGCCGCTGGTGATGGTGCTTGAGATGCCCGCCAGCAGCAAAGCCAGGGCAAAGATGCCGGCAGCATTGCCGCCAAGCAGCGGAGTGAGCAAGGCCTGCGCCTGCGAGAGGTCGGCCACCGACTGGTGGGCGGCGTGGAAGGTGGTGGCGGCAAGCAGAATCATGGCGCTGTTGATGGCCCAGCCCACTATCATCGAAAACAGGGTGTCGAACAGCTCATACTTCAGCGCGCGCTCAATGCCGCCGCGGCCCGTGCGGTTGATTTGGCGGCTCTGCACCAGCTCGGAGTGCAAATAGAGGTTGTGCGGCATCACCACCGCGCCCAGCACCGACATCACTATGAGCAGGCTGCCCTGCTCCACGCTGGGCACCACCCAGCCGTGCACAGCCGCCGGCCAGTCGATTTTCACCAAAAACAGCTCGTAGATAAACGACAGGCCTATCATCGACACAAAGGTGATGATCATGCGCTCGATGCGCTTGTAGGAGTTGGTGAACAGCAGCACGGCCACAGCTGCCGCCGACAGCAGCGCACCCCACACGATGGGCACGCCCAGCAGCATTTGCAGCGCTATGGCCGCACCCAAAATCTCGGCCAGCGAGGTGGAGATGCTGGCCATGAACGCCGTAGCCAGAATGGGACGCGACACCCACTGCGGAGCATAGCGCTCGGCGGCCTCGCTAAGGCACAGACCGGTGACGATGCCCAGATGGGCCACATTGTGCTGCAGGGCGATGAGCATGATGGTCGACAGCGTGACCACCCACAGCAGCGCATAGCCGTAGTCGGAGCCGGCGGCGAAATTGCTGGCCCAATTGCCGGGGTCGATGAAGCCCACAGTCACCAGCAGGCCAGGACCGATGTTTCGGATAATGTCGATTGCGCCAAAGCCCTTGGGACGGCCCTCGGTGCGCAGAATATTGATGATGCTTCTCATAAATTGTGCTTTTTGCTATTTTCCGGCAAAGTTAAGGGCGCAGTGTGAATTGCGCAATCCCCACAAGCGGCTATTTTTTGGCACGATTGTTGCTTATATTGTACATAGAAGTCCACAACGGGCTTTAATTTTCCTTATTTAATCACCTGGAGGCAGGCCAGTGGCGTGAGTATGCACCTCACAGCCCCGCCTCCAAAAAAACATTTTTCGCAATGAAACCCACAAAAAACCGCATGTACTGCGTTGCATGCCAGCGACCAAAGATGCACTTTGAGTCGAAAAAGAAGGCCGACAACTTTATTAAGTTCAACGCGGCCGAAATGATTAGCGAGGGCCTTAAAGCACCCGTGAGAAGCTACTACTGCCAGCTGTGCGGGGCGTGGCACGTGACCAGCAACCCCTCAATGGCCGCCGGAGAAAGACTCGACCGGCGCGACAAGGGGATAGCACGGCGCATCGACCAAGAAATGGTGTGTGAAGCAGAATTCAAAGCCCGCATGGAACGGCTGAATGAAATGTGGGACGACTACAACTTTGCCGTTGGCCTATGCGACTTCTCAAAAGCGGCCGATGTGCTGAACAAAATTGAATCAGAGATTCCAACACACGCAAAAGAAAAGAAGCAGATTAAACGGGTTACGGCTCAGCGCACCAAAGTTGCTGCAGAGCGCGCACGCCTCAACCGGCTCAACGAACTGGCTGTCCTTAGCAAAGAGGAGCAACGCAAACTGGTTGACACCACCGAAGATGCCGGGGCGAAAGAAAGAATCAAAAAAGACCTGCAAATAATCAATTCAATAAGGCTGGTGCATGACGTGTTTGCCAAGCAAGAGAGCCTGATTGCATGCAACGATGTGGAGCTCGTTAGCGAAATAGTGGAAAAGTGCAGGCAGTATATAAAATTAGGCACCACAGGCTCGAAACGCGCTAAAGGGCTACTAAACAAGCGCCTTGACGAAATAATGCACAGCAGAAAGCAGCGAATAATCAACGATGAGTGGGGCGACTGGTTATTCGGACCAACACATGCCACTCAGCCAGCGTCATAAACGTTTGTGGCGGTGGTCGCATTCCGCTGGAATGCATTGGCTGAGGGTGGCCGTTTGCAGGCATTTCGCGTCGGCCAAGGCCATCGCTGCATACCTGCCGACACCCATCCAATCCATAAACGGGGTTAATGCACCCTCTCGTAATCAGTTGAATTAAAGCGAATTAGCTGTAGGGACGCGGCATGCCGCGTCCAACGGGAATAACGCATTTATTCGTGGGAATTATGTGGATGAGTTGGTGTCGACTGATTGGTGGTTTTGGGGCTACGCCCATTGGACGCGGCATGCCGCGTCCCTACAGATAATACTCTGAAAATTAGCAAATTAAGTACTGCACATTGGCTACTTTAAGTCCTAATCTTTCTACTGTAAACCTTACTTGCGGTAGATGAGGCGGGCAAGGCCGAAGAGGTAGCGGCGGAAGCCGGGACGATAGGCCAGCACGCGCTGGAACCAGCCCAAATGGCGTCCCACGGTCTTCACCACCAGCCCAACGTAGACCATGGCAAACAGTGTGCCCACTCCCACTATCGACCACTGCCAGGCACCGAAAAAGCCGTAGCAGGCCACCACACCAAGTGCCACCAGCGAGGCGTCGACGCATATCTTCACCTTCGGAAACTCTATGCCTGTGACCTGGGTGATGGCCACAGGAAAGCCTTCGCCCGGCATGGTGACGCTGCCGCAACGCACCTCAAGCGCTATGCCAATGCCTAAAATCGTGCATCCGGCCACCTGCGCTGCCGCCTTGGCCAGCAGCGACTGCGGCACGAGCCACGCAGTGAGTGCCATGTTGAGGTCGATGAGCGATCCAAACACGAAGCCCACCAGCAGCTGGAACAGCTGCACCGGGTCGAAGCGGCGGCGCAGCACCAGCAGCTGCCCCACCACCAGCAGGGCGTTCATGGCGCATGTGTACTGGCCTATGGTGAGCGGCGACACCAGGCCTCGGGCGCCTGCCGACTGAAACACGTAGGGCAGCACACTGATTACGCTCGACCCGAGCATTGAGCGCACACACACGGCCACGCCGGCAGTCATCACCCACAGCGAGCCCAGCAGCAGCAAGTGCTGCCAGCAAAACGACACTACCCTATCCTTTATTCCTGTTGCTCTCATCCTATCATTATATTTTTTCGCCAATAGCAAGCACCACTAGCGCATAGAGGGCCAATGGTGCTGTTTTTTATTGCAAAATATAATTAACTAATATTCAGCAAATTGCGGCGGACGTGGCATGCCACGTCCCTACAGCAATCGTCACTGTGTGGCGCATTCACCACACGCCTACTTGCGGCGCTTGCTTTTTTTCTTAAACTTGTCGTAGTTGCCCGCGGGGGCCTCGGCGGTGCTCTGAGCCATCTTGCCGCGCTTGAATCCGCGCTCGGCATCGCGGCTGGTGCGCCGATCGGCAGTGCGGCCTTTGCGGCCGGCGCCAAACTCACGGCGGCGGCGCTCGGCGCGGTTCATTGCCACCTGGCCGCCGCTGCTTTCGGCGGCATAGTTCTTGTCGGGCGAGGCAATTTCAAGGTAGAGGCGCTTGCCGTAGAAGTCGGCGTTTTTGAGCGCGCTCACCACGCGGTGGGCGTCGGCCTGGCGCACATCAAACAGCGAGTAGCCGCTCATTAGGTCGATGCGGCCCAAATCCACACGCTGTCCGCGCGTGTTGGCGTTGATGAGCTGAATCAGGTCGGGGGCGAAAAATCCGTCGGCCTTGCCTGCGTTGATATACACGCGCTCATATCCCGGTTCGGCAGTGCGGCGGTCCTTCTCCTGCTGCGAAGGCTTCTCATACTTTTTGCGCTGCTTCTTCTCGGGCACGTAGTCGAGCACCGGGGCGTTTTTGTAGTATTCCAGCAGGCGGTTGAACTCCAGCGACAGCACGCGCTTAAGCAAGTCCTCGCTGCTGAGCCACGACAGCTTCTTCACCACACCGGGCAGATAGTCGGCAATGTCGTCTTCCTTCACCTCCACCTTTTCGAGGCGGTCGGCGAGATTGAACAGCTGCTTCTCGATGATGTCTTCGGGCTTGGGCACGTCGCGGCGCTCAAACTGCTTTTGCATGTGCTTCTCAATGTCGCGCAGCTTGCCGCGCTCGCGGCTGTGGATTATGGCAATCGACACGCCCGTCTTGCCGGCGCGGCCGGTGCGGCCGCTGCGGTGAATGTACACATCGTTGTCGTCAGGCAGACTGAAGCTGATCACGTGCGTGAGGTCGCTCACATCAAGGCCGCGCGCAGCCACGTCGGTAGCCACCAGCAGCTGCAGATTGTGCTCGCGAAACTTCTTCATCACCGCGTCGCGCTGCGCCTGCGAGAGGTCGCCGTGCAGGGCGTCGGCGTCGTAGCCGTCTTCAAGCAGCTGCGAGGCCACCTCCTGGGTGGTGGCGCGCGTGCGGCAGAATATTATGCCGTAGATGTTGGGCAGATAGTCGACTATGCGCTTTAGGGCGGCATACTTGTCGCGGGCATTCACCATATAGTAGATGTGGCGCACCGTCTGTGCGCCCTCGTTGCGCGAGCCCACCACATACTCCTGCGGGTTGTGCATGTAGCGGCTTGCTATGGCCGAGATTTCGGGGGGCATTGTGGCCGAGAACAGCAGCATCTTGCGCTGCTCGGGCACGTGGCTCAGAATCTCGTTGATGTCGTCCACAAAGCCCATGTTCAGCATTTCATCGGCCTCATCGAGGATCACAGTGTTGACATTGGCAAGGTCAATTTTGCCGCGCTTGATGAGGTCGAGCAGTCGGCCAGGAGTGGCCACCACCACCTGCACGCCGCGGCGCAGCGCCTTGATTTGCACATCGATGTTCGAACCGCCGTACACGGCCAGCAGGTTGAGGCCGCTGGTGTATTTGGCGTAGTCGGTGAGGTCGCGGCACGTCTGCAGGCACAGCTCGCGCGTCGGGTCGAGGATCAGCGCCTGCACTGTGGGCGATGATGTGTCGACGCGCTGCAGCGTGGGCAGGCCAAACGCCGCGGTCTTGCCCGTGCCCGTCTGGGCAAGCGCCACCACGTCGCTGTCTTCGTTAAGTAAATGTGGAATCACCTTTTCCTGCACTGGCATAGGACTCTCATATCCTATTTCCGAAATAGCGCGAAGCAGATCCTCTCGGACCCCTAAATCTTTAAATGTCGTCATTCAGAATTGTTGTTGCGAATAAAATATTGCGCAAAGTTACAACAAATCCACGAAACCACGGCAAGCGTGCTTGCCCGATTGCAAGATTGTGAGTAACTTTATGCTGCCATTTGCGTTTTAATGACATATTACACCCAGACATAACCACAAAAAACCGAATGAATAACAGACCAATCAGACTAAAGGTGCGGCGGCTGCCCATGCACCGCCGCGACACCGAATGCGTCGAACGGCTCACCAATCTGTGGGACCGCTCGGTGAGGACAACGCACCTCTTCCTCACCGACGACGACATAGCCGGACTGCGGCCGTGTGTGAGGCAGGCCATAAGCCTGGTGGCCGAATTTGCCGTGGTGAAGGCTGGACGCCGCACGGCGGGATTCATTGGTGTGGACAGCGGCAAGATAGAGATGCTGTTTGTCGACCCCGACTTTATGGGCCGCGGTGCCGGCCACTGCCTGCTCGAATGGGCGCGGCAGGAGTGCGGCGCACACCTCATCGACGTGAACGAGCAAAACGCCCACGCCGCGGCCATCTACCGCCACTGGGGTTTCGAAACCTACGAGCGCACCGCCACCGACGACCAGGGCAACCCCTTCCCCATCCTCAAAATGCAGCTTAAAGATTACAGTTGAAAGATTACAGTTGAGGGCTTAAGGTTGAAAGCACAAACCAGCGATTTAATTAATAAACAATTGAATACAAGCGATTTATGGTAGGGACGCGGCATGCCGCGTCCGGCGGGCGTAGCCCCCAATGGCGCAGTCCTCACCGCACTTGAGTGGCAGCATTAATTTTCCACAGATTGCACAGATTGCCACAGATTTTTTGGGTGGATAGGCAAGCAGTGTGACTGTTAGGATTTTTCGACAAAAGACATGTTTCATGAAGGCGGGAGCTGTTGTGAAGCGGCTATAAACACTGTGTCGGGGCTGGACTCCTTGATGGACTCCAGCCCCGACACATTTGGGGTGTTTGCTACTTTGCGCCGTTAGCGGCGGTGCCGCGTCGTGCGGTTTCTATTTCCAGTCGTTTGCTTATTTGTCTTGTAAAACCACTCCCACGCATGATGGCTCCGATATGACGCCACAGACCCTGCCGGCACATTCAATCGGCAGCTGCGAAATCCAGCCGCTGTATCCCATGGAAATGCTGCGTAGGTGCATTGGGGTGCCACTTTTCTCAATGATTTAATCACCTTTAGGTTATAGCAGCTACTGAAGGCACCGTTTCCGATGCTGGCTAAAGAACTTGGCAGCGTTATTGATGTCAGTGATTTGCACATGCAGAAGGCGTATTCGGGTAGGCTTGTCAATGAACTCGGCAATGTTACGGACCTCAAACTGCTGCATCCCACAAAAGCCCATTCACCTATGCTCGTCAATGAGTTGGGGAACATTACTGACGTCAGGCTGCTGCAATCCTCAAATGCAAATTTCCCAATCGTCTTCAATGACTTTGGAAGTATCACTGACCTTAGACTGCTGCAACCGCCAAAAGCTTTTGTCCCAATTACAGTCAGTGTGCTTGGGAATGACACTGATGTAAGGCTTTGCGAACCACTGAAGGCGTTGTTCCCAATATAGGTTATGCCTTCTTTTATTATGATTCTGCTCACATTCAGCTGCCGCCACTCCATGGGCGTGCGGTTGTCTTGAGTGTTGTAGTTAAACATGGCGCCGTGGCCGGATATTTCAAGGGTGTAGTATCCCTCGTTGCCTGCGGTTGGATATATTTTCCACTCTACGTTCATGCCACACTTGCCCGAATCGTCGGCGGTGGCGCTGAACGAGGCCAGCAGGGCCACTATGGCCACTGCCAGCAAACTGATTGTTTCTCTCATTGTTGTGTTGTTTGTTGTTATATTGTTTGCTTTTTTCTAAATGATGCCCTTTGCTGTGGCAAGGAGAATTGCGTCGAGCTTGACGCGGTCGGTCAGTTTTGCCCAGTCGGGCACAAGCATGTTGCCACGCGACAGATACACGCTTTGCGGATTGTGCAGCACTATCAGGTTGGGATAGGCGTTTAATCCCTTTATTCTGCTGAACCACTTTTCGCGGCACCGCATCACCACGATAATCTTGCCCGACGCCATAGCGTCGCAAATCAGCGCATCTGCATATTTGTTGACGCCAGAGGTGGAATCTGATTTATATCTTTCACGCCCTTGGTGTGGTAGGGGAAATACTCCACGGCAAACACCAGACTCGGCAACAAGCCCTGCAGCCTTTGCGGCAGACACTCACGCAAGGGGCTTAAGCGCTGCTTCCACCATTTATAGCCCGGATATGGGGTGCCGTTTTGGCCAACCACGGTTTCCGGTTCCCTGAGCCATATAAAGTCACTGTTTAGGCCCAGCAGCTCCTCACACAGTTCTTTTTCGTAGCGGTTGCGGTAGTTTTCTACGGGATCGTCAATTTTGGCGTAGCGCAAATCGTCGTCTCCTGCCAGGGGGTTGCCACCAAGCAGATACACATTAGCTTTGGGATTGCCATGGAACGGCTCGGGCAGGGTGCGGAGCTCAATTCCGTTAATAACGTCTTGGGGCAAAGCAGTGATAATGCTTTTGTCGCAGTTTGCCACCGTGAGGTCCGACAAGCGGATTCCACTCCAGGGGTTGCTCAGCGTGGCGGCTTTGGTGATGAACTTTTCCATAATTATAGCTCGTGTTATGTTGATGATATAAGCAGTAAATTATCAACCACAAATTTACCGAAAATGCGCCAAAAAATTACCCCCCATTTAATAAATGTTAATTCTGTAAATTCAATGGCGAAATATGATTTAAGATTGAAGGTTGAAAGATTAAGGTTTAAAGTAGAAATCAGTCAGCATTCACATTTTAATGTGTTGGTTTTCAATAATTTACTATAGGGACGCGGCATGCCGCGTCCGACAGGCGTAGCCCTCCAGCGGCGCACTTGGATGGCAGCATGAATCTCACACTGATTTCAACAGATTTTTTTGGGTGGATAGACACACTGGTGGCCGCTCGGTTTTTTCGACATAAAGACAAAAAGACATGTTTTTAAAGACAATACGTTCGCACCATGCTGGCTGGGGGGCACTGGTCGCATTCCGCTGGAATGCCTATGCGCGGGGTGCTGCAAAGCAGGCATTTCGCGTCGGCTGCGCCTACGCTGCATACCTGCCTACACATATCCAATCCCAAATGGGATTGCGGCTTTTTTAGTGCTTTTGGCCGGCTGTGCAGCTATGGGTGAATACTCTTTTTCGTTTGCGTATTTGAGGGTACTTTGGGGCTACGCCCACCGGACGCGGCATGCCGCGTCCCTACGTAAATCATTATTAATCAGTGTATTATACAATATTACACAGCTGTATTATGCACCCGACTGCGCCATCGGCCCTCAACTTTAATCTTTCAAGTTTAGACTGTAAACTAAACGCAAAGCGCCCGCGGGCGGAGCCTGCGGGCGCTTTGCGTTTGTTTTGGTTACTCCCACTCGATGGTTGCCGGCGGCTTTGAGCTGATGTCGTAGCACACGCGGTTCACGCCTTTCACTTTGTTGATGATGTCGTTGCTCACCTTGGCCAGGAAGTCGTAGGGCAGATGAGCCCAGTCGGCGGTCATGGCATCGGTGCTGGTGACGGCGCGCAGGGCCACGGGGTGCTCGTAGGTGCGCTCATCGCCCATCACGCCCACCGAGCGCACGGTGCTGAGCAGCACGGCTCCGGCCTGCCACACCTTGTCGTAGAGGCGCTCGCCGTCGGGGCAAGTGTAGTGCAGCATCGACTCGATGTAGATGTCGTCGGCGTCTTGCAGGATGCGCACCTTCTCGCGGGTGATGTCGCCCAGGATGCGCACTGCCAGGCCGGGGCCGGGGAACGGGTGGCGCTTGATGAGGTGCTCGGGCATGCCCAGCTCGCGGCCCACGCGGCGCACCTCGTCTTTAAAGAGCCACTTGAGAGGCTCGCACAGCTGCAGCTTCATGTCCTTGGGCAGGCCGCCCACGTTGTGGTGGCTCTTGATGGTCATGCCCGTGATGCTGAGACTCTCGATGCAGTCGGGATAGATGGTGCCTTGCGCCAGCCACTTGGCGTCGGTGATTTTGCGCGCCTCAGCGTTGAACACCTCCACAAAGTCGCGGCCGATGATTTTTCGCTTCTGCTCGGGGTCGGTGACACCCTTGAGGTCGGCAAAAAACTTCTCGCTGGCGTCAACGCCAATCACGTTGAGTCCAAGACCCTTATAGGCGTCCATCACTTTGGCAAACTCGTTTTTGCGCAGCATGCCGTGGTCCACAAAGATGCAGGTGAGGTTCTGGCCGATGGCGCGGTTGAGCAGAGTGGCGCACACCGACGAGTCGACGCCGCCGCTCAGGCCCAGAATCACGCGGTCGCCGCCCAGTTGCTGCTTGAGCTCGGCCACCGTGGTGCTGATAAACGAGGCGGCGTTCCACTCCTGGCGGCCGCCGCAAATGTCAACCACAAAATTCTTGAGCAGTTTGGCACCCTCGGTTGAGTGGAACACTTCGGGGTGGAACTGCACACCCCACAGCTGCTCGCCTTCGGCCTGATAGGCCGCTATTGCCACCTTGGCGGTGGAGGCTATCACCTTGAAGCCGTCGGGAATGGCGGTGATGGTGTCGCCGTGGCTCATCCACACCTGAGAGTTGTCGCTGAGGCCCTTGAGCAGGGGATTGTCGTGGTCAAACTTGGCCAAATTGGCGCGGCCATACTCGCGTGTGCCTGCGGGCTCTACGCGTCCGCCCAGCGTGTAGGCCATGTATTGTGCGCCATAGCAAATGCCCAGAATGGGATACTTGCCGCGAATCTCGCTCAAGTCGATTTTGAAGGCCTTCTCGTCGTAGACCGAGAACGGGCTGCCGCTCAAAATCACGCCAATCACGCTCGGGTCGTTGGCGGGAAACTTGTTGTAGGGCAAAATCTCGCAATACATGTTCAGCTCGCGCACACGGCGGCCAATGAGCTGCGTGGTCTGCGAGCCAAAGTCTAAAATGATGATTTTTTGCTGCATTATTGATGCTTTGTGATTAAAGTTTCGATTTGCAAAGATAGTGCAAGCCGAGCGCAAAGCAGCAAGCTTGCTTGGATGCTTTGCCGAGGCGTAGCCTATTTTCTGCAAAGATAGTGCAAGGCGAGCGCAGAAAGTCAAGTTTACTTGAAATTTATGCCGAGCCGCAGCCTATCTTCTGCAAAGATAGTGCAAGCTGCCGTCAATAGCAAATTGAGCCACGACTGATTTCTGCGCCGGGCTGCATAACGTGCGCATTATGTGCAACATATGCCCCGATACGCGTTTCAGGGCGCAGATGCGGCCGATTGTAACAATTACAAAAATGATTTAATTGCTTGCAAAAACGATATTCATAACGTAATTTTGTAGTGGCTATGCAGCGGCATAGCTTAGACAGAAAAGAAAACTGAGCGTTATTAATACTGGCCTTTGACAATCGAATTCTCGCAAAATTTGAATGGACGCAGAAGGCAGTGGCAACGACGCTCACGCCAGTGCTATATATACGCACCCACGCCAAGGAGCGTGCGGTGAGGCTATATATATCATTCAGGCGTGGGTGGCTGTTGCCCACCTGCGTCAAAGGGCAATGCGAGAAGCCTGATTGTTAGGGTGGGCATCCGAAGCAGCCGTCCACGCTTTTGTCGTATCAGGCGGCCAGATCACCCACCCACAGCCAGAACTTCAGCAAAGACATACGTGCCCCATCGTCACACCGATGGGGCACGACAATCCTCAACACCTTAATATCGCTCCCATGTGAGCACGTTTTTATTCATACTATTTTTTCCTAAGGGCATCTCGAAGCGATTTCGCGATGCTTTTATTTTTTTATACACTCCCCTACTCTATGTTGCGGCTGGCCATGCACCGTCACTTTTTTGAAACGACAATAGAGACAATTGGAGACAATTTTTTTTGAAATGGTATTTTTTTGGGGGGCTACGCCCGTCGGACGCGGCATGCCGCGTCCCTACAGCAATTTATTGATATTTAGGCAATTACATCACCTTAAAGCAACTTATTTTACGCTATTTGGCGGGCTGGACGCAGTGCGCCCCTGCAACGGAGAGACCGATGCAGGGGCGCAGATGTATTTGTATTGATGGGGGCTTACTTCAGCACCACTTTGCGGGCTGAGGTCTTGCCGCCGGCATAGCGCACCACCTCGATGTAGACACCGCTGGTGGCGGGACGCTGACTGCCAAGCGACACGCCGCCCACAGTGTACCACTCGCTGCCGAGCACCATGGCGTCGGAAGTGACGCTGTCGATGCCCGAGAGTCCGGTCACGTTGAGCGTGTAGGTCTTGCTGAGGCCGTTGAACGTCTTTGTGACGGTGGCCGCGCCTATGGCTGTGGTGTAGCCGAAGCCGTCCTTAAGATACAGGCGCGAGCCGTCGCAGGTCCACTGTGTGCCCTGCGGCATGCCGTAGGCAAAGCGCTGCTTCACGCTGGCAAAGGTGTCGCCCTCGGCCAGCACCACAGTGGCTGCCCACCAGTTGGCCAAGTCGTTGGCCGCCTGAACTGAGAGTGTGGGATACATGCCCTGCTGCATGGCCCATGCGTCGCCAAACTTGGCCGCCGTGGCCAGAGTGCGGGTGTCACAGGCCGTGGCCAGGGCATCGGTGGCGGTGGGGGTGAATGATGCCTGAGCGGCATCGGTATCGTAGTACACGCTGTCGAGCACGCCCACATATTTGCCATTGGGGGCAATGAAGCCCGCCTTTGCGGCATCGGCGCACACCAGTCGGCCGGCCGTGTAGGTGCGGCGTATCTTGGTGCTCGATGAGGTGATGAGACCAATCACGCCGCCGGCAAGGCTTGGAGCTGTCACTGTGCCCATGTTGTAGCAATCGGTGATGGTGGGGAATCCGTAGCCCGCCAGGCCGCCAGCGTTGCCATACTTGCCGTCGGCATTGTCGCTGCCTTTAGTGGAGGTGACATTGCCAAGATTGAAGCAGCGCGTGATGTAGGCGCCCTGCGCATAGCCTGCTATGCCGGCCACGCCATAGCCCTCGCTCTCAACATTGCCAGAGTTCCAGCAATCGTTGATCACAGTAGACCTCGACTGGCCAATGAAGCCAGCCACGTGGCGGCTGCCGCCAGCCACATCGCCGGTGTTGTAGCAACGGTTGATGGTGAGATTGTTGCCTCCCTCACCAGCAAAGCCACCCACGGCATACTCGTTGCTGAGCACTGCGCCCGTGTTGTGGCAGTCCTCGATGAGGCCCGAGCTTGTGCCGCTCTTCACATAGAGCTCACCGGCAAAGCCGCCCACATAGTGGCCGAGGCCGGTGACGTCGCCAGTGTTGTGGCAGCGCTTGAAGTCAAACGAGCCGCGGGCCATGCCCACGATTCCGCCCACATACGAGGTGCCGCCCACGGCACCCTGGTTGCTGCAGTCGATGATGACACTTGCGTCGGTGCTGTTGCTCATGTCGCTGATGAGGCCGCCATTAGTCGAGCCGCTGCCAACGATGTCGGCCTCGTTGACGCAGTGGTCAAGGGTGTCGCCGCCACAGGCAGTGCCCAAAATGCCGGCGAGGCCACCACCGCCCGAAATCTCGGCAGAATTCACGCAGTTGCTTATGCGGCCATAGCTCATATAGGCAATGCCAGCCATGCCTGAACCGCTGATTTTATGCATATTGCGGCAGTCGCTAACCACAGCGCTGGAGCCCAGCGACACCACGATGCCGGCACCGGCACCGCCCGCTGGGGCAATGGTGCCATTGTTGACGCAGTGTGTGATGCGGGCCTTGCCGTTGGCCACAGCCGCGATACCAGCCGCATAAGTGTTTTTGGGAGTGGTGACGCGGCCCTCGAATGTGCAGCTGTCGATGCGGCCCTTGAGCGAGCCAGCGAAGCCTGCCACATAGCGGTCGCCGTTGATGTTGCCATTGATGGTGAGGTTGCGGATCACGCCCGAAGCGCCCACATTGCTGAACAGGGCAATGTTGTTTTCATCCTCCACATTGATGTTGAGGTTGGTGATGCGATGCCCGGCACCATTGAAGTCGGCCTCAAACACCGACGGCGACATGGCCACAGGGGTGAGGCTTGCGCCAGCCATGTCGACATCGTTGACCACCTCAAAGTGGCAGCCGCTGTAGGTGTAGCACTCACGCGTGGTGAAGCGGCTGAGGTTGGCCACATCGTCGGCTGTCTTGATTTTATAGGGGTTGGCCGCTGTGCCCTCGCCCTCAAACACGTTGGGGATGGAGCGCAGAGGAATCACCTTCACATAGTCGCCAATGGTGGCGGTGAGGGTGTCGCGCAGCGAAGCGGTGTCGGCGCGCATGGTCACACTCAGCTGCTTGCCGCTGATGGCGTAGTCCTTGCCGCTGGCCAGAGCCCACTTGATGGTGTCGGCAGTGGAGAGGAGCGCCCACGAGCGCATGTTGTTGTCGTTCTCGCTGTCCTTGAAATGCACATATATGCAGCGGGCCACGCTGGCCAGAGGCTCGGAGGCAAAGGCCTTGAGCACGGGATATTTGTTCTTTGTCCAGTCGATAGCGTCGGCATCGGTGCCGTCGAGGGCGGCACCACTGATGAGGTTACGCGTGAGCTCGGCCTTGGCTCCACTCATGTCTTGCAGCGCGGCGGCCTTGCAGTAGGCCAGCATCTGGCCATCGTAGTAGTTGCCGCTGTAGGTGCCAGCCAGCGGACTGGTGCTGGCAATGGCGCCCAGGGTGCCGTCGTTGTAAGTGCTGGCCGCCATGCCATAGGAAATGTTGCCGCGCATGGTGACGCCGCTGGTGGTATGGCTGACGATGCCGCCCACATCGCGGCGCGAGTGCACGTAGCCGGTGTTGATGTTGTGCTCAATCACAGTGGCGCTGCCGCTGAGGTCGGCCACAATGCCGCCGGCTGAGTGCTGCGCGGTGGCTGGGCGGCTGGCGTTGAGGTAGACGGCGCGCACCTCACCGTCGTTCTGGCAATGGCTTATGGTGCCCGAGGCCACCGACGCTATGCCGCCCACGGTGTTGCCGCCAGCGGTAATGGTGCCGGCATTGTAGCAGTTGGTGATTTTACCCGTGCCCCACAGCTGGCCGGCTATGCCGCCGGCGTTGTCGGCAATGGCAGTGATGGGAGCATAGTTGCGGCAGTTGTCCACAGTGCCGCCAGTCGAAGCCACCACGCCGCCTGCAAGTGAATAGCCCACTATGTGGCAGTCGGCGGCAATGTTGATGTTGGCCAGCCTGCTGTTGTCGGTGCAATAGCCAAACAGGCCCACCACGCTGCGCGAGCCTATGTTGTGGGCCAGGCCCACCGAGTCGTAGTTGATGTAGTCCATCCAAAGGCGGTGGATGAAGTGTCCGCCGCCGTCGTAGCTTGCGGCAAACACGTGAGCCTTGCTGTTGTCGCCCACGCCCTTGAAGTCGTGGTCATACTCAAGGTCGATGTCGGCCGTCTGCAAGAAGTAGTCGCCGTCGAAGTCCTGCGAATTGGCGTTCACATCGTTGGCCAGGCGCATGAGGTCGGCCTTTTCCTGAATCAGGTAGGGCGACTCCTTGGTGCCGTTGCCAACGAATCCGCTTGGATTGACGGTGGTCACATTGTATTCCTTAAAGTGCTTGAGGTTGTCGTCGGGCGAGGCAAGAATTATCTCCTTGCTGCTTACGCTCTTCAGCGATATGCAGTCGGCCTCCACCTTGAGGCCCGCGCTTTCCTGCACCACACTTGAATTGCTGTAAAGGTGCCACTTCACACCGCCCTTGGTGCTGATGCCCATGCTGCTCTTCACCTTGCCTGCGTTTTCGCCGCTGGCTATGGTGAGCGGAGCGGCCACAAGGGTTGCGGCCACAGTGCCCGCAGCCGACTTAAGCATAGGATAGCTGCCAGCCTCGGCGGTCCACACGCCAGCGGCGTCGGTCCATGGCAGAGAGCCGCCAGTGAGCTGAGCCGTGGCGATGGCCGTGTGCTTGAGCGAGTCGGGCATAACGGTGGTGGTGAGCTGCGCGTCGTAGTAGCAGTCGGTCATGGTGGGCACGCTGAACGACACGCCATACACGCCCTGCGTGGCGCCCGAGCTGGTGGTGACCACCTGGCCCACGTTGAGGCAGCGCTCAATGGAGTTGCCCTTGTCGGTGTTGAGCACATAGCCCACAATGCCACCCACCTGGGTGCAGGCGCCGCTGTTAATAATCTGGTTGCCAGTGAGGCAGTCCTTCACATGTCCCTCATAGAGCATGCCCACGATGCCGCCCACGATGCCGTTGTTGTCGTTGGTGGCGCGGGCCGATATGGGCGCGGCGTTGACAAGCCGCTGCACGGTGCCCGAGTTCACATCGCCCACAAGGCCGGCAATTATGCCGTGGCCGTCAGTGTCGGCAATGGTGCCGGTAAACTGGCCGTCACTCACCAGACTCGAGTGCGAGCCTGCGCCGGCCAGGGTGTAGCCCACAAGGCCGCCCAGGGCGCGGTAGAAGCGGTTAAAGTAGCCGCTGAACGTCATGGAGGCATCGGCGCTGATGTTGGTCACCTGCGAGCCGCGGGATATGCCCGCTATGCCGCCGGTGGCGCCCGCTCCGGTGATGGTGCCGCTGAATGTGCAGCAGTCTACGGTGCCGTTGCGCGTCTGGCCCACGATGCCGCCGCCAAAGGCGTTCTGGTGGTTGATGACTGCGTCTGTGACGTTGACATTGGCAATGCGGCCCTCACTTTGGGCCGCAATGCCGCCGGCATACTCTCCATAGGATGTGAGCTTGAGGCCGGTGACATTAACGTTGGCAATCACGCTCAGCGAGTCGGCAAAGCCGAAGATGCCCGCATTGGGCTCCTGACCCATGGTGATGGTTAGGTTGCCGATGCTGTGGCCGCGGCCGTCAAACGAGCCGCTGAACGGCTTGGCGTCGCTGCGGCCAATGGCGCGCCAGGCCGACGTGATGCCGCTCATGTCCACATCACCGCCAAGCGCGATGTGCTTGCCGCTGTAGCTGGTGCCATAGTTCACACTCTCGGCCAAGGCCTGCATTTGCTGCGCATTGGTCACCACATAGGGGTCGGCCGCGGTGCCGCTGCCCTGCCAGTCGAGGCTCTGTGCCTCGGGGAAGCGCAGCTTGGAGGTGAGGCTGATGGTGGTGCGCTTGTAGGGGTAAGCCACCAGACTGGTGTACATGCGGTTGAATATGCCCCAGTTGCCAAGGCTGATGGTGCTGTCGGTGGCAGTGGCGGCTATGCTGCCCTTTTGGGCGCTGCCGCTCTTGCTCCAGTCGGCCGGATTGCACATAAACACGCCGTAGGTGGGGTTGGTGTAGATGTGCTGCGGCGGGATCTCAACGCTGCGGTCGGGGTTCACATAGGCCGACACGGCCACGCCATTGTCGGCAAAGTTCACAATCTCGATCTGGTTGTCGTAGGGCTGGCCCACATACACGTTGTAGGTCTCCACCGAGTCGGCCGGACTCTGATACACATTGGTCATCACCGCATTGGTGGGCTTAAGGCTGGTGCTCTTGAAGGCGCAGTAGTAGCTGCCCTTGTTGGGCCCAGTGAGCAGAAACAGGCCCCAGCCGCCAAGCGTCACGCTGCCGTCGGCGCCTATGGTGCCGGTCACGGGAGTGGTGGTGCTATATTTCATCGTGGCCCAGTCGATTGAGCACAGATACACCGGCGTGCCGTCTTTGAGCTTCAGTGCCACCTGCGGCTCGATGCTCACATCGCTGCCCGAGTAGGTGGCCGCCACCTTCACGGGGCGCGACCACAAGCCACTGATGCTGGCTTTGCCCGTGCCCGTAGGGGTGATGGTGACCAGACATTCGCCAAGCTGGCGCTCGCCCGCGGAGGTGTAGTCAAACTCGGCCATGGTCACCGCCGAAGTGAGCGCAAAGGCGCGCCCGCCGGCTGCCTTGGCATGCCGTGCGGCCTGCACCTGCCCTTCGGCAAGCTGGCCACCGCCGTGCGGAGCCGATTGTTCGATTCTTGCCGCCAGTTTCCCCTCGGCGGTCTGGGGTTGGAAGCCCGACGGCTCATCGCCGGCGCGAGCCTGCACACAGTAGACTGTGGCCATGGCGGCAGCCAAGAGCATTCCAGAAAGAGTTTTAATCTTCATAGTTGAATCGGTTTGTTAGGATTTAATTGGTTATGCTTCTTACAGCCACAAATTTATTTAAAAGAATTTACATTCCCCAACGTTTTCACGGCTTTATGCTTTAAGTTTATTGATTATTACCCACATTTGATAGTCATTACCAAGCAGCAAGGCTTTGATGAGGGCCAATTGCGTTTTATTACAGTCCTTGTTTCTAAAAATATGTGTAAAGAATAGTACATTTGGCAACAATATGTTAAGATTGAGTTAAAACAAGAAAAAACTTGCCGAATAATTATGTTGCACAACATATTTACACTACTTTTGCATCGGTTTTTCATGGTATTAGTTTTTAAGGTTATGAAATTCTAAGCGTCGTGATGACGGTTACGTTTTTTCATTGTTTAAGGTTTATGTTAATGGTATTAGAAGGTTAATTAGTTAAGCAATCCTGGACGCTGAGTCTAGGATTTACTTTTTTATACGGCTTGCAGTTGAAAGATTATGGATTGAAGATTGCAGTCACATGCGCTTGGGTGGCTGGATGAATCTCCCACAGATCACACAGATGGCCACAGATTTTTTTGGACGGATAGACACTCCGTGGCCGTTCAGAGTTTTCCACATAAAGACTTGTTCCTAAAGACAATGTTACAATGCACTCACACTATGCTGGCAGGGCGGCTTGGGTCACATTCCGCTGGGACGCTTTTGCACGGATGGCAAGCAGGAATTTCGCGCTGACAGCATCTTCTACCATCAAGTTCAAACTTCAAGCAGTAGCCTTTCAACCGCAATTTTACCATTGGAATTAATTGATTGACATTTATTAACGGGGGGGGGGGTGATTTTTTGGTGCATTATCACTAAATTTGTGGCATAAATATCATCAACAATCAAACAACATAACATAACAACAAACACAACAATGAGAAAAACAATCAGTCTGCTGGCAGTGGCCATTGTGGCCCTGCTGGCCTCGTTCAGCGCCAGCGCACGTGATTTGAACAAGTGCGGTGACAATCTGGAATATAAACTGTATAGGTCTGCAAACAATAAAGCCCGTTACACACTTGAGATATCTGGCACTGGCGATATGTATGACTTTGAGACTATTGTTGGTTGTACCCCGTGGGAAAAGAAAAATCTTCTAGAAAAAATAAATAAGGTCATTATTCATGAGGGTGTTACAAGTATTGGTGCGTATGCTTTTATATCCTGTGTCAATCTGACATCAGTCTCATTGCCAAATTCATTGACAAAAATCGGTCGTTGTGCCTTCTGTTGCTGTTTTGGTATAAAATCGTTGACATTGCCCAACTCAATTGTTTGCATAGGGAATGATGCCTTTGAAGGCTGTCGGGGGTTGACTTCTATAACGTTGCCAAATTCATTGATCGCTTTAGGAGGGTGGGCCTTCCGAGATTGCAAGAACTTGTCTTCAATCACATTACCGAAATCACTGACCACCATAGGAGGAGGTGTCTTTATAGGCTGCAAAAGGCTGAAGGTAATCAACTCATTAAGTGAGGCTGCCCCAAACTGTGTTGAATATATAGGCTGTGCTGATTTGTTCGGAGACACATTAAAAGATGATGCGGCATCATATAGCCGCTGTCAGCTGAATGTGCCGGCAGGGGCGGAGGTGTCTTATAAGTACGACCCTATATGGGGACGCTTCTATAGGGCAAAGAAGAATTCATCAAGCAGTAAGAAGCGAGCAACACAACAGCGCCGAGGCAACCGCCGCTCACGGTAAAGATATATCAATAGTATAAATGCGTGTCGGTGCGGGAGTCCACCAAGGAGTCCTGCCCCGACACCGTGTTTATGTCTACTTCACAACAGTTTCCGCCTCCGTGAAAACATGTATTTATGTCTTACTGCCGAAAAAATCTGAGCAACCTTCAGTGTGTCTTTCCGTCAAAAGAAATCTGTGGCAATCTGTGTGATCTGTGGGAGATTTTTACTGCCGACAAAGTGTGTGGGGCTGCGTTACTGGGGGCTAGGATCGCCGGACGCGGCATGCCGCGTCCCTACCACTAATTCACTTATATTTAGTTATTTACTAATTAGCAATACCAATTTACACTTTAAACTTTAAGCCCTCAACTTTCAACTTTAATCTTTCGGCTTTACTTCGAAGGAGTCGATTGCGGAGCCGTTGCGGTCGAGCAGCTGCAGCGTCATGCGCTTGGGGGTGACGCGCAGGTGCATCGCGCCCACGGTTTGCGGGCCTTCGTTCCAGCGGCAGGCTATTTTGTCGGCGTTGTGCTCCAGCGGGCCGAAGCGCTTTTGGCCGCGTTCGTTGTCGCTCGATGGCAGCTGCACATAGGTGGTGCCCTTATCGCTGGAGGTGGGGGCATCGGCCTTTAGCGGCAGCGAGCGCACGTAGATGTGGTTGTTGCCGGCTATGGCCAGGTCGACGCCGCACTCGTCCATCAGCTGCCGCCAGCGTCCGTATTGGCTTGTGAGTCCCGACTGGCCGTTGAACCACTGGTAGTGCTCGCACACCACGGTGTAGCGCACACTGCCGGTGCGGTGCTCCTTTATCACCTTGCGCACCCACTGCTGGGCGGCCTCCAGGCCCTCGGGCGTGCGCATGTCCTCGCTGTTGAGCATGATGAACAGCACTCCGCCATAGGTAAAGTGGTAGCACACACCGTGCTCGCCGTCATAGCCGTTGAGCGGATAGTAGTTGGCGTCGCGAAAATAGTTGCCTGTGAGTTCGTAGCGGCGCGACATGTTGTCGTGGTTGCCGTTTAGGCCGGCCCACATGGTGCGGCGGAAGGCAGGCTGCTCATACAGCTTGCGCCAAAACGAGTAGCTGCCGCCCCAGGCTATCACGTCGCCAATGTGCAGCACCCAGTCCACATCGCGGTAGCGGTTGTCGACGGTCTGCACCATGTGCATGGCGCTTTCGAGCCGCTTGGGCAGAGGCGTGTAGGTGTGGAAGTCGCTTATTATGCATGCGCCCCACTCGCGTGCTCCGGCTGTGGTGAAGCGGTAGGTGGCGCTGGTGTCGCCGCTTGCGCTGACGATGCGGTATTTGTATCGGGTGTCGGGCTTGAGGCCGCCCAGCGTGGCGCCGCACTTGAAGAAGCGCGCGTCTTCGGCCCAGTCGCTGCCGTCGGGCCGCTTGCTGTAGATGCCGTAATAGGTGGTGCACCAGCGGCGTTGCTCGGGGCGGCACAGCGCGGCGCGGCTCCATGACTCATCGCCCTCGGCGGTGACCATCAGCTGCGTTTCACCCGCTGCCGAGTCGGCAGCCCAGCTCACGCGCATCTGGCGCGAAGCATCCTCGCCCGGGCAGGTGACTATGCTGTAAATGCGGCCGCTTGCGGCCCATGATGCGCCTGCGGTGCAGATGGCGGCGACAATTGTGGCCGCCAAGGCTTTGGCCAAATGGTTCATATGCGATTTTTGCGCTTAAAATGGGGTTGCGTGGCGTCAGCGCATGAGTTCGCTGATCGATGTGGTGAGATTGAACATCAGCGTGGTGGCGCTGCTGTGGGGCTTTGCCAAGGCCACGCCAAAGCCGAACGCTTTCACCCTGAGGCCGCCGCCCAGCGAGAACCCGGACAAAAAGTTGCGGTGATAGGTGCTCATGTCGGTGCGTGTGCGGTAGTTATAGCCCAGCGCGATATACATGCGCTCGGTGGGCACGTATTCGATGCCCAGCACCAGGTGGCGCATAAGGTTGCGCATAAACGAGTCTTTCTTCACCAGTTCGGAAGTGGCCGAATTTTTGTCGGCCGGCTCATAGTAGGGCAGTTTCCACTTGTTGAGGCCCACCGCCGTCACCGACAGGCGGAATGGCGACGACGACAGCATCTGCGACCATCCAAGCTGCACGTCCCAGGGCAGTTTGTCTTTGGTGTCGTTGAACTTCTTCACCTGTCCGCCCAGGTTCTTCACCACCAGCGACAGCGACAGGTCGTTGTCGGGATTGTAGTAGTTGATGCCCAGGTCGGTGGCTATGGCGGCCGCCGAGAAGTCAGCATATTTCGAATAGAGGAATTTTACATTGATGGCGCCTCGCAGGTTGTCGGTGATGTCGTGCGAATACGTGGCGTTGAACGCCATGTCGCTTGCCGACACCGATCCGATCACGCTGCCGGCGGCATCGGTCTCGTCGATCGAGCCATAGCCGAAGTATTGCAACCCCACGGCAAATGCGCTGTGCTCGTTGATGCCCTGCCCGTAGCGCACGCCCATGAAGTTGGTCGACCCGAAGTAGCGCATGTAGTTAAGCCCCACCTGGTGGTCAACCTCGGGGCCGAGCAGGGCGGGGTTTTGCTCAATCAGGTTGATGTCGTCGTCAATAACCGTGATGTTGTGCCCGCCCAGAGCGTAGGCGTGGGTCGACGGTGTGACGTTGAGAAACTGATAGGCCGTGGTGCCGTCTTGCGCGGTGGCCGTGAGGCCCGCGGTGAGCGCGGCGCCGGCCGCAATAATATGCAGTGTGGTGAGAATTCTCATTCCTTGTGGTTGTAGTCGCAAAAGTGTTATTATAGATATAAACGCACAAGGCTGCCCGCATAGTATAATGGTTTAATTTTTTTTACAACGCAGTGCGCGCCAAAGCGTTTTTGTAAAAATAGATGAAACATTATTAATCATTCGCAAAACCCCTGCGACGCTTCATTGACATTTGCCGCCAGTGGCTTATATTTGCAGCGCAAACGGCAGTTGGGCTTCGGCCTTGCGGCGCTGTGTGCAACCATTGGTTACGAATCATAAATAAAGAATGTGAGACTGCGTGTGCCCCCATTCAGGGAGGCCGCCCTTCAACCAACAAGAAAAAAGAAAGTGACAGATTACGTAATGCAGAAGATAGGATTTTTGCGACTTCACATACTCATGGTCCTGGTGGCAATGGCCGCCATGCCGGCACTGGCACAGGTGCGTCACGTCACCACCGTCAACCCCATGTCGCGCATGCCCTACATGGAGGTGTATGAGTACGACTACGTAGATGTGCAGCCACAATTTCCCGGTGGCGAGCGCGGGCTGACCAACTTCATCAACAAGACCCGCGAATATCCCTACCACGCCTACAAGCGCGGTGTGCAGGGCCGCGTGCTGTGCTGCTTCATTGTGGGCGCCGACGGGCGCGTGAGCAATGTGCAGGTGATTCGCGGCGCGGGTGATGAGAGCCTCGACCGCGAAGCCATGCGCGTGATCCGCGAGATGCCGCGCTGGAAGCCCGGCCGCGTCAACCGCACCAAGGTGGCCGTGCGCTGTGTGCTGCCCATCGCCTTCCGCCTATAGCTCTGCCGAAAATTGCGATATGAGATACAGCCAAGCGCGGTCCCCTGACCATCAGGAGGCCGCGCTTGACATTAATGAATGTCACCGCCGAGCCCACTTTTGGGTGGAACATTCGTTGGCGACAAGTATTAAACCCAAATCGGTCATTAGAACCACTATTTTTGTGGTTAGCTTTGTAATGACTTGTTTGTAATTCTTTTGTAAACAAAGATTCCTAATGGCCGCCATTAGAAAAATGGTTTTATAAATAACTAATTCTCAACGTATTACAGATCCAACTATAGATTAAGTCGCTTCTAATGACCGATTTGGGTTAAAAAAACTTTTGCGTCACCCAAAATCAGGTGACGCAAAGATACATAATATTGTTTATCAATCGCTTACAAAATGTGTGATTTTTGAGTGACGAAGTCAGGAGGCCAAGGGGAAAACTCAATTTTGACTTGCCTAAAAAGAGATTCGTTCAACACTTTCTGTAATTTTGCACTTGTTGTTGGGCTTTACACGCGAAAATAACGAATGGTTCGTTTGCCAGAATCATTGGCAAAATTAGTGCACTTACCATTCTACAGTATGTAAACTTCATTAACAACAAGCCCATTTGCAGAATTAAGTATGCTCTAAATTAATTCCGCCAACGGGTTAGAATGTTGCCATCACAAAATCAACAATAATCTCTTTTCTTTGGTCTATTTTAGCCTTGTCCCAAAGATGATCCTGTTCCGTCATGTCACGGATTTCCTGTTGCTGGAGTAACTGGGTATAGGTGTTTCGTTTAGCTTCAAAAGTAGTGTTTCCGATAGATTCGTTATGATGGCCAGAAAGCAGCAAGTAGTTTCCGAGACAATTTAGATACGACTCTCTAAATTCATCATCGTATGGACAATAGCCACTATTGGCATCTTGATTTTCTGTGTTTGGAGCAATATGCTCACACTGAGATTTCTTCACGGCATCATAACGCTTCAACCCATAGCCAGACTTGCCCTTTTCTATGAGGTGATTCTCATAAAGCCAAAGGATGATTTTGGCAATGTCATGCTCTTCAACGAAATTGCCTTCAAGCATGCGCTTGAACTCCACGTTGTTCCAATAATCCCACCATCCGTCTGTTGTAGTCTTCATCCATTCTATACGATTGACTACAGCGTGTACGTCGCCTTCAAAATTCTCGAAAACATCATTCAACCTCCATGTGAGAACAGCACGTGTACCAATAACTCTGTGGCGCAAGAATATAGATGTTAGCGCTTTGGCCAATAGTCTGAAGTCATCATCAGAAACGCCATTGCTATAAGCCTTGATTACAAATGGAAAAATAATAGCCGGCTGGCCGATAATCCGCAGTGTGTGTGCCATAATATCCGTTTGCTCGTTGTGTAAGAAAACGGTCATTTGTTCAAAACTATTAGCAAGTGAATGTGTGAAACTGCGAATGAAGTTGATGCGTGAATCATCTTTCCCTAATTCTTCATCCACTTTTTGCAAGGCATTGCTTGCTTTAAGGCTATTGAAGTACACACGCAAAGTGTATGTGAGAATATCATCCTCATCGATATTGCCTTCTATCTTTGATATAGATTTGTATATGTGTTCAAAGCGATTCTTTACCTCGCTTATCAACTCTGCTTTCTCGTCCTCCGATGTACAATAAAGATGAATGTTGTACAGAAACTGCGCTTTGATTATTTCAAGATTGGACGGTTTTTTGCCACGGTTGTTCTGGAAGATGAACATTTGGATGGCTTCAGCCTCGTCCTTTACTGTATGCGTAGTGCAAGTGGCATTTACGACTGCGTCCAATATATCGTGCAATGAATCCTCGTCATAGGTGTTCAGTTGACTCACAAAGTAGTCGTAAGCCGCAACAATACGCTTTTGTGATTCTGTCTCCAACCCATTACGGTCAGTTTTTACTTTATTGATGACATAGTCACGGAACAATTGGTTATCGTAATCAACAGTAGAGAATTTGTAGGCTTGTCCGTCTTTCACAGGAGTGCCATAAAGGAAAACGTCATCCTCTGACAATGCTCCTGTCAATTCTTCCAATCTTCTGTAGATGGCAGAGATGAATATGGTAATAGTGGTCAAACGCTGTTGACCGTCAATGATGGCAAAATTGCGACTGCCTTTATCCTCGAACAGAAAATGTCCGAAATAATAACTTGATGCCGTATGGCTCTCTACATAATCCTGCAAGTCCACAAGGAACTGCTTTGTCTGCTTGCCTTCCCAGGAATATGCTCTTTGATAAGTCGGGACAAAGATTTTGTTGCCCGAAAGCATTTGCTTTATAGTTGTTGAACTGTCCATGATGAAAACATTTAAAAGTCAATGAGTTTCATTGCAATGGCAGCGCAAGCTTCCGCATCTGCCATTGCAAGGTGATGTTTAGTGAGGTCGTATCCACAATAGCAGCCATGAGTCTGCCCGGTAGCTCCAAGTCTGTAAAGACATTGAAATCTACAGCGATGATGCATATTTTCATTTTTTTGGGGGCCATATTAATGTGATTGATGGTTTGTGCAAATTTAGTGCGTTTTTCCAAATAACAAAAATGCAATTAGACTAATTGAAAGCCCCCCCCAAAAAAATCCCATACCGCCTGCTGAATGAAAAACAAGCCGGGCTGCACAGTTGTTTCTGTGCAGCCCGGCTGTGTGCTGTGTTAGGCTTGGCCTTGGGCGCCACATGGCGCGGTGGGGCTTTGCTTAGTTCTCTTCGCCCTTGGCGGCGGCAACCACATTAATGTATGTGTGGCCGGCACGCTTCTGGAACTCTACTGTGCCGTCGACCAGTGCATAGAGGGTGTGGTCCTTGCCCATGCCCACGTTTGCGCCCGGACGGTGCACAGTGCCGCGCTGACGGCGGATGATGTTGCCTGCCTTAGCGAATTGACCACCAAAAATTTTAACGCCGAGTCGTTTGCTCTCCGACTCACGGCCGTTCTTAGAACTACCTACACCTTTCTTATGTGCCATAATCTTTTAAAATTTTAGGGGTTAAGCATTAACTTCTTTGATCACTAATTCGGTGAACACCTGGCGGTGGCCGTTAAGACGGCGATAGCCTTTGCGGCGCTTCTTTTTGAACACAAGCACCTTTTCACCTTTCACGAGGGGAGTCTTTACCTCGCAAACCACTTTTGCACCTTCTACGGTAGGTGCGCCAACTGTTACGTTACCGTCGGCGTCAACGAGCAGAACTTTGTTGAATTCAACCACGTCGCCTTCTTTCTTCTCGTCGCCGAGATAGTGAACATACAGCTTCTTGCCTGCTTCGGCCTTGAACTGCTGTCCTTGAATTTCTACAATTGCGTACATTTAATTAATTGTAAATCAAGTTAATACCGTACGGCGGCCGCGAGCATAGCCCGCAACGCTTATTTGAGCCTTTCGGAAATCCAGCCGCAAAGTTACAACCTTTTCGCTGAATACCAAAGCAATAGCCCACACTTTTTTCACTGCCAATCGTGAGTTTTGCACAAATGTGAAATATGGCCTTTTGGTGGCTTTGGCCTTACCATGCTTTGCCCTTTCACATAAAATTTATAGGCACAACCAGCTTTATGGTGAAGTTGCGACCCATATTGTACACTCCCAACCTGCCAGTGGCGTTGTTCATGTCGAGATACTTCAGACGGCTTAAATGATTCTGATAGGCCTTGTCGGTTATGTTCTCGCACGACAGGTATAGTGAAAACAGGCGTTTGCCGCGATGCAGCACATCGGTGCCGGCATAGACGTTTAACAGCGTGTATGCCGGGGTGGCCGTCTCGGTGTTGTTGGCGGCATAATAATGGTTTTGCCGCAAGTTGCAGTCCGACTCCACTTTGACAAACAGGTTGTCGAAAGTCTTTCCTCGGCACACAAACTCATATCTTATGTCGGCAAGCCAGCGCGGGGCTGGTGTGAGCGGAAGATATTTGGAGTCGGCCGGCTGATTAAGCTGCACGGAGTTGACATATGAGAAACTGTTGCCAATGTGAAGCCCCGCAAATGGATGCACGTCGACGCGGGCCTCGCCGCCAAGCAGGCGTGCGTTGCCCGATGTAAACTTGTAGGCCGGTGTGCCGTCGATAAGCACTGCGTTGCCGTTGGCGTCGGCGAGTTTCTCGGCAAATATGTAGTTGCTTATGCGGTTGGCAAACAGCGACAGCTCGGCCGACACCACGTCTGACGTGTAGTCTGCGCCAAGGTCAATCTGCCAGCTGTGCTCAGGCTTCAGATTGTTGTTGCCTATCTCGTAACGGCTTGTCCCTTCATGCTCGCCGTTGGCTGCAAGCTCGCTTATGTTGGGCGCGCGGAATCCGGTTGACACATTCAGCTTGGCATTAAGCCCGGGCAGGATGCTCTGCGCCACTCCTATGCTTGCCGAGACACCGTCGAGCGAACGCCTGAAGTCGTTGAAGCGCATAGGGGTCTCCCCGTCAGTGCTTTTGCCGTCATCCTCCTCTGTGGCGGCCATTGCGTTGCTGTGCAGGCGGCGATGGTCGTAGCGTATGCCGCCGCTTAGGCTTGTGCCGCCAAACTTTCGGCTTGTGGTGGCAAACAAGCCATAGTCAAACAGATGATAGCTTGGAATGAGGAACTCCGAGCCAAGGTTCTGCGACCTTTGCCACATGCCGTTTATGCCAGCGGACAGCCGCCAGCCGCTCAGTTCGGGCGACTGGTAGCGCAAGTCGTAGTTGATGGTGTGCAGCCGCAGGTAGAGCCCGTATTCGTCTCTCGATTCCTCATATTCCTGGCGTTGGTTCTGCTGGTAGCCCAATATGAACTTGAGATTTCCGCTGCCAATGTTCCACAGGTTGTCGAGCACGGCCTTGTAGTGATGTATTTGCTGGTAGGGCAAAGGGGTGCCGTAGCCTTTCCCCGTGAATCCTTCGGGGGCCGAGAGTATGCCGGTCTCTTCGTCTCGCTCGCCCTCAACGATGCCTGGTGTCAGGTGATAATAGTCGAGGGTGAGATGCGTGTGGCCGTTGCTGTGGTCGTAGCCCAGCAATTGCGAGAAAGCCTGCTCGCGAAATGCCGATCCGTACACATATCCGTCGTAAGCGTTGCGATAGGAGTGGGCGGCTTTGCCGCTATAGCGTGAGTTCCACACAAATCCGCCCTTGTTGCCGGCAAAGTTTAGCGAGTAGTCAAACAGTCCGTTGTTGGTCTGATAACCTGTCGACAGATTGCCCTGCATCTCGCCAAGCGGCAGGATAGGCGCGCTGCGAAACACTATCACGCCTGCCATTGCATCCGACCCATACATCAGGCTGGCAGGCCCTTTAAGGATTTCGGCCGAATATACCGACGCTGCATCAATCTCCACTCCATGCTCGTCGCCCCATTGCTGGCCTTCCTGGCGTATGCCATCGTTGACCACAACCACGCGATTGTAACCCAATCCTCTAATCACGGGCTTTGATATGCTGCTGCCCGTAGTCACCTGCGACACACCTGGCTGGCGCGATATGGCATCAACGATATTTGTGCTCGGCAGTGTCTCCAACTGACGGTGTGTGACTATGGAAACTGGGGCGGGCTGCTCTCGTAGGCGCTGGTATCCGGTGAGTCCGGTCACCACCACCTCGTCGAGTCTCACGGGGCTCTCTGTTATGGGTTGGTGCATTATGGAGTCGGTCTTATTCTCATTGGCCGCAAGCTGCTTTATAGCCTCAGCGGGGGCTGTTGCCGACGAGCATACGCCAATCAGCAATATCGAATTAAGTATTTTATTCATAGTATGTTGCCTTATTCTTTTTTATGTCATAGAATATGCTGTCGTCGCAATAATGCTGCGAAGACTACGCATGTGTTTTTTTATCCAATAAAAACAAGGCAATAGGGCGGTGCTCGCGTGTTTGTGGCATTGTCTGGGCGTTGCGGAATTTCAGTGCGCCGGTTCAGCCAGACAATGCGGAATGTAACAGCCACGGCAGGCAGCATGGCGGCTGCGGCTGCGGTGTAAAGGGTGTTTTGCAGCTGGCACAGCACGCATTCGTGCGTGTTATGCTGCATGGCATAGAGATGCCCGCCGTGGTGCACGTGATGGATGCATTCTTGGCACACAGGCACGGGATTAAACGTCTGCGCTTCATCGTGGTGATGAAACGTCAAGGCAATGACCATTGGCACATACACCAACAGAAGAAGCCAAGAAAGACGTGAACTCTTGTCTGTTATCCCTTGCATATGATTATGAAAAATCGGCTTGTCTTGCCGTGTGAAACTTCAAATGCTGTGCAAAGTTATATTATTTATTGCAAATAATGTGATAAAATGATACTTTTTTATGTGTCTTTATTTAATTTTGATGCCGTGCGCCGAAAAACGGCCAACCATGTTGCACAACATATTTTAATTGCCGCCACATATTCAAAGTATTGTATAACTTTACAACAGCCAAAACAATGGCTGTGGCTTATGAGTGCGAAAAAATGTGCCGTTTGATTTCGTGCTGAACGCTAATTGTGCTACCTTTGCAACATATTAAATGCAATCTATGATTGAACGTCATGTAATCATCGACTCGGTTGACCCCGTGGTGTTCTACGGGGTCAACAACTCTAACATACAACTGATTCGCGACCTGTTTCCAAAACTGCGCATGGCAGCGCGCGGCACGGTGATAACCGTGATTGGCGACGAGGAGGAAACCGAGCGCTTTGAGCGCAATGTGAAGAAACTTGAGGAATACTGTGCCAAATACAACAAGCTGAACGAGGATGTGATAATCGACACCATCAACGGAGTCCCGCCCAAGGAGCTGAAGATGGACGACGCCATTGTGTATGGCGTGAACGGCAAGCCCATCAAGGCCCGCACCCCCAACCAGCAGCTGATGGTGAAGGCATGCACCGACAACGACCTCACATTCGCCCTCGGCCCCGCAGGCACGGGCAAGACCTATCTGGCCGTGGCATTGGCCGTGCGCGCCCTTAAAAACAAGGAGGTGCGCAAAATCATCTTGTCGCGCCCCGCGGTCGAGGCCGGCGAGAAGCTGGGCTTCCTGCCCGGCGACATGCGCGACAAAATTGACCCCTACCTGCAGCCTCTGTACGACGCCCTTGAGGACATGATTCCCGGAGCCAAGCTAAAGGAGCTGATGGACGGCAACGTGATTCAGATTGCTCCGCTGGCATTCATGCGCGGCCGCACGCTCAACGACGCCGTGATAGTGCTCGACGAGGCGCAGAACACCACAGTGCACCAAATCAAGATGTTCCTCACCCGCCTGGGCATGGGGTCGAAGATGATTGTGACTGGCGACACCTCGCAAATCGACCTGCCCCGCAGCACGGCCTCGGGCCTGGTGCAGGCGCTGAAGGTGCTGCGCCACGTGGAGGGCATCGGGCGCGTGGAGTTTGGCAAAAAAGACATTGTGCGCCACCGCCTGGTGCAGCGCATAGTGGAGGCCTACGAGAAGCACGACGCCCTGGCCAAGGCCGGGTCGACGACGACGGCCAGCCGGCCGACAAGGGAAATTGAAATTTAGACACGACACAACAACAAAACATCACTTAACTAAAGTTTTTATAGCAAAAATGGCAAATACGTTAACTCACACCGACTTCCATTTCGAGGGACAAAAAAGCGTGTATCACGGCAAGGTCCGTGACGTGTACAACATCAACGACGACCTGCTGGTGATGGTCGCCACCGACCGCATTTCGGCTTTCGACTTCATTCTGCCCAAGGGCATACCGTCGAAGGGCCAGGTGCTCAACCAAATCGCAGCTCAGTTTCTCGATGCCACTGCCGACATCGTGCCCAACTGGAAGCTGGCCACTCCCGACCCCATGGTCACAGTGGGTGTGAAGTGCGAGGGCTTCCCCGTTGAGATGATCATCCGCGGCTACCTCACCGGCAGCGCATGGCGCGCCTACGCCGAGGGCTGCCGCGAGCTGTGCGGCGTGAAGCTGCCCGAGGGCATGCGCGAAAACCAAAAGTTCCCCGAGCCCATCATCACCCCCACCACCAAGGCCGCAAGCGGCCACGACGAGAACATCTCGCGCGAGGAGATTCTGAAGCAGGGCATCATCAGCGAGGACGACTACAAGCAGGTGGAGGCCTACACGCGCGCCCTGTTTGCCCGCGGCAGCGAAATCGCGGCCGGCAAGGGCCTGATTCTGGTCGACACCAAATATGAGTTTGGCAAGCGCGACGGCAAGGTGATTCTGATGGACGAGATCCACACCCCCGACTCTTCGCGCTACTTCTACTCCAAGGGCTATGAGGAGCGCTTCGAGAAAGGCGAGCCACAGAAGCAGCTGTCGAAGGAGTTTGTGCGCCAGTGGCTCATAGAGCACAACTTCATGGGCAAGCCCGGACAGACCATGCCCGAGATGACCGACGAGTATTGCGAGACCGTGGCCGAGCGCTACATCGAGCTGTATGAGGACATCACCGGCAAGAAGTTTGAGCGTGCCGCAGCCGACGTCGACCTCGCTGCCCGCATCGAGAAAAACGTGGCCGCCTATCTGGCTTCGCGCAAGTGACGCCAGCCGACACACCGCATAATTCGTGATGCAGGCATGCGCAGAGCAGGCGCCTTAGAGGTGGCGCGGCTCGGTGGTGCCTGCATCCGTTTTTTTTAAAAAAAGACAATCAAACAAAAGCATAAAAGAAATCAAGTGGACTACAAAAGCGAGAAACTGATGCCCTACTCGGGCGAAGAAGGCAAAACGGGCCAGGTGAGGCAGATGTTCGACTCCATAGCCCCGGCCTACGACTTCATGAACCACGCCATGACCCTTGGAATTGACAAACTGTGGCGCCGAAAGGCCGTGCGCATGATTGCCCAGGCCGCCCCGCGCCGCATCCTCGATGTGGCCACGGGCACCGGCGACTTTGCCATAAAGCTGTGCCGCGACCTGCACCCTGAGTCGGTGGTTGGCATCGACATTTCGCAGGGCATGCTCGACGTGGCGCGTCGCAAGGTGGCACAGCGCGGAATGCAAGGCGTGATCACATTTGAGCAGGCCGACTGCCTGCACACCAGCTTTGCCGACAACACGTTTGACGCCATCACCGTGGCCTTCGGCGTGCGCAACTTTGAGCACATCGAGCAGGGCTACCGCGAGATGCTGCGCGTGCTCAAGCCCAGCGGCACCCTGTGTGTGATAGAGTTGTCGGTGCCGCCCAACCCGCTCATCCGCTTCTTCTACAACCTGTATGCGCTGCACATAATCCCGGCCATTGGCGGCCTCAAGTCGCACGACCGCAGCGCCTACCGCTACCTGCCGCTGAGCATAGCAGCCGCTCCGCAGGGCCAGAAGATGCTCGACATAATGCGCGCCACCGGTTTCAGTAGTTGTGCCTGCCGCCGCCTCACTTTGGGCGTGTGCTCGGTCTACACCGCGGTGAAGTGACCGTGGGCTGTTCACCCCCTGTTATGCTTTTTTTACACGCATTGCCGTGGCGCAGAGCAAAAAAAACGTTAATTTTGTGCCGACTAATGTGCGGTGGCCTAGTGCCGCCCCCACTACAGCTTCATATAGCCAGCGACGCAAGCATTAGCGAGAGGACAACAAAGAAACCAATAATTTATATAATAAGACTATGGCAGCAATAAAAACCATCGGCATCTTAACATCGGGAGGCGATGCCCCCGGCATGAACGCAGCAATCCGCGCGGTAACGCGCTCAGCTATATTCAGCGGCTTCAAGGTGAAAGGCATCTACCGCGGCTACAAGGGCCTCATCGACGATGAGGTGGTAGAGTTCAAAACCCAAAACGTGTCGAACATCATCCAGCAGGGCGGCACCATACTGAAGACGGCGCGCAGCAAGGAATTCCCCACTCCCGAAGGCCACCAGAAGGCCTACGAGGTGATGAAAAAGGAAGAAATCGACGCCCTGGTGGTGATAGGCGGCGACGGTTCGCTGAGCGGCGCGCGCCAGTTTGCCAGCGAATATGATGTGCCCATCATTGGCCTGCCGGGCACCATCGACAACGACCTTTATGGCACCGACCACACCATTGGCTACGACACCGCCCTCAACACCATCATGTGGTGCGTGGACCGCATCCGCGACACGGCCACCAGCCACGAGCGTCTGTTCTTCATCGAGGTGATGGGCCGCAACGCCGGCTTCCTTGCCCTCAACGGAGCAATCGCCAGCGGCGCCGAGGCTGCCATCATCCCCGAGATTTCCACCGAGGTCGACCAGCTGGCCGAACTCATCCAGAACGGATTCCGCAAGAGCAAGAACTCATCGATAGTGCTTGTGGCCGAGAGCCCCATCACCGGTGGTGCCATGGGCCTGGCCGAGCGCGTGCGCAAGGAGTATCCGCAATACGACGTGCGCGTCACCATACTTGGCCACCTGCAGCGCGGCGGCTCACCCACTGCGTGCGACCGCATTCTTGCTTCGCGCATGGGCGCGGCTGCAGTCGATGCACTGCTCGAAGGCCAGCGCAATGTGATGATTGGCGACGCCAACGATGAGATTGTGTATGTGCCTTTTTCAAAGGCCATCAAAAACGACAAACCCATCGACCGCGAGCTGCTCACCACCCTGCGCCGCCTCTCGATCTGATCCGCAGCGCTAAAGACATTAATGCCGGCGGGCCGCATTCCAATCGGAGTGCGGCCCGCCTTGTTTTGGTAGTGGCGCAGGCGCTGCACCAAAGAAAATGCACACTGCGTGGCCATTGCAAGCGTGTTGTTACAGAATTGTTACCGTTTTGTTACATCGCATAAATAATTTTGCGAATAAACTACATTGTTTAACCTAAGTATTGTATTTTATGCCAAAATTGTTACTTATGTGTGCTTTGGCTGTGATGGGTGTGATGCCTGCCGCTGCGCAGCGGCAGACTGCAGCCACATCGCTGCCAAAGGCGGGCGCCGAGGCCAGCGGACCAGCGGTGCCAATCGGGCGCGCCCTTGTGCCATTGGGCGGGTCTAAGGTGGCAGAAGGCGCTTTTGCCGCGGCAATGCCGCACAAGGCGGCCCGAAGCCCTATCACATCGCTGCCAAGCGAGATGCACATGGCTGAGTTCGACACCAGCACCAAGGGCAAGCGCGACCCCTCGGCCATGCTGACGTTTAGCGCGGCGGGTTCCGACTCGGCGCAGGTGAGCGGCATCCACGGCCTCACTGGCGGCAAGCTGGGCGCAAAGTTTGACTTTGCCGCGGGCACCGTCAAGCTCTATCCGGGCAAGGTCTACGACCACAAGACCTACGGCGCCATTTGGGCGTGTGCCTACAACGAGCAGACCAACACCTTCAACACCTCCACGCCCATCACGGGCACGATTAACGCCGACGGCAGCATCACGCTGTCGGCCTGGGGCGTGTTTGCCGTCGACGGCGACTATCGGGGCTCGTCGTTTGGTCTGTATCGTTCGAGTGAATTGAAGCAGTCCAATGCCACCATCACCGATGTCACGTTCAAGACCAGCCTCAAAACCACGACAACCGAGCAATTTGCAAGCTATGTGGAGCAAGCGGGTGAAAACAAGCTTAACGTGTTTAACGTGGGCAACTACTGCAACGCCACCGTCACCGTCGACCTGCTGGCCGACAGCACGGTGAGCATAGTGCCGCAGTATGTGACATCGACCACCAGCGCCGACTTCTTCTGCTATCCCGCCGACTGGGCCGCCGCCCTGCGCGGCATCAAGGACAACATCACTGGCCGCGGCACCGCCACTACCATCACCCTGGGCAACTGGGGTGTGTGCAGCCGTACCAGCCTGGCCACACGCCAGCGCAATGTGGTGTCGAGCGTGATCACTGTCACCGACGGCTCCACCATAAGCTATCCCGCGGCTCCGGCCCTCGACTGGACGGGCAGCGGCACCATCGCCTCGCCCTACTCTATCACCACAGCCAGGCAGCTAAGCGACTTTGCTCGCACCGTGAATGCCGGCAACTCATATGCAGGCAAGTATATTAGGCTCGACGCCGACATCGACATGGCGGCCGAGTCGGAGTCGTTCAAGCCCATAGGCTCGTCGGAGACACGCAGCTTCCAGGGCGTGTTCAACGGAGGCGGCCACACGGTGAGCAACCTCACCCTCGACCTCGGCGAGCAGATGGGCGTGGGCCTGTTTGGCTACACTGGCGCCAACAGCCTTGTGCACGACATCAACATCAAGAACTTCAACATCACCACCTATGGCCGCTACGTAGGCGCCCTCGTGGGCTATGCCAAGGGCACCGTGGCCAATGTGAATGTGGCCTCCACCGCCATCACCACCTATTATGTGACGGTGGGCGGCGTGGTGGGCTACTACCAGGGCACCAATCTGCAGAATGCCGAGTTCGACGGCTCGGTGAGCGGCTGGGGCTCGGTGGGCGGCATTGTGGGCGAGCTGCGCGGTAAAGCCACGCAGCTGCGCAACCACGGCACCGTCACCATGAGCCAGTATTACGATGCCGCCTACACCGGCGTGGGCGGTGTGGCCGGAGCCACGCAGAACTACACGCTGGGGCGCAGCAGCATCACCGACAGCTATAACGACGGCCATGTGATAGGCCGCTCAAGCACCTCCTATGTGGGCGGTGTGGTGGGCCAGCTGCAAACTGCCGATGTGGCCCGCTGCTTCAATGTGGGCCTCATCAACGGCGTGGCGTCGGTGTCGTCGTCGCTTGGCGAAGGCGGCACCGCAGGCGTGGCGGGCCGCGCCTATGGCGCGACAGTGGCCGACTGCTACAACGGCAACTATGTGATCAACTCCTACGTCACCAACAATGTGGGCGGCATCATCGGCCTTGTGGCCAAGCCCGCATCGGTGATCGACAATGGCGTGGTGGTGCGCTACGAGAACACTTCGGCCGTGACCCGCAGCTACAACTCGGGCCAGGTGGTGCAGCCGGCCCTCTATGCCAGCCAGGGGCTGTGGGGCTCGTGCTATGCCGACACGGTGTTCACCAAGTGCTACTTCGACCGTCAGACCACCGGCAACGAGATTGGCGCCAAACTGGCCTCAATGTCGTGCCTCACCAGCCAGCTGACCACGGCCAAGGGACTTGAAGGCATCAACGATGCCTCGGTGTGGGTCACCGCCGACGGCATGTATCCGCGCTTGAAAGGCTTTGAGAGCGTGACTTCGGCCATAGTGGCCGCCACTCCGGCCTATCTGGCCGACGGCGAGACCACGCAGAAGGTGAAGCACAATTTCACTGTGAGCACCGCAGGCGGCGTTAAGTGGAAGGCTTATGACGAGGCGAGCCAGACTTATGGCTCGCAAAATGCGGCCTTCAAGCTGGATGGCGGGAATGTGTCGCTCAACAGTGTCACCACCAATGGCATAATCGTGGCCATGATGGGCGACGACACCAAGTTCTACAAGCGCCTTTGGATTAAGATGATCAACCCCAACGGCTTTGCCGGCAGCGGCACCGAGAGTGACCCCTACCTCATAAAGAGCAAGGCCGACCTCATTGAGCTGCGCAATGGCATCAACGGCAGCGCGCAGCACTACAAGGGCGAGCACTTCAGGCAGACGGCCGACATCGACCTGGCTCAGGGCGAGGGCGACTTCAGCGGCATCGGCACCGACGGCTACTCGAGCCACATATTCGGCGGCATCTACGACGGCAACGGCCACTCGATAAGCAACCTTGTGATCAACGGCCTGGGTGCCGACAGCAAGGGCAAGGCCTCCAAGACCAACTCCACCGAGTTTGTGGGCCTGTTCGGCTACATCGAGCAGGGCGCTGTGGTGAAGAACCTAACCATTGCTAGCGGCGACATCACAGGCTGGCAGTATGCCGGCGGCCTGGTGGGCTACAACGATGGCACGGTGATAAATTGCCGCAACTTTGCATCTGTCAAGACCGCCTATGCCTACTCGGCCGGCATTGCCGGCTATCAGAGCGCCAATGGCGTGGTGAGCGGCTGCTACAATGGCGGCACCGTGACCGCCGGGCGCTACTACTCGGCCGGCATCGTGGGCTTCAACTGTGGCCGCGTGACCGCGTGCCAGAACGCGGGCCTTGTGAATGCGGCCTACGTGAACCCCTACAAGCCGTCGGGCCAGCGCTATGCCGCCGGCATCGTGGCTCAGAACTACGGAGCAAGCGAGGTGAGCAACTGCGTGAACTCGGGCACCGTCACGGCTCCGCTCGGAGTGGCCGGCATCACTTTGCAGCTGGGCGTCAGCGGTGAGTCGCTGCTAAAGGGCAACCTTAACTATGGCATGGTCACCGCCGATGAGTCGAGCGACATCAACGGCGCCATTCTGGGCACTGCCGCAGCCACAGGCTCGACCGTGGCCGGCAACTGCTTCGACTCGCAAATCAATTGGCAGGGGGCTGTGGCCATGACCGATGGCGAGGGCATGGAGCCCCTGACCACAGCCGTGCTCACCAGCGGCAAGGCCGTCAACGGACTTGACGCGTCGCTGTTTGACTTCGCCGCCGGCATGTATCCCGTGCTCAAAGCATTCAAGGCCGAGCCGGCCGTCGACGCAGCGCGCCGCATGGTGCTGACGCTTGGCAGCGGCCAGACTACCGACGATGTCACAACCGACGCCTCGGTGGCCTCGTTCAGCGGCCTCAGCTGGTCGCTCACCCGCGGCGACAAGTTCTCGCTGAGCGGCAACACGCTGAAGCTAAGCATAAGCGATGCCGACAAGGTGTCGGCACGCGACACACTCACGGCCACCCTTGGCGGCTATGCCAAGGCGCTGCCGCTGCGCGCAATGCCCGTGCTGTTTGCCGGCAAGGGCACGGCCGACGATCCATACCAGATTGCCACCAAGGCCGACATGCAGGCCCTCGCGTCATCGACCACCGACGACGGCTGCACCTACAATGGCCGCTACTTTAAGGTGATGAACGACATCGACTTCGGCTCCGACCTATACAATCCCATTGCATGGGGGTCGACCAAGTTCAATGCCGACTTCGACGGCAACGGCAAGCAGTTCCTTAATGTGACCTATGGCAACCAGGCCACACAATATGTGGCCATGTTTGGCGAGGTGGGCGCAAAGGCCCGCCTGCACGACTTCACCCTGGCCAGCGGCTCGATAGGAGCGGCCGGCTACACTGCCGGCATCGCCGCCGAGGTGTTTGGCACAGTTGAGAATGTGGTCAACAAGGCCGAAGTCACAACCCTCAAAAACGGCTACCTGGCTGGCATCGCCGCAATTGTCAAGAAGGGAGGCCGCCTAATAAACTGCCGCAACGAGGGCACCATCACGCCCACTGCCAACTATGCGGCCGGTGTGGCCTATAGCGTGGAACAGGGCGGCGTGGTTGACGGCTGCGTCAACGTGGCCGACATCACCAGCGCCAAAGACTACCTTGGCGGCGTGGTGGCCACCAGCGCCGGAGTGGTGCGCAACTGTGTGAACCGCGGCGCCATTAGCGGCAAGACCAATGTGGGCGGCGTGATTGGCGCCGTGGCCGGTGCCGACAGCACCCTCAACTGCCTCAACGAAGGCGCAGTCACGGCATCGGCCGGACGCGTGGGCGGCATCGTGGGCTACAAGAGCGCCACTGCCGACCCGAGTGTGCTTGTGGGTTGCCACAACACCGGCCTCATCACCAGTGCCAAGGGCGCTGTGGGCGGTGTGGCCGGACGCATGCAGGAGGGCACGTATGCCTACGACTGCGGCAACAGCGGCGAGGTGGTCAACACCGGCTCGTCGTACACAGGCGGCGTGTTTGGCTCGCTCGAGAGCATTGCCGCCAAGCCGTCGCTGGCTCAGGGCTGCTACAACACCGGCAAGGTGAGCAACAACGGCAACGGCAGCTACACGGGCGGCGTGTCGGGCAACACCAACCAGAATACCAACTACATCGACTGCTTCAACACGGCCGACATCTATTCGGGCGGCAACTATGTGGGCGGCATCTCAAGCGGCCTCAGCGGCAAGGTGGTGCACTGCTACAACACTGGCAACGTGGTGGCCAAGGGCATCGCCGTGGGCGGCCTTTCGGGCCTCGGCTGGGCCGAGGTGCACGACAGCTACAACTTAGGCGACGTGACCTCGACCGACGGCGACAGCAAAAACGGCGTGGCAGGAGGACTCTGGGGCTACGGCCGCGTCAAGTTCTACAATTGCTACAACATGGGCACAGTCACCGGCAAGTCGTACACCGGCGGCATATCGGGCGGCGTGGCCGACGACTTCACAGTGGTCAACACCTACAACGCCGGCCGCCTTGTGGTGACCGACACCGCCTCCTGCGGCCAGATAGCTCCCGGCGGCGACTACAAGATTACTGTGAGCAACGCCTACTACGACACCAACGTCAACCCCTTCGGCCCGATTTCCAATGTCGACTCGCTGGCCACTGGCGTCACCACCAGCGTCCTTGCACTAACCAACCCCTGCGACACGGCGTTTGTCGTGGCACCAGGCATGTATCCCACCCTGGCAGCGTTCCAAAGCGACACGTTGGCCAACTGGTTTGCGGCCGTGCCTGTGGTGGCTGAGGGCGACAGCTATGACCGCATTAGCTCGGCCTTCACCGTGGGCACGCCTGCCGGCACCGAGTGGACCATGAGCGGCAACCTGTTTCTTAACGGCAACACCGTAGACAGCAACGCAGAGGGCGACTCGTGGATCACCAAGACCTATGGCACGCACTCACGCACCTATGTCCTGCACATAAGCCGCGCCACAGGCCTCGACGGCATCAATGCCGATGCCGCGCTCAAGTGGCGCGAATACTACACGGTGTCGGGCATCAGCCTCGGCACGGTGCGTCCAAGTTCGGCGGGCGCCTACGTTGAGCGCAGCGTCTACAGCAACGGCGCAGTGCGCTCGCGCGTGATAGTGGTGCGCTAACCGCACACAATCCCCACCCTAAATTGCAGAGGCGTGAAACCCATGGCTGGTTTCACGCCTCTGCTGTTGTCTTTTGACAGGTGAAGCGGCTCACAGGGTGAGGCGCATCTGGTGCCACGGCACACCGCCGTGCACCGAGGCCGACAGCCCCTCGTCGCGAAACCCGAATTGCTCATAAAACGCAATCTTGGCCTCCTTGCACGTCAGCACCACGCCGCGCCGCCCTTCGGCCCGCGCCTGGCAGATGACGCGCCGCAGCAGTCTGCCGGCCAATCCCTGCCGCTGGCAGCTGGGATGGGTGGCCACACCGAATATCATCTGCCACTCGCCCTGCTGCTCATTGTGGTAGTCGGGTGAGTCATACATCGGGTCGGAGAGGTCGCGCTCCGCCGTCACCGGGCCGTTTACCATCGACACGATTTGCCCATCGCGCTCTGCCACCCAAAAGTGGCTGGGATAAGTGTCCAGCCGCCACCGCATCGACTCGCGGGCGGCCGCCTCGGCGGGCGGAAAGCACGCAGTCTCAAGCGCCGTCACCGCCTCAATGTCGGCCGCCGTGGCCGTGCGAATCACATCATTGTTCTTATCCATGCCGCAAAGTTAGCCCATTTCCGCCAAACCGCCATTCCCAGCCCACACTTTGCCAGCAACGCCCGCTACTGTCCAAAACAAATTGCGCACCTCTGCAACAGGAATAATCGGCAATCACTTGCCGATGCACTATCTTCACATTCCTAATAATCAAGCGCCTTGCACTTTAATCGGTACGAACGGAATATCAACATTTAGTCGAACACCCTCAGAATCTTCAGATCCTTGATACTCAGCCGTTGCGCATATCCTCTCGTACCACGCTTCTCCTTTGTGCCATTTTGCGGTGGCTCTGATGGAGCAAAGATACTTATTATCAGTGAGAAACACGCATATAATGCGTATAATTTTAAAGCATCGCATCGCAGGATATTACATATTTTTATTCTAAAATAGATGTGTAATCGCCAAAAATTCCTCTGAAAGCGAAAGAGTTGACGATATTGCATCTAAAGTAGGATAGCGATGAAATTGAATGTGTATACCTTCTCAACCTACTTCAGATACACGGCTTTTATGATTGAAATTGCAAAAAACGCAATAAAAGTAACGTGTTGTTAATAATAATAATGAATTTTGACATGATTGCAAGGGATTCTTTGTACATTTGCAAACCGTTTAATATGTATAAACATGGAAAGAAAAATCAATCGCATTAAAGTGATGCTTGCAGAGAAAGGCAAGACCAACAAGTGGTTATCTGAGCAGGTGGGGAAAGACCCTGCTACAGTAAGCAAGTGGTGCACCAATGCTGCTCAACCTACACTTGAAACCATGATGTTGATTGCGAAAATACTTGAAGTGGACTTAAATGACCTCGTAAGATTCGAAGCTTTACCTGGCATTGAGGGAAAATAACAGAAAACGTAAGAACATACGCATGAGTTGAAACAGACGATGTGTCTTTTGCAGGAACATATTTAGTGCGTTAAAATTAGAACACTTTTATGACACGACAAAATATTGAGGAAATTCTCAAAATGCGATATTCTGTTTACAAGGCAGGAGCAAACGCTGGCTGCTGGGCAGATATAGATCAGTCTGGTGCATCTGATATGATGGCATATATTTTCCCAAAATCGGGAGGTATTGCGTATTATAATCTGGTGCTTGAACTGATGCGAAAAGAGCATAATATGTTCACCGGTGGTGTATATTCTTTGTTTAAGATGCCAGTTCAGGTAGAAAAGGAAATTATAGAATATTTGAAAAAGGGCGAGTTTGATTTCTCGAATGCTGTCGATGATTGTTGTGCCTATTTGGAATCAATGGACACAATAGTTACTGATCATTGTTTTACATCTGTAAATATAGGTGATTTCAACGCCAATGAGATTGACATAATTCTGAGACTTTGTGCATCTCACTATAGGTATGCTTTCCAAAATAATATTAACTGCTATCCGTATTTTGAATGATGAGAGATACTCAATACAACTATAAACTGTGTAAAGGTTGTGGTCTTGTAGATGAGACTTTGTCGCTTCTGTCAATATGTAATGCAGATACGACAAAGGAGTCTTTGGCTGCATATGTGCATGAAAACAATTATCTTGCAAGATGTACGGACAGACGTAGTATGGATATTGTGAAGCTTGTGTTTTGGCCCCGGTTCATGAAGTCAAACAAGAACGTTGCTCTTTGGCTTAAATCAATCCGAGAAAAAGGGCTGATGCTACCACAGTTTAAACAGCTTCTTATGATCTATTGCGCAAGGGAGAATGCTGTGATGTACGATTTCATTGTCCAATATCTTAATGAATACAAAGCCACGAATAAAACAGCTCTTCCAGCAGGTTGTATTAAGCAATTTATAGACGACTTGGTAGATAAAGGTCTGGCTAAATGGAGTGACTCGGTAAAGACTCGAAATTCAAGTTATATTAAGGCTGTACTCGTAGATTTCGGCTTTGTAAACCGCAGAGGAGACATTCTGCCTTATGAAGTTGCGGATTTTACCATTCTGTATCTTATGCATGAACTTCACTTCGAGGGTCTGTCAGATATTGCCATTTGGAATCATGAAGATTGGCAATTGTTTGGTCTTGACAAATATCAGGTTGGGGAACGAATAATGGAACTCAATTTGAAGGGAGGCTATATTGCTCAATGTACAGGTGATTTGATGACTATTTCGTGGAAATATAATTCAATGGAGGAATTTATCAATGGAACGTTATGAAGATAAAATAGAAAAGGCGCTTCAATATCTGAAACAGCCGAGCAAAACAGACGCACGAGGATGTGCGCCTATCGTCTATCTGGTATACCAGCCAGAGGATGCAATTATTTTGCGTAATATCGTAGATACATTCCTTCGCCCTAAAGCCGATTACTATGGGTTCAATGTTCACTGTGTATCAATGGGCGATTTGGTTGATAAATTCATAAACAATCATGATTATCGCGACATCTGGACAGATCCTTCTGTTGATGAAGCTGAAATGTATAACAGTATAAAGCAAGAAATAGTCAATGATGAGTATTTCGAAAAAGCCATTATTGATATTCAGGACAAATTGAGTTCAGATACACGAGCTTTGCTTGTACTTCGTGATGTAGAAATGCTTCATCCATTTTATATGATGGGTGTAATAGAGAACAAAATCTACAATAAGATTCATGTTCCTACCCTTGTTTTATATCCAGGAGAGACCCAAGGCACAGCCCGATCTTTTCTTGGGGTATATAATCAAGACGGCAATTATCGTTCAATTAACTTCTAAAATTCAGAGCTATGCATAAAATACAGGACTTATTTGATCCTTCTAAAAAACTCAATCGTGCCATTGAGAGTGTTGTCACTTTCGGAGCCAAGACCGAACAGGACCTTAGCTCTGAAATCCGTGAGTATGTGGTGACTGAAAAACTTCATAAGAACTATGAAGATGTCATTCAGGATCTACAGGATGCCTTCGATAATTCAAGTAAGGAAGTAGGCATTTGGGTATCTGGTTTTTATGGATCAGGTAAGAGCTCTTTCGCCAAATACTTAGGCCTTTCTTTTGACAGGAGCCTGTTGATAGATGGTGTCGTTTTTGGAGACCGCTTGATGAGTCGTATTCAGGATACGGCTATCACGGCTATGCACAAGACTATCATTGCGCGTCACAATCCTCAAGTGGTGATGATTGACCTCAGTACGCAGTCTGTAGCTGGTAAGATAGCAAATGTCAGTGATATTGTTTACTACGAAACGCTGAAATTGCTTGGCATCACTAAATCTACCGACCAGAAGGTGATGTGCTTCATTGACATGCTGCACAGCGAAGGCAAATATGAAGAATTCTGCAAGTTGGTAGAAACTGAAAAACATAAGACATGGGAATCTGTTGAATCCAATGACCTTGCAGCAAATCTTATTGCTGCAAGTCTGGCTCCACGTGTGCTGCCAGCCTACTTCCCTGACAGCGCAAGCTTTAAGGATATAAATTTGAATAGCGCCCTTAACGAGAAGGAACGATTTACCCGTCTATACAATCTTGTCAAGGAGAAGACCGGTAAGGACAAAATCATCTTTGTGCTGGATGAGGTAGGACAGTATGTTGCTTCTAATGTTGACCTTATCTTGAATGTACAGGGCATGATGCAGATCTTCAAGGATGAATTCCATGGAGACGTATGGGTAATTGCTACTGCACAGCAAACACTTACGGAGGATAATCATGATGCCCAGCTCAATTCAAATGAGCTCTTCCGCTTGGCTGCTCGTTTCCCCGTTAAGGTCGATATCGAGGCCAATGACATTAAGGAGATTATCACAAAACGGCTCTTGGGTAAATCTCAGGAGGGCCAGTCATACCTCAAGAAGCTCTTCTCCAACAATGAGGGGGTACTCAAGAACAGCATACATCTCACCGTGCAGGAACGTAGCATATACAATCAGGTGCTGACTGACGAGACTTTTGCCAACCTTTATCCATTCCTGCCGGTTCATATTGACATCCTTTTGTCTTTGCTTCAGAAACTGGCAAGCAGGACTGGAGGTGTAGGCTTGCGTTCTGTCATCAGACTGATCCGTGACATCCTGGTAGACAATCATCTTGCTGATGCTACCATCGGTCAGATGGCTGGCCCTGAACACTTCTATGACGTGTTGCGTACCGACATGGAGAAGAACTCATCCAAGGAGATTGTTATTGCAGCCGACAAGGCCATACAGATGTTCAATGGCAATGCCCTTGCTGTGAGAATCTGTAAGACCATTGCTGTCATGCAGCTTTTGGATGATTTCAATCTTTCATTCGACAATTTGTGTGCTCTCCTTTACAATTTTGTAGGAAGTAACTTTGACAAGAGCAAGGTGCGTGATAATCTTGATGAAATCATGCAGTCTGACGGGCTCACACTTCAGGAGATTGATGGTAAGTACCAATTCATGACGAATGCCATCCTTGGCATTCGTGAGGAAAGAAACAAGATTATCCCCCGTGATAGCGAAAAGGCTGATGTGCTCCAGAAGCAATTGCAAGATATGCTTTCCCCTGCACCTTCGGTAAATGTATATTCGAGCAAAACTATCACTGCTGGTGTTGAACTGACAGAGCGCAACCGTCCATACAATATTCATACGGCAACAAGCCTGAAAATTAATGTCAGATTCGTGGATGGAGCATCATACAATGAAACCCACCAGTATCTTCTGACAGAGAGTACTCGTCAGGAGAATTCTCGTACATTGTACTGGCTCTGTACCCTTAGCAAAGACAAGGAAGCTATCTTGCAGGAAATCGTACGTAGTCAGAATATCAAGAATCGTCATCTGAACGAGACCAACAAGGAGATTCAAGCCTATCTTCGTGCACAGTCTGATAACGCTGAGGAAAAGAAGCGTCAGCTCACACAGATTCTGCGTGAAGCTATGGCAAACAGTGAAATCATCTTCCGTGGTTCTCCACGGCAAGTGAACGAGGAAACTTATAAGACTGTTGCCCTGAAGCAGATTGCAGAAAAGGTATTTGAAAAATATCCTTTAGCATCTACCAACATGAAGAGCGACTGTGTGAATAAGTTGGCCTCGTATAGCGACATTACCACCATCCCTGCAGCACTCAATCCTTTCGGTATTGTCAATACGAGCAAGGGAACGATAGATACCTCCAATGCTGCTATTGCTGAGATAAAGGATTTCATAGCTCTGCGTAACGAGGCTACTGGCCAGGACGTGGTCAATCACTTTGAACATGATCCTTATGGATGGTCGAAGGATACCATTCGTTATATCGTCGCTCTGATGCTTAAGGCAAGTATCATTCAGATTCGTGTAGCTGGTAAAAACATAACTGTATTCGGTGATTCTGCAGTTGATGCTATGTCCACAAACAACAGCTTCAACAAGATCAGCATTTCGTTGAACACGGAAGGAGCATTGACTATACCAGAATTGCTCAAAGCGGCTCAGAATCTTACCAGTCTCTTCAACAGTTCACGTATCGCTCCCGTTAAGGATCAGATTGCCAAGGAAGCTTATGTCAAGATAAGGTATTACCAGCCAAGGTTTAATAATCTTATCCCAGACTTTACCAGTCTTCATTTGGCAGGTTTGCAGAGCATGCAGATGGCTGTTAATTATGGTCAGCGTATTCTGGATAGTGAGGGCGGCGAAGCAGCTTATCTGTTGGGTAAGGATGAAGATTGCGTCAAGTCATTCAAGTATGCAATGGACTTTATGAAGTGCAACAAGCAAGCCGGGCTTATCGATCAGCTCAAGCATATCAACCTCCTTTCCAATCAAGCCTCTACATTGCCGGAACTTACTCAGCTAAGTGACTTCAAAAAGCATGTAACAGAGGTCGGACAGGTTTATAATGACTACATTGCTAATGCAGACCTTCCTTCTATTGCTTCCGAGATTACTGACTTGCGTAACCAGATAGACAGTTGCCTCACTCAGGCTTGTGTCGAATTCCAGACACAGGGCAATAGTATTCTTGGCGACTGCCGTGATGAGGTCAAGGCAATGGCGGAATACCCCCAGCTTACGGACTCTCAGAAGATTCAGATCGACACTCTGTTGGACAACCTAAATATAGATTGCAGAAGCAACACTATTGAAGGACTGCGCGAGATGGTTAATACCTTTGTCAGCTACAAGATGAACAATGTTGATGCCATCAAGAATCGTGTGCGCAATCAGGCTAAGTCAAATGCACCAGCCGTGGTTGTGACTCCTCCTGCCGATCCGGAACCACATGTCACTCATGGAGAAGAAGAACCAGGAAACGGTGAAGACGGCGCTGTACAAGATCCTGGTATTAAGGTAAGTCATGTTAAGTTCAAAAAGAGAATTACAACAAAGGCTGATCTCCAAGCTATCATTGATGAGTTGACCAAACTTCTGGCAACGGTTGATGACAACAACCCTGTGGTTCTCAATATAAATGAATAATCAAATTCAAGAGATAGTTATGATTTCTCAAAATGCAAAGAAAGTGCTGGAACGGTTCGTCAGTTCAGCCAAGAACCTGTTGATGCAGAACGTAACAGAGCTGCTTCAACAGTACTATGGCATATGGGCAGATGGCCACACCATTCCTGTAGAGCAACTTGCCAATCAAGATACTGACATTGTCCATACGGCATGTATGCTTCGTGAACGTATGAAACACCTCCTTGCAGCACTCCCGGAAACAGAGGCTAACAAGGAGCGCCTTGCTGTGGCTCAGCTTATAGCGGAACAGGCATTTACCCAACTTAACCGCTTCTGCGCCCTTCGCATGTGTGAGGAACGTGACTTGATTCTTGAGAGCGTTAGAGCCGGCTACGACTCTGTAGGTTTTCAGAGCTATGATGCCATTGCCCAGCAGACGGCTATGCCAAAATACAATCGTTACAAGTGGTATCTGCATAGCATCTTTGACGAACTTAGCATTGAACTTCCTGCCGTCTTTGATCGTTTCTCGCCTTACGGGTTGGTATTCCCCGACGAGAACACATTGCTAAAACTGCTCGACCTCATCAACGACACCCAGCTCAGCGAGTGGTATGACGAGCAGAATGGCATTACTGTCAACTTCTGGATGGAGGATGAAACCCTTGGATGGATGTTTCAGGACTACAACTCTCTGGAGGAGCGTCGCAAGATGCGCGAGGAGAGCAACAAGCCGCGAAATAGCCGCGAGATGGCTGTGCGCAACCAGTTCTTTACACCTGAGTATATTGTCAGATTCCTTACTGACAATTCGCTTGGCCGCATCTGGTATGAGATGACCAAAGGAAAGAGCCGCATAGGTGAGGAGCAATGCCATTATATGACTTGTCGCCCAGATGAGGCTTTGAAGGAGCGTAAGCTGAAGGAACCTACCGAGATCCTCTCGCTTGACCCTACCTGTGGCTCCATGCACTTCGGACTCTATCTCTACGAGGTGTATGAGTATATCTATATGGACGCATGGGATAATTATCCGGAGCTTCTCATAAAATATCGCGAAATACATACAAGGGACAGCTTCCATCGTGAAGTGCCGAAACTCATCCTTGAGAACAACATATTCGGTTGCGAGATAGACCCTCGTGCCCTTCAGCTTGCTGCGCTTAGCCTCTGGCTTCGTGCCCAGCGTAGCTATGGCGAGATGGGCATTCCTGCCGGTGAGCGTCCTCTCATCCGCAAGAGCAACCTGGTTTTGGCTGAGGCTATGCCGGGCAACAAGCGTCTGCTCAAGGGTCTTATGGACGAGCTTGACAAGCCTATGCAGAATCTTATCAAGAAGATTTGGGATAAGATGCAGTTTGTAGGTGAGGCTGGTTTGCTCTTCAAAATGGAGAAGGAAATTTCAGAAGAGATAGAATATCTACGTAAGAACTGGACAAAGGTCAATCAATACCGCTATGCCGACTTGTTCACTACAGACGAGGAGAAAGCCAAAATTGAGATGGAGAATGAGGCTCGCCGTGTTCTTAAAGAAAACAAGGATGAGTTCTTTCGAGAAATTAAGGAGCGACTCAAAATGGCTCTTCAGCAGTTGTCTGCTAAATTGAGCGAGGAGGAGGGCTATGAGAATGCGCTCTTCTCGGAGGATGCCACACGTGGCTTCGCCTTTATCGAATTGTGTCAGAAACGATTCGATTGCATCGTCATGAACCCTCCGTTCGGCGAGGGAAGTGAGCATACCAGCGCATATCTTAACGACAACTATCCTGCGTGGAGCAAGAACTTGGTTTGCGCCTTCTTCGACCGTATGCAGGAGATGCTGGACGTGGATGGCAAGTTAGGGGCTATCTTTGACCGTACTGTGATGATAAAATCCAGCTACGAGGCGTTCCGCCGTCGTAATCTTTGTGGCTTTATCACGGCTTGTGCTGATACGGGCTGGGGCGTGTTGGATGCAAGCGTAGAGACTTCCACGTTAGTGCTGAACAAACTTTGCTCGGATGTGGAGGGTGTGTTTATGGATGTGCAGGATGTAAAACCTGAGGAAAAAGATGAACAACTCTCTGTTTTGATAAGAACTTGTAATAGAGGGGAAAAGGCAAAGTGGACGTATGTGGCGAAGTCGGTGGAGTTTGATAATTTGCCGAATACAGTGATTGGATATGATTTTGATGAGACCATTTTAAAATTATTTAGAAAGTCAAATATAAAAGAGAAGGGGCTTCCAGCAAAAGAAGGTCATCATATTCCTGCAGGTATATATTTAAGAAAGTATTATGAATTTGTAAAGACAAGTAACTTCTGTCATTATTATAATGGTGGAGGATTCTCCATGTTTTATACCACATATAATGATTTTACTTTTTGGAACATACCTATTTTAGAAGCGGATCAGGATTTCAGCTATCGTAATCCTCAATTGCATAAGATTGGTGGAGTGGGGTATGGAAAGCGTGGTGAAATATTAGATACCCATATCCTTAAAAAAGGTTTACTGTTTTCGCGTGAAGGTCAGGCTATCCCATCTGAATCTTCTATTGCAAGTTATTTAATTTTAGGTTTTACCAATTCTATTTTGGCGCAATATTCAATAAATTTATATACAGGTCAGCATAAAATAAGCGGCAACGTCAACCTCCTCCCCATGCCCGACTATGCCACTCGCCAATCCGACATCGAACATATCGTCAATGCCATTATCACCATCAAGCGCAAGTGGTTCAGCTTGGACGAAACCAACTTGGAATATCATGGCTTGTTGGCACAGATGGACTTAAAGGACGGCATTGAGGCAGGGCTTGACAAGATGCAAGAACAGTTGACCGCTGACTACACCCAATATACCGAACTCGTCAAGGAGAACGATGACCTGTGGATGGACTTGGCAGACATCGACCGAGGCAGCGAGTTCCGCCAGACCTTGAACGACTATAAGGTTCGCCGCCCATACGAGGAACTGTTGTCGATAGACGGTGCCAGCTGTCAGAACATCATCGACAAGAAGACGATGGCGCAGGAAATCGTGATGGAGCTGGTGGGCATGGCTTTCGGCAGATGGAACACCGCCTATGCCAAGGGCGAGAAGACCATCCCAGAGTTTGGCGACGTATTCGATGCCCTGCCTTTCATGCCTGTGGTAAGCCAAGGCGAAGAGCCTTGTCCTGCGGAGCTTGCCGTACCTACCGACGGCATCCTGACCAATGAGGCAGAGAGTCCGCTCTGCCTGGCAAGCCATGTGCGTGAGGTGATGGCCTGGCTGTGGGGCGACCGTGCCGACGACCGAGAATACGAACTTTGCCAACTGATAGGCTGCAAGAGTCTGCAAGCCTACCTCTCATCGCCAACAGGCTTCTTCGACTACCACTTCAAACGCTATACCAAGAGCCGCCGCAAGGCACCTATCTACTGGCTCCTTGCCTCGGCAGACGGCACGGTGGATTACTGGGTGTATTATCCCAAGCTCAGCAAGAACACTTTGCCGCAGCTCATTATCCAGCTGCGTGAGAAGGGAGAGCAGTTGCGCACACGTCTGAATGCAGCTCTTGCCATCCACGACAAGACGCAAGAAACGCAGGTGCGCGCAGAGCAAGAACAGGTGGATGGCATGATGGAAAAGCTGAACTGCATCATTGAAGCTGGCTATGTGCCATGCCACGACGACGGCGTGCCCGTGACGGCAGCCCCCTTGCAAAATCTTGCAGCCAGCCGATTGTGGCGAGCAGAATGTGAGAAGAACATGGAACTGTTGGCGAAAGGCGACTACGACTGGAGCCACCTTGCCATGAGCATGTATCCAGCCCGAGTGACCCAAAAGGCAAAGAAAGACTGGTGCATGGCATTGACCCACGGACTGGAACACCTCTGTGAGAACAAGCCCAAGGAGAAGAAGCCGAGAAAGAAAAAGGCAGATGCCATACAGAGAGAATTGAATTTAGATTAACTTGAAAATACATTGTCATCGTGAGAATAAATGATATAACCATAAAAAACTTCAGAGGCTTCATCGAGCAAAGGCGCTTTGAATTTGACCCTAAGATGAATGTAATCCTAGGTGATAACACAACTGGTAAGACATCTCTGCTTCATGCCGTGCAGATTGCTCTCGGAGCATATCTACAGGCACTGAAGATCATTCCTGGAGGTAAGGCATTCAGTAGAAATTTCTTATCAACTGACTATGTGAAGAGATACAGTGAGGCAAATAAGGATTTTATACAGGATACGGGTAAACCTGAGATTTCTGTAAATGCTGATTTCTTTGCTACTGTGTATAATCTTGATGATTTTAGTCATGACGATCAAGTCCATTCAATTTCATGGACACGCTCAAGTAACAGTATATCCAAGAGAAACGCTAATGAGTTGATGTTAGAGGTGGCGGCTATGGAGAAGGAAAGAATTTCTGCAGATACGACCCACAAGAATTCCGTATTTCCTCTATTCTTAGCTTTTGGAAGCAATCGTCTTGAGAAGAATTATCGTAAGGCGCAGAAAACGCGTGCACGTGAATCAAAACTTGAAAAGGCATATAAATGTTCGCTTGATGGTCAGCAGGTAGACTTTAAAAGTGCGTTTAATTGGATTTATAAATACAATTTTAGCCTCAAAAAAGGAGCAGAGTTCGAGGGAACAGACCGAGCCTTTTTTGAAGCGATTGCACATGCTATACCTGCAATCAAAGGGTTTAGAATTGATACAAAGAATAATGAACTCGCTGCCATAGTTCAAATGACAAAAGATCCGAAACCTTATTGGTTGACCTATGACATGATGAGCGACGGTTTTAAGGCTATGATCAATATCTGTGCAGAGATTGCCTATCGTTGTATTCAACTCAATGGATTTATTGGGGTAGAAGCGGTTAGGAGTACTCCTGGTATCATTATGATTGACGAGATTGATCTCTTCCTTCATCCTCACTGGCAGCAGCACGTGCTTCAGGATTTACAGAATGCCTTCCCAAGGATGCAATTCATCGTAACAACCCACTCTCCGTTTATCGTGCAGAGTGTGAATAGCCAAAGCGTCATTACCCTTGATGGAGAAAAAGGTTCTAATCCGCAAATGAGAAGTATCGAAGACATTGCTGTGACAGAAATGAATATGGACACAGATAGATTCCCCAAGTACAAGAAAATGCTGGATATGGCAGAAAAATACTATCAGCTTGTAAAGGAGGATAAAGAAAAGTCTGAGGAAGCGATAAATGTAAAGAAGGAACTGGATGCCATTGAAGCAGAATTTTCCGATGATCCTGCATACGTCGCACTACTTAAAGCAGAAAGGAATTCACAATGAGACCAGTCGTAAAACTCGCTCCAGGCAAGTATCCCTGTGGAGATGGTAGTTCATTGACTATTAAAACAGACTATCATCCTAATTATAGAGATGCAAAACCACATTTGGTCTTTAACTTAGGCTGCATGTGCTCATACTGTGAAAAGGCATTTGATGACGAAAGAGAACTTGCCGTTGAGCATATTCAAGCCAAGAAGTACAAGGACGAAAATGGCAATTATCCGTATGCAGCCTTGGAGACTAAATGGGAAAACTTTCTGCTATCATGTGCGACCTGTAACGGCCTTGATAATAAGGGTGACAAAAATGTAGTTTATGGCGAATGCCATTTACCACATCTTAATAATACTTTCCTCTCTTTTCAATATAAAGCAGGAGGAGTAGTAAATGTGAACCCAAATCTAACAGGCAAATCCCTTGCTAATGCAGAGGCTCTTCGTAAATTAGTAGGATTAAATAAAGGTCCGATGGATTCGCGGCCCAAAGATAAACGTTGGCTTGTAAGAACAGAGAAATGGAATCTTGCCATGCATTACCTATCCAAATACGAAAACAAAAAGGTTGATGTAGAAACAATAATAGATTTAGTCAAAGGGCATGGCTGTTGGTCTATCTGGTTTACGATATTCAAAGGTCACCCTGAGGTTCGCAAAGAATTGATAGAACAGTTTCCCGGAACCGCTAAGGAATGTTTCGATTCTGCTAATAACTATGAGCCGATTCCAAGAAATCCGCAAAATGCTACAGATCCAGTTTAATATTTGAATCACTATGGACATACAAGGATACATACTCGATCACTGGCTGGCCAAGATGAAGCCAGAGTCACCGGTGTTAACAATATATGACAAGGATGGTATCTATTACGACCTGCTGCCTTTGGCAAAGGAGAAGGGCATTAAGGTGATTGATACCACGAAGGGACTGCTAAACGCAAGATTGTCAGCATCTCATTTCTGGTGCAATGAGCTCTCATTGAACAAGGATTCGAGAATGATAATATATCGTAAGCGTTCAATGCCAACCAATAACCGAGATTGGGTGGAAGAGCCTTTTATGTCATTTTTCAAGAGTGGGCAGGTATTTCCTTACGGTCCACAGGATGGTTATGAAAACATTTGCAGGACATTTCTTCCTGCCAAGCAGAAGGAACTGGACCAGCTGTTCGAACAAGGTTCAACATCATTCAACATGATCAATGCCTTGCTCGATGGTGCTGCATATCCTGAGCTTGAGCAGTTGACATCAGGCAAAAGCTTCGCAGAGATGACAGTTGGCTTACTTTCTCAGACCCAGTGCTCTGATATGAAGTGGCTCAAGGAATGGAAAGTTTTTGCTACTGCTCAATATCCAGGATTGGATTCAAATGGAGTAACCCTAAAGGATGTGCAACTCAAATTGTGGGCATATCTACTCTTCAGTGAGTTTGTATTTGACTTGCCGGAGGCATTACCCGATAATCTGAATAGTGTAGCAATGGCACCCGAACAGATGAAGGAGAAGGTATATCTGATTTGTGATAAACTCAGAAACCAGATAAACCTCAGGGAAACTTATGTCCGCATGGCTAATAAAGTTGCAGAGCAGTTGAACCTGCAGGAGGTATTTGCAAAAGCAAAGCATTTAGGCGATCGCGTGACATTCAGTTTTGAAAATAGCGTAGAGTATGACCGCTTCATTTCCTACTTGAAAGAAGGAAAACAAGACGATGCCTCTGTATTATGTAAAAAGAATCTTTCGGATGTTTGGTGTCAGGAAGATTTGGAGGTTGCTACGTTCTGGAAGTTAGCTGAGCATACGCTAACGCTAATGGCATGCATTCATCATGGCATCAAATCCGACGGAACACTGAAGGAACTGGTGGATTGGTATGCCGAAAGTGGTTGTATGGCTGACTACGCATTCCGTAGGTATCACACAGATTTGCTTGGAGCAATCAACATGCCAAAGCAGGTGAAAGAACTCACCGAGATAGTGAACACTCGCTACCATGAGTTTACCGAACGGGCTGTGAAGATTTATCAGCAGTCAATCACCCAACTGAAGGATTTCCCCAGGCTCAAAAATCAAGGATGCTTACAAAAAGTATATCCTGCATTAGAGGAAGGCAAGAAGGTGGTATTTGTGATGGTTGATGCGTTCCGTTTTGAGATGGGAAAGAATTTTTCGGAGCAGATTGAGCGTAGCTACCGCGAACGAGTGGATTTTTCTCCGCGTATTTCATACCTGCCTTCTGTGACCCGTTTTTGCATGGCAAACCATCTTGACGATATTGTCCTTGTAGAAAAGTCAGGGAAGCTGCAACCATTAATCGGAACAGATGCAATAATCACGCCAGAGGACAGGGTGGATTATCTGCGCAATAAAACTGGTGTTGAGATTCAGGATGTTCGGCTGGAAGACTGGAATGCATCAGCAGTAGACGACAATACACGATTGCTTATAGTGCGTAGTGTAGGAATAGATGCAGCCGGCGAAAATGACAAATTGAATGGTCTGGCAGCAATGGAACGCGAGATGATTCGTCTGGCACGTCTTATTGAAGATTGCAAACGACTCAAATTTGATATGGCTGTCATCGTGGCTGATCATGGTTTCATGCTTCAACCGGCATTCCGTGTTAGTGATCAAATTCAGAAGCCTGCTGGTAGCGACATTGTTCTCGAAGAATCAAGAATGCTTGCTGGTAATCTGAATGACTCTCCTGATACCCTCTCCTTTACTCCGGCACAATTCGGAGCAAATATTAGCGCTATGAAGCTCGTATATGCTAAAGATTACACCGTATTCCGTCGTGGAGAAGTGTATTATCATGAAGGACTGTCGCTGCAGGAAAATATTGTTCCTGTCATAACAGTCAGGCTGCAGGAAGAAAAGCAAAGACAGCAGTATAGTGTTTCTCTTACCTATAAAGATAAGACCGAAGGCACTGTTTATATGCATCGCCCTATTATTGACGTCAACACCGCTTTCTCTGATTTGTTTGCCGATGATGTAAATATCCGAATTACAGTAGTTGGCGACGATGGTAGTTCCATCGGTCGGCCTGAAGGAAAATTCTATAACGACGTAACGGAGCTTGTGGATATACCTGCAGATGCAGCCAAGATTCGTCAACCTATCAGTATTGATGATGACTATAATGGTCACACCATTACGGTGACAGCTTTCGATGCTGAAACAAACGCAACATTATCTGTTTTAAGACTAAATTTTGAAAGTGAATAAGCAATGGATGCATTAGATATAAAACTCAATGAAGCCTTTCCTGGCAAAGTTGTCAGAAAAGACCTCCTGCATGAAATCAAACGTGCAGTCAATGTGCCTTCTTTTGTTTTGGAATTCCTTTTGTCACGTTACTGTGCAAGTGAAGATCCGGAGGAAATTGAGGAGGGAAAGAAAGCTGTGCTGCAGACCATCGAGAAGTGCTATGTTCGTCCAGATGAGTCGAACAAGGCTCAGGCAATTGTTGAACAGAAAAAGCGTCACAAATTCATCGATAAAATTCATGTTAAGTACGTTGAACGCGAAAAGAGATACTGGGCTGAGATGGAAAACTTCGCTTCAAAACGTATTGCAATAAATCCCAATTTCTATCAGCAGAACGAAAAACTTCTTGAAAGTGGAATTTGGGCAGAAGTAACCTTGGCCTACAACGAGGTTGAGGAGGATGATTATGCATTCTTTATAGAAGACTTACGCCCAATACAGATTGCTCATTTCGATGAACGGAAATTCTTCCGTGGACGTGAGAGGTTTACGACTGACGAATGGATGGATGTCCTGATTAGAAGCATTGGTATTGATCCAGATTGGTTGGCGGAACGTTCTCGCAAACTTAACGGAGATAAGGATGGACGCCGACTTAAGTTCCACATCCTTTCTCGCTTCTTGCCATTGGTTCAGAGTAACTACAATAGTATAGAGTTGGGTGGACGAAGCACGGGTAAGTCTTATTTCTATTCAGAGTTTTCGCCTTATTCGACTTTGTTGTCTGGCGGTCAGGCTTCAACTGCAACTTTGCTCTACAACAATCAGAGAAAGCAGGTGGGGGCTGTAGGCTTCTGGGATAATGTGGCTTTTGATGAGGTGGCAAAGATGAAAATCAAAGATGCTGATACCGTACAAATTATGAAGGACTATATGGCAAATGGTCGTTTCTCGCGTGGACGTGAAGTGACTGGCTATGCCAGTTTCTCATTTGTAGGCAACTTCGATTTGAATATTCCTCGCATTGTCAACAGTTACGACCACGATTTGTTAGTTACATTGCCTGAGGCTTTCGACCTGGCCGTGATTGACCGTATCTACAACTATATTCCTGGGTGGGAAATTCCCAAAATTGATGATAGTGCTTACAACAATAACTTTGGTTTGATTACGGACTACATGTCGGAAGCTCTTCATTATCTGTTTGTACACGACAGTGACTATGTTGGCGTTGTCAATTCAAGACTAAAAAAGGGTGACAACATTGAAGGACGCGATAACCGTGCTCTTCAGAAAACCATCTCTGGCTTTATCAAATTGTTGTTCCCTACTGGACAACCAACAGACGAGGAGTTTGATGAAATTGTAGAATATGCTATTGAAGGTCGCCGTCGTGTAAAGGAACAGTTGAATAAGCGTAAGCCAGATGAGGAGTATGCTCATATCAATATGTCCTATATTAATAAGGATGGACAAAAGGTTGTTGTGTACTGTCCGGAAAGCAAGTATAGCATAGCAACACAAAACCCTCGTAAGGATGCTAATGTACATGTTCTCACAGAGCCTGCCCATGATAACGTAGTTACAATTCCTGTAACGACTAATGTTGAACCTGGGACAACTCCTAATCATGTCCAGTTGGATGTTGTTCCTGCAAGTGAAACGGTTGAAGACGGAAGGCTAAAGGAAAAAACGGTTGATGTTCAATATGGTGATACAGGATATGGATATGATGACCTTTTCGCAGAATACCTTAAAGGGGCTTCTATCGTCATGTTGGAGGAACCATATTTGACTCATGGCTTCCAAATGACCAATCTTGTTCGTTTTGTGGAGCTCCTTGTGAAAATTGGTGATTGCAAGGTTTTCCGCCTTGTAACAAAACCTGGCGAAACTCCAGAAGATTCGACTCTTATAAGCGACAGTCTCCAAAGATTAAAGAATACCCTTGATGACATGGACGATGTTTCTATGACTTTCGAGTATGAGTTCGATGAAAACTCGCATGACCGATATATCCGTACAAGCAATAACTGGGATATTACACTTGGACGCGGACTTCATTTCTATCAGAATCTGAATCCAAACAAGGACAGCAGGAATTTCTTTCAAATGGGAACATACGACCTGTCGTTGCGTCCATGTCTCAAGACAAGATTTACTTTTATGAAACGTAACGCTAAAGAATAGATTTATGTGGTATTCTATAAATTTCTCTCATTGAGCTTGCTCCTATAATTTACATTGGAAGTGATGTGCCGACTGGTTTTGAAAAAACCGGTAATTAGGCTTACCGATTTTCAAAATCGTTGTTTTAGCGGTATCGAGCAAGCTCTTTGAAAAGGTAAAAAGCCAGTGCTCTTTGTGCACTCTATACGAGGAGTGCATTGAGCATTGGCTTGACATTTATGAACAACTATTGATTTTTAGCCTCTGCATGAGCCATTCAGGAAAGGGACAATTTCTGTTGTCTCTTTCAATCGGTCGCTAATGCGCTTGCCATATACCTCTGAGATTTGTTGTGGTGTGAGGTTGGATGTGATGATGGTCGACAACTGATGCTCGTAGCGGTAGGAGATAAGGTCGATGATGGGACTGAGCACATTGCCGTACTCGATGATTTCGCGTGGCTCGGTGCCAAGGTCGTCTATTGCCAGGATGTCTTTATCCATGAGTGACCGCCAATCTTTCGGATGCGCTTTACAGATGTTGGCAAGTTCTTTTGCATTGTAGAGGCTGATGCCGAAGTTCAGACCTGTCACTTGATTCTTGATTCCCAAATGATTGACGAGGTTCTGCATGGCATAGACAAATGTGGTCTTGCCATTGCCACAACCGCCTGCAAGCAAGAGACTGTTCTTTCCGG